>NZ_CP088008.1:4807500-6115000 GCF_021044645.1 Tardiphaga sp. 37S4 | reverse complement strand
TCAACTGATAACCGAAAATCCAAAACCACCCCGACTTGCGTCGTGATGACCTTAGAGTTTCGGCTATCGAAGGTGGGTTTCCCCATTCGGAAATCTATGGATCAAAGCCTCTTCGCGGCTCCCCATAGCTTATCGCAGCGTAGCACGTCCTTCATCGCCTCTCATTGCCAAGGCATCCACCGAATACCCTTAAGACACTTGATTGCTCTCATTATCAATATCCACACACTCGGCAGAGTTTGCTGCACGCTGCTTTGCATAACCAACGAATTGGAAACGCAAAATCCGCACGCCGGCGGTCAAGCCGTGCGCACTTCATGCAGCTGGATATGATTTAGAAAGACCAGTTTGCTTCGTAAGATCGAACCGACAACGAGGCGGTCAAGCTTCGTTGAAAAGGAATAAAGATGCGGAAGCTTTGCAAGCAAAGCGTTCGCACTCAATTCCTGGAGATTATGATTGCGGCACCCGCAATTGCTTGCAGACCCGAACCTCGGAACGATCTCCTCTTTACGATGTCATAAATCCCGCAGTCGATCTCGTAAGACCGACAAGCGAAGTTATACCGCGGACTAAATCAGGCGCTGCCCATATGGCGCGCACTGTCTGAACACACTGAATGTCTTGAAGTTGTTTTCGTCTCGACCGCTCATCAGCATCCAACCAAAGTTTCTGGTGGAGGCAGACGGGATCGAACCGACGACCTCATGCTTGCAAAGCACGCGCTCTCCCAGCTGAGCTATGCCCCCGTTCCAGAAGACGAATGCTCAACGCTAAAGAACACGTTTTGCAGATGCGATGCTTGCGCATGTGATGTCGACGTCAGCAGCAGCTTCAATTCAAAGCGCGCAAATATGGTGGGCCTGGGAAGACTTGAACTTCCGACCTCACGCTTATCAAGCGCGCGCTCTAACCAACTGAGCTACAAGCCCTAACAACAAAGGACTGCGCTCGGCTCATCGACATGACCTTGCGATCAAACGCCAATAAGCAGCACGAGCACGCCCCAGCGTGTGTTCGTCCGCGAAGAAAGAGAAACGAAGACGGCGGTGTCCCGCCTATGCAGCTCAGACATTGATCCAATGTCTGGCCACTGATGTTTCAAAAGAGGTTCGATAGATGCAAGCATCTGAAGAACCATCCTTAGAAAGGAGGTGATCCAGCCGCAGGTTCCCCTACGGCTACCTTGTTACGACTTCACCCCAGTCGCTGACCCTACCGTGGTCAGCTGCCCCCTTGCGGTTAGCGCACTGCCTTCAGGTAGAACCAACTCCCATGGTGTGACGGGCGGTGTGTACAAGGCCCGGGAACGTATTCACCGTGGCATGCTGATCCACGATTACTAGCGATTCCAACTTCATGGGCTCGAGTTGCAGAGCCCAATCCGAACTGAGACGGCTTTTTGAGATTTGCGAGAGGTCGCCCTTTTGCATCCCATTGTCACCGCCATTGTAGCACGTGTGTAGCCCAGCCCGTAAGGGCCATGAGGACTTGACGTCATCCCCACCTTCCTCGCGGCTTATCACCGGCAGTCTCCTTAGAGTGCTCAACTAAATGGTAGCAACTAAGGACGGGGGTTGCGCTCGTTGCGGGACTTAACCCAACATCTCACGACACGAGCTGACGACAGCCATGCAGCACCTGTGCTCTATGCCCCGAAGGGAAGGTTCCATCTCTGGTACCGGTCATAGACATGTCAAGGGCTGGTAAGGTTCTGCGCGTTGCGTCGAATTAAACCACATGCTCCACCGCTTGTGCGGGCCCCCGTCAATTCCTTTGAGTTTTAATCTTGCGACCGTACTCCCCAGGCGGAATGCTTAAAGCGTTAGCTGCGCCACTAGTGAGTAAACCCACTAACGGCTGGCATTCATCGTTTACGGCGTGGACTACCAGGGTATCTAATCCTGTTTGCTCCCCACGCTTTCGTGCCTCAGCGTCAGTTATGGGCCAGTGAGCCGCCTTCGCCACTGGTGTTCTTGCGAATATCTACGAATTTCACCTCTACACTCGCAGTTCCACTCACCTCTCCCATACTCAAGACTTTCAGTATCAAAGGCAGTTCTGGAGTTGAGCTCCAGGATTTCACCTCTGACTTAAAAACCCGCCTACGCACCCTTTACGCCCAGTGATTCCGAGCAACGCTAGCCCCCTTCGTATTACCGCGGCTGCTGGCACGAAGTTAGCCGGGGCTTATTCTTACGGTACCGTCATTATCTTCCCGTACAAAAGAGCTTTACAACCCTAGGGCCTTCATCACTCACGCGGCATGGCTGGATCAGGCTTGCGCCCATTGTCCAATATTCCCCACTGCTGCCTCCCGTAGGAGTTTGGGCCGTGTCTCAGTCCCAATGTGGCTGATCATCCTCTCAGACCAGCTACTGATCGTCGCCTTGGTAGGCCTTTACCCCACCAACTAGCTAATCAGACGCGGGCCAATCTCTCGGCGATAAATCTTTCCCCGTAAGGGCTTATCCGGTATTAGCACAAGTTTCCCTGTGTTGTTCCGAACCAAGAGGTATGTTCCCACGCGTTACTCACCCGTCTGCCACTGACGTATTGCTACGCCCGTTCGACTTGCATGTGTTAAGCCTGCCGCCAGCGTTCGCTCTGAGCCAGGATCAAACTCTCAAGTTGGACTTGAAACTTTAAACCGGCTGATCACAACGTATTGACGAGGTCCCACCATACTAAATCGACCAAACCGAAGTTCAGCCAATCTGCTGTCCGCGCTTCACAGCGCTAACAACGATGGTGTTAACCTTTGTTCAAAACGTGTACCGCCGAAGTCTTTCGTCCGGCCCCGCCTCAGGAAGCCGAAGCTTCCATCGAACGAGACCCGCAAGGACTCCGCCGTCCACGTTTCTCTTTCTTCAATTTAACTTGTCAAACAGCCCGACGCAGATGCGTCAATCTCCCCAGGAGGGAGAAAATCTTGCCACTCAATCACCCGACAACAGATCAGCAGCCGACACCTATCGGCTACTGAAACAATCTTCGCGGTGATGAGCTTCCGAGACACGAACAACCGCCCGGGCTGGTAGGCCCCGGCGCCGCTGCGCTCAGTGGCCGGGTTATAGGCCCCCTCACCCGAAACTGTCAACGCCATTCGTCAGAAAATCGTCACGTGCTGTGGAGGACGCTCCAGGGCCCAAAAAGCGTAGGTTTTACAGGGGTGACGCCGTACAAGAGCCACATTCCTCCGACGTTCTGAGCATGCCTTGTGCAAAGATTCTGCGGCGCCCCTGAAACTTTTTAGGGGTGGTCGAACCGGATCTGGGCCCAACGGCCTCTCGAAAGAACGAGCTGCGTCATCGCAGTGCGCTTTTGGGCCAAAGAGAACACAGCGAAAGAGTTTGCAGCATTGACGTTCGTCCATTCGGCCAGCATTTTGGCGCGCACTGTTCGACCGTCGATGCGATGTGCTTGGGGAAGACTCTTCGCATGATGCTGGGAATTCGGGGGATGTCGGCTTGAATCACGGACTGTCACGCGGTGGCGCCTATAATCGTGAGACCGGGATGATTGATCTCGGCCACGAGCCGCCGCTATCCGTTGATGGCTCCGAAGCCGCAGTCATCGATCGTCGCCGCGTCTCGGTACAGTGGTTCAGTGGTACTATCCTCACAGGTCTCTGCGGCGCGGCTCTGATCGGCGGCGCCGTTTTTGCGTCGCTTGACGGCGAGATGACCTTTGCCAAGGTACCGGAGCGTGTCGAAGGCGCGCTACGCGGCGCCTTCAGTGCCACCGACAAACAAGCAAGCCTGCATAAGTCCGACCGCCTGCCGCCGCCGAGCGACTCTTCCGCCGCGCGCCAGGTACTCAAAGTCTCCACCGTCACCCGCGTCGGCAATCGCGACGTGATGCGCGTGCGGCCCTTCATCCGGATTTCCGGCAATCTGGCGATGGCGACCAGCGATCTCAGCGCCAAGATCCCGCCCTTCAATGCACAACGCCTGCTGACCGATGTCGGCAGCCCAGCTCCCAACAGCGACGACGCCGCGGTCAATCCGAATGCCGTCGAGCCCGATGCCGAAGTCTCCTTCGTCACCCGCGATCTCGGTCAGGTACTGCCGAAAGCCAAGATCGGTGCCAGCGTTGCCATCGATGAAGTCCTGATGCGCGTGCGCGACGCCTCCAACTGGCGCGGCAATACCGGCGTTCGCTACACGACGGTCGCCAGCGCCACCGGCGATATCGGCGGCCAGCCTGACATGAAGATGGCCTATGCCGCCGAAGGGACCACGGCCGATCCTTATGCTGGCTTCGAAACCCGCATCGTGCCGGAAAACGTCACGCTGCTGGCCAAGACCAAGGATCAGGCGACCGGCGGCAACCCCAATGGCGAGCGTATCCATATCGTCAAGAAGGGCGACACCATCCTGACCATCCTGCGCGACCAGGGCGCGATGCCCGAGGAAGCCAAGGCGATCGCCACTACGCTGGGTGCCCGCGGCCGCGACGGCGGACTGAAGGAAGGTCAGAAAGTTCGCATCCTGATGTCGCCGGCCGGACCGGGCCAGCGTTTGCAGCCCTACCGCGTCATCGTCGCCAACGATTCCACCATCGAGGCGGTCGCCGCCCTCTCCGATCTCGGCAAATACGTCGCCGTCGATGTCTCCAGCATGAACACCGTCGCCGAAGCGCCAAGCGCATCGGACGATGACGAGGAGGATGACGGCACCGGCGTGCGGCTCTATCAGAGCATTTACGAGACGGCGCTGCGCAACAAGGTCCCGGCCACCGTCATCGAGGATATGATCCGGATCTACTCCTACGACGTGGATTTCCAGCGCAAAGTACAACCCGGCGACTCGTTCGACGTGTTCTTCGCCGGCGAAGACGAAGGCGCCACCATCACCGAAAAGACCGAAGTATTGTTCGCTTCGCTTACGGTGGGCGGCGAAACCAAGAAATACTATCGCTTCCTGACCACTGACGACTCGGTCGTCGACTACTATGACGAGACCGGCAAGAGCGCGAAGAAGTTCCTGGTCCGCAAGCCCGTCAATAACGCCATCATGCGTTCGGGCTTCGGCGGACGCCGCCACCCGATCCTCGGCTACACCAAGATGCATACCGGCGTGGACTGGTCGACGCCCTACGGCACCCCGATTTTCGCATCCGGCAACGGCGTGATCGAAAAAGCAGCCTGGGAAGGCGGCTACGGCAAATATATCCGCATCAAGCACAACAACGGCTACGAGACCGCCTACGGCCATATGTCGGCCTTCGCCAAGGGCATGGAGCCCGGCAAGCGCGTGCGGCAGGGTCAGGTCATCGGTTTCGTCGGCTCCACCGGCATGTCCACAGGCGCCCACGTTCACTACGAAATTCTGGTCAACGGCCGCTTCGTCGATCCTATGCGCGTGAAACTGCCACGCGGCCGCTCGCTCGAAGGGCCGATCATGGCCGGCTTCGAGAAGGAACGTGACCGGATCGACGCCCAGATGACCATGCGAGGCCCCGGCGCCCGCGTGTCCGACGCAGGCGTGACCGGCGCGGTGCCACCAGCACGGCCGACGACCAGCCGCTAAATTCGTATTTTTCGCCTTCTTCTGCGCGTCAGACCAACGCCGCGTGGGCTAGGTGACGCTCGGGACAGTAGCAAAAGAGTCGCTGAGGTCCGGCGATCAATCCGCGGCGAGCTCTGCAGACCCGATCAGGTGAACACCAGGCGCGCCGGTCACGGCTGCCTCGATCAGTGCATCGGCGATTCTGTCGGCGGGGCTGATCCGGTAGCTGCGCGGCAGGACCGGACCGAGGATACCGAGCACCGCTGTTGCGATGCGTTCGCCCAGCCGGAATTCGTCACGGTCACCGCCGATCAGGCCCGGCCGCACAACCGTCAAAGACTGAAAGCCCATCGCCTTCAGCGCTTCCTCCACTTCGCCTTTGGTACGCGGATAGAGCAGCTTTGAGCGTGCATTGGCACCCACCGACGAATTGAGCGCGAAACGGCTAGCGCCGTGCTTGCGCGCCAGCCGGGCAACTTCAAGCGGGTAATTATAATCCACAACGCGAAACGCCTGATCCGAGCCAGCTTCGGCGCGCGTCGTGCCGAGTGCACAGATCACACCATCGACGTCCCACCAGTCGGCCTCGGCTGGTAACCGGTCGAAATCGACCAGCGGGTTGTCGAGCTTCGCATGCGCCGCGAGCGGCCGCCGCGTCGGCGCAACGATGCGTGTGATCCGACTGTCGGCGAGCGCTTTGGCGATGACATGGCGGCCGACAAGGCCGGTGGCGCCGACCACGAGAATGCGGGTCATGATCTTTCTCCGACGTGGAAACGGCCTGAGCCGTGAGGTTCAGGCCGTTTCGTTGCGTTCAAACCCGTGCCGTCAGTTCAGCTGCCGCTTCGGCACCGGCGCCTCGAACTCGGCGATCTCCGCGGTTCGGGCCGGCTTGCCGTTGAAGGTCAGGACGTTGCCGGCGGCGCTTATGTCGACATGGTCACCGTCCTTGACGTCGCCGGCGAGGATCATCTCCGCCAGCGGATCCTGGACGTTGCGCTGGATCACCCGCTTGAGGGGACGGGCGCCGTAGGCGGGATCCCAGCCCTTGTCGGCGAGCCAGTCACGGGCTTCGTCCTCCAGCACCAGCGTGATCTTGCGATCTTCCAGCAGCTTGGTGAGCCGCGCGAACTGGATCTCGACGATCCGGCCCATTTCGCTCTTCTGCAAGCGGTGGAACAGGATGATCTCGTCGACACGATTCAGGAATTCCGGCCGGAAATGGGCGCGGACGTTGCCCATCACCAGGTCGCGCACCGCTGACGTATCCTCGCCCTCGGGCTGGTTGACCAGGAATTCCGAACCGAGATTCGACGTCATGATGATCAGCGTGTTGCGGAAATCGACGGTGCGGCCCTGGCCATCGGTCAGGCGGCCATCGTCGAGCACCTGCAGCAGCACGTTGAACACGTCCGGATGCGCCTTCTCGACTTCGTCGAACAGAACGACCTGATAGGGCCGCCGCCGCACAGCTTCGGTCAGCGCGCCGCCCTCGTCATAACCGACATAACCCGGAGGCGCGCCGATCAGGCGTGAGACCGAGTGCTTCTCCATATATTCGGACATGTCGAGGCGAACCATCGCGGTGTCATCGTCAAACAGATAGGACGCCAACGCCTTGGTCAGCTCGGTCTTGCCGACGCCGGTGGGACCGAGGAACATGAACGAGCCGATCGGCCGGTTGGGATCCTGCAGGCCTGCCCGCGACCGACGCACCGCCGTCGCCACGGCACGCACCGCTTCGGCCTGGCCGACGACACGCTCGCCGAGGCTCAGTTCCATCCGCAGCAGCTTGTCCTTCTCGCCTTCGAGCATCTTGTCGACCGGCACGCCGGTCCAGCGCGAGACTACCTGCGCGATGTGATTGGCGGTGACCGCCTCTTCCATCATCTCGGAATTCTCGTTGGCTTCGATATCGGCCAGCCGCTTTTCAAGGTCGGGAATCCGGCCATAGGCCAGTTCGCCGGCGCGCTGATACTCGCCGCGGCGTTGCGCTTCGGCGAGTTCAAGACGCAAGCCATCGAGCTCGCTCTTGAGCTTCTGCGCATTCGACAACTTGTTCTTCTCGGCCGACCAGCGCTGGGTGAGCGCTGCCGATTTCTCTTCGAGCTCGGCGAGTTCCTTCTTGAGCGTTTCGAGCCTGCTCTTCGAGCCTGCATCGGTTTCCTTGCCAAGCGCCTCCTGCTCGATCTTGAGCCGGATGATTTCGCGGTCCATCGAGTCGAGTTCTTCAGGTTTGGAATCGACCTGCATCTTCAGCCGTGCCGAAGCCTCGTCCATCAGGTCGATGGCTTTATCCGGCAGAAAGCGATCGGTGATGTAACGGTTCGACAGCGTCACGGCGGCGACCAGCGCCGAGTCCGTGATGCGGACACCGTGATGCTGTTCGTATTTGTCCTTGAGGCCGCGCAGGATCGAGACGGTGTCTTCCACAGTCGGCTCAGCCACGAAGATCGGCTGGAAACGCCGCGCCAGCGCCGCGTCCTTCTCCACATGCTTGCGATATTCGTCGAGCGTGGTGGCGCCGATGCAATGCAATTCGCCGCGGGCGAGCGCAGGCTTCAGCAGGTTCGACGCGTCCATGGCGCCATCGCCCTTGCCGGCGCCGATCAACTGATGCATCTCGTCGATGAACAGGATGATGCCGCCCTCGGCCGAGGTCACCTCGCCGAGCACCGCCTTCAGCCGCTCCTCGAACTCGCCGCGATATTTCGCGCCGGCGATGAGCGCACCGAGATCGAGCGACAGCAGGCTCTTGTCCTTCAGGCTCTCCGGCACGTCGCCGTTGAGAATGCGCAGCGCGAGACCTTCGACGATGGCGGTCTTGCCGACGCCGGGTTCGCCGATCAGCACGGGATTGTTCTTGGTTCGCCGCGACAGCACCTGAATCGTGCGGCGGATTTCCTCGTCGCGGCCGATCACCGGGTCGAGCTTGCCATCCCGCGCGGCCTGGGTCAGGTCGCGGGCATATTTCTTCAACGCGTCATAGGCGTTTTCGGCCGTAGCGGAATCCGCCGTGCGGCCCTTGCGCAGCGCATTGATCGCGGCATTGAGATTTTGCGGGGTGACGCCGCCCTTGTTGAGCAGGCTGCCGGCTTCGGAGTCCTTATCGAGCGCCAGCGCAAGCAGCAGCCGCTCCACCGTGACGAAACTGTCGCCGGCCTTTTCGGCCGCCTTTTCGGCGGCATCGAAAGCGCGCGCGGTCGCCGGCGCCAGATAGACCTGCCCGGCCCCTGCGCCCGAGACCTTGGGCATCTTGCCCAGCTCGGTTTCCGTCGCCTTCAGGATGGCGCGGGAGTTGCCGCCGGCACGATCGATCAGGCCGCCGGCCAGACCTTCGCTGTCGTCCAGCAGAACTTTCAGAATGTGCAGCGGCGAGAATTGCTGATGGCCCTCGCGCACGGCCAGTGACTGCGCCGACTGGATGAAGCCGCGCACCCGTTCGGTGTATTTCTCAATATTCATCGTGTGTTGTCCCTCGGCCTGCCCTGTCCGCCTCGAAAGCACGGATGGGGCATCTTCATTGGGTTTCCGCGGGCCGCATTGATGGTGGTCAACCGGCCGCAGTCGTCGCTGGCGTCAAAACCAGCTTGATGCAAATGTGGGCAGCCAGTTCCCGAAACGGAAGGGGTCCGCATAAAATTCCAATCGGCCAGGCGATGGCGCCACGAGCCCAAATCTCTTAAGACCGGAACCATGCCAGAACAGTCTTACGCCAGCGTTGCCAGCATCTACCGCTATCCCGTGAAGGGCCTGACGCCCGAGCCTCTGGAAGAAGTCACGCTGAAGCCCGGCCAGACCCTGCCGGCTGACCGGCGCTATGCCATCGAGAACGGCCCGATCGGGTTCGACCCGGCAGCACCGCAATATTTTCCCAAGACCCAGTTTCTGATGCTGATGCGCAACGAGCGCCTGGCGGCGCTCCGCAGCCACTACGACGACGCCAGCCATACGCTGACAATCCGGCAGGACAATCTAGCGGTGGCGCGAGCCGACCTGCAGACGACCGAAGGACGTGCAGAGATCGAAGCGTTCTTCGCGAAGAATTTTGCCGATGAATTGCGCGGACCACCCAGGGTGTTGTTCGCGGAGGGCCATAGCTTTTCGGATGTGCCGCGCAAGGTGGTGTCGATCATCAACCTCGCCAGCGTCAAAGATCTCGAAAAGGCCGTCGGACAGCCGGTGCATCCGCTACGCTTTCGCGGCAACGTGCATGTAGCGGGCTGGCCGGCCTGGCATGAATTCGAGCTGATCGATCGGACGCTCGCCATCGGCAGCACCCGGCTCAAGGTGGTGAAGCGCATCGTCCGATGTGCAGCGACCAATGTCGATCCGGATACGGCCGCGCGGGATCTGACGATTCCGAAAACGCTGCTGCAGACCTACGGTCACGCCGATTGCGGAATTTACGCAGAGGTCATCACCGGCGGCATGATCACCGCCGGCGATAAGATCGTCGTCGCAGAATAGACGAGCTCAGCTCGTCGGCATCACGTAGGCGTAAACGCGACCACGCGAATACACCGACTCGGCGACGCGGTTGCCGTGATTGCCGGAGACGATGATCGGGTTGCCCTTGGCATCGACGCCCGAAACGACACCGACATGACCGCCGCGACGACCGCGCGACATCACGGCGATGGCGCCGACCTGCGGACCGGAGATGCGCTGGCCATAGCTCGAGAACGAGCGCGCCATATCCGAACCCGTGCCCTGATGGCCGGTGCGCTTCAATACGAGGTTCATGAACGCTGCGCACCACAAACGACCGCGCGCCGTCGGATTGCCGCGGCCGATGAAGCTGCGCGCTGCATCGACGATGCCCGAACCGCCGAAGCCGCCGGAAGGCTGGTTCATGCTTGCATTGGCGTTATTGAAATTTGTGGAGTCGCCGAACGAAGGCGCCTGCTGTTCGACTCGGGCACTGCGCCGTGCATATCGCGCGCGATGCCGGACGTGATGACGCGTGCTGTGTGCGTACTTGCCGACGTGGTGCGAATGACGCGAAGCGCCGTGATGAGGACGTGCCGACGCGGGAGAGACTGACGCGAGAACTGCCGCCGAACACACCGCAAGAGCCGAGATGCGAAGTGCACGGCGATACGCAAAGAACTGAACCATACCGAATTTTTCCTCTTAACACCCCCGAACCCCATCGGCCCAAATACGCGGGCCAACAATCGGGACGGGCGTGGTAACGAAGTTGGTATGGCGATAACAAGACCTAGAACGGTTCAAGTGACGATTTTTTAACGGCGACATCGGAGTGAATCGCTTCAACTTCAACGGACGCCATACGTATAGACATAGCAGCCACCCATTCGACAGAATGCGCGCTTATATTACCTATTCGAATTAGCTTTTACGCACATCTTTGGCGTGTATCGCAAACCGACACACGGCGTGAAAAGCCGCATAGAATGCGGTATTTCTGTTTCCATCAGACAGAAATCTACACGCGATCAGGGTTGCGCCGATTTACTCGCGCGGCTCAGCAGGAAAACGCCCTGCTCCCCGAACATGTTCCAGAACCACCACGGCGCATTGAGGCGCAGCGGACGGCCATAGAGATCGAGCGCAACGGCGCGCTCCATCTTCACGTTGATCTCGTCGCACAGCTGCACGAAGTCCTTGATGGTGCAGAAGTGAATGTTCGGCGTGTCGTACCACGTCGCCGGCAGATTCTCCGTACGTGGCATGCGGCCGCCGACAAGCAACTGCACGCGCATTTTCCAGAAGCCGAAATTCGGAAACGACACGATCGCGCTGCGGCCGATGCGCAGCAGATTTTCCAGCACGACACGCGGCTGCCGCGTCGCCTGCAGCGTCTGCGACAGGATCACGTAGTCGAACGCATCGTCGGGATAGTTGATCAAGTCCGTATCGGCGTCGCCCTGCACCACTGCGAGGCCTTTGCCGACACAGCGGTTGACGCCCTCGCGCGACAATTCGATGCCGCGGCCGTCGATGCCGCGGCTTTCCAGCAATTGCAGCAGATCGCCATCGCCGCAGCCCACGTCGAGCACCTTCGAGCCCGGCTTGATCATCTCCGCGACCAGGAGGTGATCGCCGCGATAGTCCTGCGTGCCGCGCGGCGCCGGCGTCGCCACCGCAGAATTCAGCGGCAAGGTCTGTTGTGGAAACGCCATCTCTATGTCCCCGTAACAGGCAGGCCGCGCACGGAGGCTGCGGAGTTCAGAAATGCACCGGCGATATCGAGGAACTCGGGCACGTCGAGCAGGAAGGCATCATGACCCTTGTCGGTCTCGATCTCCGCAAAGGACACGCGGACGCCGCCGGCGTTCAGCGCATGCACGACGTCGCGCGATTCCGCCGTCGGGAACAGCCAGTCTGATGTGAACGACATCAGGCAGAAGCGCGTCTGCGTATCGCGAAACGCTTCCGCAAGCTTGCCGTTGTGGTCGGCTGCGATATCGAAATAGTCCATCGCACGCGTCAGATAGAGATAGGAGTTGGCATCGAAGCGCTCGACGAAGGAAGAGCCCTGATAGCGCAGATAGCTCTCGACCTGAAAATCCGCATCGAAGGAGAATGTCGGCAACTCCCTGTCCTGCATGCGGCGGCCGAACTTGCGGTGCAAGGCGGCATCCGACAGATAGGTGATATGCGCGGCCATCCGCGCGACGCCGAGGCCACGATGCGGATGTGTGCCTTCCTCGAAATAACGCCCGCCGCGCCAATCGGGATCGGCCATCACGGCCTGACGACCCAATTCGTGGAACGCGATGTTCTGCGCCGAGTGCCGCGTGCTGCAGGCAACCGCCAGCGCGGAGAACACGCGCTCCGGATAGGCCGCGGTCCATTGCAGCGTCTGCATGCCGCCCATGGAACCGCCGACGACGCAAAACAACTGACCGATACCGAGACTGTCGATCAGCATCGCCTGCGCACGCACCATGTCGGGAATGGTGATGACCGGAAAATCCAGTCCCCAGATCTTGCCGGTGGCGGGATTGGTCGAGGCCGGACCGGTCGAGCCCATGCAGCCGCCGAGCACATTCGAACAGATGATGAAGTAGCGGTCGGTATCGAGGGCCTTGCCGGGGCCGACCAGTGTCTGCCACCAGCCGGGCTTGCCGGTGATCGGATTGATATTGGCGACGTGCTGGTCGCCGGTCAAAGCGTGGCAGACCAGGATCGCATTGGATCGGTCGGCGTTGAGCGTTCCGTAGGTCTGATAGGCGATCTGGAACGGGGCGAGGTCGACGCCGCAATCGAGCCGCAGCGGCTGATCCATGCCGAAGGCCGCGACCAGCGAGGTCGGATGATCGGCTTCATGTCCACGCTCATCGGGGCGGACAACCGGACTCTTCACCAGTTCGACATTTACCATCTTGATACCGGCCTCCTCAGGAGGTTCTCAAACCAAAACCGGAATCAGGCCATAAAAAACCCGGCCTGAACAAATAGCTCGGCCGGGATCAAACTGTCCCCGGCCTGTTTAGCGAGTTGTTTAACGTGGCTGCAAGCCGGCCGGCTCAAATGACCACGGAAGAGACCAGAAACTAGTCCCACACCCGCCTGCCGTCAATATGGGCATACCCCGGTCAAATTGCCCAACTGCCCTGCGGCCAAATCTTCCATGTTTTCTTTGCTTTCCGGCACCGTCTTACCTAATCAATGGCCGTGCCCGCCGGCTCCCCGGAGCCGGCCCGGCAAGCTCGACGGGACCTATCACGCCTCCCGTCCCGAAGGTTTTGAACATGTCGAAATTACCACCCGCCCCGCCCTCGCTGGATGAACTGCGCAAAGAGATCGACAGCATCGACGCGCAGGTTCACGCCCTGTTGATGCAGCGCGGCGACATCATCGACCGGCTGATTTCGGTGAAGCAGACCCAGGAGGTCGGCTCGGCCTTCCGGCCGGCGCGCGAGGCCGACATGATGCGCCGTCTGGTGCAGCGCCATCGCGGCATCCTGCCGATCGACACCGTCGAGAGCATCTGGCGGGTGATCATCTCGACTTTCACTTACGTTCAGGCGCCGTTCTCGGTGCATGCGGATCTGTCGCTCGGCGAGAGCGCGATGCGGGATTCCGCACGCTTTCATTTCGGCTTCACCGTGCCTTACGTCGCGCATTTCAGCGCCGCCGCAGCGGTCGAGGCCGTGGCCAAGTCCAAGGGCGATCTCGCGCTGGTCTCGGCGACGTCCAGCCGCACGCCGTGGTGGATCCCGCTGGAAGCCCTGGGCGCGCCGAAGATCATCGCACGCCTGCCGTTCATCGAACGCGCCGACCATCCGGCCGCGCTTCCCGTGTTTGTGGTGTCGCGCGTCGCCGACAGCGCCATGGTGACCGAAGTCGAGATGTGGAGCGTGCGGGTGTCAGGCTGGAATGCCGAGACCGCGCGCGCGCTATCGCCGCTGGCCGAAATCGTCGCCGTGCCGGATACCGCCTTTGACGGCGCGGCGCTGCTGATCTCGATCACGAGAGCCTCGAGCCTCGACAAGATCAAGTCGGCGCTGATCGAAGCCGGCGCCTCGGTGCGCTCCACGGCTCTCGTCGGCAGCCACGCAACCCGCTATACCGTGGCCGCCAGCGACGCACCGCGTTCGTAAGCCAATCTGACGTTCTGGAGTTGAAGATGTCCCGTCCTGTGCCGAAGCCCGGCATTCTCGATATCGCGCCCTACACCCCTGGCAAGAGCCCGGTGGTGGAGCCCGGCCGCAAGACCTACAAGCTGTCGGCCAACGAGACCCCGTTCGGTCCGTCGGCGCGCGCCAAGGACGCCTTCGCCACCGCTGTCGCGCATCTCGAGGATTATCCGGAAGGCACGTCGAAGGTGCTGCGCGAGGCGCTCGGCCACCGCTTCGGCCTCGATCCCGCGCAGATCATCTGCGGTGCCGGCTCCGACGAAATTCTCAACCTGATTGCGCATGTCTATCTCGGCCCCGGCGACGAGGCGATTTCGACCGCGCACGGCTTCCTGGTCTACCCGATCGCTACCCAGGCGAACGGCGCCACCAATGTGGTCGCTCCGGAAACCAACTTCACCTGCAACGTCGATGCGATCCTGAACTGCGTCACGCCGCGCACCAAGCTAGTGTGGCTGGCGAACCCCAACAACCCGACTGGCACCTATCTGCCGTCCTCCGAGATCAAGCGCCTGCGCGCCGGCCTGCCGGAGCACGTGCTGCTGGTGCTCGACGCCGCATATTGGGACTACGTGACCAAGGGCGACTACGACAACGGCCTGGAGCTGGCGAAGACCACCGAGAATACCGTCGCCACCTACACCTTCTCGAAGGTGCACGGCCTGGCCGCCTTGCGGATCGGCTGGATGTTCGGCCCTGCGCACATCGTCGATGCGATGAACCGGATTCGTGGGCCGTTCAACGTCTCGGCGCCGGCGATGATGGCCGCGGTGGGGGCGATCGAGGACACCGGCCATGTCGAGATGTCGCGCACATACACCGCCAAGTGGATCGGCATCCTGACCGAGGAAATCACCAAGCTCGGCATCGAGGTGACGCCAAGCGTAGCCAATTTCCTGCTGATGCATTTTCCGGCGACCGGCAAGACCGCAGCGGACGCCGATGCGTTCCTGACCAGGCGCGGGCTGGTGCTCCGCACCGTGACCAATTACGGCCTGCCGAACTCGCTGCGCATGACCATCGGCACCGAGGAAGCCAACAGGCTGGTGATCGAGACGCTGCGTGAATTCATGGCATCGAATTCGGGGCAATGACGTGAGCGCCACGCCGCCCTTCAAACGTATCGCGCTGATCGGGCTTGGCCTGATCGGCTCGTCGCTGGCGCGCGGCATCCAGCAGCTCGGCCTTGCCGGTGAACTCGTTGCCACCGACAATTCGGCGGCCGTGCGTGCACGCGCCGTGGAAATCAAGCTCGCCGACCGCATCGCCGACGACAATGCCAGCGCCGTCAAGGATGCCGATCTGGTCATCGCCTGCGTGCCCGTCGGCGTGGCGGGCGACGTGGCGAAAAGCATCGCGGCGCATCTCGCACCCGGCGCGATCGTCTCCGACGTCGGTTCGGTGAAGGCCTCCGTGCTGCACGCGATGTCGGAATATCTGCCGGACAATATCCACTTCATTCCCGCGCATCCGGTCGCCGGCACGGAAAACTCCGGTCCGGATTCCGGCTTCGCCGAATTGTTCAGCAATCGCTGGTGCATTCTGACGCCGCCCGAGGGCGCGGATCCCGCGGCCGTCGAGAAGCTCACCGGCTTCTGGGCTGCATTGGGCGCCAATGTCGAGATCATGCAGGCCGCGCATCACGATCTGGTGCTCGCGGTCACCAGCCATCTGCCGCATCTGATCGCTTATACAATCGTAGGCACGGCCGACGAGCTCGAAGACGTCACGAGGTCGGAAGTGCTGAAGTTCTCCGCGGGCGGTTTCCGCGATTTCACCCGTATCGCAGCATCAGACCCGACCATGTGGCGCGACGTGTTTCTCGCCAACAAGGACGCGGTGCTGGAAATGCTCGGCACCTTCCAGGAAGACCTGTCGAAACTGACCCGTGCGATCCGCCGCGACGATGGCGATGCGCTGTTCGAGCACTTCACCCGCACCCGCGCGATCCGCCGCGGCATCGTGAGTATCGGTCAGGATGAAGCGGCACCGGACTTCGGGCGCAAGCATCAGGCGCTGACGAAGAAGGATTGAGGCTCTTCTTCCCTTCTCCCCTTGCGGGAGAAGGTGGCGCGGACGAAGTCCGTGCCGGAAGAGGGGTGAGATGGAGCTCTGCTGCCCCTCTCCCGTCTCGAACCGCTTTGCGGTTCGATCCACCCTCTCCCGCGGCGCGCAGCTACGCTGCGCTGGGGGAGAGGGGAAGCGAGAAACTGGCCCTTAAAACAACGGCGGGATCTGCGCCACGCGCAGCGGCCCGAGGAACACCGCGCCATCGACAAATTTCAGCGGGAACGACCGCGCCGCTTTGCCTTCCAAGACAGCCGCAGTCCCGATCGAATTGACGCCGGCGGCAAGGCCGCTGCCGGCATTCTTGCGCACGACATTGCCGAGACCGGGGATCGCGCGATCCAGCGCACCGAGGATGTTGTTGACGTCTTGTGACTTCACGCCGGGCGCAATGCGATCCAGCGCCTCCTGAGGCACGCCCATCTCCAGCAACTTGTCGATCCCGAGGGCGGCGATAGCCTTGTCCAGCCCCGCCACGGTCATCTGCAATTCGCCGTCGAGATTGCCCGCGGCGGTCAGACCGAGCGAGCCCGTCGCCAGCGAGATGATCTCGCCCTGCTGGACGCGCGACTGCACGATCTCGACGCGTCCACCTGCAGCCTGAAGCTCGCGGAAACGCTGCGGCCAGGGCTTGGGCGAGACATCCTTGAGGCCGCTTAGCAATGCGCGGATATCGGCGTCGAAGGGTGCGGCGAGGATCGGATGAACATCGGCAATGCTGCCGCTCCTGATCTGCAGGGCCGTCTCGATCACCGGCTTGTCCGGCGTCGAATTCGCTGCCGTGCGGCCATGCAATTCGACCTGTTTGGCACGTGCGGTCGGCGCCTGCACCGAGCCGGCGAAGCGGTCGAGCGAGACGTCGTCGAACACGATGTCGGCGCTGTCAGGCGTGCCGGGGAGACCGGTGATGCTGCTGCGCGCGGAGCCCCAATTCATCACCATCGCCGGCTGACCGCGATCGGACAGGACTGCCGGCGCGGTGAATTCGGCGACCAGGAGCCGCGGCGTGTAGATCTGCGCAACCACGACGATCTCACCGAGCTTCGCGGTGATCGGCACCTGCGTCGCATTCTGGGTGGCCGTTTGCGAGGTCAGCGAAACGCTGACACCGCTGCAGCGGACTTCAAGCCGGAACGGGAAGCCGGAGACCGAACGGTTGGCGCAATCATAGACGCGGCCAGCCGCGGCCTCTCGGGCGCGCCAGATATCGACGTTTTCGTCGACCTTGGACGCGGCATAGAACCAGAAGCCGCTCCACGCCGCCGCAAGGACGACGATGATGACGGGCAGGATGAAAATCGGCCAGAGGCGGCGCTGGGTGGGCTGTGCATATTCGGACATGGCGGGACGTAGATCGCATGATTTTGTCAAATCGGCGATCCCTTTCATGGGGTTATCCTGTCGTCGCAGGGCCACATTGCAGGAAATCAAGATCGCCCGGGCCCAAGGTTTCTGCTAGGTCGGCACCATGACCGCGAAAATCACCGCCGAGCCCGATTCCGACAGCGATCTCTGGGTGTTCGGCTATGGCTCGCTGATGTGGCGGCCGGGCTTCGAGTTCATCGAACAGGTCCCGGCCCGGCTGATCGGCGAACATCGGGCGCTCTGCGTCTATTCCTTCGACCACCGCGGCACGCCGGAAAAGCCTGGCCTCGTGCTCGGCCTGGACCGCGGCGGCGCCTGCCGCGGCATTGCCTTTCGGGTGGCGGCGAAGCTGCGCCATGACACCATCGCCTATCTCAGGGAGCGTGAGCAGACCACCCATGTCTATCGCGAGGTGATGCGCTCGGTCTGGCTGGATGACGTGGGACGCACCCGCGTCAGCGCGCTGGCCTATGTGGTCGATCGCGGCCATGTGCAATATGCCGGACGATTGAGCCTCAGCGAACAATTGCACTTCGTGCGGCAGGGCCACGGGCGTTCCGGACTTAACCGCGATTACGTGCTGTCGACCGTGAAGGCCATCGAGACTGAAGGTTTTCGCGACGCGCAGCTCCATCAGCTCGCAGCCATGCTGCACGAGTGACCAAGCGCTAGCTCTCTTTCACCGCGACATTCGGCACGCGCCCGAAGATCGTCGCCTGCTCCGCGCGCGCCTCTGCAACGATCCGATCTGTGGCGGCCTCGATCGACGTGCTGATCGCCGCGATGAATTCCTTGCGGGGCAGGCCGGCCGGCAACGGATCGAGAAACTCCACCACCAGCGTGCCGGGATAGCGCAGGAAGGTGCGGCGCGGCCAGAACAGGCCGGAATTCAGCGCCACCGGCAGACACGGCGCGCCGGATTTGGCGTAGATCTGCGCGACACCGGGTTTGTAATCCGGCGGTGCCTCGACGGGACGACGCGTGCCTTCGGGAAAGATAATGAGCTGACGGCCGAGCTGGATTTCCTCGGTGGCGCGCTTGGCCATATCGATGAGCGAACGCGCACCGCCATCGCGATCGACGCCGATCATCTTCGACTTCTTCAGGTACCAGCCAAAGAACGGAATCTGCCCGAGCTCGCGCTTGTAGATGAACAGCGGCCGATCGAAGAACGGCATCAGCGCGAAGGTCTCCCACATCGATTGATGTTTCGAGGCGACCACCAGCGGCCCCGCCGGAATTTTCTCGAGTCCGCGATAATCGACCCTGGTGTTGCAGACGATACGCATCAGCCAGATGCTGCTGGTCGCCCACGCCTTCGCGATCGCCATGAAGGCGCGAGGCGGCATCACGAAGGTTGGAATCGCCACCAGGATCCAGAACACCAGCAGCACATAGAACAGCACGTTGTAGATCAACGAACGCACGAATATCGAAGTCATGGTGTTCCGATCAGCTCAATTGCAGTTCAATTCGCAGACGCCGTGGCCGGCCGGCGCTGCGGCGCGTCGCTCTGCTGGTCGCTGCCGGAATCCGGCATCAGATCAATGCCGATATTCGCCAGCCGCACCCGCGCTTCGGCCGCGAGATATTTGACATATTCCGATAGCAGCAACCGCAGCGTCGGGCCACTGGTCCACCACGGCTCGTCACGCCATTTGTCGCCAATCACCGAGAACGGGATCAGCTCGATATCCGGCATCTCATGTGACATTTCGACGATCGCGCGCGGCATGTGATAATTCGAGGTCACCACGATCAGCGACTTGAAGCCGCGCTCATGGACCCAGCGTTTGGTCTCCACCGCGTTGCTGCGGGTGTTGACGGCGGAGCGATCGAGATCGACGCAGCAATCCAGCAGCCGCTGGCTGTCCGGCAGCGTGCGCGAGATATTGGCGGCGCCATTGGTCGGATGCACGCCGGAGATCAGCAACCGTTTGCCGAAACCGTTGGCGAGCAGTTCGAGCGCATCCGCGACGCGCGACGATCCGCCGGTCAGGACCACGATGCCGTCGGCATTCGCCGACGGCTTCAGCTCGCCGCTGCGCAGTTGCGCGAGGAACGCGACAAAGCCGATGGCGCCGACCATGAAGGACAGTGCAAATGCGACCACAAGTGCCGCACGGATGACGCGCCGCCGCGGTGGCGCGGCAACGGGCATCTCCGTGGTGTTCTGGTCGTCGAGCAAGATCATCGGTCTGGCGTTTGGTCCTTTGGCAGCAATCTTAGGTATTTTTCGGCGCCTTGGCGATGCCATCGCCTGTGCCTGAGACGTTACTCGATGTCGTTCAGCGTCGAGAACAATGTGCGGCGCGACGCCCAGGCGGTAATTCCTGCTATCAACAGCGCCTGCCCTGCCACCGCGAGATAGCCTGACGACCGCAGCGAGAACGTCCCCAGCAACGCGGCGAACTGATCGCCCACCGGCGTGCCGGAAAACCAGCTCGCGATCGACTCCGAAAACCCGAACATCAGCATCGCGGCACCGCCGCCAATGATACCGCCCTGCAGGCCAAGCCGCAGGAAGTGGCGGAAGAAGCGATTGGCGATGTAGCGGTCGCCCGCGCCGACGAAATGCAGCACCTCGACGATCGGCCGGTTCGCCGCCATCGCGCCGCGCGTCGCAAAGGATACAGAGATAATGGTGGCGATAATAACGAGCGCAAGGATGCCGAGCCCGGCCAGCACCGTTGCCGATGTCATCGAGCGCATCCGCTCCACCCAGGCGCGATGATCGTCAACGCTGGCCGAGGGCACGGCCTGCGTCACCCGTTTGCGCAAGCCGATAATGTCCAGCGCCGTCCCCGGCGCGACACGTGCAATGATAACGCGCGGCACCGGCAGCTCGTCGAGCGACAGTCCCGTGCCGAGCCACGGCTCCAGCAACTGCGCCGATTGCTCCCGGCTATAGGGCTGCACCTCGACAATCCCCGGCTGGCCGCGAATGGCGTCGGTCACCGCCTGCGTATCGCGGTCGAGATCGCGGCCGCCCTGCGGCTTCACCTGGATGGTGATTTCGCTGGCGACTTCCGATTGCCACTCCGACGCCGAGGCGCTGATCAGTAGCACTGCGCCTGTGGTGATGGAGGCGAGGAAGGTCATGATGGCGACGACGGCGACCAGCGCGCGGCCGGCGATCGAGCCGCGCGGCACGATCGGGGATGCGTTGCGCGCCTTCGCCGGGACCTGCGGACGATCGGTGCCGAGGTCCATCAGCGGGCCGTGTTCTTCGCCGATTCTACTCATAGATATGCAGCCGGCCTTGATGCAGCACCATGCGCCGCGCGTCGTATTGATCCATCAATGTAATATCGTGGGTCGCGATAATCACCGCGGTGCCCGACTTGTTGAGTTCGATGAACAGCCGCAGCAGACGCCGGCCCAGCGTCGGATCGACGTTGCCCGTCGGCTCATCCGCCAGCAGCAGCATGGGCCGCGCGATCACCGCGCGCGCAATCGCAGCGCGCTGCTTCTCGCCGCCCGACAGGATCGGCGGCAGCGCATCCATGCGATCGCCGAGCCCGACCCATTTCAAGAGATCGATGACTTCGCGCCGATAGCTGGACTCCTCACGCCCCATCACCCGGAACGGCAGCGCGACATTCTCATAGGTCGTCATATGGTCGAGCAGACGGAAATCCTGCAGCACGATACCGATGCGCTTGCGCAAGTCGGCGATCTCGTCCTTGCCGAGCAGCGAGATATCCTGGCCGAACAGATTGACCAACCCGCGGGTCGGCCGCAGCGACAGGAACAGGAGACGCAGCAGCGAGGTCTTGCCGGCGCCAGAGGGACCGGTCAGGAACTGGAACGAATGCGCAGGGATCTGGAAATTGAGGTCGCGCAGAATCTCCGGGCCAAGCCCGTAGCGCAAACCAACATTTTCGAACCGGACCACATTCAGCTCCGTTCGATGGGTTCAAAAAGCCTCAAAAAGACGGTCAATTGCTTGTGCGGCCGTTATGGTTTCCGATTCGTTAACGGTCGTCTTGTAGCCTGCCGGCCATGTCATCGGCTATCGGCTCCATGCATATCGTTTGCCCCAATTGCACGACGTCCTACGCCGTGAACCCGGCCACGTTCGGCGATGCCGGACGAACGGTGCGCTGCGCCCGCTGCAAGGAAGTCTGGCTGGCGCGGCCGGAGGACCTCTCCCGCGCCGAAGCCCGTGTTCCCGCCATGGCGGCGAAGGCCAGCGAGCCCGATCCGAACGAAGATATGAGCGCCTGGGGCGTGACCGAGAACGACGACGCCTCGGCGCCGAACGTTCCGGTGGTGGACAGCCCGTCGATTTCGGCCGACTGGCCGGTCGATGCCAATGATCGCACCGAAACAGCCGACTGGGCCACGCTGGCGCAGCACGACGCGGTGGCCGCGATGCGGGCCACCCCGCCGTCGCGCCTTGCCGTGCTGGGCCGTTTCGTGCCGTCGCTGCCGCGGTTGTTCGTCATGCCACGTCACAGCCTGCCGATCGCCACCGCGGCCATGGCGTCGCTGTTGCTCGCACTGGTGATCTGGCGCGTCGACCTGGTCAAGCTGATGCCGCAGACCGCGACTTTCTACCAGGCGGTCGGCCTCGACGTGAATATACGGGGGCTTGCCTTCAAGGACGTCAAGGTCACCACCGAGACCGTCGATGGCAAGTCGGTCTTGCTCATCGAAGGCCTGATCGTGTCAGAGACCCGCATCCCCACCGCATTGCCGCGCCTGCGTTTCGTGGTCCGCGACGAGAAGGGGACTGAAATATATGGCTGGAACGCCGTGCTCGAGCAGCCCGGCCTCAATCCCGGCGACAAGACGTGGTTTCGATCGCGGCTGGCCTCGCCGCCGGCCGAGGGCCGCAGTATCGATGTGCGCTTCTTCACCAAGCGCGACGTCGCCGGCGCGTAAGTCCAAGGAGTTGTCGTGGCGCGTATCCTGATTGCTGATGACGAAGAATCGATGCGGCTGCTGGTCGGCCGCGCCATCGCCATGGATGGCCACGAGATCGTCACTGCCGAAGACGGCGCCGAGGCGCTGGAGATCCTTACCGAGCGGGGCGGCGCATTCGACCTGCTGCTGACTGACATCAAGATGCCTGTCATGGACGGCATCGCGCTGGCGCTGGCCGTCGCGCGCGATTTTCCCGAACTGACAATCCTGCTGATGACCGGTTACGCCGACCAGCGCGAACGCGCGACGGGCCTGAATGCGATCGTGCACGATGTGGTGACGAAGCCGTTTTCCGTGGCGGATATCCGCACTGCGGTGGCGGACGCACTGGCAGTGAAGAACAAGGGATAGAGGGCTCTTTCTTATCCCTCCCCCAAGCGGCGAAGCCGCGCAGCGGGGAGGGTGGCTGGCCGAAGGCCAGACGGGTGGGGTCGTGCCACAAACGCCGCTCTCACTTGCCGAAGCACCCCACCCCGGCCTATCGGCCGACCCTCCCCGCTGCGCTTCGCTTGGGGGAGGGAAACCACTGGCACCGGCGCTTCCTAACTCCGCCCTCAATAATCCTTCAGCAGCCGCTCAATGTAATCGAGCTCAAGCTGCGGCCGGGTCGTATCCCCGAGGCGACGACGCAGCTCTTCCAGGATTCTCCGCACGCGCTGCACGTCGATCTCGCCGGGAATCTTCACCGTGAGGTCGTCGCCAAGTTCGCGGCCACGCAGCGGACGCCCGAGCGGATCACTTTGCCGGCCACCGCTCTGCTGGCGGCCGGGATTGTTGCCGGGGCCTTCGTTCTGGCCTTCCCCCTCGCCCTGCTGCATGGCCTGCGCGAGCTTCTGGGCGCCCTTGCGGAGCGCATCGAGTGCCTTGCCCTGCGAACCCACAGCGCCATCGGCATTGCCCTCGCCGAGCTGGCCGCCGGCATCACCCATGGCGCTGTCGGCATCACCGAGACCATCACCGTCGCCGTCACCATCGGCGTCCGCCTGATCGTCGCCGCCTTGACCTTGGCCCTGCCCTTGCTGGCCCTGCTGGCCTTTTTGCCCCTGCTGTCCTTTTTGGCCCTTCTGACCCTGACCCATGCCCTGCTTGGCGAGTTGATCCTGCAGCTGCTTGAGGCGATCGCGCAGGTTCTGCTGATCCTGCTGCAGATCGCCCATACCCTGCTCGCCCTGCTTGCCGCGGCGGCGCTCGTTGCGCTGGTCCTGGCCCTGCTTGAAGGTCTTGTCGCGAAGCTGCTGCTGCTTGCGGATCATGTCCCCAAGCTCGTTCATCGCCTGATCCATCTCGCTGTCACCGGACTGGCCGGGCTGCGCCATCTGCAGGTTTTCCAGCATCTGCTGCATCTGTTCGAGCAGTTGCTTGGCGGCATCCTTGTCGCCAGAGCGCGACAGCCGCTCCATGCGCTCGATCATGTTGTTGAGGTCCTGCTGCCGCATCACCTTGGTGTTCTTGTCGAGCGGACGCGCCAGCTGCTGCGGGTTCTGCTTCATCTGCTCGGCGAGCTGCTTCAGAAAGTTATCCAGCGCCGCACGCAGGTTCTCGGTGAGCTTCTTGATCTCCTCGTCACTGGCGCCGCGCTCCAGCGCCTGCTTCAGCGCGTCCTGCGCCGCCTTCAGCGCTTTGTCGACATCGGTGATGTCGCCGTCCTCGATGGTGACGGCGAGCGCCCACATGCTGGCAACGACTTCTTTCAGGGCCGCGTCGGTGCGGGCGCGTTCGATCTGGGTGGCAACACTGCGCAGCCCGAGATACTGACCGGCTTCCGGCGTGAAAGCTTCCGGCGCGATCATCAGGGCCTGCAGCGCGAAGGAGACCTGGCCGCGCTGATTGGCGTCGAGTGCCAGGATACGGCGCTGTTCGATCAGCGCGCGGGGCAGCGGCTTGGTGAACAGCCGCTCGGGCAGGCGCATGTTGAACGGCTCGCTCTTGCCCTCGTTGCCCGACTCATCCTTCGCGGTCAGCGTCAGCGTGACATCGGCGCCGGCATAGGGATCCTCGCTGAGATCCTTCACGGTCTGGCCGACACCGTTGCGCGTGCGCGCATTTGGCAGCACCAGCGCAAATGACGGCGCATCGAACAGCGGCCGCGGCTTGGCGGCTTCCTTGATGCCATCCTTGGTCTCGGCGGGACGCGCCGCGAATTGCGCATGGGCTTCGGTAACGCCGTAGTCGTCCTCGAGCTTGTAGGACATCTGCAGCGAACCGCGCGCCTGACGCTCCGGGTCCTTGGCGAGCGCGATGGTCGGCGGACGATCACCCGTTGCCGTGAACTTCCACTGCGGCTGGCCGGACGGCGCACGGACATGTGCTGTCCCGTCAGACGTGATGGTGAAATGCTTTTCGTTGGTGCCCTTCGGGGCTTCCGCCGTCGGCGCCACGTCAGCGACGCCGCCGGTGAGAACGACATCAAGCGCACCACCGCTGGAGCGCACGATCAGCGTCGAGCCCGACGGCACCGGTAATGCAGCGGCATCGGCCGTGGACGCGTCCTTGTTGGCGGCAGAGAGGATGATCGGCGGCTTGCCGGTGTAAGGCGGCGGCGTGATCCAGGCATCGACGCGCACATTCGCCGGCGCCAGCACGCCGTTCCAGTCGAACGCCGCCATGATCCGCGCACCGCGCTCGCCGCTGGCGGCAAACCAGGTGGCGAACAGCAGCACGACCACGATGGCGCGCAGCGCCCAGGGGTCATGGATCGCGAGGCGCGGCGACGGCAGACCGGCGCGGATTTTCTTGAGCGAGGCCAGCGTACGCTCGCGTTGAACCAGCCACAGCGCCCGGGCCATCGGGTCCTGCGACGACAGCGTGTCGGTCAGCGCTGTTGCGGGGCGATGTGCAATGCCGGTGCCGCGATCGAGGCGTGACAAGCCCTCTTCACGCGACGGCCAGCGAAACTTCAGGAGAGGAACGAGCGTCGCCAGCGCGGCAATGACGAACAACGCAAGACCGATGGCGCGCGCCGTGAAGGGAAGCGTCAGCCACAGACCAGCCCAGGACGCCACCAGAAACAAACCGACGACGCTGAGCAGCCGGGCCAGATGTGGCCATCCCCGCTCCCAGGCAATCGCCACCCGGGCACGCTGCAGCGCCTGCGCCAGCTGAAGCTGCGCCGCCGCCTGACGATCGGCATTTGGATCGTGTGGGGGTTGTGGTCGGTCGGGGGGCGCAGCGCTCAACGACGATCTCCGATGTTACCGCACGACACACTAGCACGGCGGCGGCAATGAGGCATGGCACGGGGGGCCATCCGTACACATGCAAAGCCTGAGCCTAAGTCGATTCGGGGCGATTGGGGTCACGAAGGCGTGAGGCAGGTGCACACCGATGGTAGCGGCATCCCTCCCCCAAGCGAAGCGCGGTGGGGAGGGTCGGCCGATAGGCCGGGGTGGGGTGCCTCCGCAGGCGCAGAGCGTGAGGATATACCCCACCCGTCTCGACCGCTGCGCGGTCGATCCACCCTCCCCGCTGCGCGGCTACGCCGCTTGGGGGAGGGACAAGAGTCACAACCAGGGCGCGGCCTTGTCCATGGCGATCAGCTGCTCGACTTCGATCCGCGGGCGGACCACCGCATACTGATCGTCCTTCACCAGCACTTCCGGGACCAGCGCGCGGGTGTTGTAGGTTCCCGCCTGCACGGCGCCATAGGCACCGGCGGTCATGATCGCGAGCAAATCGCCGGACTTCAGCTCCGGCAGCTTGCGGTCCAGCGCCAGATAATCACCGGTTTCACAGACCGGGCCGACCACATCAACGGCCACGAGCTTCGCACCGGGTGCGGGCGCCGCCACCGGCAAAATCTCGTGATAGGCCTCGTACAAAGTCGGCCGGATCAGATCGTTCATGGCAGCGTCGATGATGACGAAGGTCTTGCCGTCGCCATGCTTCACATGGATGACGCGCGCAACGAGAATGCCGGCATTGCCGACGATCATGCGGCCGGGCTCGAACATCAGCGTGCAGCCGAGATTATGCGTCACGCGCTTTACCATGGCCGCATAGGCCATCGGCTCCGGCGGCGCGGCGCGGTCCTCGTAATAAGGAATGCCGAGGCCGCCGCCGAAATCGACATGCGAAATCGTGTGGCCGTCGTTGCGCAGCACGGTGACGAAATCGGCCAGGATGCGAAATGCCTGCTCCATCGGGGCGAGATCGGTGATCTGGCTGCCGATATGCATATCGACGCCGGTGACCTCAATGCCCGGTAGCTTCGCAGCGCGGGCATAGACCTCGCGTGCCTTGCTGATGGGGATACCGAACTTGTTTTCGGACTTGCCGGTGGAGATCTTGGCATGCGTGCCGGAATCCACATCGGGATTCACGCGGATCGAGATCCGCGCCGTACGGCCGGTCTCGCTGGCGATCTCCGACAGCAATGCGAGTTCAGGCTCCGACTCGATATTGAGGCAGAGAATGTCTTCGTCGAGCGCCAGCCGCAGTTCATCCGCCGTCTTGCCGACGCCGGAAAACACGATCTTCTTCGGCGGAATGCCGGCGGCGAGCGCGCGCTTCAATTCGCCGCCCGAGACAACATCGGCGCCCGCGCCGAGCTTCGCCAGCGTACGCAGCACCGACTGGTTGGAATTCGCCTTCATGGCGTAGCAGACCAGCGCCTTGGTATCGGCAAAGGCCTCGGTAAAGACGCGGTAGTGCCGCTCCAGCGTGGCGGTCGAATAGCAATAGAATGGCGTGCCGACGGCATCCGCCATTTCGGCAATATCAACGCCTTCGGCGTGCAGCACGCCGTTGCGATAGTCGAAATGGCGCATGGCGAGTTAGTCCAGGATCGGATCGAGCAGGAACGGCTTCTTGCGACCACGGGTCGCCGCCGGCGGGCCCTCATCGACACCGTTCGAGGGCGCGAACACGTCCCTGCCCTTATTGGCAGCCGACTGTGCATCGGGATCCGCCGCTGGAGCGCCGGTACCCATCGGCTGCGCAGACGCCTGTGGCGGCAGATCGAGGCCGCCTTTACGGCCGCAGCCAGCCAGCGCCAAAGCAGAAGCGGTCAGAACGAGAATGGCCCATCGCGCGGACGCAGGGCGGGTCGGACGAGTCACAGCTAAATCCCCAAATGCGGGCGCACCATACAAAGATTGCCGCGCTCTGGCGAGACCCCGAAATCCATTGAATTTTCGCACGCCAAACCCGATCAGCCCAATTTCCGCTCTTTTTCCAGTCGCTTGAGCCAGGCCTTCGCCTGCGACGTCACATTCTTCGGCGCCGTGCCGCCATAGCTGACCCGGCTCTTCACCGAGGATTCCACCGACAGCACCTTCATCACTTCTGCCGTGATCTTCGGTTCCACCGCCTGCATCTCATTCAGCTCGAGCTCATGCAACGCCACGCCCTTCTTGGTGGCGATGCCGACGATCCGGCCGGTGACGTGATGCGCCTCGCGGAATGGCATTTTCAGCGTCCGTACCAGCCAGTCCGCCAGATCGGTGGCGGTGGCATAGCCCTCGCCGGCAGCAAGCTTCATGCGCTCCTCATTGGGCACGAGATCGCGGACCATGCCGGCAATCGCGCGGATCGCCAGCGACAGCGCCGAATAGGCTTCCATCGCACCGGCTTTGTCTTCCTGCATGTCCTTCTGATAGGCCAGCGGCAGACCCTTCATGACAATCAACAATCCGGTGAGCGATCCGATCACGCGGCCGGTCTTGGCGCGGACCAGTTCGGCCGCATCCGGATTGCGCTTCTGCGGCATGATCGAGGAGCCAGTGGTGAACTTGTCGGAGAGCCTGACAAGACCGACCAGCGGCGAGGTCCAGATCACGATCTCCTCGGCGAAGCGCGACAGATGCACGGCCGCGATGGAAGCCGCCGACAGCGTCTCCAGCACGAAATCGCGATCCGACACCGCATCGAGCGAATTGGCCATCGGCTTGTCGAAGCCAAGCGCCTTTGCCGTCGCGTGACGGTCGATCGGGAACGACGTGCCGGCCAGCGCCGCGGCGCCGAGCGGGCTTTCATTGAGACGCTTGCGCGCATCGGCGAAGCGGCCGCGATCCCGCGACACCATTTCCACATAGGCCAGCAGATGATGACCGAAGGTCACCGGCTGCGCGGTCTGCAGATGGGTGAAGCCGGGCATGACCGTGTCGGCATGCTCCAGCGCACGATCGACCAGTGCCCGCTGCAGCGACGCAAAGGCCACGTCGATCTCGTCGATCGTATCGCGCACGAACAGACGGAAATCGGTCGCAACCTGGTCGTTGCGCGAACGCGCCGTGTGCAAGCGGCCGGAGGCCGGGCCGATCAGCTCGCCGAGCCGGCTCTCCACATTCATGTGAATGTCTTCGAGCGCACGCTTGAATGTGAACGACCCCTTGGTGATCTCTGACAGGATCGTGTCTAGACCGCCTGCGATATTTTTCGCATCTTTTGCGGTGATAATCCCTTGCTTGGCAAGCATCGCAGCGTGGGCCTTGGACGCGGTAATGTCCTGGGCATAGAGGTGGCGATCGACGTCGATGGAGACATTGATTTCCTCCATGATGGCGTCGGGGCTTTCATCGAACAGCCCGCCCCACATCTTGTTGCTCACATTGGAGCCCTTACCGTCATTGCTGGACTTGCCGTTGCCCTTGCGCGAAGCCATGAATTGTCACTCATCTTTAACCGCAGCCGACGGATCGTCCGTCGCCAACCGTTGCATAGCCCTAACTGAGACCGAATGACAAACCCTATGCCCGACCAGCCTGCCCCCCGTCCGGCCAAACGCCGCCTGATCGTGCTCGGCGCGGTGCTCGTGGGCGCCGTGATCGGCTTTGCCGCGGTATCCAATCTGGATCGGCTGCGGCAACAGGCTGCGCCGGGCGATCCGACCTGTGCACCGGCCATAGCGCTGTCGAAGAAGATCGAGCCGCTGGCGCGCGGCGAAGTCGCCGGCCTGACCATGGCCAGGACGCCGCTGAAACTGCCGGACCTCGCTTTCAGGGATGCCGACGGCCAGGAGAAGAAGCTGTCCGACTGGCGCGGCCGGACGGTGCTGGTGAACCTGTGGGCCACCTGGTGCGTGCCCTGCCGCAAGGAAATGCCGGCGCTGAACAACCTCGAGACCAAGCTCGGCGGCCCGGATTTCCAGGTCGTGGCAATCAATATCGACACCCGCGACGCCGAGAAGCCGAAGGCTTTCCTGAAAGACGGCGGCCTCAACCGGCTGGATTATTTCACCGACACCTCAGCCAAGGTGTTCCAGGACCTCAAGGGCATCGGCCGTGCACTGGGTATGCCGACCTCGGTGCTGATCGACGGCAAGGGCTGCGAGATCGCGACCATCGCCGGCCCCGCCGAATGGGACAGCGAAGATGCCATCAAGCTGCTGAAAGCGGCGGTGAAGCCCGCCGCGGCCAGTTTCTGAAGACCACGGCACTGCGACATACGGCCGCCTGCGCGGATCGCAAAATTCTCCAGAATGCTGTCGGATGAACGCAATTGCGTTCGTCTTGAAAACAACCGGGCCACGCGCGCCCGGCGCCGACGCATGACAACAGGGAGAAACGACCAATGGCCTATATCGACGGATTCCTCGTTCCGGTGCCGAAGAAGAAGCTGAAAGCCTATGCCGCCATCGCGCGCAAGGCCGGCAAAATCTGGCGCGAATACGGCGCACTCGACTATCAGGAATGTGTCGCCGATGACGTCAGCGTCGGCAAATGGACATCGTTCCCGCGCAGCGTGAAACTGAAACCCGACGAGACCGTTGTGTTTTCCTATATCATCTACAAGACGCGCAAAGATCGCGACCGCATCAACGCCAAAGTGATGAAGGATCCGCGCCTCGCCAAGATGATGGATCCGAAGGCGATGCCGTTCGATGCCAAGCGCATGATCTATGGTGGCTTCAAGACGCTGGTTTCAGTCTGACGCCACAACGGAGGACGCCATGACGCCGCACGGCCATTTCAACTGGAATGAATTCGTGACGCGCGATCCCGAGCGCGCGAAAGCCTTCTATCAGGAGACCATCGGCTGGACCTATCAGGCCAAGAAGCTGGCGGGCGGCGGCATCTACTGGATCGCAATGATGGACAATGTGCCGGTCGGCGGCATCTTCCACGCGGAAGGCCCGGGCTACGAGAATGTCCCCGATGGCTGGATGCCGTATCTCGCGGTCGACGATGTCGATGCGCGTGTGAAGAAAGCTGTCGCGGCCGGCGCGACGCTGATGCGGCCGGTATTCGACATTCCCGATGTCGGCCGGCTCGCAATCCTGCTGCAGCCCGGCGGTGCCGGGATCGGCTGGATCACGCCGTTCGCGTAAGAGCGGCGGGAGGCAGCAGGCTGCTGCCTCCCTTCGCGCTTCAGGCCGGCACTTCGCCGCCGCTGCGCGACAGCAACACGAGCAGCGCGCCCGCCAGTGTCGCCGCTGCGAGATAACCAACGGCACCGAACGGGCCAAAACCGTCGACAAGAATGCCGCCAACGACAGCGCCGACCGTGATCGCGACCTGGAATGCTGAGACGAGCAGGCCGCCCGCAGATTCGGCTTCGTCAGATGCGACCCGCACCATCCATGTCTGGAAGCCAACCGGCAGCACACCGAACGCAAAACCCCAGAGACCAACCGCGATGCCCGCGACAAGGCCCGAAGCGCCAAAGACAAACAGCACCAGCGCGAGCACGGCGATGGCCGCAGATCCCGTGACGATCGCAAGTTTCGCACTACGGGCGACAAGCACCCCGCCCGCGAAATTGCCGAAGAAACCGCCAACGCCATAAGCCAGCAGGACGAGCGAGATCGCAGTGACCGGAAGCTGCGGCACTTGTTCGAGGAAATGCCGGACGTAAGTGAATCCGGCGAAGTGGCCCGAGATACTGACGGCGATTGCGATCATCACAAGCCGGACACTGGGCCGACGCATCAGCACGAACAGCGTGCGCACATCCGGTGATGTGAGCGGCGGCAAGCGCGGCAGCGTCAGCACCTGAAAGACGAGCACGACGGCGCCGACAGCGGCCGCCAGCAAGAACACGTTCCGCCAGCCCCACAGATCTCCAAGATATGCACCGATGGGCGCAGCGCTGACGGTGGCGATCGAAACGCCACTGAAAATCAGCGAGATCGCGCGCGGCAGCGCCTCCGCCGGAACAAGCCGCATCGCGGTGGCCGTTGCCATTGCCCAAAAACCGCTGAGGCTGATGCCGAGCAGCACGCGGGCAAGCAACAGGATTGGAAGATTGCTCGCGGTAGCCGACAGCAGATTGGACACGATCAGCAGCACCGTGAGCGACCACAGGACGACGCGGCGATCCATGGCGCGTGTCACAATGGCCGTCGCAAGTCCGGCGATGATCCCGACAAGGGAGGTCGCCGTCACCACCTGCCCGGCAGCGCCAACCGAAACGCCGAGATCGGTGGCGATCGGCGTGAGCAGGCTGGCGGGCAGGAATTCAGCCGTGACCTGGCTGAACGCGCCCAGCATCAAGGAGACAACAGCCGCCCAGGCCGCTTCCGTCCGCTCAGTGGTTACGGGAGAAACATCGGCCTCAAGTGCAGCAGTGGCGGAATCAGTCATGGCAGTCTCCAGCAGGGACCCCGGAGATGGAGGTGACCTCCTGGAGTTTCCATGCTAGAAAACCCTCAATGCTTGATCATTCGTCCACACCTGTCGCCACTCACCCCCTGACCGAAATGCTCCGGGGCTTGAAGATTGAGGGCGTCGATTACGTCCGCTGCCGCATGACCGAGCCATGGGGGCTGGTATTCCCGGCACGGCCGAAGGCGCAATTCCACTTCGTCGCCGAGCGCGGCTGCTGGCTGCGAACTCTGGATAACGCGTGGGTCCGCCTTGAACCAGGTGATGCGGTCTTGCTGCCGCGCGGCGCGGAACATGCGCTGGCGAGTTCACCCGATGCCTTCCCGGCACCGGTCGAGAATTGCCAGTTCGAGCCGGTGTGCTGCGGCATCCTCGACACCTGCAGCGGCGGCAACAAAAATGGCGAAGAAACCGTGCTGTTCGGCGCCGGCATGACCTTCAACCTCGACAGCCAGCATCCCTTACTGCTGATGATGCCCGAGCTAATGCAGATGCACGAACTTGCTACCGACGAGCCCGCCATCCCGCATCTGCTCGAGGCCATGACGTCCGAACTGGCGCTGGATCGCGTCGGTGCCGGCGGCATGCTGACGCGGCTGGCCGATGTTGTCGCCGCTGCACTGATCCGCAACTGGGTGGAGAAGGGCTGCGGCTCTGCCGGTTGGGTCGCAGCAGCGCGCGATCCCGGTATCGGGCGGGTTCTCGCCGCGATCCATCGCGATCCGACCAGGGATTGGACCGTTGAGGCGCTGGCCAACGTCATGCATGCGTCACGCTCGGCATTTGCATTGCGCTTCGCCAATGTCGTCGGCCAGACACCGGCGCGTTACGTCGCGCAATTGCGGATGCAGGAAGCAAAGCAGTGGCTCGTTCGCGACCGCCTGAAGATCGCGGTCGTCGCACGTCGGCTTGGCTATGAATCGGAAGCCGCGTTCAGCCGCGCCTTCAAGCGCATCATCGGCGCGCCGCCGAGCCATTTTCGCGCGACACTGACTGCTGCGTCCAGTCGCGAACGGCCAGCTTCAACAGCGCCTTAAGCGGCGATATCGACGTTGCCGCCGACGCCCGCGCCGAGATTGGCCTGGGAGGCCTGCTGTGCGCCGCCGAGCAGCGTGAGCACGGTGTTCTTTTCCATGTCGGCATTCGACTTCATGATCGAGGTCGAAATCTGCTGCTGCGTTCCCGCTGCCTTCATGGCAAGCGCGCTGGCAACCAAGGCCATATCCATCAAAAACACTCCGTAACGTCGTAGCGCCGGTATAGCGGTGCGGGGTTAACGAATGTTGACCTGGTGCAACAATCAGCCGGCATTCGCCCGAAATGCTGCACCCAGCGTGCGCAGCGCGCCGCGCGCCCGCGCATCGGTGAGGCTGGAATGCAGCATCGTCTCGGCATCCTGCAATTTCGGCAGACCGAGGCGCGGACCGAGATCGATGCTGCCGGCGGGAGCAACACGGCGGACCAGCGCACCAACGGCGAGACCGGCGGAGATCGCTGCGCCGATGGTCGCAACACCGCCGCCAACGAAGGCTTCAGTCCACGGAATGCCAGCCCCATCGAGCGCCGCAATCGCCGCTGAACGGACCGTACATGGCGCGGACTGCGCCGCAAGTCGCAGCGGCTCACCGGGCGCGTGCCGAAAATCCAGTGTGCCCATCCAGCCAAATGGTTCTTCCATCAAGACTTCGCCGTCACCACGTCGCCTGTCGATCCGCAACACGATCGCCGCGTCGAGATCGCCAGCGTCATAGGCTGACAGCAGGACCCGCGATGACTCGATCCGCAATTCGATCACCAGGGACGGATCGGTCGCGCTCATGCGTTTCAATACGTCGGCAAGATCGGCGCCGACGAGATGATGGCTGATCCCCACCACCAGACGCCGCCGCTCGGCAGCGAATGAGCCAATGGCCGACTGATGCGCCGCGACGAGATTTCGCGCGGAGGCCAGAAAAGCCGCCCCCTCCGCCGACAGGCGCACCAGCCGCGGCGTTCGCTCCAGCAGGCGCTTGCCTAGCCCGCTTTCCAGCCGCTTGATCTTCAGGCTGATCGCCGACTGCGTGCTTCCCATCGCCTCGGCTGCGCGGGTGAAGCTGGTGAGATCGGCCACCAGCACGAAGGCTTGGACGGCCTCGATATCGAGCGCTTTCATCGACAATCATTTCAATATGACATCATTGAAATACTATTTCATACGATTTTCCAATGATCAATATGGGATTAGGTTTGCTGCATCGGATTTGAACGACAGGAGACCACCATGCCGCTGGTTCGCATTTCACTGAAGAAGGGCAAGCCCGCCGCCTATCGGGAGGCGATCGCCGAAGGCGTCTATCAGGCGCTGCGCGAGACCTTCAACGTCCCGGAGGGCGACCGTTTCGTCACCATCTCGGAGCACGAGGATGGCACTTTCATCTATGATCCGAATTATCTCGGCATTCGCCGGACCGATGATCTGGTCATCATCCAGTTGACGGTGAGTAACACTCGTCCGCGTGAGCAGAAGCAGGCGCTCTACAAACGGATCGTCGAAAAGTTGACTGACAGACCGGGCCTGCGGCCCGAAGACGTCTTCATCAACCTCGTCGAAGTGCTGCCCGAGAACTGGTCGTTCGGCAACGGCGTGGCGCAGTACGTGACATGATTACGCAGCGCGAGACATTGATGGCGCATCTGTGCGGAGTCGGCATGGGCATAGCGACGATTGTCAGTCTAGTGCCGGCGACGGTGAGCTTGATGCGGGCTCTCATCTAACCAGGCACTCCGTCATGCCCGCGCGAGGCGCGGCTTCGCTGGATGTCGCGGGCATCCGCGTCTTATTTTGCTGGCCACAAAAACGTGGATGGCCGGGACAAGCCCGGCCATGACGAAGTCTTACTCTAACGGACGGCGCGCGAAACTTAGCGCGTCGGGATCGGCTTCTCGCCGCGATAGTCGTAGAAACCGCGCTGGGTCTTGCGACCGAGCCAGCCGGCTTCGACATATTTCACCAGCAGCGGGCACGGCCGATACTTGGAGTCGGCAAGGCCTTCATGCAGCACCTGCATGATCGACAGACACGTATCGAGGCCGATGAAATCGGCGAGTTCGAGCGGCCCCATCGGGTGATGCGCACCGAGCTTCATCGCCGCATCGATGGCTTCGACATTGCCGACGCCTTCATACAGCGTGTAGATCGCCTCGTTGATCATCGGCAACAGAATACGATTGACGATGAAGGCCGGGAAATCTTCCGAGACGGCGATCTGCTTGCCGAGCCTCGTGACGAAGTCCTTGGACGCATCGAAGGTCGCGTCATCGGTGGCAATGCCGCGGATCAGTTCGACCAGCTCCATCAACGGCACCGGATTCATGAAGTGAATGCCGATGAATTTCTCGGGACGGTCGGTCGACGCGGCGAGGCGCGTGATCGAGATCGACGATGTGTTGGAGGCGATGATTGCCTCCGGCTTCAGCACGGCGCAGAGATCGTGGAAGATCTTGCGCTTGATCTCTTCCTTCTCGACGGCGGATTCGATCACGAGATCGCAATCGGCAAGGCCGTCCATCGTGTCCGACGAGGTGATGCGATCCAGCGCGGCCTTGCGTGCATCCTCGGTGATGACCTTCTTCGACACCTGACGCGACAGGTTGCCGTTGATCGTCGCCATGGCAGACTTCAGGCGGTCGGCAGAGACATCGTTCAGCACAACTTCGAGGCCGCCCAATGCAGCCACATGCGCAATGCCATTGCCCATCTGGCCCGAGCCGATCACGCCGACTTTCTTGATCATAACCGCCATCTTGCTTGTCATCTCTGGGAACACGCCGCCCGCGCATGCCGCGTTCGGAAAGCTATCTTTACATAAAATATCGGCCGGAGTCAGTCACTCCGGCCGATGTCGTTAATTGAGGCGCAAAGCCCTAATTCAGCAAGGCCTTATTTGCCAAATCCTTGCCTGCCGGGCCTCTACTTGCCGAGTGCTTCGGTCAGCTCCGGCACGGCCTGGTAGAGGTCGGCGACCAGGCCGTAATCGGCGACCTGGAAGATCGGCGCGTCTTCGTCCTTGTTGATCGCGACGATCACCTTGGAGTCCTTCATACCGGCGAGATGCTGGATCGCGCCGGAAATGCCGATGGCGATATACAGCTCCGGAGCCACGACCTTGCCGGTCTGGCCGACCTGCCAGTCGTTCGGGGCATAACCGGCATCCACCGCGGCGCGCGAGGCGCCGACACCGGCGCCGAGCTTGTCGGCGAGCGGCTCGATGTATTTGGCGAAGTTCTCGCGGCTCTGCATGGCACGGCCACCGGACACGATGATCTTCGCCGAGGTCAGTTCCGGACGATCGCTCTTGGCCATGTCCTCGCCGACGAAGGTCGACAAACCCGGATTCTCGGCCGTCTTGGCGTCTTCCACCGCCGCGCTGCCGCCTTCACCGGCTGCACCGAAGGTCGAGGTACGCACGGTAATGACCTTCTTGGCGTCCTTGGACTTTACGGTCTGGATCGCGTTACCGGCATAGATCGGACGCTCATAGGTGTCGGGCGCAATCACCTTGGTGATTTCCGACACCTGCATCACGTCGAGCAGAGCGGCGACCCGCGGCATCACATTCTTCGAGCGCGTGGTCGCAGCGGCGATCAGCACGTCATAGGCGGGCGCCAGCGACACGATCAGCGCGGCCAGCGGCTCGGCAAGATCGTGGGCATAAGAGGCGTCGTCGGCGAGCAGTACCTTGGTGACGCCCTGCAGCTTGGCGGCAGCTTCCGCGGCCGGCTTCGCATTCTGGCCGGCAACGAGGATGTGCACCTCGCCGCCGATCTGGGTGGCAGCGGTGAGCGCCTTGTTGGTGGAATCCTTCAGGGTGGCGTTGTCGTGATCGGCAAGCAGCAATGTCGGCATTAGAGCACCCCGGCTTCAGTCTTGAGTTTCGATACCAGTTCGGCGACGTCCTTGACCTTGACGCCGGCCTTGCGGCCGCCCGGTTCGCTGGTCTTGATGATCTCAAGACGCGGAGAAATATCGACGCCGTAACCATCGGCGGTCTTCTCGTCGATCGGCTTCTTCTTCGCCTTCATGATGTTCGGCAGCGATGCGTAGCGCGGCTCGTTCAGACGAAGGTCGGTCGTGACGATGGCCGGTCCCTTGAGCTTGACGGTCTGCAGACCGCCATCGACTTCACGGGTCACGGTGACGTCGTCGCCCTCGATGACGAGCTTGTTGGCGAAGGTCGCCTGCGGCCAGCCGAGCAGCGCGGCCAACATCTGGCCGGTCTGGTTGGCGTCGTCGTCGATCGCCTGCTTGCCGAGGATCACCAGGCCGGGCTTTTCCTCATCGGCGACAGCCTTGAGGATCTTCGCCACGGCGAGCGGCTCGACGGTGCCTTCAACCTTGACGAGGATGCCACGGTCGGCGCCCATCGCGAGGCCGGTGCGGAGGGTTTCGGACGCCTGTGCGGGACCGATCGAGACCACGACCACCTCGGTTGCCTTGCCGGCCTCTTTCAGGCGCAGGGCTTCCTCGACAGCGATTTCGTCGAACGGATTCATCGACATCTTGACGTTGGACAGTTCGACGCCCGATCCGTCGCTCTTGACGCGAACCTTGACGTTGTAATCGACCACCCGTTTGACCGCGACCAGAACCTTCATCGATCCTCTTTCGTGTGAGTTTTATTGTTTCAGAGCTTGCTCGGAAGCTTGGGCGCGGAACCTAAAGCCCCTGCCACACGGGGTCAACGCGCCAGACCCTAAAATCGAATGTCTCTAGGCCAGCCGATTTAGCCGAAATTACCGGTTCTGGCCGGGCACCCAGAGCACATCGCCGGCGCCATTGTCGTTCTGCGAGCGGCTGGCGACGAACAGAAAGTCCGACAGCCGGTTCATATACTGGATACCAGCATCCGAGACCGGTTCATCGGGCTGGGCGGCGAGTTCCACCATGATCCGTTCCGCACGGCGGCAGATCGTGCGGGCTACATGAAGGTGAGCGGCGGCTGGAGTTCCGCCAGGCAAAACAAACGAGGTCAGATCGGCCAGCGGCGCGTTGAGCATGTCAATATCGTTCTCCAACCGCTCGACCTGACTCGCCAGCAGGCGCAGCCGCTCGGCCTTGCCCTCGCGCTGCGGAACCGCGAGATCGGCCCCGAGATCGAACAGATCGTTCTGGATCAGCCCGAGCATCGCATCTAGGGACCGCGTATGGGCGAGATGCAGTCGTACCACGCCGATCGCGGCATTGGTCTCATCCACGGTTCCATAGGCGCTGACGCGGAGATCGTATTTCGGCCGACGTTCGCCGGTGCCGAGGGCCGTCGTGCCGTCATCGCCGGTGCGGGTGTAGATGCGGTTGAGAACGACCATCGAATTGATCCAGCGCCAGTTAAGGAATTTGCGTCAGCGACCCATCGCCCAGACGGTGGCCATGGTGAGGATAATGGCGACGAATTGTAGCACCACGCGCCACCGCATCAGCTTCTGCGAGCGATCCGGCGAGCCGCCGCGCATCATGTTGAACAGGCCAAGCAGCAGGACCAGCGCAACGGCGCCGACCGCGATGGGGAGGATAATGTTGCTGAGCGTTGATGTCATATCGGCTACATAACACTGCGTCACGGGCTGCGCTATCGTCAGTCGTCAAAATGGCACAGCGGTTACGCGCGCGCCGCAACGCAACGATCTGGCTTTTTCGCGTTAGATATCAGAAGCTAACATGAGGGCCGGTGATTTGCCGGGCCGATCCCGGACCAGGTGGCACGTGGGGCAGATACGCACCGTCTACGATGTTGTGATGGACGCCTTCTATACGTTTCTTGCCGATGACGGCTGGGCGATCGCCAGCCATATCGCCCTCTCCACCCTGATGGCGCTGTTTCCGTTCCTGATCGTGCTGGCCTCGCTGGCCGGCTTTTTCGGCTCCAAGAATCTCGCCGATCAGGCCGTCGGCCTGCTGCTGGAGGTCTGGCCCGATCAGGTGGCCGGCGCCCTGTCCTCGCAGATCCACGACGTGCTGACCACCACCCGCGGTGATGCGCTGACCATCGGTCTCGTGCTCGCAGTGTATTTCGCCTCCAACGGCGTGGAGAGCCTGCGCGTTGCCCTGAACCGCGCATACTCGGTGATCGAGCTGCGGCGCTGGTACTGGCTGCGGCTGGAGTCAATCGGCTACACGCTGGTCGCTGCCGTCACCGCGCTCGCCATGGCGTTCCTGATCGTGCTCGGCCCGCTGATGCTGGAAATCGTGAGGCGCTATGTCCCGCTGATGGTGGAGAACAACGAGCGACTGCTGACGGTGGCGCGTTATGGCATCACCATCGTCGCCATGGTGATCGCATTATTCATCCTGCATGTGTGGCTGCCGGCAGGCCGCCGCACCTTCAGTCAGATCCTGCCGGGCATCATCTTCACGATGCTGGCGTCGCTGGCCTCGGGTATCGGCTTCGGTCTTTATCTGGCCCGCTTCGCCAACAACTATGTCACCATGTATGCAGGCCTGGCATCGGTGATCATCGCGCTGGTGTTTCTGTATTTCATTGCGGCGATCTTCGTATTCGGCGGCGAACTCAATGCCGCCATCATCAAGTCGCGGCTGCCCCACGGCGTCTCGCTTCAAGCAGCGCAGTCGCTAGCGCCCGCGGAGACACCGGTTTGATCAGAAACGCGTCGGCGCCCGCCTGACGCGACGCGGCTTCGTCTTCACTGCGACCGGAGACGCCAATGATCGCGACGTGGCCATGCGGCGCCCTCAGCGCACGAATCTGCCGGATCGCCTCGACGCCATCGATACCCGGCAGCACCATGTCCATGAGCACCGCATCGAACGTGCCCTGCGCAACGCGCTCCGCAGCTGCTTCGCCACGACCGATGAACTCGGCCTGATGACCGAGTTCGGTGAGAATGGCATTGAGCACGACGCGACCAAACGGATTGTCCTCGACGCTCAGCACCCGCAGCGCGTCTCCCGGCGCAACAGAAGCATCATCGGCGCTCGACATGATGGCGATCGGACCACTCGTCTTGTCGAGGCCGACCGTCAGCGTGAACACCGTCCCACCACCGCGGCTCTGCGCCACAGTGATATCGCCACCCATCGCGCGCGCGAGTTGCTTCACCGACGACAGGCCGAGGCCGGCACCGCCAAAACGCGATGCGATCGACACATTGGCCTGCGAGAACGGTTTGAACAGCCGCTTGATCTCGGCGAGCGTGAGCCCGATGCCGCTATCGGAGACGGTGAAGGATACGCCGACCTTGCCGGCCATACGCACGGGCGAGACCTTCAGCGCCACATTGCCCTGTTCGGTAAATTTCACCGCATTGTCGATCAGATTTTCCAGCGCCGCGCGCAGCCGCACGGGATCGCCGACCACGAACACCGGCAGTCTGTCGGAGATCGCGACCCGCGACAGCAGTCCCTTGGCAGCCGCGCGGCCCGCGAGCGAGTCGCCGATGTTGCGGGCAAGCGCGCGCAGATCGAAGAAATCCTGCCGCAGTTCGAACCTGGATTTATTGCTGCGCGCCGCATCGACGAACAGCGTCGCGAGACCCGCCAGATGTTCGGCGCCAGCCTTGATCGTCTCGACCCAGCGCCGCTCACGCTCGTCGAGATCGGAGGTGGCCAGCAGATCGCTGACCGCAAGAATACCGGTCAGCGGCGTGCGCACCTCATGGGCAAACACTGCCAGCGCGGTTTCCACCATCGTATCGGCGCGCGGGGAGCTGCGCTTCGCGCGCGGCTTCGATGCAGGCTTCTTCGCCGCACGCTTCTTTGCCACGCGCTTTTTCAGCGTTTGCTTGGTGCGCGTCCGCATCTTGCGCGGAGAGCGCGATGTCAGCGCCATATGTTGCCCACCTGTCCCGGCGGCACCATGCCACGGCGGGGCGCGCGGAGTCACGCCGCGGGCCTGGTCCGGCTTGCGAATTTCTTGCGGCTAACTTGCGGCAGACGGGTCAGGTAGCCCGACCATGCGGCGGATATCCGCTGGTGTAGTGCCCCCGGCCCGCAACTCCCGCAGGCTGGTGGAGCCGGTCGATTTCGACAGTTTTGCGCCGGTGCCATCGCGCACGAGCAAATGATGCCGATAGACCGGCTGCGGCAGGCCGAGCAGTTGCTGCAGCAACCGGTGCACGCTGGTCGACCAGAACAGATCCTCGCCGCGCACCACATGGGTCACGCCCTGCAACGCATCGTCGATGACGACCGAGAGATGATAGCTGGTCGGCGTTTCCTTGCGGGCGAGGATGACATCACCCCAAGCCTCCGATTGCGCGGTGACGGTGCCCGTCTCGCCGCCCGGACCCGCGCCCTGCTCGGTCCATGCGAGCGAACCACTGGCCACAATGGCTCTGGCCATATCGAGCCGCAGCGCCATCGGGGCATCTGCCCGTTTGAGTTCGGCGACAGCCTGCGGCGACAGCGATCTGGCAATGCCTGGATAGAGAGGCGCACCATCGGGATCGCGCGGCCATGAGCCTTTCGCTTCTTCGGCCGCGATCATGCGCGCGATCTCACCGCGGCTCTCGAAGCTCGGATAGAGCAGTCCCATGGCGGCGAGCCGCTCGGTCGCGGCGCGGTAGTCGGCGAAATGCTGCGACTGTCGCCGTACCGGCATCTCCCAGGCGATGCCGAGCCAGGCGAGATCCTCATAGATCGCCGCCTCGAATTCCGGCCGGCAGCGCGTGGCATCGATATCCTCGATCCGCAGCAGCAACCGGCCACCGGCCTCGCGCGCCAGATCGAAATTCAGCAGCGCCGAAGCGGCGTGGCCGAGATGCAGATAGCCGTTGGGGCTGGGCGCGAAGCGAAAAACAGGGGCCATCACAGGTTTGCCTGGATCAGGTCGCGCGCGAAAGCACGCGTCAGCCAGTCCATGAACACACGCACCCGCGGCGAGAGCTGGCGATTGCGCGGATAGAGCAGCGACACGGGCGACGGCGTCGGCGGATGTTGCGGCAGCACCTCGACCAGCGTGCCATCGGCGAGTTCGCCCTTGATCCGATAGTGCGGCACCTGCACCAGGCCGAAGCCGAGTTTCGCCATGGCCACGTAATTTTCCGCGCTGTTCACCGTGATCGCCACCCGCAAGGAGACAAGACGCAGCGCGCCGCTGTCCTGAAATTCCAGCGGTAGCACCGCGCCCGTCGCCGAAGAGTGATAGCCGACCATCCGATGGCCTTCGAGCGCATCGATCGACATCGGCATGCCCATGCGCGCGAGATAGGACGGCGCGGCGCAGGTGACTTCATCCATCATCGTCAACCGGCGCGCCACCATATCGCTGTCGCGGAGTTCGCCGACACGCACCACGCAGTCGATGCCCTCGCGGATTAGGTCGACCAGCCGGTCGCCCTCGCTGAGATAGAGTTGGATATCAGGATATTCGGCGAGAAAGTCCGGCAGATGCGGCAGCACGAAATTGCGCGCCAGCGTGCCATTCATATCCACCCGCAACGGCCCTTTCGGCTTGGCGCCGCAGAACGCGCTTTCGGCGTCTTCGAGATCGGCAATCAGCGTCAGGCAGCGCTGGTGATAGGCCTCGCCGTCCAGCGTCGGCCGCACCAGCCGCGTGGTGCGCTCGAGCAGCCGCACACCGAGCCGCGCCTCGATCTGCTTGACGGCATCGGTCACGGTCGACCGCGGGAGGCCGAGATCCGCCGCAGCAGCCGTAAAACTGCGCCGCTCCACCACCCGGGTGAACACCCGCATCGTCTCGAAACGGTCCATCGTTTTGTTCGCTAAATCCGGATTGTGATGCCAGATAATGCATCATTATCCGGAAAATGGAATGGCCTAAGTTTCTGTCATCAGAACGGCGCTGCCAGTCGGCCGTCTTATCGAGGAGAAGCGAAATGACCAACCAATCCAGCAAGGTAGCCATCGTGACGGGCGCATCCCGCGGCATCGGCGCAGCCATTGCCGAGCGACTGGGCCGTGATGGCTTCACGGTCATCGTCAATTACTCCGGCAATGCCGCGCTGGCCGAGGCCGTCGCACAAAAGATCGAAGCCGCGGGTGGCCGCGCGCTTACCGCCAAGGCCGATGTCAGCGATCCCGCCGCTGTGCGCGGGATGTTCGATGCAGCGGAGACCGCCTTTGGCGGCATCGACGTGCTGATCAATAATGCCGGCATCATGAAGCTCGCGAAATTCGCCGACGCCGACGACGCATCGTTCGACCAGCAGATCGCGGTCAATCTGAAAGGCACGTTCAACACCATGCGCGAGGCGGCGAAGCGGCTGCGCGACGGGGGCAGGGTCGTGAACTTCTCCACGGGCGTGGTTGGCACCAAGCTCGAGAGCTACGGCATCTATGCCGCCACCAAAGCTGCGGTCGAAACCATGACGGGCATCATGGCCAAAGAGATGCGTGGCCGCTCGATTACTGTGAACGCCATTGCACCCGGCCCGACCGCAACCGACCTGTTCCTCGATGGCAAGTCACCGGAACTGATCGAGCGTTTCGCCAAGGCGACACCAATGGAGCGTCTCGGCACCCCCGAAGACATCGCCAATGCCGTTGCTTTCCTGGTCGGCCCTGAAGGCGGCTGGATCAACGCCCAGGTGCTGCGCGCCAATGGCGGGCTTGTGTGAGATCGGAGCGACTGCCGCGGCTCATTACTTTTTCCAAGCGCGGTAGTCGCTTTCCACCAGATCCGACATGGTCTTGGCCGCCATGCCCAGCCACCCCGGAGGCCGCTTCCTGAGATCGGCGCGCAGCGCTTTTGCGCCGATCTTGCTCGCGACGTGAATGGCAGCGAGATCCTGCCCCATCGCGTTCAATAGCTGCGTGGTCAGTTTGGCCAGCTCGGCGCCCGGACTCTTGCCGAGTTCAATCTTGCGGGAATCCGGCGCCAGCCGGCGGATCACGAACTTGCCGTCAATGGTCAGAAACGGATCCGGCGCGCGATAGCGTCCAAACGCCAGGGCGTGAAGATGCGAAATGCTCGACTTGCTACCATGTGCCCACAGCCATGCCGAAGGAACGAGCGCCTTTGCCTCCCTCAGGCAGAAACCCCCTTCCGCAGTGGCGACGGCCACGTATCGTGGCCGGCCGAGGCCGCCGGTGCCCGCGACACGGCTGCCAAATCTCTCGATCGTTGCGCCCTTCAGCGACTTTTTCAGTGCCCGGACGACCTTTGCAGGCGGCTTGGCGGTCGGATACTTCTTCACCTCGTTCCAGAACTTCGCCGGCTTCTTGCGCGCGCAAACGGCATAGGGCCGCATCCAGAATTCGCGTTGATCCAGTAGTGCCGGATGGGGATCGGCCAGACCCTTGCGGTAGCCGGCGAGAATGGCACGCGAGATTGCCGCTCTCCCAAGCCTCATGCCCGGCGCAAGCAGCGCGCTGGTCGTAAGACGAACGAGATCGAACAGATACGGCATCTTCGCCGCCTCATCGAAATCGTTGATGCCCCATACGAGACGCCCTTCGGCATCGCGCCAGGTCCCGTAATTCTCGAGATGCACGTCCCCGACGCAGAGGACATGCGGCGCGTCACATAAAGTCGGGCAGAGTTCTTCGATCTTCCTTGCCCACCGAAAATACGTGCCACGCAAAAAGACGAAGGAATCCTCCCGCATCAGCCTGTGTTTGAGCCTGAGGTCCTTTTCCACGACGTCGCACTGGCCACGCAGCCAACCCTCATACGCGCTATTATCTTCGCGAAAAGACATCTGGGCCTCGCGGTCGCTCAAAAACAATCAAAAGATGTATTGAATTCAGGATGCACCATAAGACGGTGCAACGAAACCGGCTACGGCAAAATTCGCAGCGCCGAACGCAAAACGCCGGGTATCAGAGACACCCGGCGTTTTGAATTCTCGGTCGAAGATGCGTCTCAGGACTCGGCGCGGCCACCCTGGATCACGACGACGCGACTGCCGATCTTCACGCGGTTATAGAGATCGACGACATCCTGGTTCATCAGTCGGATGCAGCCGCTTGAGACGGCATGGCCGATGGTCTCGGGCTCGGTGGTGCCGTGAATGCGGAACATGGTGTCGCGGTCGCCCTGGTAGAGATACATCGCGCGCGGCCCGAGCGGATTATCGATACCGCCCTCCATGCCGCCCGCCATCTTGCGGTAGCGCGCGGGTTCGCGGTTCATCATGTTTTCCGTCGGGCTCCAGTGCGGCCACTCGGCCTTGCGCTTGATCACCGCAGCGCCGGCGAAAGCGAGGCCGGCCTTGCCGACGCCGATGCCATAGCGCATCGCCTTGCCGTCGCCTTCCACGAGATAGAGATGCCGTGCGGCCGTATCGACCACGATGGTGCCTGCGGGCTCCTTGGTGCGGTAGGCGACGCGCTGACGCAGCATCGCCGAATCGATTCCGGAGACGTCGATGGCCGGGAGCGTGTGCCCGCCGTCATTCAACTCGGCATAGCTGGCGGACGGACCGCCAAAGCCGGTGGACGACATCATCCCCCCGCTGCTTGCACATCCTGCCAGCACAGCGGGCAACATCAAAAGCGCCAGAAGGCGCAGCCCGCGTGATCCACCAAAACCTGTCATTCCCAACCCTTGCTGCAACGCGCCCAATCCGGACGACCCGCACCTCATACAGGGCTGAGCGATCAAATCAGGCTCAACAGCGTGTCATTTCGCTCATGGAACAGCTCTGTGCTGCACTTTGCGCGTCGCTGTGGTGATCGCGCCACAGCCGCGCAGGCTCACGAATAACCTCAGGTTGATCAATCGCCTTTGAGGGTCGGCGAGCGCGCAGCACGGGCTTTCCCACGGAACCGCAGCAGCCATGGCCGCCCATGCGGGCCGACGCGCTCCACCATGGGTCTCACCGGCCCTGTTGAGGCCTGAGGCCGACAACATTGAGGACCGCGCCATGACGACACGATTCAGCACGATGTCGTCCCGCAACTATCAATGCGCGGACGACCGCTATAAGCGCCACGCGCATGACGAGATCGATATCATGTCCATTGGGAGGACGACGTGCTCGACGAAGTACACGCGCCTTATAATGCGAAGCACTTGCAGCTGGATTTCACGGCTTGCATCGTTGTGATCGGCATATTAGAGCACACAGCCGCGTGAGACTTCGCGTTACCCCAACGAGATTTTCAGATGACAAGCGTTCGCAGTCTTGCGCAAGGCAGCATTGCCGTTGGCCTGCTGGTCCTCGGTATGAAATACGCCGCCTATCATCTGACCGGCAGCGTCGCACTGCTGTCCGATGCGATTGAAAGTATCGTCAATGTCGTGACGGCGATCGTCGTCTTGCTCGCAACCACGCTGAGCGCGAAACCGGCAGACGACGATCATCCCTACGGGCACCACAAGGCTGAATATTTCTCGGCCGTGCTCGAAGGCGTGTTGATCGTGCTCGCCGCGATCCTGATCCTGCGCGAAGCCTATCAAAGCTATCTGACGCCCCGCCTCGTCGAAGCGCCCTGGCTCGGGCTGCTCGTCAACGCAGCGGCGAGCATCATCAATGCAGGTTGGGCATGGGTGCTGATCAGGCAAGGTCGCATTCACCGCTCGCCTGCCCTCGCAGCAGACGGCCGCCATTTGCTGTCCGACGTGTATTCTTCAATCGGCGTTCTCGGCGGCGTCGGAGTGGCGGCACTGTCGGGCATCGCCATTCTCGATCCCATCCTTGCGGCGCTCGTCGCGCTCAACATCCTGTGGGCCGGCTGGGGCCTGATGAAGGAATCGCTCAGCGGGTTGATGGACGAGGCAATTCCGCCAGCCATGCTCGCGAGTATCAAGCAGACCATATCGGCCCATGCCGACGGCGCGATCGAGGCGCATGACCTGCGCACCCGCCGCGCCGGCAGCATGACCTTTATCGATTTCCATCTGGTGGTGGCAGGATCGACCACCGTGAGCGCCGCGCACGACATTTGCGACAAGCTCGAGACCGCGATCCGCCAGGAGATCGGCGAAGCGCTGATCACCATCCATGTCGAACCCGACGACAAGGCCAAGCATTCCGGCATCGTCGTTCTCTAGATTTCGGATAACTTCGCTCCACGAACGGCTTTGACAGGTTCCGCCCCCGTGTTAATCGAGAGGCGAGGATCGTTCCCGTGACACATGTTTCGCGCAAACGCTGGTTTGGGGCCGTGGCATCTTTGGCCGCTGCCTACGCGCTTGTGCTCAATGTCGTGCTGTCCAGCCTGTTGCTCGCCGCGATCTCGCCGACCGCGCAGGCCGCAGGCTTCGAGCTCTGCCTCACCCATCCCGACCTTGCCGCCTCCCCTGACGACACCGGCAAGACATCAGGCGCTCCTGCGGTGCATTGCCCGATCTGCGTCGGCACCCATGCGCCCGGCGCCCCGCCGGCCTCCGCGACTTTCCTCGTCTCGCGCATCGCCATCGCGATCGCTCCCGTGGCTGCCCTCGATGATCGCATCGTCGCGATCGCCGCAACCTCCGACCACCGGGCCCGCGCGCCACCGCGCCTGAGCTGACGTTCCACGCCGTCAGACGCCGCGCATCAGCGCGCGCGTTGCTCAGTTCAATCCCGGTGGAGTTTTCCCCATGCTATCCGTTTCCATGCGGCTGCGCAGCGTCCTGCTCGCATCCGCGGCCGCGCTCGTTCCAGGTGCGGTGTCGGCCCAATCGGCCTCCTCGACATCGCTTCCGGCGGTCACCGTCGATGCGCCCGCACAGCAGCGCGCCACTGCCGCGCGCAAGCCACGCAACGCCGCGCCAAGCGCCCGCACGGCCCGCACCACCCCTGCGGCGACCCCGTCGCCCGCGAGCGCGCAAGCGCCGAGCGTGCCGGGCGCGCTCACGGTGCTCACCGCGCAGCAGGCACTCCGCGAGATCCAGCAGACGCCCGGCGGCGTCGCGCTGGTGACGGCGGATGCGTGGCGAACGTCGACGCCGTCGAACACCATCAAGGACGTGCTCGATTATGTGCCGGGCGTGTTCGCGCAGCCGAAATGGGGCGACGACACCCGGCTGTCGATCCGCGGATCGAGCCTGTCGCGCAATTTCCATCTGCGCGGCGTGCAGCTCTATATGGACGGCATCCCGATCAACACCGCCGATGGCTATGGCGATTTCCAGGAGATCGACCCGACCGCCTATAAATATGTCGAGGTGTTCAAGGGCGGCAACGCGTTGCGCTTCGGCGCCAATTCGCTCGGCGGCGCGATTAATTTCGTGACGCCCACCGGCCGCGATCCTTTTCCGAACGGCGCGTCGGTTGACATGGGCGCCTTCGGCTTCCGTCGCCTGCAGGCCAACACCGGCGGCGCCAATGGTCCGTGGGACGGTTTCATCACGGCCTCGACGCAATCCGCCGATGGCTTCCGCGATCACAGCTACGGCGAGGCAACACGCGTCAGCGGCAATGTCGGCTACCAGTTCTCGCCGGACTTCGAGACCCGCTTCTATCTCAATGCCAACAGCGTGCGGCAGCGCATTCCCGGCTCGGTCAGCAAAGACAGCGCGCTGAATTCGCCGACCACCGCAGCAGCAGGCAATCTCACCGGCGACCAGCAGCGCAACATCGACACCGTGCGTCTTGCCAATAAGACGACCATCCGGCTCGACAATACCACCATCGACTTCGGCGTCTTCGGCGTCGACCGGCACCTGATGCATCCGATCTTCCAGTATCTGGACTACAGCTATCAAGACTATGGTGGCTTCGCGAAGGTCACCGACGACCGCAATATCGGCGGCTATCGCAACGTGTTTGTCGCCGGCGTGAATGTCATCAACGGCCGGATCGACAATAACCAGTATGTCAATGTCGCGGGCCAGAAGGGCGCGCTGACATTCTCGTCCATCGATCGATCGAAGAACACCTCGGTCTACGCTGAGAATTCGTTCTATTTCCTGCCAACTGTCGCTGTCATTGGTGGCACGCAATTCCTTTATGCGACGCGCGACAGACAGGATCGTTTGAAGCCTAATGGGGTCGACGGATCGGGCTCTACCGAATTCAACCTGTGGAGCCCGAAGGGCGGATTGCTCTGGAACATCGATCCGACATGGCAGGCCTATGCCAATGTCTCGCGCAGCGCCGAAGTGCCGAGCTTCGGCGAGAGCGTGTCTGGCAGGGACAGTTCGGGCGCGAGCAATCCGATCATCCCCTTCACCAGCATCCGGCCGCAGCGCGCGACGACCTATGAGATCGGCACCCGCGGTCGGCGTCCAGACCTGACTTGGGAATTAACCGGCTATCGGGCGGAAATCAGGGACGAGCTGCAGTGCATCTACAGTTCCAACGGCAGCTGCAACGTATCGAATGCGGATCGCACCATCCATCAGGGCATCGAGGCCGGTCTCGGCATCGCGCTCTTCAAGGGCATGTTCGATGCAGGGCCGCTGCCAGACAAACTCTGGCTCAACATGGCCTATACGTTCAACGACTTCCGCTTCGACAATGACGCGACTTTCGGTAACAATCAGTTGCCGGGTGCGCCCCGTCATTATCTACGTGCGGAACTGCTCTACAAACACGCCAACGGCTTCTATCTCGGCCCCAATGTCGAATGGGTGCCGGAAGCCTATTATGTCGACAGTGCCAATACGCTGAAGACCGAGCCCTATGCGCTGCTCGGCTTGAAAGCCGGCGTCGACAATGGCGGCACATATTCGGGCTACATCGAAGCACGCAACGTGCTCGATACCCGCTACATCGCCTCCGCCAGCATTCTCAATCAGGCCACGGCGACATCGCCGCTGTTCGAACCCGGCACCGGCCGCGCTATCTATGCCGGCGTCAAGGCGAGGTGGTGAAGATGATGAATTCCGCTATGCTTCAATCCACGAAAGGACGTTCCATGACCAACCGCTCCATGCTGTTGCTTCTCACTGCGCTGGGCGCAGTGGCATCGCCTGCTTATGCCCATGTCTTCGTGCAGAGCGGTCCGGCTACGGTCGGCGGCTCCTATCGCGCAGTGCTCGCCGTACCGCATGGCTGCGGTGCCTCGCCAACGACGAAGATCACCGTGCAGATTCCGGAAGGGATGATCGCGGTGAAGCCAATGCCGAAGCCAGGCTGGACCATCGCCGTGAAGAAAGGCGCCTATGCGCAGTCCTACGATTTCATGCATGGCATGAAGGCGTCAGAAGGCGTGAAGGAAATTACCTGGACCGGCAAGCTCGACAACGACTTCTATGACGAGTTCGTGTTCTCGGCCTATCTGCCCGCCGCATTGAAGGCCGATGCACCGCTGTATCTGCCGACGCTGCAGAGCTGCGAGCAGGGTACGGAAGACTGGGCGCAAATCCCGGCTGCGGGGCAGGATCCGCACAGCCTGAAATCGCCGGCGCCGATCGTACGCCTTGCCGCGGCATCACCACATGATGCAATGGCGCAGATGGCCGGCATGGTTCATGCGGGCGACCTGATGATCATGACCCCCTGGACGCGTGCCACACCGCCCGCGGCCAAGGTCGCCGGCGGCTATCTCACCATCACCAACAACGGCAAGACCAGCGACAAGCTGCTCGGTGGCACATTCACCGGCGGCAGCCGCATCGAGGTGCATGAGATGAGCGTGACCGATGGCGTGATGAAGATGCGCCCACTCAATGACGGACTCGAGATCAAGCCCGGCGCCACCGTGAAGCTCGAGCCTGGCGGCTTTCACCTGATGCTGATGGATCTCGCCAAGCCGTTCGCCAAGGGCGACAAGGTGAAGGCACAGCTGCAGTTCGAGAAGGCCGGCAAGGTGGACATCGAACTCGACGTCAACGCCGTCGGCGCCTCGGCACCGGCCGGCGGCGGACACGCGCACTGATCACGTCGAGATACTGCGCACCGCACATGTTGCGGTGCGCCTGATGTCTACGACAAAGCCGCAATTACGTCGCGTGTATCCTGGCGTTAATGCAGCCGGGGAGCTTTCAGCATCTTGGAGCGGTCCGTGGATACCAACTCGACATCGAATGTATCGCCACCGCGATAGAGCGTCAGCGGCACATCGACACCGGCCGGACCTAGCGCCCAGAGTGCGCGATAGAATTCGACGGAATCGGATACCTCCTCACCGTTGACGGCAAGAATCACGTCGCCGGTCTTGAGCTCGGCCCGGGCCGCGGGGCCCTTCCTGGCGATCCCGACCACGACGACCTTGTCCTCGACCTCGGCGGCATACAGCCCGAGCCACGGCCGCGGCGGCTTGTTGGCACGACCATAGGTCTTGAGATCGTCGAGGACCGGCTTCAGCAGGTCGATCGGCACGACCATGTTGAGATGTTCGTTCTTGCCGCCATGCTCGCGCTCGATCTGCAGCGAGCCGATGCCGATCAACTCGCCCTTGGCGTTGATCAGGGCGGCACCGCCCCAGTTCGGATGCGCCGGATGCGTGAAAATCGCGTCGTCGAGCAGGTATTCCCAATAGCCGGCGAATTCCTGTGTCGCGGCGATCTTGCCGGCCACGGACCGCGTGCGTCCGCCGACGCCGCCGACCACAACGCGATCGCCGATCTTCGCGCTCGCCGACTCACCGAGCGGCAGCGGCGCGATGTCGATTTCGCCGAGTGCCTGCACGAGTCCGAAACCGCTTTCCTGATCGACGCCCAGCGCCGTGCCCTGCACCACACGGCCGTCGCCGAGATGCACCCAGATCGTTTCGGCCTCGGTGATGAGATAGCCGATGGTGAGAATGAGACCGTCACCGATCAGCACGCCATTGCCGGCGCGCTCGGTGCCGAGCGTATCTGCCGTGAAAGCATCTTCCGGGATGATGCAATGCAGCCCAACCACCGCCTCCAGCGCCTGCTCGAGGTCGAATCCGTAATCCTCAGCACGCGGCTGCACACCCGGGGGCACTTTCCACTCGGTCAGTGAAGGCATGCAAAATCTCCTTTGTCCGGGATGGGTAGCCCCCGCCATATAAGAACCGATCGCGGACGTGGAAGTCCAGCCTGTGAACTTAGCGACCCTGCGGCGTTTGGTTACGCACCGGGACGTTGTGCGAGCCACGCCAGTAGCACCGCATTGACCTCGCGCGGATAGCAGTGGCTGAGATCGTCGATCTCGCGATAGGTGACGTCGGCGCCGGCGATCGTGAGCGCCTGCTGTGCCTCGCGCGCGGTCTGCACCGGAAACATCCAGTCGAGACGGCCATGAACGAGATGGATCGGCAGGCCGCGCAGGCGATCTGCATCGGCGAATTGCGCCATCAGCGGATGGAAGGTCGAGGCCACCGGCGCCAGATGGGTGAAGGGCGACTCGGCGCGGAGGCCGCTGACATAGCAGAAGGTGCCGCCATCGCTCATGCCGGTCAGCAGCAATTGCGCGGGATCGATATGCCAGCGCGACTGCACCAGATCGAGAATGCGCGAAAGATTCGGCGTATCGGCATCGTCGCCCATCAGCGCCCAGGTGCTGCCGATCGCCGTCGGCGCGATGAGGATCGCGCCAGAGCTGCGCGCATCGGCGAGCCAGCTCCACAAGAAAGCCCGGCCGTTGCCGCTCCCGCCATGCAGCGCCATCACCAGCGGCCAGGCACGATCCGGCGTGTAGGTTTCCGGCACATACATCGAGAAACCGCCGCGACGTCCGGGCTCACCATCATGAATGACGCCGGTGTTTTCTGCCGAAGGCAATGCCAGTCGTTCAAGCAGTGCCGTGTTCTCGCGCATGTCAGGCGGAAGAAAGAACGTACTCACCGGCGGCAGCCGCGCCACCGTGGCATAGAGCGATTCCTGCGCGCGCGTGGCGTGGCGCAATGCACGAAACACCGTCGGCAGATCGCCGCCGGGCTGCTGGGCGGCGCGCAGGCCGGTAAAGGCTGTCAGCGCCGCGTCACTCGCCGCATCGAGATGTGCCCGCAGATCGGTGAAATCGTCCGGCCACGCGTTGAGCTCTGCGCGCACCGCCTTGAGCGCCTGATCGGGCTCGCCCACCGCTTCCATAACGGCACCGAAAGTCGGCGGATGCAGATTGCGCACAACAAATTGCAGCGCCTCGAGCGACTGCAGCAAGGGCGGCAGCAGAACAACGATATCGTCGACGACTATGTCGCTCATCGGAAGCTCCGGGCAGATCGTTTGGCCCCATCAACCCAGGACCGAGCGAGAAGCCAGAGACCATACTGATACGACGGCAAAGCGGCCATCTCCGCGCCCGGCGAAAGATCTGTCAGTCCCAGTTACAGATCATCCAAATCACTCACATCCGGTACAATCGCTGCGCCGAAACATTGAAATACCATAGACTTCTCGATTTTGTATACATATACAAAATTCATGAGCATCAACCCGATCGCCGCCAGGCCCTATCTGAGAGACGAAGTCTATACGGCCCTGAAAGTTCGGCTGGGGGTGCGCGCAGCCGGCCTCACGGCTCCCTTGCGGCTTCGCGAAGAGGAGCTTGCAGCTGAGCTCGGGGTCAGCCGGACTCCCGTACGTGAGGCCATGCGCAGGCTCGAACAGGAAGGACTGATCACGTTTCGCCCGCGCCGCGGCGCACGGCTGATGCCGACATCGCTGCCGGAATATCTCGAATGGCTGTCGATCCGAGAAATGCTGGAAGGTCTGGCAGCACGCGAAGTGGCCCTCAACGGTGCGAATGATGTCGCGCCTCGCCTGCGGGCCGTGTTCGCCGATTTCGATGAAGCCAGCGCGCTGGCACGCCCCGCCGAATATGCCGCTGCCAACACCGCCTTTCATGCGCTGATGATCAAAGAGAGCGGCAACGCCCTGCTCGGCAAAACATGGGACTCATTCGGCCATCTGAAAATGGCGGGACTGCGCTTCATCGAGCGTCTCAATCGCGGCTCGCAATCGTTTCATGAGCACCACGACATCATCGACGCGATCGCACAGCGCGATCCCGACCGCGCGGAAATGCTCGCACGACGGCATGTCCGTTTGCTGCGCGACCAGGCAGCGGCGTCGTTGAAAGAATTTGACCTCCCCGGACAGAATGAGACCACACCATGATCTTCCTCACTTTTGCAGCCGCAGACGGATCGCATCTGGGCCTCGTGATCGATGACAATGTTCTCGATCTGACGAAGGCGTGGCCGGATGGCCAGGCCTCCGCGCCGCGCCATGTCGGCGATCTCGCCGAAGCCGGCGAAGCGGGGCTCGCCATCGTGCGTGGTCTCGCATCCACCGCGAATGCCGCGCACCTTGTTGCGCTGGCATCGCTGACGCTGATGGCACCGATCCCGCGGCCGAAAAAGAACGTTTTCTGCGTCGGCCGCAATTACAAGGATCATATCGACGAAGGCATGCGCGCGCAGGGCAAGGCGCCCGCGCCGCTGCCGAGCGTGCCGGAATTCTTCACCAAACCGCCGACCGCCGTGATCGCTTCAGGTGAAACCATTCCGCAGCATGCCAATGTCACCGAACAGCTCGATTACGAGGTCGAGCTCGCCGTCATCATCGGCAAGCCCGGCAGCAACATTTCCGCACAGAACGCCTTCGATCATGTGTTCGGCTATTCGATCATCAACGATATCACCGGCCGCGACATGCAACGCCGTTACGGCCAGTGGTTCAAAGGCAAGGGCCTCGATCGCTCCTGCCCGTTCGGGCCGGTTGTGGTCCATGCGTCCGCCCTGCCGAATGTTGCCGACATCAGAATCTTCAGCACGGTCAATGGCGAGGTACGTCAGGACAGCCGCACCAGCCGCATGATCTTCGATATTCCAGCCATCATCGAACATCTGACGCGCGGTCTCACGCTGGAGCCCGGAGACGTGATCGCCACCGGAACTCCGTCCGGGGTCGGCTATGCGATGACGCCGCCGCGCTTCCTGCTCAAGGGGGATCGCGTCACGGCCGAGATCGAAGGCATCGGCATCCTGTCCAACAGCATCGTGGCCTGACACGGCACCGCACTCGCCAAAAACAAGGACAACAACATGAGTGATTCCCGGACACTTCGCGTGCAGCGCGCGACGTCGAACTTTCGCTGGCCGAATGGTGCACGCATCGGCATCGTCTTCAACCTGGCCTACGAAGCCTGGTCGCCTGGCAAGGCGCCGGGCATCGGGCCGATGGGCAACGTGTTGCAGCCCGGCTTTTTCGATACCAACGCACATTCCTGGGCAAGCTACGGTGCCGTACGCGGCATCCAGCGCCTCACGCGCATCGCTGCCGCAAACGATGTGAAGACCAGCATCATGGTCAACGGCGTGCTCGCCGAAACCCACCCGACCGTGCTGAAGGAGCTTCATGCCGCTGGTCACGAGATCGTGGCGCATTCCTATGGCATGGATGTCATCCCGGTCTATTTCGACGAGGCCGGTGAGCGCGCCAATATCCGCCGCACCGGTGACCTCATCGCCGCCGTCACCGGCGAACGTCCGAAAGGATGGATCAGCCCACGTGGCACCGGAAGCCTGATTTCGCCAAAGCTGCTCGCTGAGGAAGGCTATGTCTGGTTCGGCGACTGCAATGACGACGACCTGCCCTCGATTATCATGCAGAAAGATGCGCCGGAGCAACGCATCGTCGGCATTCCGCTGACGATGGACGTGAACGATCTGCCGCACAGCATCCGCTACGGCAATGCGCCGGCGACGCTGATCGACCAGTTCCGCGCCATCCTCGACAATGCAAGCCAAGCCGACGCGGCACCGTTCATGCTCGATGTCACCGCGCATACCCATGTGTTCGGTCGGCCGGCAGGCGCGTGGGTTTACGACGCCATGATCAAGCTGGCGCGCAAGCGCGACGATGTCTGGATCGGCACGCGTATGGAGATTGCCGAATACGCGCTGGCGCAGGGCCGGTGGTTCAAGGACGAGGTGTTCTGAACCACACCTGTTGAGGAGGCGCAAAAGCCTCCCGAAAAAAACATCGAGGAGGAATATCATGACGCACGTCTTCAAGCGCGCATCCAGCGCGGTCGTCATCACCGCAGCGCTGCTGACGGCGATCGGTCCCGCCGTCGCCCAGCAGCCCTACCCGGCGCAGCCGGTGCGCCTGCTCGTCGCTTTCGCGCCGGGCGGCCCAGCCGATATCATCGCGCGCATTGTCGGACAGAAACTGAACGACCTGTGGCGCGAACCCGTCGTGATCGAGAATCGCGGTGGTGCCGGTGGCAATATCGCGGCTGCCGCGGCTGCAAGGGCCGAAGCCAATGGCTATACCGTGCTGGTGACAACAAGCGCATTCGCCGTCAATCCGAGCCTGTCGGCAAAGGCCGGCTATTCGCCGGATGAATTCAAGACCGTGGTGGTCGCGGCGACCACGCCCAATCTGATCGTCGGCGCGCCGAATCTCACAGCATCGACCCTGCGCGAGGTGATCGCCTCTGCCGCCAAGGAAAACTTCACCTATGGCACGGCTGGTGTCGGCACCACGCCGCATCTGTCGGCCGAAAAAATATTCAAGCTCAACGCCAAGGCCAACATCGTGCATGCGCCATTCACGGGGGCAGGTCCCGCGCTAAATGCCGTGATGGGCGGTCACACGCTTCTGGCCAGTGTCGCCTTGCCCGCGGCGATGGAGCTGGTGAAGGGCAAACAGGTCAAGGCGCTGGCCGTGACAAGCCGTGAGCGTATGCCATCGCTTCCGGATGTCCCGACCGCGCGCGAGCTCGGACTGAGTGACGACGAGGATGCAACCTGGGTGGCATTCCTGGTCCCGGCCAAGACGCCGCAGGCAATCATCGACAAGCTCAACGCTGACGTGAACAAGACGCTTGCAGATGCAAGTGTTCGCGAACAATTCGACCGCATCGGCTTCGCGGCCGTTGGCGGCTCGGTGACCGACTCCCAGGACTATGTGCGCGGAGAGATCACCAAATGGGGCGATATCATCCGCAAGCTCGAGCTGAAGCAGGAATAGCGACCTTGGCGTAGCGCCCGACGCCCCTACGGATCCAGTTCCGTATCCCAGTAGAGATAGTCCAACCAGCTGCCGTGCAGATAGTTCGGCGGAAACAGCCGGCCGTTGCGATGCAGCTGGTGCACCGTCGGCGCGAACGCCGTCTGGCGCGGGAACATGCGCGCCTGCTGCGTGGTCATGTTGCCCTTGCGCAGATTGCAAGGCGAACAGGCCGCAACAACGTTCTCCCAGGTGGTCTGGCCGCCCTTGGAGCGTGGAATGATATGATCGAAGGTCAGATCGTCATGCGAGCCGCAATACTGGCAGGAGAAGCGGTCGCGCAGGAAAACGTTGAACCGGGTGAAGGCGGGATGCGTCGTCGGCTTCACGAACGACTTCAGCGACACCACGCTGGGCAGCTGAAATTCGAACGAAGGACTCCGCACCGCGTGATCGTAGTGCTCTACGATATTCACACGGTCGAGAAACACTGCCTTGATCGCGTCTTGCCACGACCACAGCGACAGTGGGTAGTAACTCAGCGGCCGGAAGTCCGCATTGAGGACCAGAACCGGCCAACCGCCTTGCGAGACATGTGCGTTCAAGTAACGCTCCTGACCCCCACATATGGCTGCGAAGCAACCTGTCTCCACATACTACAGGCAGCGTGACAGGGTTGTGAAGGGCATAGGGCAGACCTTATCCCCTCACAAAAGCGCCGCGTTGGGTCGCTTTTCTGGGAACTGCGGGTGGTCTGTCGCAGCGCCTGCCGCTAAACCCCGTGGCGCGTGCCCGGTTCGCGGCCGCAAATACCGGACGCTGCCCGATGGTCCCTTCCTCCCGCTATCTCGAGGCCCCGCAACGGCTGCGCGCCTTTGTCCGTGCGCATGAAACCAGCCTTGCGATTCTGGCAGCGCTGATCGGCGTGATCGGCGGTCTCGTGGTGGCCGCCATGAGCGCTGCGGTCAGCGTTCTTCACGCGGTGTTGTTCAATCTGGAATGGGGCCAGCGGCTCTCCAGCCAGTTCTGGATTGATCCGGTGCGCGCGATTCTGGTTCCCACCTTTGGCGGGCTGCTGCTGGGCCTCGCCTTCCTGTGGCTTTTGCGCTGGCGACCGGCCCGCGAGGTCGACCCCATCGAGGCCAACGCGCTCCATGGCGGGCGGATGTCGTTCCGCGGCAGCATCATCGTCGCGCTGCAAACCGTGTGGTCCAGCGGCGTCGGAGCCTCGGTCGGCCTCGAGGCCGGCTACACCCAGCTCGCCAGCGGGCTCGGTGCCTCCATCGGGCGCGCCTTCCACCTGCGTCGCGGCGACCAGCGCGTGATGGTCGGCTGCGGTGCGGCAGCTGCCATTGCCGGCGCATTCGGTGCGCCGCTGGCCGGCGCATTCTATGCCTTTGAACTGGTGATCGGCGGCTACACATCGGCGAGCCTGATGCCGGTCGGCATCGCCGCGGTGATTGGCTATTTCGTAGCCCATGCCTTCGATCCACTGTCGCTTGGCGTCGTTGCCGGCCGGTTCGGCGACGTGCTCGGTCATGATCTCGCAGTGGCGGCCTTGCTCGGCGTGTTCGCCGCGACCTTCGGCATCGGCATCATGCGCGTCGTCGCCTGGACCGAAGCGCTGCTCACCAAAATCAAATTGTGGCCGCCGCTGCGTCCGGCGCTGGGCGGGCTGCTGGTCGGGTTGATGGCGCTGCTGACGCCGCAAGTCATGGCCTCCGGACACGGTGCGCTGCATTTCGGGGGCATGACTGCCTATCCGGTCGCATTGGTGGCCTTTGTGATGGCGCTGAAAACGCTCGCCTCGATCGTCTCGCTCGGCACCGGTTTTCGTGGCGGTCTGTTTTTTGCCACACTGTTTCTCGGCGCGCTCGGCGGCCATCTGTTCGCGGTCGGCTTCAATGCGATCGGCGCCGGCTTCACCATCGATCCCGCCGTCTACACCATCATCGGCATGAGCGCGCTGTCGGCCTCGGTGATCGGCGGGCCGCTCACCATGTCGTTCATCGCGCTCGAATCCACCGGCAATCTCTGGCTCACCACTGCGGTGCTGGTCGCTGTCATCATCTCCACCCAAATGACGCGCGAACTGTTCGGCTACTCTTTCGCCACATGGCGCCTGCATCTGCGCGGCGAGACCATCCGCAGCGCCGCGGACGTCGGCTGGATCCGCGATCTCACCGTCAAGCGTCTGCTGCGCCCGGACGTCCCGACCGTCGACTCCACCATGCCGCTCGACGAATTCCGCGAGAAGTTCCCGCTCGGCTCGAAGACCCAAGTCGTCGCCGTCGATCCCGAGGGCCGCTATGTCGGCCTCGCCATCGTCGCTGAAGCGCATTCGCCTGACGTGACAGCCTTTCGGCTCGACAGCCTGCTGCATTGTCGCGACGTCGTCCTGCATCCGGACATGAACATCCGCGACGCCATGGTGGTATTCGAGGGCGCCGAAGCGGAATCGCTGGCGGTGGTCGAGGCCGAAAGCCACCGCGTGCTCGGCACGCTCTCGGAAGCCCACGCGACGCGGCGCTACGCCGAAGAGTCCGAGCAGCGCCGCCGCGAAGCCCTCGGCGAGATGTGATGGTCCGCCGTTAGCCGTCCGCGAGCGACAGCATATGCCCCTGATCAGGCGGCACCCGGCCGGCCAGTGTAGCGCGATAGATATTCTCGACGGCGACGGGGCCACGGCTCTCGGCAACCGTCAGCGACTGTTCCAGCAGCGGCAGGAATCCTGACCACGCCGCGGTGAACCGGGTATCGATGCCGCCCGGTCCCCATTCTTTGGCACGCTTGCGGATCTGGTCCGGCGCGAAGAACCATGCGGGCTTGGCGCCGGGAAGCTCTTCATCCACCGCTGCATCCTGATGGGTGAGCCCGACGCGCCCGCTATAGACGAGTTTGTGCTTGAGGTGCCGATGCAGCCGGCCGCGCAGGTCGGCATTCCCGGCCATATCGACGAAGGCCACCGGCTGATCCGCGGGCAGCGTATCGATATGATCGTAGAGCACGACATCGTCGTAGCAGCCGAGCGACCGCACGAAATCGGCATTCCCCGCCGAGGTCAGGCCAATCACGCGGATCGGCTTGCGCTTGCTGTGCAGCAGATGCGCGAGACCGAAGGCGGTCTTGCTCGAGGCACTGGAGAGAATGACAGTGCGTGCACCGAAGAATTCCTCCTCGGCGAGAAAATCATCGACCAGGAACGAGAGCATGAAGAGCGGCCGCAGCAGCGCTTGATAGTCGCCATTGCGTCCAGCAAAGGCCGGATCACCGGTCACCCGCGATATGCATTGTAGACCGGCGCCACGCCCTGCCGGTGCGCCGCGCCGTCGCGCAGGCCGCGCTTGCTGACATCCGCGGCCTCGATCACCAGATGCGAGGCCATCGGGAAATAGCCGAACAGCCGCTCGCCTTCGACGATCTGCGGATGCATCGAGGCGATCACCCTGCCGAAACCCCAGACCGGAATGTTGCCGAAGCCGTCAGGCGCCTTGAACAACTGCCAGTATTTCATCCGGTCACCCAGCATCGCATAAGTGATGTTGTTCGCGGTGAAGGCGAAGCGTTCGACCTCGACTAGAAGGCAATCATCGGACAGTTCGTCCAGTCGTGGCAGCGACATCTGCACCAGTGCCGTGCCGTGAAAATCATTCTTCGCGATATTGAATTGCGTGCATGTGCTCATGTTCGAACTCCGCGGCGTTTTGCTGCTGCGATCATTCCCGCCGCCAATGTCTGTTTTGCGACAGCGGAGTTGTTTAAAACAACGTCCGTTTCAAACGCTGTTCGACTACTTACACCGTGGGAACCGTGCCGCCGTCGATCACGAATTCTGCACCGGTGATTGATGCCGCGCGCGGCGATGCCAGAAATGCCACGAGGTCCCCGACTTCGTGCGGCCTGGCCGGGCGTCCGAGCGGAATACCGCCGAGCGAATCCATTAGCATTCTCTGCGCGCCCTCATAATCGGTGCTGTTCTCGTCGGCGATCGTCTGCACCAGCCCGACGGCGGCCTCGGTTTCCACCCAGCCCGGCGAGACGCGCACCACGCGGATGCCTTTCGGGCTAACTTCCTTTGATAGCGCCTTGCTGTAGTTTCCGAGTGCCGCTTTCGCTGCCGCGTAAGCCATCGTGGCATCGTGCAACGGCAGCACACGCTGGATCGAAGTGACATGAATGATCACGCCGGATTTCTGCTCCAGCATCGACGGCAACAGAGCGCGATCCAGTCGGACGGCAGCATAGAGATTCAGGTCCATTGCGCGCTGCCAAGCGGCGTCATCGAGCTTTGCGAAACCGCCCGCCGACGCGGACGACCCGCCAACGACGTGGACAATGATATCGATGCCGCCGAGGCGCTTCAGGACCGCGTCGGCGAGCGCCGTGCACCCGTCGGCGGTGGCAACGTCAGCAACGACGAAGCCGGCATGGTCCGGCATGCCGTCCGGCCTGTTGCGCGCTGTCGTGAGCACCACTGCACCCTGTGCCAGCAGGCACGCGACGACGGCTGCACCAATACCTTTGGTCCCACCGGTCACGAGCGCCCGCTTGCCAGCGAGTTCGCCGCCCGCCTGATGATTTGTCATCGTCCAGTTCCTCATTTTCACATCCGCACAGCGCGGCGCATTGTCTGCGAGGGAAATGCGGATATGTTTGCCGAATGACAAGAACGCACGAGAAAGTGGGGGGCTTACCTCCAGGTAAGGAACCGTGGACTGCGACGACCGCATCGGACGGGATCGAGCAGTCGCTGAAGATGATCGGCGGACGCTGGAAGCTGGAAATCCTGTTTCGTCTGTTCGGCGGCCGAATTTTGCGCTTCTCTGAACTCGAACGCGCAATCCCTGCGGCCTCGCAGAAGATGCTCGCGCAGCAATTGCGGCAGCTCGAGGCCGACGGTATTGTTCGACGCGTCGTGCATGCGCAGGTGCCTCCGAAGGTTGAATATGCGCTAACGGATTGGGGCGAATCTCTTTGCCCTTCGCTCGACGCACTGCTCACATGGTTCGCATGGAAGCCAGCATCCGACGCCGCAGTATCTGCCATAGGGACATCCACCTCGCCTCCTGCCGAGGAGTAGCCTGGCCCGCACAGTCGATGCTGCGGCCCGCAACGTGTTCACTTCGCCGGTTTGCCGATCACGCCTTCGCGCTTCTTGATGGCGTGATAGTAAGCCCACCACAGATGCGCCGCCGCACCGCGCAGCGGACGCCATGGTTCTGCCAGCGGCGCCATCTGCTTCACGGTCGGCCGCTCCTTGAGACCGAGCCCGACCTTGATTGATTCCTGAATGGCGACATCGCCCGCCGGCCATGCATCGCCATGGCCGAGACAAAACAGCAGATAGACGTCGGCCGTCCATGGTCCGATGCCGTGCAATGCGACCAGCGTGTTATGCGCAGCGTCGGCGTCTTCCTCGGCGAGCACATCGAGATTCAACCGCTCCTCGACGAGTTCGCGCGCCAGCGCCTTCAACGTCTTGATCTTCGCCGCCGACAGGCCAAGCCGGCCCAGGCGATCGGTACGCGCCTTGCGGATGGCGTGATGATCGAATGGCGAGAAGGCGCCCGAGACGCGGCCCCAGATCGCTGAAGCCGACGCCACCGAGACCTGCTGCCCGCAGACGATCTGCGCAAGCCCTTCGAAGCCCGGCGCACGTTGCCGAAGTGCCGGCATCCCGGCCATGGCCAGGATCGGTTTCAGACGCGGGTCGAGCTTCACCAGCTCCATAACGGCGTCGTCGAGCACGGATTGATCGGTAAGATGGACGGTCATGATCCCCAAGGATCACCACGGCGTGACCGCAAGATCAATCCTGCCAATGAATGCGCTGCGGCAATAGCGCACCATGCAACCGGGAACCAAAGCCCCGGACGTCGCGTTGTTTGCGTTCAATGGAGGCTACCGCCATGCGGACGTTTTTTGGAATGATCCTGGGTGCGCTGATCCTGGGCATCGGCGTTTACATCTACGATTCGATGTCGACCTCGTCAGTGGCGAACGGCCAGACGGCGCAGGAGCGCCGGACGATCGTCAACTGGGATGTTGCTGCCAATGAGTGGGAAGCACTGAAGACGCGCACCAAGCAGGATTGGGCCAAGCTGACCTCGCAAGTGAAGTCGTAAGCACATCAGCAACGAGAAGACTGGTTCAGCCGATCAAAGATGCCCTCGCCGATGAGCGGGGGCATTTTTCTGCCTGAACCCGCTGAAGCTTACTTCTTCGCAGCCGCGGCTTTACGCGCATCGGCGATCGCAAGAACGAACTGTTCTTTGGTGATCGGGCCGGGAATCCGGAACTTGCCGACGATGAAGGACGGCGTGCCGTTAAAGCCGAAAGCCGTCGCCTGCTCATCGATCTGCTTCAGCTTGGCAACGATCGCATCCTGATTTTTCTGCAGATCGGCGACGGCGCGATCGACATCGATACCGGCCTTGGCGAGCCGATCACGCGCGATCGCCTCGGTCAGTTTGGTATCGAGGCTGATCAGGGCGTCTTGCGCCTCGATGAACTTGTTCTGGTATCTGGCAGCGAGCACGAGACGGGCCGCATAGACGGACACCGGCCCGAGGATCGGCCAGTCCTTCGACACCAGGCGAACCTTGCCGTCTTCCTTCACCAGGGCGCGCAGGTCGGGGGCGATCTTGCGGCAATAGGGGCATTGGTAGTCGAAATATTCGACGATGGTGATGTCGCCCTTCGGGTTACCTGCGGCCGGGATGTCCGGATCGCGGAGTACCGCGGCTTCGTTAAGGACGTCTTCGTCCTTGGCGGCACCAGATGCCGCGAGGACCTTGCCGGACGCGCCGAGCAGCATGGCGCCACCGAAAAGCCCGAGCGCAGCGCGCCGTGTCGTGGCGGTCTTCGAGGTCTCGCGGATTGCGGCGGTCATGATGTTCTCCGAAGACGCATCATGCGCCAGCGCTCAGGTGATGTAGATGTTGCGGGCCAACATATAGAGCGCCACGACGATAATGATAGACGCAAAAACGGTATTCAACGCGCCCCGCCGCAGCGACAGATGCCGCGCCAGGCTGGTTCCCAACAGTCCGCCGAGCAGACCACCCAGAATGAACACCAGCGCAAGTTTCCAGGAGATCAGCCCGGACCAGGCATAGCTCGATGCCGTGGTGAGACCGAATGCGGTGACCGCCACCAGCGATGACGAGATCGCACTCATGATCGACATGCCCGTGGCCGCCATCAGCGCCGGCACGATCAGAAAGCCGCCACCGATTCCGAAGAAGCCGGACAGCGCGCCGGTGACAAGACCCAGCGCAAGCAGCGAAGGCGTGTTCGACATGCTGATCTCGACGCGGTGCTCGCCGACTTGGGCGCGCGTCTTCAGCATCAGCACGGCGATCACCAGCATCAGGACCGCGAACAGCGCCAGCAAATTCTGCCCGTCCACCTGCTTGCCGAGAATCGAGCCTCCGAGCGCACCGGCGATTCCTGCAGCAGCAAACACCAGCGCGCAGGACCAGTGCACATTGCCGCCACGCGCATGATTGCCGAGATTGACCGCCGCATTGGCCGCAACCGCAATGGCGCTGGTGCCGATCGCGACATGCGGCTCAGGCACGCCGACAACATAGACCATCAGCGGCACAGCGAGGATCGAGCCGCCGCCACCGACCAGGCCGAGCGAGAAGCCGACCAGTGCGCCCGAAGCCAGGCCGAGCGCCCCTTGCATCACAGTCATCATGAACGGCTGATTCTCATCTTCTCATCTGAGCATGATCTTTCGAAAAAATCAGTGTCCACTTGTTCGGATCATGCGCGCAACGGTGTGACCATAATGACCTTTCCGGCCCGGCTCCATGCAGCCGGCATCACAAATCCGCCTGCCGGGAAAACGCTGTCGTGACCATCAGCGCACCAGCAGGGTGACGGCGAGCGGCACCAGTAGAGAGGTCACCAGCGCATTCAGGCTCATCGCAATGCCGGCGAAGACCCCGGCCACCGCATCGACCTGAAAGGCCCGCGCTGTGCCGATCCCATGCGACGCCAATCCGACGGCAAAGCCACGGGCGCGATAATCGGTGATGCCCATGCGGTTCATCATCGGGGTGACGATGATCGCGCCCATGATGCCGGTCAGCACCACCGCCACCGCGGTCAGCGATGCGTCAGCGCCGAGCGACTCGCTGATACCCATGGCGACGCCGGCGGTGACCGATTTCGGCGCCAGCGACAGCACCACATTTTGCGGCAGGCCGAAGGCCTTTGCCAGCAACACAACCGAGACGATCGCCGTGGCACAGCCGACCACCAGCGCGGCGAGCATCGGCACGATCGCTGCCGCCACGACCTTGCGATTCTCATAGAGTGGCACCGCGAGCGCCACGGTCGCCGGACCGAGCAGGAAGTGCACGAATTGCGCACCGCTGAAATAGGTCGTGTAGGACGTCCCGGTCAGCAGCAGGAACACGGCGATGATCCACATCGAGTGGAATACCGGATTGGCAAACGGATGCCGGCCGGTCGCCAGCGACAGCGCATCCGCCGTCGCATAGACCAGCAGCGTCACGGTCAACCACAGCAGCGGCTGCTGCGAAAGATAGACCCAGAGTGAGAACGGATTGGCGGTCATCACGCGCTTCGCCCGCGTGTCATGACCCGGCTGATGATGAGAAACGTCGCCACCGTCACCAGCAGCGTGATCACGACCGAGACCGCCAGAACGCCGACGATGGCGGTGCCATGCTCGGCCAGCAGATCGAGCTTCTGCACCACGCCGACACCGGCGGGAATGAACATCAACGACAGATGCGCGAGCAGGCCCTTCGCGGCATTCTCCACGCCGCCGCCCTGCAGCGGCCCCTGCGCGAACAGCATGGCGCGGTCACGCAGCAACAGCAGAACGAGCAGCAGCAACATGCCGAGCACCGGGCCGGGCACCGGCCATGCAAAAGCGCGCACAGCGATCTCGCCAGCGAGCTGGCACAGCAGGATCAGGGACAGACTGGCAATCATAGGGACTCCGCGGGTGACGGATCGTTATCGCCCGCGAAGCAAGTGATGTCGATCAACCCCAGCGCGCGGCTGATCCGATCAGGCGGCACCCTTCAGCTTCTTGGTGCATTCGCTGTAGTAGCCGCCGCCTTTTTCGATCCACTTCATGCCGCCATTGGCATTGGCGGCCTTGTTGGCATTGTACTGATCCACGCAGGTGTGCATCCGCGCTTTGCCAGCCGTCTCCTTGGCGTATTTCGGATCGACCACCGACGGGAAGGTGGCAGGGCCTGCCGGAGCCGCAGCTGTCGTGGCTGCCGGCTTGGGGGCTGCAGCAGGTTTGGGAGCCGCTGCGGGCTTGGCTTCGGCAGGTTTGGCTTCGGCAGCCTTCGGCGCCGCTGTTGCAGCAGGCGCAGCGGCGGGCGTCGTCGCAGCGGCATCGGTCCCGCATTCGGCTTTGCGGAAGTCATTCCATTTCTGGCCGTTCAGCGTGCCGGCGGTCTTGGCCGCCTGATATTTTGCACTGCATTCAGTTGCGGTGAGTGCATGGGCCGGACTGAAGGCAAGCAAAGCAAAACTGGATACTGCAATCGCGCAGGCGAATTTGACAGGCATTGTCATGGCATTCTCTCCCTTTGCTACACAAAGTAAAAGTAGACGAAGGCATCCTATCGCTACCGCTGCATGTGGCAACGACATCGCAGCTCCCCGCGAAAAATTATCGTGATCGCACCATCAGATATATTTCAACTCATTCACCTGCCGTTCAGCCCGGCGCGCCCACCCTGTCCTCCCTGTTCAATTCGAGGTGCTGCCATGATCCGATTCGCTTCCAGCCTAGCTACCGCTGCCGTCGCCTCCTTCCTCCTGGTCGGCGCGGCCACCGCTCAGACACCTGCGCCGGCGGCCACCAAGACTGCGCCCGCCAAGGCGGCCCCCGCCGAGAAGATGGCGCCTGCGGACAAGACAGCCGAGAAACCCCGTACGGCGGCGTCACTCGAATGTTCGAAACAGGCCGACGCCAAGGGCCTGCATGGCACCGAGCGCCGTAAATTCCGTTCGGAATGCAAGAAGACCGCAAAACCGAACTAAACTCTCGTCATGCGCCTGTCCCTCGCCCGGAAAGCGAGGGACAGGTAGACCACACCGCATTTGTCGACAGGTGCGGACTTTGCCATAAAGCGGGCTCCTTCAGCTTCCCGTGCAAATGGCCATCGCTCTTCCCACCCCCCTGCAGATCCGCACCACCCTTGAGACGCTCGTCATCGGCACGATCGGCGGCGCACTATTCTATTGGGCGGAATTGCCGGGCGGGCTGATCTCCGGCGCGATGATCGCGGTCGCGGCTTACGGCATCCTTGGCCGCCCCGTCGGCCTGCCGCAGCCGATGGCCCATGTCATCCTGATGACACTGGGCCTGTCGCTCGGCTCGATGGTGTCACCGGAGATGGTGCACAATCTCAGCGCCTATCCCGTGACCATCGCGTTGCTGGCGATGGCCACGTTCTGCGCCACCTTCGGCAGCAGCATCTATCTGCAGCGCGTCCATGGCTGGGACCGCACCTCCGCGCTGCTGGCCGGCAGCCCCGGCGCACTCTCGCAAATCATCATGCTGGCCACCGAGCGCAATGCCGACGTGCCGGGCATCGCGGTCGTGCAGATTTTCCGCGTCATCATCCTCACTGGCATGGTGCCGCTGCTGCTCGCCGCCACCGGCCTGATGGGTCATGGCCCGTTGCCCTCGCGCGGACCGGAAGCCTCGCCGTTGGCGCTCGCCGAATTGGCTGCCGCGGCCGTTGCCGTCTCGCTGTTCATGCGCTGGATCAAGTTTCCGGCAAGCTGGATGTTCGGTGCGATGATGGCCTCGTCGGTCCTGCACGGCACCGGCTGGGTCCACGGCACGCTGCCGCAATGGGCCTATATCACGGCTCTCGTCGGCATCGGCAGCCTGATCGGCTCACGTTTCGGCAAGATCTCGCCGCGCACCATTCTCAGCCATGTCTGGGCGGCGCTCGGCTCATTCACGGTGGCCATCGCCATCTCGGCCGTGTTCGTGACGATCATCGCGCTCACCACGACTGTGAAGCTGAGCGATGTCGTCGTCGCCTTCGCGCCCGGCGCCATGGACGCCATGCTCGCACTGGCGCTGACACTGCATATCGATCCGGTATTCGTCGGCGCGCATCATCTGTCGCGCTTCATCTATGTCTCGATCGTCACGCCCGGCATCGTGCATCTGTTCGGCAAGGCGCAGGACGACATCGACGATTAGCGCCGTGCGGTCTTGCCTGCGCCCCACAGTGCGATCGCCGCCATCAGCAGCGAGATCAGCACATTGTAGCCGGCCAGCGACAGGCCAAGGAAACGCCACTGCACCTCGTCGCAGCGAATCACCTTCACGGTGTCGAGGCGCTCCAGCAGGCTGCCGGCCTTGCCGAGATCGACCACCGGACCCGAACAGTCCGTCGGACCCTGCCAGAATGTCCATTCGACCCCGGCGTGATAACCGCCGAGCACCGCATTGGCGAGCGCCGCCAGCGCCAGCACAATGAGGCCGGTCACAACCAGGCCGCGCGGCACGTCCCTGGACGCAGCAATCGCCACCAGCACCGCCAACGGAATCGCGAAATAATAGGCATAGCGCTGTTCGAGGCAGAGCGGACATGGCCGGATATCCAGTACCAGCTGGAAGAACCAGGCCCCCGCCAGCGTCGCCAGTGCGATCAGGCCGACTACCAGTGCGGCGACCAGCGCCGGGTTGGATGAGGCATGCACGGGCGCGGATTGAGGGGCGGTCTGGGCAGTCACGGTGCTCTCCGGAGTGGCTGTTGCGTCCTATCCCGGGGCACACACCCTGTCGAGGCAGCCTTGATCACACTGGAGTGTGCGCGGCGGCCCTGTCGGCCAAACCGCAGGTTGACCCGCCCGGAGCGCCCGCTATATTCCGCCCGCTTCGCGCCCCGGGTCTCCGGCCGGCGTCCGAAGGCCCCTGTGGCGGAATTGGTAGACGCGCTCGACTCAAAATCGAGTTCCGCAAGGAGTGCTGGTTCGATTCCGGCCAGGGGCACCAACAGCTCATCAGCAATGATCCGTTGACGAGGGGCTGTATTTCCGAAAAGCGCGTCACCCGCAAATGACGACTGGAAGATTTGTCCTCACGCCGGCAGGGGCGCGGGCTCCGCTTTCACGACTGGCATCGGCCTAAATGTCATCGCGATCAAGAAAGCGCCAAGCCCCATGATCCAGGAACCGATATAGAGCCAAGCGTAGCTGTCGAACGCGTCGTAGATCAAACCTCCGGCGAGAGGTCCAGTCGCCATGCCAAGGCTGCCGGCCATCGCCGTTCCGCCGATCACCGTGCCCATCATCCGCAGCGGAAAGTTTTCGCGCGCGAGAACGGCGTAGAGCGGCATGGTGCCGGCGTAGATGAAGCCAAAGACCGCCGCCACGGTGTAGAACCCGCCGAGCTCACGCACGAAGACAAAACCGAGCGCCCCGAACGCCTGGGCGAGCAAGCCAAGGACCAGTACACGCTTGGCGCCAAACCGGTCGCCGAGCAGGCCGAAGGCGATACGGCCGCCCATCCCTGCCAGACCCTCGACGCTATAAATCGTGACCGCAGCGACAAGCGGTATGCCGCAGCTGATCGCGTAGCTCACAGTATGGATGATCGGCCCAGAATGCGTGGCACAGCAGAAGAAATTCGTCAGCAGCAGGATGATGAACTGTGGCGAGCGTAGCGCCTGCGCGCGCGACATCTCTGCTTGCGCCGGCTCGGCGGATGGAGTGGAAGGCGCGCCCTCCAGCGCCGGCGCGCGGCGCACCAGCAGCGAGACTGGAATCATGATCGCGGCCACGACGAGGGCCACGATCTGCATCGAGGTGCGCCAATCGTGGTTCGAAACGAGCCAGGCCGCCAGCGGCGACATGGTCATGGGCGCCATGCCCATCCCCGCCGAAACCAGCGAGACGGCCAGGCTGCGATGCGTATCGAACCAGCCGGTGACTGCTGCCATCATCGGCGCAAAGATCGCAGCGGTGGCGCCGCCGACCATCAGCCCGAAGACAAATTGAAATGCGACCAGAGATGTCGCGAGGCTCGCCAGCACCAGGCTTGACGCGAGCACGACCGACCCGGTCAACACCACTGGGAGTGGCCCCAATCGGTCGGACAAGGTGCCCCAGATCATGCTGGTGACAGCCATCGCGAGGAAGCCAATTGTCATGGCGCTGGATATACCGGTGACCGACCAGCCGGTGTCCCGCGCGATCGGCTGGAGGAACACCGGCAGCGAAAACATGCCGCCGATCGCGACGCATCCCAGAAGGCCGCCTGCGGCGACGATTACCCAGCGATAGTGAGAATTGGTCATTCCTGGCCTCCACGTTAGCGCTCTCTGAGTGGAAGACGCACGGGACGGGCCGGAGCCGACAGGCCGGCGGCCAACGCAGCTCACGTTTTTGCGAGCGCATACAGTTGTTCGTTGCCGCGATGACAGTGATCTTGCGGGCCAGCGGACCGCTTCGGTTGATCGCTGACGAGAACATCTCTTGTCGATCGGCGGTTTATTAAGTCTAACAGGCTCAGACTGCCCCAAGGCGCCCCTGGGGCTTCAAGCGTGCGAGATCGAAATGCCCGGCCTGAGCAGACGAGCCATCCTGATGGGAGGCGCGGCATCGATGATGCTGCGCTCCGATCCATTGGCTGCCCTGCCGCTTCCCGGCCCGTCCGACACCTTCACCGACAGCGTCGGCGTCAATGTGCATATCAGCAGCGAGCCATATGCGAGTCATTTCGACCGGTTTCACGATCTGCTTGCGGCATCAGGCATTCGCCATCTGCGCGACGAGTTGCGACCTAGCAACGATCTCGATCGCTGGCGCGCGCTGAGCAAACGCGCGAACATCCTGTTCAATGTTGTGGTGTCGCCGGCGACCAACACCGTGCCGGAGATGATGACCTATCTCGCCGCATTGGGCATCGAGCGCGTCTCGGCGATGGAGGGCCAGAACGAGGGCAACAGCGACTGGTTCCTGTCGCTGCCACTGGCGAAACCGGGCTGGAGCAATGTCGTCGTCAACTATCAGCGCGAGGTGCACGCTGCGCTGCGCGCGCGATATGCGGCGGCGGAGTTGCCGCTGCTGTCGCCCAGCGTCATCAACTGGAAGCCCGCCGACGTCGCGCTGCTGCGCCCGGCCGCGCAGTTCAGCGATGCCGTCGCCATCCATTCCTATGTACAGAAGGCGCAAGAGCCGGAAACAACCAACGACTATGCCGCCGTGTCCTGGTATCTGCACAATATGCGCGACGCGTTCAAACCCGGCGCACCCGCGCTGGCAACCGAATGCGGCTATTGCAATGTCGTGAAGCCCGGTACCTCCGGCGTCTCGGAAACGGCGGCGGCGCTCTATCTGCCGCGGCTGCTGCTCAACAACTTCCGCCTCGGCATTCTCCGAACATTCCTCTACGAATTCTTCGATGGCGGTACCGATCCCAACGACGGAGAACATCATTGGGGCCTCGTCCGCAATGACGGCTCGCCGAAGCCCGGCTACCATGCGATCCGGAATCTCCTGTCCGCACTGAAAGGCGCACGCCGCGCGAACAACGATCCGGCGCTACGCGTGGCATCCACGGCACCGGACCTGCGGCACATCGCGTTTCAGGATGCGCAGGGACAACCGCTGCTTGCGGTATGGCGCGCGGTGCGCTGCTGGAATGTGGAGAAGGCTGAAGACATCCCGGTGCCCACGGAGCCGATCGACATCGCCGTCGATGGCCCTGCCGCTTCGCTCTCCTTCAACCGTCCGAATGACGATGCCGAGTGGCGCCGCGTGCCGGTGACCGACGGGCACGCGACGATCCCGCTGGACGGGCGCGTGGCGATCATCCGGCGTTCCAGCTGAGCTGGTATGACCTGCTGTGGCTTGAACCACCCCGCCGCGCTTTGTATCCTGAAACTGCGTACGAAGTGACGGTGAGCAGCAAAGTCTTTCAGACAAGGTCTTTTAGACTCTGCGGTCCGGCCAAGCATGCGACAGCTTCGCCTTCTGCTCCAAAATATAACGGATTCTTCCCCATATGGACTATGCGCCTTCCGCTCCGGCCCCTGCGGCCGAGACGCACGCTTTTCAGGTTCTGCTCGAAGACGGTGCCACAGCTAGCATACGCGTTTATGGAACGGGTCCACGGATCATCTGCAGCCATGGCAATGGCCTCGCCATCGATGCTTTTCAAAGCTTCTGGCGTCTCTTCACAGATGACTATGAGACCGTGGTGTTCGACTTCCGTCATCACGGCCGGAGCAGTCCGTATCGCCAGCCCATCCCGCATGTCTGGCCGCAGCTCATCCGGGACTATGAGGCGATCATGCAAGGGATCACGCGCGAACTCGGCGCGGCGCCGAGCCTCGGCGCATTTCATTCAATGAGCGCCCTGACGACCCTGCTGCATGCCGCCGAATATCAGACGCCGTGGATCGGCATCGTTGGCTTCGAGCCACCGGCGACGCCGCCAGCCAGCTATCCGGAGTTCCTGAGTTTCCGCACGGAAAATGACAGGCTCGCCGGACGCGCCGCGCAGCGTCGCACCACCTTTCCGAATGTGCAGGAGCTGTTCGAGTCCTATCGCCGCAGCTCGGCATTTGCCGGCGTCGACGATGCCGGACTGCAAGCACTCGCCGCATCCACGCTGCGCTGGAACGACGACAGCCAGCTCTATGAACTCGCCTGCGCCAGGGAATTCGAGGCCAGCATCTTCACCATGCAGGATCTCCCGGGCGCCTGGGAGCGGATGTGCAGCGTCAGGCTGCCGGTGCAGCTCGTCGCCGGTGAACCAAAGACGAGAACCAGCCCGTTCGTCGACATGGAGCGTGCCTTTGCGCGCGATGGCGGCTTCGCCTTCACCACCGTGCCTGACGCTTCGCATTTCATGCAGATGGAAAAGCCGGCCGAATGCGCCGCAATCGTCCGCGCCTTCCACGCCGGCCTGACCTGACCGCTCGGGAGTAACGCCGGGCTGCCATGCCGGGCGCGCAACCGGCTGGCAATCCGCCCCAGCCATGCCCACATGGCAAGGGCAATGGGAGCCCCGTCATGACCGCACTTTCGATCCTCGACCTCGTCCGCGTTACCCAAGACACCGATGCGCGCGGCGCGCTCGACAATTCCCGCGATCTCGCCGGTCATGCTGAGCGCTGGGGCTATCAGCGTTTCTGGGTCGCCGAACATCACAACATGATCGGCATCGCCAGCGCGGCGACCTCGGTGGTGATCGGCCATATCGCAGCGGGGACCAAAACCATTCGCGTCGGTGCCGGCGGCATCATGCTGCCGAACCATGCGCCCATCGTCATCGCCGAACAGTTCGGCACATTGGCGCGGCTGTTTCCCGGCCGTATCGATCTCGGCCTCGGCCGCGCACCCGGCACCGACCAGATGACCATGCGGGCGCTGCGCCGCTCGCTGCAGAATTCAGACAATTTCCCGCAGGACATCCAGGAGCTGCAGGCCTATTTCGCTCCGGCCGGCCCGAACCAGCGCCTGCAGGCGGTGCCTGCCGCGGGCACCGACGTGCCGCTATGGATCCTCGGCTCCTCGACCTATGGCGCGCAGCTCGCCGCGGCGCTCGGCCTGCCCTACGCTTTCGCCTCGCATTTCGCGCCCGACCAGTTGCTGCAGGCCCTGCAGATCTATCACCAGCACTTCGAACCATCCGAACAGTCGACGAAGCCGCATGCGATGGTCGGCGTCAACATCATCGCCGCCGACACCGATGCCGAGGCCAAGCGGTTATGGACTACGCAGCAGATGTCGTTCACCAACATGTTCCGCGGCACCCGCGGGCTAAGCGCGCCGCCGATCGACGATATCGAGACCTACTGGGCGCCGGCCGAGAAGATGCAGGCCATGGGCATGCTGCGGCGCTCGATCATCGGCTCGAAGGAGACGGTTCGCGCTAGCATCGCCGCGCTGGTCGAGGAGACCGGCGCGGATGAGTTGATGATCGTCTCGGACGTCTACGACCACGCCACGCGGCTCAAGTCCTATGAGATGATCGCCGAGGCGGCTGCGGGTCTCACCAAGACACCGGCTGAAGCGACCGGCTGAAACGTTTCAGAAATTGATGGTGGTGCGGACGCCGAACACCGCGGCGTCCTTGATGCGCTTTGTCTGCGTGGCATCGTTGGGATCGACGGCGCCGCCGGCGGGATGCATCACATATTGAAACACCGGCTGCACCGCCACGCCCGGCGCGACCGCAGCGAGATAGGTTACTTCCAGCACGGCTTCGAAATCGCGGATGGGCGATTGAATTCCGGTGAAAAGCTGCACATCACGATCAAGCCCGCGTGCACCATCCGAAATGCGCGCATAGGTCATGGCGATGCCGAACTTGTCGTCGGGCCGCTCGGCCGAGAAGCCTGATACCTGGATGCCGCCATCGAGATAGAAGCTGATCAGATTGCGATCCGACGGGCTGATCGACGTGCGTGCAAAGAAGCCGATGCCCTTGTCCGGGCCGAGTGCACTGAAAGCGAGCCGCTGTTCGTAAACGGCGAAAACGCCGCGATTGCCGCGCCGCATCAGCGGCTCGCCGGTGCCGACCGGATCGGCCTGCGACAGGCCCTGTGCAGTCCAGCGCTCGTCATCGAATTCGGCCAGATGCACCCAGCCGCCGCCGGTGATCGATCCGGGCAACTCCGACGGGCCGAGCTTGTAGGCATATTTCAGTTGCCCGATGATCCACGGCGGATCGTTGACGCGAAATGCAAGACCATGCGCGTTGGCGATCTGCGGATCATTCGGACCGGGCGCTGCCGCACTGCCATTGAACACCGCCAGATAGGCCGTGAACGCATCCGACAGACTGGCCTTGAAACGAACGCCCGGCACGGCGAGTGGCGGCGAGGGTCCGCCCGCCGGCAGGATCACGCCGGTGATGCCGGGCCAGCCCAGCGCCGAATTGACGAAGATATCGTCATACTTGCTGTCGATGAACTCGATATCGGATGGCTGCTGACCGACCTTCACCAGCAGCTTGCCGCCGAACAGCGACTGTTCGATCCAGAATTCATAGAGCCGCGTCGCCGGCAGCGCTTCGATGCCGCTGACCAGCATCAGATTGCCGATATAGTCGCGCGACAGGCCAGGTCCGTGGATCTGATAGACATTGGCGTGAAAGGTCGCGCCGCTCCAGCCAACCGCCTTGTCGAGATCGACATCGACGCCAAAATCGAAACGCCCTTCATAGATGGCGCCGCGCCGGATGCCGCCGGAGGCATTGCCGAGCGCCTCGCCGATATAGGTGGCTGACAGTGCAACACCCCATTCGGCGAGCCGGTCATTGATCGGCTTCAGGCCGCTATCGCGCCAATCGCCGGCATGAGCCGATGACAGCGAGATCGTGCCACAGGCGACAAGGCCGGCGAGCGCCATCATCGCACGGACCATCCAGCACGAAAACACACCAACCATGATAGCTACCTGATGATCTTGAGGCGCTTCATCACGGCATAGGCCGATGCTGACGAAATCAATATCAGTGCGCCCGCCCAGAGAAATCCGGTTTCGACATCGGTCAGCGGCAGTCCCTTGGTGTTCATACCGAAGATGCCGGTGACCAGCGTCGGCGGCAGCAGAAGCGCGGTAAGCACTGAAAGAACGCGAAGGCTTTCGTTGCCGCGTTCCTCGATCTGCAGATGCAGCTCTTCCTGCAACAGCCGGCTGCGCTCGCGCATCTCGACCACATTATGATCCAGCCCGTCGAGGCGCTGCGCCAGCTTGCCGGCACGCAGTTGCAGCGACGGTTTCAACTCACGCTGACCTTTGGCCTCAAGCCGCTGAAACACGATCCGCAGCCCGGAGAGCTGCCGATGCAGCCGCACGCAGGTCCGGCGCAGACGGCCGAGCTTCTGCAACATGTCACGGGAGTCGCCGGAGACCACTTGCTCCTCGATCTCGTCGAGCGATATCGCCAAACTGTCGGCGACGCCGTCCATGGTGTCGGCAACATTCTCCACGATCGTCTCAAGCAGCGCGGCCATGCTGTCGACCCGCTGGCCCTGCTCAAGCGAACGGCGCGTCGCATCGACGGCGCACAGCGCATGATGCCGACCACTGATCAACAAGCGCTCAGTCATCACGAAGCGCAGATAACCAGTGTCTTCGGTCGCCTCGTCGATATCGCGCAACAGGTCCGAGATCACGCCATAGATACTGTCATCGGTGGCATGGAGTTGCTGATATGTGTCCTTGGACAGCAACAAGGCACGGGCCTGCTCCGGCGCATGCAATGAGATCTGCGCCAGCCATTGCAGCGCGCGCGCGTCAGTCAGGTTGAAATGCAGCCAGAGCAGCCCGCCGTGGACGAGATCGATGCCGGCATCGACCGGCAATGGCTCCGGCTTGCCGTCGGAATGGATGCGGAAGGCCCAGACCAGACCCGGGATCGGATCGGTCAAGCCAAGTGTGGACGACACCTCCGCGGTTGTGACCGGCACTTCAAATTGCATCGGACACCCACCGTTTTTCACGCCACGCAATACGCATGCGCCACCAAAAAATAAAATATCTGCCTGCGGCTCTCCGACTGTGTCAGTCCGCCGCAGTCACTTAATGACACCCTTGTTACAGGGATATGTCAGCCGAGATGATGATCCGATTAGAGAAAATCGGATCATCATCTCATCTCTTCTTTTGAGCATGATCTTTCGGAAAACCGGTTTCCACTTTTCCGGATCATGCTCTATTCAGCGGCTTCGGCGAGTGTATCGCTCTGCTTGTTGTAGTCATGGACGACACGGCCATAGGGCAAAGTCAGGTCGGCCAGGAAATGATGGGCACCGATCACGCGGCGCACCGGAAAGTCGGCGACCGGCGCGTTGACGTGCGGGATCAGATGCAGACGGCCGGGGCCGAACCATGAGCCCTTCACGGTGATATCAGTCAGGTTGATTGCCACCAGCTGACAGACTTCCGCGCTGCCATCGACGCCGGGGATCAGCTTCAGATTGATCTGGGTCTTGGACAGCGTGGCGTGCGTCGCTTCGCCATTGCCCGCCATGGCGCCGTGCTTGTAGGCCATCGTGCCCATGGCCACCTGCTGCCCGGCATATTCCAGCGTGCCGGTCAGCGTGTCCTTGACCACTTCGAGCTTCGGATGGGCGTATTTCTTCGGAAAGCCCCAGATCTCGCGGCCGGCAGCAATCGGCGGATCATCGTCCAGATACATCTGCGAGACGAAGTTGACGTCCTCGCCCTTGAAGCGTGCGGGGATCACGAGGCCGGTCTCGGTGTAGCTGCCGAAGCCGGATGAATCCGGCATCTTGATCCATTCATAGTGGACGATGGGCTGTTCGATCGGCTCGAGCGGCTCGGGCAGACCGATCCTGATCAGGTCCGGATCGGTCTCATAAGTGATGACGAGGAATTCGCGATTGATGAAGCGATAGGGACCGGCGGGATAGCTCGGGCCGGCCATCGGCATCGACGGCAAACGGAGGATGTCTTCCTGGCGCATCGGAAACTCCTTGGGTGTGAAATCGCTGGTTTAAACTCAGTGCGCGGTCCACCCGCCATCGACCGGCAGCGTGATGCCGGTGATCGAACGGGCGTGGTCGGTGCAGAGGAAATTGACGACCGAGGACAGTTCTTCGACGGTCACGAAACGTTTGGTGGGCTGGGCGGCGAGCAGCACGTCCGAGATCACCTGCTGTTCAGTGATGCCGCGCGCCTTGGCCTGTTCCGGAATCTGCTTCTCCACCAGCGGTGTCATCACATAGCCCGGGCATACCGCATTCACGGTGATGCCGTGTTCGGCGACTTCCAGCGCCGCCGTCTTGGTCAGCCCGGCAATACCATGCTTGGCCGCGACATAGGCCGACTTGAATGGCGAGCCCACCAGCGCATGGGCCGAGGCGATGTTGACGATGCGGCCCCAGGACTTCGCCTTCATGTGGGGGATGGCGAGACGTGTGGTGTGAAACGCACTCGACAGGTTGATCGCCACGATCGCATCCCATTTCTCCACCGGGAATTCCTCGAGCGGCGCGACATATTGAATGCCGGCATTGTTGACCAGGATATCGACGCCGCCGAATTCCTGTTCCGCCTGCGCCATCATCGCCGCGATGTCATTGCCGTCGGCCATGTTGGCGCCGCTATAGAGCACCCGGACCTGATGGCTGTCGGCGATCTCGCTGCGGATCGCCTCGATCTCATTGGCGTCGCCGAAGCCGTTGAGCACGATATTGACGCCGCTGGCCGCGAGGCCGCGCGCGATGCCAAGGCCGATGCCGCTGGTGGAGCCGGTGATGATGGCGGACTTTCCAGACAGCATGCGCGCAACCCTTCGTAAGCAAACGTTAATATCTGCTTCTTTGCTAGCGATCCTGTTTGACGGCGGTATGAGGAATTTCCTTCAGCCGCGTGACGCGCTTCATGGACTGATGCGCAATGATCGAATTTGCTATTTGTCACAACGCCGTCACTGCTCATCTGAATTCTGCCGCCAACATCATGTGATCGTTGAGGAGAACACCCAGATGGATGCGCGGACACCCGATTCAGATACGACTGTCGAGACCGGCTGGCGCCCCGACCGCTGCGATCGTGTAGCACTGGTGCTGCAGGGCGGCGGCGCCCTCGGCGCCTATCAGGCCGGTGTGTATCAGGCGCTACATGAGCAAGGCATGGAGCCGGACTGGGTGTGCGGCGTATCGATCGGCGCGATCAATTCGGCGATCATCGCCGGCAATCCGCCGGAAGACCGGCTGGAGAAGCTGCAGATCTTCTGGGACCGCATCACCGCCCGCAAGGTCTGGCACTATACACCGGACGGCGACGTCTACCGCAAGGCCCGCAATCTCGCGAGCTCCTTCATGACCACGACCCTCGGACAGCCCGGCTTCTTCAAGCCGCACGAGATCAATCCGTGGTTCAGTCCGGCCGGTGCAAAGACGGCGACGAGCTATTACGACACCTCGCCGCTGCGCGACACGCTGCTCGAACTGGTCGACTTCGATCTCATCAACTCGCGCAAGACCCACTTCGCCGTCGGCGCAGTGAACGTCATCACCGGCAACTTCCTGTATTTCGACAACAAGAAGGAAGTCATCGCGCCCGAACACGTGATGGCATCAGGCGCACTGCCGCCAGCTTTGCCGATGGTGAAGATCGGCACCGATCATTTCTGGGATGGCGGCATCGTCTCCAACACGCCGCTGCAGCACCTGCTCGACCAGGAAGACAGGATGAACTCGCTGGTGTTCCAGGTCGACCTGTTCAGCGCCCGTGGCGTGCTGCCCCGGGATATCCAGGAGGTTCTGGCCCGGCACAAGGACATCGTCTACTCGTCCCGCACACGCCACAACACCGACATCTATCGGCGCATGAACAATCTGAAGTCGGAGCTCTACAAGGTCTTGCAGCGCATTCCCGACGACCAGCTCAGCGACGAGGAACGCGCGCGGCGTGACAGCCTGTCGGATCTGCCGGAGATCACCATCCTGCAAATGATCTATCAGCAGAAGGCCTATGAGGGCGATTCCAAGGACCACGAGTTCTCGGCGACCTCGATGCGCGAGCACTGGCAGAGCGGGCTCGACGATACCCGCCGCACATTGAAGCGCCGCGACTGGCTGGCGCTGCCGGAGCAAGGCAAGGGCATCGTGGTGCACGACGTGCATCGCGAGAGCAGTTCGTAGGACATATTATTCGTCATTCCGGGGCGCATGAAGGCGGCGAAGCCGCTGAAATGCGAACCCGGAATGACAGCGTTGTTCGATAAAAAAGCCCGCGCAGATGATGCGCGGGCCTTTTCTTTTCGCGGTTTGAAAGAACGAGGCCGCGGCGTTTCCGCAGCGGCCTCGTTATCCTCAGAACAACTGGCTGAACAGCACGTAGAGGCTGGCCGAGAGCATGATGGCGCAGGGCAGCGTCAGCACCCAGGCCATCAGCAGGTTGCGGATGGTGGCCATCTGCAGGCCCGAACCGTTCGCCGCCATGGTGCCCGCAACGCCGGACGACAGCACGTGGGTGGTCGAAACCGGCAGACCGAACACGTCGGCCGCGCCGATGGTGGCAGCGGCCACGAGTTCGGCTGAAGCACCCTGCGCATAGGTCAGATGCGTCTTGCCGATCTTCTCGCCGACGGTGACGACGATGCGCTTCCAGCCGACCATGGTGCCAAGGCCGAGTGCGATGGCCACGGCGATCTTCACCCAATCCGGGATGAACTTGGTGGCGGCATCGAGCGAGCCCTTATAGGCATTGAGCGTCGCGATATCTTCCTTGTTGAGGTCGTTTTCCTTGTCCTTCATCAGGAAGCGGATGGCCTCCGATGCGAGATACATGTCGTTACGGGTGTTGCCGACGGATTCCGCGGGCACCTTGTCGAGCGTGCCGTAGCTGCGAACCTGATCGCCGACCTGCTGCACGAGAACGGCGAGCGACGGATAGGTGCCTTCGCTGATCTTGCGCTGCGAGACATAGGTGGTCACCGCCGGACGGGGATCGCCGATGATGCTGTGACCGGCACCCTTGGCTGCGATCACCTTTGCGGCCGCGATGGAGTTGACCTGGAACTGGGCGACGCGGGATTCCGGCAATGCGCGGTTGAGCGCATAGGCGGTCGGCACGGTGCCGATCAGCACCAGCATGATCAGGCCCATGCCCTTCTGACCGTCATTCGAACCATGTGCGAAGGACACGCCGGTGCAGGTCGCGATCAGGATGCCGCGGATCCACAACGGCGGTGCCTTGTTGCCGTCCGGTGCTGCGTACAAAGCCGGGTTACGCACGAGGAATTTCAGCACCAGCAGCAGGATGGCGGCGCAGGCAAAGCCGAACAATGGCGACAGCAGCAGCGCATAGCTGATTTCGGTGGCCTTGCCCCAATCCACACCCGAGGTGCCATCACGGCCGCGCATCAGCGCATTGGCGATACCGACGCCGATGATCGAACCGATCAGCGTGTGCGAGCTGGAGGCTGGCAGGCCGAGATACCAGGTGCCGAGATTCCAGATGATGGCTGCGATCAGCAGCGCGAACACCATGGCAAAGCCGGCGCCGCTGGAGACCTGCAGGATCAATTCCACCGGCAGCAGCGAAACGATGCCGAAAGCCACCGCGCCCGTGGAGAACAGCACACCGAGGAAATTGAAAAAGCCCGACCACATCACGGCGAATTCCGCCGGCAGCGAGTGGGTATAGATGACGGTGGCTACCGCATTGGCGGTGTCATGGAAGCCGTTGACGAATTCGAAGCCAAGCGCGATCAGCAGCGCCACGAACAGCAGGAGGTAGGGCAGATAGCTGGTGACGCGGGTACCGGTGGCATTGACGTCCACATAAATGCTGTAGGCGACGAACAGGAGGCCAGCCGCCAGGATCCCGAAAAACAGGATCATCGTCAGCGGGTTGAAGCCCTTGTCGAGATTGGGCCGCGAGGCCGGCTCAACAGCCGCGCCTCCGGAAATGGATTGATTGGCAGTGAAATCGGTCATGAAACGCCCCCGTTACAGGTTAAGAGGCGTTAATCTCTGCACCACGGATGCGAAGCCCCGATGACAGGCGCGACAATTTGTCTGTTACGGGTTGTGACAGTCATGCGTCGTCGGCGGGCCGGCATGTGACAGGCGCTCAGATCGCCGACGCGACCTTTTCGAGTCCGATCATGCGCGCCAGTGCACGGACTTCGCGCTTCTGATCCTCACGCAACTGAAACAACAACGGCATCGCAGCAGACTTGAGCTGCTGCACCTCGTCGCTGTCGGGATCGATCGGCGGAGCGCCTGCCGACGAACTGGCCTGCTTGGTCTCGTGGATCCTGCGCGCCACGTTGCGCAGCGCCGCTTCGACGCCGGGCCAGTAGGATTCCTGCGACGCCGTCAGATTGAGCCGGGTCTTGATCGCCGAAATCTGCGCATCGCTGAGCAGCGTATAGGTCTTCTGCACCGGCTTGGCAGCGGCCTTGGGCTTGGCGGTCGGCTGCGGCACCACGATCGGGGCAAGCACCGTCGAACCGGGCACTTCGATCGGACTGTCGGATGCAAAGGCCTGGCGCAACGGACTGCCGTCAATGCTCGGGACCTGCTGCGGATCGAGCGAGGCCATCATGGCGCCGGCCAATGGCAACTTGTCTTTCTTGCCTTGCGTATTGGAAACCGGTCCGCGCGACACCGCGACCGAATTTTGCGCGGCACTGTCGTCATATGACAGCGACAGCGATGGGATGCTATCGCGACCAAGGATGCTCGCAACAGCCACGCCGGTTAGCAACAGACAGCCCAGCACAAGAAGGGTCAGCGCACGCGTCAAGCCAGTCTCCGAAATTCAGGACCACCAGAGGTACCTGTCCTCACAAATGGAGATTAATTATGGCCTAACCATACCAGAACGGTGCGATAATACTCAGAGACGTTCAGGCGGCGTTGGCGAGAACATAGGCTTCCTGGATATCGCTCACGATATCGGAGGCTTCCCACAGCGCATCCGGGGCGACCGACTGCATGCTGATGGTCCAGTTCGCGCCCTTTCCGGCGCGGGGCGTGCTGACGATGTCGAACTGCACCTCGCGGCACAGCGGATGACGGCCGAAAGCTGCGGCCACGCGTGCCTTGATCTCCTCGATCGTGGCCGGCGTCTTCGCGAAATAGGCTTCGATATCCATGATGGCCCCTGAATCGGTTGATTCCCGATCGGGGCATTGTTGGTTCCACAGGATTTAATGAATGGTTAATTTTGCTGCGCCGCTGGCAGATTGATACCACCCCGGCCGGAGTGGGCTCAGCCCAGCAGTTGATCGAGCCGATCCCGGAGCTGATCCTGATGATAAGGCTTGGCAAGCCGCGGCAGATCGAGCTGAGCGCCTTCGGGCAAATCCGCATAGCCGGTCGCGAGCAGGACCGGCAGCGACGGCCGCATTTCGCGGGAATAGGCCGCAAGCTCGATGCCCGTCATACCGGGCATCATGTGATCGGTCATCATCAGATCGAGCGGCTCGTCGCTTTTCAGAATCTCCAGCGCATGCCGCCCCGAAGTCGCGGGGATCACGCGATGGCCGAGATCCTCCAGCATCTCCGTCGTCGACATCGCGATGAGGGGATCGTCATCGACAAACAGGATCACGGCGGAGCGCGCGGCATGGCGCATGACGTGGGCCGTATCGGCGGCCTCCGGCTTCCTGTCGGTGACCGGCAGTACGAGGGTCGCCGTCGTACCCTTGCCGACGACGCTCGAGAGATCGAGCGTGCCGCCGAGCTGTACGGCCAGACCGTGCACCATGGACAGACCGAGACCAGTCCCCTTGCCGAGCGGCTTGGTCGAGAAGAACGGTTCGATCGCCTTCTTCAACGTCTCCGGCGACATGCCGGCACCATTGTCGATGATCGACACCTTGAGATAGTCGCCGGGCTTCAGAATCGGGTCGCCCTTGCCGACCCTATGCTTCTTCACCTTGATATCGATGGAGCCGCCGTCCTGCATAGCGTCGCGCGCATTGATCGCGAGATTGAGGATGGCGAGTTCGAGTTGATTGGGATCGATCTGCGCCCGCGGCAGCTCGTCGGGAATATCGAGACGCAGCGCCACGCGCGGCCCGAGCGAGCGCTCAAGCAGATCGCTCATGCCGCGGACCAGCGCACCGAGATCGACGGCCACGGCTTTCAGATCCTGCTGCCGCGCGAAGGCCAGTAGCCGCTGCGTCAGCGAGGCGCCGCGTTCGGCGCCCTGCATGGCACCATCGACCAGTCGTTTCAGGCGCGGATCATCTGGCATGCGCTTGCGCAGCAGATCGAGATTGCCCATCACCGCCATCAGCAGATTGTTGAAGTCATGCGCGACGCCGCCAGTGAGCTGGCCGATGGTCTCCATCTTCTGCGCCTGGCGCAGTTGGTCCTGCGCCTTCTCGCGCGCCGCAACTTCCTTCATCAGGTCGTTGCTGCGTTCCTCGACGCGCTGTTCGAGCGTCGCCGTAAGCTCGGCAAGCGCAGACCGCTCCGCCGTCAACTGCTCCAGCAAGTTGTCGCGATCGATATCGGCAGACTTTCGCGCCGTGATATCGACGGAGACGCCGACCAGCGTTTTCGGCTTGCCGTCAGGCCCACGGACCATGCGCGCACGCGTCTCGACCCAATGCACCGAGCCGTCCGGCCAGATATTGCGGTATTCGACATTGTAGTCCGCGCCGGCCATCAGCGTCGCATCGAGCGCCTGCTGGCGTTGCTCGCGATCATCGGGATGAACCGCGGCCTGCAACTCGCTGAACGTGAATGACTGATCCGGCCAGCGGCCGAAGCATGCCTTGGTCGTATCCGAGACCTCAAGCCGAAGTTCGGGCAGATGCAGTTCGAGCGTCCCGAGCCGTCCCGCATCGAGCGCCGTCTGCAGCAGCCCCTGACTGTCGCCAAGATCTTCGAGAATGGCACGCGTCTGATATTGACGCCGGCGCGCGCGGACGGCCGAACCGACGATCGAAATCAATGTCGTCGGGTGAAACGGGCGCTCGATGAACGTCACATTGCCGAGCAACTGTCCGAGCCGCGCGGCATCCGGATTGCGTTCGGGACCCCCACCCTGCCGCGTCAGCAGGACGATCGGGAAATCGGACCACGACGGTTGATCGTGCAGCCAGTTGCCGAGACCGCGCAGATCGACGGTCTTGATCGCCTCGTCAGCAATAACGGCGACGCCGGCACCGCCCTTGATCTCCTCGAGCAGCGCCGGAAAATCCGCGCAGGGCTGCGCATAAAAACCGGCCTCGCGGATTAATGCCGCAGCCACTGCAGAATCGCGCCCTGTGGGAGCAAGGATGACAGCGCGCTCGGAGGAACGCCCCGGTTTCACGCCGAGGATCCCTCAAGCAGAGAACTTTGACCGTTGTAAATGGGTACGCCACGCAACACGCCCTGGAATTCGCTCAGCGGCGCGCCGATCGTGAGGCCTCGCCCGTCGATCCGGTACTCGCGAATGGTCGACTCATGCGCACCGGTTCGCTTCTTGATCACGGACATCGCACGGCGAACGCTGCCGCTTGCCTCGAAGTAACGGAGCAGGATCACGGTATCGGCGAGATAGGTGACGTCCACCGGCGCCTTCATATCGCCGACGAGGCCGTGCTGCGCCACCGTCATGAAGGTCGCTGCGCCCCTGCGGTTGAGATATTGCAGCAGCTCATGCATGTGCAGGATCAGCGAGTTCTCTTCCGGCATCGAGGCCTGATAGCCATTGAGACTGTCGATCACGACGGTCTTGATGTTGTGCTCGTCAATCTGACGACGGACGCGATGCGCGAATTCACCGGGCGACAATTCGGCGGCATCGACCTGTTCGACAAACAGATGTCCGCTTTCCTGCATGGCAGGCAGATCGATTCCGATCCCCTTCATGCGATCGAACAACAGTCCAAGCTCCTCGTCGAAGATAAACATTGCAGCCTTCTCGCCGCGCTTCACCGCTGCGACTACATTGACGATCGCAGTGAGTGATTTGCCCGTGCCCGCGGGCCCGAGAATCAATGTGCTCGAGCCTGTTTCGATGCCGCCGCCCAGCAATTGGTCGAGTTGCGCAATGCCGCTCGACTTGGTCTTGCGATCCATGCTGTTGCGGAATTCGGATGCGACCAGCCGAGGAAAAACGTTAAGGCCGCCTGTGGTGATGGTGGCATCGTGGTAGCCGCCGCGAAACTTGACACCGCGATATTTGATCACCCGCGCACGCCGACGCTCCGCGCCATAGGACGGCGCCAGTTCTTCGAGCCGCAGCACGCCATGGGCGACGCTGTGCACTGTCTTGTCGGCTACTTCCGCCGTGAGGTCGTCGAGCAGCATCACCGTCGTGCCAAATTTTGCGAAGTAATGCTTGATAGCCAGTATCTGGCGGCGATAACGCAACGAGCTCTGCGCTAGCAGCCGGATTTCCGACAGGCTGTCCAAGACGACCCTGCTCGGCTGGGTGCGTTCCACCGCCTCGAATATCTGCTTGGTGGTTTCACCGAGTTCGAGGTCGGACGAATAAAGCAGGCTCTGTTGCTGATCCTCGTCAAGCAGGCTTTCCGGCGGCAGGAGCTCGAAAACTTCAATGCTCTTGTCGAGGGTCCAGCCATGGGACGCTGCGCCATCGCGCAACTCACTATCTGTTTCGGATAGCGTGATGTAGAGACCCTTCTCTCCGATCCGCGCGCCCTCCAGCAAGAACTGCAATGCGACCGTGGTCTTGCCTGTCCCCGGCGCGCCTTCGACAAGAAAAATGTGACCTCGGGAGAATCCGCCGGAGAGGATATTATCCAATCCCCAGATGCCGGTCCTGGCTTTGTCGTCCTGCACGTGCGTCGAACTCATACTGCCCCCTGACGCGCGATAACCGGGGCAATATCAATCGGTTCCCTGTCCAGGACAAAAATTCTAAAAAGCGCGGTCGTCAACGTTTCTCAATGACCAGGCTCTGCACTGCCCGGCCGAAATAACCATTGATATCGGCGAGCTTCGACGCAGCAAGACCGGCGCCATCCGGCCCGATCCAACTCTCCCCGTCCAGCAGGATCCAGTCGCCCACCGGCGGACGTGACAGGCTCACGGTGAGGTCGGCATTCAGGAAGGTCCAGTCGTCGAAACTCAGCACCGGTGACGAGCCGTTGCTGAAGTCGGCCGCGATCACCGCACGCATCACCTGCGAGAGGCCGGCGCCTTCGACGATCGGCCGGTTGGCCCGGTACCAGATCGCTCCCGGCCCCAGCGACAGGAAGCCGCCGCGCACCGCGCGAATGGTCATGCCTGTGACGAAGGGACTGCTGGCGTAACGTGGCTCCAGCAATCCACCCTGATCCGGCGGCGGCACCGTGACCGGCGGATCGGCGATCTCCGACGGAAGCGCCTGCGCCTCCGCCCTGATCTTCAGCACCGTCGCACGCACCACAACTGTGCCGTTCGCCATCAGTCTGACGCCAACGAGCTGAATCTTGCGGCCTTCGCGCAGCACCTCGGTCTCGAAAGTGAGCGGCGCCACCGGCACCGGGCGCAACAAGTCGATGGTGACACGCGTCACATGCATCGGGCTTGCGGTCGGCATCTGCTCTGCAAGCCACGTCACCAGCGCCGATGGCGCCGAGCCGTGCTGCATGGTCTCGTTCCACGGACCCGCAGCATGCGGGCTGGTGACGACATGGTTGCCGTCCACGCGATAGATGGCGTCCATCAGATCGGCCTTCTCAATGCAGGATCAGAGCGGCGGATCGATCGCTTCGTCATATTCCTTCTTGAAGCGCGCAACGAGCTCGGCCACCGGCACGACCTTCGACACACTGCCGATGCCTTGGCCGCTGCCCCAGATCTCCTTCCAGGCCTTTGGCTTGGCACGCTCGCCACTGGCGTCGGTGCCAAAATTCATCTTGGTCGGATCGGACTCCGGCAGATTGTCCGGATCCATGCCGGCGGCGACGATGGACGGCTTCAGATAGTTGCCGTGAACGCCGGTAAAGAGATTCGAATAGACGATGTCTTCCGAGCCGGAAGCCGCGATCATATCCTTGTAGCCCGGCACCGCATTGGCTTCGGTGGTGGCGATGAAGGCCGAACCGATATAGGCGAAATCAGCCCCGAGCACGCGCGCGGCGCGGATGGCGCGACCATTGGCGATGGCGCCCGACAGTGCGATCGGACCATCGAACCACTGCCGGGTCTCGGCGACGAACGCGAGCGGCGAAATCTCGCCAGCATGACCGCCGGCGCCTGCCGCAACGAGGATCAGGCCGTCAGCCCCCTTCTCGATCGCCTTGTGCGCGAAACGTTGATTGATGACGTCATGAAACACGATGCCACCCCAGGCATGGGCCGCCTGATTGAGTTCTTCACGCGCACCAAGCGAGGTGATCATCATCGGCACCTTATGCTTTTCGCAAAGCGCCATGTCCTGCTCGAGCCGGTTGTTGGACTTGTGCACGATCTGGTTGACCGCGAAGGGCGCGGAGAGCCGATCCGGATGCGCCTTGTCATGCGCGGCGAGTTCTTCCTTGATCCGGTGCAGCCATTCGTCGAGCAGCGCCGCCGGACGCGCATTCAGCGCGGGAAACGCGCCGACGATACCGGCCTTGCACTGCGCGATGACGAGATCCGGCACCGAAATGATGAATAGCGGCGAACCGATCACGGGCAGCGACAGGCGGTTCTTGAACAAAGCCGGCATCGACATGGGAAATTCCTCGACTTCTTTTCTTGATTTGTGCGCGATCCTGCGCGCCTACCCCCGGTCGATCCGGGTGCGGGCGGACGATGCCAGAAGCGTGGGGCTGATGGCAATTGCGCTGCGGGAGAAAAAAGCCGGACCCCGAGCGGCGTTCGTCCGGTACGCGGAATAATGGGGCACCACATTATCCAGGTGGCGCCCCATTATCAGGATGACTGATCGATTATCGGCAAGCGCCCGATCAAGCCGGATCTGACATCGTCACACGGTTCTTGACGCTGGGACGCTCGTTCATCCTTGCGTACCAGGCGTGGAGAGCCTCGTACTCCGCAGGCACCTCGAGCTTCACGAGACCGGCGAAGATCAAACCGCCAATTACCGTGATATCGGCCATCGAGAAAAACTCGCCGGCGATGAATGGCTGCTTTTTCAGCACCCCGTCAAAGTACGCCATCCCCCTGAGCGCCTTGTCGCGCTGGCGGAAACCCCACTCGGCATTTTGATAGATCTCGACGTGGGGTCCGAGCCCCGGTGTCGCGTGATGGAAATAGACACTAATGGCGTCGAGCAACTCCAGCTCGGCACGCTTGCTCATCATGTGGATCAAGCCCTTCTCGCGCGGCGTACTCCCGGTGAGCACGGGAGCGCCCTCAAGTCCGTCGAGATATTCGGTAATGGCCGTGCACTCGGCAATGAAAGTGCCGTCGTCGAGTTCGAGCACCGGCAGCGTGCCTGAATAGTTCTTGGCGAGGAATTCGGGCTTCTTGTGCTCGCCCTTCGTGAGATCGACCGACACAAAATTGATGCGTGATCGAAGCTTCTTCTCGGCCACCGCGATCCGGACGCGCGCCGGGTAAGGCCCTGTGCTCCAATCGTGAATCGTCATCATCGGGAGCTTTGTCGCGTCGCCATTGGAGATCTGAGTATTCATTAGTTTATCCTACCTACCAGTTGGTAGGGTGATTTACGGCTTTGATTTACAAGCGTCAACGCCTATCTATCACTTGGTAGGCCGCAAACACGGGGTTGTGAGACCGGGATATGAGTTCGAATTCCAGAGAAGCCATCCTGGCGGCCGCGAAACTGACCGCGCAGGCCCATGGCTATAGCGGCCTGAATTTCCGCGATCTCGCGGCAGAGGTCGGCATCAAGGCTGCGAGCATCTACCATCACTTCCCGAGCAAGGCCGATCTCGGCGCCGCCGTCGCCAGGCGCTATTGGGAGGACTCGGCCGCCTATCTGGAGACACTGCTGGCGGAGTCCACCGATCCGGCCGCGTGCCTGCGCCAATATCCCGGCACGTTCCGCAAGGCGCTGGAGAGCGGCAACCGCATGTGCCTGTGCAGCTTCATGGCCGCCGAATATGACGACCTGCCGGAGCCGGTGAAGAAAGAGATCCGGACCTTCACCGATATCAATGTGGCATGGCTGAACAAGGTTCTCGTCGCTGTAACCGCCGCGAGCCCTGAGAAGAGCGAACCTCGTGCGCGCGCCATCTTCGCCGCCATCACCGGCGCCCAGCTGATGGCAAGAAGCCGCGCGGATGTCTCGCTCTATGACGCGCTCATCGAGAGCTATCGCGCAGCGGGTCTGTTGCCGGCATAGACCTACTGGCAGAGCGCCTGGGTGACGTAATTTTCCGTCTTGCAGTCACCCGGCTCCGGCGCGCGGCCGGGGATCATGGCCCTGGGCGAGCAGCTTTGCGCTGCGTCGGTGTCGAGGCTCTTGCCGTCCTTGAAGCCCTTGCTCTGACACAGCTTGTCTGAGGCTGCCTTGCAGTCGGGTGCGCCATTGGCAGCGACCGGACAAGCCACCCGCCCCTTCACCACCGTGTTCAGCTTGGTCAGGCTGTCGGTGCCGAGCGACGGCATCGCGGGCAGTGACGGCAGCAGCGAGGTGGAATTCTTGAACAGCTTGCCGATCTCGTTGAACAGGCCGGGATTCTCGGGGGCCGGCGGCGGTGACGGCGGCGGCGCCTGTTCAGCCATCGGAGCCGGTGCGAAAGCCGCGGCAGGCGGGGGTGCCGCCGCGGGCGCCGGGACAACCTGAATCGTGATCGACTTCTGCGGCGCTGGCTGCTGCTGCATCGCCTGCGACCAGGCGCACATCGTAGCTGCGCCCACGGTCAGCACCGCGATCGCAGCGGCGACGCAGTTGCGGGTTACCGGAGCCAACAGACGGGTCAAATCGAACATGATGCGGAACGTATCCCGGCACCTGCGCCGGGGGAAGCATCCAGATCTAGAACAGCCGGAATGCGATGATGAAGCCGAGCACCAGAACGCCGACGCCCAGCGCAACCCACAGACCCAGACGCTTCTCGATGGTCTCGCGAATCCAGACGCCGTAGCGGTTGAGCAGGATGGCGACGACATAGAAGCGCACGCCGCGGGCAACCACCGACAGCGCGATGAACATCCAGATATTATAGTTGGCGAAGCCTGACGTGATGGTGACAAGCTTGTAGGGGATCGGCGTCAGCCCCTTCAGCAGGATGATCCATGCGCCATATTCGGCATAGCCGGCGCGGAATGCCTCGACCTTGTCGCCGTAGCCATAGAAATGAATGACCCATTGGCCGACGGAGTCATACAGCACCGCGCCGATGAGATATCCCACCACACCGCCGAGCACTGAGGTAATGGTGCAAATGCCCGCATAGAGCCAGGCCTTCTGTGGCCGGGCCAGCGCCATCGGAATCAGCATCACATCCGGCGGCACCGGAAAGAACGAACTTTCCGCGAAGGACACGATGCCCAAAATCCAGAGGGCATAGGGCTTGTGGGCGGCGTCGATACACCAGTCATACATTCGTCTGAGCATGGTTCGCGATGAACCATCCTGACGCCGATTTGTCTATGGCTGGGCTGACACGCGCGAGACGAAAAGCTTAACTCAACTTGCGAAGACGACGACCTTCGAGCGCGACAATTGGCCGCCGCGCAGCGCTTTGCTCGATGGATTTGGGCCGTTTCGGCGGTTTCGGGAGCTTTTCGGCGATACCGAGCATGTCTTCACGCCGGCTCATCTCGGCCCAGACCTGCTCAGGACGCACGCCCGCGGCCGCCCACAATACAGTCAAATTGTAGAGAAGATCGGCGCTTTCGCGGATCACGGCGTCCGGTTTGCGGTTGATCGCATCGATGACGACCTCGATGGCTTCTTCGGCGAGCTTCTTCGCCATCTTTTCCGGCCCCTGCTGATAAAGCCGGGCCGTTCGCGAGACCGAGGGATCGAGATCCTTGGCCGCGATCACCGCCTGATAAAGCCGGTCGAGCGAATCACTCATGCAACTACACTATCCCAAAGCCGTGGCCAGCGCGTTAACGCCTGGCATTCAAGTGTCTGCAACGACGTCAAAACGCCGGCCGCAAGCGCGACCGGCGTTTGATAGTTAAGTGACAGTTGCATGACGGAATAAGTTGTGACCGATCGCGAACTACCAGGTCATACGACGCGAATTATCATAACCATGACCACCGCCGTAGCCGCGATACGGTACGCCACCGTAATAGGCAGGACCGCCATCATAATAGGCTGGGCCACCGCCGTAGTAGCCGTAGCCCGGGCCATTATCGTAGTAATAGTCACGACGGCTCTGCGTTGCAGCGATTGCGCCAATGGTACCGACGATGGCGCCAAAGGCCGCAAGGCCGGCAGCATTGCCGCCACCGCGATAGTGACGACGGCGCGCGCTGCTGAAATCGGTCGCATCGCTGGTGCCGTGAGTTGCAACAGCCTGGCTCGTGCTCTTGGCGACAGGCGCCGCAAATGCTCCGGTCGGCGCAATTGCCGAGATCGTCATGGCCGCGACGGTCGCCACGATGGCGGCGCGGCCAGTCTTATTAAACAATCCATTTCGTACGAACATCTCAATGTCCTCCGTGGTCGTCTGGCCCTGTGGGCCTCTGTATAGCCAACCACTTCGGCCACTATGAGTTCCCCAACCCCAACGGCAGCTGAACGATCGGTGTCCAAATCGGGGCAGTCATCTCCCGTTCAGCCTTTTACGGTTAGAAACGACGCGCAAGATGTCGCACCATACCGCCATCAATCAGACATGCCCGGCGGGGTAACTGCCGGTCCGTCAGTCGTTAAGTATCTTGATGCCCAGAAACGCGACCAACATTTCCCGGCGGCATGTCCTCCTCTCGCTGAGTGCGCTGGGCTCCGTCGCTTTTTGCGCATCATCGGGACACTCCGCTGCTGACGACAAAGCACCGACCAATATCCAGTTTGCGCTCGATCGCGCAGTCGATGCGATTGCCGCACCTTTCGTGCTCGCCGATGCCCGCGGCCTGTACCGGGCCGAGAACTTGAATGTAACCACCACCGTCGCCGCAGGATCGAAGGAGGCCATCGCGCGGATCGCTTCCGGCGCCTGCGACATGGCGCTGGCCGATCTCAATGCGTTGATCCGCTATCGCGGCGATTCCGATGCCGCGACAGTGAAGGCCGTCTTCGTGCTGCTCAACGTAGCACCCTACGCCATCGTCGCCCGCAAGAGCCGCGGCGTGATCTCGCTCGGTAGCCTTGAAGGAAAAGTGCTTGGGGTCGCTGATCGCGATCTCGTGATCCGGCTATGGCCGGCACTGGCCAAGCGAAACAACATCAAGCTTGCAGCCGTGAAGCTGGAGAGGATCAGCGCCGCGGTGCGCGAACCGATGCTCTCGGCCGGTCAGGTCGATGCGGTCACCGGCTTCTCCTATCTCTCGGCGGTCAACCTGCGCGACCGCGGCGTCCCCGCCGATGACTTGGCGGTGTTTCGTTTCGCCGAGTTCGGCTCCGCCGCCTATGGCCTCGCGCTGATCGTCAATCCGAAATTCGCTGCCGCCAGACCTGAGGCCGTGAAAGCATTCATTCGTGCCGTCACCGCCGGGACGCAGTTGGCGATCCAGGACCCGGCCAAGGCGATCACCGACGTCGTGACCCAGATGGAGAATGGTTCGCGCGAGCTCGAACTGACGCGGCTCCACATTGCCATTACCGACAATATCCTGACCGACGACGTCCGCCGCGACGGGCTGGGTGGCATCGACGCCGCACGCTTTGAGGCGTCGCTCAACGAGATCGCCGAAGATTTTACCTTCAAGAAGCGCCCCTCAGCCGCGGACATCTTCGACGACAGCTTCCTGCCGGGCTCGGTCGGCCGCAAGATGAACTGAAGAAGTTCAACTGAACAACTTTTCCCGAAGCTGTATTCGGCTGCCATCCCCGCCTAGACTGTGCGCAATCGGTTATCCCGTTCGCGCTGCGCTGAGTGACCTCCCATGATCCGTCTTTACACCCGTGTGCTGGAGCTGCTCGGCAAGGAGAGGCGCCTTGGCTGGATCCTGGCGGGCGCCAACCTGCTGCTGGCCGGCGCGCAATTCGCCGAACCGGTGCTGTTCGGCCGGATCATCGACGTGCTCTCCGGCAATCTCTCGACGGCCGCAATGCAGACGGACAGCGCATCGCCCTGGCCACTGCTGGCGGCCTGGGTTGCGTTCGGCCTGTTCACCATCGTCTGCGGCGCGGTGGTGGCGCTTCATGCGGATCGCCTCGCGCACCGCCAGCGCCAGGCGGTGCTGACCGATTATTTCGAACACATCATGCAATTGCCGCTGACCTTCCACACCGGCACGCATTCAGGCCGCCTGATGAAAGTGATGCTGGCCGGCACCGATGCCCTCTGGCGCGTCTGGCTCGGCTTCTTCCGCGAGCATTTCGCCTCCATCGTCTCGCTGCTCGTCCTGCTGCCGCTGTCGATCTATCTGAACTGGCGACTGGCCATCCTGCTCGTGATCCTGTGCGTCGTGTTCACGGTGCTGACCACCATGGTCGTGCGCAAGACATCCGGCATGCAGAGCGACGTCGAGGAACATTACGGCGACCTTTCCGCGCGTGCTTCCGATGCCCTGGGTAACGTCGCACTGGTGCAGAGCTTCACGCGCATCGATGCCGAGGTGCAGGGTCTGCGCGGCGTCTCCAGCCAGTTGCTTGAAAAGCAGATGCCGGTGCTATCATGGTGGGCACTGGTCTCGGTGATGACCCGCGCCTCCACCACCATCACCGTGCTAGCGATATTCACCGTCGGCATCGCGCTGCATCAGCAGGGTCTCACCACCGTCGGCGAGATCGTGATGTTCGTCAGTTTTGCGACGATGCTGATCCAGAAGCTCGAACAGGTCGTCTCCTTCATCAACACCATCTTCATGGAAGCGCCGCGGCTGCGCGATTTCATGAATGTGCTCGATGCCGTGCCTGCCGTGCGCGACCGTATCGACGCCATGGATCCCGGCCGGCTGCAGGGCATGGTCGAATTCAACGACGTGTCGTTCTCCTATGACGGCAAGCGGCCGGCCATCGCGGATCTGTCCTTCACGGCGCTGCCCGGCGAGACCATCGCGCTCGTCGGCGCCACCGGCGCGGGCAAATCCACCGCTATCGCGCTGCTGCACCGGGCCTTCGACCCGCAATCCGGCATCATCTCGATCGACGGTATGGATGTCCGTGCACTCACCCTGTCGGGTCTGCGCCGAAACATCGGCGTCGTGTTCCAGGAGGCGCTGCTGTTCAATCGCTCCATCGCCGACAACCTGCGCGTCGGCAAGCCGGATGCAACGGACGAAGAGTTGCGCATTGCCGCTGCCCGCGCCCAAGCGCTCGATTTCATCGAGCGCAGCGATAACGGTTTCAACACCAATGCCGGCGAGCGCGGCCGCATGCTGTCCGGCGGCGAGCGGCAACGGCTGTCGATCGCGCGCGCTTTGCTGAAGGACCCGCCGATCCTGATCCTCGACGAGGCCACCAGCGCGCTCGATGCCGTGACCGAGGCCAAGCTCAACGTCGCTCTCGATGAAGTGATGAAGGGCCGCACCACCTTCGTGATCGCGCACAGGCTGTCCACCATCCGCAACGCCACGCGCATCCTCGTATTTGAGAACGGCCGCGTGATCGAAGCGGGAACTTTCGATGAACTCGTGATGCAGGGCGGCTATTTCGCCAGTCTGGCCGCCGCCCAGTTCATGGTTCAGGAGGACGCACGCGCCAGCATGGCACTGCCCGATGTCGCCGAACCCCTTTGATGTCTTTGGAGAACCGGTCGAAATTTGGCCCCTTTCATCACCGATTTAACCGGCTCGCCACTGTTCTGATGCTCTCGGCCGGTATAGGTTTGCAGCCGTCACCGCGTGACGGCAGACCGACATGAGAGCCCCGAACCTCAAATCCAAGAATTGCTGCGCGCGGTGCTGGAGCACTGCAGGCGGGCCGCAAAGGACCGGAATCGGATAGTGCAGTTTCACTTCGCATCGCGCCGCCTGCTATCACTCAACTGGTTCATTCTCGCCGCGGCACTTGCGCTGGGCGTGACCGCGCCGCGCACGGCCCTTGCTGAAGCGCTTCTGCTCGTCGAAGCCGATACCGGCAAGGTTCTGCAGGCTGAGAACGCGACCTATCCGTGGCATCCCGCCTCCGTCACCAAGCTGATGACGACCTATGTCACGCTGCAGGCGGTGAAGCAGGGACGCATCAACCTCGACACGGTGGTGACCGTGTCGCCGATCGCCTCCGCACAGTCGCCATCGAAGATGGGCTTCAAGGCCGGCACGCAGGTCACCATCGATAACGCGCTGAAGATGATGATGGTGAAGTCCGCCAACGACATGGCCGTCGTGCTTGCCGAAGGCGTCGGCGGCTCCGTCGACGGATTTTCCGCGATGATGAATGCTACGGCTCAGAAGCTCGGCATGACGCAGACCCACTATGTCAATCCGAACGGCCTGCCTGCCGACGAACAGGTGACCTCGGCGCGCGACCTCGCGATCCTTGCGCGTGCGATCATTCGCGACCTGCCGGAATACGAATATTTCGTCCATATTCCCGCGATCAAATTCGGCCGCCGCATCACGCCGAACTTCAACAAGCTGATCGGCCGCTATCCCGGCGCCGACGGCATGAAGACCGGTTTCATCTGCGCCTCCGGCTACAATCTCGTCGCCACCGCCACCCGTGGCAACAAGCGGCTGATCGCGGTGGTGCTCGGCGCCTCGTCCGGCCAGGCGCGCGCGGTCAAGGCAGCGCAGCTGCTGGAGCGCGGCTTCAACACCGGCACAGGCGGCCTGACCTGGCTGCAGCCGGCGCTCGGCACCGTGGATGCCCTCGCACCGATCGACGCCGCACCGCCCAACCTGCGCGACGAGATGTGCGGACCGAAACGCAAGCGCCCGGCCAGCGACGCCGATGATGAAGTCGTCGCCAGCAACGAAGCCAGCAGCCAGGCCATGTCGTTCTTCACCGCCGGTCTGCAGCCGCCAACGCTGCGCCCGGTCGACATGATTGCCGCAGCCGCCGCACCGGTCGAGCCAGTGATCGTTTATATTGGCCCGAAGAAGACCGGTGCCGACCTGATCGCCGCCAATGCGGTGGAAGAAGCCCGGCAGACCCCAAAACCCAAGGGTAAGAAGGGCACCAAGACCGCCGCCAAGAAGCCTGATGCGGCAGCCGACACCAAGGACGCCAAAACCACAGCATCGGCCGAGGCGAAACCAGCCGCGAAACCTGCGGCCAAACCGGCTGCAAAACAGGCAGCGGTGAAACCGGATGCAGCCGCGCCGAAACCGGCCGCTGCAGCTAAGCCAGCCGCCGCCAAGCCCGCGGCTGCCAAGCCTGCCACGGCAGCCACCGCCGCTCCGGCCACAACGCCGGCCAAGCCGAAGGCAGCGGCCAAACCCGCACCGAAGGCTACCACCGGCGAAGCCAAGCCGGCTGCGGCAGCTCCGCGCACTTAGACCTTCGTCGACAAGGCTCAACTATCATCGTTAACGCGGCCGGTTTCCGGCTGCGTCATGTTGCGCCGCGCCTTGCTATCAAGGGCAGCTTTGCTCAATACTTCGACGAAATAATCAAATCGAGGGGGAAGTGTCATGGAGCGTATCTGGCTCAAACAATATCCGGCAGGCGTGCCAGCCGACATCGACGTCAGTCTATATCCGTCGCTGGTCGATCTGCTCGAAGAGAGCTTTGCCAAATTCCGCGATCGCAAAGCCTTCATCTGCATGGACAAGTCGATCACCTATCGTGAGCTCGACGAAATGTCCCTGGCGCTCGGCGCCTATCTGCAAAGCAAGGGCCTCGCCAAGGGCGCCCGTGTCGCGCTGATGATGCCGAACGTGCTGCAATATCCGATTGCGACCTCCGCGGTGCTGCGCGCCGGCTATGCCGTGGTCAACGTCAACCCGCTCTACACGCCGCGCGAGCTCGAGCATCAGCTCAAGGATTCCGGTGCCGAAGCCATCATCGTGCTGGAGAACTTCGCTTCCACCGTGCAGCAGGTGATTGCCAAAACCAATGTGAAGCACGTGATCCTTGGCAGTATGGGCGACATGCTCGGCTTCAAGGGCGTGATCGTCAATCTCGTGGTCCGCCGGGTAAAGAAGATGGTGCCGGCCTACGAATTGCCGGGCGCTGTCTGGTTCAACGATGCAGTCTCCGCCGGCCGCAGCATGAAGATGAAGAAGCCGGTGCTCGGGCCCGACGACGTCGCTTTCCTGCAATATACCGGTGGCACCACTGGCGTTTCCAAGGGCGCCACGCTGCGCCATCGCAACATCTTGGCCAATGTGCTGCAGAACGATGCCTGGCTGCAGCCGGCGCTGCGCAAGCCGCCGCATGTGGACCAGCTGTTCATCGTCTGTGCGCTGCCGCTCTATCATATCTTCGCGCTGACGGCCTGCTTCCTGCTGGCCGTGCGCGCCGGCGGCGTCAACCTCCTGATCCCGAACCCGCGCGATATGCCGGGCTTCGTGAAGGAGCTGATGAAGTATCAGGTCAACAGCTTCCCGGCGGTCAACACGCTCTATAACGGATTGCTGAATACGCCCGGTTTCGACCAGGTGGATTTCTCCAAGCTGAAGATTTCCAACGGCGGCGGCATGGCGGTGCAGAAGGCGGTGGCCGAGCGCTGGCTGAAGACGACCGGCTGCTTCGTGGCCGAAGGCTACGGCCTGTCGGAAACCTCGCCGACGCTGACCTGCAACCCGGCCGATGTCGATCAGTTCAACGGCTCGATCGGCGTGCCGGTGCCATCGACCTGGATCTCGATCCGCGACGACGACGGCAACGAAGTCCCGCTCGGTGAGCCCGGCGAGATTTGCGCCAAGGGCCCGCAGATCATGTCGGGCTACTGGAACCGGCCGGATGAGACCGCCAAGGTGATGACCGCGGACGGCTTCTTCCGCACCGGCGACATCGGCATCATGAGCCCCGACGGTTTCACCAAGATCGTGGATCGCAAGAAGGATATGGTGCTGGTCTCGGGCTTCAACGTCTATCCGAACGAGGTCGAGGACGTCATCGCCAGCCATCCCGGCGTGCTGGAATGCGCCGTGATCGGCGTGCCCGATCCGAAGACGACCGAGGCGGTGAAGGCCTTCGTCGTCAAGAAGGACCCGAACGTCACCGCCGAGGACATCATCAAGTTCTGCGGCACCCAGCTCACCAATTACAAGGTGCCGAAACAGATCGAATTCCGCACCGCTTTGCCGAAGACCAATGTCGGCAAGATCCTGCGCCGCGAACTCCGCGACGAGAAGAAGCAGGCCTCAGCGGCCTGACACACTGCTATAGGGTGGGCCCGCTCTCGCATGGCCCACCCTATAGACTTCAGCATGACTGCAACGACTCCCGCCGACATCATCACCTTCTGGACAGACGCCGGCTGGGACCGCTGGTACGCCAAGAACGACGATTTCGATGCCGAGATCACCCGCCGCTTTCGCGCGCTGTGGGATGAGGCCGTCGCAGGCAACCTTGCGTCATGGGAGGCCAGTGACGAGGGCACGCTCGCTTTGATCCTCGTGCTCGACCAGTTTCCCCGCAACATGTTCCGCAACGACCCGCGCGCTTTTTCCAGCGATCGCCTCGCTTGCGAGCTCACGATCAGGGCCGTCGCACGCGGCGTCGATCAGCGCGTCGACCAGCAGATGCAGCAGTTCGTCTATATGCCGCTGATGCATTCGGAAGACATCGCCGATCAGGAGCGCTGCTGCGCGCTGTTTCGCGCCATCGGCGAAACCGACAATCTGAAATTCGCCGACGAGCACGCCGACATCATCCGGCGCTTCGGCCGCTTCCCGCACCGTAACCGGGTGCTGGGGCGCAGCACCACGGCGGAGGAACAGGCGTTTCTGGATGCAGGCGGCTTCGGCGGGTGACGTCATCAGGATGCGCGCAGCAGGCCAAGTTTTGCGCAGCGCCCAATATTGCCCGCGTCATGCAGCCGGTCTAAACACACTCACCCTTACTTTCAGGAGAGACCGACGATGACCATTCAAGTTGGCGACAAGCTGCCCGAGTCCAAGCTCCGTGTCATGACCTCCGAAGGTCCGGCCGTGAAGACCACCGACGACATCTTCAAGGGCAAGAAAGTGGCGCTGTTCGCCGTGCCCGGCGCCTATACCGGCACCTGCCACAAGATGCATCTGCCGAGCATCTTCCTCAACGCCTATGCCATCAAGGACAAGGGCGTCGACACCATCGCGATCATCTCCGTCAACGATGTGTTCGTGATGAACGCCTGGAAGAAAGACACCGACCTGCGCGACGAAGCGGTGTTCCTCGCCGACGGCAATGCCGACTTCACCAAGGCGATCGGCATGGAGCTCGACGCATCCGGCAACGGCCTCGGCATCCGCTCGCATCGCTATTCGATGCTGGTGGAAGACGGCAAGGTGACCAAGCTCAACCTCGAGCCGGCACCGGGCAAGGTTGAAGTCTCCGGCGGCGACACGCTGCTCGGCCAGCTGTGAGCTGATCTGGTTTCCCCTCCCCCTTGCGGGGGAGGGTGCGTAGGCGGCCTTTGGCCGCCGTTCTTGAAAAGAGACGCCGATGCAAAGCATCGGCTATGGCGAAGCGAAGGCGGGAGAGGGGTAGCCACAAAGTACAGCGCTTGCGGCTACCCCTCTCCCGTCTTGAACGCACTCCGTGCGTTCAATCCACCCTCTCCCGCGGCGCGCAGCTCCGCTGCACTGGGGGAGAGGGGAAGAAAAGAACTACCTGCCCCGGTTCTCCGCCAGCCCGTCCCGCGACAGCTGATCGGCACGCTCATTCTCCGCGTGGCCGGCATGGCCCTTGACCCAATGCCAGCGCACGTCATGGGTCTTCAGCGCGGCGTCGAGGCGCTGCCACAGGTCGACATTCTTGACCGGCTTCTTGTCCGACGTCTTCCAGCCGTTTTTCTTCCAGCCGTGAATCCAGCTCATGATGCCGTTGCGCAGATACTGGCTGTCGGTGTGCAGATCGACGGAGCACGGCTTTTTCAACGCTTCCAGCGCGGAAATCGCCGCCATCAGTTCCATGCGATTATTGGTGGTGTGGGCCTCGCCGCCCTTCAATTCCTTCTCGGCGTCGCCGAAACGAAGGATCGCGCCCCAGCCGCCGGGGCCGGGATTTCCCGAGCAGGCGCCGTCCGTATAGATCGTCACAGGCGTCGCAGTGGTCACGCGGGCTGCCTCGCCGCTTCGACGCCGTAGTCGGCCATCGACGTCACCGACTGGTGGAAGCGCAGCTTGCGGACATACTCGACCGGATCCTTCGGCTTCACGAAGGCGCCTTCCGGCACATTGAGGAAATCCACGAGACGCGTGAGCAAGAAACGGATCGACGCACCCCGCGCCAGCAGCGGAAACGCCGCGCGCTCGGCACCAGTCAACGGACGCACCGCCTCATAGGCATTGAGGAAGGCGCGCGCCTTGGTGGCATTGAACGACAGGTCCGGCTCGAAGCACCAGGCGTTCAGGCAGATCGCCACGTCGTAGGCCAGCATGTCATTGCAGGCGAACGGGAAGTCGATCAGGCCGGAGAGCTTGTCGCCGAGAAAGAACACGTTGTCCGGAAACAGATCAGCATGGATCACGCCTTCCGGCAGATCGGTTGGCCAATGCGCGGCAAGATAGTCGAGTTCGGTCTGCAGGAAAGCGCGCAGCCCGGGCTGAACCGTATCGGCGCGCGGTGCCGCGAGTGCGAGCAAACCGCGCCAGCCATCGACCGACAGGTTGTTCTTGCGCACCAGCGGGAAATCGCGCCCGGCGACATGCATCCTCGCCAGCGCTTCGCCGACACCGGCGCAATGCATCGCATTGGGACGACGCGGCCACATGCCTTCGAGAAAGTTGATGATCGCGGCGGGCCGGCCGGCGAGCGATGCATAGACCGCACCGTCGCGATTCTTCTGCGGCTGCGGGCAATTCACGCCGCGCGCGCAGAGATGTGCCATCAGACCGAGGAAGTAAGGCAGGTCATCCGCTTCGACGCGCTTCTCATAGAGCGTGAGGATATACGCGCCCTTGGAGGTGTGCATCAGGAAGTTGGAATTCTCGACGCCTTCGGCGATGCCCTTGTAGGAGAGCAATTCGCCGACATCGTAGCTCTTCAGGAAGTCCGCGAGATCATCGGCGGCAACATCGGTATAGACCGCCATCGCGGTTACGCCGCGGCCTCGGGACGCAGCGAACGCGGCAGCGGGAAGAATTCGTTTTCTTCAGCAGCCGACACCGTCTCCACATGCAGCTCATAACGCTGCGCGAAGGCGTCCATGATCTCTTCGACGATCACTTCCGGCGCCGAGGCGCCTGCCGTGATGCCGAGGCTGGTGATGCCCTCGAACATGCTCCAGTCGAGATCGCTGGCGCGCTGTGCCAACACCGAAACCCTGCAGCCCTCGCGCTCGGCCACTTCGCGCAGACGCTGCGAGTTCGACGAGTTCGGCGCGCCGACTACGATCAGCGCATCCACCACCGGCGCCACCTTCTTCACGGCAAGCTGGCGGTTGGTGGTGGCGTAGCAGATGTCTTCCTTGTGCGGCCCGTTGATCGTGGGGAAGCGGCTCTTCAGCACTTCGACGATCTCGGCGGTGTCGTCGATCGACAGCGTCGTCTGGGTCACGAAAGCGAGATTGTTCGGATCCTTCGGCTGGAAGGTCTGGGCGTCTCCAGCGGTCTCGATGAGCTGCACAGCGCCAGGCGGCAGCTGGCCGACGGTGCCGACTACTTCCGGGTGATGCGAATGCCCGATCAGCAGGATCTCACGGCCGCGCTTGAAGTGGATCGCCGCCTCGCGGTGCACCTTGGTCACCAGCGGGCAGGTCGCATCCAGCGAGAAGAAATTGCGCTGACGGGCATCTTCAGGAACCGATTTCGGCACGCCATGGGCGGAAAATACTACCGGCGCGGAGGTGTTGTCCGGGATTTCGGCGAGTTCCTCGACGAAAATCGCGCCCTTGGTCTTCAGACTGTCCACCACATACTTGTTATGGACGATCTCATGCCGGACATAGACCGGCGCGCCATGGATGGCGAGTGCGCGTTCGACCGTATCGATCGCCCGGACGACGCCTGCGCAGAAGCCACGCGGCGAACAAAGAACGATTTTCAGGGACGGTTTGGTCGTCATATCGGGGCGATCCAGGGGCCTGGGCACCAAAATGGCAGGTGCGATGGGTCAGATTGGCAAAATTCAGCCAAAGAGCTTGTCTGAATAAGGACTTGGGGCCGGTTTGCGGCGCTGTCAAGGCCGAACTGCCGGGCATTGCGCGGTTGCCCTCTGACAGATTATATAGAGCCTTAATTCCCGTCATCACCGATGACCAGACGGCTTCGCCTCCGAAAGAGGTGGGCGAAGCGCAAAGGAGATGTGCCATGAGCAATGCCCCGCTGATGCCAAAGGCGACGGCCGTGTGGCTGGTCGACAATACGGCGCTGACCTTCGATCAGGTCGCCGATTTCACCAAGATGCACCCGCTCGAGATCCGCGCCATTGCCGACGGCGACGCCGCCCAGGGCATCAAGGGCATGGACCCGATTTCCAACGGGCAGCTGACCCGCGATGAGATCGAAAAGGGCGAGAAGGACAAGAATTATCGGCTCAAGCTCGAAGAGAGCAAGGTGATCCTGCCGCCAGCCGCCAAGAAGAAGGGCCCGCGCTACACCCCGGTGTCGCGCCGTCATGAGCGCCCGAGCGCGATCCTGTGGCTGGTGCGTAACCATGCCGAGCTGAAAGACAGCCAGATCATGCGGCTGGTCGGCACCACCAAGACCACCATCGCCTCGATCCGCGACCGCACCCACTGGAATGCTTCGACCCTGACCCCTATGGATCCGGTGACCCTCGGCCTGTGCTCGCAGATCGAACTCGATTTCGAGGTGCAGCGCGCGGCCAAGGAAAAACCGACCGACCAGGCTTACGGCGGCGCGACCCTACTGCCGGCCTCGGAAACCACCCGCAAGGATGAGCTGGAGACCGCCGAGAGCGGCAGCGGCGACCTCAATGTCGACGCCGTGTTCGCCAAGCTGAAGGGCATCGGCGGCAGCAAGAAGCAGGACGACGACGAATAAGCGGCTGCGCTGCGCGCAGATGCGCGGCGGCAAGGACAGAATTGAAAACGCGGCGGTTCATCCCGCCGCGTTTTTGTTTCAGGTGATGCGCCGCCCGCTTACGCCAGCGGGCGACGGATGCTGACATTGATGCTGCCGTCATCGTCATATGCCACCAGCTTGCCGATGAAATTCGAGAACGACGTGGCGACTTCGATGAAGCAGCCCTGTCTGTCGATCATGTAAGCGAGGACGTCGTCGGCATTCTCCAGGTTCACGCCTGCATCAGCCAGTTCGCTGATGTCCGGGATGACCTCGTGATCGACGAAGTAGATCTTGCCCTTCGCCTTACCCTTGTAGATTTCGACGATCGGATCGCCGCCGTGACTTTCCGCCACCGGATAGCAGAACGCACGAAACGCTTGGTCCCAGAGATCGGCTTTGGCCAAGAATACCCCTATGTCGTTATATTCGAAGCCGGTATCGAGGCCGTGCAGATAGCGAATTGAATCGAATGTCTCGACGCCATCAGCCAGCGGGCTGGCTGTGTCGAGATCGAAATAGAAGCCGTTATGCGCTTTCAGAAACGCCGTATAATCGGACGAGAATTCGATGCCCTGCTCCGCGGCAAAGGCCGCTATGGCTTTGTCCATCACCGGCTTGAATGTCATCGCATCGGGATAGTCTTCGAACCTGAACTCGTTCGCCATCATGTACTCCGCTTATGCGTTAGGGATCCCGCCTGAGCGGTGCCTTCCTTGGTGCTGCAGAGGTAAGGCAAGGTTCATGGCCGCGCCCGACGCATAATCTTCACTTTCCAAACGCCATCGAATCCTGCGACATCGCGCATGGACGGCAACGCATGGAGTGGCGACGATGGCATCTCTCTGGCTTGGTCTGATGCGCTTGCTGGCCGGCTTCCGCCGCGGCCTGCGCGATCCCGAATTTCGCGCGATCCTGTTCCTGCTGGCCATCGCCATGACCGGCGGCACGATCTTCTTCCGCATTGTCGAGCACTGGCGATGGATCGACGCCGCCTATTTCAGTGTGATGGCCCTGACCACGGTTGGCGACGCCACGCTGTCGCCGACCACGGCCATCGCCAAGATCTTCACGATGCTGTTCTCGATCTGTGGCATCGGACTGATGCTGGCGTTCCTGTCACGGCTCTCGACGTTCCGAGAGCGATATGATGACAGAAAGCGTGAGAAGTAATCCTCACGCCTTCTTCAGAAATTCCGTGCGCAGCACCAGGCCCTTGACCTTGTCGGTGCGGCCTTCGATCTCGTCTTCGTTGTCGGTGAGATGGATGTTCTTGATCACGGTGCCGCGCTTGAGCACGGTGGACGAGCCTTTCAGCTTGAGGTCCTTGATCAGCGTGACGGTATCGCCTTCGGCGAGCAGCGCGCCGTTCGAATCCCTGACCTTGATATCCATGATGCGTCCTTTGCGGGGGTGCCTGTCTTCCCCTTTCCCCGCGCAGCGAAGCTGCGCAAGGCGGGAGCTGGCGGACGAATTCGTCCGCCATGGTGGATCGAACACGCGAAGCGGGTTCGAGACGGGAGAGGGGGTGGTGCAAAACACGCCCCCTCTCCCGCCTTCGCTTCGCTCAGGCACCCTCTCCCACAAGGGGAGAGGGGAAGCAAGAAATACCAGGGATCAGAACTTGTAGGTGATACCCGTGCCGACCAGCCACGGGTCGAGCTTGACCTGACCGGTGATCGCCGCGCCGCTGGCCAGCGTGCCTTCCCAATCCGGGCGCATCCACATCTTTTTCACATCGACATTCCAGCCCCAATGCTTGTCGATCATGTAATCGAAGCCGAACTGCAGCACCGGCGCCGCGGTGTCTTTCAAACGGCTGTTGATCACGCCCACGCCGCTGGCACTCTGGCTGAAGAACCAGGTGTAGTTCACGCCAGCGCCGATATAGGGCTTGAAGGCGCCGAACTGCGTGAAGTGATATTGGAAGGTCAGCGTCGGCGGCAGCAGCCACGCCTTGCCGACGTCGAGGCCGGCGATCGCGCCGTCACCGGTGACGTGGTGCTTGGTGACACCAAGGATCAGTTCGGCTGCGAGGTTCGGCGTGAAGAAATACGAGATGTCGAGTTCGGGAACGACCTGATCGGAGGTCTTCAGGCTGGAGCCCGGCACCTGGTGAACCGTACCACCATTCTCCGGAATGACGCCGAGCACGCGCAGACGGATCATCCAGGGATTCCACGCCTCGACCACCGGCGCCTTGGTGTACGGCGTCGCCGCCGGAAGATCGGCGGCGTCCGCCGTTGTCGCCATGCTGGTCATCGCCGTTGCTGCCATCAGCAACGACATGGTCGTCAAGATTCTCTTCATCGCCAAGCGCCCTGTCTTTCGATTCGTTCGGGGTGAACGATCTCACCCGATCAGATCCGAAAGACGCTCGCCGCGGCGCTCACACGTTGATCTCAATCAAAAGCAAACGACCGCACAGCGTCTCGCTGCGCGGTCGTTGCCTTTGGGAGACACAGTGTTGCGGAATATCAATCCGCGGCGTTACGGCCGGCTTGGATTGTTCAGCATGTACTCGCCGAGATTGCGCTGCGCGCGGTCGGCGCGATTGATGGCATTGCTGCGCTGAACGTCGCGGTCCTTGCGGCAGGCCGCATATTCCGGCGAACCGACAGCGACACCATTAGCGCGGCAGATCGCGTCATCGTCATCGCCGAGGCTCGACATGGGAATGTCGGTGCGGCGCGCGCAGGCGCTGAGCAGCGTCGCGGCCAGCGTCAGCGCGATGAGAGAGGTCGAGGTCAGTCGCATGCATGGTTCCGTTACTTGATCTTCTCTGTCATTGCCGGGCTTGACCCGGCAATCCAGCTTTGCCGTTTGAAAGGAAGATGGATGCCCGGGTCAAGCCCGGGCATGACGTGAGAGTGTTTAGCGCGAAATGCGGGATTTGTAAGGTCTGCTTAGACCCTGCCCTTCAACGCCGCGCCGATTTCGTCCAGCGACTTCGGATCCTCGATGGTCGCGGGCATGGTCCAGCTGTCGCCGTCCGCGATCTTCTTGATGGTGCCGCGCAGGATTTTGCCCGAACGCGTCTTCGGCAGCCGGCCGACAGCGATGGCGAGCTTGAACGCCGCGACGGGGCCGAGCTTTTCGCGCACCAGCGCGACCACTTCCTTCTCGATGTCAGCAACCGGCCTCTCCACGCCGGCCTTCAGCACCAGGAAGCCACAGGGAACCTCGCCCTTGATGCTATCCTTGATCCCCAGCACGGCGCATTCGGCAACGTCAGGATGCGAGGCCAGAATCTCTTCCATGCCACCGGTGGAGAGCCTGTGGCCGGCAACATTGATGATGTCGTCGGTGCGGCCCATCACATAGACATAGCCGTCATCATCGAGATAACCGGCATCGGAAGTTTTGTAGTAGCCGGGAAATTCATTGAAATAGGCTTCCTTGCAGCGCTCGTCCTGCTCCCACAATGTCGGCAGACAGGCCGGCGGCATCGGCAGCTTGATCACGATGGAGCCCATGGTGCCCGCGGGCAGCGGCTTCGACGCTTCATCGACGACCTCGATCTTGTAGCCGGGCATCGGCACCGTCGGCGAGCCGTGCTTCACCGGCAGTTGTCCTAGGCCCACCGGATTGCCAGCGATGCACCAGCCGGTCTCGGTCTGCCACCAGTGATCGATCACCGGCACCGTCAACTGCTTCTCGGCCCAGTCCACCGTCGGCGGATCGGCGCGCTCGCCGGCGAGAAACAGCGTGCGAAATTGCGAGAGATCATATTTGCGAATGAAGCTGCCGTCCGGATCGTCCTTGCGGATGGCACGGAAGGCGGTCGGCGCCGTGAAGAAAGCAACGGCCTTGTGTTCGGAGATGACACGCCAGAACGCGCCGGCATCCGGCGTGCCGACCGGCTTGCCTTCATACATGATCGAGGTCGCGCCATGGAACAGCGGCGCATAGACGATATAGCTATGGCCGACCACCCAGCCGATGTCGGAGCCGCACCACCAGACTTCGCCCGGCTTCACGCCATAGAGATTCCACATCGACCAGGCGAGCGCGACGGCATGACCGCCATTGTCGCGCACCACGCCCTTCGGCTTACCGGTCGTGCCGGACGTATAGAGGATATAGAGCGGATCGGTCGCCAGCACTGGCACGCAATCCGCGGACTTCTCCGCCGCCATCGCCTTGCTGCGCAATTCGGCCCAGTCATGATCGCGGCCGGCCACGAGATCGCAGCCATGCTGCGGGCGCTGCAGGATGATGCAGGCATCGGGCTTCGCGCTGGCGAGCGCGATCGCGTCATCCAGCAGCGGCTTGTATTGCACGATGCGGCCGGGCTCGATCCCGCAGCTCGCCGACAGGATCAGCTTCGGCCTCGCATCGTCGATGCGTGTCGCGAGCTCCTTCGCCGCGAAGCCGCCGAACACCACCGAATGCACCGCGCCGATGCGCGCGCAGGCGAGCATGGCGACCACAGCCTCAGGTACCATCGGCATATAGAGGATGACGCGATCGCCCTTGCCGACGCCAAGGTCCTGCAGGATGGCGCCGAGCACCTGCACCTCATGCAGCAGCTGCGCATAGGTGAATTTCCGGACCTCACGCGTCAGCGGCGAGTCGTGGATCAGCGCGAGTTGATCGGCGCGGCCACCGGCGACATGGCGATCCAGCGCGTTGTAGCAGGTATTGAGCAGGCCGCCGACAAACCAGCGGCCGTAGAGCCCCATGGACGGATCGAACACCTTCTTCGCTGGCGCAATCCAGTCGATCGCCTTCGCCGCCTCGCCCCAGAAGCCTTCCGGATCGGACAGCGACTGCGCGTGGACGTCGTGATAGCGGCTGGATGCGTTGGTCGTCATGGCGTCTCTCCCGCCCCGGCTTTACCGCCGGGGTTCATTATCTCGTCATTGTCACGGGATGACAGGCTATTTCAAGGGTGCCTTTGGTTGTGGCTTGACCGACATCTCCACGCCGATCCGCTCGATCTCCTGCGCCAGCGCCTTGTAATTGGCGCGCGCCACGTCGAGCTGCGGATCGAGCTTGATCGCCGCACCGAAATCGCGGACTGCGCGCGGCCGATCACCCTTCTTGCGCCAGAGTTCGCCGCGCGCATTGAACAGAACGGCCTGCGTCGGATCGAGCCGCAGCGCCGCGTCATAATCGGCGATAGCGCGATCGGTCTGATCCTTACGCATATAGGCGCCGGCGCGCGCGATCAGCGCTTTCAGCCGGTCGGGCCGCTCGGTCTTTTCGTTGTCGATCAGCGTGCTGCAAACTGCGAGAATCTTCTCGTCATCGCCTGAGGCGACAGCCGCAACGCACAGTGCGGGATCGACGGGCGCGGTGGCTGCGGGCTCGTTGACCGCCGGCCATGCCCTGTCGGGAGCCACGCAACATAATACGAGCAGGACGCCGATAACGCGCAATACACTGCCAACATATGAATTGCGAAAAGTCATTGTCTATCGCGTGCTCGCATCGGCGGATGGATGCAATCCGATCGCCGGCTTGCGCGCCGCCACCCGATATTTCTCAAGCTGCTTGCGATGTCGCAAAGCGATATCCAGCGTTGAATCGATCTGAACGGCTGCGTCGAAATCGGCCAGCGCCCGCGCAGGGTCGCCCTTGTCGCGCCAGGCGACGCCACGATTGTTATAGGCCATCGCCAGCTCGGGCTGAAGCTGCAGCGCCGTCGTGTAGTCGGTGATAGCACGGTCATACGCGCCGCTGAGACTGAAGGAGTTTCCGCGATTCACGAAGTAGCTGGCCTTCGGCTCCAGCCGGATCGCCGCGTCGAAATCCGCAATCGCGCGGCCATAGGCATTGTTGCGCGCATAGGACTGACCGCGCGCATCGTAATGGTCCGCGGTCGGCTCCAGGCGAATGATGTCGCTCTGGTCGTCGATCACCAGATCGAAGCGCTTGAGCCTGGCATAGGCGGCGGCCCGCTCAACGAGACTTTGCACCCGATTGGGATCGAGGCGGACTGCCTCGGTGTAATCGCGAACGGCTAATCGATTTTCGTGCATCGATGCGAAGGTCGCGGCGCGGCTCGCAAATAATTGGGCCTCGTTCGGCCGCAGCCTAATCGCGCGGTCGAAATCATCAAGTGCACGGTCGAACTTCTTGCCGGCTGCAAGCGCCTTGCCGCGGGCTTCGAGCGCTGCGGCCGAGAGGGGATCGAGCTGAATCGCCAGATCGCCATCCGCAACGGCGAGGTCGACCTGTTCCAGCCTGAGTTGCAGCCCTGCGCGCACGATCAGGGCATGAACGCGGTCCGGCAATGCCGCCGTCGAGCCGATCACCAGGCCGCAGATGCCGAGCATCTGCTCGGGAGGCAAGGTGTCGTCATTCGCGCAGGTGGCAGCGGCCTCGGCCGCACCCTGCGCCCGGACAGCCGCATAGGGCAGCGATGGCGCCGCAAGAGCGGCGCACAGAACCAACGTCCGAAACGAATGACCCATGAAAGCCCCAGCAAGCCCGCCGGACCACTCTACCTGATCAGGCCCCGCTCCCGATAGTAGCGCAACGCGCCGGGATGCAGCGGCACGGGACTTTTGCTCACGGCGCTGGCCAACCTGATCTCGTGGCCAGCGCGGTGCGCGATGGCGAGTTCGTCGAGACCGTCAAACAGGCGCTTCGTCATCTGATAGACGAGGTCGTCGGACACCGCGCTGCTCGTCACCAGATAGTTCATCACCGATGCCGTCGGCACGGATTTATCCTGACTGACATAGGTCCGAGCTGGAATCCTGTCCGACTTGAACGGCGCGCCGATCTTTTTCACCAGGGGCGGCGGCACCGGCACGATGACGATATCCGTGGCCTCGCTGAGTTCCTTGATCGACGTGACGCCGAGACCGGCGGACTGCAGCGTCGCGTCCAGCTTTTTCTCGATCATCATCGTGGTGGATTCGGCAAAGGAGAAATACCTGATCTCGCCAAGATTCTCGTAGCGCAGCCCCGCAGCACCCAGAATGGCGCGGGCGTTCAACTCGGTGCCCGATCTCCGCTCGCCGACCGAGAGGCTTCTACCCTTGAGATCGCTCAGCGTCCTGATGCCGCTCTCCTTGGTGGCAACGATCTGGATGTAATTCGGATAGAGCGCGCCGATCACCCGCAGCCGGTCCTGCTTGCCGTCGAAGCCAGCCGTGGCATTGCCGGCCCAGGCGTCCTTCAGGGCATCGCCAAGCGCAAAACCCACCTGCCCGGTGCCTTGCTGCAGCCGCGAGAGATTCTCGACCGAACCGTCGGTTGTCTGCACCTGAACTTTCGCGCCGGGAATATCCGCATAGATCATCGCGATCGAGACGCCGAGCGGCAAATAGACCCCGGATGTATTGCCGGTCAGCAGCGTGATCGACTGCTCGGCGCGTGCCGCTGCGCTGCACATGACGACCACAGTCGTCATGGCCGCTATCAGACGCTTCCTCATGCTCTTTTTATTCCTGTCGTTCAGGCCGCGAAGGTGAACCGCAGCCCTCATGCGGTCAACGGCGTCGCAATAGCGAACGCCGTTGCCGCGACGAAAGTTTCACCGGTAAGCCCTTGCGCCAGCCGGGTAAAACGGCATGAATGCGCCGCACTCAGAATAATAAGGCCGGCAAAGCCGGCTGCGGGAAATATCCCGGGGGATGAAACATGGCTGACCAGAAATCAAACACGAGCGATGACACCGTTGCCATCTCCGACGAGGCTTTGGCAAAGGCTGAAGCCTTCATCGAAGCCGATGAAGGCGCAACAAATCGCCTGTTGGGCTGGGCCGGAACGATCTCCACCGGCATCGCCGTGGTGATGAGCCTGTTTCATCTCTATGCCGCCTACGCGATCGTGCCGACGCAGGAGTTGCGCTATGTCCACGTCGCCTTCACGCTGATCCTCAGCTTCCTGCTATTCCCCGTCGCAGCGCGCTTCCGCAATCGCGTGCGCTGGTGGGACATCGTGCCGGGCATCGTCGCCATCGGCACCATTGCCTATGCACTGTGGGGCGGCGACGATTTCACCGACCGCGCCACACTGCCGGATCATATGGACGTCATCGTCGGTATCGTCTTCATCGTGCTGCTGCTGGAAGCGACGCGCCGTACCACGGGCCTGATCATGCCGGTCGTGTCCGTTTTCTTCATTGCCTATGCGATGCTCGGTCCGCATCTGCCGGCGCCATGGACCCATCGCGGCTATGACCTGCCACGTCTCGTCGGCCATCTCTTCATCACCCTGGAGGGCATCTTCGGCGTCGCGGTGGACGTGTCAGCCACGCTGATCATATTGTTCACGATCTATGGCGCCTTCCTGTCGATGTCCGGCGCCGGCAAATTCTTCATCGATTTCTCGCTATCATTGATGGGGAACAAGTCGAACGCCGCTGGCCGCACCGTGGTGCTGTCCTCGTTCCTGCTCGGCGGGCCTTCCGGCTCCGGCGTCGCTACCACGGTGATGATCGGCACCGTCGCCGCCCCGATGCTGGCCAAGGCCGGTTTCGAGAAGAACGCTGCCGGCGGCTTGCTGGCCGCGGGTGGGCTCGGCGCGATCCTGTCGCCGCCGGTGCTCGGCGCCGCCGCGTTCCTGATCGCCGAATTCCTCAAGATCAGCTATCTCGACGTGATCTGGATGGCGACCATCCCGACCTGTCTCTACTACCTGTCGCTGCTGATCATGGTGGAGATCGACGCGAAGCGGTTCGGCGCCCACAATGTCAATGTCAGGCCTGAGCTCAGCCTCGGCGTGATGATGAAGCGTTACGGGTTCCACTTCATCTCTCTGCTCGCCGTCGTCGTCTTCATGATCATCGGCTACTCGCCGTCACTGTCGGTGTTCTACGCCACGCTCGTGACCTTCGTGCTCAGTTTCCTGCGCAAGGATACCGCGCTGGTACCGAAGAAGCTGGTGAAGGCGCTGGCCGATGGCTCGATCGGCGCGCTCAATGCCGCCACCACCTGCGCCTGCGCCGGCATCGTGGTCGGCGTCGTCACGCTCACCGGCCTCGGCCTGAAATTCTCGTCGATCGTGATTTCCTATGCGGGCGGCAGCCTCTTGTTGACGGCGATCTATACGGCGCTGATCGTCTGGATCATCGGCCTCGCGGTGCCGGTCACCGCGTCCTACATCATCTGCGCGGTGATCGCAGCACCTGCGCTGATCAAGCTCGGCGTGCCTGATTATGCCGCACACATGTTCATCTTCTATTACGCGGTGCTCTCGGAAGTCTCCCCGCCGACCGCGCTGTCGCCCTTTGCGGCGGCGGCAATCACCGGCGGCGATCCCTACAAGACCACGCTGCAGTCGTGGAAATACACACTGCCGGCCTTCCTGGTGCCATTCGTCTTCGTCTGCGATCCGCAAGGCGTCGGCCTGCTGCTGAACATTCCGAAGGGCGGCTCGTGGGTGGACATCGTCGAGATCACCTTCAAGACGACGCTGGGACTGCTGGCACTCGCCGCCGTCGCGCAGAACTGGGCACTGCGACAAAATACACCGATCGAGCGCGGCCTGCTTCTGCTATCGGGGTTACTGCTGGTGTTCCCGAGCCTGATCGAGGCGATCATCGAATCGATCATCGGTCGCGACATCAGCTACACATTCGTGCCCGGCCTCATCATCGGCCTCGGCGTGCTGGTGTGGCAGGCAAGGACGAGGACGCAACCGGCACCGGCATGACCAACGACAGAAACGAATAACGTCAAGTTATCGCACGACGCGGACGCCGCAGATAAGCGGCGCCGCCGACTTCAGGGAGTGACGCGATGAGATGGACAGCTTTTAGCCTTGCACTGCTCGGCATCGCCTGCGCGGCGATCGGCGCTTCTGCGGAAGACAAGACCATCGCCATTGCGACCGGCGGGACCGGCGGCATCTTCTATCCGCTCGGCGGCGGTCTCGCGAACCTGTTGTCGAAGAAACTGCCGCATACCCAGGCCACCGGCGAAGTCACCGGCGGCAGCGTCGACAACATCAAGCTCCTGGAGACCGGCCAGGCCGATCTCGGTTTCATGACTGGTGACGTCGCATCCGACGCCGTAAAGGGCGAGAACAAATTCAAGAAGCCCGTTCCGCTGCGCACCATCGTCGCCGTCTATTCCAGCCCGGTCCATGTCGTGACCATCGCCGGCACCGGCATCGAGAAATTCGCCGATCTTAAAGGCAAGCGCATCTCGGGCGGCGCGCCGGGCAGCGCCACCGAGGCGCAGACCTTCCGCCTGCTCGAAGCCGCGGGCCTCGACAAGGACAAGGACGTCAAGCGCGAACGTCTGTCGGTGGCGGAATCTGCATCCGCGCTCAAGGACCGCAAGATCGATGCCTTTTTCTGGGGCGGCGGCGTGCCGACGGCCGCGGTGGTCGATCTCGCGGCGACGCCGGGCGTCACCATCAAGCTGATCGATATCGATTACCTGTTAGAGCCGATCGTGAAGAAATATGGCCAGATCTTCGCACCCAGCGTGATCAAGGCCGGCAGCTATCCGGGCCAGACCACCGACAGCCGTGGTTTCGCCGCCTGGAACCAGATCATGGCCACCGACAAGATGTCGGACGAGACGGCCTATGCGATCACCAAGACGATCTTCGAGAACAAGGCCGATCTCGTCGCCGTTCATAAAGAGGCGGAGAACATCAATCTGGCCACGCAGACACCAGCGCAATCACCGGCGCCCTATCACCCCGGCACGCTGAAATATCTCAAGGAAGTCGGCGCGGTGAAATAGTCACCGCGACATCACAGGAAAACTGGAGGAGAGGACAACCATGTTCAAGCGTTTCAGAAAGACATCGATTGCCGCGGCGCTGGTCGCCACTGCCGGCCTTGCAGGCGCGGCCATCGCGCAGCAGAAGACCATGGCGATCGGCACCGGCGGCACTGGCGGCGTGTATTATCCGCTCGGCGGCGCCATCGCCAATGTGCTGTCGAAGGCACTCCCGAACACCCAGGCCACCGCGGAAGTCACCGGTGGTTCGGTCGATAACCTCAAGCTGATTGCCTCGGGCCAGAGCGAACTCGGCTTCAGCATGGCCGACGCCGCGCTCGACGCACTGAACGGCCAGGACAAGTTCAAGAGCGGCAAGGTGCCGCTGCAGACCTTGCTGGTGGTCTATCCGAACCGCATGCATATCGTGACCATCGAGGGCGCCGGCATCGAGAAGATGTCGGATCTCAAGGGCAAGCGCGTCTCCACAGGCTCGCCGGGCGGTGCCACCGAAGTGATGGCGTTCCGCGTCATCGAAGCCGCCGGTCTCGACAAGGACAAGGACATGAAGCGCGAGCGTCTCGGCGTGGCTGAGTCCGTCAACGCCATCAAGGACCGCAAGATCGACGCCTTCTTCTGGGTCGGCGGCGTCCCTACCGCCGCCGTCACCGATCTCGCCGCCACACCCGGCATGAAGATCAAGTTCGTCGACCACGCCGACCTTGCCGCCAAGATGAACGAGAAATACGGCAAGCTGTACTCGCCCTCGACCATCAGCAAGAGCATCTATCCCGGCATGGACAAGGACAACGCCAATACCGAAGTCTGGAACATCATCGTGACCGGCAACAAGATGAGCGATGACGACGCCTACAACATCGTCAAGACGCTGGTGGAGAAGAAAGCCGACATCGTCGCCGTGCACAAGGAGGCCGAGAGCTTCTCGCTCGACAACCAGGTGCAGGAGCGCTCGCCGGTGCCGTTCCATCCGGGCGCGCTGAAATACTTCAAGGAAAAGGGCATCGGGAAGTAAGACCAGCCCGCCACAAGACCAGACTTAAGGCCGCGCACTCAGGTGTCGCGGCCTTCTTCATGATGTCACAGGTTTAGTCCGCGCTGTGCACTAAGCTGCCTCGGAAGGCTTTTGCCGCGCCACGGCGAGGTCATAGCTCGATTGCAGGTTCATCCAGAACTCACCGGGCATGCCCAGGCGCTTCTCAAGCAACACCGCGGTTTCGGCCGTCATGGCGCGCTTGCCATTGATGATCCCTGTGATGCGGTTTGGCGGCACGCCCAGATCGCGCGCGAGCGCACGTGCCGAGAGATCGTTGGGGAGCATGAATTCCTTGAGCAACATCTCTCCCGGCGCAGTCGGGAGACGCTGCATCTGAATCTTCTCGCGTGGAATACTCATGCTATCTCCTAGTGGTAGTCAGTAATTTCGACATCGTAAGCGTCACCATCGCGCCAAACGAAGCAAACGCGCCATTGGCTGTTGATCCATATGGCCTGCTGGCCCTTTCGATCGCCTCTGAGCGGATGCAACTTGTTGCTCGGCGGCACCTTCAGACTTTCGAGGGTCGGCGCACTGTCGATCATATCCAGCTTGCGCCGCGCCACATCGATGATGGCGTTCGGGAAGCCTTTCTTGATCGGCCTCCCGGCAAAGATGTCGGCCGTCTGCCTGTCTGCGAAGGTCTTGATCATGGTGTTATGTATCGCGTAACGGCCTACTTTTCAATGAGCCGGTCGGTCGGGGGCCGCGGATTTTACCGCGGAACCGGCGTGCCTTCGCGCCGTTGCCTGCCGGGCACTGCCGTGCCGTGAGGACCACGCGTGCACGACGACGCCAACAGGATCAAGCATCCGCTCGACGCGCTGAACTTCTTTCTTGCCGATGTCCGCGACGGGCTCGGGCCCTATCTCGCGATCTATCTCCTCACGGTCCAGAAATGGGATGAGGCCTCCATCGGCATCGTGATGTCGGTCGCCGCCCTCGCTGGTATCGTCGCGCAGACCCCTGCCGGCGCCCTGATCGACAAGACCAAGGCCAAGCGCGCCATCGTCATTCTTGCCGCCGTCATCGTAACGCTCGGCTCGATCGCGCTGCCGCTGTATCCGGGCTTCGTCTTCGTCGCCACGACACAGGCACTGACCGGTGTCGCCGCGGCCGTCTTCGCGCCGGCACTGGCGGCGATCACACTTGGCATTGTCGGCCCCAAAGCCTTTGCCCGCCGGATCGGCCGCAACGAGGCGTTCAACCATGCCGGCAACGCGACGGCAGCCACGCTGGCCGGCATCTTCGCCTATGCCTTCGGGCCGATCGTCGTGTTCTGGCTGATGGCCGCGATGGCTGTGGCGAGCATCCTCGCGACGCTGGCGATCCCCGCTGATGCCATCGATCATCAGATGGCCCGCGGCCTCGGCGATCTCGACGAAACGCACGATCACGATGCCGCCGACCGGCCTTCCGGCTTTCAGGTGCTGCTGACCTGCAAGCCGCTCCTGATATTTGCCGCCGCCACCGTGCTGTTTCATTTCTCCAATGCGGCGATGCTGCCGCTGGTCGGCCAGAAACTCGCACTGGTGAACAACGAGCTCGGCACCACGCTGATGTCGGTCTGCATCGTCGCGGCACAATTGGTGATGGTGCCGGTCGCCATGCTGGTCGGCCGCAAGGCCGATGTCTGGGGCCGCAAGCCGATCTTCGCCTGCGCGCTTGCCGTGCTGGCGCTGCGCGGCGCCCTGTATCCGCTCTCCGATAATCCCTATTGGCTGGTCGGCGTGCAGACCCTCGATGGCATCGGCGCCGGAATCTTCGGTGCGATCTTTCCGCTCGTGGTCGCGGACCTCACTTACGGCACCGGCCACTTCAATATCAGCCAGGGCGCAATCGCCACCGCCGCAGGATTGGGCGGCGCTCTCAGCACGGCCATAGCCGGCGTGATCGTTGTGAAGGCCGGCTACAGCGCGGCATTCCTGGCGCTTGCCGCCTTGGCGGGGATCGGCCTCATCCTGTTCATCGTGGCCATGCCGGAGACGCGACCTTCCGACGCACGTCATCAGCCGTTAGTACCAAATGCTTAAGGATGGTATTGCATTGCGGTAGCAACTCGCAGTGCAGCATAGTACCATCCACCCCAGTACGTTCCCATGCGTGTTGTCCATGGAAACGCCTGATCGGGAGAAGCTGGAAAGACCTGCCGGTTGCGCAGATGAGTCGCAGGAGCGGACCGTCTTCGGGTTCGTTGTACCAGCCGTGCCGGTTCCCACTTGATCCCGGCCTCCCGTCATTGTCTTAAACACCCTCAATCAGATCGCGCGTCGCAGCCGCGCGGCCTGTCCGACATGCAAAAGGACTCTTCGAGATGTCATCATCGATCCGCTTCCCGTCCCGCCGCTCCGTGATCCTCGGCGGCGCGGCTGCCCTCGGCACCCTGCCGATCCTGTCGCGCCGCGCCAGCGCCGCAGAGTGGCCCACCAAGCCGGTGAAGTTCATCGTTCCGTTCGCGGCCGGCGGCACCACCGACATTCTGGCGCGCGTCGTCGCGCAGAAGATGTCCGAAGAGATGGGCCAGCAGTTCATCGTCGAGAACAAGGCCGGCGCCGGTGGCAACATCGCCGCTGATTTCGTCGCCAAGGCCGAAGGCGACGGCTACACCTTCCTGGTCGGCACGCCCGGCACCCACGCCATCAACAAGTTCGTGTTCAAGAACATGACCTATGATCCGGTGAAGGATCTGGCCTCGGTGATCGTGATCGCCAAGGTGCCGAACCTGTTCTCGGTGACCAATTCGCTGCCTGCCAAGAGCGTCAAGGAGTTCATCGAACTCGCCAAGGCCAAGCCGGACGAATATTTCTACGGCACGCCGGGCCTCGGTTCGACCGCGCATCTGTCAACCGAACTGTTCAAGTCGATGACCGGCGTGAAGCTGACCCACGTGCCCTACAAGGGCAGCGCCCCCGCGCTCACCGACCTGATCGGCGGCCGCGTCCATGTGATGATCGACAACCTGCCCGCCGCGCAGCCTTTCGCGGAGAGCAACCAGATCCGCGCACTCGCCGTCTCCACCAGCAAGCGCTGGGAGCCGATGAAGGACATTCCGACCATCGCGGAATCCGGCGTGGACGGCTACGACGCCGCCTCCTGGTTCACCATCGCAGCCCCGGCGAAGACGCCGAAGGAGATCATCGCCAAGCTCAATGCCTCGACCGACAAGTTCATCAAGTCGGCCGATGGTACTGCCCGCCTGATCAAGCTCGGCGCCGATCCGACCGGCGGTTCGCCGGCCGACATGGATGCCTATGTGCAGTCGGAAATCGAGAAGTGGGGCAAGGTCGCCCAGTTCGCCGGCATCAAGCCGGAGTAAGGGCAGCGCAGGGTTGGCAGGGCGTTAGACGCGCCTGCCTGTCTTGCTTCGTTAAGCGTGAATAGATCGAAGGGCATGCGCATCCGCGTGTGCCCTTTTGTTTTGGGAGTGCGGTTGGCGCCTATTCCACACTCGTCATTCCCCGGCAAACCAATTGGTTTGCCTGAGGGCGTGCGTAAGCCCGGACGCGCTGAGTCCTCAATTGTCATTCCGGGATGCGCCCGGCCGGCGCAGCCGGCTGGGGCGCAGGCCCGGAATCCATAAGCTCGATCGTGGTTATGGATTCCTGGCTCGCGCAAGGGCGCGCCCCGGAATGACAGTGGAGGGAACGCATCCAAACATTTTTTCCTATCTCCCGTTGACACCATCCCTATCAGGTTTATATTCCCTTCGTCCTGCCCCACCGAGAGGGGCGATCGCGATCGTCACGTTCGCCGGGCAGGATGCGGTGGACGCCGGAGATGCGGCGTTACGCGGTTCACGGGGGACGTCTGTCTTCGGGCAGGACGGATCTGCGCCAGCACTGCCACTGGCAAGGAGACGGCCGACCTTCGGATGGAATGACCCCTGAACAGTGTGACGGACGACCAAGTCAAAACGCGTTCGGCTTACTCGCTTGAGGCTCCCTTCCCATCGCCTTGGGACTTTAATTCGCGATCGGAGCGTTCGTCGAGGCAAAGTGCAAGCAACCGAAAAAACACCGCAGGCGGAACGCTGGGCACTTGCTCGGCGCCTCCGAAAGTCCTGATGCACTCTCAATTGCGGAAGACCGCATTCGCATCAGGCCCAAGGGTGCATCGGGCACCCGGCGTTCCGCACGCCCTCTCACAAGAGGGCGGGAATGCAAGCAACGACGGCGCCCCCGCGCCGCTAACAATGGGGGCGATGACGCATGTCTGAAGCTGTTTGACATTCACATCAGCAACGACGCGCAGGCGTTAGAGGCATCCCTCCCTCAAGCATTGCGTAGCAATGCGCAGTGGGGAGGGTCGGCCGATAGGCCGGGGTGGGGGTGCCACAGGCGATGGCGTTTGTGGCACCCCCACCCGACCGGCCTTCGGCCGGCCACCCTCCCCGCAAGGGGGAAGGATAAGAAAGCCGCCTACTCGAACTTCATATCGATACAGCGCGACACGTCCGAGCCGAGGCCCGATGGAATCGTGACACAGCCACGAATTTTCTGCTGGGTGTTGTCGCTGACCCACATGGCAAAACCACCATTGCCGAAGAACGAATTGGTGTTCGGCGGCTCGGTCTCCGTGGCATCGAAGGAATAGCTGGAGTCGGTGTCGAACACGCGCGGCTTCTTCACGCAGGCGCCGTCGCTCTGGACGTTGATGACTTCCTTGGCATCACGCGTCATCGATAGCGACACCGAGCAACGGAAATATTCCGAGGTCTTCGCATTGAACAGATAGGCATAAGAGCGGCAGGTCGCCGTACTCAGCTTGCCTGCGGCAAGCCCACGCCCGCAGGAGATGCGCTGGTTGTTGCTGAGCTTGAAATCATCTGCCGCAGCAAGACCGGGCGCCAATACCACCGCGCCAACAACCAAAAGACTTTTCACGATCGCTCGCATTGTCGAATCATCCCCATCGCCGCATTCATCGTGGACCGGCTTAGCCCGAAAGCGAAAGATAGTCGCCAGACCGCGCTTGCGAAATAACAAACTCTGTCGCGACCGCATGTCGTATTGACGGCCTGTCACCGTTCGTGATTTGTTCAAGACAACCGCGCAGCCGCGATGTACTTTCAAAAACACGTTTCGGAGAATTTGGGATGACCGCTCGAGCCTTTACGATGCTGTGCGCCGCCGCACTGATGACATCGGCCCTTGCCGGCCCTGCTCTGGCTCAGGCGCCGACGCCCTGGGTGCTCTCGCCCGACATGGGCTATGGCTACGACGCGTCAGGCAAGACCTTCGCGTACAAGATGGGCACCAACAATGCCAAATTCCTGCTGAAGGGCGCCAAGAAAGTGCCGAAGAACACGCTCTTCTTTATCGGCGAGAACGGCCAGCTCTATATGCGCAGCGGCCCGTTCCTCGAAGACGACGGCAAGTTCAAATTCGGCCCCGGCTAGTCCTGGTTTTCGGACAGGATCATGCGCGACCGGACGGGTGCGCATGACGGAGCCATGACATTGCTCCCTTCTCCATGAAGCCCTCTCCCACCACGGTGGCAGAGGTGATACAGAGCGCTTCATCTTTTTACGAAAGCTGAAAGCACTCATGGCCAAGCCGTCCCCCGTCTCCCCCCTCGCCCCGACCGACGTTCCCGAGATGCCCGCCATTGCAGGCGTGCGCCTCGCCACCGCCGCCGCCGGCATCCGCTACAAGGGCCGCACCGACGTGCTGCTCGCGGTGATGGACAAGGGCACGACGGCAGCCGGCGTGTTCACCAAGTCGAAGTGCCCGTCGGCTCCCGTGGAGTGGTGCCGCGCGGTGCTGAAAAACGGCAAAGCGCAGGCGCTGGTGGTCAATTCCGGCAATGCCAATGCCTTCACCGGCAAGACCGGCAAGGCCTCGACCAAACTCACCGGCGACATCGCATCCAAGGCCGTCGGCTGCAAGCCGAACGAGATCTTCCTGGCCTCGACCGGCGTGATCGGCGAGCCGCTCGACGCCACAAAGTTCAACGGTGTGCTCGCCACACTCGCTGAAAGCGCCGGACCGGACGGCTGGATGGATGCCGCCAAGGCGATCATGACCACCGACACCTTCCCGAAGGTCGCGACGGCCACGGTGAAACTCGGCAAGGCCAAGGTCACCATCAACGGCATGGCCAAGGGCGCGGGCATGATCGCGCCGGACATGGCGACGATGCTGTCCTTCATCTTCACGGATGCACCGATCAGCGCGCCCGCATTGCAGGCACTCCTGAAGGCCGGCGTGGAAGATTCGTTCAATGCCGTGACCATCGACGGCGACACCTCGACCTCGGACACGCTGCTGATGTTCGCCACCGGCGCAGCAGCCGCACAGGGCGCGCCGAAGATCACCAAGGCCAGCGACATCAGGCTGAAGCCTTTCGTGAAGGCCCTGAACGTCATTCTCAATGACCTCGCCGAACAGGTCGCACGCGATGGCGAAGGCGCGCGCAAGCTGGTGGAAGTCGTCGTCGAAGGCGCGACGACCAAGGCCTCGGCGCGCAAGATCGCCATGTCGATCGCCAATTCGCCGCTGGTGAAAACGGCGATTGCCGGCGAAGACGCCAATTGGGGCCGCGTGGTGATGGCTGTCGGCAAGGCCGGCGAGCCCGCCAACCGCGACAAGCTCTCGATTGCGTTCAATGGCATCCGTGTCGCCAAACTGGGCGCACGCGACCCGTCCTATGACGAGACCGAAGTGTCCAACGCGATGAAGAACCCCAAAGTGCAGATCAAGGTCACCCTCGGCCTCGGCAAGGGCCGCGACCGCGTGCTGACCTGCGACCTCACCAAGGAATATGTCGCCATCAACGGCGACTATCGGTCTTAGCTTGCTACTGCGCCTGCGGACGACGTCGATGAAGATATGTGCGATGGCCGGCACGACAGGGGGTCTGATCCTTGCCTGTGCCGTCGCAATGCCAATCGGCACCGCCGAAGCGCAGGATCAGTCATCGAGCAGGACACGCACGCTCACCCGCAGCGTCAAGGCCGGTCAGGAGGTCGGCCTTGGCTTCGCGGTGCGATGGAACGCGAAATGTGAGCCGGTGCTGCCCAAGCTCACTATCGCCAAACCTCCGTCGCATGGCAGTCTGTGCGGACGGACGATCATGGTCACCCCACAAAAGAATGTGACCGGGGACGACCAGACCTGTGTCGGGAAACGCATGCGCGCACTGCAACTGGTTTACATGCCCAGCAGCGACTATTCGGGAGCGGACACGGTCGACTACATCATCGAACTGCCGCGCGTGCAGCTCACGACCCATGTCGACATTCAGGTAATCCCGAACGATGCTGCAACCAAAACTCTCATACCGAACAATGAGAGCGCGCCCGGAAAAGCTGGCGATGCGATCGTTCCCTGTGCCCCACACATGTCCCAGACAACCAACAACCGCGTAATAACCCTATGAAACTCGTCCTCGTCGTCGCCTGCGCATTGATTGATCCCGACGGCCGCGTGCTGATCGCACAGCGGCCGGAAGGCAAGGCGCTGGCCGGCCTGTGGGAATTTCCCGGCGGCAAGCTGGAGCCCGGCGAACGGCCGGAAGCGGCGCTGATCCGCGAGCTCGACGAGGAGCTCGGGATCACGGTGAAGGAAGCCTGCCTCGCGCCACTGACCTTCGCCAGCCACGCCTATGAGGACTTCCACCTGTTGATGCCGCTCTATATCTGCCGGCGCTGGGAAGGCCTCGCGATCTCCAGGGAAGGCCAGAATCTTGCCTGGGTGCGCCCCAACAGGCTGCGCGACTATCCGATGCCGGCCGCGGATATCCCGCTGATCCCGCATCTGATCGATCTGCTCTAGGGCTTCAGCCCCTTCACCGCGTCGGCGAGACTTGCTTTCGCCGAGCCCGGCTTCAGCGGCTTCTGCTGGCTCTCATGCGGCGCCCAGCCGGATAGCCAGATGACGTCGAAGGTCGCGCGGATGCGGCCGTCGGGATCGGCAAAGCGTTCACTGTAGATCTGCGCCATACGCAGCAGCGTCGCGCGGCGCAGCGGCGCCCGGCGGCGCTCGACCAGCACATTGGTCGCGCCCATCCTGCGCAGATCCTGCATCAGACCGAAGGCACTGTCGTAGCGCACCACGACGCGATCCACATCGGTCACCGGCAGCGCAAATCCCGCGCGCTGCAGCAAGGCGCCGACATCGCGCAGATCGGCCATTGGTGCGACGCGCGGCGAGATGCCGCCTTCGCGTTCGGCTTCCGCCGCGGCGAAGGACTGCCGCAGCTCGGTCAGCGTGTCGCCGCCGAGCATTGCGGCCAGCAGCAGACCGTCAGGCTTCAGCGCGCGGCGGATCTGCGCCATGACGCCTGGCAGATCGTTAACGAAGTGCAGCCCGAGCGCGGAAATGACGAGATCGAGCGACGCCGGCGCGAGATTGAGACCATCGCTTTCGACATCGGGCACGTCGGCATGTGTGAGATGGCCGACACGCCCGGCCACGACGTCATGCAGACGGTTACCCGGCGTCGCGACGTCAGCCGCATTGTCGAACTGGCGCAGCACCGCCTGCAATCGCTCATCCATGTCGGCGATGACACGGTCCAGCAGGAAATTCTCGGCGCCCAGCCGCGACGCACGAGCCTGCCGTGCCCGCAGCAGAGCGCGGTCGAACAGAATAGGTGCGGCATTCGGGGTCTGAGCCATGCGGCTTGGTACGCCGAAGACCGGGGATCTGGCAATCGCGCTTGAGATCAACTCAGGAGAGCTCTAGCCTTCAACCTATGGACGCAGAGGCGACAGTGTCACGGTCCCTACCCGCGCAATTGCGCGGCGCGCTGAAGCTTTGCCGGTCTGCATGGACGCAAACCGCCCGCCTTGCGCTCGACATCGCGCTGCCGACGCTCTGCGTCGCCTGCCGGGAACCCGTCGCCGGCGAAGGCGTCTGCGCAGCCTGCTGGGGCCAGCTCTCCTTCATCGCGCCGCCCTTCTGCAGCCGGCTCGGCATCCCCTTCGTCTACGATCCCGGCCCGGGCATCCTGTCGATGCAGGCGATTGCTGATCCGCCGGCCTATCAGCGCGCCCGCGCAGCTGTGCGCTACGATGATGTCGCCCGCGCGCTGGTGCGTCAGTTGAAATATCATGACCGGACAGACCTCGCGCCAACCATGGGTCGCTGGATGGCGCGAGCGGGGAAGGAATTGCTCGCGGATGCCGATATTCTGGTGCCGGTGCCGCTGCATTGGCGGCGCGGCTTCAGCCGGCGCTTCAACCAGTCCGGCGCGCTGGCCCGGGCAATCGGCCGGCAGAGCGGCGTTGCAATATCCCGCGACGCCTTGCGGCGCATACGCCCGACCGAGCACCAGATCGGCCTGTCGCGCACCGAGCGCGCCAGCAATGTCCAGGGCGCCTTCAAGGTCCCGCCTGAACGCCGGGCTGAAATCCAGGGGCGCCGCGTCATTCTGGTCGACGACGTGCTGACCTCGGGTGCCACGACCGACGCCTGCGCACGGGCGCTGCTGCGCGCCAAGGCGGCCCAGGTCGATGTGCTGGTCTTTGCGCGGGTTGTGGAGGCCCACAAGGTCCCCATATAATCAGACATTTCCCTGCGAACCGGAGCACACGATGGCCGCCGCGATTGAAATCTACACCCGCCCCGGCTGCGGCTATTGCAGCGCCGCGATCTCGCTGCTCCAGCGCAAGAAAGCTGCATTCACCCATTTCGACACCGCGACCGATCCGAAGCTGCGCCAGGAAATGTTCGACCGTACCTATCCCGGCGCCACCTTCCCGCAGATCTTCATCGATGGCACCCTTATCGGCGGCTGTGACGATCTCTATGCATTGGACCGCGAAGGCAAATTTGACGCCATGATCGCAGGCGAGAAGGCCACCTCATGAGCCAGACATCTCCGACGTCCGAGCCCCAGACCTTCACCGCCGCAATGGTGCAGATGCGCACCGGCCTGCTGCCGGAGCCGAGCCTCGAACAGGGCCGCCATCTGATCCGCGAAGCCGTGCTCGCCGGCGCTGACTATGTGCTCACGCCGGAAGTGAGCAACATGATGCAGCTCAACCGCACAGCGCTGTTCGAACATCTGCGCCCGGAAGAAGACGACCTCTCGCTGAAGGCTTATCGCGCGCTCGCCGCGGAGCTGAAGATCTACCTGCATATCGGATCGCTGGCCGTGCTGGCCAACCCCGAACGCGCCGCCAATCGCTCGTTCCTGATCGGACCGGACGGCAATGTCCTGGCGAGCTACGACAAGATCCACATGTTCGACATCGACCTGCCGAACGGCGAGAGCTATCGCGAATCCGCGAATTATCAGCCGGGCGAGACCGCCGTCATCTCGGATCTCCCCTGGGGCCGCATCGGTCTGACCATCTGCTACGACGTCCGCTTCCCGGCGCTTTATCGCGCATTGGCCGAAAGCGGCGCGTCTTTCCTCACCGTGCCCTCGGCGTTCACCCAGAAGACCGGCGAAGCTCATTGGCACACGCTGCTGCGCGCCCGCGCCATCGAGACTGGCTGCTTCGTCTTTGCGGCAGCCCAGGGCGGCGTGCATGAGAACAAGCGTGCGACATATGGACACTCGCTGATTATCGACCCATGGGGCGTGGTTCTGGCCGAAGCGACGGGCGTCGAGCCGGGCTTCATTCTGGCCAAGATCGATCCTGCGAAGGTGACGGAAGCGCGCAAGACCGTACCGTCCCTGCAGCACGGCCGTCGTTTCAGCGTCAGCGATCCCAAATCGGGCCCAGACTATCTGCACCTTGTCCGGCAAGCGACATGATCCGTTACGACCTGCGCTGCGAGAAGGGCCATGCTTTCGAAAGCTGGTTCCAGAGTTCCGGCGCCTATGACTCCCAGGTGAAGCGCAAGCTGGTGAATTGCCCGAATTGCGGATCGGTGAAGGTCGAAAAGGCCATTATGGCCCCGCGTATCGTGGGCAAGAGCAAGAATCGCCCGGCACCCGCCCCTGACGCCGGTTCCGAGACCACAGCCCCGCTGATGATGGCGCCGCAGGAAGCCGAACTGCGCGCCAAGCTGAAAGAACTGCGCGATCACGTTACCAAAAACGCGGACAATGTCGGTGAAAGCTTCCCGACCGAAGCTCGCAAGATGCATTATGGCGACATCGAACATCGTCCGATCTACGGCGAAGCGACGCCGGATGAAGCACGGTCGCTGATCGATGAAGGTATCGAGGTGACTCCGCTGCCTGTCCTGCCCAGCGATCGGAACTGAGCGCAACCTCCGCTCACCAGCATTCTTGTGCGCGTTTCGACTCATCCAAACTGCGCCGTCGGTACATGATTCCGAAAGCTTCCCACATACGGCAACTTTGTGGCGTTCGAGTCACAGGCGTGCACAATCGCTTTGTTAGCCCTTGAGACATGGCAAAACTCGCCTAACTTATAAGCAAGTGCCTGAATATGAGTCGCGCGATGCACTCAGATCGCATTGCGCGATTTCGGACCTGGATGTGTCCTGAAGGCTATAGTGCTGATGTTGAGTCGCGATCGGAAAGACGCGTTCCGTTACCACCTTAGGAGCATCGCGACCAACAGGACGGCCGACCAGCAAGGAGAGAGGGATCATGTACAACGATTCTCTGTTCAATGCGTTCGCTAGAAGTTACGAAGCCCGAAGTGAGACGGACATGTCGATGTCCGAGTATCTGGAATCCTGCAGAGGGGACCCGATGCGATATGCGAACGCGGCGGAACGCCTACTGGCGGCGATCGGCGAGCCTCAAATGATAGACACGGCCAAGGATCCACGCCTTGGCCGTATTTTTTTGAATCGTACCATCCGTAGCTATCCAGCCTTTGCCGGCTTTCACGGCATGGAAGATACGATCGAACGCATCGTCGCCTTCTTCCGACATGCGGCGCAGGGTCTCGAAGAGCGCAAGCAGATTCTCTATCTGCTCGGCCCGGTCGGCGGCGGCAAATCATCGCTTGCCGAGCGCCTCAAGGCCTTGATGGAAGTCCATCCCATCTATGTGCTGAAAGCCGGCGACGAACTCTCTCCGGTTTATGAAAGCCCGCTCAGCCTGTTCGATCCCGACACGCTCGGCCCGATGATCGAAGAGAAATACGGCATTCCGCGCCGGCGGCTTACGGGTCTCATGAGTCCGTGGTGCTACAAGCGGCTCGAAGCTTTCGGCGGCGACATCTCGCAATTCCGCGTCGCCCGCATCCAGCCGTCGCGATTGCGCCAGATCGCCATCGCCAAGACCGAACCCGGTGACGAGAACAACCAGGACATCTCCTCGCTGGTCGGCAAGGTGGATATCCGCAAGCTCGAAATCTTCGCCCAAAACGATCCCGACGCTTACAGCTATTCCGGTGGCCTCAACCGCGCCAATCAGGGCGTGCTTGAATTCGTCGAAATGTTCAAGGCGCCAATCAAGATGCTGCATCCGCTGCTGACGGCGACGCAGGAAGGCAACTATATCGGCACCGAAAACATCGGCGCAATTCCGTTCACCGGCGTGATTCTCGCTCACTCCAACGAGTCCGAGTGGCAGAGCTTCAAGGCCAACAAGAACAACGAAGCCTTCATCGATCGTATCTGCGTCATCAAGGTGCCGTACTGCCTGCGCGTCACTGAAGAACAGAAGATCTACGAGAAGCTCATTCAGGGCTCCGAACTCGCCACCGCACCTTGCGCACCGGCGACATTGGAAACCCTGGCGCGCTTTTCCGTGATGTCGCGGCTGCGCAAGCACGAAAACTCGACCACCTTCGCCAAGATGCGGGTCTATGACGGTGAAAGCCTGAAAGAGTCGGATCCGAAGGCCCGCAGCGTTCAGGAATACAAGGACGCCGCCGGTGTTGACGAAGGCATGGACGGTGCCTCGACGCGCTTCGCGTTCAAAGTTCTGGCCGCAACCTACAATCACGACACGTCGGAGATTGGGGCGGATCCCGTACACCTGATGTATACGCTGGAACAAGCGATCCGCAGGGAGCAGATGCCTGATGAAGTCGAAAAACGTTATCTCGAATTCATCAAGGCCGAGCTAGTACCGCGCTATGCGGAGTTCATCGGTCACGAAATCCAGAAAGCCTATCTGGAATCCTATTCGGACTACGGCCAGAACCTGTTCGATCGCTACGTCGACTATGCCGATGCCTGGATCGAGGATCAGGACTTCAAGGATCCTGACACCGGACAATTGCTCGATCGCGAATTGCTCAATCAGGAACTGAGCAAGATCGAAAAACCGGCCGGAATCGCCAACCCCAAGGACTTCCGCAACGAAGTCGTGAAGTTCTCGCTTCGCTCGCGAGCACAGAACGGTGGAAAGAATCCGACCTGGACGAGTTATGAGAAGATCAGGGAAGTCATCGAAAAGCGCATCTTCTCTCAAGTTGAAGATCTGCTTCCGGTGATCTCCTTCGGATCGAAGAAGGACGGCGAGACCGAGAAAAAGCATGACGACTTCGTCGCGCGGATGATCGTTCGCGGCTACACCGAGCGCCAGGTTCGCCGTCTCGTCGAATGGTACATGCGCGTGAAACAGGCCGGCTGACGCAAGGAGCCAACATAACGTGGCCATGCATATCGTCGATAGACGCCTGAACCCGAGCAGCAAGAGTCTTGAGAACCGCCAGCGGTTCTTGCGACGCGCGAAAGCTCTGGTTCAGGGAGCCGTCAAGAAAGCCTCCCAGGACCGCGACATCAAAGACGTCCTGGAAGGCGGCGAAGTGTCCATCCCGCTCGACGGGATGAACGAGCCCCGCTTCTATCGCGAAGGCGGCATTCGCGACCGGGTGTTGCCCGGCAACGTAAAATTTGTGGAAGGTGATTACCTTCAACGGCCGCAATCGAAGAGCGGCAGATCGAACGATGCCGGTGAAGGCGACGGCGAGGATGCATTCCGGTTTGTGCTCAGCCGGGAGGAGTTCGTCGACATTTTCCTCGACGACCTGGAACTGCCGGATCTTTCCAAGCGCAAGCTGGCCGAAGTCGAAAACGAAGGCCTGCGCCGCGCCGGATATACGACGTCCGGTTCGCCTGCCAATATCTCGGTCAGCCGCACCGTACGCTTGGCCATGGCACGACGGGTTGCACTGCAGCGACCGCGACCCGAGGCCATTGCACAGTTGGAAGCTGAACTGGAGCATTGCAATGACGAGCGCCGCCCCGAATTGCTGGCAGAGATCACGCGGCTGAAATCCAAGATGCGGCGGATTCCGTTCATCGACCCCATCGACATCCGCTATCGCCGCTTCGAGAACGTGCCGAAGCCGGTGGCGCAGGCGGTGATGTTCTGCCTGATGGACGTCTCCGGCTCGATGTCCGAGCACATGAAGGATCTCGCCAAGCGGTTCTACATGCTGCTCTATGTCTTCCTGACGCGTCGCTATCGCAAGGTCGAAATCGTCTTCATCCGTCACACCGACCGTGCCGAGGAAGTCGACGAGCAAACCTTCTTCCACGGCCCCGCGTCGGGCGGCACGCTGGTTTCCAGCGCACTGCAGGCCATGCATGAGATCGTGCAGTCACGCTATCGCCCCGCCGACTGGAATATCTATGCCGCACAGGCCTCGGACGGCGACAACTCCTATGCCGACGGGGATCTCTCCGGTCGCCTGCTCAAGGACATGATCCTGCCGGTGACGCAGTTCTTCGCCTATCTGGAAGTGGGCGAGAGCGGCAGCCACCCGTTCGAAATGTCGGAGTCCTCACTGTGGACGCTGTATCAGCGGCTGCGCGCGGAAGGTGCACCGCTGTCGATGCGCAAGGTGAACGACCGCAGTGAGATTTTTCCGGTGTTCCACGACCTGTTTCAGCGTCGCCAGGCCAAAGAGAGGGTGGCTCCATGACAGACCGTCTCTATGAAGGTGCCGACTGGGACTTCGCCACATTGCAGCGCATCCACGATGCCTGCGAGGAGATCGCCGAAAAAGAGCTCGGCCTCAACGTCTACCCGAACCAGATCGAAGTCATCACTGCCGAACAGATGCTGGACGCCTACTCGTCCGTAGGCATGCCGCTGTATTACAAGCACTGGTCGTTCGGCAAACAATTCGCCCATCAGGAAGCGTCCTATCGCAAGGGCCTGATGGGCCTGGCCTATGAGATCGTCATCAACTCGTCGCCATGCATTTCCTACCTGATGGAGGAAAACACGGCGACGATGCAGACGCTGGTGATTGCCCACGCCGCTTTCGGCCATAATCACTTCTTCAAGAACAATTATTTGTTCAAGCAGTGGACCGACGCCGACGGCATTCTCGACTATCTCGATTTTGCCAAGGGCTACGTGGCGCAGTGCGAGGAAAAGCATGGCCGCGCAGCGGTGGAGCAGACGCTCGACGCCGCTCATGCGTTAATGTCGCACGGCGTCGATCGCTATCCCGGTAAGAAATCACTCGATTTGCGAGCCGAGGAAAAGCGCGCCAAAGAACGCCGCAATCACGAAGAAACCTCGTTCAACGATCTGTGGCGCACGGTGCCGACGGGGCGTACAAAGAGTGCCTCACTGCTCAGCGCGGAGCGACGACGCGCTCTGCTCGGCCTGCCGCAGGAAAACCTGCTGTACTTTCTGGAGAAATCCGCACCGCGCCTGAAGATCTGGCAGCGCGAACTCATCCGCATCGTTCGGCACATCTCGCAATACTTCTATCCGCAAGGTCAGACCAAGGTGATGAACGAAGGCACGGCCACTTACGTGCACTATCGCATCATGAGCCGACTGCATCAGACCGGACAGATCTCGGACGGCAACTTCCTGGAATTCCTGCAGTCGCACACCAATGTCGTGTTCCAGCCGAATTACGATGACCGGCGCTTCTCGGGCTTCAACCCCTATGCGCTCGGCTTCGCAATGATGCAGGACATCGAAAAAATCGTCACCGATCCGACCGACGAAGACCGCGCGTGGTTTCCCGATATCGCCGGCAAAGGCGATGCAATGGCGGTCCTGCGCGATATCTGGGCGAATTACCGCGACGAGAGCTTCGTCAGCCAGTTCCTGAGCCCACGACTGATGCGCCACATGCGGATGTTCCACCTGCATGACGATCCGGCCGTGTCGGAAGGCATCCGCGTCGACGCCATCCATGACGAGCGTGGCTATCGCCGCGTCCGACGTGTGCTGGCGCGTCAGTACGACGTCGGCCTGATTGATGCGAATATCGAAGTGGTGGACGTCGACCTCGCCGGCGATCGCCGGCTGATGCTGAAGCATTCGGTGCTCAATGGCGCCCTGCTGAATGAGGCCGACGCCAAGCGGGTGCTGCAGCATCTCGCCGATCTCTGGAGCTACGACGTCTCGCTTGCCGAGGTCGATGCTTCCGGCCTGGTGCTCAAGGAACACGTCGCCCATCCCCGCGTGATGGCCGCGGCCGCCTGATCGATCCCTCTCCGTCTCCTCCCGCAAACTCCCCTGCCCGGCTTGTCGCCGGGCGGGGACTTTCGCTCGGACGAAATATAGGGTAGGGGACTATCCTATGTCGCATCTCACCGCTAACAAGACCAAGCTGCTCGCCCGGGTCCGTCGGCTCGCCGGCCAAATGGCCGCCATCGAGAAGGCCATCACCGAAGACGCCGGCTGCGCCACGATTCTGCATCAGGTCGCAGGCGTGCGCGGCTCCGTGAGCGGGCTGATGGATGAACTGATCGAGGACCATGTCCGCGAGCATGTCGCCCATCCCGGTCTCAGCGCCGACGACCGGGCGGCCGGCGCCGAAGAACTCGTCGCCGCTATCCGGCGGTACGCGAAATAAGGACCGGCAGTATGCGCACCCACGACATCGACCACCTGTCCCACGAGCACATGTTTCTTGGCGACAATCACGACGAGAACACCCGCCGCACGCTGTGGGTGGTCGTCCTTACGGCGCTGATGATGGTCGGCGAGATCGTTGCCGGCACTGTCTTCAACTCGATGGCGCTGCTGGCTGACGGCTTCCACATGGCGACCCATGCGGTGGCGCTCGCCATTGCTGCGGGTGCCTATGCCTATGCACGCCGCAACGCACATAACCGCCGCTTTACTTTCGGCACGGGCAAGGTCGGCGATCTCGCCGGCTTTGCCTCTGCGTTGGTGCTGGCGGTCATCGCCCTCGGCATCGCCGTCGAATCCGTGCAGCGGCTATTCAATCCATCCGCAGTCGCTTTCGGCGAAGCCACGGTGATCGCCGTCATCGGCTTGATCGTGAATATCGCCAGTGCGTTTCTGCTGAGCGGCGGGCATCATCACGACGGTCATGACCACGACCATCACCACGGCGCGCATCATCACGACAACAACATGCGCTCCGCCTTCATGCATGTGCTGGCCGATGCGCTGACCTCGGTGCTCGCCATCGCCGCGCTGCTAGCCGGCCGCTATCTGAACTGGGTTTGGCTCGATCCTGTGATGGGCATCGTCGGCGGCATCGTCATCGCCGCCTGGGCGTGGAATCTGCTGTGCGACACGGCGGCCGTGTTGCTCGACACGTCAGATCCGCATCTGGAACAGGAAATCCGCGATGAGGTCGAGCGCCCCGGCGACGCCCGCATCTTCGACCTCCACGTGTGGCGCGTCGGCCCCAGTGCGCATGCCGCGATCGTCGGCTTTGCCGGCGGAGCCAGCACAGAGACGGTGCGGCAGCGCCTCGCGGCCGTGCATGAATTGCAGCACGTGACTGTGGAAGCGCGCTAGCGTCGGACGCACATCTCCCGCGTTACGAGCCATGCAGCGAGGCGGGTTGGCATTCGCAGCATGGCTGATTAACCTGACGTCATCATCGCCAGCCAAATGGCGGGGCGTGCCGATTGCGGCGCGCAAAAAACGTCTGGGACGGACATGCAAGGACAGATCCCGCCGGGAACCTCAACGCCGGCCACCCGCCATGAAGTTCTCTACAGCGACCGCGTCGTCACCTGTTTCTCCGATCGTCCGCCGACCCTCGACGCCATGCTGCGCGCTGCTGTCGCGCGAAAGCCGGAGGGCGTCGCGCTGGTGCTCGGCGAGGAACGAGTCGCCTATGCGGAGCTCGACCGCGTCGCGGAGAATGTCGCCCACAATCTGATCGCCTGCGGCTTCAAGAGGGGCGAGCGCATCGCGGTGCTGCTCGGCAACTGCCTGGAGTTCATCTTCTGCGCGCTCGGCGCCGTCCGCGCGGGGATGATCGTCGTGCCGCTCAACACCCGGCAACGCATGCCGGAGATCGACTATGTGCTGCAGCAGTGCCGGGCCTCGGCGCTGGTCTATGACAGCGACTGCGAGGTGAACCTGCCCGAGCAACGCACCGAATTACGCAAGCTCTGGGTGGTCGGCAGCGGGCGTGCGCCATCCTTTGCGGAGCTGACGAAAGATGCGCCTGCCGCTGCGCTTCCCGAACTCCATCAGGAAGACACCGCGTTTCTGCTCTATACGTCGGGCACCACTGGCAACCCGAAAGGCGCGATGCTTACCCATGCAAGCATCATCCATTCGCTGCTGAACTTCCAGCACGGCTATGGCCTGCACGACGGTGACGTCACCATGCTGGCGGTGCCAGCATCGCATGTCACCGGGCTTGTGGCATTGATCCTTGCGACCATCAATGTCGCCGGAACGACGGTCATCCTGCCGACCTTCAAGGCACCGGAGTTTCTCGCTGTCGCGGCACGCGAGCGCATGACCTACACACTAATGGTGCCCGCGATGTATAATCTCTGCCTGCTGCAGCCGGATTTCGATCGTCACGATCTGTCTTCATGGCGCATCGCCGGCTTCGGCGGCGCGCCGATGCCCGAAGCGACCATCACGCGCCTCGCCGAGGTGCTGCCGAAGCTTAATCTCTGTAATGCCTATGGTTCGACTGAGACTTCATCACCCGCGACGATGTTTCCGCCCGGCTCGCCCGTCAGCAAGATCAATTCGGTCGGACGCCCGGTAACCGGCGCGCATATCGTGGTTGCTGATGATGACGGCCGCGAGGTGCCGGCCGGCCAGGACGGCGAATTGCTGATTGCCGGCGCTATGGTCGTGCCGGGCTATTGGGACAACCCGGATGCGACGCGCACCGGCTTCGTCGGCGGCTATTGGCGCTCCGGCGATATCGGCCGCATGGATGCGGGCGGCTATGTCTATGTGGTCGACCGCAAGAAGGACATGATCAATCGCGCCGGCTTCAAGATCTACTGCACCGAGGTCGAAAACGTGATGTCACATCATCCCGCCATCGTCGAAAGCGCAGTGGTGGGCAAGCCCGATCCAGTGCTGGGCGAACGCGTACACGCCTTCGTCTACAGCCCCGATGGCGGCAATGAGGCCGACATCCGCAAGTACTGCGCGGAGCGACTGTCCGACTACAAGGTGCCGGACACCATCACCTTCCTGAAGGAGCCGCTGCCACGCAACGCCAACGGCAAGATCCTCAAGACCGAGCTACGCAAGATGATGGGGGGTTGATCACCAAGCGGCGACAGCACCATCCGAGCGCGGGTCCGTCGCGCCTTCTAGCACGCCATTGGCGTGCAGCACGATGGCGCCGGCATGGCCCATGGTGCCGGTATAGCTGCCGAGCACCTCGACCACGTGACCGGCATCCCGAAGCTGCTGGATCAATCCGGGATCGAAGCGATCCTCGACCTTCAGCGTGACGCTCTCGTCGCCCCAGGTCTTGCCGAGCAGCCAGCGCGGCGCCGTCACCGCCTGCTGCAGCGGCATGCCGAACATGCCGTAGCGCGAGAACACTGCAGACTGCGTCTGCGGCTGACCTTCGCCGCCCATGTTTCCATAGACCATACGACGGCCGTCATCGAAGATCGCCATCGCGGGATTGAGCGTGTGGAACGGCTTGCGGCCCGGCTTCAGCGCATTCCAGCCGCTCTCGGCAAGCCGGAACGAGGCGCCGCGATTCTGCCAGCAGATGCCGGTTTCCGGCAGCACGACGCCGGAGCCGAATTCGAAATAGACCGACTGGATGAACGACACCGAACGGCCCTGTTCGTCGATGACGCCGAGCCAGATGGTATCGCCGGGCTTGCGCACATGCGGCCATGGCAGCGCAATCTTGCGATCGATATGGCGCGCCAATTCATCAAGCTTCGCGTCCTCAAGGAACGTCGCGGGATCCACCGTCATGTGATCGGGATCGCCGACATGCTCGTCGCGGACGATGAAGGCCTGCTTGGTGGCCTCAACCAGACCGTGAATGTGATCGAAACCTTCGGCCTGGGTGACGCCGAGCCGATCGAACATCGCGAGGATCATCAGCGACGATAGACCCTGCGTCGGCGGCGCCATGTTGAACAGCTGCGCGCCGCGCACCGTGGTCGACAGCGGCGGACGCTCGGTGGCTTGATGGTTCTGCAGATCGGCCCCGGTGATGGGCGATGCGACCCTGGCGAGGTCAGCGGCGATCGTGTCGGCCAGCTTGCCGTTGTAGAAACTCTCGAAGCCCTCGGCGGCCAGACGCTTCAGCGTCGCGCCGAGCGCCGGCAGCTTCATGATATCGCCTTCGGCCGGCGCCTGCCCGTTCGGCATGAAAGTCCCGGCGAAATTCGGCTGGTCCTTCAGCTCCGCGAATTTCTCAGACGTCAGTTCGGATTGGCTGCGCGTAACGACGATGCCATTTTCGGCATAATAGATCGCACTTTCCAGCAGCCGCTCGCGCGCCATCGGCTTCTGCCAATGCTGCGAGATATCCAGCGCTTTCTGCCAGCCGGACACGGTCCCGGCGACGGTGTTCGCAGCGAGCGGTCCGCGGAACGGAATCGCCGAAGCGCCCTTCGACGCATAGTAAGCAAGGTCCACCGCTGCGCCGGCGCGGCCGCAGGCATCCACCGTGATCGGCGCCTTGCCGGGCTCGGCGATCAGCCAGAAGCCGTCGCCGCCGATGCCGGTCATGTGCGGATAGACCACTGCGAGCGCCGCCGCTACGGCGATCGCCGCTTCCACAGCGGTCCCGCCGTCCTTGAGCACATCGAGACCGGCCTGCGACGCCAAGTGATGCGGCGAGGTCACCATGCCCCGTCGCGCGCGCGGTGTTTCAAGCATTCGTCGTCTCCAGAACTCGTGGCATGCCAGCTTTGTTTGGCGCAGTCGTAACGGGTCTGGCCGATGATTCAAGCCTTTCGGACGACCTTGCCGTCCCGCGCGACCAGCCGGCCGTTCTTGTAGACCGCGCGGCGCTTTGGCAGATCGACCACGGCCTGCGGCACGTGCGGTGCATCGATGGCGACGAAGTCGGCCTTGGCGCCGACGCGGAGACCGTGATCTTCCAGCCGCAGCGCTTTCGCACCACCGGCCGTGACGATGTCGAAGGCCAGCATCAGATCTTCGTCGGTGTTGAAGCCCGAGCGATAGCCGATCATCATGGCGCGGCCGAGCATGTCGCCATCGCCATAGGGCCACCACGAGTCTCGGATGTTATCGCAACCGCCGAACACGGTGACGCCGGCCTTGCGCAGCAGCTTCACCGGCGGAAACGGCCGCGCGCCGGGCGCATTGGTCATGATGGCCACGCCGCTCGAAGCCAGTGCCTCCGCCGTGCGCTGAACCACGTCAGCCGCGACATCGCCAAGCGAATAAGCGTGGCTGATGGCGACATGGCCCTGCATGCCCAATGCCCGCGTGCGCGCGCAGATCTGTTCGATCTCGAAAATGCCGAGCATCGAGGGATCATGCAGATGGATGTCGACATCGACGCCGCGGCGCTCGGCGATGCCGAACACCACGTCGAGATGCTTCTCGACATCGCGATCGAATCCGCCGGGGTCGAGGCCACCGATCACGCTCGCGCCGAGATCGAAAGCAGCATCGAGCAGATCCGGCGTGCCCAGGCTGCGCAGGATGCCGCTTTGCGGGAAGGCGACAAGCTGGATGTCGATGAGGTCGCGATGCGCCTCGCGCACGGCGAGGATGGTCTCCAGCGATGTCAGGCCGACCGAACCGTCGACCATCACATGGCTGCGCATGCGCGTGCTGCCGTGGCCGAGGCAAAGCTCAAGCTGGCTCCGCGCGCGCTCGGCCATCGGCGCGGCCTTGGCCATGTTGTCGGCCTGGATGGCGACGCGCTCCTGCACGTTGAAGCCGTTCGAATAGGGCACATGCGGCCGCCAGACGTCGCCGTAGAAACTGGTGTCGAGATGGATGTGACCTTCGACGAAGGACGGGATCACAAGCGTGCCGCCGAGATCGACGGTCTCTGCGGTTGTCGGTGCTGGATCGCTGCCGGATATGATCTCGGTGATCAGACCGCCACTGACGGCAATCGTGTTGAGGCTGCCGTCGGCGAATTTCGCCCGCGTAAAAATTTTGTCGATGTCGCTCACGCCAACCTCTCGGACTGATCTGCTGCCGCGAGGTTACAGGAGGACGACACAGCATGCACCCGCATGCCGGCCACTGCATGGCCGATACGCGGGTCAGCTCTCGCGCGCAGCCTTGATGAGATTGTCGCGCAGCGTGGCGACGCCCTGCTGCATTTTCTTGAACTCGTCCGGCTCGAGACCGGATGCCTTGACGAGATTCATGGTCAGCCCCTTCTCGCGCAACCGCCGTCCTTCGTCGGTCAGGCTGATCACCACCTGCCGCTCGTCCCCGGGATCGCGCTGCCGGCGCAGATAGCCCATCGCTTCGAGCTTCTTCAGGATCGGCGTCAGCGTGTTGGACTCCAGAAACAGCTTTTCGCCGAGGCTGCCCACGGTCTGCCCGTCCTCCTCCCACAGCGCCACGATGGCGATGTACTGGGTGTAAGTCAGACCGAGCTTTTCGAGGATCGGCTTGTAGGCCCGGCCATAGGCCAGATTGGCTGAATAGATCGAAAAGCAAAGGAAATCCGACAGTTTCGGCCCGGCCTGCTCGGATTTGACCGATTTTAGCTTGCTTGATGACATGTCCGCACTCCCGTCAGGACACGAGAACGTGACCTATCGCATCCATATATATCGGATGCGATTAAATCGGAAGAGTTGACAGATGGATCGGAGCCGTTATTTGTATCGCACTCGATTACATCGCGTACGATACAAATAGGAGCTACGACCATGACCTCGACCACCATCGAAAAGGTTCTCTATACCGCCCAGACCCACACCACCGGTGGCCGCGATGGCGCCTCGCGCAGCTCTGACGGCCGGCTCGAGGTCAAGCTGTCGCCTCCCGGCTCGGCCGGCGCCGGCACCAATCCCGAGCAAATGTTCGCGGCCGGCTGGTCCGCCTGCTTCATCGGCGCCATGGGGCGCGCCGCCGGCAATCTGAAGGTCAAGCTGCCGGCCGACGTTGCCGTCGACACCGAAGTCGACCTTGGCACCACCGGCGGCGACTTCTTCCTGCAGGCTCGCCTCAATGTCAGCCTGCCCGGCCTCGCGCCGGACATCGCGCGCCAGGTGGTCGATGCCGCGCATCAGATCTGCCCTTACTCGAAGGCAACGCGCGGCAACATCAATGTCGCGATCAACCTGATCTGACCCTCACCTTCTTCCGCGGACCGTCAACCGGTCCGCGGATCGCGGCGCTCCCCCGAATGGTCGCCGGCTTCACTCGTGTATTTCTGGAGATCACCGTGACGCTCTTCATCCTCGCTTATGCAGCCGGCCTGCTCACCATCGCATCGCCCTGCATCTTCCCGATCCTGCCGATCATTCTCGCCCGCGCGGACCAGCCGTTTCGCCGCAGCGGATTGCCCTTGCTGATCGGCCTCACACTGACTTTCGCGGTGGCCGCCAGTCTCGCCTCTGTCGCCGGCAACTGGGCGATCGAGGCAAATCGCTATGGCAGAACCATCGCCCTCATCGCAATGACGCTATTCGGCCTGGCACTGCTGTTGCCGACTCTGGCCACGCGGCTGATGGCGCCGCTGGTGCTACTCGGTGTGAAGCTGTCCGGCTGGGCCGGCCAGAATGATACAAACGCCAAACGCACACCGGTCGCTTCGCTGCTACTCGGCATAGCGACGGGCCTCGTCTGGGCACCCTGTGCCGGACCGGTGCTGGGCCTGATCCTCACCGGCGCGGCACTGCACGGGCCGGGAATCGATACCGTGTTGCTGTTGCTCGCCTATGGTCTTGGTGCGGCAACGTCACTCGCCGCCGGCATGCTACTGGGCGGACGCTTGCTCGCCAAAGCGCGCGAGCTGATGCCATGGAGCGACGGCGTGCGTCGCGCGCTGGGTGGCGCAGTGGTGCTCGGCGCTATCGCGATCTGGGCCGGACTGGATACGCGCCTGCTGACGCAACTATCTCTGCCGTCGACGACGGCGTTTGAAAGCAAGCTGATCGACACGCTGCAGCCCGCGCCATCCGCGCAGGCCGGAACGTCCATCGGCAATGCCACACCCCATGCGTCACTGTCTGGTCCGCTCGCATCGATCGTGGGCAGCAGGCAATGGCTCAACACGTCGCCGCTGAAGGCTGAAGACCTGCAGGGCAAGGTCGTGCTGGTGAATTTCTGGACCTATTCCTGCATCAACTGCCTGCGCGTGCTGCCGCATGTGCGTGCCTGGGCCGAGAAGTATCGCGATCAGGGTCTCGTCGTGATCGGCGTGCACACGCCGGAATTCGCCTTCGAGAAGAACGTTGGCAATGTCAGCACTGCAACAACGAAGCTTGGCGTCGGCTATCCCGTCGCGATCGACAACGACTTCCGGATCTGGCGCGCCTTCAGCAACAATGCTTGGCCTGCCCTCTACTTCGTCGGTGCCGATGGCCACATTCGTCATCAGGCGATCGGCGAAGGCAATTACGCGCTGTCAGAAAAGCTGATCCAGCAATTGCTCGCCGAGGCCGGCCACGAGCCAACCAACAACGCCGCAACCGTGACAGCCGAAGGCACGCAGGTTGCGGCGGACGAAGTCCAACTCCGGTCGTCGGAAACCTATCTCGGCTATGGACAGGCTACCGGCTTCACCTCACCGGGCGGCGCACGTGAAGACGTGCCGAACCTCTATCGCGGCATCGACATGCTGCCGCTAAACCGCTGGACGCTGGGCGGCACATGGACCATCGGCCGCGAATATGCGCAGCTCGATGAGGCGTCCGGCCGTATCGCCTATCGTTTCCACGCCCGCGACCTGCATCTGGTTCTCGGCCCATCACGGGACGGCAAGCCGGTGCGCTTCCGCGTCACCATCAATGGCGCAGCACCCGGCGCCAGCCATGGCACCGATACCGATGCCGAGGGATATGGCACCGTGACGGATGCGAAGCTGTATCAGCTGGTGCGGCAGGCTGGCGACGTCACCGACCGTACATTCGGAATCGAATTCCTCGATCCGGGCGTGCGGGCCTATGCCTTCACCTTCGGCTGATGACGACGGCTATTGATAGGTCGCCACGATATCCGCGACGGCGCGCTCGAGTTGCTGCGCCGTCGCGCATTGGCGCACGACATTGCAGAAGGTCGCATAGCGCGGCATTTCGGAATCGCCGAAGCCCCAGCCCATCCGTCCTTCCGGATTGAGCCAGACCAGCCGCTTCGAACGCTCGCCGATGCGGCGCAAGATGTCGGCGCGCGGATCGAGATTGTTGCTGCGGGCATCGCCGAGCACAATGACCGTGGTCTGCGCCGTGATCGCGCTCATGAAACCCTTCTCGAAATCGACGAAGGAGCGACCATAGTCGGACGAGCCGTAGCCAACCGACGACATGATCTGCTTCATCGCCTCTTCAGGTTTGTTTTTCTCCAGGACTTCGCTGACTTCGATCAGGTTGCCGGAAAAAGCGAAGGAGCGCACATCGGACACAACTTCATGCAGGCTGTGGATCAGCAGCAGGAAGAAGTCGGAGACCTGCGCAACCGAGCCCGAGACATCGCAAATAGCGACGATCTTCGGTTTGTCACGATGACGGCGCTTCCATGCCGTCATGAACGGCACGCCGCCCCAAGCAGCATTGCGGCGGATGGTGCGGCGGACGTCGAGATGGCCACGGCGCTGCCGTTTGCGCGGCTTGCTGAAGCGTTCGCGCAGCCGCCGCGCGATCTGCCGGATCAGAACGCGCATCTGCGCGATCTGCCGCTGTTCCAGCCGCGCCATCGGCGCATTGCGCAGGATCTCATTGCGCAACGCCTCTTTCTCCTCGCGGCCATAGAGCAGCAGCGCCTGCGCGACCATTTCGCTGACGGTCTCGCGCAGGCTGCGGAGCGCCGTTGCAAGCCGTTCTGCATCTGCTGGATTGCGGGTCGTGAGCGCATCGATGTCGTCGCGCAGTTGCGCGATCCCGAGCTGCTCGAGCACCCGGCTGGCAAACAGCCCCCGCTGGGTGAAGACACGGATGTCGGTCAGGCCGGCGGCATTCGATGCGTTTGAAAGCGCCGCGGCAATGGCGGCGCGGTCCTGCGCCAGCAGCATCTGCGCGAGCGAACCGAGTTCGGCAGGAGCCTGACCGGACGCCGTGCCTTCCGCAGTTTCGGTGCCGCTCTCGCTCGCACCCTCGTCCGCATCCTTCGCGTCGTCGTCATTTGCCGCTGGAGGCTGCTCGAACTCGGGGTGGGTGAAGAAGGTATCAAAACAGGCGCCGAGCGCGGCCTTGTCGTCGCCGGATTTCGCCAGCGTCAGCAGCAGCGCATCGCGCAGGATGCCGCGATCGGAGGGACCGACCTCGGCGACCGCGCGCATCGCATCGATACTTTCGGCGGGCGAGATTTTCACCCCGGCGCCGCGCGCCGCCCGAAAGAAGCGATGCAGCGTGTCGCGCATGGCTAACCGAACACGCCCTGCCGGTCGGCCTTGGCAACGAAGCCCGAGACCTGCGGCAGTGTCGCTTCAATATCGCCTTCGTATTTCAGCAGCACGTTGAGCGTGTCTTTCACCATCTCGTGGCCGAGTTCGGATGCGCCGAGCAGCACCAGCACCTTGGCCCAGTCGATGGTCTCGCTGACCGACGGCAGCTTCTTCAGGTCCAGCGTGCGGACCTGATTGACGAAACCGACAAGCTGCTTGCGCAGTGTCGCGGAAACACCGGGCACGCGAGTCTCGACGATGCGCTCTTCGAGCTTGGGCTCGGGAAAGCCGATATGCAGATGCAGGCAGCGGCGCTTCAGTGCGTCGCCAAGATCGCGCTCGCCGTTCGAGGTCAGGATCACGGTCGGCGGTACGATGGCTACGACGGTGCCGAGCTCGGGGATCGTGACCTGGAAGTCGGACAGGATTTCGAGCAGCAGTGATTCGAATTCGGCGTCGGACTTGTCGATCTCGTCGATCAGAAGCACGCAGCCCATCGGCTGTTCCAGAGCGCGCAGCAACGGACGCGGCTCGACGAACTCCTTGGAGAAGAACACGTCGCCGAAATCGTGCAACTGGTCGAGCGCCTTGTCGAGCGTATCGGCCCCGCCCAGCACTTCGCCGAGCTTGTCTTTCAATATCTGGGTGTAGAGCAGCTGCTTGGCGTATTTCCACTCATACAGCGCTTTGGCCTCGTCGAGGCCCTCATAGCACTGCATGCGGATCATCTCGAGGCCGCGCGAGGCAGCGATCGCCTTGGCAAGTTCGGTCTTGCCCACACCGGCCGGGCCTTCGACCAGAATCGGCTTCTCGATTTTCTCGGCGAGATAGACAGCGGTGGCGATCTGCCGGCTGGCGATATAGCCGGCAGAAGCCAGGCTGCGCTCAACGGCTTCGATCGATGCTGAACTGGTGTTCTCGGCCACGCGCTTCACTCCGGATTTCGCATACTGGAATAAGCCCCTTAAACAGGTTTTGGGCGCACGCGCCCGGCTCATTTCGGCGTCCTGATTTGCTACGTGGTTCAGCCGGCGGCGTCCAGCGCCACCGACTCATCGCTCAGTTGCGCCGACTGGGGGCCTGACAGTTGAGCGCCTTGCGGTAACCCGCGGCGCGGGCGTCGTCCTCGCTGCAGAACCAGCGATCCGGCTTCGGCTGGGTCGCGTAGTTCTGACACTGGGGAATAAGATAAACGCCGACATGGCCGGTAAACTTGGCGCGGCGGACCTGTTTCGCCCGGATATTGCAGCCCGCCGGCATCGCGAGATCGGTGGGAAATAGCGCCGCGCGCAGCTCCTTGTCCTTGTCGCTCCGACAGGCCGAGCCGAGCAATGGGCTGTCACTCGCCTTGCGGCGGAACTCCGCGGGCGTCACGAAGCACCCGCGCCACAGCCCTTGGCGCTTGTCCTTGGCCGCCGTCTCATCGGGCTTGAAGCTGGTCTTGGCGCTTACCTTGTCCGACGGTTCGATACTCACCGCATAGCCCGATTGGATCACCGCCTGATTGAGGCTACCCGTCTCGCCAACGACGCTGCAGAGACCGGCGCGACGGTTCTTGTAGATCTTGTCCTCGCCAAGGTCCTCACAGCGAACCTCGCGCTTGCCGATCAGCTTCACCAGCTGGTCCCTTGCTTCGACGCCGCAGGCCCAGTTGTCGGCGTGTTCGTCGACACAGGGCTGATCCACCTCCGGCGCGTCCAGGCCGGCAAGCTTGTAGGCGACATTGCCGATCTGGATGGTGTCGCCGTCCTTGACGATGGCTTCGACCGCCGAGGCCGGGTTGGCGACAAGCAGCAGGAAGAGCAAGGACAGGATGCGCATCAATCTGGTCTCGGGATCGGCACGGGGAGGGCTGCGATCAGTCCTATCGCAGCAGACGCGCCCACGAAAGAGACATCACGCGCACTGCGCCGTCACACCGCAACCAGCATCGCCACACCGACGACAATCAGCGCGATCCCCGACAATTCGCGCGCCGAAAGGGGCTGCTTGAACGAATAATAGGCGACAGCCTGCGCGAACAGCACCTCGACCAGCGCCAGCGTCCGGACATTGGCGGCGGCCGTAAGTGCAAATGCCAGGAACCAGAATTGCGAGGCGGCTGCGCCCATGAAGCCGGCCAGCATCGATGGCTTCCACAGGCCGAGGATGTCGCTCAGCACCTTGGGTGCACGGGCCAGCAGATAAATGGTCAGGATCAAGGTCTGCACGAACAGTGCCCAGACCAGCGCATAGGATGCCGCCGTGACGAAGCTGACACCGGGCACCGTGATGATGGCACCGCGAAAACCGACGGCCGACAGTGCGAAAGCCGCAGCCGCGACCAGTCCGAGGACGGTCGGCCGGATGCTGGCGATGTTGCGCGTGGCACTGGGCCGCAGCGCCGTGACAACGACTCCGATGGTGGCAATCAGGATTGCCGTGACCTTCAGCACCGTCAGATGATCGCCGAGAAAGACGAAACCGAAAATCGCGGTCTGGATCGCCTCGGTCTTGAGATAGGCCGTGGTGACCACAAAGGAGCGATCATTCATCGCTGCCAGCATGAGCCCTGTGGCAAAGATCTGGCTCAGCGCGCCGAGTAGCAGCCACGGCCAGAATTCGGCTGATGGCCACGGCACCTTGTCGCCCGTCGCCAGGATGATCACCACGAAAAAGACGATCGAAAACGGGAAGCCGAACAGAAAACGGATGTTGGTGGCGCCCCAGGTCCCGAGCGGTCCGGTGAGCGAGCGCTGCATGGCATTGCGCGCCACCTGCCCCAGCGAGGCGATGATAGTGAAGGGGATCCAGAGCGAGGCGATGGTGAACATGAGGCAGGATGGTCCGCGAGCGATGGCGCGGAACCTGACTGCGTCACGCCGCAGGGTCAAGCGGCCTGCGCCCATGCCTGCGATGCGATCGCGACCGCCTCGGACGTGGCTTACCAGACGAAGCGCACGACGCCCTTGCCAGCATGGCTGCGGATGAGGTTGGAGAACTCGCCCTCATACGTCGCTGCGACCGACAGCCCGCTGCCGAGCATGACCTCCGCACTCGCGCTGGTCAGTGCCGCATCGGGCGCCATCGCCGCGCCGTTGACGACGAAGCTCGCGCCAGGCAGCGACTGGAACGAGGCCTGCACGACGCGATCGCGATTGAAGTCATGCGCCCATGCGGCGCGCCCACGCAGCGTGAGCAATGCAGCGTCGAGAGCGAAGGATTTATCGGTGCGGAGGCCAAGTTCGCTACGCGTCGCAGTGACGTTACGTCCGGTGTAACTGAGCGCAAAATCATTGCCGCCGGAGACAAGCGCCTCTGCATAGGCCGGCAGGTCGATATTCGTGACCTGCCCCGCGGCATAGGGCGTCAAACCCACGCCGCCAAGCCACGGCAGCACGCTCCGATGGCCAGCTTCGGCGCGCGCCGAGAAAGCGTGCGCGGTGAAGTTCGCGCGCAGCCGGTCGGCATCGACGATGGTCACCAGCCGTTCCGTAGTGACGTTCTGCCATCCGTAGGCGAGCGCAGCTGTGATATAAGCGGGGCCTTGGTGATGGCGGATGAAACCACCTATCTGGAACAGGTCCGAATGTCCTGAACCGAGATTATCCGACAAGCCGAAGCTGGTGCCGCCGCCAGCCACGGCGAAGCCGGCAAGCGTCTGTGGCGACAGCCAGGTATCGGCACCGACGGCAATGCCGCCGATCCGGCTACTGCTATTGTGCGAACCAACGACCGTATTGCCGTCGGTCGCCTGACCACCACCGAAGCCCGCAGCCCAGACGTTCCAGCGCGCTTCGAAGCTCACCGCCACAGGTGGCGCTTTGGTGATCGCACCGTAGGCGTCGCGCCAGGGCGTCGGTGAACGATCGGCCGCAGCGAAGGCATTCGAAGCTGTGTTCACGGTTGCGAGGCCGCGATTGGCAGCGAAGGGATCGGTCAGCACGCCCATGAACTGCGTCATGGCCTGCACGGTGTTCTGTTGCACGCCGGTCGAGAGTTCGCCCGACGATTGCGTCAGATCTTCCGGCGCCATCGCGCCGAGCGCATAGGGGATGCCCCCATGGCTGCCGAAATAGGCATTCAGCGACGAAGCGATATTGTTCTGATTGATGTTGAGACCGGTCAGCTTCAGATCAACATTGAGATAGACGTTTTGAGCATCGTAGCTCAGCGTCGTGATGAACGAGGGTGGCTCGTCACTGACGATATTTGGGCTGAACCTGCCTGCGATGCCGCCGCCTGGGGCATTCAAAATGGTGTAGCGTTCACGTACATAGGCCGCCGGATCGAAGCTGACGCGAACGCCTGCATTGTTGAGCGACGCGGTGCCTGTGACGTTGGTCCGGTCCGCCGCCGAGCCAGATACCTCGACCATGTAGCTCGAAGCAGCGGCAAACGTCAGATTGCCTTGTACGGACATCAGCCCGACCGAATTTCCGGGCGACAGCATGCCGCCATCCTGGATCTGTGTGGTGCTGACGATGCCGTTGCCGCCGAGCGTCGCGCCGCGTTCGACGCTCACCAGCGACGACGCGGCGATCGAGCCGTTGACGCTGAGCGTTCCTGCCTTGACGTCGGTGGCGCCCGTATAGCTATTGAGTCCGTCGAGGCGCGTGATACCCAAACCGCTCTGCGTGAATGAACCACTGCCCGAGATGGCACCCGCCAATGTCAGCAGCCCGTCGCGCTTCGCGACAAGTTCGCCATTGTTGATGACATTGCCGATGATCGATCCTGTGAAACCACCATCACCGATCTGCAGAATGCCCTGCGTGATCTCCGTGCCACCGCTGTAAGTATTGTCTGCCGTCAGGACCGTCGTGCCGGTGCCGACATGCCGGAACATGCCGATCCCCGTGATCGTGCCACCGAATGTGTAAACATCGGAACGGAAAATCTGGAACGTGCCATTATTGATGACATCGCCAATGATAGAGCCCGCTGTGCTGCCAGTGCCGAGCTGCAGCGTACCGGCAGAGATCAACGTGCCGCCGCTGTAGGTGTTGTCATTGCTAAACGCCGTAAGGCCTGCGCCGACCTGGATGAAAGCGCCAGGACCGGAGATGACGTCATTATAGGAGAAATTATCGGATCGGTTGAATGCCAGAATACCATTATTCGTGACGTTACCGGCCAGTGTGCCGGTGGTGCCGCCATTGCCGATCTGCAGCGTACCGGCATTGATCGTCGTGCCGCCGCTAAAAGAGTTGACGTCTGCCAGGACCAACGTGCCCCAGCCATCCTTGGTCAATGCGCCGGCGCCCGAGACACTTCCTGTGGTCGTGAATGTCGTTCCGAACAGCGTCTCGATTATGCCGTTGCCGGAAAGCACGATACTTCGCGCGGACGTGATATCCGCGAGCGTCAGCAGCGTGCCGCCCGAGAGCGTCAGCGTGCCCGTGCCGAGATTGGCGTCCGCGAGAACAGCAACAGCGCCGCCGGAAACTGTCGTGCCGCCCGTATATGTATTCGTGCCGGATAGCAGCAACGTGCCGTTGCCGGATTTCACGAGGCTGCCGCCCACGCCCGTGATTGTACTTGCGATGACCGTATCGCTCGCCTGATCGAGCGTCAGTTGCGCACTGGCGAGCGCAATCTCGCCACCGAAGCCGATCAGCGAATGCGTCGTGGTGTTGTAACCGTTGAGATCGAGCTTGCCGCTATAGACGATCACGTCACTGCCGTTGGGCAGTGCACCGGAAGCGCCAAGCTGCAGCGTGCCAGCTTCGAGTAGCATGCCGCCAGTCCAGCTGTTGGTATTGGCCAACAACAGAGTGCCGTCGCCGGCCTTGATCAAGCTGCCGGTGCCGGACACCGTACCGGTGAGCACCAGCGCCGTTGCGGCGTCGGCATCGATCTCGCCGATCCCGAGCAGCGAGACGTTCCGTGCTGAGGCAATGTTTGCAGTCGTATGCAAGATGCCGTTGTCGAAGGTGAGACCGCCGGTTGCAGCGCCGAGATTCGCATTCGACGAAATCTGCAGCGTGCCTCCGCTGATGATCGTGCCGCCAGTATAGGTGCTGGTGCCGGCGAGCACGAGCGTGCCGCCACCCGTCTTGTTCACACCACCGGCGCCTACAATCGGAGCCGAAATCGTCGCCGTCTCGCCCGACAGAACACGCAGTTCACCAATGCCGTCCGAACCGGACAACGCGGTTGGCCGCAGTTCGCCAGTGCCTTGAACAAGGTTGTAGAGGCCACCAACAAATTGCAGCCCATAGAATTTCTGCGATCCATCTATCGTGACCGTGCCGCCCGGGCCGTTGAAGACGCCATAAATGGATCCCCACTGGGTATTGGCAACACCGCCCAAATCAAACCAGTTGTTATTAAGCGCATTCCAGGTTCCGCTGCCACCAGCAGTACCGCTCGACGCATCATCCCAACGTTGGAGGATGTCGGTGCCATTGGGCGAAGCAATGAGATCGACCACATGGAGCCGCGAGCTGTCGATCGAATAGGTGACGGGAAACAGTCCCGAGATCGGGGGCGTCGTGCCAATGGTCAATCCGGAGATTGACGAGCCGCCGGTGTAGTTGATCATACGATAGTAACCGACCGCAGGCTCGCCCGTACCACTGATATTGAACGTCACGTCGTGGAGCGAAACATCGCCATTTGCAAAGACGCTCGCTGACGTTGTCGAGGCTGCTCCACTCGAAAAATGGCCGAGATTGAAATCAAAGGCGCTGCCGGTGAGCATCGACAGGTTGCCGTTCACCGTCAGACGACCCGTGCCATCAGGCGCGAGAGTGCCACCATTGAGCACCGTGGTGGCTCCGACGTAGCCATTGCCGGTGAGGCGTCCGCCCGCATCGACATTAACCGTGCCGCCGAGTTGTCCGGTCACGCCAAGCGTTGCGCTCAGGATTTCCGTGGTGCCCGTGAAAGCAGCACTGCGGCCGGACAGGATCGTGGTGCCTGACAGCACATTGATCGCGCCATTGCCGCTGATGAGATTATTGAAGAGATAGTCGCCGCTCGTATGGTTGAAATTGAGCGTGCCGCTTTGTGCGAGTTCAACCGGGCCTGTCACAACACCAGGCGCCAGAGCCGCTGCCCCGGGCTCGGATCCGATACTCAACGCACCACTGACACCAGAGGCGCCTACCTGAATCGTGCGCGCTTTCGCGACGCCCCCATTGCTCACCGTCAGCGCGCCGACGGACGCTGCGCCGATCCTCAGGGTCTGGGCATCGAGCACCGACCCGGTGCCATCGATCCTCACTGTGCCATGCGTGACATAGGACGCATCGTTGCCAATTGAAACGGTAGCTGCAGTTACATGCATGCCATCGGCAATCAGGAGCGAGCCGTTGCCGCGATATCCGACGAACAGATTGGTATTCAGCCAGGATGCGCCTGGGCCAGAGACGGTGACATTGGCATCGGTACCGCTGTCATAGCCAACATAACCATTGGCCGTCGTCAGTCTGGCGCCGCCGGCAAAGGCCAGGCTGCCCGCATTGGCGCGCAAATCGCCGGTGAAGGATGCCGATATCCCCGAAAGCGTCCAGACGGCGTCGCCATTTTTTTCCAGCACCGAGAAGCCCCGATACTTCGTGCCCAATCCGGAGAGATCAAAAGTCGCGTCCTGATTGCCACCCAACGCAAAGATATTGGGATTGCTCGCATCCGGGCCGACGACGACATCGCCTGTAATGTTCGAGCCGGACCATAACTCCAGCCTGTTGCCGCCGCCGGTGAACAGAATCGCCGCAGCGCGCGATCCGTCGACGTTTCGCCCGCCCTCGATCGTTCCGGCCGCAACGACCGTTACGCCAGCACTCTGCCCAAGGATGGCGGCTCCCGCCGCTCCATTCGCGCCGGCGTGACCACTGCTTCCATTGCCGAGCTCCCAGCCGCCGCCGCCCGGGCCGGCTGTCCCGCCCGCTCCGGCATCGCCGCCCTGCACCAGTCCACCATTGTCAACGCGCACAGTGCCGGGGCTCGCCAGCACGACGCCGGTGCCGCCAGCACCGCCGGCGCCGCCATTGCCACCATTGCCGCCGGAAACGCCTTGGCCGCCCGATCCACCCGCCCCGCCGGCGCCGCCGGTCCCGCCGAACACCGAGGCGCCACTTCCAATGACGATCATGCGCGCCTTCTCGACGACAATACCGGCACCGCCATTGCCACCATTGCCCCCACTGCCGCCATCGCCGCCGACGCCGCCGTCGGTCGCGGTGGTGATGCAGGGCGGCTGTCCGCCCGGGCAATAGTTACCGATACTATCCGGCGCGCCCGTGCCTCCATTGCCGCCGGCGCCACCCCAACCGCCCGAACCGCCTTTGATAGCGGGCGCGAGCGTTTCCAGGGTTTGTCCGGATGCGTAGAGTCCTATTCCACCGCCGCCTCCTCCTCCTCCTCCGCCACCGCCTCCGCCGTAGCCGGGGGCCATGAAGGTTCCGTAGTACGCCACAACACCATCGCCACCATCGGCGGCGGCGGCGCCACTGCCACCTGCACCGCCCGCAATGAACTGGTTGCCCGGAACGAACGACCCGCTGAATATCGCGCCGGTGCCGCCACCGCCGCCACCACCGCCGCTGCCACCGTCATGGCCCATTCCGTGAAACCAGTTGCTGCCATCTCCACCTTTGAGCCGCTGGGGACGCTTCCCGGGCGATCCCGCGCCTCCCTGGATTTGGCCGCCCGGGAGTTGCGAGCCGTTGAAGCCCAGGTTTCCACCCTGGCCGCCGTCTCCCCCTCCACTGGCATGTGCACCACTGCCACCCTTGCCGCCATTGCCGATATAAGCGTTCTTCAGCGACTCGTTCTTGGCATTCCTGCCGCCACCGCCGCCGCCTCCGCCTCCATTGGCGGGGTCGATCACACCGCCTATTCCGCCCGCTTTCGGATTGCTGGATGCATGCGCTCCACCATTTCCGCCGACGCCCGAAGCCTGCGCATGAACCGGTTGCGACGAGGCAATCGCCGCAACCACCAGCGCCAGACCGGCAAGCGACAGCATTATGGCTGTCGACGACATCAATGTGTTAGCACGGCGCGCGCCGGTGCCGCTGCTCGTACTTGAGCCGCTGCGGCACGCTGCGCTGACGACTGAAAATACCGGGAGCTTCACGATCCAACTCCAGCTCGCAGATCCACGCGAGCGAAGTTCCATGAGACACGCGATCGCATGACGAGTCGCAATCAAAGATCGACGAATCGACCTATAGGTTCGACGAACGCCCTGCAGTTTTTTCGCGTGTTGAAATGCAGCAACACACAACGCGGAAAATACTCAACACACTGACGTCGCTAACGATTTGTTAAGTCGTGATCAGCAGGCGATTGATAGCAATCGGCACGTGGAATGTGAGTCGCTAACGTGCTCGCATTCATCTCGCTTGGTGTCATTCAAACGCCAAGGTGCGCACGTAGCTCAGCTCGGCCGGCGCGCGACACCGGCCAATGGTCTTCATAATCATGCAAGCGCAATTGCCATGCCCCGCTCGACCGGCGCACGACCTCGCGCACGAACTGATGATTGACGACGGCCGTGCGATGAATACGAACGAACCAGCCCGGCGGGATCAGGCCCAGCCACTGTGTCAGCGGCCTTGGATCGAGCACCATCGCGCCATCTACCAGCCACACCTCGGTATAGTCTTTGGACGAGCGCAGGCCGACGATTTCGGTTAATGGCGTGCCGAGAATGCCATGCGCACGACGTAGGTAGATCAGTGCGGGATACGCAGCCTGCGAATCTTCCACACCAGAGGTGATCGGCGACCGGCCATAGCGCGCCGCCGCGATGAGATCGGCGCAACGAAACAGATCAGCGATTTCATCCGACCACCGGCGCGGCGCCTCGACGGCATCGAAACCGATGCAGGCGACGAGCCTACCGTTATGAAACACCGGCACGCTGAGTACGCTTTTGTTGTTCTGCCTGATAAACTCAGCGCGCAACGCACCGGCGCTGCGCGGCAGTGCCTCGATGTCATTGACCATCACAGCCTGCCCCAGGATTAGCCGTTGATGCAGCCAGCCGATTATTGTGACCGGCACATGCTGCAGATCCTGCACAAAGGATCCGACTCCGCCGCGACTCCACTCATGGGTGTTACGAAAACGCAGATGGTCGGCATCGTATTCGAACATCCATGCGCGATCTGCTTCGGCCTCCACGCCTATGACTTGGAGTATCTCGGCAATCGCCGCATCAAGTGGCCGCGTCAGCAGCAGCATCGCAGTGTCAAACACCCAGCCCGATTGCGACGCCGCAACACGATCATCGCGGCTGACGAACTCCCAGGACTGCGCTGAATTGGATGACAACTGCAATGCTCACGGTAGTGATCACAAGATCTACCCAACCATATTACCTTAGACAACGTGTCAATCCCTGCAGCGTGGCGACTATTCCATCGCGGCACCCGGGCATCCACATCGTGCGATGCGCCGCGATCTTGGGCAGTCTCCGGCGCCACAACCAGCATTGCAGCGTCCGCTTTTGGCGATACATTGAAGCAAAGCGCATTCGGAGACTGCCGGATCATGCTGCGATTTCTGCCTGTTGTCCTCGGCACCCTGACTTGTTGGACAATGAGTTGGGTTGTTACCCCAGCACTCGCGCAAAATGCCCCGCGCGGCAGTGAGTGTCTGGCAATGGCCACACGGCCACCACTCGCAATTCCAGTCAGTTTGCGTCGGACTGCTGCGAAGGCCGATGAAGTCTCCATCACCTATGCCGGGCACTCCACCTATTACATCGACACACCCGGCGGCGTGACCATCGCCACCGACTATAACGGCATCTACAAGCTCGATCGCATCCCGGATGTGGTGACGATGAACCGGGCCCACAGCACCCATTACACGCTGTATCCCGACCCGCGCATCAAGACGGTATTGCATGGGTGGGGCGAGAGTGGACAGCCGGCGCAGATCCATGAGCGCATCGGCGACGTGCTGATCCGCAACGTCACGACGGACATCCGCCGCTACTATGGCGATGACGCCGGCGGCGAGATGGTGAAGGACGGCAATTCGATCTTCATCTTCGAGGTTGCCGGCCTGTGCATCGGCCATCTCGGCCATCTGCATCACAAGCTCGACGAGAGCCACTTCGCCGCGATCGGCCGGCTCGACATCGTGATGGTGCCGATCGATGGCAGCTACACAATGTCCCTCGACGGCGTATCCGAGATCACCAAGCGGTTGCGCGCCTCGGTGGTGCTGCCCATGCATCGCTTCATGACACCGCTCAGCGACTTCATGACAAAGATCGGAAAAGATTTCGAAATCGACCAGCGCAGCGCCCAAACGCTGACAATATCACTCAATGCGCTGCCCAAAGCACCGACGGTGATTATTCTCAACGGGGTTTGACGACCTGTCGAAGCGGGGGTCAGGCAGAACAGAAACGCTAGACCTCTTCCGCGACCACCATATAGTTCACGTCCATATCGGACGACAGCGTCCAGCGGTCACCGAGTGGGTTGTAGACTACGCCTGACTGTTCGGTGATTTCCAGCTTGTTGCGCGACAGGTGATGCGCGAGTTCGTCCGGGGTGACGAACTTGTCCCACTGATGGGTGCCACGGGGCAGCCAGCGCAGCACGTATTCGGCGGCGACGATGCCGAGCGCAAAGCTCTTCCAGTTTCGATTTAGCGTCGAGACCACCATCAGGCCACCGGGCTTCAGCATCGACGCGCAGCGATCGAGGAAAGCACCAACATCGACTACATGCTCGATCACTTCCATCGCCAGCACGATGTCGAAGCGCTCACGCACGTCCATCTCCTCGACGGTGGTGCAACGATAATCGATCGACAGATGCCCTTTGTCGGCGTGCAACTTGGCCGCGGCGATATTGGTGGCGGAGGGATCGATGCCGATCACCTGTGCGCCGAGCCGCGTGAACGGCTCACACAGCAAACCAGCCCCGCAACCGATATCGAGCATGCGCAATCCGCTCAGGCAATTCAGGCTGCGAACATTGCGATCGAACTTGCGGCAGGCGGCATCGCGAATATAGGTCAGGCGCAGCGGGTTGATCTTGTGCAGCGGCGCCATCTTGCCGCGCGGATCCCACCACTCCTCTGACAGCTTCGAGAATTTCGCGACTTCGCTGGCATCGACGGAGGATGCGGAAGCATCGGAATAGCTGGATTGCATGGCCATTGTGGAGCCGTTGTCCTATCGCGCTGTGATGTGGCTGCGAAATGCGAGTGGCGACGCGATCATCTTGATGACTTCTTCATCATCACCCATGTTCTCGATGGCGATGTCACCATAATTCAAGATGCGTCCCAGAATGCTCTGATTGACGCTGACGCTCGCGACCTTGTCGATACTGATCTCGAAAGTCTTGCGCGTGATGAAGCCTTCCTTGTGCACGACCCGCAGCGTGGTGACATCCGTCTCGGTCGTCCAGCGCTGGAACCAGCCCTTCATCGACCAGTACAGCGCCGCGAAGGCCACTACGGCCGAAGATGCCAGGCAGAGCAGAACAAGGGTTTCGTTGATCGCGTAACGCGTCAGGACCAGCAAAGCCGCGGAGACAATCCAGGCCGCGATGGCCGGGACATAGACCACCCAGTGCAAGTTGCTGGAATACAGCACCTTCTCGCCCGGCTGCAGGATATCGTCGATATAGCGCCCCATAAACCGTCCAAAATGCCCTGTCTCGGTGCGTTCTAAGGGACCAGGAGCCCGGGTTGCTTGCCCCCACCCTGGCCGCTATGTATACGCGCGTTTTCGCCCGCGTGCGTAGTGCGCGGTATCTTTACCCACTGTCGTCAGGGAATGCACCACTCGTCATGGGCCGGCTCGTAATGAAATTCGGCGGTACGTCCGTCGCCAACATCGACCGCATCCGCAACGTCGCGCAGCACGTCAAACGCGAGGTCGATGCCGGTCATGAGGTCGCGGTCGTGGTGTCGGCGATGTCGGGCAAAACCAACGAACTGGTGGCCTGGTGCACCGAAGTGTCGCCGATGCATGACGCCCGGGAATACGACGCCATCGTCGCGTCCGGTGAGCTCGTGACCGCCGGCCTGCTGGCGATCGCGCTGCAAACCATCGGCATCCAGGCGCGCTCCTGGCAGGGCTGGCAAATCCCGATCAAGACGTCGGACGCCCATGCCTCGGCCCGAATCGACGAGATCGATGGCGACAAGCTCATCAAGCGCTTCAAGGAGCGCAAGGAAGTGGCCGTCATCGCCGGATTCCAGGGCATCCATGCCGAGACCGGCCGCGTCACCACACTCGGCCGCGGCGGGTCCGATACCTCGGCAGTGGCAATTGCTGCCGCCGTCAAGGCTGACCGCTGCGACATCTATACCGACGTGGACGGCGTCTACACCACCGATCCGCGCGTCGTGCCGAAGGCACAACGCATGAACAAGGTGGCGTTTGAGGAAATGCTGGAACTGGCGTCGCAGGGCGCCAAGGTCCTGCAGGTCCGCTCCGTGGAACTCGGCATGACCCACAATATGCCGATTTTCGTGCGCTCAAGTTTCGACAAACCCGAAGACATCGACCCGCACGGCACCCCGCCGGGCACGCTGATCTGCAGCGAGGAGGAAATCATGGAAAGCCACGTCGTTACCGGAATCGCCTTTTCCAAGGACGAGGCCCAGATTTCCGTCCGCCAGATCGAGGACAAGCCGGGCGTCGCCGCCTCGATCTTCGTGCCGCTGGCCGAAGCCAACATCAATGTGGACATGATCGTCCAGAACGTCTCCGAAGACGGTAAGACCACGGACCTGACCTTCACCGTCCCGGCCACCGACTATGCCCGTGCCAAAGAGACCATCACGGCGGCCAAGGCCAAAATCGGCTATGCCCGCATCGACAGCGCGACCGATGTCGCCAAGGTCTCGGTGATTGGATCGGGCATGCGCAGCCATGCCGGCGTCGCCGCGCAAGCCTTTGCCGCCCTTTCCGAGCGCCAGATCAATATCCGGGCAATCACCACGTCCGAGATCAAGTTCTCCGTCCTGATCGATACAGCCTATACGGAACTGGCGGTTCGCACCCTGCACACGCTGTATGGTCTCGACAAAGCGTAGAAAATTTTTCCTGAAACATCCGTTATTTTGATGTGAACGGTGTGTTTCTTGTCTGGCAGGTGTTTTGCTTGGCAAAACAAGCCTCAATTCGCTATACGGCCTGCATGGGCAGCCGTTGCGGCTGAGGGCGCCGTTTCGGACAATCTGATACGGTTCTGTCGCTGCGCCTCTTGTTGCGCGGCGGTGCAAATTCTATTGTTTTCTGAGGCTTAGCGTCGGCGCACGGCTTTTGTCAGGTGTCGGCCTCGTGGGGAGGGTGTCGGCACATGCGGAGCGCGTCGGGTGGCCCCCGAGTCTTGCTGAGACGGCTCCGCGAAGTGATGGCGGAGCAGGTCAGCGCTCAGGAACGCCTCGACAAGATCGTGGTGCTGATCGCCGCCAATATGGTGGCGGAAGTCTGCTCGACATACGTGCTGCGCGTCGACAATACACTCGAGCTCTACGCCACCGAAGGCCTCAACCGCGACGCCGTCCACCAGACCGTGCTGAGCTCCCATGAAGGCCTGGTCGGTCTGGTCGCCTCCGAAGCCACGCCGCTTAATCTCAACGACGCGCAGAGCCATCCGGCGTTCTCGTTCCGCCCGGAGACCGGCGAAGAGATCTATCACTCGTTCCTCGGCGTGCCGATCCTGCGCGCCGGCAATACGCTCGGCGTGCTGGTGGTGCAGAACCGCGCCAAGCGCACTTATGTCGAGGAAGAAGTCGAGGCACTACAGACAACGGCGATGGTGCTGGCCGAGATGATCGCCTCCGGCGAGCTATCGGCGCTGGCGCAGCCGGGCGCCGAGCCCGCTGCGCGGCATTCCCTGCACAAGACCGGTGCCATCCTCTCCGATGGCATCGCGCTCGGCCATGTGGTTCTGCATGAGCCGCGCGTCGTCATCACCAATTACATTGCCGAAGACCTGCCGAAAGAAATCAAACGGCTGGACACGGCGCTGACCAAGCTGCGGTCGGACCTCGACCGCATGCTGGAACGCGGTGACGTCGCCGACGGCGGCGAGCACCGCGATGTGCTTGAAGCCTATCGCATGTTCGCCAATGACCACGGCTGGTCGCACAAGCTGCACGAAGCGGTCGCCACTGGCCTCACTGCGGAAGCCGCCGTCGAACGCGTGCAGTCGGATACCCGTGCGCGCATGCTGCGTTCCACCGATCCCTATCTGCGCGACCGGTTGCACGATCTTGAAGATCTCGGCCATCGCCTGATGCGGCAGCTGGTCGGCCAAGATCACGCGCCCTCGCGCGAGCAGATGCCGGACAATGCGATCCTGATCGCACGCGCGATGGGCCCAGCCGCCCTCCTCGACTATGATCGCAAGAAGCTGCGTGGCCTGGTGCTGGAGGAAGGTACAGCTAATTCGCATGTCTCGATCGTGGCGCGCGCGCTCGGCATTCCAGCGATCGGCGAAGTCGCAAATGCGCCGGGCATTGCTGATCCAGGCGACGCCGTCATCGTCGATGGCACCTCGGGCTCGATCTATATTCGGCCCTCCGCCGAGATCGAATCCGCTTATGCCGAACGCGTGCGGTTCCGCGCGCGGAGACAGGCGCAGTATTCAGCGTTGCGCGACCTTCCCTGCGTAACCAAGGACGGCCAGAAGGTTGACCTGCTGATCAATGCCGGTCTGATCATCGACCTGCCGCATATCGACGATACCGGCTCGGCGGGCATCGGCCTGTTCCGCACCGAACTGCAATTCATGGTCGGGGAAAGCCTGCCCCGCTCCAGCGATCAGCTGGCGCTGTATCGTGCGGTGCTCGATGCTGCCGGCCCGAAACCGGTGACATTCCGCACCCTCGATATCGGCGGCGACAAGGCGCTCCCTTACATGGAGACCATCGTCGAGGAGAACCCGGCTCTGGGCTGGCGCGCGATCCGTCTTGGCCTCGATCGGCCTGGCCTGCTGCGCGGCCAGATCCGCGCATTGCTGCGCGCCGGCGGCGGGCGTGCGCTGCGCATCATGTTCCCGATGATTTCGGAAGTCGCCGAATTCGATCAGGCCAAGGCGATTATCGAGCGTGAACTGACCTATCTGCGCCAGCATGGCCATGCGCTGCCAGAGCGGATCGATGTTGGCACCATGATCGAGGTGCCTGCGCTGGTCTATCAGCTCGACGAACTCCTGAAAAAGGTCGACTTCGTCTCGGTCGGCTCCAACGACCTGTTCCAGTTCCTGTTCGCTGTCGACCGCGGCAATGCCAAGGTGTCGGAACGCTTCGATACGCTGTCGGCGCCGATCCTGCGCGTACTGCGTGAGATCGTGCAAAAGGGCGACGCCGCCAAACGTCACGTCTCGCTGTGCGGCGAGATGGCCTCGCAGCCGATCGGCGCGCTGGCGCTGATTGGCATGGGCTATCGCTCGCTGTCGCTGTCGGCCACCGCACACGGTCCCGTGAAGGCAATGATTCTCGACCTCGATGCCAAAAAAGCCGAGGCGCTGATGACACAACTGCTCGACGCTCCCTCGGGCAGCGTTTCGATTCGGCAGAAGCTCACCGAATTCGCTGAGGCCGAGGGACTGTCGTTGTAGCGAGGCTCTGCCCGTACGACGCGCTTCCCCTTTCCGCGATCTCCGAGATTCCACGATGTCCCTGCTGCCCGAAACCAAACTCGACGTACTCCTCGCACATCACGCCTCGCTCGAGGCACAACTGATGGGTCAGGTCAGCGCCGAGAATTATGTGAAGATGACGCGCGAGCTGTCCGAGCTCAATCCGCTGATCGACGCGGTGAAGACCTATCGCGGTGCGCTTGCAGAGATCAAAGATATCGATGCGATGATCGCCGATACTTCGACCGATGCGGAGATGCGCGAGATGGCGCAGGCCGAGCGCCCGGCGCTGGAAGAACGCATCGAGGCGCTGGCGCAGGAAATCCGCGTGGCGCTGCTGCCGAAGGATGCGATGGACGAGCGCAACGTGGTGCTGGAAATCCGTGCCGGCACCGGCGGCGACGAGGCTTCACTCTTCGCCGGCGACCTGTATCGGATGTATGAGCGCTTCGCGGCACTGGCCGGCTGGAAGGTCGAGGTGATTTCGGCGTCCGAAGGCACCATGGGCGGCTATAAGGAAATCATCGCCGAGGTGAAGGGCCGCGGTGCTTTCGCCAAGTTGAAATTCGAATCCGGTGTACACCGCGTGCAGCGCGTGCCCGATACAGAGACTCAGGGGCGCATTCACACGTCGGCGGCAACGGTCGCTGTCATGCCCGAAGTCGAAGAAGTGGATATCGACATCAAGCAGGACGACCTGCGCATCGACACGATGCGCGCCCAGGGCGCCGGCGGCCAGCACGTCAACAAGACCGAATCAGCGATCCGCATCACGCATATCCCGACCGGCATCGTGGTGATGATGCAGGACAGCCGCTCGCAACATAAGAACCGCGCTTCGGCGATGAACATCCTGCGCTCGCGCATCTATGACGCCGAGCAGCAGCGTATCGATTCCGCCCGCTCGGCCGAGCGCAAGGAGAAGGTCGGCTCCGGCGACCGCTCGGAGCGCATCCGCACCTATAACTTCCCGCAGGGCCGCGTCACCGACCACCGCATCAATCTCACGCTCTACAAGCTGCCGCAGGTGATTGCCGGCGAAGCACTGGGCGAACTGGTCGATGCGCTGACGACAGAGCATCAGGCTGCACAACTCGCTGCCCAGGGCGACGCGGCGTGAGCGCCGGCGACATGTTCGCCGGACAGAGCGTCGAGAACGCACGACGCTCATTGACCAATCTGCTCCGCACCCACAGCATCGATTCCGCGGAACTCGACGCGCGCTTGCTGACAGGCGACGCGCTCGGACTCGATCTGACCGGGTTGATCTCGGCTGCGAATCGCATCTTGACGTCCAATGAAGCGGCCCAACTTGCCCGCTTCGCACGACGCCGCATCGATGGCGAACCCGTGGCCCGTGTCCTAGGCATGAAAGAATTCTGGGGTCTGCCGCTGCAGCTATCGCCCGACACGCTGGTGCCCCGTCCCGATACCGAAACACTCGTCGAGGCGGCGCTCGAACTTCTCGATGCGACAGGTCCGCGTGACCGTCCGCTTGTGATCGCCGATCTCGGCACAGGCTCCGGCGCAATCCTGCTGGCGCTGCTTTCGGAGTTAACCAACGCCACCGGCATTGCGACCGATATCAATCTCGACGCCCTGCGAACGGCTCGCTCCAACGCTGCGCAACTCGGCTTGATCGAGCGCGCCCATTTCGCTGTCTGCGACTATGCCTCAGCCCTGGCCGGCGGCTTCGACCTGATCGTCTCCAATCCGCCCTATATTCCCTCGGCCGACATTGCCGACCTCGACATCGAGGTGCGCGACCACGACCCGCTCCGCGCCTTGGATGGTGGAAAAGACGGACTAAATGCCTATCGAACCCTCACCCCCGAAGCCGCCCGGTTGCTGGTGCCCGGCGGCCTCCTGGTGGTCGAGGTGGGCCACGACCAAAGCGACGATGTCGCCGGTCTGATGACGGTGTCCGGGTTAACCCTGCCGGGGCCGGCCAAAGCCGATCTAGGCGGCATTCGCAGGGCGGTATCGGGACAAAAAAAGCCCCGATAAAGCCTTCTTGCGACAGAAAAAACCACTTGGAATATCCCCGGGGAGCGACTACCTTCCTGTCACAACATCGGTTCAGGGTTGGCTCGCCCCGTAGATTTGCGGCAGGAAGCCAGAATTCTCGCTAGAGAGCCCGTCCGGGTGAAAGGTTCCAACAGGCAGGTTTGGTTGAGCGCGATGGCTGAGAGAGCTGCGCTGCTCGCGACCGCAAAGCGAACGAAAGCCTGATATTGCGCTTTAAACTTCACGCACAGAAGCCTGACCTTGTTTCGGCAGGTGGGTGATTTGGTCCGGCTGGCATGGTCAGCGGGCGGTTGGGGAACGCGTCTTTGTTGAACGCGAATGACGGCAAGATCGATGCAGCAAAGGTCTGCACGACGATTCGGGCGCTTCACGCGTCCGCATCCCGCAATGTGCTGCGGCAATCATCTCTTTGAAACATAGCTCTGTGACACTCTGGATCGATAACTGAAGGCGACACATGCGAAACGGTCAGAACAACAACAACAAGCGGATGCGGAACAACAACAACCGCAACAACAATAATAATAATAACAATAACAATCGGCGCGGCCAGAACCCGATGACCCGGGTCTTCGAATCGAATGGCCCCGACATCAAGATCCGCGGTACCGCCTCCCACGTCGCAGAGAAGTATGTCCAGCTCGCCCGCGATGCACGCAGCTCCGGCGATCCCGTTGCTGCCGAGAACTACTATCAGCACGCCGAGCACTATTTCCGCCTGATCGCCGCAGCGCAGGAGCAGTTCCGGCAGAATCAGCCGCAACCGCGCACCGAAAACGAGATGCCGCCTGAGGACAACGATGACGAGAGCGAGAGCTACTCGAACTTCGGTGCCGAGCCCGGTTTCGTGCCGGTACAACAGCAGCCCTTTGCGCAGCGCGAGCAGCCTCCGCAGCGTGAGGGTGGTCAGCCCTATCAGCAGCGCGGCGAACAGCCCTATCAGCCCCGCGAGAACAATAATCGCGAACACCGTCAGCAGAATCAGCCGCAGAGCCAGCCGCAATATCAGCCGCAACCGCAGCCGATGATGCCGGTCGGCGATGGTGTCGATCGTCTGCCTTCTTTCATCACGGGTGGTGCGCAGCCTCAGCCGGGTGCTGCTCCAGGCGGCTTCGAACAGAATGCTGGTGGAGAGCGCTTCCCGCCGCGTCGTCGCCGCCGTCCGCACGGTCCTCGCCCCGACGTTGCTGCAGCTGGCGCGCCGGCAGAAGCACCAAGCGACGATTTCAATCCAGGCAACTCATAAGCCCAGCCGCTCTCCGGCGAGAGAGCGCACATCACGAGGCTTAGATTGGCCGTGGCTCAAAAAGCCGCGGCCAATTCTTTTGCGCCTGGCAGATTGCTGTTGCTGTCCATTCGCGCATTGGTAACTGCGAGTAGCTTGGCCACGGTATTGTGGCGGATCGCCACCGGATTGCGCTCATACCCGCCACGCTGGAAGAAGTTCGCCGTCGGCACCTGTTCACGCATCGCCAGCGGCATGGTCACCATATCGAAGCCGTTGCCATCGCCAGTGAGATTCATCATCTCAAGCTCGGCTGCGCTGAGCGGGCGATCAAACCCGCGGGCGCGGGCAAAATTCACTGACGTCAGTAGTTTGTGGACCTGCAATTGCGGGCCGACATCCATGTCCAGCACCAGCGCGTGCATGGCCCAGCCCTGCGGGGTCGTGCCAAGCTTCTCAAGAGCGATCCAGTTTTGCGGAACAGTGCGCACAGTCGCCTGCATGCGCTTGAAGACCGCAATCTTGTGATCCATCGCCTTACGCTGCGGGCCCGAGAGCGCCGATGCCTTCTCGGTCAGAACTTTCAAAATCTGAGGCCCCTGTTCGGCAACGAGCGTCGTCGTATTGGCTGTGAGCAGCTGATTGTAGCCGATAGCGGTGGAGATCGCGCGAGACCCCGGACGTGACGGGTTCAGGCCCGACTGCATGTCATGGCCGCCATTGCCACCGGTCTCGAAGGAATAGACGCGTACCGCAATGTCGCGTGTCAGCCCGGCCTGCAGGGCGGCACGAGCATAAGCGCGCTTGAACTCCATCTCATTGGCAGGCCGCTGCGGCACGAACTGAAATTGCTCCCTTGCCGCCGCGAGGAAATCCGCCACCACCGGAAGATCCTTGCGGACGCGCGGATCGCTATCCTCGGGCTCCGGATTCACCGGACGTTTTGGTCCTTCATAAAGCGGCGCCTGTTCCAGCACGTAGTCATTCAGCGTGATCTGCTGGCGGTCGCGGCGCTTGGCATTGCGGATTTTTCGCTTCTCAGAGATTGCATCCCAATAGGCACCGGCCTCCTGATCGAAGGCCGCGCGCGCTTCCTGATATTCCGCAAGCTTGCGTCGGTATTCTGCGACGGCCTGCGGCGAGGCGCCCTGCGCCATCGCATTGGCAACGCCTGCCGGTAATTGGGCGGAATCCAGCGCATAACCGACCGGCATGAACAAAAATACCGCGAGCGGGACAGTGGCAGTAAAGGTGCGAATCAAATGAGACATGAGACCTGTCGAGATGTCAGCCGGCATAGCCGGCCATGCAGAGGAATGAGGCGGGACGCCGCCCCGCGCCCGTCCCAGGCGGGTCAAACATACCCCGCTTAAAATGACGTTGGATGAGTTTGGTGAACAATGTCTTTCCAAGGCCGGACGCTGCCTGCGCTGACACGTCGCGCCGGGGAGCAGAATCACTTCCAGGCGAAGACCGGCTGCTCCAGCTCGGCCACACGGGTGGTGCGCCCCGCAAGAACTTCGCTGAACTGATAGATCAGCGCGGCGGTTGGCGCGTGAATAAAGTGGCCGAAATGGCTGTAGCGGATCAGGCGCCGGTCGCTCTCGGGAATGGCAACGAAATCGAACGCCTGCGGCCGCGCGATCTGCGACAGCGCAATGCGATGAACCGAGGCGACCTCATCGGGGTTCGGCATCAATTGAACTCTGTCGTGCGCCCACATGACGACAGGCGTGATCAGATAGCCGGAGCGGGTCGGGTAATCGTCGAGGACGCCGATGACATCATCCTGCGTGAGCTGCAGACCGAGCTCCTCACGCAACTCGCGGATTGCCGCCTGCACGGGTGTCTCACCAGGATCGCAGCGACCGCCAGGAGGCGCCCATTGATTACTGTGAGCGCGCAGACCGGACGCGCGTAACGTCAGCAACAGCGAGGTCTCCAATTCGGTCGCCGCTTTAACCATCACAAGGGCCACCGCCGCATGCTTCAGCCCCGAAGCGTACTGGCCCTTGTCGATCCGCGTGAATGCGGCCAGGCGCGTCTCGATCATTGTTCGGGTGGCGGCATTGAACGGCAGGATCATCCGCAATTGATAGCACAATCGCGGATGATCCAACAAAGCCGTACAAATTCAGCGCATCAGGCCAGTTCAGATGCCGCGCGCTGCATGTTGTCCGACATATCACTGGTCACAGTGCTCTGCTCTTCGACGGCCGCCGCCGTCGAGGTCACGAACTCGTTAACATGTTCGATCGCCTGCTTGATCGAGACCAGTGCGCCAACCACGTCACCGGAGATACCGTTCAGGGCCTCGATTTCGCTGCTTATCTTGTCGGTCGCCTGCTTGGCCTGGTTGGCCAAATTCTTGACCTCCGCGGCCACCACCGCAAAGCCCCGCCCCGCCTCACCGGCGCGAGCCGATTCGATGGTCGCATTGAGGGCGAGCAGATTGATCTGGCCGGTGATGTCGCCGATGAGCCCAACGATGCCTCCCATGGCGTGTGCAGCCGAGGTAAGCCGCTGCGCCTGGATGTCCGCCGTCTCCACCTGTTGCACCGCGGATTCTGCCGTCTGCCGGGACTTCACCATCGTCTCGGAGATTTCGCGGATCGATGCATTCATCTCTTCGCTGCCAGCAGCGACTGACTCGATCAAGGAACGAGCGCGCTCCGCTTTCAAGCGTGCCATGGCCTGCGCCGTAATATCGGCAGCGTATTTGACCACCTTAAACGGCTTGCCATTCAGATCGAAAATCGGATTGTAGGATGCCTGGATCCAGATCTCCCGCCCCCCCTTTCCGATGCGCCTGTATTCTGCGGCCTGATAGGTCCCGCGATTGAGGCTCGCCCAGAATTCCACATAGGCCGCGCCAGATCGCTCTATCGGATCGACAAACATGCTGTGATGCCGGTCCCGGATTTCGTCGATCGTGTAACCGACCGTATCAAGGAAATTCTGGTTTGCCGTCAGGATGGTGCCATCCATGCGAAACTCGATGACCGCCTGCGACTTGCGAATAGCCGCCATCTGGCCGTTGCTATCAGCGGCCAGCAACTTTTGTTGGGTCACGTCGGTCGCGAATTTCACAACCTTGAACGGCTTGCCGGCATCATTGAGAATCGGATTATAGGTCGCGAGAATCCAGATTTCCTTGCCACCCTTGCCGACGCGCTTGTATTCGGCTGCCTGATACTCACCCCGGCCGAGCCGCGCCCAGAAGTCCCGGTAGGCTGCGCCATCGCGTTCACCGGCTTCCACGAACATGCTGTGATGCCGCCCCTGTATTTCGGACAGCGCGTAACCAAGCGTGTTCAGGAAATTCTCGTTTGCGGTAATGATAGTTCCGTCAAGATTGAATTCGATGACCGCCTGCGCACGGCTGATCGCAATCACTTTTCCGGAGGCTTCGAGGCTTTCGAGTTTCCGCGCTGTGATATCTGTAGCGAATTTGATGACTTTGAACGGCTTACCACTCTTGTCCATGATCGGGTTATAGGAGGCCTCGATCCAGATCTCCCTGCCGCCTTTGGCGACCCGCTTGAACTGCCCTGCCTGAAATTCGCCCCTGTTAAGGTTACCCCAGAACTCCCGATAAGCGACACTCTCGTGTACGGCAGGCTCCACAAATATACTGTGGTGCTTGCCCTTGATCTCATCGAGCGTGTAGCCGAGCGCCTTGAGAAAATTCTCATTCGCTTTGATGATCGTGCCATCGAGATTGAATTCTATGATGGCCTGGGAGCGACTGATGGCGGTCGCTTGCGCCGACGCATTCTGCAAATCGGTCTTGCTCTGTCGGTTAAACATCTGTCGCTCCGTGGCCAAAACGGCCGTTGTCGTAAAATAGTCGACGAACGACGTCGCGCGGCACTGCGCGTCGTTTTCTCAAATCAAATAAACTGGAAGGTTCGAGCAGCTGACCTAGTCGACCAGCTGCTGATTCTGTGATCCCTCACGCCCCCAATAGGCCGCTACCTTTTCAGCCAGCTGGTTGTGGTTGTCATGCAGCTTGGCATTGCTGCTAGCCGTCGGTTGATCGGCCGTACCGGCTGTCAAGCTGCGTGCAGCAATCTGCTGAAAATACTCGAGCACAGCGATACGCAGGTTGGATGATAGATTTGGTGTTTCGCGCTTGCGCTCAATCTTCTCGATATAGTGCTCGATAGTGGTATTCTCCATGCGAACGATCGCTTGCAGGCTGGCCCAGAAGCTGTCTTCCAGGCTGACGCTAGTGCGTTTTTTCGAGACGACAACCGAGCGCTTGCGATTAACGTTGGGGCGGTTCATTGCGGCTTCGTATCCCATTTTATCAGTCCTCTTCTGTTAAAGCTGGCATTGAAGTTCACGCGTTACTGATTCAGTTCACTAACACTGCGCCGTCACAGCGAATGCCGGATACCCACACATCGGCCTGTCCAATTCCGACGCCGAGACTTGCCAACGTTGCCGCCAGCAATTGATCGATTGAACTGGTTGCCCCGCTGATGATGCTGGTGACGAGTCCACCAAGACCCGGGATCGCCAAACCCAGTCCAAGAACACTGATGTTGAGGTCGCCAAGCAGACTGCCCGTCAGGGACGACGTGAAGTTTGTCGTGTTTACGGTCTTCTTCGTCTGCGACGTGATATCCGAATAGCTGAAATTGACGATGACCGGCGTGGTGTTGCCCATGCCCGCATGGGCCTTTGCCGTCACAATTGGAATACCCAGGAGATTCACAAGCGGTGCCGGCCCTGGATTCGGCTTGGTCGCAACATTGTTGAGGTCGGCTATAGTGACGTTACCTATCCATGCATCGACAATGCCCGGCGTAACGCCAAGCGTGACGCTCGATGTATTGACGTTGGGATAGCCGCAACTGACCTTGTTCAGCGTCGCTGTGCCCGACGCGACCTCTACATAAACCGGTAGATTGACCAATGACGCCGAACCACTTCCGATCAACTGGATGGATAGCAGCACACGTGTCTGAGCTGTATGAACACTGACGCCCTGCGTGCCCACGGCAATCCAGCCGGATCCCTGTGGCCGTGCGCCAATGGTCGCCGTCAGTGACGCGCTGGCAATGCCCGGCAGACCTAAATTGACGGATGTGGCGATCTGGTTGGTGCCGTTAGCGATTCCAGCTGTTGCCTGTAGCAAATCGTAAAGCGAGATGCTCACACCGTCTTTCGGCTTGACGCCCACGATCAGGTTTGCGTAGGGGCCCGCATCGATCAGCTTGCCAGGCGCAATCTTGGTCGTCACGGATGCCGAAGCCTGCGATATCGTCGAGAGTGCGGTGGTCGCGGTGCCGCTGCCATTGGTAGCCTGCTGCGCGCTCAGCGCTGCGGCAAGAACGTCCCCGATCTTGATGTTCGAATTCAGCAGCGTGTCATAAGTGACACCGGTCAGACCGACGCGCGTCGCCAGCGCCGAGAGGAAGGTGAAAGCATCAATGCGCGCGCCAAGAAGCGCATTGTAGTCCATGACTGACAGCGACAGGGTCGTGCCCAGCATTGATCCGAGAACACTATTCAACAAGCCGCCATTTAACGATGCCAATCGCGAACCGATCGAGAACGACGCGATGGCCGTCGTTGTTGCGGTCGCCGTTGTCTTGATGGTGAAATTGTTGCTGCCGGTAAAGAAATGGCTGAAGTAGAGGGGCGTCGCCGTCTGAAGACTGACCCGCGCCGCATTGGCTGTTCCAGTCGCTGGCGTGACAAAGCGGCTTTGCGCAGCGACGGCGGAATTGGTTGTGTAAGTTCCGAGTTCTACACCGACCAGAGCGCTGGCTGGATAGTTATTGCTGGTGACCGCCGCCTTTGCTGCGTTTGTCGCATTGCTTAAGTTGCTGGCCGCAACGATCGCGGCGAGATCCGTGGCAGCCTGCGTCTTGCGACGATCGGCGGCAATGGTCCCGATATCGACACCCAGTGCAGCACAACAAACGGCCAGGATCATGCCGCCCGCAGACATGATGGCAATATTTCCGCGCTGGTCGGTGCGAAACATCTTGAGAAGTGCGCGCATCGGTTCCATCGCTCAAAACCCTCCGTAGGGAATGGCGGCAGATCGCGAGACTTGCGATGGAGGCATCGGCACGAAAGGAAGTGAATAGATGAACATGGTCGACGCGTCGTAGTTGACCGTGACCACGAAGACGTTTGCGTTCGACGACGATGTCGCCGCATTGACGCTCAGCTTTGACGCATTGATCAGCGGATAAGTCGCGGCATTCGACGTGACATAGGTCGATGCGATCGAGCCACGTTCGGTCTCGGTCAGTCCGGCGACAGAGGAACGTGCCGCCTCGGCGGCAAGCTGCTGAACACCGTGAACGACCGCAAAATATGATCCGAAGACGACGATGCCGAAAACGATCGACAGGAAGACGGGAAGCAGCATCGCGAATTCGACTGCGGAAGAACCGCGTCGACACGATAGGAGTTTTTTCATAATGGCATCGAATCTCAACATGCGCTGAGTTTCGCAAGACCGCGTGAAAACTACCTATACAACTTCTGCTACCACTTGGTGGGATCGATCATCTCCAATGCCTGCATTGTGTTGGATGATGGCATTGGATTTGATGAGGTGATCATGTTTTCTGATACGCGCGCTGATGAGAGAACTATATACCGAAGAATTTAACGTGTAGTTCCTCTATTAGAATGCTGTGTTTCTTGCGAATACCCTCGCGCGCGCATAGCACGAGTTTGGGTATCGCCAGCTTTGGAAGATAATACTCATTGGCCGCCAAGAGCGACGCCGGGATCAGTGCCGTTGGCAGCAGGGTCAAACCGATGCCCGCCTTCGCAGCCTCGATCCGTGCATGATAGTCCGGGCTGGAAAATGCGATACGATAGATCATTCCCTTGCGCTCAAGCGCCTGAATCATGACGTTATGCACGATCTGCCCCGGCCAGGTCAGCAACGGAATGGGCGCGCCAGGGCTTAACGTAAAATCCCTGGATCGAACCCAAGTCAATTCATCGTCGCGTTGCGCGATGACATCGATGGCCGCATCCCCGGGCATATCGGAGATACTGAGGAACACGCCGACATCGACGTAGCCGTCGAGCATGCTTTTCGCGATCTCGGCCGAATTATCTGAATAGATGCAGACATTGCTCATCGCCGCCTTGCTCATCCCTTCCATTGCGCGTTGCGAATAGAAATTGGTCAGACCAAGCCGGATGGTCTGATCGTCGGGCGAAGCGCCACGCAGCAAGAGCAACTGGTCGTTCGCCTCCAAAATCTTCCTGGCCTGGATCAGAACGAGCTTTCCGAGTTCTGTCGTCGATGAGCCGTTGGCAGACTTCTGGAAGATACTGCCGCCGACCGCGTGCTCAATGCGCTTGATCTGCGAGCTGATGGCAGGCTGGCTCAGGCCGAGCAGCTTCGCGGCCTTGGTGATACTGCCGGCTTCGGAAATACCGACAACCGATCGCATGATTTCGGTTGGGATGCTCGAATGCTGGTACCGCCGATGCATAATACGTTGTCCTTTGAGATCGACGTCTTCTCCACGCAACGGAATTGTCCGCTTCGAGACCTCGCACCAAAGTCATCGGCCATCTACATCAATCTGGCCGAAACGTTTCTTAGGCTCGTCCAAATTGTAGACGCCACGGCATACACCATCCTTCAAGTTGTATCGGTGTCTTTTTACACATGCCAAGTACTTTCATGTGGAGACATGTGTGATTTCTGCCATTAGCAGTCTCAAGAGGGGGCGCGGGTAGAGCGCTACCGTGATTACACGTATTTTTTTTAAAGCCGCGAGATGTAAAGCATCGGGAGAGCGCTTCACAGGCTGGAACTCACCAAACGCGATTCGCGGAAAAAACTGACGTACCTCAGTGAGTAGTTCAGCTGATTGTCAACCTAAGGTGATAAATCGCTTTAAGGTCTGATGGAGCGCGAGCGATATCCCGATGCCGGTGACGCCACCTGCAAATTTGACCAGCGCATCCCGCGCCTCGCCGTGCCGGTCCGGCGTCAGATGTTGCAGCACCTCCAGCCCGACTGCCGCCCCCCCAACGAGCGTCAGAACAAGCCAGAGATGGCGGGGATAAGCGAGACCGAACAAAAGGCCCACGACTGCGAATGCGCCGAAGCGCTCAAGGCTGACGCCGCCAAAATGCGGCCGCAGCCCGATCGGTGACAGAGTCGCAAAAGCAATCAATGCAAGTGTAGTCCACGCGACAACAATGACGGTTTTCCGATACATCCAGCAGTCATATCCCATGCAAGCGCAGGAGCGACGATTTCTCACCTCTGACGGTTAATCGAACGCGCAGAGAACTACCACCGGCATTCCGACGCACTCCCCGAACAAAACTCCCTCAGCGGGAGCTGCGGAGTTGCCAGGTGTCGAAACTGTCGGGTTTGATCTCGAACCGATCTTGCATCCGTGCATACATGGTTCCCGCGATGCGTGCGACCGGAAGATAGTGATCGTAGTCCGTACGCAAGGTGACGGGGTCGACAACACCATCGCGAACCTGAATGCCCAGGACCTCTCCGACCAGTAGGTCGCGTTCTGCGCCAAAGTTCATCATTGTCACTTTTCGGCATTCCAGTGCCGCAGGCGCCTTCGCCAAATGCGGCACCGGCACATTGATGCCAGCCGTCATTGGAAGCTTCAAAGCGTCCAGTTCGCCGATGTCCGATGGAAAGCTGATCGAACAATCGACCATATCGTTGGCAAGGGCCTCATCCACCATATTGATAACAAACAACCCATTGGCGCGCACATTGCGGGTCGTGTCCTTGACCGACAGATCGGGCCTGGCCTGCAGGCCGACCACCACCAGCGGCGGCTTTTCGGAGAACACATTGAAGAAAGAGAACGGCGCTGCATTGACCACGCCAGCCTCGGAAATGGTTGTGATCAACGCAATCGGTCGCGGGACAACAAGACCACAAAGCAACTTGTAGCGCTCCGGCGCGCTAAGCTTGGCGAAATCAAAGTGGATCGTCATCGCAGGTTTTGCCTCTTGTGCCGCACCTTGCCGCAACGAGGCAGGAGCTTATCCGATCTTGAACAGCCGGCTCGCATTGCCGAACAGGACTTTCTGACGATCAGTGTCCGATAGCTTGGCCTTGTTGACCAGCCCCACCGGGTCGGGGTCCCCCATGTCAAACGGGTAGTCCGAGCCCATCATGACGCGATCCACGCCCACCGTCTTGACGAGATTGTCGATCAGCTCCCCAGAGAACACGCAGGTGTCAAACCAGAGCCGCTTGAGATAGGTCGACGGCGCATCTGCCGTGAGCCGGCGTACTTCCGGACGCACCTTCCAGGCGTGATCCAGTCGGGCTGCGTAGAATGGGTAGAAACCACCGCCATGAGCGATAACCACATCGAGATCCGGATGCCGGTCTAAAATGCCGCCCATGATGAAGTGGGCGATCGCAATGGTCTCCTCGATGGGCTGGCCGACGCTGTTGACCATGAAGAAATCGCCGAGCCGCTGGCCATGGGAGAAACCCAGGGGATGCACAAACAGCGGTATGCGCAGATTGGCAAGCCGCGCATAGAGTGGATCGAAGGCGGCATGGGACAGTTCGAGGTTTTCGACGCGGGTATCGATCTGGAATCCGCGCAGGCCGAGCTGCTCGACTGCATGAACCGCCTCCTCCACCGCACGCCCGGGAAACCGCATCGGCAGCGTACCCATCCCCGCGAAATGTGCAGGATCCTGCGCCACGAGCGCGGCAATGTCTTCGTTCTGCACGCGCGACAGCGCACATTGCAAATCCTCGTCGGCCCAGTAGTTCTGTTGCGCCGGTGCCGGCGCGATCACCTGAAAGTCGACGCCCATCTTCGCCATCATTTCGCGGCGCTTGGCGATGTCGAGCATCAGGCCCGGCAGCAGCTTGCCCTGCTCTGCATCAGTTTCGCGGCTCGCCGGCGACATGTCGCGCCGATAGGGATTGTCCATCGGGTCGTAATGTCCGGCCACCAACGGTTCGACGCGCTTGCTGAGTGCATGGGTGTGCATGTCAATGATGGGCATTCGAAATCTCTTCTTCTTAGTTCAGTTCGGCACTGGCGGGGACACGCTGATGCCAGTCGGTCGCGCCCTGATAGGCGTCAGCGGCGCGCAGGATATCGGCCTCGGCATAGGGGCGGCCGACCAGCTGGAACGCGATCGGCAGACCTGCCGCATCGAAGCCGCACGGCACTGACGCTCCGGGGAGACCGAGATAATTGATGCCGCGGGTGCAATGTGTGAGCTGGCCGATCACAGCAGCGACGTCGGCGGGATTGCCTTCGGTGGTCGCCGCGATGGTCGGTACCGGAATCGAGATCGCCGGCAGCAGCGCGAGATCGGCGGATCCGATGCAGGACGCGATCCATTGCTGGGTGATCTGCGTACGCAGCGACAGCGCTTCCACATAACGGGTCGCCGGATAGAGCAGGCCAGGCTCGATGCGCGAACGCACCTGATCGGCATAATCCTGCGGGCGGTCGATTAGCCAGCGGCGATGGATCGTCGCGGCCTCGACGCTCATGACGATCTGCATCAGCGCGTTGATCAAGGCCATATCCGGCGGTGAGGTCTCGACGACGGTGACGCCGAGCAACCGCAACGTCTTCACGGCTTCGTCGAGCGCAGTCGCCACATCCGGATGCAGGAGCTCGCGGTAGTACCCACCGGGAATTGCGATGCGCATCCCGGTCACACCCCTGTCGAGCGTCGCTTCATAGTCGCGATCCGCGATCACCGACAGCAGTCGCGCGGCATCCCGTGCGGTACGAGCCAGAGGTCCCGTGCAATCCAGTGAGGCAGATAGCGGCATCACACCATCGGTCGGAACCAGTCCCCAGGTCGGCTTCAGCCCGATCAGGCCGCACATCGCGCCGGGATGACGTAGTGAACCGCCGGTATCCGTCCCGAGCGAGCCGGTCACGAGGCGCGCGGCGACGGCGACGCCGGAACCGGAGGACGAGCCGCCCGGCACATGCCCCGGATTCCATGGGTTGCGTGCATGTCCCAGCGATTCATTATAGCCCGTCGGACTCATGGCGAATTCAGCCAGCTGCAGCCGGCCGAGATCGAGCGCGCCGGCGGCATCGAGCCGAGCGATCACCGTGGCTGTCACGTCGGCGCGAAAGTCCGCCCGGATTTTTGAGCCGCCACCGGACAGATCACCGGCGCGATAGAAGAGGTCTTTATGTGCAAGGGGCACGCCATGCAGTACTGGTAATGCCGCCCCCGATACGCGCAACTTGTCGGCGGCTTCGGCGGCGTCCAGCGCCCGTTCGTCGTCAAGCCGCACCACGGCATGCAATTTGCGGCCGATCAGATCGAGCCGTTCCAGCGCCACCGTTGTCGCCTTCACGGACGTGACTTCGCCTTTGGCGACAGCATCCGCGAGAGCGCAGAGATCAAGGGCTGCGATTGCGCTCTGCATCAGCGCTTGTCCATGCCAACGAGCCACGCCTGATAGGCGTAGGGCGTCGAATCGAACGCCATGTCTTGAATAGACGCATTCGCGACCCGCGTGTTGTTTTCCACGACCGGCTCCGTCATGCGCGGTGTGCGTTCAGCGGCGCTAGGCGCCTTGTTCAATTCGGCGGCTACTTGATGCAACAGGTCTTCGCTCATGATCACCTCAATGCACGCCGAGGCGCTGGAACAGCACATCAGTCTGCTGGTTCAGTTCCTGCGACGTGCCGTGATGCACGATCTGCCCGGTTTCCATAATGTAGACGCGATCGGCGACCGCCAGCGCGCTGTAGAGATTCTGCTCGACCAGCAGGATCGACAACCCTTCCTTTTTAAGATCGAGAATGATGCTCTCGAGGTGCTGCACCATCACCGGCGCGAGACCTTCGGACGGCTCGTCCATCAGGATCAATTCGGGATCGATCATCAGCGCACGGCCCACAGCCAGCATGCCGCGCTCACCGCCAGACAACTGGCCGCCGCGGTGGTGGCGGCGCTCGGCGAGCCGCGGAAAAATGCTGAATACGCGATCGAGCGTCCAGCCATCCTTGGCGCGCGCGCTCTTTAGCATGGTCAGATGTTCGGTCACCGTCAGCGACGGAAACAGCCGCCGCCCCTGCGGCACGATCGCAATCTTGCGATTGGCGATATCATGGGGACGCAGACCAATAAGGCTATCGCTGCGCCAGGTAATGGTGCCCGAGCGCACCTGCGGCGGCGTCAGGCCCATGATCGAGCGAATGAAGGTGGTCTTGCCCATACCATTGCGACCGAGCAGCGCCACGATCTCGCCAGGACGCACCTCAAGCGAGGCGCCGCGCACCACGACCGCGTCGCCGTAACCGCTGTGCAGATCCTTGACCTCAAGCATGACGCGGCTTCCCGAGATAGACTTCCTGGACCTTGGCGTTGCGGCGAATGCCTTCCGGCGGCTCCTCCACCAGCACACGGCCCTCAAACATGCAGGTGACGTAGTCAACCAGACCGAGCGCCAGATCCATGTCATGTTCGATCAGGATCACCGTAATTGCCGGGTCGAGCGAGCGGATCACGTCGGCAATCATCGAGCGCTCCGACGGCGACAGGCCGGCCGCGGGCTCATCCAGCAGCAACATGGTCGGCGTCGTCACCAGCGCAATCGCGATTTCGAGCTGACGCTGCTCGCCATAGGACATTTCCTTGACGATGATGTCCGCGCGTTCGGCGATCCGTGCGGCATTCAGCGCGGCCGCGATACGTGTAGCCTCGCTATCGTCCGGATCGGGCGAACCGAACAGCGAAAACTTCTTCGGCTTCAATCCGCGCAGCGCCAGCATCATGTTGTCTTGCACGCTCAGCGTGGGGAACAGATTGGTGATCTGGAAGGTGCGCGAGATGCCGAGCTGCGCACGCCGGTGTGGCGGCAGTCTGGACACATCATGCCCGTTGAATTTGATCTTGCCGGAGGTCGGCGGATGCGCGCCGGCGATGGCATTGAACAATGTGGTCTTGCCGGCGCCATTGGGGCCGATGATGGCGCGGCGCTGGCCCCGCGGCACAATCAGGCTGACGCCATCGACCGCCCGCAAGGCATCGAAGGCCACGACCACATCTGTCAGCGTCAGGATCGGTTCGGACACGAATAATTCCCAGTGAACGAGACGCGGCGATACGGCCGCGCCTCGATGTCAGCAATATTGAATCAGGTCTTCTTGATGCCCTGGAAGGTCCGCGAGTAAGGCGGCTGCTTCAGATAGGTCGCCGGATCGTACTTCCAGAATTGCGAGACATTCGGATAGGTCTCGATCGGCACGTTCCAGTATTTGCCATCGGCGCGCTTGACGACCTTGCGAATGTAGACGTCGTAGATCGGGTTGCCGTAGTCGTCGAACTTCACGGTCTTGCCGAGCGGCGAATTGTCGAGCTCGGTCTTCAGTACCGTATCGATAAAGGTTTCGCGGTCCTCGACCTTGCCGCCCATCTTCTTCAGCGCGGCATCGATCCACATCATGCCGGAATACATCGAGAAACCGTAGAGCGACGGGATCTTGCCGTACTTCGCCTCATAATCCTTCTCGAACTTTGCCGTGGTCGGGACGTCCGAACCTTCGGCGAAATGTGCCGCTGCGATGATGCCTTCGCATTCGGGGCCCATGGTGCGGATCACCGACTGGTCGGTGCCGTTCATCGCCATCAACAGCGGCGTCTTTTCCTTCAGGCCGAAGGACGCGTATTGCTGGATCAGACGAGTCGAGTCCGCGCCGGTCTCCATCGCGAAGATCGCGTCGACCTTGAGATCGGCGAGCTGGCCGAGATAGGGGCTGAAGTCGGCGGTGTTCAGCGGATGCCAGAACTGCTGCACGATCTGCCCGCCACCTTCAGTGAAGACCTGGGCGAGACCGCCGCACTGTTCGTGGCCGAAGGTGTAATCCTGGCTGATGGTGGCGATCTTCTTGTAACCCTGCTTCAGGGCCCAATCGCCGAACGGATGGGTGAAGGCGCTGGCTGAATAGCCGGCGACGCGGATTACGTTCTTGATGCGGGCGCGCTGGGTGAGATCGTCAGCCGCGATAATCGGAATGAAGTAGGGCGTTCCGGTGCCCTTGACGTAGTTGGCGACAGCAAGGCCGGTATTGGCGAGCAGGTTGCCGATCAGCATATGGCAATTGCCCTGCTCGACCAGGCGGCGCGCTTTCTGCAGAGCAGTGTCGGGATTCGACGCATCGTCCTCGATCACCAGCTCGACCTTGCGGCCGCCCATCTCGTTCTTTACCTGATCGAGATAGAACTGCACGCCCTCGACCATTTCCTTGCCGCCCGACGCGACAACGCCGGTCAGCGGCGCCAACAGACCGATCTTGATCGGGCCGGCCTGGGCCTGTGCGGAGCGCCACGGAGCGACGCCGACGCCCGCGGCAGCGACGGCCGCCGTCGTGTTCTTGAGAAATTGCCTGCGATCCATCTCGAAGTCCTTTCGTGAGCAACCCGATTGAAACGTGAAACCGACTTATCGCACCTTGCGCGAGGTGATCGCGCGCAGCTTGCCTATGATGCCCTCGGGGGCGAAGATCATGATGAGAACGAATGTGATGCCGAGAACCATCAGCCAGCGTTCGGTGTAAGAGCTGACGATGTTTTCCAGCACGATGATCGCCGCTGCCCCGACAAAGGCGCCGAACAACGTGCCGACACCGCCGGCGATCATCATCAACACGCCTTCCACCGATTGCGCGAGCGCGACGGTCGAAGGGCTGACGAAATTGTTGAACATCGCGTAGAGGCCCCCGGCGATACCGGCGAAGATGCCGGACACCGTAAAGCCGATGAACAGATGCAGCGGCACATTGTAACCGAGGCTGCGCATGCGACTTTCGCTATCGCGGATACCGCGCAGCGTCAGGCCGAACGGCGATCGCACGAACCGCCACATGGCAAAAGATACAATGACGGCGCCGGCGAGCACCGCCCAATAGAACGCGCTGTGGTTCATCAGGGCCGCCGGCCGCACATCGGCGCGCATGCCATTCTCGCCGCCGGTGACCTGCGTCCAGCGCAGGCAGACGCCCCACACGATCATGCCGAGCGCCAGCGTCAGCAGCAGGAAATAGACGCCAGAGGTGCGCACGGCGAGCAGCGCAAATATCGAGGCCACCGCGGTCGCCGCCAGCACACCGAGCGCGAAGCCCGTCCAGGGCGACAGACCGGCCTGGCCGGTCGCATAAACGACGACATAGGTCGAGACACCGAAGATGGCACCATGCCCGAGGGAAGTCCGGCCGGCAAAACCGGCGAGAATGTCGATCGACATGGCAAGGACTCCGAAGATCAACACTTCGGTGGCGAGGCCGACCTGATAGCTCGACAGCACCATCGGCAGGCAGGCTGCGACGATCACCACCAGCGCGGCGATGACGAGCGCACGGCTAGTCATGCCGGCGAGAACGGACGTTTTGGATACGGGCTGTGTCATGTGGCACGTCCGAACAGGCCGAGCGGACGGAATGCGAGCAACACCGCCATCGGGCCGAAGATCACGAAATAAGCGAGCTCGGGGAACATCACCTGACCGAGCGTATTCAGGAGCCCGACCAGCAAGCTACCGACACCGACGCCGACGAGGCTGCCACGCCCGCCAATGATGACGACGGCGAGACTGAAGGTGAGGATTTCCGCGTCCGCCGAGGGATAGAGCGACAGGAACGCGCCTCCCATCAGGCCGCCAAGGCCGGCCAGTGCCGAGCCGAACAGGAAGGTGAAGAGGAAGACACGGCGGATATTCACGCCGGACGCTTCGACCATCTCGGCATCGTCCACGCCGGCGCGGATCAGCGCGCCGAGCCTTGTATGATTGAGCAGCACCCATAGGCCGATGAAGACGAAGATGCCCATCCCCAGCACAAACAACCGGTAGATCGGATAGAAGGTGCCGAACACCCGCGTGCCGCCGCGCAACATCTCCGGGATCGGCACCGTGAAGCTGTCGCCGCCCCAGATCACCAGCGCGAGATCGTTGAGGAAAAAGGCGACGCCGAGCGTCAGCAGCACCTGCCGCAGCTCATTGCCGCGCACGAAGCGCAGCAATCCCTGATCGAGCACGAAGCCGATGGCCGCAATCGCCGCCATGGCGCCGATACCACCGACGACAAAGCTGCCGGTCTTCACCGCAACGCTATAACCGATATAGCCGCCGAACAGATACAGCGCGCCATGCGCGAGATTGACGATACGCAGCAGACCGAAGATCAGCGTGAAGCCGCTCGCCACCACGAACAGCAGCGCGGCGAAAGTCAGGCCGTTGAGGAGTTGAAAGAGACTCATGCCCTGCTGCTTGCCTGATCTATGCTTCTGGCGCTTTCGGTCCGACCGAAAGATACCAATCGAGAATCTGTTCGCCGGTCATGAAGGCCACGTCGGATTTCTTCTGGATGGTCTCGAAGATTCGGCGGAAATACTTCAGGCGATGCGGCGCGCCCATGATGTAGGGATGCACAACCAATGCCATGACACGGGCCGAATTCTCGGAATCCTCGTAAATCTGCTCGAACTGGTCGATGGCCCGGTCGTAATATTCCGACGCCTTGTGATGCTGGATCAGCATCATCGCCACGTCATTGCATTCCTGCGTATAGGGCACATTCACGATGGGCGTAGTCGTCGTCTTGAGCCACACCGGCTGATCGTCCAGCACCCAGTCGGCCACATAATCGTAGCCTTCCTGCTTCAGCAGGTCCGGTGTTTCCCAGGTCTCGGTCAGACCCGGCCCGAGCCAACCGCGCGGCCGCTTGCCTGTGACCTTCTCGATCACGTCGGCAGTCTTGCGGATATCCTCGCGTTCGTTCTCAACCTTCTGCATATTGCGCTGGGTGAAACCATGACCCATGAATTCCCAGTTGCGCGCCTTGGCTGCCTCGACGATGGGCGGGTAAGCAGCGATCGCCGAACCATTGATCGCCAGCGCGGCTGGGAGCTTGTAGTCGTCGAACACTTTCAGCATGCGCCAGAAGCCGACCCGATTGCCGTATTCGTGCCAGGCCCAGTTCGGAACGTCTGGCGACGGCGAGCCGCCGGCCGGCGGTGTCAGCACCGTACGCGGCATCGGCTGCTTGGCGTCCCATTCCTCGACATTGACGATGATCCACACTGCCATGCGCTTGCCATTCGGCAGCTTCAGCGGTGGACGAGCGTCAATCGGCGAGTAGGAAATGCGTTCGGTCGGCAACATGATCAGGTCTCCGGCTCAACGATGGTAATGCCGAGCGACGGCAGGCCTTCGATCCGCGCGTCGATAACGTCGCCCGGAACGACGGGACCCACGCCGGCAGGCGTGCCCGTATAGATGAGATCGCCCGGCTCGAGCTTCATCTGCTTCGAGAGCTGCGCCACGATCTCCGGCACGCTCCAGATCATCTGGCCGATATCGCCGCGCTGCTTCTCGACGCCGTTCACCGACAGCGTGATCGCGCAATTGTTGAAATGCCGGGCATCGCGTGCCGGCGCAATTTCGCCGCAAGGCGCCGACGCGTCGAAGCTTTTGCCCATTTCCCAAGGCAGTCGCATATCGCGGGCATCGCGCTGGCGGTCGCGACGGGTGAGGTCGATGCCAACGGCATAACCCCAGATGTGATCGAGCGCATCCTCCACCGCGATATCGCGGCCGCCGCGTCCGATGGCCAGCACCAGCTCAACCTCGAACTGGAAGTCCTCGGTGAACGCCGGATAAGGCACGCGCGCGCCGTCCGGCACCACGCTGTCGCGCGGCTTCTGGAAGAAGAACGGCGGATCGCGCTCGTCGGCTTCCTTCATCTCGCGGATGTGGTCGAGATAGTTGCGCCCCACGCAATAGACGCGGCGTACAGGGAAAAAGCCGCCACCTACGACCGGCACGCCGGTGACGGGAATTGCGGGCAGCATCTGCTGGGACGTCACGCTCACTTCGTCACCTGGGTATTGTACCAGTCGAGGATCTGGGCGCCATTCCAATGCACCACGCCTTCGAACTGGTTGACGTAATCATAGATCGCTTCGAGATACTTGATGCGGAACGGCTGACCTGAAATATACGGGTGGATCGCGATCGACATGATCTTCGGCCGCTCGGCGCTTTCAGCATAGAGGCGATCAAACTGATCCTTGGCGCGGTTCAGGAGCTGCGTGCTCTCGTGATGTTGCACCATCATCATCGGGATGTCGTTCATCTCTACCGTGTAAGGCAGCGTTGTGAGCGGCCCCTTCTCGGTACGGATCACGGTCGGTTCGTCGTCATAGACCCAGTCACCGATATATTTCACGCCGGCTTCGGCGAGGAATTCCGGAGTCTCCAGCGTCTGCGTAAGACCCGGCCCGAGCCAGCCCACCGGGCGCTTGCCGGTGAAGTTCTCAATCACATCCATCGAGCGGTTGATCATCGCTTTCTGGTCGGCCTCCTTGTGGATGGGCCCCTGCTCATAGGCATGGCCCATGAACTCCCAGCCGGCGTCCTTCGCCTGCTGGGCTACGCGTGGATAGTCCTCGCAGACACGCGCATTAATCGACAGCGTGGGCTTGATGCCGAGCTTCTTGTAGAGATCGAAGAAACGCCAGACACCGACACGCATCCCGTATTCGTGCCAGCCCCAATTGGCGACATCGGGCAGCAGCGGAACGCCGGTCGGCGCCGGCAGCACCTGACGCGCCATCGGCTTGGCAATATCCCAGACCTCAAGATTGACGATGGTCCAGACGATCATGCGGGCATTGCCCGGCAGCTTCAGTTTGGGACGATCGACGATGGCGGAATAATCGCAACGCTCGCGCGGCTGCATGGGACCGGTCATGGCTGGATACCCTTCGAAAGTGGGGGATTGTAGGAGATCATGCGGCGCGTCCTGCGCCCTTGAGGCCATCGAGCTGCATCACCGCATCGGTATCCATCACGAAACCGAAGGCGGTGCGGATACAGGCGAGGCCTGCGGCATGCAACTCTGGCCCGTCCATGCTGTCGACGCAGTCCTCGACGACGATCACCGAATAATCCCGCACATTGGCAGCCGTCGTCGTCGCCAATACGCAGGAGTTAGTGTTCACGCCGGTGATGAGCAGTGTATTGACGCTGTGCGAACGCAACACGAAATCGAGATCGGTGCCCAAGAAGCAATCGTAGCGCTTCTTGGTGTTGACGATGAAGTCGCTGGGGTCCAGCAGCTCCGGCATCACGGTGCAGCCGGGGCCGCCCATGATATTGTGCCGCATCACATTCTTGCGCGTTGCTTTTGGATCCTCGGCGCGGGTCCGCCAGAACGGGTTGGCGCGGATTTCTTCTTCGTCGCGATAGGACGTGACCTGATGGATCACGGGGATGCCGACACTACGGCACCAGTCAAACAACCGCTTGTTGGAGGCAATGACCTGTTTCGCCACATCCGGCGTCGTCGGCATGGTTGCCACCGACATGTCGAGATGACCGCGATGCAGATCGATCGCAACGACGGCTGCCTTGATTTGATTGACGCCGAGATTCATGATCACACCAGCGGGTTGAATGAGGTCTTCAGCAGAGTGCGCTGATCGATCTTGAATTTGTCGGCGAGCCAGTCGGCCAGCACTTCCTGACCAATGGTCGGATTGTCGTGCTGGCAATGTTCAGCGCCAGTCTCATCCGGCTCAAGCACGCGCAACGTCGCATCGACACCATTGGCAATGGCGTGGTCATAGGTCGAGCGCGCCGCGGTCACCGTGAGCACGTCGTGGCCGCCATGCAGCACGAGATACGGACACTTCATGTGCTCGAGATGACCCTTCAGCGTAAAGGGCTTCATCAGCTCATGAGCTTCCTTCATGGTCTTGGCGCCAAATACCCAGCGGATATGCATCGCCAGACCGAAGTCGTCGCCCTTCTGGCCCCACATGTCATGCACCGACCAGACAGCCCCGTGCGAGATCACCGCCGCGAGGCGATGCTCGTAACAGCCGGCGCGCGCGGCGTAGTAACCGCCCATGCTGGAGCCGCAGACCGCGATGCGCGAGCTATCGACATCGGCGCGCTTTTCGAGCCAGTCGATACATTTGCCGACCGGCACTTCCGTATCGGCGCGGGTTGCAAGTCCGTGGCGGCGCAAGGTACCGCCCTGCCCGGGCAGATCGACCATCAGCACCGAGATGCCGCGCTGCAGGCAACCATGGGCCTGCATGAACCACATCTCGTCCTTGATGGAGTCGAGACCGCCCATGCAGATCAGCACCGGCAGCTTGTCTCCCGGAAATGGCGCACGGATGAAGTAGCCGCAGATCGGCTTGCCCGGCTCATAAGGGATTTCGACCACTTCGCCGGGCGGATTGAGATAGGAAATGAACTTATGCGAGCAGGCTTCCATCTTCTCGAAGGTCGGCAGCCGTCGCGGATCGGTCGGCTCGAGATGAAATTCGGCTTGGCGGTAATAATCGGCAGCCCGCAGGAAACAGTTCATCGCCGTGCGGATGTGGCCGAGCCTCTCTTCGGCCAAGCCGCGCTGCCAGTTGGCATCCGCGATCACCATCCACTCTTTATGCCAGCTTTCGAGATCGCCCGGGATCATCCGCGAACCGGCCAGCATCACCTCGGACACGCTGCCCCCGCCTTCCTGGGTCTCACCGAGACCGCGGCGGAATTGATAGGCAAGCCAGGGATGCTCCGGCCAGTGATGCCAGCCAAACGGCTCATAGTGCGGGGTGCGATCCGCCGTGATCTCCTCGATGGCGTTTTCGCCGATCGACTTCCCTGCCGCCATGAGACGCGTACCGCCTGCTTCTTGTGAACGTGACCGCATCATTGCGGGTTCGGGTCACGAGTCAATCATAATTACATACACTTTTCCCTATGCTCATCATTTCCGCGAATTGCCTCCCCTTTATGCGCGATATTTATGCAGCAAAATTGCGCTTTCCTGTATGCTGAGTAGCAAAGACGGATCACACTCGGATTTAATTGTATTCACTTTGCTGCGGAGCACCACCGATGCCCGACTCATCCCTCTTGCCGCCGCCTGAAGCTGGCGGCCCCGGCCGCGCCGCTAACCGGTCGCTATCGGTGACGGATCAGATCCGCGACGCCATTCTGGATGGCACGGTCAGCGCAGGCGAACGGATCAACGAGGTCCGCTTCAGCAAGACGCTGGAGGTCTCGCGGACCCCCGTCCGGGCTGCCTTGCAGGCACTGGCCGGCGAAGGGCTGCTCGACTACGCCCCCAATCGCGGCTTCACCGTCCGTGAATTCCCGCTCTCGGCCATCGTCGATGCTTATGAAATTCGCGCATCGCTGGAAGGCGTGGCCGCACGCTTCGCCGCCGAACGTGGACTGAGCGCCGAGGAGCGCGCCATCATCGAGGAAAGCCTTGTCGCCGGCGATAAACTGCTGGCGCGCGGTGAGTTCGCGGAAGGCGATCTTACCATCTATCGCGGCATCAATGGCGACTTCCACGACACCCTGCTGGGCGCCGCCCGTAACCGCATGCTGGCGGAGATGATCCGGATCTGCCACCACGTGCCGATGTCATCGAGCCGCAACATCGTCGCCTTCGAGCATCGCGACGTGCGCCGGCGCCATGATGATCACCACCGGATCTACGACGCCATTATGGCCCGCGAGCCCTGGCGCGCGGAGGTACTGATGCGCGAACACGTCTCCGGCGTGAAATCCTCGCTGGTCAAATCGCTGATCGAGCGCGGCGAGCAGGCCGATATCGTCAATGGTTCGGCGGCGGGATAGGCCACCGGCGGCGTATCGACATCGTCGCGATGGCGCAGCGTCTTAACCTATCATTCACCGAAGTTCGTAACGGCGCGTTGGCGGCCCCCCCGGTACAAAACTACGCATGGGGCAAAACGACGCAAAGTCGGGGGAACGGTCTGATGGCGCTGGCGGCCTTGCTGGCTTCGCCGCGCTGCGCCGTTTCCGATTTCAAGGCGGGCCGATCCAAGGCCTCATCCTGTGCGGCTGCCTGCTGATTACCGCCATCGCCATCGGCACGGCCTACATCACCGTCCATTTCAGAGACCGCGCCATCGAGAGCAAGAAGCGCGAACTGGAGAACACGGTTCTGCTGGTCGCGCGACACTTCGACCAGCAGTTCGGAGACCTGCAGGGCATCCAGAACGACGTCATCACCTATATGAAGTCGGCCAACATCCAGAACAGCGCCGCCTATCAGCATCTGATGTCGGGGATCGACGTCCACCGCATGCTACGCACCAAGCTCAGCAGCCTGCCCTATGTCGGCGGCATCAACCTGTTCGATTCCGAAGGCAAGCTGCTCAACTCGTCGGAAACCTGGCCGGTGCCTGCCATCGACATTGCCGACCGTCAGCATTTCCAGACGCTGCAGGCCGACAACGGGCCCGCGGTCGTATTGGCCGAACCCGTCATCAGCAGGGTGACTGGTGCATGGACCGCCGTGTTTTCGCGCAAGCTGATCGGACGCCATGGCGAATTCATGGGCATCATCAGCCGCGGCGTCGAGCCGGTTCACTTCGAGAGCTTCTTCGCATCCCTCGCGCTCGAAAAAGACGCCAAGATCTTGATGATCCACCGCAACGGCACCGTGCTTGCTCGCTATCCGCAGAACGAGACCGTTATCGGCCAGAACCTCAGCAACAGCTCAGTCTTCAAGGACCTCTGGTCGACGGGCGGAACCTCGACGGGGCACTATATCAGCCCGATCGACGGGGAAGACGAATTGGGCTCCGCAAGGCGCCTCGCGGCGGCTCCCGTGATGATCGTCGCGACCACCAGCATGCCCGCGGCCCTGCATGACTGGCGCGAGCAGACCAAATATCAAATCATCGGTGCGACACTTACCGCATTGGTGATCCTGGCGACGCTGTTCCTGATCGTCCGGCAGCTGAACCGCCAGCACCGCTCGGCCGAACGGATGCTGGCGCAAAAATCGACACATCTCGATACTGCAATCAACAATATGACGCAGGGCCTGCTGTTGTTCGATGCCTATGGCCGGCTGGTCGTCTGCAATCAGCGCTTCATCGACATGTTCGGACTATCCGACAAGATCGTGAAGCCAGGCTGCTATTTCCGCGACCTCATCCAGCATCGCAAGGACAACGGAACCTTCATCGGCGATGTCGACGAATACTGCACGTCGTTCTTGCGAAGCGTTGCTGAAGGCCCTGTCCACGATACGCTACTGACCACGCCGGATGGTCGTTCGATCCAGATCCTCGTTCAGAGATCGGGGGACGGCGGCTGGGCCTCGACGCTCGAGGACATCACCGATCGCAAACGTTCGGAAGAGCGCATTGCCCATCTTGCGCATTACGACGCTCTGACAGATCTTCCCAATCGGGTGATGTTCCGTGAGCGCCTCGAAGCGGAAATCGCAACGCTCCACGACGGCGCGCGATTTGCGATTCTCTATATCGATATCGATGAGTTCAAGAGCGTCAATGACACGCTCGGTCATGCGATCGGCGACGAACTGCTAAAAATCGTGGCCACGCGGCTGCGCAGCTGTGTCGGTAATGCGGGCTTTGTCGCACGACTTGGCGGCGACGAATTCGCCATCGTGCATACGGGAATTGCTCGCCGCAGCGATGTCACCCATCTAGTGGTGCCGCTCTATGACGCCATCCGGCAGCCCTATGAATGCCTTGGTCACCAGATCACGACCGATGCCAGCATCGGAATCGCTGTAGCCCCCGATGACGGCTCCGATCTCGACGAATTGCTGAGACATGCCGACCTTGCAATGTATAGCGCCAAGGCCGCCGGACGGCGCACCTTTCGCTTCTTCGAGCCTGCCATGGATGAAGGCGCAAGGGCGCGGCGCGCGCTGGAGCAGGATCTGCGGAAGGCGCTCGCGGAAGACGGACTTGAGGTTCACTATCAACCCGTCGTCGATATCGCCAGCAACGAGATTACTGGTTGCGAAGCGTTGCTCCGCTGGCGGCATCCGGTTCGCGGCATGGTTTCACCGGCAGAGTTCATTCCGATCGCCGAAGAAACCGGCCTGATTACCGAACTCGGCAATTGGGTATTGCGAACGGCATGCGCTGAGGCGGCCTCCTGGCCGGCGCCGATCAAGCTCGCTGTCAATGTATCGCCGATTCAATTCACGACGCAGACCCTGGCCTTGAATGTCACTCGAGCCCTCGTGGCAGCCAACTTGCCAGCTCACCGACTCGAGCTTGAGGTCACCGAAACAGTGCTGATCCGCGATGATGAGATGGCGCTCGCGATCCTCCATCAGCTCCGCGGCATTGGTGTCGGGATTGCGCTGGACGATTTCGGGACCGGCTATTCGTCGCTCAGCTATCTGCAGCGATTCCCGTTCGACAAGGTCAAGATCGACCGCAGTTTCATCCGGGACATCGTGGCGCCCGGCGGATCGTCATCGATCGTACAGGCGGTTGTAACCATCGCTGCCGCCCGCAACATGATCACCACGGCGGAGGGCGTTGAGACAGCCGATCAACTCGACGCACTGCGTATGCTCGGTTGTACCCAGATGCAGGGTTTTCTTTTCAGTGCCGCCAAGCCGTCACGAGAGATTCGCGCCATGCTCCAGAAGCGCGAGATCGCCGTCGCCTGACATTAGCAGGCCCGAAATCGTCGCGAAAATGGCCTGTTTTGGATTAAACAGAAGGAAAGCTGGCGATCCCGGCATGACTCGAACATGCGACCTACGGTTTAGGAAACCGTCGCTCTATCCGGCTGAGCTACGGGACCGCGATCCCGGTCAGGAACACCGGGCATGGACAGTTCCATACCAGAGCCGTTCGATCATCGCTACCCGTTGGCAGTTCAAATAGGACGGGGCCGGAACCGGCGTCACATGCCCTTAAAAGATCGGGACATCTATCGCGGAACGTCTCGGACCGCCCATCGTTGGCTGGTTGTCATAATAACGATGGAGAATCCCGCATGACAAAGATGAAACTTCTTGCTGCTGCTGCCGTGGTCTCTGGCTTGATCGCTACGCCAGTGATGGCAAAGGACCCGATGAATCGCCGGGCGCAGGCCACGCAGGAATATCGCGCCAGTACGGTCGATAGCGGCTATCGTGATTCGGGCTTCTGGCCGGGTGACGTTGCAGCAGGCGTGGTTGGCGGCGCGGTCGGTGTAGCGGGTGCGGCTGTGGGCACCGCCGGGGCCATCGCAACTGCGCCGTTCCGGAACAGCTACAATTCCTATGATGGCTACAATGGCGTCCCGCGCGATTCCTACGCACAGCGCATGGGCTTCGTGTGTCAGCCGGGAACTTGGTTCCGCGGCGAGGACGGCCGACGACACATCTGCCAGTAATACAACTGACATCTGAGAAAAAGGGCGGCCCCAAGGACCGCCCTTTTTCGTGTCTGTTATCCGATAGAGTTCCAGGCGCAAGAAACGAAACGACAACACCGCTCCATCGGACGTGAGCCCGTCGCTTCGCAAACTACGTGTGGTCCCGTGTAGGTGATTGCGCGTCGAGTAGCAGCGCGATCCGAAAACTACTGTCAAGAATGACTCAAAACTCTGAAGTCATCAATTTCAGTGATATGAGAGCAGCAACAGATCTCTCCCTGAAAACACTTCTACATCAGCGTTGTATCGCGAAATAACGCCGGTCTGCCTACCACATGACCGCACTGATGCAGTCATGCTGCACTTGCTCCAAAAGCGGGGAGAAGTAACACATCCGAGGTTGAAAAATGGCCCACAAATGGCGAGAATTGGGTTTGTTATCTACATCGGAACCTACGTGGCTCATTTGTCCGCATACAAGTCACTCATATTTGCGCTACTGACGACCGCATCACTCTCCAGTCTTGCGTTGATGTCTTCGCCTGCTCGTGCGCAATGGTGGACTGCCGCGCCTGCGGACTATGAAGATTGCGCCGAGCGCATCGAAAAATCGACGGCTTCGAAAGACGCCAAGGCTACGGCGCTGTCGGATTGCGAAAGCAAGTTCGCGGGACGGCGCAAGCGCGGTGGCGGCTATACGTATCACGACTTCATGCAGAACCGCAGCTTTGATATCGCTGGCCCGAACCCAACCACGGCTGAACAGAAGGCGATCGACGAGCAGTACAAGATCTATCTGGACAATCAGCGTCGCAGCGTCATCGTCGCGGCCTTCGCTGAAAAGCAGCGCGAAGCGCAAACCCAGGCTGCGCTCGAAACGGACTTTCGGCAGACCGCGGAAACCCCAAGCGACGCGAAGCCTGTCGTGCTACCTAGGCCTCGGCCCAAAGTGCGCGCCAAGGAGCCGGACTGCGCGATCGAGCCGCTTACCTGCGGGTGGTCCAAATTGTCATCGGGGCTGAAAGACATCAAGGACGCGCTGTTCGGCACGCCCGCGCCGGCCAAGACCAAGCGCACTTGAGCCATAGCAACCCGTCAAGTATCAATCCGTGATCACCATCGCCCAGAACATCCGGTAGGGCGACTTGGGATTGGCGACGTAAGCGACACCGACCTTGCGTGCGCCGGACATGAGCAGGTTCTCGCGATGACCTGGGCTCTCTTCCCATTGCTTCAACGTTTCGGGAAATGTCAGGAAGCCCGCTGCGATGTTCTCTGCTGCTTTGGATTTGCGGAGCTTCCCCACACGTGCGGAGAAAACACCGCCAACCTCGTGGCTGACCTTGCCGGTGGATGACATCGCCTGCGCCTGAGCAAGCGCGACCGCATTCAGTTTACTGTCCAGCGTGACAGAGGAGAGCTTGTGCGCTCGGCGAAAGGCACTGATCTGGCTCGCATAATCCGCCGCTCTGCTTTCGACAATGGTTGCCACGATCAACGCACCACAGAGCACAAACAACCTCAGGGGGCGGTAGGTCATGACAATCGCTTCACGGATCAGATTCAATGACTATACCGACGACGTTGCGCAGACGATCGCGGCAGCGGGCTTGCGAGCATGCGCAGGCGCCTGCACTTCAGTCGCGCGTCGTTGCTCGGCAAGCCGGGCATCATAACCCGGCGACGGGGTGACCGTCGGAGGAACCACAAATGCAGGTGCGATGGCACCAATGCTTAGTATCACCGCAACCACAGCGATAGCGGCCCAGGATTTCCGCTTCAAGACCTTCAAAAACAGGGTTCGCATCGATCGCTCCACCCAAGAAAACGGCCTGAAGCGCTAACGAACTTCAGGCCGGCTTCGTTCAGTACGAAAGCTTACTTCTTGGCCTTCTTGGCCTTTGCAGTCTTAGTCACCTTGGTAGCCTTCGTGGCAACCTTCTTCGCCTTGCGGCGACGATGACCGAGCGGAATGCCAAGCTTGATGGCTTTCTGACGCAGCGAACCACCGGTGCGCTTCATCTCCTTGGAAATCTTCTCGAGCGGGGTCTGGGCCTTCGAATGCGCCTTCAGGATCTTCACGTCTTCCTTGGTGTACTCGCGACGGACGAGTTTCTTTTTCGCTTTCTTGGCCATTGTAGCTCCGATTGTTAGTTGAATAATTCGACCGGCACACGCTTTGCCGATGATATGAAAGGATCAAACGCCCAGCCCGGCGCGCGAAGCGCGAACCACCGTCAAATCACGCGGCCTTCTATACTAAAGATGTCGCGAATGACATAGCCCCTGATGTCACATCATGATGTCTAGTATTGAACCAGCCGTACTCCTGCGAGCCTTCTTCACGACGCGAACTGCTACTCGTCTGCGAATAACGGGCTAAAAGACGCTTTACATCTCATTTACTGAGAATTCACCGACGCGTATCCGCAATTGATATTTAACGGATAATCATCGGCTTGATGCGAATGCAACGGATAATGGTACCATCGCATTGACCGGCAGACGCAATTGGAGCATTCGGATAGTTGAGTCCGCCGATAGTAGCCGAAATGATTAGTAACATTCTCGTAATGATAGCGCCGAAGCCGGTCCAACACTCCCTTCAGCTCAATCAATTTCACGTTCACTGCGAATCTGATCTGGCGTGAGTGCGGGCGATCCCCTGCCTAACGTCTCTGCGTGCTTGATCAGTGTCATCACGCGCAGCGATAGCGGAGCCGTGATCTGATATTTCGCCGCCAGCTCAACGACGACACCCTGCAAATAGTCAATCTCGGTGCGTCGATCGCGCTGCAGATCCTCCCACATGGACGAGCGCGCATTTGCGTCGATCTTCATCGTCCGCCCGAGCAGCATATTGAACAGGCCGTCAGGTAGCCGTAGCAAATGCGGCGTTAGTAGCGCAGGGATCGGCGTCGCCGAGATGGGCTTGATACCGGCGACTTTCAGAACGGCCAGGCCTTCCGCCATTTGATCGGCGAATAACGAGCGCCACGCGCGCTGTGCAAGCTGCGACCGCAGCGGTATATCCGACAGCGCATTGAGCGCGTTGTTCAAATTGACCAGCAGCTTACCCCACTGGACACCGACGATATCGTCGCTCGCAAGGACGGCAAGATGCGGCACGGATAGCTCCGAAGCGGTATCGGCCCCATCGCGTTCGACGACGATGTTTCCGGACGTTGCGCGGTGAACATGACCATCGTCCTTTGCGATGACATTAAATGGCACCATTCCGCCGAGGATGCGGCGCCCGGGCAGAGCTGCGCGCAGGACTCCGACATTGCCGACGCCGTTCTGCAGGCTGACGACGATCGCGTCTTTCGCTGCATGATCCCCGATCAGCCTCGCCATCTCCGCCGTATCGCCGCTCTTGACCGCGACCAGAATGATCTTCGCCTCGCTCATGATGGCGGGGTCATCCGACAGCCGCAGCTGGCCGGGAGCGAGACGTTGATCAAGTCCCTCGAAGCTCGTCAGCCTCAGACCGTGCCCCTCGATGCTGTCCACGATGCGCCGCCGCGCCAGTATGGCGACGTCGCGGCCGGCTGCCGCCAGGATGCCACCCACGAAACAGCCGATACTGCCGGCACCGGCGATACAAATGGGCCGCGTTTCGATCACGTCATCTCCCGTTCATCCAGCATCCGTTACTAGCAAAATGCCGCAGCGCTGCCTATCGGCGGAACCGACGCGCCTTGTAGGCGTCATACCGCGCAGCTATGCTTTCGCCGGGCTGGCAGAACAGGAGATGATCATGGGTTTGCTCGACATTCTGAATGGCATGGCCAACGGGCCGCGTGGCCCCAGCGATCCCGACGACAAGAGCGGCGGCATGTCGCCGATGACGATGGCGATCCTCGCGCTGCTCGCCTACAAAGGCTACAAGCACTTCACTGGCAGCCAACCGGCGGCACAGGGGCACGCGCAAGAAATCCCGCCGCCGAATACAACGCAGGCCAGCGTGCAGGATGGCGGCCTCGGTGGTATGCTTGGCGGCCTCCTCGGCGGAAATTCTGGCACTGCAGCAGGCGGTGGCGGCCTCGGCGACCTTCTGAAGGGCCCGCTCGGCGGTCTGTTAGCGGGTGGAGCTGCCGGCAGCGTGCTTAGCGGTGGCCTCGGCGACCTGCTCAAGCAGTTCCAGCAGAACGGCCATGGCGACGCCGCTGATTCCTGGGTCAGTTCCGGCCCGAACAAGCAGATCTCGCCTAATGATCTCGGCGCCGCACTTGGCGCGGATCAGATCGCGCAACTGACGTCGCGCACCGGCATGTCCCGCGAGCAGCTTCTCGCGGAGCTGAGCAACGAACTGCCCGATGCCGTTAATCAGTTCACACCGCATGGCCGGCTACCCACGGAAGACGAAGTTAAGTCCAGCTGGGTTTAAAGCGCACTTGAAAGAGGGGATATTGCTATGATCTGGATTCTCGTTGTGGGCTTTGTCGCTGGCATTATCGCCCGCCTTCTGTCACCGGGGCCAAACAATCCCAGCGGCTTCATCCTGACTACGATCCTGGGTATTGCCGGCGCATTCCTGGCGACATTCATCGGCCAGCAGATCGGCCATTACGGCCCGAACCAGGGTGCCGGCTTCATCACCGCCACGATCGGCGCGCTGGTGGTGCTGTTCATCTGGAACAGACTGGTTGCCCGCCGGATGATTTCCGATCCGGGCAATCGCTGACGTGCCTGCAGTCGAGAATGAAAAAAGCCTCGGGCATCACCCGAGGCTTTTTGCTGTTTGACGCAGGTTTCCGATCAGGCCAGCAGATGCATGCCGGCATCCATCCGCACCAACTCGCCCGTCATATTGCTCGATGGCGACGTGGCGAGGAAGCAGATCAAGGCGGCGACGTCCTCCGCGGTCGAGGCCACCTTCAGCGGAACTCGCGCGATTACGGCATCGCGAACTTTGGCAGCGCCGTCCGCACCGCGTCCCTTGGTGAACCATGGCGTATCGATATAGCCAGGGCAGACCGTATTGACGCGGATCAGCGGAGCCAATGCCCGGCCGAGCGACAGCGTCATCGAATTCAGCGCGCCCTTGCTGGCGGCATAGGCGACTGACGAACCGCCGCCTGTGATACCGGCCATCGACGAGACATTGACGACGGCCGAAGCACGACCCGACGCCTTGGCGCCGGCTTCGAGCAAGGCACGCGCCGCACGCACCATCTGATAGGGCCCGATCGTGTTGACCGCATAGATGCGCTGGAAATCTTCCGCGGACAGGCCATCGAGATCGTGATGCGGCACATGCTTGGTCATGCCGGCATTGTTGATCAGCGCATCGAGCCGCCCCCAGTGCTGGGCAGCCGCGACGATGTTCTTGCAATCGTCGTCCTTCGATACATCGCCTTGAACCACGATGACTTCGGTTGCACCCGCATCGCGGCACAGCTCGGCAGTGGCTTCGGCTTCCTTCTGACTCGACGAATAGTTGATGACAATACGGGCGCCGTCCTTGGCGAGAATGGCGGCGGTCGCAGCACCAAGCCCCGATGCCGACCCTGTAATCACGACGCACAAACCGTCACTTGCCATCTGCATTTCCTCTGCTTGTTCTGCCGCTGATGCGATCTACCATAATGCGGTCGCGCTGGTATACAACGCGGCACAAGTTCGCTTTGCGGAATTAAATTGCGTCGCACCAACATATCATGCCGCCACCGCAGGCCCCTCTGCGGCCAGCCCGCTTGTCTTCCTTCCGCCTTTTCCGCATCATGAATGCAAGAAAAGTGGCAGCGCCCATGCCCGGCATTCCCTGCCGAATGAGATGCGCTAGCACACGGGGAACGCCTTGACGGACGCAGACAATATCGTTGCGGAAACCGCGGAACGTATTTTCGCCGATCTCGCTGACGCACAGACCATCAATCACGACAAGAACGGCAGCTGGAAAGCGCCGCTCTGGCAGGCACTGACCGATGCTGGCCTGCCGCTCTCATGGGTGCCTGAAGAGTGCGACGGCTCCGGCACCAGCATGGCCGAAGGTTTCAGCGTCCTCAGCGTCGCCGGCCGCGCCGGCGTTGCGGTGCCGCTCGCCGAGACCATGCTGGCAGGCTGGCTGCTCACCCAGGCCCAGATCAAATCGCCGGCAGGAATGATGACCGTCGCGCCGGCAAGCCCGCGCGATCGCCTCACGCTCAACGCGGATGGTACAATCACCGGCCGCGCACGTGGCGTGCCGTTCGCGAAGGATGCGAAATACATCGCCGTCGTCGCCTCCGGCATTGGCGGCGCCTCTATTGCCCTGGTCGACGCCAGCGCCTGCCGGATTGAGGGTGGGCTCGGTCTGGCCGATGACCCGTCCGACACGGTGCATTTCGACGCTGTGAAGCCGGTGACCCTTCAATCTGCACCATCGGGCTTCGATCAGAACGCGCTGTTGCTGATGGGCGCACTCGTGCGCAGCCAGCAGATTGCCGGTGCACTGGAAACCATGCTCGGCATCGGCGTGAACTATTCCGGCGAGCGCGTGGCGTTCGAGAAGAAGATCTCGAAATTCCAGGCGGTGCAGCACAATCTGGCGAAGCTCGCAGGCGAGACCTCGGCAGCCCTCGCCGCTGCCAGTTCCGCGGCTGACGCCTTCTCCAGCGGGGCACCGCTTGACGACGCGCTCTTCCTCGAGGCCGCCGCTGCAAAGATCCGTTGCTCCGAGGCCGCCGAAAAGGGCGCCGCCATCGCGCATCAGGTTCTTGGGGCCATCGGCTTCACGCAGGAGCACATCCTGCATCGCTACACGCTGCGCGCATTGGCATGGCGCGATGATTTCGGCAGCGAGAGCTACTGGGCGGTCGAGCTCGGCAAACTGGTCGCTGCGCGCGGTGCCGACGAGCTGTGGCCTCTGGTCGCTTCGCGCTGATCGAATACAAGTAACGAGATCTTTCACATGACCGCAGCCCTTCGTTTCGATCCGATCCGCCTTCCGCCCGAATGCGAGCAGTTGCGCAAGGAAGTCCGCGCGTTCCTCGCCGAGGAAATCGCCGCCGGCACTTTCGATCCGCACAAGCCCCAGCGCGAGGACTCGGACAATCCCGAATTCAGCAAGCGCGTCGGCGAACGCGGTTGGCTAGGCATGACCTGGCCCAAGAAATATGGCGGCCACGAACGCTCGTTCCTTGAACGCTACGTTGTTACCGAGGAGATGCGCGTTGCCAACGCGCCGGTGCGCCGCTTTTTCGTCGCTGACCGCCAGAGCGGCCCGGTGCTGCTGAAATACGCGCCCGAACACATCAAGATGGATATCCTGCCGCGCATCTGCCGCGGCGAGGTCTGCTTCTCTATCGGCATGAGCGAACCGAATTCCGGCTCCGACCTGTTCGCCGCCAAGACCAAGGCCACCAAGACCGACGGCGGCTGGCTCATCAATGGCAGCAAGATCTGGACGACCTCGGCGCATATGGCCGACTACATGATCGCGATCTTCCGCACATCGGCCCCGACCAAGGAAAATCGCCGCCACGGGTTGACGCAGTTTCTGGTCAATATGAAGACACCGGGTATCACCGTGAACCCGATCGCGCAGATCACCGGCCAGTATGAATTCAACGAAGTCGTCTTCACCGATCACTTCGTGCCGGACGACCACATGCTGGGCGAAATCGACAGCGCCTGGAAACAAGCCACCAGTGAGCTCGCTTATGAGCGATCCGGCCCCGAACGTTTCCTTGAGACCTATTACGTGCTGACTGAACTGGTCCGCGCTGTCGGCCCGGAACCGGACACCCGCAGCGCCGAAGGCATCGGCCGCCTTGTCGCGCAGCTGCACACGATGCGGCGCATGTCGGTGTCGGTGGCCGGCATGCTGCAGGCCGGCAAGGAGCCGGTGGTGGAAGCGTCCATCGTCAAGGATATCGGCACAATCTGGGAGCAGCAGTTGCCGCATCGCGTGCGCGAACTCGCAGCCTTCGTCGACGACAACGCCTCGAACCACGCCACGCTGGACGAAATGCTCGGCTTCGCCATCAAGACGGCACCGAAACTCACCATTCAGGGCGGCACCACCGAAGTCCTGCGCGGCATCATCGCGCGCGGACTTGGTCTGCGCTGATCCATCCATTCAACAGAGAGCCATCATGACCACCTACAAAGACATCGGCGTCGAGACCCGCGGCCACATTGCGATTATCGAGATTCGCAAGCCGCCTCTGAACTTCTTCGACATCCTGCTGATCCAGCAGATCGCCAACGCGCTGGACGAGATCGATGCCAATCCCGAAATCCGGGCGACGGTTCTGTGCGCGCAAGGCAAGGCGTTCTGCGCCGGCGCCGATTTCAGCGATCCCAACCGCAAGGAAACCGAAGCGGCCGCCAAAAGCGGCGACCCCGCTGACAATCTCGGTTCCATCGGCCATCTCTATATGGAAGCCGTGCGTATCTTCCGCGCCAAGAAGCCGATCGTCGCCGCCGTCCAGGGCGCAGCCATCGGCGGTGGCCTCGGCCTCGCGGTGTCGGCCGATTTCCGCGTAGCTTGCCCGGAAACCCGCTTCGCTGCCAATTTCACCAAGCTCGGCTTCCATCCCGGCTTCGGCCTCACTGTGGCGTTGACCGAGCTGATCGGCAAGAATAACGCCGAGCTGATGTTCTATACATCGCGCCGCGTCGGCGGTGAGGAAGCCTTGAAGATGGGCCTCGCCAATGTGCTGGTGCCGCAGGCCGAGGTCCGCGACGCCGCCATCAGGCTTGCGGAAGAAATCGCGGAATGCTCGCCGCTCGGCCTGCTTTCGACCCGCGCCACCATGCGCAACGGCCTCGCCGACCGCGTCGCCAAGGCGACGGAGCACGAACTCGCCGAACAGACGCGCCTGCGTAAGACAGAAGATTTCAAGGAAGGCGTTGCGGCGACTGCCGAACGCCGGGTGCCGAACTTCAAGGGGCGCTAAGTCCCCGTCGGGTTTGTTTTTCAAACCTCACTTGGAAATGGCCGGGCAGCGCGAAGCGAGCTTCGCTAGACGCCCCGGCCATTTTTATTTGACGGCCGCGCTACCCCTTCCTCACCACCAACGCATCGACGATGGTGACGCCCTCGCCCGCCGGATGCACGAGCACGGGATTGAGTTCGATCTCCGCGATCTCGCCCTCGAACTGCGCCGCAAGCTGCGAGAGCTGCGCAATCAGCTCCGCCGCCGCCGACACATCGGCCTTCAGCGCGCCGCGAAAGCCGTTCAGCAACGGCGCGGCCCTGAGTGCGCCTAGCATGGAAGCAGCCTCAGCGGCACTCACGGGCGCCGGACGATAGACCACGTCCTTGAACAATTCCGCCGTCACTCCACCAAGGCCGACCATCACCATCGGCCCAAAGGTCTCATCCAGTAGTGTGCCCACGATGATCTCGACACCCTTGCTAGCCATCGGCGAAACGAGCACGCCCTGCAGCGCGGCCTGCGGTCGGTGCTGCCGGGCGCTGGCGGTCAGCGCATCATAGGCAGCTGAGGCTTCATTCTTCGTGGTGATGTTGACCCTGACGCCGCCAACCTCGCTCTTGTGCGGAATGTCGCGTGACTGGATCTTCATCGCCAGCGGGAAGCCGATCTTGGCAATCGCTGCATCCAGCGCCGATCTGTCGGTGACAAGAACCTCGCCTGGCAGCGCGACACCGGCAATCTGCAGCAGCGTCTTGCTGTCATACTCGGAGAGCGTCGGCGCGGTCAGATGCTCAACCAGATCGTTCGGCGCAGCCGCGACCGTGGCGACCGGTTCAGCCAGATTGAAACTGGCGTGATCGACAAGTCGCCTCAATGCGACGCTGACATGCGTGAGGCCGGATAACACGACCACACCGGATTCGGCGAGACCGGTGCGCGCAAAATTGGACGGCAGCGTATAGGACCAGAACACGATCGGTTTGCTCTGCGCAGCAATGACGGGCTTCAGCTCCGGCGTCTTGAACGGCATCCGCGTCTCGCTCGATAGCGAGATGACCACCAAGATTGCATCGACCTCGTCAGACCTGTCGAGCAATTCAATGGTCTTTTGTAGCCCGCCACTATGCACCGCTTGGGCCGTGATATCGATCGGATTGCATGGCGACCCGTAGGACGGGATCAGCCCGCGAATCGCCGCCTGAACGCCGTCCGACAATTCGGGCACCTGCAGCCCCTGCGCCGACACGGCATCAGCGCCCCAGATACCTGCGCCGCCCGAGACGGTGACGACAGCGACGCGATCGCCCTTCGGCAGCGGCGACGTGGTCAGCACGGCGGCGATGGTCACCGCTTCGTCGAGATCGTTGGAGACGATGAAGCCATAACGCGCGAACACCGCATCATAGGCAGCCGTCCAGCCCGCCATGCTGGCGGTATGCGAGGCTGCTGCGCGCCCGCCAGCACCGGAGCGGCCAACCTTTACGACGATGACCGGCTTGCCGAGCTCCGCTGCCTTGCGAGCCGCGGCGAGAAATTTGTCGACGTCGCGAATGCCCTCGATGAACAGCAGGATCACGTCGGTTGCCGTATCCTGCACCATGTAGTCGAAGAATTCGCCGGCGCCGAGATCGGACTCGTTGCCGGTCGAGATCACGGTGCTCAGAGCAATGCCGAGCGACTTGGCGCGGTTATAGATCGCAAAGCCGATGCCGCCGGATTGTGCGACGATGCCGATCCGCTTCGTGGTAGCGGCCAGCGGTAGCTGATCCGGCCTTACATCAACGGTTGGGCTGAAGGTCGCGGCAATGCCGGCGATCTGGTTGTAGTACCCCTCGGCGTTCGGTCCGGAGATCCGCATCCCCGTGCGCTTCGCCAGCGTCGCAATAGCATCCTGCATCGCGATGGAATCGCCGCCTTCCTCGGCAAAGCCGGAGGAGATGACGATGGCGTGTTTGACGCCGAGCGTCGCGCACTCCTCAAGCGCGCCGAGCACGACACGCGCAGGAATGATCACGATGGCGAGATCTATCGGCTGCCCGATGGCTGCGATGCTCGGATGGCACGTCAGCCCATCGATATCCGGATAGTTCGGATTGACCGGATAGATCGCGCCGGAGAACTGGTTCTTGCGCAGAAAGGAGAGAAGCAGGCCCGGGATCTTCGTGACATCGCGGGAGGCGCCAATGATGGCGATGCTAGATGGATTGAAGAACGAGTCCAGCGGATGCGGACATGTCACAGTCATGGCATTTCCCGTTTATTGTTGTTGCCGTAGCGTTTCCGAGCGAAGTGGATACCGGTTCGCATGAAGGAAACGCGTCAGAACAAGAAGGGATCGTGCGGCGATTGCCGCAATCACGCAACGACGCGAAACGTGACCCCGGCCAGCAGAAATGCATCCCCGGCGCAAGGACAGCCACGCGCCCGTGCACTGCCGAGCACCTGCGCAACGTCGTTGACGCGAAAGGTGAGCCCGGTCATTGCCTCTGCCTTGCCCTTGGCGAAGCGCAAACAGCCGTTCGTGAACGCGATCTGCGGATCGTCGTTGCGGGCCGAGGTCAGCGGCACGCCGATGATATTGCTCCAGTGCTGCGCTAGATCGTAATGGTCCGGACTCTGCAGCTCGACCTCGGTGAGCGCGCGCGTGATGTCGTGGCGGATCGCGTCCTGCCAGTCCGGACCGGCCGGTGGATACGGCCCGAAATCGTCGTCGCTGTCTTTGGTGTGATTGAACTCGATGAAGGCGGCCCGGCAATCGCGTGGATGCAATTGCACGCCGTGATAGGGCGGATGATCGATCACATTGGCGGTGCGCACGCCGATGCTGGCGGCGAAGCGCCCGCGCTCGTCAGGATCCTCGCAGGACAGGATCACCATATAGCCGCCGCGCCCGCCGGATTTCTCCATGAACCGCCCGGCCGCCGTGCCCGGCTGCGTCGGCGCGACCACTTCGAGCAACGTCGCCTCAACCGGCATCAGTGCATTTTCGAGGCCGTATTTGCCGACATGGGGGTCGCGGTAGCAGATATCCAGGCCGAGAATGGCCGCGATATCGCTCACCACCGGCTCCAGATGCGGAGCGACCAGACAAACTTGCCGCAACCGCATCTGGCTCATGGTCATTGCCCCTTGAAGACCGGCTTGCGCTTCTCGACGAAGGCCTGGGCGGCCTCCTTGTGATCGTCGGTGTCGCTGCAGCGGGTGTGATGGATCGACTCGGCGTCGAAACAGGCTTCGAGCGTCATCGTCTCGGCATTGTTGATGTTGGTCTTGATGTAACCGTAGGTGATGCTCGGGCCCTGGGCGAGTGACATCGCCAGGTCGCGCGCCGCTGTCTCCACCTCGGCGTCATCGACGACCTTGGTCACCATACCGAGCGCCAGCGCTTCCTGTGCGGAGAGCACCGGCGACATCAGATAGAGCTCGCGTGCCTTGGCGCTGCCGAGCATCTTGGTCAGGAAATAGGTGCCGCCATAATCACCGGAGAAGCCGACCTTGGCGAAAGCCGTGGTGATCTTCACCGATTTGCTGGCGACACGGAGATCGCAGGACAGCGCGATCGAAAGACCGGCGCCTGCGGCCGCACCGTCGAGCTGCGCCACCACCGGCTTCGGCATCTGGTGCAGAATGCGCGACACTTCCATGCCGCGGCGCAGATTGGCGCGCTTGGCCTCGAACGGCAGCGGCGCGCGGCCGGCCGCCATCGACTTGACGTCGCCACCGACACAGAACGTGCCGCCGGCGCCCTTGATGAGCACGGCGCGGACGTCGTGATCTTCCTGCGCACGGCGTGCTGCCGCGACCAGCCCCTGTGTCATCTCCGGATTGAGCGCATTGCGCCGATCCGGACGATTCATGGTGATGGTCAGAAGACCGTTGTCGAGGTCCTGCAGGACGATGTCGCTCATGATTGCGCTCCTTGTTGTTCTTGATCGTCCGGCAAGCTTCAGGCCCCGACGATTACTTTTTCACCAGCGGACAGCGCGAGGCCTCCAGCGGCTGGAACGCCTGCTCTGCGGGAACGGTTGCCAGCAGCTTGTAGTCGTCCCAACGGCCCTTGGATTCCGACGGCTTCTTCACCTCGAACAGGTACATGTCATGCACCATGCGCCCATCCTCGCGAATCCGGCCATTCTTGGCGAACATGTCGTTAATCGGCGTCTCCTTCATGAGCTTCATGACCGGAGCCGAGTCCGTGGTGCCGGCGGCCTTCACGGCCTTGAGATAATGCAGCACCGATGAATACACGCCGGCCTGGGCCGATGTCGGCACGCGCTTGGTGCGCTCCTGGAAGCGCTTGGTGAACGCGCGCGTCTCGTCATTGAGATCCCAGTAGAACGCTTCCGCCAGGATCAGGCCCTGTGCAGTATCAAGACCGACGCTGTCGATGTCGGAGATGAAGGCCAGCAGCGGCGACAGTTTCTGGCCACCGCTACGCGTCAGGCCGAATTCGGCCGCCTGCTTGATCGCGGTGATGGTATCACCGCCGGCATTGGCGAGGCCGACGACCTTGGCTTTCGAGCTCTGCGCCTGCAGCAGGAAGGACGAGAAGTCGGACGTATTCAGCGGATGCTTGACCGATCCCAGCACCTTGCCGCCGGCCTTGGTCACGACAGCCGTGGTGTCTTTCTCGAGGTCCGCGCCGAATGCATAGTCGGCCGACAGGAAGAACCAGGTGTCGAGACCGTTTTTCACCGTGGCGAGACCGGTCACATTGGCCTGCGCGTAAGTGTCGAACACGTAATGCACCGTATAGGGGCCGCAGGCCTCGTTGCTGAGGCGGATTGAGCCCGGGCCGTTGAAGATGATGATCTTGTTGCGCGCACGCGCGATCTCGCTCGCAGCCAGCGCGGTCGCCGATGCCGCAACGTCGATGATCGCCTCGACACCTTGATTGTCGAGCATGTCGCGCGCGATGTTGGCGGACAGATCGGCCTTGTTGAGATGGTCCGCAGCAATGATCTCGATCTTACGGCCCAGCACTTCACCGCCGAAATCTTCCGCAGCCATCTTCGCAGCGGTTTCGCTGCCAACGCCGGTGATATCGGCATACAGGCCCGACATATCGAGAATTGCACCGAGCTTCAGCGGCTTGGTCTGCGCCATGGCACTTGTGGCCGCGAATGCCATTGCTGACGCCAGCAGACCTGAAATGATCTTCTTCAAAAGTCCCTCCCTCAGACGCGCCGTTGTTGTTCGTGCGCGGTGTTGTTGTTATCGCGATAATGCCGCAATGGAACAACAGCGGCAAGCGGCGGCGCTGCCAAGAATAGCTGCAAAGACATCAAGGTTTTCCGCAAAGCGGAATGGATTGCTGGCTATGATAGACGAGAGGTTGACCGGAGCTCGCAGGGTGGCGTGATGCGTGCCGCATCAGCAAAGTGTGACGTGTCGCATGCCGCAACGCTGTTGCTGGCAGTGATCGCCATTTCAACATCCGCGCAATCTGCGTCGGCGGCCTGCATGTTCGCCGCCCAGGGCGAAGGTCGTGTCGCCGACGTGATCGATGTCAGAACATTGCGTTTGAGCGACGGCAACGTAATCCGTCTGGCGGGGATCGAGCCGATCGCAAACTCATCAGGGCCGACGAACGATCTCTCGACACTCGTTGTCGGCCGCGATGTCACGTTGCATGGCGAAAGCGATATGCCGGATCGCTACGGCCGACAACCGGCTTTTGTCTTCGTCGATCCCACTGCGCCGTCGCTCCAGGCGCAGCTTCTGGCACAGGGCGCCGCCCTCGCCTCTGGCGCGATTTCCGACAAGGCCTGTGCGGCGGAACTCGCCGCTGCAGAAGGCTTGGCCCGCCGGCTGAAGCGCGGAATCTGGGCTCAAACCAACGTCATAAAAAACGCGGAAAGTCCCGGCGATATCTTGGCCGATGTGGGGCGTTTCGGGGTGGTCGAGGGGCGGGTTCTGTCGGTTCGCCAGGCCGGGACGGTGACCTACGTCAATTTCGGGCGTCGCTGGACTGAGGACTTTGCGGTGACCGTTTCAAGGCGCATGATAGCCGCCTTCGAGACGGCAGGAATTATGCTTAAGTCCCTGGAAAGACGAAATATTCGCGTTCGGGGATGGATCGAGAGGCGCGGCGGGCCGCGGATCGAGGCGCTCGGGGTGTGGCAGATCGAAGTGGTCGGGGACAAGTAGGCCACTTGGGCAGCAAGATCGCTTGAGCGAAGATGATTTGGGCGAATGGGCTGTTTGGGCAGAGAGTGGACGACGTGACGGGTGTGGGACGGCAAACCAGCTTGAGCCGCCGCCTTTGGGCTGCGCCTGCCCTGCTGTGCGCCGCGCTCGCTCTATCGGCCTGCGGCGATGCCAGCCGGTTCGAGGCCGCCTCGTCGGTCAAGCCGACGGTGCCGGCCAAGCCGCCGAAGCCTGCCGTGGTGCAGACCCCGGCCGCCGAGAAAGAACACGAGCGCATCCTCGCATCCTATGGCGGCGCCTATGACGACCCGCGGCTGGAATCACTGATCACCAAGACCGTCGATCGGCTGGTCGCTGCCTCTGAGCGACCGGACCTCGCCTACAAGGTCACGATCCTCAATTCCGGCGCCGTCAACGCCTTCGCCCTGCCGACCGGACAACTCTATGTCACGCGCGGCCTGATCGCGCTGGCCAGCGATACATCCGAGATTTCATCGGTGCTGTCGCACGAGATGGCGCATGTGCTCGCCAAACACGCGTCCATCCGCGAGGAGCAGGCACGGCAGGCCTCGATCGTCACGCGCGTCGTCACCGATATGGGCAGCGATCCCGATCTCACTGCGCTCGCGCTCGCCAAATCCAAACTGACGATGGCGAGCTTCTCGCGCGCGCAGGAATTCGAAGCCGACGGCATAGGCGTAGGCATCTCGGCCCGCGCAAAGTTCGATCCCTATGGCGCGTCGCGCTTTCTCGCTGCGATGGAGCGTAACGCGGCGCTGAAGGCCAGCCGCACGCCGCTCGATCCCCGCGCGCAGGACTTCCTGTCGTCCCATCCGGCGACGCCCGAGCGCGTGCAGAATGCGCAAGCCAATGCGCGGCAATATTCCTCGCCCGATGGCGGCGAGCGCGATCGCGAGACCTATCTCTCGGCCATCGACGGCATCGTCTATGGCGAGGACCCGAGCGAGGGCTTCGTGCGCGGCCGCCGCTTCCTGCATCCCAAGCTCGGCTTCACCTTCCAGGCGCCGGAGGCCTTCACTCTCGACAATACGGCGCAGGCGGTGATCGGCGTGCGCGAAGGCGGCAATCAGGCCATGCGCTTCGATGTGGTCCGCGTACCATCCGAACAGACGCTGAGCGACTACCTCAATTCCGGATGGATGGAGAATGTCGACAAAGCCACCACGGAGGAGCTGACCATCAACGGCTTCCCGGCAGCGTCCGCCATCGCGCGCGGCGACCAGTGGCAATTCCGCGTTTACGCGTTGCGCTTCGGCAGCGACGTCTACCGCTTCATCTTCGCTGCCAAGCAGAAGAGCACCGAGAGCGAACGCAACGCCCGCGACACCGTCAACTCGTTCCGCCGCCTGACCCTGGCCGAGATTCAGGCCGCCCGTCCGCTGCGCATCAAGGTGATCACCGTGCAGCCCGGAGACACCGTGGAGTCACTGTCGCATCGCATGAGCGGCGTCGATCGTCCACTGGAGCGCTTCCGCGTATTAAATGGGCTCGAGAACAATGCCAGCGTGAAAGCCCGCGACCGCGTCAAGGTCGTGGTGGATTGAGATCCACCCAAGTACTTGCTCATAGACAACAAAAAAGCCCGGCCTCTCGGCCGGGCTTTTCGTATTCAACTTGCGAGACGCTGCTTACGCAGCCTCGTCCGCGGCGGCGACATCATCGTCACCATCGCTATCGGCCTCGTCAGCACCGGCTTCGGCGCCTGCCTCGGCCTTGGCGCCACGGCGCGGGCTCTTGGCGAGCTGGCCTTCGATCTCCTTGACCGCTTCGGTCTCGGTGACGTGCTGAACCACCGCGATTTCGCGCGACAGACGATCGAGAGCTGCTTCATACAGCTGACGTTCGCTGTAGGACTGCTCGGGCTGCGAGTCGGAGCGGAACAGATCGCGGACCACTTCGGCGATGGCAACGATATCGCCCGAGTTGATCTTCGCTTCGTATTCCTGTGCGCGGCGCGACCACATGGTGCGCTTGATGCGGGCACGGCCCTTCAGTGTCTCCAGCGCGCGCTTGACCAGCGCCGGCTCGGACAGCTTGCGCATGCCGACATTCGCGACCTTCGCGGTCGGAACGCGCAGGGTCATCTTGTCCTTCATGAAATTGATCACGAAGAGTTCAAGCCTGGCGCCTGCAATTTCCTGCTCTTCGATGGCGAGGATCTGGCCAACACCATGCGCCGGATAGACCACGAATTCGTTGGTCTTGAAGCCCTGACGCTGGGTCAGTGGCTTCTTCGGCTCTTCGACGCGCGGAGCCGCAGCGGGCGCCGGCTTGGCGGCAACCGGTTTGGCAACGACCGGCTTCGCAGCAACCTTGGCAACTTCCTTCGGCGCAGCAGCCTTCACAGCAGGAGCGGCGGCGGGAGCCTTCGCAGCCGTCTTCGGCGCAGCAGGCTTGGCGGCAGTGGTCTTCGAAGCAGCAGCCTTCGGGGCAGGTTTGGCAGTCTTGTTGGGCATTGCACTTCTTTTATTTTTGGAGGACTTTTCAGCCGCAGCCTTCGCGGCGGTCCGGGTGTCCTTGACAGGAGCCCGGGCACGGCCTTTGGTGACAGAATTCTTCGCAGCAGGACCCTTCACAACGCGGCTCGCCGCAGTTGTTTTCTTGGAAGCCTTCGGATCCAAAACCTTCGAAGCAGTAGCCTTCTTCGAAACAGCAGCCTTGGAAACACTCTTTTTACGCGTTTTCTGTGACACAGCCTGCGCGTGGAAACCGCCACGCCCCTGTTTGATGTTTAAACGGGAACCCGGCAGGGCCAAATCGAGCGGCACCACATGGTCCAGCTTCTTGAATTGTGCCTATTATAGCACATTTCCCGCAAAAATCAATGATTTATGCCCTGTCGCGGCCGCTCGGCGGCCGCTTCCGGGGCATAATCGGGGCTAGGGTAAATTTCGTGTGGCTGGGGGTATCGGGGTCACCCGATCAATTGCTTGATCGTTGTGACCGGGGAACTCAGTCGCCCTTGCCAGGCGCCGCCGAGAAATACTTCTCGTACTTGCCTTCCTGACCATCGAATTCCTTGGCTTCGGGCAGTTCGTCGATCTTCTGGGTGATGTTCGGCCACGTCTTGGCGTGTTCCAGATTGATCTGCAGCCACTTCTCGATATTGCCTTCGGTGTCCGGCTTGATCGCGTCAGCGGGACATTCCGGCTCGCAGACACCGCAATCAATGCATTCGTCCGGATGGATGACCAGCATGTTTTCACCCTCGTAGAAGCAGTCCACGGGACACACTTCGACGCAGTCGGTGTATTTACATTTGATGCAATTGTCGGTGACGACGTAAGTCATCCAGAACTCCGGAAACGATCGATATTCAATGTTTGCGTAGCGCACCAACCCCGCTGCCGCAAGGGATGCAGCCGGCATAGGTCAGGGCATTTCGACCAAGGAAAAAGCCTGCCACGAAACCATCGTTGGACGCGGCATCTAGCCTAGATAGTTACTCCGGAAGGTGTTGCAAATCGGTATAGAGCACGCGCGCCGCAGTGGCATCGCCACGCCGTTCCGAGAAGCCCTCGACCTTCATCACCCGCACGGTGCGATCCAGCGCCACCGTGAGCACGTCGCCGATCTTCACACCATGGCCCGGCGATTTCTCGCGCTCGCCATTGATGCGAACCTTGCCGCCTTCCACCAGCGCAGCGGCACTGGTGCGGGCCTTGACCACCCGCGCGTGCCACAGCCATTTATCGAGACGCTGGCGCTCCAACCGACACACCACCAAATGGCGGCTCGGTGCCGCCTTACATGACCTGCATCAATCCTTGCGGCCGCTGAGCTGTTCCTTGAGCGCGGCGAGTTTCGCGAAGGGGGAGTTCGGATCGATCGGACGGTCCCGTTCGCGCGGTGCGGCCGATGTTGCGAACGGACGGGTCGCGCCGCCGCGGTCGTTGCCACGGCCCTCACGGCCCTTGTCGCCGCCCTTGAAGGGGCCTTTGCCCTTGCCCTGGAAGCGTTCGCGCTCACGCGGCGGACGACCGGCATCGCCCGGCTTGTTGTCGCGGTTACCGCGATTGCCACGGTTGTCGCGGTTCGGCGCCCCTTCGGCGGAGACCGCGGCGGCCGGTGCATCGCTGCGCGGACGACGGAACTCGTTGTTATTGTTGCGATCGCGGCGCCCTTGGCCTCCGCGATCATGCCGCTCGCGCTTTTCGCCATCGGCCACGGCGCCTTCGGCGGGAGCCGACTGCGTAGCGCCCTGCGGGGCGTTGGTGTTGCGATGGTGGCGGTTGCGGTCGTGGCGCGGCGGACGGCGTTCTTCCGAACGGCCACCCGGACGCCAGACTTCGACCAGTTCGGGCTCGGCAGCGACGGCAGGAACCGCAGCGGCGTCGCCCTCGGCAGGCGCAGCGGCATCGGCCACGGCAGCAGGTGCGGTCTCGGCAGCAGTCTCGGCCTCGGCAACGGCCGCAGCGGGCTCTGGCTGCGCTTCGACGGAAGCTGTCTCTTCAACAGACGCCGCTTCCGGCTCGGCGCTGGGCACCAGTGCGACTTCAGGCAACAGCGATGCAGACGGCACGGCTGCAGCTTCCACGGCCGGGGCCACTTCGGTCGCAACCTCGGCAGGTGCGACATCCGCAGTCGCGATCTCAGCTGTCTCGGCCGCCTCAGCGGCAGCCTCGACTGCAATGACATTGTCCTCACCGGGCTTGTCGGACTCGGCAAGTCCCACCAGGGCGTCGGGCTGATCGCCGGTGTTGTCGTCAGCCTTGACCTCGATCGGCGTCGTCGCAGCGACCGGCTTCGGCGGTGCCGGCGGCAGCGGCGCCTTCTTCTCCATGCGATAGCCCAGGGCACGCAGGATCGAGGCGAAATCCTCGCCGGCCGAGCCGGTGAGCGAGGTCATCGCCTGCGTCACCACGAAGTGGCGGCCATCGAAGGCGCCGGCGGGCTTCTCGCCCGGTGACGCTTCGCGCCAAGCGAGAGCTGGACGGATCAGATCGGCAAGACGTTCGAGAATATCGACGCGCACGGCGCGCTCGCCGCACTGGCGATAGCCAAGCACGCGATAGGCATCGCGATCGAGCAACTTGTCGACCGGGAAGGATGTACGGCCCGACCCTGCGAGATGCTGCGCGCTCGACAGCGCCGACATATCGACATTGTCCTGCTTCAACGCCCAGAGCAGCGCCGCGAGCGAACGCCCCGCAGGCTTCAGCAGGCCGGGAATATAAATATGATAGGCGCCGAACCGGACACCGTATTTGCGCAAGGTCGCGCGCGACGGCTGATCGAGATCCTTCATCTCGGTCGCGATCTTCTGCCGCTCCAGCACGCCCAGCGCTTCGGTGAGCTGGAAGGCGATGCCGCGCGCGATGCCGGTGATGTCTTCGGCCTTGGTGAGATCGAACAGCGGCCCGAGCAGCTTCTCAATATGCATCTTCAGCCAGAGATCGAGACGGGCCTGAACCGCATCGCGCGGCGCGCCGGAGAGGCGCTCGTCGGCGATGATACGGAGACGGGGATGCAGCACGTCGTCGGCTGCGACCAGACGGGCCACCGCATCGCCGGTCCAGCGCATGGTGCCGTCGGAGGCGAGCACGAACTGATCGTCCGGCGCGTTGCCGAGTTTCTCGGCGCGCGCGTCGATCTCGCCGGCCAGCGCCTTCAGCGCCGTGGCCTGCAAGGCCTTCGCATCCGAGCCAGCCTCGGCCGCATCGGGCAAAAATGTAAATCCGTCGAGACGGCCAATTACATGGCCCTCTACGATCACTTCGCCCGTCTTACCAATTTCAGTATTCAGCATCGTGTTTTCCCGCAAGCGGCGCATCAATACACTGGTACGACGATCAACGAAACGCTCAGTGAGCCTCTCATGAAGGGCATCTGACAGTTTATTTTCCAATTCGCGCGAAATTCCCTGCCAATGATCGGGATCTGAGAGCCAATCGGGACGATTTGCCACGAATGTCCAGGTCCGGATTTGCGCGATTCGGCCCGATAATGTGTCGATATCGCCATCGGTTCGGTCCGCTTGCGCGATTTGAGCGCCAAACCAGGCATCGGGGATGCGCCCACGCTGCATCAGGAAGTTGAAGATAGTGACTACCAGCTCTGCGTGTGCAGCGGGCGCGATGCGGCGGTAATCTGGAATCTGGCACGCATCCCACAGTTTCTCGACGGCGACCTTGCCCTGCGCCATTTCGCGCACGTCGACGTCACGGACGGCATGATCGAGCACGCGCAGGTCCTCGGCGATCGGCGCACGGGTCAGCGCCTCATGGCGCGGCACCTCCGCCAGCGACACCTGCAGCGACGCGATCGATGAGAAATCCAGCTTCGAATTGCGCCACTGCAGCACCTTCACCGGCTCGAAGATGTGGTTCTGCAACTGATTGACGAGTTCGGGCTCGAACGGCTCGCAGCGGCCTGTGGTGCCGAAGGTACCGTTGCGCGTCGCGCGGCCGGCGCGGCCGGCGATCTGTGCGAATTCCGACGGCGTCAGGCGACGGAATTGATAGCCGTCATATTTGCGGTCACTGGCAAATGCGACGTGATCGACGTCGAGATTGAGGCCCATTCCGACCGCGTCGGTTGCCACTAGGTAGTCAACGTCACCATTCTGGAACATCGCGACCTGCGCGTTGCGGGTGCGCGGCGACAGCGAGCCCAATACGACTGCAGCGCCGCCATGCTGGCGCTTGATGAGTTCGGCAATCGCATAAACTTCGTCGGCGGAAAATGCGACAATCGCTGTCCTGCGCGGCTGCCGCGTGATCTTGCGATCGCCGGCGAATTCCAGATGCGACAGACGCGGCCGGGTGACAATGCTGGCGCCGGGCAGCAGCCGCTCGATGATCGGGCGCATGGTGGCGGCGCCGAGCAGCAGCGTCTCGTCGCGGCCGCGGCGATGCAGGATGCGATCGGTGAAGACATGGCCGCGCTCGAGATCTGCCGCTATCTGGATCTCGTCGACGGCCAGAAACGACACGTCGAGATCCCGCGGCATCGCCTCGACGGTGGAGACCCAGTAGCGCGGCTTGGCGGGCTTGATCTTCTCCTCGCCGGTGATCAGCGCCACGGCTTCGGGGCCGACGCGGTCCAAAATTTTATTATAGACCTCGCGCGCCAGCAGGCGCAGCGGCAGGCCGATGATGCCCGACGAATGCGCGAGCATGCGCTCGATGGCGAGGTGGGTCTTGCCGGTATTGGTGGGGCCGAGCACCGCGGTGACGCCGGCGCCGGGGGCCCTGCCGTTGGACAGCGTGGGCGGAGAAGACAAAAAGGCCATGTTTTTCAGATATTTCCGCGTCGCCGACTGTCAAGACCGAGACAGGTTACGACGCTTCAGAGCCGCGCTTTTTGATGGTTTGGAACGAGTCCGGAACGAAAGCGGCCCGAATCGGTGACTCGGCACCTCCCTGGCCGCATCACCCCAACATCTCGCGCTGACATTCTCCGAGACTGACTAGATCAAGTTTGTGACAGCGCAACAAGGGCCGACAAATCCCCGAAGTTATGAACAGCGCACGGACTCCGAACCGGCTTTGAGTCAAGCCGGGATCCTGCGCAAATCCTGCGGCGCGTTTGCGACGATGCTGCGATGGCGCACTTTGTCTTGCGGCAATCCTGCGGCAGCGTCCCGTCTCGGTCCCTCATGGTGAGGAGCGCGGCTTCGCGCGTCTCGAACCATGAGCTGGCGGGGCCGGACTTGCATCGATCCCGGGCGAATGACTTTGCCATTCGCAGGAGACGCCCCGAAGACGGGGCTCCTCAGGATGAGGCCGGATGGGTTGCCTCCTTTGAACGTGTCCTCGCGCTCCGCTCGTTCGTCGACTCAGTTCGTCTTCGCCACGGCCTTGGCCGGCGCGGGGGTGGTGACGAATTCGGTGGCTTCCAGCATGGCGACGCCGAGCGGGGTCGGCACCACCATGCGATAGGGCACCAGCACGCGGGTTCCGGCGATCGGCACCAGGGTCACTTCGATATTGCGCTGGGCGGCAAGATATTTGATGGCGGCGCGGTCGGGCACATAGCCCGCGATCGGCGTGAAATAGACGGCGCAGACGATGGCAGGTCCGCGATAGCCCTTCTCGGCCTTCACGCTTTCCATGCGCTTGTAGTCGAGCTTGAGATCGTAGCGCATGCGGCCGTCGAAGATCGACGCGCCGGTGCGGCACGAATCCGGCGTCAGCAATTCGCCGGTGCCGCCGACGCGCATCAGCGAGCCGGTCATCGGATCGATCACGTTACGGCGATGCGCATCGGTGATCGGAATCTTCTCGGGATCGAGCGGCGGCTCCGGCTCGATGGAAAACTCCTTCACATAGCCCGGCGTGATCAGCATCTTGATCGTCTCGGACTTCTTAGCGGAGGTGGTGACGGCCTGATAATTCGACGGCACCAGCGCGCCCGCGACCACGCGGCCGGTGGACTGGCCGGAGCCCGAGCCGCCGGCAAATGCCTTCAGCAAACCTGCGGTGCCCCCACTGGCGGTCGCGGAATACTGGTCTTCATTGATGTCGATGGCCCACTGGCCCTTGCCCACCGCGATGCCGGCGAGGCTGGCTTCATATTTGGCTTCGAGCTTGCCGCCGGCCAACACCGCCTGGGCGGGGGCCTGAACCGGCACGGCGGCCGGCGCCTGGCCTTGCGTCTGGCTTTGGATCTGGCCTTGCGCCTGCGCCGAGGCCTCCACCGGCAAAACCGGCAGCATCAGGCCCGCGGCGACGGCGAAACGCGCGCCAAAACCCGCAAATCGTACTCTTGCGGGCGCGGCGGTCCGCGGGGTCGTCACCGGTCGGGTCACAAAGCTGGGCGTGCGAAGGCTCACTTGCTGATATCACCTGGTCGGCGATCCCCCGGCCAAAGGCCTAGGGCCGCATCGCTCAATTGGGCTGGAGCGACCTGTTTCCGGCCCGAATACGTCGTTTATATGATGGGAACCGCGCCAGATTCCATGTGGTTTCCGCTCGTAGGACGGGCTATACAGCCCCCGAAAGCGCAGGCTTTTGCCGGTTTTGCCGCGACTTTCGCTGGCCGGATATCTTGACGATCGCGGCCAAGCCCCCTATACGTCCGCCACTCCTGAAATGGACGTGATTTTTGACCCCCTGCCCGGCTTTGGGCTCTTCGCCTTTTAGCTGCGGGGATGACAGAGGATTTTCGCCATGTCTCGGCGCTGTGAACTGACACTGAAGGGCCCCCAGGTGGGCCACAAGGTGAGCCATTCGAACATCAAGACCAAGCGCCGGTTTCTGCCGAACCTGGTCAATGTGACCTTCCTGTCCGACGTGCTCGGCCGCGGCGTGCGCCTGCGCGTGTCGGCGAATGCCGTGAAGTCGGTCGACCACCGCGGTGGCTTCGATGCCTATCTGATCAAGGCCCGCGAGAGCGAGCTGTCGCAGAAGGCCGTGCTGCTCAAGCGCGCTATCGAGAAGAAGAAGGCCGAGACCGCAGCAGTCGCGGCCTGAGCCTGACCCGCCGCTCAACTTGAGCGGACTGAAATTTGAAAACGGCCGGATCGCAAGATCCGGCCGTTTTTGTTGTTTGAACTTACCTCTGTGTGTCGCCCTAACTTTAACAGGCTCGACTTGCCTCACGGCAGCTGGCTCGATCCAAAGCGCTCTTGATCCAAGTTAGCAATTCTTCCTCTGAGCCCGCGATTCCATTTAGCCCTTGAGAGATCATGGGATTGTTGCCAGTAGGCAAAGCGCGCCTCACATCCGTCTGAAGGCCAATACACCTCGTCTTGAGCGCGAACAAAAACCCGATTTCGAACGCGACTCCATCATCGACTACTGCTCCATCGAGGACCGCCACCGCCATCGACGCCCTTGCCATTGCTTCTGTGTCTTGAAGAAACACGCGGCGTTCGGCAACTTGTTGAGAGACGCCGGCGGACAACATATCGACCAACAACGCGCCGTTTCTTTGCGGCAAGAACACCTCAGCTCCGAGCAATTCTATCTGGTGTACAAGCCGCGCGTTAAACGCGCGCTCTCTTTCGTTGAAAAGCGGCGCAGCAAAGTAAACAGAGAATCTCTCAGACATTTACTCCTCTCCTGCGAAGTGCCGCAGATGCTCTGAAATATTTGCTGGCTCATAGTCAGCCAAAAATATGACCTTCGCAATCTCGCGCGCGACCTCCGCGGCGTCCCGTCCTCGGGTACATACTGCTGTCTTTTCTACGCGGTGATACACCTCGTCAATATCCTCCAACAACCCCTTCAACTCTCGATTTGACCAATACTTGTGCTTCAAACTATTTCGAAGCTTCAACTCATCGAAATCGCAGTCGAGCAGAATCACGTGCCCGGCCTCAATCGGAATAGATTTGTTGTTTGTGATGGTTTGGAGCAGCTTCTGGGCCTTGCTTTGCCTATCTCCTGGGAACGTCAATGGGTCGAGAGGACATCGGTCCACTATGTGGATTCCTTCTCGGCAATCCTTTAGCGCATGGTTCTTCTTCATGAACTGCGTGGCAATCCAACCATCCAAATCGGACACAACCTCTTCATCAACCTCGCTTTGGGGCTTCGCTAGCTCCGGCAGCCTCTCATCGATCCACTCATCGTACGTTATCAGATTTCGAAAATTGCTTGCCGCCGTGCTTTTACCAGCACCAATAGAGCCTATTACGTAATAGACATACTTGCGCTTCTCTGGCGGGAATTTCTGATCAAACTCTTTAACTGGCATTCTGATCAATTCAGCCAGCGCTCTAATTCCAGAGGCATCCAAGAAGATCGTAAACAAATTATAAGACGAGAAATTTGCGTCAAAGATCGTCTTGCGAGCGTCCTTCGAAAGCCCATCAGTTTGAACGAAATAAACGAAGTAGTGAATATGACCGGGATTACTCACAGCGTTCTGACGCAACATGCTTTGGAGCGTCGCGTCGTCAAGTGAAAGGCCGATCAATAGACAGGTATTGCGAAAGAGGTGATTCGAAAGATGAACGTATCGTCCGTGCGCGGCGCTAAGGAGCTGATCCTGAAATGCGTCATTCGCGAAAACCACCTCCGCGCTCGTTCCATCGTCAAATTTCGACGGGATAAATCCATTCGGATGGTAGACTACGCCCGAGTTGTTCTGGAACTGCGCGCTTGGCTGGTCTGCGACTTCATAACCTCTCGTTGTTAGCTGCTCATCCTTCGTTCGAGAATTTATTAGCAACTTCTCCAGAGTATCATCGAAATTGTAATTAACGGTGAGCGGAGACTCTTTAATAATCTCCGTGAATGCGGTCAGGTACGGGTGCTTGTCTATATCTTCTGTACGCTTGGATGCATCCACATCCTTATAGAGCTCACGGTGAATAATACGGAGCCAATCGCTCTTAATGCGATGCTCCTCTAACAACGGCACTGAGCCTGTCAGCCGTTTCTTCTTAAGCTGACGCGACCGAAAATGTTCAAAGATTATGTGCGATTGCGTGGCCTGAGAGGCGACATTCGAAACTCCCTGCCTGATTAAATCCTTGATTTTTGATTTTGCTTGAACACTGGGGTTTGCCGCAATCCGCGAAATCAATCCTCTCCAATCAGGGAACCCCAAATCTTTGCTAACCCCAGAACCAAAAACGAGGCCCAGCCTTTGACGCTGTCTCTGTGCACGCAGATGAACCACAGCTTTTGAATGGACATCCATCAGATTGGAGCCATCACATTTATCCTCATGAACCTCAGACGCCGCCATGTTTCCTCACCGCCCCGCAAAGAGATTCAGTTGTTCTTTTTCTTGATTCGCGATCACATCGCCCCATCCAGATGGAGCGATAGAATGTGTAATGGGGGAGGCCCCAGGCTCCATGGCGTCAATATAAGCTTCGAGGACACCTAGAAATTCAGGCGCGGGACGATAGAAAAGATGGTCCAAATTCCAGAGACCGCTTGCGGCTATCCTCCAATCGCTGCTCTCATTTCCGAGCCAATCCGCATTAGGTTGCCGCTTGGTCCCAAGAAGATTTGCTCGCGATAACAGGCCGATGATGTTGCGTTCAAGGTACGCGCGATCACTTCGCGGCCCTGGCGCGTCGGACACGTCGAGCCATAGCATGCGCATAGCGCCTATGATTTCTGAAACTCGCCTTTCGAGATGAACTTCATTAACTCGGATATCTGCAGGCGCGGACTGTCCGACCCCCCACGAATCAAGTGACCAAGCGGCATCCTTTTCAGACCGAGACAGCGCCCTACCGACGTGAGCACGGAAGATCGAAGATCGGTGGCTCCCAGCCCCCAGATTGGTCCCTCTGTGCGTGCTAATGCGATCCCAAAGAGTGGTACGCGATCCAAGACTTACCGCATGTGTACCGACACGAGTTATGGTTGAATTCCGCTTAGGACCAACCGTTTCCGTAACAAAGTATAATCCGCGCTCGGGCCAATCTTGGCGTCCACTGCATTCTGAAATTTGCCGGCCACCTTTCTGCAGCCTGCTGAGTCGTTGCATCAATTTGATGAAGTGAGGCAGCGTTGCTTCCAGCTCTGCTTCGCCATTGAGCTTGCGCAAATGACTTAGGCGCTCCCCTAGCGAACGGTCCCCTAGAGGAAATTCGAGTCCGTACCCTCGGAGTCTCAGAAAATCCCGAAGCGGTCGCGAATAATCTGCACCGGAAAAAAATACGAGTCTGTCTCGGGGCTTAGCTATCTCTATAATCGCGTGGGAGACGCGATCTCCCCATGCCTTCCGGGAAACCGCTGACATGTGCTTCAACGTCATTTCATAAGGGTCTAGTCGAGCTCCAAGCTCAACTAACCCATGCTTGGCAGATAAAATGTAAACGCTCTTCGAACGATCTAAGGCAGCAAGCAATGACTTCCTATAAAGAGCCGACACATAGAGCGCCGCGGCCGTACTTGATCGAGACGCCTTTGTTTTTGCACATGCAACGAGTGCAATATCTGCCATTGTTCAGTCTTTCTGCCACGCGTGAGCATGCAGGCGGCAAGCATCGCACTCATGGCAAGGAACAACGGCGCCTTCTTTTAGCTGTGGCCGATAGCAACTCCAGGTGTCCCACTCACCAAGGCCCAATGAACGGGCTTTCTCAGCAATCTGTCGCTTGCTCAGGTTCAGCAATGGGGCACTCACAACAAGGCTCGGATCCGCTATAGCAAGCGTGGCCTTGAACGCATCAAAGAACTCAACCGTACAGTCTGGATAGCCCGAGAAATCAACGCAATTCAGACCGATTTGCACTTCGTCAGCTTGCACACCAGCCGCGTGCGCCGTAGCGAGAGCTAGGAAGGAAAGGTTCCGCCCGGGCAAAAATGCAGGCGATACTGAAGCCTTCATTTCAAGAACACTACGGTTAACGGGGATCTCTCGTTCAGGCTTATTCCACTTTACTTGAACTACATCACGACGCACCCCAAGCGCTGCGCAGTGCTTCTCAGCAAACATCATCTCGACTCGGAGTCGCTGACCATAGTCGATGCCGAGGCTTACAACTTCATTGCCAGCCTTATGAGCTGCATATAGGCAAACAGTGGAGTCCATGCCTCCGCTATGCAAGACTAAAATCCGGCGGTGCATAATGGCCTCCCGATAACCCCTCAGCAGATGCGCACAGTTATGCTCAAAGGAATATACCTGCGACTCAAGACGCTCCAACGCTGTCGGACCTTAGAGCTCCGCTTCAGACGGCGAAAGGCGTCGTCTTACGTACAGGTTTGGTTTTAGGAGAGCTGCAACCATACGGTTGTGGATAAACCTAGAGTTTTGCGCACCAACTCTCCAAGCTTTGACGTAACGCACCTCGCGTGTCCCCACAACATCGCCTCATTTCCTGCGAGAACGAGGCGCAGCGTGCATCGTTCTTAACCCGGTTGCGCCGCACGGGGCGCGCGCAACTCACGGCTCTTATCGCAATCAAAGAATCGCCTCAAAGCCCTTGCGGCGGATGACATCGAGCAGCACCAGCGTCGGTCCTTTCGGACTTTCCGTGCCGCGCTCAAGCCTGGAGACATAGCCGACTGTCAGCTTCAGGTAGCTTGCAAACACCGCCTGGCTGAGATTGGCCTGCTCACGAAGTGCCTTGATGTCCTCGCCCGTCAGTTCAGCCGGATCTGCAGGAGTGGCGGCACCGCCGAGGTGACGCATCGTGATCTTGTCGCGGACAACGTCTGTCAGAACACCGCTGGCGTGCATGTCACGCGCCGTTTCCAGCAGCTCCAGGGTCAGGCGGGTGTTGCCCTTTGTCACGCGTGTTGTCCCGGCCTTTTTGCCGGCCGTCATCGCCCGCTTTTTCGCGCCCTTTGTTAGTTGGTTTTTTTAGCTGTCGAGGTCCATCGCGAACCTCTCGTCTGATAGAGATATCACGGGATTGGTAACATTGAGCAGATGGATCGCCCGTCTGTCATGAGCCCCTCACCGCCGCGAAGACGCGGCACCTCTCCCCGGCGGGGAGAGGTGCGGCACCGCCCTGATGTGCACGCGAAGCCCTTTCGAAAATGAAAGACGCGGCGATATCGGTACGAGGTGCCGGTCAACGAAGTGAGCGAGCGGTTTCGGTCCGGGTTGGTGCCGTCGCGGTCGTCATTTCCGTCCGCGGTGCCAGAACTCTCAGCTGATGCAGAGACGCCGTGGAGGTTGGCGCTGCCGACTGTTCCTGGACGTTCGCAGCTCCCAGCACGCGAACCTGCACCGCCGATATCGGCAAACCCGCCGATCCATAGGTCGGCAACTCCGCAGCGAAGCCGGCGCAGCCACCCGCAATCGAGATCACGGCCGCGACGGCGATCGATAAGGTCATCTTCACTGTTAATCTCCTCGTAGGATTGAACGAGGAGCCTAGACTTCTTTTGCTGCATTGCACAGTTCAATACCGCATTGCAACATTGCAGTTTCCGCGCATCGCGCCAGCCAGCCCCGGCCTCCCGAGGCTGCCCCGGCGCGACCTGAGGTGCTTTACGAATATTCCGATCACAGACTGCGACGAAACGCTCATCATCGATCTGGTGGTCTCGGCACTTCCCTACGCCAAACGGACCATCGGTTCCTCATGTCGTGGATCGCGCCGTTACCGAACGCCTTCGGCAGTTCGACGACATGGCATTTTGGGATCGGTTTCTGGCGCCGTTTCTCATAGCGGTTTGTGCTTTCGCGCGAATGTCATGTGTGCGACCCCGCCGGGAGAGGATGTCGTCTCGATCTCGTAGTCCTTCTCGAGACCCTCCACGCCATCCCACAGGCGCACGCCTCGGCCGAGCAGGATCGGAACCACCACGATGTGCATGTGATCGACGAGCCCGGCGGCAAGGAAGTCGCGGATCGTGGTGGGACCTCCGCCGATGCGCACGTCCTTGCCGGCCGCAGCCTCGCGGGCCGTCTCAAGGGCTTCGGCAGGCGAAGCGTCGATGAAGTGGAACACCGTGCCACCCTCCATGTCGATCGATGCGCGCGGACGATGGGTGAGGACGAAGACCGGCGTATGGAACGGCGGGTTGGGACCCCACCAGCCTTTCCAGTCCGGATCCTCATGCCATGTGGGAGGACCGAACTTCCTGGCGCCCATGATCTCGGCGCCGATCCCGGGCGCGAACAGCCGCAGGAACGCGTCGTCGATGCCCGCCGTGCCGCCGGGCTGGCCGAGCATCTGGCGACCCCATCGGGTCGCGAACATCCATTGGTGCAGCCGCTCGCCGGCATGGCCGAACGGCGCGTCAAGGCTCTGGCCTTCGCCGGTGGCGAAACCGTCGAGCGAGACGGAGACATGTTGGACACGGGCGAGTGACATGGCTGGCGCTCCTTCCTGCTGTTGATTGAATTTCCCCAAGCCGTTCCGGAAGCAACGGCGCTACTGGTTGATCTCGGGCTCGACCAGTTTCGTGAGCTTGCGCAGGGATTCCTGCCAGCCGAGATAGCAGGCCTCGGCCGGGATCACGTCGGGTACGCCCTGCTGCTCGATGTTCACCTCCGTGCCGACAGACACGGCCTTCAACGTCACCGTGACCTTCATCTCGCCCGGCAGGTTGGGATCATCGAAGCGGTCGGTGTAGACGAGACGCTCACCGGGAACGAGCTCCAGATAGGTCCCGCCAAAGGCGTGACTGCCGCCCGTGGTGAAGTTCCGGAATGACATCCTGTGATGGCCACCGACCCTCGCATCCAGCTCATGGACGGTGCATGTGAATCCATAGGGTGGGAGCCAGCTCGCAATCGCGTCAGGCTCGAGGAACGCGCGATAGAGCTTCTGCGGCCTGGCGGCAATGACGCGATGCAGACGGATCGTGCTGGGCATGGGCTTCTTCCTGTGGCTCGGTTACTTCGGTTGTCGTCCGGCGGGCAGCTTCCGCCGCCCGATACATCCATGACGAACGGGCCCGCCAGGCTCCGACATCTCAGCGGAATAAAAATCCTGACAGTCTCTATATCGCGCTGAAGGATGCGCCCGGCGCCAGGAGCCGGGAAATCGTCGCAGGGTTGGTGGTCGATCTCGACGCCAACGGCGATGTGGTGGGCTTCGCTATCGATCAGGCATCCGGCAAGCTCGACCTCACGCGAATCGAGACGTTCGCGCTGCCAGCGGTGAGCGCAGCAGAGTAAGCGCAAGGCCGCTCACCCGCGCGCGAGAGCGCGCGACCTCTCCCCGGCGGTGACGCATCGTAATCTTGTCACGGACACCGTCTGTCAGAAGACCGCTGGCGTGCATGTCACGCGCAGTTTCCAGCAACTCCGCCGTCAGGCGGACGTTGCGGTTTTTCACCAACACTTTGCCAGCTTTCTTTGTCATCACTGACCTCGACCAAAAATCTCATTCGTGAGAGTGCTGATGTGCTGCTGCCAGTATAGCGCATCACCGCTTTTCCCGCACCAAATCGCCTCATTTCCTCCGGGAACGCAGTGCAGCGTGCACCGTTCTTAACCCGGTTGCGCCGCATGCGGCGCGTGGGACAGATGAGGAGATTTCGATGCAACAGATTTTGAAGAAGGCCGTATTTTCGAAGGCCTTGCTTCCGCTGGCACTGGCGGGCGCGCTCGGTGCGGCTGCGCCGGCTGTCGCCGCCGATGTCTATATGCGCCAGCCCGCGCCGCGCGCGGCCATGGTGCCGGTGCCATCCGGCCCGCTGACGCTGCAGGATGCGCTGGCGATCGCGTCGGGGATCGGCGTGGTGACGGTGCAGAACACCCATTTCGACGACAACGAATGGGAGATCGAGGGCCGCGATCAATACGGCAAATGGATCCAGGTCGACATCGATGCGCGCACCGGCGAAGTGCGCCATGTGGACCGTTCGATTATCTGATCGGGTGGGAAGTGAGCAAGCGGCGCGCGATGAGCGCGCCGTTTGTTTTTGTGTAGTGCTGGTGAGTGAGACGCGCCGCGGCTGGTAGACTCCCTCCCCCTTGCGGGGAGGGTCGGCCGATAGGCCGGGGTGGGGGTGCCACACGTGACATCAGAGCTTGGGGCACCCCCACCCTGACCCTCCCCGCAAGGGGGAGGGAACACTGCTGTCCGCGTTCGCGGCTTACGTCAGCTTCAATCCCGTCGCGGCTTCCAGTTCGGCCAGCGCCTGCGCGGCGGATGTCACCTTGATCGTGGTCATGCCGAGTTCGCGCGCGGGCTTGAGGTTGACGCCGAGGTCGTCGAGATAGACGCAATGTTTCGGATCGACCGACAGTTTGTCGGTCATCATCGTGTAGATGCGCGGATCGGGTTTGCGCAGGCCGATCTTGGCGGATTCGATGACGTGATCGAACAGCACCATCACCTCGGCCACATAGAGCGCGCGGCCATCGGTGGAGCCCATGGCATTGGCCGGCAGGTTGTTGGTGATGCAGCCGGTCTTGAACGCCGCCTTGATGCGGCGGAGCGCCTCGACCATCTCTGGGCGGATCTCGCCTTTCAATAGCTTGACCACATCGCGGCCGGGCACTTCGGCGCCGAGCGCTTTGGACTCGGCGGCGAACAGCGCATCGAAAGTGGCGAGATCGATTTCGGCGCGCTCGAATTTCGCCCAGGCATTCTCGAAATGGTTGTCCGCATTGGTGCGGCGGATGATGTCCTTCGGCAGGCCATGGCTCTGCTCGTAATGCGCAAAGGCCTCGAAGGGCGAGGAGGTGATCACCCCGCCGAAATCAAAGATCACCGCAGAGATCATGTGTTTCCCTTGTTGTTGCTTCGTTGTCGTGCGTGGCCGCGCGCGCTTCACACTCCGACGTCATACGCGGGCTTGACCCGCGTATCCATCTTTACTGAGCTTGACCATCAAGGTGGATTGCCGGGTCATCTAGCGAAGCTCGCTTCGCGCTGCCCGGCAATGACGTGGGGAGAGTTGGCAGCGTCGCCGAATCGAGGGCAGCGGAGCTTGCGGAAAGTCCCCCTCACCCGGCGCTTCGCGCCGACCTCTCCCCGCAAGCGGGGCGAGGTAAAGAAGGCCGTCACCCCGCGACGCGGGCCTCGCCGCCGAGTACCGGGCCGCGCGCACTGCCGACATCGCGGATCGGGGGCTGGCCGTAGAGCCGGGCATATTCGCGGGAGAATTGCGACGGGCTCTGATAACCGACCGCATAGCCGGCGCTGCCGACATCGAGACGCTCGACCAGCATCAGGCGGCGCGCCTCATGCAAACGAAGCTGCTTCTGATACTGCATCGGCGTCATCGCGGTGACGGTCTTGAAATTGTGATGCAGCGAGGACTCGCTCATGCCGACGCGGTCGGCGAGATCCTCGATGCGGAGCGGGCTGGCATAGTTGCTGCGCAGCCAGGAGATCGCCTTGGCGACCTTGTTGCTCGGGCTTTCGGCCAGCGCGATCTGGCGCAGACGCGCGCCGTAAGGGCCGACCAGCAGGCGATACAGCACTTCCTGTTCGAGCAGCGGCGCCATCACCGGAATGTCCTGCGGCCGGTCGAGCAGGCGGAGCAGCCGCAGCGTGGCGTCGAGCAGATCGGCGGAGGCCTTGGCAACGACGACGCCGCGCTCGGGGAGCTGCGGATGGGCGGGCGCATCGGCATGGCCGTTGCCGAACCGGCCGAGCACCTCCTTCAACAGTTGCGGATCGATGGCAAAGCCCATGCCGAGATGCGGCTGCGCTTCCGAGGCCTCGACGATGCAGGACGACATCGGCAGATCGAGCGACACCAGCACATAATCGCCGGCGGCATAGGTGTAGGTCTCGGTGCCCAGTTGCAGCCGCTTGGCGCCCTGCGCCACGAGGCCGAAACACGGCCACTGCGCGGTATGCACGAGCTGCGTCGGCTCGGTCTGCCGCTTCAGATAGAGGCTGGCGAGGCCGGTCGGATGGTCGCTGCCATTGGCGGCGTAACGGGCAATGATGTCGGCAATCTCACGAATCGTCTCGGTCACACGCAAACCCCTCAAGCGGCAGGCCTTTTATGCCGACGTGTATCTAGGTGCAGTGCCGTGGCAGGGAAATGGCTGCGGGATCACTTTTGCAGGATCGTGCAAAACAGATGCAGGATCGCGCTAACGCCGACGCGGCTGCATTTGCGATAACAGCGTCAGCCACAGAGCAGATCGGCGAGCCGCCCGCGGGCCTCGGATCTGCCAGGCCATACGGGTATCGGGTCGAACTCCCCGCCTTGCGCGTCCAGACTGTTGTCGGGGCGCGATCACGCCCGGATCGATTCCGCCTCAAAATCTACGCACACGACTGACGATCAAGACAGACATCATCCAGATCTAAGGACATGCCATGACAAGACTGGCAGGAAAAGTTGCGCTCGTGACCGGCGCCGCGGACGGCATCGGCGCGGGCATTGCGCGGCGCTTCGGCGCAGAAGGCGCGGCAGTAATCGTGCATCACGCGGACGATCCCCGCGGCGCGGCGCGCGTGGTCGCCGAAATCGTGTGGCGCGGCGGCCGCGCCATTGCCGTGCAGGGCGACATCGCCCGCTGGCCGGACGTGCGGCGGCTCTATGAGGAGATCGCGGCGACCTTCGGCCGGCTCGATATTCTCGTCAACAACGGCGCCTTCGCGCGCAGCGAAATAGAGGACGTGGTGTCCGAGGACGAGTTGCACCGGCAGCGCGAGCTGAAGGTGTTCGGCGCCATGCTGCTGTGCCAGGAGGCGGTGCGGATGTTCGGCGTCGCCGGCGGCAGTATCGTCAATCTCACCGCGCTCGACGGGATTCCGACAGCGCCCGCATCACTGCCGGACCCCGGCGCCGACGCCGCCATCGATGCCATGACGCGCGGGCTGTCGCGCGCCTATGGCACGCGCAACGTCCGCGTCAGCACCATCGCGCCCGGCATGCTCGGTCCGGAGGAACCCGCCGCCATCGACGTGCTCGACGGCAGCGTGCGGAACCGGCAGTTCATCGCTTTGCCCGCTGCGCGCAACCACACAACCGAAGGCATCGCCGACATCGCCGTGGCGCTGACCTGCGACGACAGTGCTGATCGTTCCGGCCGCGACATCATGGTGGCCGGCGCCATGCGGTGACCCCGGGAACCCGCTTTCCAGGTTCCTATCGACCTTATGGGCGTGCCTGCGCGGCACGCCCATATTTCTTTTTGCGCATTCGCCGACCAAAGCGTCTCGATTTCTTTCACATCCTATTAACCGCCCGTCACAAAACGGCGAAACGAAACTGTTGATCACCGCGTAGCTGTCAAAGAATTACCGGTTCTGATGCTATGCGTCGGTGATTGTAACGCAGTCCTTTTTGATCGACGAAAGCCAATGCTGGCCCGTAATACATCCGAGACGACCCGCCGGATCTCCCCGCGCTGGCTGCTGGCCGCTGCGGCGATCGTCGTTGTCGGATTCACAGTCATCTGCGGCAGCGTGCTGATGAGCATGCGGCGCGGCGACGAGAAGCTGGCGCACCAGACACTCGGCAACCTCGCCTCCAGCATCGATGCCGATGTCGCCCGCAATGTGGAACTCTACGACCTCTCGCTGCGCAACGTGGTCGGCAACATGACCGAGCCGGAACTGGTCGAGATTTCGCGGCCGATGCGGCAACTGATCCTGTTCGACCATGCCGCCACCGCGCGCCACTTCGGCGCCATCCAGGTCACGGACGTCGCCGGCAATGTGACGCTGGATTCGTCGACGCTGGATCCGAAGCCGCAGAATTTCGCCGATGAGGAATTCTTCAAGGTCCACAAGCGCGATCCGCTATTCGGCCTCTATATCTCCAAGCCGATGCTGCATCAGGGCAGTTACGGCATCGTGCTGAGCCGCCGCATCGCGGCGCGCGACGGAACTTTTCTGGGCATCGTCGCCGGCTTCATCCGCTACAGCTATTTCCACGAGATCGCCGATCGCCTGCAGCTCGAGCCGAACGACGTCATTTCCGTCATCCGGCAGGACGGCGTGTTGATCATGCGTGCACCGTTCGACATGGAGATCATCGGCCGCGATCTCAGCCGGGTCCCGGGCGTACAGAAAGCGCTGGCCTATTTCTCCGGCTTCCATATCGGCGATTCCGCCACTGACGGCGTGCGGCGTCTTTTTGTCTGGCGTGAAGGCTCGCACCCGCTGATCGTGATGGTGGGGCGGTCCACCGACGTGATCTTCGGCCAGTGGCGCAAGGAAGCGCTGCAGATCGGCGGCGCTATGGCCGCGCTCGGCCTGATCGCCTGTGCGCTGATGCTGATCCTGGCGCGCGAGATGGGCAAGCGCGGCGAGATGGAAGACAGGATGGCGCGCCTCGCCATGACCGACGGCCTCACCGGCCTCGCCAACCGACGTCATTTCGACGTGGTGATGGATAAGGAATGGCAGCGCGCCCAGCGCGCCCGGGCACCGATCTCGCTGCTGATGATCGACGCCGACCACTTCAAGGTGTTCAACGACAATTTCGGCCATCAAGCCGGCGACCTCGTTCTGTGCGGGATCGCCTGGAGCATCGCCCGGCATGCCAAACGCGCCAGCGATTGCGCCGCGCGCTATGGCGGCGAGGAATTCGCGCTGATCCTGCCGGGCCTCTCCCTGGCCGACGCCATCGAACTCGGCGAACGGATCCGCGTCGAAGTCGGCCATCTCGAGCGCGACGGCATGACCACGACGACGATCAGCGTCGGTGCAGCGTGTCTCGTGCCGTCATCGCTGACCACGTCGAACGACCTGATCAGCAATGCCGACAGTGCGCTCTATGCCGCAAAAGCGCACGGTCGCAACCAGACATGGCCGGTCGCACCGCAGCAGAAAAGCCTTGCGGCGTAAGCAGATACCATTTGTACGGTTGTAATTAACCCGCGGTTCACCTGACTTCCTAACGCGTCTTCCACCCTTGCTCGGGTATTCCTATGCACGAGGGGTAGGAATTCATGCGGCTGCTGGGGAGGCGAATGACGAACGACGTGCGCGTTTCAGCGCCGGGCGCCGCCGAGCATGGCGATGGGCGCTCGACGACACGCCGCGCGCCGGTGCGCTGGCTCGTGCTCGTTGGCGCCGTGCTGATCGTCACCATTGCCGCCGGCACGGCGATGACCGTGAACAATTTCCGTCAGCGCACGATCGACAATTCCAATCGCGAACTTGAAAACACCGTGCTGCTGCTCAGCCGGCATTTCGATCAGCAATTCCAGGATCTGCAGCGCATCCAGAAGAGCCTCACGGCTCATCTTCTCGCCAATGGCGTGATGTCGGTCCACAGCTTCGCCAGCAGCATGTCGAGCTACGAATCCCACATGATGCTGAAGTCGAAGGTGGATGATGAATTCGTCAACGACATCACCGTTCTCGATGCGGAAGGCCGTCTGGTCAACTGGACAGGAGCCTGGCCCGGGCCGGATCTGGTGCTGGCCGACCGCGAATATTTCCAGAAACTCAAATCGCAGACCTTCACCCAGGACGAAGAGATCGTGCAGCCCGTCCTGAGCCGCATCACCGGCCGGTGGAAAACGCTGTTCGCACGTCGCATTACAGGGCCCAAGGGCGAATTCTTCGGCATCGTGACGCGTAGCGTCGAACCGCAGCAATTCGAAAAATTCTTTGCCTCCGTCTCGCTCGGCGAGAACGGGACCATCGCAATGTTCCACCGCAATGGCACGTTGCTGGCGCGATACCCGCAGACGCCCTCGTCGATCGGCAAGGTTTTCAATAGCGGCCCGCTGCTGCAGCATCTGCGCTTCAGCGACGCGCCCGCAACCATCCGCACCGTCAGCCCCATCGACAATATCGATCGGCTCGGCTCGATCCGCCTGCTGCAAAACTTTCCGGTCGCGCTGGTCGCAACCACGACGGTCGAGGGCACACTGGCCAACTGGCGCGACCAGACCAAATTTCTCGTGACCCTCGCGACGCTATCGGCCCTGATCCTGGCAGGCCTGCTATATCTGATGATCCGTCACATCCAGCGGCAGAACCGTGCAGCACAGTTGCAGATGACGCTGGAGAAGAACCGCCTCGACACCGCCATCAACAACATGACACAGGGCCTGCTGCTGTTCGATGCGCAGGCGCGCGTAGTGGTTTGCAATCAGCGCTATCTTGATATGTACGGACTGTCGCGCGAGGTCATCACACCCGGCCGTACGTTCCGCGACGTGATCGCACATCGCAAGGAAACGGGCTCCTTCGCTGGCAGCGTTGACGCCTATGTGGCGGAAGTGTTGCCCGACGTCGGGCGGTCGCACATCCAGATCATGCAGACCGCCGATGGCCGCACCATCCAGATTTCGTCGCGACCGGTGGCCGATGGCGGCTGGGTCGCGACCCATGAAGACATCACCGAGCGGCGCAATGCCGAGGAGAAGATCGCGCATCTGGCGCATTACGATGCGCTGACCGACCTGCCGAACCGCACGCTGTTCCGCAACGAACTCGAACGCGAATTGAAGCGCGTCGCGCGCGGCGCGCAATGCGCGGTGCTCTATATCGACATCGACGAATTCAAGGGCATCAACGACTCGCTCGGCCATCCCGTCGGCGACGAACTGCTCAAGGGCATTGCACTGCGGCTGCGCGGCTGCGTGCGCAGCTCCGACGTGGTGGCGCGGCTCGGCGGCGACGAATTCGCCATCGTGCAGACCGGTGTGGAGAGCCATTCCGATATCACGGATCTTGTCGGCCGCATCTATGATGCGATCCGCCAGCCATTCGATTGTCTCGGCCACAGCCTGCTCACCGACGCGTCGATCGGCATCGCGCTGGCGCCGCGCGACGGCGCAGACCTCGATACGCTGCTGAAGAACGCCGACCTTGCGATGTATGGCGCCAAGGCCGACGGCCGCCGCACTTTCCGCTTCTTCGAGCCCGAAATGGATGCGCGGGTGCAGGCCCGCCGCTCGCTGGAGCTTGAACTGCGTCACGCCGCCGGTGATGGCGGCTTCGCCAAAGGCGGCTTCGAAGTCTATTATCAACCGCTGCTGACGCTGCGCGACGACGCCATCGTCGGCTGCGAGGCTTTGTTGCGCTGGCGTCATCCCGAACGCGGCATGATCTCCCCGGCCGAGTTCATTCCGGTCGCCGAAGATATCGGCATCATCAATGAGCTCGGCGAATGGGTGATGAACACCGCCTGCGCCGAGGCTGCCAGCTGGCCCGACGACGTCCGGGTGGCGGTCAATGTCTCGCCGGTCCAGTTCCGCTGCGCGTCGCTCGCCCTGAAGGTGACCTCCGCCCTCGCCGCGTCCGGACTGCCGGCGCGGCGACTGGAGCTCGAAATTACCGAGGCCGTGCTGATCCGCGACGACGAGATCGCACTGGAAATCCTGCACGGGCTGCGCGAGATCGGCGTGCGCATTGCACTAGACGATTTTGGCACCGGCTATTCCAGCCTGAGCTATCTGCAGCGCTTCCCGTTCGACAAGATCAAGATCGACCGCTGTTTCGTGACCGATATCGCCGATGCACAGGGGTCGTCCTCGATCGTGCAGGCCGTGGTCAATATCGCCAGTTCGCGCAACATGACGACGACGGCCGAAGGCGTCGAAACGCCCCGGCAGAAGGAGCTGCTGCGCGCGCTCGGCTGCACCGAGATGCAGGGCTATCTGTTCAGCCCCGCCAAGCCCGCAGCAGAATTGCGGGATCTGTTGATCGCGCATCAGGCCAAGCAGTCCGAGGCTGCGGCCTGACCTCCCATAGCGTTTTCGAGCGAAGTGGATGCCGGTTCGCATTAAGAAAACGCGTCAGAACCAAGACTCTATTCCAGCAGCGTGAACTGCATCAGCAGAGTTCGCTGCAGCATCGAGAAATTGTCGTCCGAGATCAGCGTCAGCACTGTGTCGCCCTCCGGCGTCACATGGACATCGAGCCCTTCGAAATTGTCGATCTCGTAGCCGAGATCCGCATCGAAGATGGTGGGACCGTCGATGACGGCCTCCGGCACGATCGATGCGAGGGGAATGCGGCGGATGCGGACGCCGGTGTCGCCGAACAGCGAGAACTTGCGTTCCAGCAACAGCAGATCGCCGGAGGGCAGCAGCGCCGCATCGCTGATATCGTAATTTTTGGTGCGGCGGACCGAGAAACTTGCCGGCACCTTGCCGCCGATGATCCAGGCCGCAATATTGCCGGCGCTGTCTAGCCCGCGCTCCGAGATCGCCAGCAGCATGCCGGCCAGCGGCGAGGTCTTGAACCTGTCCCTGCGCACCATCACCAGCGCTTCGAGACTGCCGTTGCTGGGCAGCTTGCGCATGCCCGGCGGCTGCGGGATCGGCTCCCCCCGGGCGCGCACGCCATCGCGGCCGAAGTCGAATTTCAGGATCTGATGCACGCGTTCGAGGCCGATATAGACCGTCGGTCCGTCCACCGCGATGGACTCGGTGTCGTACCAGCCGCGCGCGGTGATCGGCCTGCCGTCGGCGCCCAGCATCGGCGCCGCCTCGACATCGACAATGCCGACCATGGTATCGCCGCTATAGGCGATCTTGCCGGTGAACCAGTTGCCCTTGTCGCTGATGGCGATGAAACCCTCGCCCTTGTCGTCCAGGCGAAGACCGGAGATGCCGCCGAAGTCCTTGTAGCGCGACGTCAGGACCAATCCGCTGCGATATTGCAGCGACCCGAACCTTGTATGCGCGCGATCACGCGTATCGAAAGCCGGGATCGGCCGCGCTTCGATCTCGATCGACACCGGCGCACGCGCCGATGGCGTTGCCGGCACCGGCACGGGCTGCGCACGGGCAAGCGACGGCAGCGCGGCTGCTGAAGCCGCGGCTGCAAGAAAGTGACGACGGGTGAGATGAGCGGTCAAGCGATGGCCCTGGAGGATGGGTAGAGCAAAGCAAAACCCATCCTGTAAAGCCTAATGCGTCTTGCGTCGCCGACCATGGGTCGGTGCCGGCCCTGCCGTTTCGCTGAACAATTCAGCCAGCTTCTCGGTGATGGCGCCGCCGAGTTCTTCGGCGTCGACGATGGTCACGGCGCGGCGATAGTAGCGCGTCACGTCGTGGCCGATGCCGATGGCGATCAGTTCGACCGGCGAGCGGGTCTCGATCTCTTCGATGATGTGGCGCAGATGCCGCTCCAGATAGTTGCCGGGATTGACCGACAACGTGCTGTCGTCCACCGGCGCGCCGTCAGAGATCATCATCAGGATCTTGCGCTGCTCGGGACGACCGAGCAGGCGCTTGTGCGCCCAGTCGAGCGCCTCGCCGTCGATGTTCTCCTTGAGCAGACCTTCGCGCATCATCAGACCCAAGTTTTTGCGCGCCCGGCGCCACGGCGCATCCGCCGACTTGTAGATGATGTGGCGGAGATCGTTGAGGCGGCCGGGATTGGCCGGCTTGCCGGCGCCGAGCCACGCCTCACGCGACTGCCCGCCCTTCCAGGCACGCGTCGTGAAGCCGAGAATCTCGACCTTGACGCCGCAGCGCTCCAGCGTCCGCGCGAGAATATCGGCGCAGGTCGCAGCCACGGTGATTGGGCGCCCGCGCATCGAACCGGAATTGTCCAGCAGCAGCGTCACCACCGTATCGCGGAAGGTCGCTTCCTTCTCATGCATGAAGGACAGCGGATGATGCGGGTCCGTCACCACGCGCGACAGGCGCGCGGGGTCGAGGATGCCTTCTTCAAGGTCGAAATCCCAGGCGCGATTCTGCTGCGCCATGAGCTTACGTTGAAGCCGATTGGCCAGGCGCGCGACCACGCCCTGCAAGTGCGCGAGCTGCTTGTCGAGATAGGAGCGCAGCCGCTCGAGCTCGTCGTGATCGCAGAGGTCTTCGGCCGCGATGACTTCGTCGAATTTCGGCGCGAAGGCGTGATATTCTGGACCGCGCGGCTCGTTCGCGCCGCGCGAATTCGGACGCGTAGCTTCGCCGGGCGTTTCGTCGTCGCCCATCTCGCCGTCTTCGTCGAACGTGTCCGATGCAGACGCCTGCGCGCTCTCCATCGAGCTGTCAGACATTTCGTCGGACGACTGCTGCGCCTGATCGGCGCTCATTTCCTGCGACGCGTCACTCTCCGGCGAGCCTTCGGCACCGGCCTGATCGTTCTCGCCCTGGCGCTCGTCGTCCTCGCTCTCCTCGTCATCCGGCTCGGCATTGCGATCGTCGCCGAGCTCCAGCGCTGACAGCAGGTCATGCACGGCATCGCCGAACTTGGCTTGGTTCTCCGCGAACCGATCAAGCTGGTCGAGGCGATCGCTGATCTTGTCTTCGAGAACCGGCCGCCAGAGGTCGACCATCTTCTTCGCGGCGGCCGGCGGCGCCATGCCGGTCAAACGCTCGCGCACCAGCATCGCCAGCGCATCGGCCAACGGCGCATCGGCGCGGTCGGTGATTTCGTCGAACTTGCCGCGATGGAAATGATCGTCGAGCATCGCCGTGAGGTTCTTGGCCACGCCGGCCATGCGGCGCGACCCGAGCGCTTCCACGCGGGCCTGCTCGACGGCTTCGAACACGCCGCGCGCCTGTGGATTGCCCGGCATCAGCTTGCGATGAACCTTGGGATCGTGACAGGCGAGTTTGAGCGCGATCGAATCCGCGTGGCCGCGCACGATGGCGGCGTCGCGCTTGCTCATTTTTCGCGCGGGTTCAGGAAGACGGGCTTTGCCCGGTGAGAGACCCGGCCGCTCGGCCGCGAAGGTCACTTCAAGCTCGGGCGCTTTGGCGATGGCGCGCAAACACGACGTCACCGCGCGCTTGAACGGCTCGGTCGGCGCTTCCTTGGAGCCGGGGCGGAATTTGTTGGTCGTCGTCGTGCTCATCGCCAGTCCCTACAGCGCCTTGGTAAACCAGTGGCGCGTCACGCCGCCTGGATAACCATCGATGGTGCCTAAAGCTTCATAGTCACAGGCGCGGTAGAAGTCTGGCGCCTGAAAACTCATCGTATCAACATAGGCACGCACCGCGCCGAAGTTTCGCGCTTGATCCTCGATCGATTCGATCAGCGCCTTGCCATGACCCTTGCCGCGAAACTGCTGATCGATCCAGAAGAGCTGAATGAACAGCACGGTCATCCAGACTTCGCCAACAATGCCACCGACGACCTCTTTCTTGTCGCGCAAAGAGATGGCGAAGCTCTTGTGCTTCTGCTTCCCCATCTTCTCGACATTGTAGCGAAACAGGCCACCTTGAACCGCGCGCTTGGTTGCTCCAATCGTGCGCTCCACGGTGACCTTCGCCATCACATCAGCTCAGCGCCACATTCACCGAGCTTTCCGCCAGCTCTGCATTGAAGCAGCGCTGATAGAATTCGGCGACCAGCGGACGCTCGAGTTCGTCGCACTTGTTCAGGAAGGTCACGCGGAACGCGAAGCCGATATCGTTAAAGATGTCGGCATTCTCGGCCCAGGTGATCACCGTACGCGGGCTCATCACCGTCGACAGATCGCCATTGGCGAAGGCGTTACGCGTGAGATCCGCAAGGCGCACCATCTTGTTGACGATGTCGCGGCCCTCGGGGTTCTGATAGTGCTTGGCCTTCGCCAGCACGATCTCGACTTCCTCGTCATGCGCCAGATAGTTCAGCGTGGTGACGATCGACCAGCGATCCATCTGGCCCTGATTGATCTGCTGCGTGCCGTGATAGAGGCCCGACGTGTCACCGAGACCGATGGTGTTCGCGGTCGCAAACAGACGGAACGCCGGATGCGGCTTGATCACCTTGTTCTGGTCGAGCAGCGTCAGGCGGCCGGAGACTTCCAGCACGCGCTGAATGACGAACATCACGTCCGGACGGCCGGCGTCGTATTCGTCGAACACCAGCGCGACATTGTGCTGCAGCGCCCAAGGCAGAATGCCGTCACGGAATTCGGTGACCTGCTTGCCGTCGCGGACCACGATGGAGTCCTTGCCGACGAGGTCGATACGGCTGATGTGGCTGTCGAGATTGACGCGCACACACGGCCAGTTGAGGCGGGCAGCGACCTGCTCGATATGGGTCGATTTGCCGGTACCGTGGAAGCCCGTGACCATCACGCGGCGGTTGCGCGAGAAGCCGGCGAGAATGGCAAGCGTGGTGGCGCGATCGAACCGGTAATCGGGATCGGTGTCCGGCACATGCGGATCGGATTCGGAGAAGGCAGGCACTTCGAGGTCGGAATCGATGCCGAACAACTTGCGCACCGACACCATCTTGTCGGGAATGCCAATCAACGCGTCGGTCTTTTCTTGCAGTTTGGTCGAGGCGGCGGTCATCAATCCTCCGTGGTCCCGGATATCCCGAAACCAGTCTAGTAATGGCTGCGGATGGGGTGCTTTGTGGAACGTATCAGAGAGCCGCGGCTGGACAAAGCCCAGCTCTTCATCAAAGTTCCCGAATGTTATCATCGAGATAGGTTCTAACGGCAATTTTTGGAAGTCTGCCCTGCGAATCAGCCGATGCTCCGGGTCGATCAATTTGCAGCGGTATTTGGGGATCGAACGGCGCGGCCGGCCATTTCAATCATATATGCGGTCAGTTGGCTGAGGCACCCCGCGCTGGATCGGAATTTCGTGACGTCCTTCATCGATTCCCTGACCCATTTTGTCGCCGCGCATGCCTGGCTGGGCTACCTCACTATTTTCCTCGCTGCCTTGCTGGAAGCCGTGCCGGTGCTCGGAACATTCATCCCAGGCACCACGATCATTCTGGCGCTGAGCGCCCTGATCCCGGCAGGCGACCTCGATCTGGTGGCGGTGCTGGCGGCCGCCGTGGCGGGCGCCGTGCTCGGCGACGGGAGCGCATTCTGGATCGGGCATGTCCGGCAACGACAACTGCTCGACGCGTGGCCGCTTTCGAATTATCCGGGCGTGGTGGCGCAGAGCGAGGCCTTCTTCCATCGCTTCGGCACGCTGGCCGTGTTCCTCGGCCGCTTCGTTCCGCCCATCCGCGCTTTCGTGCCGGTCACGGCCGGAGCATTGGGGACCGCACCGGCGAAATTCTATGCCGTAAACATCCCCGCAGCATTGCTCTGGGCGCCGGCGCACGTGTTACCCGGCGTGCTCGCAGTGTCGGTGCTGGACCGCTATGGCGGCATTGCCGGCCTCGAAGGCCAAGCCAAACACTACTGGATTCAGGCCGTGATCGTGGCGGCCGTGCTGGCCGGCGCCACCATCTGGTGGTGGCATCGCCGCAAGCGCAACACAGCAATGGAAACGTCATAAAAAGGCGCTTGAACGTTGAAATATCTCTTTGATTTTTCAAAGTAAATGACACCTTCGCGGCTTGACTTGCAGCCCCGATTGACTTGAAAAGCCTTCACCGGCAGTTTCGCCCGCCGTCCGTCCTTCCCATATCCAGTGAATGTCCGAACCCATGCGCAGCTATCTCGACTTTGAAAAGCCCGTCGCCGAGCTGGATTCCAAGATCGATGAATTGCGCACGCTGGCCGCCAGCGGCAGCGACATCGGCGAAGAGATCGTGCGCATCGAGGACAAGGCCGTCGCCGCGCTGCACGAGCTCTATGCGAACCTGACGCCGTGGCAGAAGACCCAGGTCGCGCGGCATCCGCAGCGCCCGCATTGCATGAATTACGTGGAAGCGCTGATCACCGAATTCACGCCGCTCGCCGGCGACCGCAAGTTCGGCGAGGATGAAGCGCTGGTGGCCGGCTTCGGCCGTTTCCGCGGCGAGAGCGTTTGCGTGCTCGGCCAGGAAAAGGGCAACACCACCGAGAGCCGCCTCAAGCATAATTTCGGCATGGCCCGCCCCGAAGGCTACCGCAAGGCAGTTCGCCTGATGGAGATGGCCGACCGTTTCAACATTCCCGTGCTGTCGCTGGTCGACACCGCCGGCGCCTATCCCGGCATCGGCGCGGAAGAGCGCGGCCAGGCTGAAGCCATCGCACGCTCCACCGATGCCTGCCTCGGCCTTGGCGTTGCCAATGTCGCTGTGATCATCGGCGAAGGCGGCTCGGGCGGCGCCATCGCCATTGCCACCGCCAACAAGGTGCTGATGCTGGAACACGCCATCTACAGCGTGATCTCGCCGGAAGCGGCATCGTCGATCCTGTGGCGCGACTCATCCAAGGCGCAGGAAGCCGCGACCAATATGAAGATCACGGCGCAGGATCTGCTGCGCTTCGGTGTGATCGATTCCATCCTGAAAGAGCCGCCGGGCGGCGCCCACCGCGACCCCACCGCCATGATTGCCATCACCGGCGACGCCATCGCCCAGGCTTTCAACGACATGCGCGGCATGGACGCGGCGACTATTCGTCAGCAGCGCCGGCAGAAGTTTCTGGATATCGGCCGCAAGATCGGGTGAAGCCCGTCAGCAGACAAACAAAAGCCCGTCTTCGTTAAGAAGGCGGGCTTTTTGTTTGCAGCAGAGCTCTGATCCCCTCTCCCCCGCGCGGCGCAGCCGCGAAGGCGGGAGAGGGTGGATCGAACGCACGGCAGTGCGTTCGAGACGGGAGAGGGGGTGGTGCGGACCGGAAGGACCGAGCTTTTAGAAAGAGCCCTCTCCCGCCTTCGCTGTGCTCAGGCACCCTCTCCCGCGGCGCGCGGCTGTGCCGCGCTGGGGGAGAGGGGAAGCGAAGAGCTTCTCTGCTCACGCGTCCATCTGAGACCGCGCATTTCGGCGGATCACCTGCGGCGGCTGGCCATAGGCGCGCAGAAATGCGCGGCGCATGCGGTCACGATCGGCAAACCCCGTCTGCTGCGCGACGGTGTCGATGGGATGCCGGCTCTGCTCCATCATCAACCGCGCGACCTCTAGCCGCAGATGCTCGACGGCCTTGGCGGGCGATTGGCCTGTCTCGGCGTGAAAGGCGCGGCTGAACTGCCGCGGGCTCAGACTCGCAGCATCGGCGAGATCATTCACTGTCAGTGGCTTTTGCAGATTGTCTCGCGCAAAAGCGAGCGCCTTCTGGATACGGTCCGACTTCGGCGCCAATTCCAGCAGCGCGGAAAACTGCGACTGACCGCCGGCACGGCGGTGATACACGACCATCTTTTTCGCGATGTTGCGTGCGACGTCCTCGCCGAGATCAGCCTCGACCATCGCCAGTGCGAGATCGATGCCCGCGGTCATGCCGGCCGAGGTCCAGACCGGACCGTCATTCACGAAGATGCGGTCTTCATCGACCCTCACTTTCGGAAATTGCTTCTGCATGTCGCGCGCATAGAACCAGTGCGTGGTCGCGCGCCGTTGATCGAGAATGCCGGCTTCGGCGAGCACGAAGGCGCCGATACAGATAGACGCAACACGCCGCGCATGTTTGGGCGCCTGTCGTACGAAATCGATCAGGCCGGGCGTCGCGGATTCGACCGTCAGACCGCCGGCAATGATCAGCGTGTCATAGGCATCAGCCGCATTGAACGGTTCGGTGGTCAAACTCATGCCCAGCGAGGTGCCGACCTGACCGCCCCGCTCCGACAACACATGCAGATCATAGGTGGGCGGATCGGTCAGCATATTGGCCAGTTCAAAGACCGACATCGCCGCAAGGCTGATGGGCGAGCACCCCGGGGAAACAACAAGGCCGATGCGCTGCATGTGTTCGCTCCCTCAAGACAAAACGTCCTAAAACGCCGCTTATATGACATTTGAGACATGAGCGCGCAAGACTAGGTTTCCTGACACGGCCGCTGCGGCCGAGAGCATTCAGGAGAACGACAATGACGATTTCACATCAGGGCACGGCACTGATTACGGGCGCCTCGACGGGTATTGGCGCCGTTTATGCGGACCGGCTGGCCAGGCGCGGCTATGATCTCATTCTGGTGGCGCGGAACCAGGACCGCCTGGCGGCCCTCGCCAAGCGACTGACCAGCGAGACCGGACGATCGGTCCGCACGCTGGCCGCCGATCTCGGCAACAAGGCCGATCTGGCAAAGGTCGAAGCCGCGCTGCGCGACGATGCGAGCATTACGATGCTGGTCAACAATGCCGGAGTCGGCGCGGTGGCACCGTTGCTCAATGCCGATGTCGACAAAATGGAAGACATGATCACGCTGAACATCACCGCGCTGACACGGCTGACCTATGCCGCCGTGCCCGGCTTCGTCGCGCGCAACAAAGGCACGATCATCAACATCTCGTCAATCGTTGGTATCGGTGCAGAAATCCTCAACGGCGTCTACGGAGCCAGCAAGGCCTATGTGCTCAGCTTCAGCCATTCGCTGGTGCATGAACTCGCCGACAAGGGCATCCGCGTGCAGGCGGTGTTGCCGGGCGCAACGGCCACCGAATTCTGGGACATCGCGGGCTACCCGCACCAGAACATGGATCAGGCCACAGTGATGCGCGCCGACGACATGGTCGATGCTGCATTGGCCGGCCTCGACCAGGGTGAGCTCGTCACCATTCCGGGCCTGCAGGACGGCGCGAACTGGACCCGCTTCGAAGCAGATCGCCGCGCCCTCTCGACCAAATTCGGTCATGCGACGCCAGCGCCGCGCTACCACGTGACGCAGCGGCAGCGTGTCACCGAAACGCAGGCCTGAAGCCACGCACAGGCAGCAAAAAGCCCGCCCTCTCGACAGAGGGCGGGCTTTTCGAGTCCAGAATTACTTCTTTGCCGGAGCCATCTTGCTGTCAGCCGGCTTCGGCGCGTCCTTGGCGGCAGGCGCGGCGGGTGCCGCCGGAGCAGGCGTTGCAGCAGCCTGATCCATGCGTTCGACCTTGGCACCTTCACGCAACTTGGTGACGTAGTCGGCCTGTGCCTTGCGCACGACATACTGTTCGATCTGCGGCTTCACCTGGTCGAATTCCGGCGCCTTGCGGTTGCGCTTTTCCTCGACCTTGATGATGTGCCAGCCGAACTGCGACTTCACGGGGTCCGAGATCTTGCCCGGCTCCAGCGCGAAGGCAACGGCGGAGAATTCTGGCACCATCTGGTCCTTGGTGAAGAAACCCAGATCGCCGCCATCGGCCGCGCCCGGATCCTTCGACTTCTTCTTGGCGAGTTCGGCGAAATCGGCGCCCTTCTTCAGCTCGTCGGCGACCGTCTTGGCCTCGGCCTCACTCTCCACCAGGATGTGGCGGGCATGGACTTCGGCTTCGCCGGTGATCTGCTTGGCCGCGTCCTCATAGACCTTCTTCATGTTGTCGTCGGTCAGGGCTTCCTTGCCTTCGACGGCCAACAGGTTGTCCATGAGCAGGCGGTTACGGGCGAAGGCCAGCTTGGACTTGAAATCCTCACGATCGGCGATCTTCTTGTCCTCGGCAGCCTTGGCGACGATCTTCATGTCGATCAGGAACGACAGCACATTGTCCTTCCGGGTCGCGGGATCCATCTGGGCGAGGCTCGGGCCGAGCTCTTCCTCGGCAATGGTGACGTCGCTCTGGCGGATTTCCTGGCCGTTGACCTTGGCGAGGACCGGATTGGCATCCTGCGCGTAAACCGGGAAACTGGTGAGAAAGGCCACCGCAACGGCGCCGGTCAGGGCAGCCAGGGTGCGGCCCGGGCGCAGGCCCGGCGTCAGGGCGAGCGATACGAAGGTCATGGAAAATCCTTATCTCGGATAAGAGCCTGTTGGGGACGGCGGACACTCTCCCAAACGTACCGTCTTGGCAACGCGAAAACTCTGTCAAAATGATGAAATCCTTGAGAGGTTCGCGCCGTTGACAACCCCCCACACGGGCCATATCTCTCCCCGACCGGGCCGGTGGCGAAGGCGCGATTTCGGCCGCGCCGTGGTCATTGAACCCCTGATTGCCCTGCTCCCACTCATCTCCCGGGGTCTTGCTTTTTTGGCGCTCCGCACCGGGGTCCAGACAGCAATCCGCCACAGACTTTGGATATGACGAGGCTGGGCGACCGCTGCACCATTCCACGGCCTTCGGGCCGCATTGCTAAAGACAGGATTTCGTGATGATCGGCGCGCTCGCCCGCAAGTTCTTCGGCTCTGCCAACGACCGCCGCGTCAAGGGATATCAATCGCGTGTTGCCGCGATCAACGCGCTGGAACCTGAGGTCGCAGCGCTGTCGGACGATGCGCTCAAAGCGCGCACCGCCGAGTTCAAGGCACAACTCGAAGCCGGCAAGACTCTCGACGATCTCCTCGTTCCCGCTTTCGCCACCGTCCGCGAAGCCGCGAAGCGCACCCTCGGCCAGCGTCACTTCGACGTGCAGCTGATCGGCGGCATGGTGCTGCATGAGGGCGACATCGCCGAGATGAAGACCGGCGAAGGCAAGACGCTGGTCGCCACCCTCGCCGTCTATCTGAACGCGCTCGCCGGCCAGGGCGTGCATGTCGTGACCGTCAACGACTACCTGGCCAAGCGCGACAGCGGCTGGATGGGCCAGATCTACAGCTTCCTGGGCCTCACCACCGGCGTGATCGTTCACGGCCTCGACGATGCCGAGCGCCAGGCGGCCTATGCCTGCGACATCACCTACGGCACCAACAACGAATACGGCTTCGACTATCTGCGCGACAACATGAAGTACCGGCTGGAGGACATGGTCCAGCGCAAGCACTTCTACGCCATCGTCGACGAAGTCGACTCGATCCTGATCGACGAAGCGCGTACGCCGCTGATCATCTCCGGCCCGCTCGACGACCGCTCGGAATTCTACAACACCATCGACACCTTCCTGCCCAAGCTCGAAAAGGTCATCGACTTCGAAGTCGACGAGAAGCAGCGCACCGTGACGCTGACCGAAGCAGGCATGGAGAAGATCGAAACCCTGCTGCGCGATGCCGGCCAGCTCAAGGGCGAGACGCTGTATGACGTCGAGAACGTCTCCGTCGTGCATCACATCAATCAGGCGCTGCGCGCCCACTCGCTGTTCAACCGCGACAAGGACTACATCGTCCGCGACGACGAAGTGATCATCATCGACGAGTTCACCGGCCGCATGATGCAGGGTCGCCGTTATTCGGAAGGCCTGCACCAGGCGCTGGAAGCCAAGGAACACGTCACGGTCCAGCCGGAAAACCAGACGCTGGCCTCGATCACGTTCCAGAACTACTTCCGCATGTACAAGAAGCTGGCCGGCATGACCGGCACGGCGCTGACCGAAGCGGACGAACTGTTCGACATCTACAAGCTCGAAGTCGTCGAAGTGCCCACCAATGTCGGCATCGGCCGCATGGACGAGGACGACGAGGTCTATCGCACCCAGGACGAGAAGCACGCCGCCATCCTCGCCGAGATTGAGCGCGCCAATGCGCGGATGCAGCCGGTACTGGTCGGCACCGCGTCGATCGAAAAATCGGAAGTGCTTGGCGAGTATCTGCTCAAGAACGGCTACAAGCTGATCGACTTCACCAAGCCGAAGGCGATGGACAAGCTCTATGCGGCCGCGCGTTCCGGCAAGCCGGCGAAACTGTTCGCGGTGCTGAATGCGCGCTTCCACGAGCAGGAAGCCTATATCGTCGCCGAAGCCGGCGTCCCCGGCGCCATCACCATCGCCACCAACATGGCCGGCCGCGGCACCGACATCAAACTCGGCGGCTCGGTCGAGATGCGCGCGCAGATCGAAACGGCCGATATCGCCGACGAAGCCGAGAAGGTTGCCAAGATCGCCGAGATCAAGGCCGAGATCGAGCGCTTCCGCGAAATCGTGCTGAACGCCAAGGAAGTGGTCGAGATCGAGCCCGCCAAGGGCAGCAAGCCGGCCAAGACCGTCGAGAAGCCCGGCGGCCTCTACATCATGGGCTCCGAGCGCCATGAGTCACGCCGCATCGACAACCAGCTCCGCGGCCGCTCCGGCCGTCAGGGCGACCCTGGCCGGTCCAAGTTCTTCCTGTCGCTGGAAGACGACCTGATGCGCATCTTCGGCTCGGATCGTCTGGATACGATGCTGACGCGGCTCGGCCTGAAGGAAGGCGAAGCGATCATCCATCCGTGGATCAACAAGGCGCTCGAGAAAGCCCAGCAGAAGGTCGAGGCGCGCAACTTCGACATCCGCAAGAACCTGCTGAAATATGACGACGTGCAGAACGACCAGCGCAAGGTGATCTTCGAACAGCGCGTCGACCTGATGCAGAACGATAGCGTCGCCGAGACCGTCAACGACATGCGCCGCGCCTTCGTCGAGGACCTCGTCACCAAACACGTGCCGGAAAACCAGTATGCCGAGCAGTGGGACGTGGCCGGCCTGAAGGAAGAGCTCAAGCGCGTGCTCGACCTCGATCTTCCGGTGGACGAATGGGCCAAGGAAGAAGGCATCGCTGACGAGGAGCTGCTCAACCGTATCGAGCAGAAGGCCGACGAGCACATGGCCGCGAAGGTCGCCCAGTGGGGCCCCGACGTGATGCGTTACGTCGAGAAGACGATCCTGCTGCAGACGCTGGATCATCTGTGGCGCGAACATCTGGTGATGCTGGATCACCTGCGTCAGGTCATCGGCCTGCGCGGCTACGGCCAGCGCGATCCGCTGCAGGAATACAAGGCGGAAGCCTTCAACCTGTTCGAGGCGATGATCGCCAATCTGCGCGAAGCCGTCACCGCACAATTGATGCGCGTCGAAATCGTGCCGCCGGACGTGCAGCCCGAACTGCCTGTCATGGAAGCCCACAAGCTCGACTACAACACCGGCGAAGACGAAATGGCCTTCGCCAATGCGGCGCTGGCACCGATGGGCCAGCAACAGCCCGCCGTCGCCCGTGATCCGAACAACCAGGACACCTGGGGCAAGGTCGGCCGCAACGAGGACTGCCCGTGCGGCTCCGGCAAGAAGTTCAAGCACTGTCACGGGCGGTATGCGTAAGCCGACCACCGGTTAGATCGCGAAGCCATCTGAAATCCCTCCCCGTTCGGGAGGGATTTTTCTTTGGGCTGTTGGTTCCACGCATTCACGCAGCCAAGCACTGCGCTGGACGCCGCTGACGACGATTGGACAACGCGTCGCAGAGGACTAGCCTGTTCCATCGTGCCGACACGAGCGGCCGCAGGAATGAGGGGGCGTGCCGATGATGTCCAATTCCGAAATGTTGATCCGCCTGATCTCCGCCGCGGCGCTCGGCAGTCTGATCGGTTTCGAGCGGGAGCGGCTGCTCTGGGCCGCGGGCATCCGCACGCATATGCTGGTCTGCGTCGGCTCCTGCCTGATCATGCTGGTCTCACAATACGGCTTCTCCAACATCCTGCTCACGCAATCCAATGTCGTGCTCGATCCATCGCGTATCGCAGCGCAGGTGGTGTCCGGCATCGGCTTTCTCGGTGCGGGATCGATCCTGGCGCGCGGCGAGATCGTCAAGGGACTGACCACGGCGGCAAGCATCTGGACGGTGGCGGCGATCGGGCTCGCAGTCGGCGGCGGATTGTATCTCGCGGCCGGCGCATCGACGGTGATCATCCTGATCATCCTCGTCGGTATCAAGCCGCTCGAGGAGACCTATCGTTCGCGCAACCAGACCTGCATGCTGAAGGTGGAAGTCGAGAACAACGGCCTGACGCCGGAATTGCTGCGCGAGACACTCTCGCTGCGCGCCGGCCAGGTGAAGCGCTTCCTGGTGGAAAGCCGCGATCCCCAGGGCACCGACCAGCTCTCGATCCTGCTTAGCAAGGTGTCGTCACAGGATATCGCGAGCTATCCTTCGAAGCTGCAGGAGCTCGATGGCGTGCGTCAGGTGAGTATTGTCAAACGCGTCAGCGACCACGGCGCCAATCACACGTGAGCGATATGTCTGCAGGAAGAGCGACGCGCCTCAGCGCATCGCCGAGAAGCGATCCGTGAACGAATTCGCGGACACGACCGGGGCTGCGCCTGACAGCGCGGCTGTGCCGGCGCCGCCGCCGGAGGCTGGCGTGGATGGTTCGGCCGACAGCGTCGGCTTGAGCGGCGGGCGTGGGGTGGCGACGAGCGGTGCGGGTGCAGCGGCCGGCTTCGCTGCAGCTACAGAAGCAGGCGTCGCAGGAGCAGCCGACGGGGCGGCCTTGCTGGCGACGGCCTTCGGCTTTGCGGCCGGTGTCGGCACGGGAGCGGCTGGCGCCGTAGTTGCGGTGGCGGTCGTTTCCGAGCCGCCGATGCCGACCTTCTTGGCGAGATTGCTGAAGAAGCCACCATCCGACGAGGCCGACGCGACACGCGTGGAGGGCGCGGCGACGACGGGTTCTTCCGACGCTGCGAACAGCGAGGCCGAATAGGACGTCGAGGCCGCAGCATTGGCCTTCGGCGGATTGACGTGCGGCGGGATCGTGCCCGGTGCGCGCGAATAGGCGGCGGTCTGCACGCCCGGCGGCTCCGGATCCGACAAGCCGGTGGCGCCATCGGGCAGTTTGGAGGCGAAGACGCGGTTCATGCCGCCGTCGATATCGGGACGGCGCTGTGCGACCGGCGTGCCCTTGGCAACCAGTTCGGCAATCTTCGCATCATCCTGCGCCTGCTTGGCGCTGACGGCATCGGCGATCTCGGACGGAATCTGGTAGACTGGGCACTTGGCCGAGGCATTGAACACCAGCGGCTTGGTCGATCCTGCAGGTGCGGCCGGATCGAACACATACTTGTTCTCGCAGAACTCGACCTTCGGCTCCTGCCGCGTCACTTCGAAATGATCATAGCCCTGCTTGATCATCTTCCAGAACGGCATGTTCGGGTTGTTGCGATGCTTGGCCATGTTGACCGGCGTCATCTTGAACGGAAACGCCGCGAACTGGAACGAGCGCTGCCCGCCGAAGAAGGATTCACGGCCCAGCGAATAGATCTCGGCGATCTGTTCGTCGGTCATGGCGAAACAGCCCCGCGACGAGCAATCGCCGTGCACCATCAACTGCGAACCGGTGCGTCCCAGCGACTTGTCGAAGGCGTTGGGGAAACCGGTATTGAACGAGAGATAATAGGACGAGCGCGGATTCATCTGCGCCGGCGTGATCGCATAGAAACCTTCCGGTGCCTGGCGATCGCCTTCCTTGACCTTCGGACCGAGATCGCCGGACCAGCGGCAGATCGGATAGGTCTTCAGCAGCGCGAACTGGCCGGAGCGATTCTGCTTCCAGACTTCGAGTTCGGCTTCCTGCTTGAACACACGGACCAGCATCGGCGACTGCAGGTCCATGTCCTTTTCGGTCATCTCGGCGACGAGCTTGGGAGGAACGGGCTGGTTCGCCTTCGCGTTGCTGGCGAGTGACATGTCTTCGCCGTTGCAGCCGGCCAACACCACGCCTGTCGCAAGTACGACCAACGTCAGCAGCGCGCGAACAAGCGAGCGATGTTTCAAAGCCAAGCTCCGCAGCCGACGGGACGTCGACACCCCAAGGAATAAAGACAAATGAGCCCTTATTCGTACGCAAATATTAGCCTTAAGGCCCCTTGCTCGCAAGGCAACTGGCCGTGAGCAACAGGTTCCGTTCCGGCGATGGTCAACAGAGATTGAAGATCTCAGGCCGGGCGGAATTGCGGCGGTATCTGGCGGGAAGGCGAATTAAGCAGGCGGCGATGGGTTATGCTTAATAGTTTGGCAGCGCTCTCGACCCTCATGGCCGGGCTTGTCCCGGCCACCTACGTCTTTGTTCACTCGCAGCCAAAGACGTGGATGCCCCGGCACATCCAGCGAAGCTCGCTTCGCGCTGGCCGGGCACGACGAACATTGGCAAGGGCGTGGACAATCTCGGAGCGCCTCAGGAGCCCCGGACCACGGTCTTCAAGTAGTTGTAAGCCTTGATGATTTCGATCAACCGGTCCTCGGTGGAGCGGTCGCCGCCATTGGCGTCGGGGTGGTGCTGCTTCACCAGCGCCTTGTACTGCGCCTTGACGTCGTCCAGCGTCGCGCTGGGGCCGAGACCCATGACTTGCAGCGCCTTGCGCTCGGCATTGAAGATCTTGCGGGTTTCTTCCTTGATCGGCTGCTGCGGCTTGCGGGCCCGGCCGCGCCCCATACCCATGCCGTTCATCTCGTTGAACATGGCAAACGGATCGATCGCGCCGTCGAGGTCGGGCTGCCCGGCCTTGGTTTTGTCCGCAGAGCCGTTGGCGCCCATCTTCCAGGTCGGACGATGGCCGGTCAGCGCGTCCTTCTGGTACTTGGCGACCGCGTCCGGGGCCATACCCTGGAAGAAGTTGTAGCCCTGATTGTATTCGCGGACATGGTTCAGGCAGAAGTGCCAGTATTCCTTGTCCTGCGCACGGCCCTTGGGCGCGCGATGCGGACCCTTGTTCTTGCACTCGGGCCACTCACACATAATAGCTTCTTCGCGCGCAGCGGCCTGCTGCTTCGCGCTCAGCTTGTTCGGCTTGATACGGATGCTGTCGAAGAATTTGGATGAGTCGATGGGCATGGCTGACTATGACAACGCAATGCAAAAAGCTTCAAGTCTTGACATTCCGATTACCTCATTCGGCGCCCTGCGCCGCACCAATATGGTCGCCACATCGTGATTGACCATGAGCGGGGCAAACCGCTAAGCCGGCCATCATGACCATGAAAGATAACATCACAAAGAAGCTGACAGAGGCTTTCGCGCCCCTCAGCCTCGACGTTTCAGATGAATCGCATCTGCATGCCGGTCACATGGGCCACCGCCCGGAGGGTGAAACCCACTTCAGGGTCAATATTGTGTCGGAGGCCTTCGAAGGGAAGAGCCGGATCGACCGCCATCGCATGATCAACGAACTGCTGGCGGCGGAACTTGCGGGAACGGTACATGCGCTGGCGCTGAAACCGCAGACGCCGCAGGAAGCGGGCTAGGTTTCGTCGCGGCACCCTACACCCTCATTCCGGGGCGCGAGCGCCGCTTGGCGATCGCGAACCCGGAATCTCAGCATGGGAGTCTCCGACAGCGCCATGCCATGTCCAGATTCCGGGTTCGCGTCTACGAAGACGCGCCCGCGCCCCGGAATGACGAGTGCGGGTTGAGCTACTTCTTCAGCGAAGCGATCGCCTCGAGGACGTTCGGCTTCAGCCCGGCGCCGCCCGCATCCAGATGTTCGAAGATCTTCTTCCGCATGCGCGGATCCCAGAACTTCTTGATGTGCTCGGCAATGCCGGCCACGGCGTGATCGTGGCCCTGGCTGTTGAAGAAGTCGCCGATCTGGTTGGCCATATAGATCAGCCGGTCAGGCGACGTCGATGTGTGGGTGTCCATGCTCTTGCCCTGATGCATCCGCGGTGACGCCGTGCTGACGTACGCGATGCTGATGTGTGAAAACTTCGAACCCGTCGCTGCGCGCGATCGCGGCCAACGTAATGCCTGCGGCTTCCGCCATGCGGATGGCCAGTGCGGTGGGGGCCGAGACCGACACCATGAGCGGCGCGCCGATGGCAGCCGTCTTTTGCACCATCTCGACGGAGACGCGGCTGGTGAGCAGCACCATGCCCCGCCCTGCATCGACCTTGGCCTGCGCCAGCGCGCCGGCCAGCTTGTCGAGCGCATTGTGACGGCCGACATCCTCACGCAACGCGACGATGCCGTCGGCCGGCGTCCAGAACGCCGCGGCGTGCACGGCGCGGGTCTGGATGTTGACCTTCTGCAGTGGCGACAGCGTCTCCATCGCCGCCATGATCTGGTCGAAGGAGAACGCGCCGCCGGGCGCGACGATGGCCGCCGGCTTAACGGCTTCAGAAATCGAGTCGATGCCGCACAGACCGCAGCCAGTCGGCCCGGCGATCTGCCGGCGCCGCGCGCTAATGCTCTCGGCCTTCTCGCCTGCGAGCCACATGCGCAGCTCAACGCCATCGTCGAATTCAACGGCCTCGAAACTCTCGATCTCGTCGATCGAGGTGACCACGCCTTCGCTCAGGCTGAAGCCATAGGCGAAGTCGCGATAGTCCTGCGGCGTCCCCATCATGACGGCATAGGTGCCGCCATTATAGGTGATCGCCAGCGCGGTCTCTTCCGGCACCGCGCGCAGCCCCTCGCTAACGCCGGACTGGCGCCAGATCTTGCGGGGGACTGAGCGAACCGGATCGTGCATCTCTGGTTTCCAGACCTACTCTGCCGCTTCCACGACAGGCATGGCAATCCGGCGCGACTGGCGGGCCTGTTCGTCATATTCCTTCTGCCACTCGGACGGACCGTTCGAGGGCGAGATCTGCACCGCCGTCACCTTGTATTCCGGGCAATTGGTGGCCCAGTCCGAGAACTCGGTGGTGATGACGTTGGCCTGCGTGGTCGGGTGATGGAAGGTCGTATAGACCACGCCCGGCGCCATACGCTCGGTTAGCAGCGCACGCAACGTCGTCTCGCCGGCGCGGCTCTGCAGCTTCACCCAGTCGCCGTCGCGGATGCCACGCAGTTCGGCGTCATGCGGATGCAGCTCCAGACGATCCTCTTCATGCCAGACCACATTCTCGGTGCGCCGTGTCTGCGCGCCGACATTGTACTGGCTGAGAATACGGCCGGTGGTGAGCAGTAGCGGGAAGCGCGGCCCGGTACGCTCGTCGGTGGCGATGTATTCGGTGAGCATGAACTTGCCCTTGCCGCGCACGAAGCCATCCATATGCATGATCGGGGTGCCCAGAGGCTGCTTCTCGTTACACGGCCACTGCACCGAACCAACCTCCTCCAGCTTCGCATAGGAGACGCCGGCGAAAGTCGGCGTCAGCGCCGCGATTTCGTCCATGATCTCCGAGGGGTGATTGTAGGACATTTCATAGCCGAGTGCCTTGGCGAATCCCAAGGTCACTTCCCAATCCTCAAGACCATTTTTCGGCGACATCACCTTGCGGACGCGCTGAATACGACGTTCGGCATTGGTGAAAGTGCCGTTCTTCTCCAGGAAGGTGGAGCCCGGGAAGAACACGTGGGCGTAGTTGGCGGTCTCGTTCAGGAACAGGTCGTGGACGATGACGCATTCCATCGCCGACAGCGCCGCGACCACATGCTTGGTGTTGGGGTCGGACTGCAGGATGTCTTCGCCCTGCACGTAGAGGCCCATGAAAGTGCCTTCGGTGGCGGCATCGAACATGTTGGGAATGCGCAGGCCCGGCTCACTGTTGAGCTTGACGTTCCACATCGCTTCGAACTGCTCGCGCACCGCATCGCCCGAGATGTGGCGGTAGCCCGGCAGCTCGTGCGGGAACGAGCCCATGTCGCAGGAGCCCTGCACGTTGTTCTGGCCGCGCAGCGGATTCACGCCGACGCCGGGACGGCCGATATTGCCGGTCGCCATCGCGAGGTTCGCGATCGCGATTACGGTGGTCGAACCCTGACTGTGCTCGGTGACGCCGAGACCGTAATAGATCGCACCGTTGCCACCGGTGGCGAACAAACGGGCGGCGGCGCGCAGCTCCTTCGGATCTACGCCGGTCATGATGGCGGTGGCTTCGGGGCTGTGGTTCGGCTGCGCGACGAAGGCCGCCCAGTCCTCGAACTCGCTCCAGTCACAGCGCTCGCGGATGAAGGTCTCGTCGGCGAGGCCTTCGGTGACGATGACATGGGCCAGCGCGGTGAGCACGGCGACATTAGTGCCGGGCATCAGGGGCAGATGGTGCTGTGCCTCGATATGGGCCGAGCGCACGATATCGGTTTGGCGCGGATCGACCACGATCAGCTTGGCGCCGGCGCGCAAACGCTTCTTCAGGCGCGATGCAAACACCGGATGGCCATCGGTCGGGTTGGCGCCGATGATCATCACGACATCGGTATCTTCCACCGAGTCGAAATCCTGCGTGCCGGCCGAGGTACCAAAGGTCGAGGACAGGCCGTAGCCCGTCGGCGAATGGCAGACGCGCGCGCAGGTATCGACGTTGTTGTTGCCGAAGCCGGCGCGGATCAGCTTCTGCACCACGAATACTTCTTCATTGGTGCAGCGCGACGAGGTGATGCCGCCGATGGAGTCTTTGCCGTGTTTGGCCTGGATGCCCTTGAACTTCTTGGCCGCGAAATTGAAGGCCTCATCCCATGACACTTCCTGCCATGGATCGGTGATTTTCTCGCGAATCATCGGATTGAGGATGCGCTCCTTGTGGTTCGCATAGCCCCAGGCGAAACGGCCCTTGACGCAGGAATGGCCGCGATTGGCCTTGCCGTCCTTGTACGGCACCATGCGCACCAGCTCCTCGCCGCGCATTTCCGCCTTGAAGGTACAGCCGACGCCGCAATAGGCGCAGGTGGTCACAGCCGAGTGCTCGGGCTGGCCGATCTCGATCACGGCCTTCTCGGTCAGCGTCGCGGTCGGGCAGGCCTGCACGCAGGCGCCGCAGGACACGCATTCCGAACCCAGGAAGCTCTCGCTCATGCCCGGCGAGACGCGGCTCTCGAAGCCGCGGCCGGAGATCGTCAGCGCGAAAGTGCCCTGTACTTCTTCGCAGGCGCGGACGCAGCGCGAGCAGACGATGCACTTGGAGGGGTCATAGGTGAAGTACGGATTCGACTCGTCCTTCGCCATCCAGTGATCATTTTCGCAGGCTTCCGGCGAATTGTGATTGTGCTTCGGGCCAGACTTGGCGAACACATGGTTCTCGCCGTCATAGCCGTAGCGCACGTCGCGCAGGCCGACGGCACCGGCCATATCCTGCAATTCGCAATCACCATTGGCGGCGCAGGTGAGACAGTCGAGCGGATGGTCGGAGATATAGAGCTCCATCACGCCCTTACGCAGCGCCGCGAGTCGCGCATTCTGGGTATGAACCACGAGGCCTTCCATGGCCGGCGTGGTGCAGGAGGCCGGCGTGCCCGCGCGGCCTTCGATCTCGACGAGACAGAGACGACAGGAGCCGAAGGCATCCACCATGTCGGTGGCGCAGAGTTTCGGAATCTGCGTGCCCATCTCCATGGCGGCGCGCATGATGGAGGTGCCCTCGGGCACCGAGACGCTCTGCCCGTCAATGGTCAGCGTGACCATCTTTTCGGACTTCGAACGCGGCGTACCAAAATCGATTTCGTGAACGAGCGACATGTGTTGCTCCTTTACTCTGCGGCCTGAAGGCGCGATGGCGCCGGGCCGAAATCTCCGGGGAAATGTTTCAGCGCACTCATCACCGGATACGGCGTGAAGCCGCCCAGCGCACAGAGCGAACCGAACTTCATGGTGTTGCTGAGGTCCTGCAGCACGGCGATGTTCTCGGCGACGCGTTCACCACGGCGGATCTTGTCGATGGTCTCGACGCCGCGGGTGGAGCCGATGCGGCACGGCGTGCACTTGCCGCAGGATTCGATGGCGCAAAATTCCATCGCGAAACGCGCCTGCTTCGACATGTCGACGGTGTCGTCGAACACCACGATGCCGCCATGGCCGATCAGGCCGTCGCGCTTGGCGAAGGCCTCGTAGTCGAACGGCGTGTCGAACAATTCGCGCGGGAAGTAGGCACCGAGCGGACCGCCGACCTGCACCGCGCGGACCGGCTTGCCGGTGAAGGTGCCGCCGCCGATATCATCAATCAGCTCACCCAGCGTGATGCCGAAAGCGACTTCGAAGAGGCCGCCGAACTTGATGTTACCCGCGAGCTGGATCGGCATCGTGCCACGCGAGCGGCCCATGCCGTAATCCGCATAGGCCTTGGCGCCGTTGTCGAGGATGAACGGTATCGCCGCAAACGAGAGGACGTTGTTGATGACCGTCGGCTTGCCGAACAGGCCTTTATGCGCCGGCAGCGGCGGCTTGGCGCGGACGATGCCGCGACGGCCTTCGAGACTCTCCAGCAGTGAGGTCTCCTCGCCGCAGACATAGGCGCCGGCGCCGACGCGGACTTCGAGATCGAATGCGTGCGCCGAGCCGCGAATCTTGTCGCCGAGATAACCGGCGCGCTTGGCGGCAGCGATACCCTCATTCATCGCCTCGACGGCATGCGGATATTCCGAACGGATATAGATGTAGCCCTTGGTGGCGCCCACCGCGATGCCGGCAATGGTCATGCCTTCGATCACCACGAAGGGATCGCCTTCCATGATCATGCGGTCGGCGAAGGTGCCGCTGTCGCCCTCGTCCGCATTGCAGACGATGAATTTACGATCGGCTTTGGTATCGGCAACGGTCTTCCACTTGATACCGGTCGGGAAGCCAGCGCCACCGCGGCCACGCAGGCCGGATGTGGTGACGTCGGCAATGATGCCGGCGCTATCCAGCGTCAGCGCGCGAGTGAGGCCCCTGTAGCCATCATGCGCGATGTAATCCTCGACCGACCGGGGATCGACGACGCCGCAGCGCACAAAGGTCAGACGCGTCTGCTTCTTGAGCCACGGAATCTCCTCCGCGACACCAAGACGCAGCGCGTGAGAGCCGTTTGCGACCATCGCATCGAGCACCGACGCAACGTCTTTCTCTTCGACCGGCCCGAAGGCGACGCGACCTTCCGGCGTCGCGACTTCGATCATCGGCTCCAGCCACAGCAATCCGCGCGAACCGGGGCGAATGATCTCGATTGCAAGCTTGCGCTTTTGAGCCTCCGCTTCGAAGGCACTGACGAGTTCATCGGCACCGACGGAAACGGCGGCCGCATCGCGCGGAATGTAGATCTTCAGAGTTTTATCAGACGATGTCATCGCTGTGCCTCCGCGACCAGCGCATCGATGCGCTTCTCATCGAGGCGGCCAACCAGACGGCCATCGAGCATCGCCGATGGCGCCGTGGCGCAGAGCCCGAGGCAATAGATCGGCTCCAACGTAACACGCTGATCCGCCGTCGTGTTTCCGAATTTTACTCCCAATTTCGCTTCCGCGCGCGCAGCCAGCGCGTCGCCGCCGGCCGCCTGGCAAGCCTCGGCCCGGCAGATCTTCAGCACATGTTTGCCAGCCGGTTCATGCCGGAAGTCGTGATAGAAGGTGAACACGCCATGGACCTCAGCGCGCGACAGGTTACGCGCCAGCGCGATCATCGGGATTGCCGGCTCTGGCACATAACCGAAGGCTTCCTGCATCGCATGCAGAATCACGATCACGCCGCCTTCCACATGGGACAGGCTCTCGATGATCTCGGTGCCTCGGTCAGCACTCCAAGGCTCATAAGCATTCGGCTCGTAGGCTGCGTTCATCCCGGTACTCGATTGATCTTATGACTGGAAAACCAATCAAAATTGGAATCGATCCAAAGATCAATAAAGCTGTCTCATGCTGCGATACGGAAACGGTATCGACACCCGGCGAAATCGATGAATTTGAAATGGTTAGCTTGGTTGCAGCGCAGCAATTACAGCGCCCGAAACGAAGGTCTTACGCCTCCAGCGACGGTGCAACCTCCCGGGCGATCTGGACCAGAGTCGCCACCAGCGGGGTCATGGGATCGCGCTGGGGCACCACAAGGCCGACGCCATAATTCACCACAGGATCGACGATCGGGATCATACGGACCGAGTCATTGGCGGTCAGACCCAGCGTCTCCGCCAGCTTGGCCGGCATCACGCTGGCCCAACGGCCGGTCTTCACATGGGTATAGAGCACGATGATCGAATTCGACGTCAGCATCGGCATCGCCTCGGCGCCGACCGACTTCAGGGCACGATCGATGATGCGTCGATTCTGCATATCGGGGGTCAGCAGGCACAGCGGCACTTGGCCGACTTCGGACCAGGTGACACTCTTGCGATCGCCGAACATGCTGTCCGGCGAGGTCAGCAGCCGGTAGCTTTCTTTATAAAGCGGGATCGAACGCACTTTGCCGAGCGGTTCGTTCTCGATGTAGGTCAGGCCCGCATCGACTTCGAGATTTTCAAGCAGACCGAGCACGGCCGTGGAGGTGCAGGACACGATGCGAAACCGCACATCGGGATGCCGCGCACGAAACGGCGTCGTCAGTGAGGCGACCATGCCGAGCACCGTAGGAATTGCGGCGATGCGGATCTCGCCGGACAGACTGTCCTTGAGGCCGTTGATTTCCTGCTTCATCGCGCGAGCATCGCCGACGATGCGGCGTGCCCAATCGAGTGCGCGTTCGCCTTCCGGCGTAAACCCCTGGAAGCGCGAGCCGCGCTGCACCAGCATCACGCCGAGCATGTCCTCGAGCTGCTTGAGGCTCGTGGACATGGTGGGCTGCGTCACGCCGCAAGCTTCCGCGGCGCGGCCGAAATGCCGTTCCTTCGCCAGCGACAACAGCAGTTCAAGTTTTTCGATCAAGGGACGCCCCGCTCCGACCACATCATTTTGCCGAGGTGCGGCGCGACGATCGCGTGTGTGGCCTTCGGTACCCGCCCTCGGGGCAAAGCATATGGTGCGAAGCCGCCTTGCCGCAACCATCGCAGCAGGACGAGTAGAGATCAGCCCCGGCCAAGCTTCCCGCTTCAAGATAGAATCTGGTTGGGGTCTTTGGGGCGGTCTGCTTCGTCGCGGGGTCCAAGGCCCCGGCGACGACAGCAAACGGCAAGTACGATCAGCAAGAAGGCTGATCCGAGATCAACCCAGGCGGCTGATCTGCTCTTCGGTCACGACACGCTCGATGTTCTCGGACTTGCTCTTGATCCGGTAACGCGGGCGACCATCGGCTTCGATCGGAAGGCGAGAGGTGATGGTGTAGATGCTGCGTTCCTTGATGGTGGAACGGCCCTGCGGCCCCTGCAGCTGGTGGTGAACGTCCTCATTAATTGCGTAGTTATGCGCCATTATTCATACTCTCCACGATGAGCGGCTTTTAGCCACAACTTGCTCAAAAAGCAAGAAATCTCTAGCAATTTCGGTCAGATAGCTCGTCAGTCCTGATATGCAACGACGGGCAACAGGTCATAATTTGGATGCCTCTGCGACAGATTCCATCTCATGCTGCCGATCTGGTCAGCAGCAATTCTGCCGTTTTCAGAGGGGGTTGGACTGATTCAAGGACGTGCCGGCATGACACAGTTCCCGCGCCCTTCCGCGTTAGCAATAATCCTGGAATACCAGCGGGCCACTCGAAACTGGCCCCAAAAAAGCCGAAAAACCACCGGCAGGGCATTGCCGGTGGTTTCGGAGATTTACAGCAGAGTGCGCGAGTCTCCTCGAAGACTTAGGGCCGTCAAAAATTTGCCGGCTGCGCACGAAAATATTACATGAGCCAGAATGTTGAGCGCAATACCTGATTTGCTCAATCAAATATATTATTGGCCGCTATCGTTAGCGGGAAACATGATGTGGGCTGGCGCCAGCCCTGCCCGGGCCCGTTCGGCCATTTTGCGAAATGCGGTTTCGATATCACGCGCCAGACACCGGGTGTCGAAGGCCGGCATGTTCAGACGATTGGCCGATAATTTCTCCCGGATCGACGACAACCGCTCGGGATTTTCCGCCAGCTCGATCGCCATACGCTCATAGTCATCTCGCTTCGCCGCAATCAACTCCGGCACACCCAGATTCTGCAGAAGACTCGCGGCAACGCGCCCTGCAAAGGTTTCTCCACGACACGTCAGCAACGGCAATCCAGCCCATAATGCGTCGCTCGCTGTCGTATGCGCATTGTACGGCAACGTATCGAGAAATAGATCCGCACAACGATGCCGCGCCAGGTGCTCGGCCGGCAGCATGCGCGCGGCAAACACCAGACGCGCGGGGGCGATGCCCCGCAATTCCGCTTCGCGGCGCAGATTCGCCACAGCCGCAGCGCTGTCCTCCAGCAGCCAGAGAACGCTACCGTCAACGGCTGACAGAATCCGCGTCCAGCTATCGAAGACATCGGGCGTGATCTTGTAGGCATTGTTGAAGCAACAGAACACGAAGCCCTGCGCAGGCAAGCCGACCTCCGCGCGCGCGAATGCACGCGTCGATATCTCCCGGCGATCGTCATTGGCCTGATAGCAATTCGGCAGCCAGGCCACCTTCTCGCTATAGAATTGCCGGTGCTCGGGCGGCAGGACGTGCTGATCGGCGAGGATGTAATCCATGAAACCCGCGCCGAGCGTGCCGGGAAAGCCGAGATAATTGACCTGCACCGGCGCGGCCCTGCGCGCGAATACGCCGGTGCGCTGCTCGCCGAAATAGCCGTTGAGATTGACGAGGATGTCGATGCGCTGCGCACGAATGGCGTCCACCGCCTGCGGATCGTTCAGTGTGGAGATATCGACGATCCCATCCACGGCGCCAGCGATGCGTCGCCTGATGTCGCTGCCGTCGTCATGCCCGTTGTCGATGGCGAAAATCTCGAATGCGCTTTTGTCGTGCTGCTCCAGCACACCGACCAGCAGCAGCGAGGTCGCCTGCTGTCGAAATTCACCCGAGAGATAGCCGACACGAATTTTTGCATTCGGCCCGCTCGGGGACGCGCGCAGCAGTGGAGCTTGCATGGGAAAGCGCGAGGCGTTGGTCAGTTCGGCGCAGCGCTGCAGGCTGCGTTCCGAAGTGGCCACGCCTTGCCAGCCAAACGGCTCGGCGGCCAGTTTGCCGACTATGAGATCAACCTCGATCTCGGCAATCAGCGCATTCGCGTCATGCCAGTCGCAGATCAGCATCTTCTGATGCAGCAGATTGCCCTTCAGCAGCGGCATGTCCGGATTGAACTGGCGTGCGCGGCCATAGGCCTCCACCGCTTCTGCCGGCATCCGCATCTGGCCAAAGATGTAGCCGCGACCAAACCAAGCTTCCGCCAGATCGGGCTGCAAGGCGAGCGCCGACCCGCAGGCTGCGAGCGCCTCGTCATAGCGCTTCAACTCCGCCAGCGACTTGCTCTTGTTGAAGAAGGCTGCGGCATAGCGCGGGCGGAGCACCAGCGCGCGATCGAAATCAGCCAGCGCGGCGGGGTAGTCGCGCAGATCGTTCAGAACCGTGCCACGGTTATTCAGCGTTTCGGCATTGCCAGGATTGAGCGCCAGCGATTCGGTAAAACGCTGCAGCGCCTCATCCGGCCGGTTCAGCGCCTTCAGCACCAGGCCGTAATTGTAGAACGTAGCATCCGATGTCGCATCGATGCGCAGGGCCGCTTTCAGATGCGGCTCGGCTTCCGCATGGCGCTTCAGCGCGACCAGCACGATGGCGAGAATATTCAGCGCCGGGAAATGCTTCGGATCCTTGCGCAAGAACTTGCTGAACCCGCGCTCGGCCTCCTGGAGGCGGCCCTGCTGGAAGGCGGCGAATGCGCTTTGAAACAGTTCAGCTGGAGACGCCATGGTTCTTCGGACTTCTGGCTTTGCGGCTTGCGCGGCCGGAGGCCACGCCGCCCGGTATAGACGCCCGCCTCCGCGGCGTCGAGAACGCCTAGTCGAGCGGACGAAGTCGGACGCGGCTCCATACAAGCAAAAACCCCCGGCAGTTTCCTGCCGGGGGTCTTTGTTTCAAAGACTGGTCGTCGTGAGACGATCAGAATTAGAAGGAGCGCAGGATCTGCACCGAACCGTTGTAGAGGTTCTGGTCGGCGGTCGTGAAGACCGTACCAGTCGGCTTGCCCGACATGCCACCAGCGGCGGTGGTGTAGGTGCCGTTCAGGTTCTGATCGAGACGGCTGTAGGTAAACTGAGCCGACAGGGTCAGGTTCTGAACCGGGGTCCAGGCCGTACGGGTACCGATCTGGGCGAGACCCAGGTCGAAGTTGCCGGTGCCGGCGAAGACGCCAGCGCGAGCAGCTGCGGCTGCCGAGCTATTCGCACCCGGACCACCCGTCGCGCCGGGGGCTGCCGAGAATGCAGCAAGCATAGCGGCGTTACCCGAACCATACGAGATGTGGCTGTAGTTGCCGAACAGCGAGGTACGCCAAGCCGGGGTCCAGTAGTGCTCGTAGAAAGCACTGACCTGCCATGCGTCACTCTGAACGATCTGGCCACCGTTGTTGTAAACGCCGTCCAGCACGTAGCCGAAGCCGAGGGTCGAACCATCAACCTTCGCGTAACGACCACCACCGACGGTGTCGGTCGTACCGCCGAAGACGTACTTGGCAGCGCCCTTGGCGTAAGTTGCTTCGAGCTTCAAGCTGTCGCCTGCGCCGGTGGGCAGGTTCTTGAATTCGACCGCGCCGGTGACAGCGAAGCCGTACTTGTCGTCAGCGTGACCGAGCGACTCGTTGCCTGCACCGCCCGCAGCCGTGGCGTAGAAGCCAGGAGTTGCAGCATGCATCGCAGCGGCGAAGTGCAGGGTGCCCCAAGCCTGATCGAGGCGGATGTTGCCGACGATTTCAGGAATGTGGTTGCCGCCGTAGGCGTTGCCCAGGAAGGTGTTCGAGTTCGAACCGTAGAACGTACCGGTGAAGGTCGTAGCGCCCGGGCCGACGATGAAGGTGTCGGTGTTCCAGAGGCCGGCGTTGCGGTAGGCCGAACCGTTCTCAACCGAGATCGTGCCCGACACGCCGTTACCGAACGAAGCGGTGTAGGCGAGCTGCGGGATACCGGTTGCGTTGTTCGAACCAGCGTTGAAGCCCGACGAGATGTATGGCTTGGCAAGCGCCCACTGGGGATCGAACTGCGAAACGGCCTTACCGAAGGTGAAGCCGGCGAACTGGATGAACGCGTAGTCGACTTCGGTGTAACCACCAGCGATCGATTCACGATCCTGGAGGAAGTCGAACTGGATGTTCGCGTAGGTACGAACCACGCCGTATTCGGTCGCGGTGCGGGTGTCCGTCGTCAAGTTGACGCGTTCACGGGTCGAGAAATAGTTCTTGGTCCAGAGATTGTTGCCACCGGCACCACCCTGCCAGAACGGAACGTCGTAGGTGCTGCCGTTGAACGCAACGTCCAAACGGATCGCGCCGCCGATCTTGATGCAGGTATCGGTGCCCGGGATGTAGTAGAAGCCTGCGCCATAGAGCGAGCAGATCTTCACGTATTCCACTGCCTTGGCCTTCACCGGAAGATCGGCTGCCTGAGCTCCGCCGATGGCGATCAGACCCGCCGCCGAGCCGAGGATAAGGCTCTTAATCATCGTCATGTTAAACCTCCAAGTTGTCCAAAAGGGAAGGTTCCGGATCTGCCAGGCGCGTGCGCCCGAAGATTTAGTCCCCCAAGTCCCCAAACTAACCGCTAGAGCACTTCGCGCTTTCGGAAACACCCGCATAACGCGAGGCACTCAAGCGAACTACTTCAACGGGACGATCGAGGGTTTCCCCATCGCCGGAACTGAGAATGCCTGCGCAATTCTTAGAAGCAAAATACTTTATGAACTCAGGTAACTTTATCGCGATGCAGTGTGGTTTCCCGGCAACACACGAAATCGTGGTTTGCACGTCACAATTCACTGATACAATTATAGAATTCTGAGAAGTGTGGGACGATGGAATGGCCGGCGGGGCAGTGGTGACTATGCGTGGGGGATCTGCGGGCTGGAACGAAAATGAGCTTTCGATTTGGGTGACCGGCCAGAATCAGGAGATCATCCGACAGTTCATCTGGGACATCGCCTCGATCAACGTCCATCTTGAGGGAATCCGACAATTCTGGGCCAAGGAGCTCGGCATCAGCGGACCGCAATGGATGATCCTGATGGCCGTCAGCGACCTCGATCGCGGCAACGGCGTGCCGGTCAAGGATGTGTCCGCCATGCTCCACGTCGACCCCTCCTTCGTCACCACCCAATCCAAGATGCTCGAGAAGAATGGCTTCATGCGGCGCGTCGCGTCCCGCGAGGATGCCCGCGTCGTACTGATGTCGCTGTCCGAAAAGGCCAGCAAGAAGATCTCCGCGCTATCAACTCGCAGGGAGTCGCTCGGGGATTTCATTCTCAGCGATTTCGACGAGCAGGCCTTGAAGGAGATCGGACAGCACATGTCCCGGCTCAAGAATCGCCTCGAAAAAGCGACACTGATGCTGGAAGTTGAGAGCTGACCATCGCCGGATGAGCGGCGGGTCAATCGACCGAGCCGCGCCTGCCTACTTCGTCATTGAGTTCAAACGATCGACAATCCAGTCGAAAATGAACTCGTTGCCCACGGTCGGAATATCGATCTGGGCGGGCGGGGCCACCGTTTCCGACGCGCGAAAGATCTTCAGTTCGATGTCGAGACCGTTTTGTTTCATGACGCGGCAACATTCCGTGACGTGATCGACATCGAGCCAGTCGCGCTCGCCCATCGCAACTAGGACCGGGCATTTGATATTGGCGGCGACACTGCTGCTGTTGAAGCCCTCGATTTCACTCGGACAGCCCAGACCAGCCCGGCCTGAAATGCGGCTGGCAATAAACGCGCGCTCGTGAAGCTCCCAGATTCCGGCATCGCAAACAGCTGCTGCAAAGCGGTCGTCGAGATTGGCGCCGCGCGTCGCAAAGGCAGCTCCCAAGCCGTCTCCGAAGATCGCAATTCGCTCCTGATCGATATCGCTGCGGTCGGCCAGGAAATCGACCCAGCCGCTGATCGCCGTTTCGACCTCATACCGACAAGGCGACCCGATCATCTCCTGGCTATAGGATTGACCGGGCAGATCGACGAGCAACAGCGAGAGACCGCGTTCCAGCGCGTAGCTGGGCACCCTGTGCAGATGCTCTTCCTTGTAGTGGCCCTGCCCGACGACGCAGAGAACGACCGGCAGCGGCCGCGTCGCGCGCGGCGCAGGAACGAAGTATCCCTGCAACACACCGTCCCGCCACGGGATCTCGACGACCTCGCCGGCAGGCGTTGCATGCTGCACGTAAAGTCGGGCGCAATCCTGCATCAGAGCAATGGCGGCGCCTTGCCGCGGATCGCTGCAAGCGAGCATGACCTGAGCGGTGCGATAGTAGTTGGCCGCGCGCAGCCAGTTGCTCAGGGCCGTCGGGATACGGCCGCTGGCCAGCGCCTCCGCGGCGCGCTCACGGTTGATATCAGCCGCGCTGTGCCATTCGCGATACCAGCTCTCGTCATCGCGCGGATTGATGCGCTCCGCCGCCAGGAAACATTCCGAAACGGTACTTCCGCCTTCCTGCGCCGCGCGCAGCACGCGCAGGAACTGCAGCGAAAAGTCTTCATGGCCAGGCCATTGCTGCCAGCCGCGCCCCTGCGACGATGGGATGGCCCTGCCGAAATCGATAATGGTCACATCCCTGGCCCTTGACGGAGATCGCTTGAAAGATCGACGAGAAGCATGGGTCTTGCGCCCATTTGTGTACTGCCAGACACACTCGGGAGTCCGACTTTTCAGCAGTATTATCCGCGCTTTACGAGGGGGCAAGCATGATTATTATACCGCAACTGCACTAATTGAATGCTGCAGCGCCAACGAATTCTGCATCCGGGCCCGATGCCGCGTAACTCGCGCGAAGGCTTGTTACTTCGGGACGATGGCCTGTGCATCGACCCAGATTTGCGCATCGCTTTCGCGCACCGGATAGCGTCGCAAACCCCTGCTCGGCCAACCCGGCGACATGCTGCCGTCTGCCAGATCGAACCAGGCCAGATGACGCGGACAGTGCAGCCGGCGATCGGCGACGCGGCCAAGGCTGAGATCGGCCTGCTCATGCGGACAGGCGCGCTCGCAGGCGTAGATCGTCTCGCCATCCTGCACGATGAGAACACCGAGGCCAGCCACGTTGACGCAGACGATTGTCTGCTCGGTCAGGCGCTCGCGCGAACAGACCGCGACCCATCGGGCGGGATTGTCGTCATCCGCCAAGATAGGCCCGTCGGACATGCTCGTTCTCGATCAGCTCCGCTCCCGCGCCGGACAGCACGACACGGCCGGACTCCAGCAGATAGGCATGATCGCACATCTCGAGCGCGGCGAAGGCATTCTGCTCAACTAGCAAAACAGTCGTGCCGGCATCGCGGATCGCGCGGATGATCGCAAAGGTGCGCTCGACGATGTTGGGCGCGAGACCGAGCGAGGGTTCATCGAACATCACAAGGCGCGGGCGCGACATCAATGCACGGCCGATGGCCAGCATCTGCTGCTCGCCGCCGGACAGCGTGCCAGCCGCCTGCTTGCGGCGTTCGGCGAGGCGCGGGAACTCGCCATAAATGCGATCGCGGTCCACTCCGACTTCGCTCGTGTCCGAGCGCAGATAGGCGCCCATGTCGAGATTTTCGGCCACCGTCATATGCGGAAAAACGCGACGTCCTTCCGGACAATGTGCGATGCCCTTTGTGAGCACCCGCTGCGCGCCAATGCCGGTGATGTCTTCGCCGTCGAAATGCAGACTGCCGGAGCGCGATGGCACGAGGCCCGAGATCGCCCGCAGCGTCGTGCTTTTGCCGGCGCCATTGGCGCCAATCAGCGCCACGAGCTGACCGGCCTTGACCGAAAGCGAAATGCCCTTGAGGGCTGAGATCTGGCCATAGGCGCAGACCATGTCACGGATCTCAAGCATGGACTGCGACCTCCTTGACCACATCCTTCGCGCTCTGACCGAGATAGGCTTCGATCACTGCGGGATTCTTGCGGATTTCGTCGGGCGGTCCTTCGGCGATGATGCGGCCGTAATTCAGCACCACGATCCGATCCGATACGCTCATCACCATCGGCATGTCGTGCTCGACCAAGAGAATCGTGACGCCACGATCCCGGATATTGCGGATCAGCTGCACGAAAGTATGCGTCTCCGACGCGTTCATGCCGGACACAGGCTCGTCCAGCAGCAGCATCTTCGGCTGCGCGGCGAGCGCCAGCGCGACACCGACGAGACGCTGCTCGCCGTAGGACAGCGAGCCCGCAAGATCGTTGGCGCGCGCTTCCAGCCCGATCCAGCGCACCAGTTCGGCTGCACGGGCGCGCTGCGCTTTCTCCGATGCGCGGGCGCGCGGCAGGCCGAGAATGGCTTCGGCAAGGCCAAGCTTGCCTTTAAGCTCCCCTTGGCGATGCAGGCCGATCAGGACGTTGTCGTAGACGGTGTCGTTCGGAAACACGCTGGTGCGCTGAAAGGTGCGGATCAGACCGAGATCCGCGATTTCATGCGGTTTCTTGCCCTTGAGGTCCGCGCCGCAATAGTTCACCGCGCCCTTCGTGGGCGTGAGAAAGCCGGTCATGACGTTGAAGGCCGTGGTCTTGCCGGCACCGTTCGGCCCGATCAGGCTGACGATCTCACCTTTGTTGACATGGAAGTTCATGTCCGAGATTGCGACGAGGCCACCGAAATGGACCGCGACGTGTTCGATGCTGAGTACTGTCTCGGCCATCAGGCGTGCTCCTCGGCGGTACGTTCGGAGACGGCGATGGACGCCCGCCTGGTTCCGCCGGCCCGCGCTAAACCGAGTTTCGCGGCAAGCGACGGCACGATGCCGCGCGGCATGACGAACAGGATGACGATCAGCACCACGCCATAGGTGATCCACTGTGCCTCCGGCGGCATGATCGGCCGCAGGAACACCGGCAGCAGGCCAAAGATGACGCCGCCTACCACAGGCCCGGCCAGCGACCCCTTACCGCCCGACACCACCATGATCACCATGGTCACCGTCGAGATGAAAGCGAAGACGTCGGGATCGATGATGCGGATGTAATGCGCGTAAAGGCTTCCCGCCGCGCCGGCGATACCGGCAGAGATCACGGCGGCCAAGGTCAGCGTCTTGGTGACATCGATGCCAACGGCAACCGCGAGCGTCTCGTTCTCCATCAGCCCGCGCATGGCGCGGCCGTAATGCGAATGAACGAGGCGCGAGATCAGGAAATACGAAATCGCGGCGACAGCGAGCACTAGATAGTAATTGTGAAACTTGGTCTTCAGCACGAGATAGCCAAGCCCTGGCAGCCCGATGGTGATGGAGGGAATATTGGTCAACGCCAGCGGACCTTGCGTCAGCTCGACCCAGTTCAGCGCCACCAGCCGCACAACTTCGGCGAACGAAATCGTTACGATGACGAAGTAAGCGCCGCGCACGCTGAAGGACAGGCGTCCGACCAGATAGCCGCAGAAGCCCGAGATGATGATCGCCAGAAAGAAACCTGCAATCGGCGGCCACGGCACGTGGACGATGTGGAAATCACCGTAGATCGGCACATCGAAGCCCAGCGAGGTCAACGCGCTGACATAGGCGCCGATGCCGAAGAAGGCGATATGGCCAAGACTGAGCTGGCCGGTGAAGCCGAGCAGCAAATTGAGGCTCATGGCGCCGATGATGAAGATGCCGGTGGTGATCAGCGCATTGAGCAGATACGGGTCCGTCAGCCACATCGGTACGGAGGAGAAGAAAGCGAGACAGAGGAGCGTGGCGATCTGCTTCATCCGACGCGCTCCGCCCGTGCAAACAATCCTGTCGGCTTGAAGATCAGCACCATGATGATGATCAGGAAGCCCATGGCATCGCGATAGCCCGACGACACGTAGCCGGCGCCAAGCTCTTCCGCCAAAGCGAGAATGAAACCGCCGATGACCGCGCCGGTAATGTTGCCGAGACCGCCGAGAATGACGATGGCAAAGGCTTTCACCGCGGCGAGATCGCCCATCTGCGGGAACACGACATAGACCGGACCGAGCAAGGCACCGGCGGCGGCGGCAAGGCTGGAGCCGATGGCAAAGGTCGAGGTGTAGATCAGGCTGACATTGACACCCATCAGCGCGGCGGTGTCGGAATCCTGGAAGGTCGCGCGCATCGCCTTGCCGAGTTTCGTGAGATTGATCAGCGAGTAGGCCAGCACTATCAGCAGCGCGGCCGCGAACAGCACGAACAGGCGAAGCCAGGACACGGACACGGACCCGATCACCAGCGGCGCATCGGGAAACGGATTGTCGATGGACTTGGCGACGCCACCCCAGATCCACAGCGCGCCAGACTGCATCGCGATCCAGGCACCGATCATCACCAGCATGGTAGTATCGATATCGGCGCCGCGCAGCGGCCGCAGCAGCGTGATCTCGATGACGGCACCCAGCAACCAACCAGCGACGATCGCCACCGGCAGCGCCACGAAGAAATTCAGCCCGAGCTGATGCACGACAATGAACATCATATAGGCGCCGAATGTGTAGAGGATGCCGTGGGTGAAGTTCACCACGTTCATGATGCCGAAGATCAGCGTCAACCCGATGCCGAGCAGCGCATAGGTGCCGCCGAGCACGAGCATATTGACGAGGTGTTGCAGGAGCTGGTCCACGATCTATCCTTCTTGGTCATTCCGGGATTCGTGCGGGCGGCGCTTGCCGACCGTGACGAAGACCCGGAATCCCGCAGTGTTCATCCATGTCGAGGTTCCCAGCCACTCCGGCTGGAGTGGCTGAGGTTCGCCCGCAGCATGCGCTGCGGACGCCCCGGAACGACGAGTTTCGATCAGAGATCCTTCATCACGATCTTGCCGCCGGAGATCTCGACCAGATAGACATTCGGGAAGCTCTGACCGCTCTCCGAACCGGCCGGGCCCGACTTCTTGAAGATGATGTCGCCATTCAAACCTTTGACGTCGATCTTCCAGAGCGCATCCTTGATCGCGGCCGGCTCGGCCTTGCCGGCCTTCTCGATGGCTGCCGCGATGGTGCGGATGCCGTCATAGCCGCGGAAGCTCTCAGTGCAGCCGGCGAAATCGAAGCCGCGCTTCTTCCACTCGTTGATGAAATAGGTGGTGGCTTCCGGGTTGGGCGTCTTTTCCGGCATCCACGGCAAGAACGTCGTCAGATGCATGGTGTCGTTCGCGGCGGCACCGGCCTGCGCGATGATCTGATCGGGATTCTGCGAACCGCCGGTAGTGATGATCCGCTTCTTCAGGCCGAGTGCTGCGGCCTGCTTGAAGATCAAAGTGAGCTGGTCGACCGCAGCCGTGATGATCACGGTCTCGGAATCCGTTGCCTTGATCTTGGCGAGCTGGGCGCTCATGTCCTGCGCCGACTGGTCCATGGTCTCGACCAGACCGATGGTGATGCCTTTTTCCTTCATCATCTTGCTGAAGTCTTCGGCGGTGCCGCGGCCCCAGTCATTGTTGATCACGAGGAAGTCGACTTTCTTCAGCGCCAGCTTGTCGACGATGTTCTTGAACGCAGCCGCTTCCACGAAAGACGGTGGCGAGATGCGGAACACGTAAGGATTGCCCGAGGTGGTGATCTTGCTGGCCGAGGAGGTCTCGACGACCATCGCGGTTTCGTATTCGACCAGCTTCGGCATCACCGCCAGCGTGAGGCTCGAGCCCCAGGCGCCGAGCATCACCGGCGTCTTGTCGCGGGTGATCAGCTTTTCGGCGACGGCAGCGGCTTCGGTCGGGTTGCTCTTGTTGTCCTCGATGACGAGTTCGATCTTCTTGCCGAGCAGGCCGCCCTTGGCGTTGATTTCGTCGGCGGCGATCTTGGCGCCGTTGACGACATAGGTACCCGACGCGGCGAAGGCGCCGGTCAAAGGCTCGTTGACGCCGATCTTAATGGTTTGCGCAGTGGCGGCGCTGCTCAGGAAAGCAATGGCCAGGGCGGTCGCCGAGGCGGCTTTGATGGTCCGTATCATGTGGTCCTCCAGTGTTACGCTGATGAAACTTGCGCAGTCCAAACCCCGCCGCTCGCATGTCCGCGCGAACGTCGATCTCTCACGCCGATCCTCCGCGCCCGGTGAGGCGGCGAACAACATTCGTCGCGCGCTCACGCAGGAGACCAAGAATCAGCGAAACACCATTCAGATCGGCTGCCGCTGACGGCGCCGATGTCACATCGCCCGACAGGCGGCGATCGAGATTGCCGGCGAATTCCGCGACCAGCCGCGCCGCGAGATCGCGCACCAACCCGCTGCGACCGACCTGTGCCAGCATGCCGGTGAGGCTGTAGCCGATGGAAAGCTCCACACGCGTCGCCGCGCCGTCATCCTGCGGCACCAGCCGGTAACGGATTTCGCCTTGCGTGGTGGAGCGGCTGCGCTGGTCGCTGCCTATGCCGAGAATGCGGCCGGCGAGATCGGCCTCGTTGCGCTCAACGCGGGCGGCGCCGTTGAAGTTGGCCGAGATCGGCCCGATCTTGACGCGGATCGCGCCTTCGACACGCTCGGGTCTGGGCGTGCCGACCAGCGTGGCGCCCGGCAGGCACGAGGCGACGGCCGCGATGTCATCGAACAGTGCGAAAACTTTTGCAGGTGCATGCGCGACAGTGAATTGCTGCTCAAGCGTAGTCGATGGCGTGAAGTCTGGAATGTCCAGCGGTACGACGGCGGCAGCCGGTCCGGATACAACAGGCTTCGCGGGCATCAGCTTCTGGGAGCTGACACACCCATTGTGCCCCGAGCCGGCTGGCCCCAGCACCTTGCGGCCAGCATCCGGCTCCGGCGCGATATCGCGTGCACGGCGCTCTGATATCACCGACTGCACGGCGCGGACGATGCCGACATATCCGGTGCAACGGCAGAGATTGCCTGACATCCCGATGCGGATCTGCTTCTCGTCAGCATCCGGCAGGCGCTTCACCAGATCGCGTGCGGAGACCAGCATACCCGGCGTGCAGTAGCCGCACTGCAAGGCATGTTCGCGCGTGAAAGCCGCGCGTAACTCGCCAGCGATCTCGTCGTCATCGAGACCTTCGATGGTGGTGACGTCAGCGCCATCGCAGGCCACCGCATAGGTGATGCAGGACCGCGTCGGCACGCCATCGACCAGGATCGTGCAGGCGCCGCAGACGCCGTGCTCGCATCCGAGATGCGTACCCGTGAGGTCGAGCGTGTCACGCATCATGTCGGCGAGACTCGTGCGCGGCTCGACGTCCCTCTTCACGGCGCGGGTGTTGACAGTGAGTTCGACCGAGTTCATGCCGCGGCCTCCGCAACGGCGCGGCGCAGCACCGTGACATGGATGTGCCGGTCGGCCGCATCACTCATGCCGGCGTTCGACAGCATTCTATCGGCAACCCGCGCATCGAAACGCGTCTTGAAATCGTGGGCGATGCGACCGCCGAATAGCTCCTCGGCACTCTCGACGATGATGGGAGCCGCCTCTACCGCGCCGATCACAACACGTGCCTTGCCTGCTTCCGGATCGATCAACACCGCGCCGATGGCATGCGCGAATTCACCTGTCTTGCGACAGCTCTTCACATAACCCCAGCGCGCCGAGGCGGACATCGCCGGCACGCGCACGGCCTCCAGCATTTCGCCGGGCCGCAGCACACTTTCCAGCGCACCCAGCATGAAATCCTTCATCGCCACACGGCGCGCGCCTTTGGCGCTGCGCAGCGAGAGCGTTGCGCCGAGCGCTGCGAAGGTGGAGACCCAATCGGCGGAGGGATCGGCATGGCTGAGCGAACCGCCGATCGTGCCGCGGTTGCGCACGGCGCGATAGGCGATGGCGCTGGCCACACGCTGCATCGCGCCGCGCGTCACATCAGGAATGCGACCGTCCTCGATATCCGCATGAGTCACGCAGGCGCCGATCACCAGCTCATTGCCGGCGACTTCAACATGCTTCAATTCGGCGAGCCCGGTGATATCGACGATCACATCTGGTGCCACGAGACGCAGATTCAGCATCGGCCCAAGCGACTGGCCGCCAGCCATGATCTTCACAACGCCTTCGGTGCCAGCCATTGAGGCCAGAGCCGAGGCCATATCGCGCGGACGCTCATAGGCGAAAGGTGCCGGCTTCATGCGGCGGTCCTCTTCGCATCGCGCGCGGCGAGAATGCCTTCGAGCACGCGGCGCGGCGTGATCGGCGACTGCAGCATCTCGACGCCGAGACCGCGCAACGCATCGTTCACGGCATTGCCGATCGCCGCCGGCGGCGCGATGGCGCCACCCTCGCCGATGCCCTTGACGCCGAATTTGGTGTAAGGCGACGGCGTTTCCATGTGGTCCAGCCACGGCATCGGCACTTCGGTCGGACCGGGCAGCAGATAGTCGGCGAGCGTCGTATTGAGGGGCTGACCGGCGCGATCGAACGGCATTTCTTCGTAGAGCGCGGTGCCGATGCCCTGCGCGAGGCCGCCATAGATCTGGCCGTCGACGATCATAGGATTGACCAGCACGCCGCCGTCTTCGACGATGACGTAATCGAGAATTTCCACATCGCCCAAATCAGGATCGACGGCGACGGTGACCGCATGCGCGGCGTAGCTGAACGTACCGCTGTCACGCTGCGGCTTGTAACCGGAGGTCGCTTCAAGCCCGCCGGGATCGACATCGCCCGGCAGATCCTGCGGGCGGCGATACCAGGTGTGTGCGATTTCCTTCAGCGTGACGCTGCCATTGGGCCCGCGGATCTCGCCATCCACCAGCACCACATTGGCTTCGTCGACCTGTAGCAGCTTGGCGCCGATCTTCTTGGCGCGCTCGCCGAGTTCGTGGCACGCCGTCGCCACCGCGCCGCCGGCCATCACCATACAGCGCGAGCCCCAGGTACCGGTCGAATAGGGCGTCATTGCCGTGTCGCCATGCACCACGCGAATCTTGGCGACATCGACGCCGAGCATTTCGAACGCGACTTGCGACAGCGTCGTCTCGAGGCCCTGACCGTGCGAATGCACGCCTACCTTGAGTTCGAGTCCGCCATCCGGCGTCAGTCGCGCGGAGGCCTGTTCATGGCCGGGCACCATGGGAATGCCCCAACCGGAATAGACCGAGGTGCCATGCGCCGCCTGCTCGCAATAGATCGAGAGACCGACACCGATCAGCCGTCCGTCGGCTTCACCCTTGCGCTGACGCGCACGGATGCCATCGATATCGATCTGCGCCACCGCACGGCGTAGCGCCTCGGGATAATCGCCACTATCGAAATGCTTCTTAGTGATGTTGTCGAACGGCATCTGCTCCGGCCGCACCAGATTGCGCAGCCGGACGTCGCCCGGCTCAAGTCCTGCTTCCGCCGCGACAAGATCGAGCATCAGCTCCAGCGCGAAACACACGCCGGTGCGGGCAACGCCACGATAGGGCAGGATCGGACACTTGTTGGTGGCCACCGAATAGGTGCGGCAGCGATAGGCCGGCATCTGATAGGGGCCGGGCAAGATGCTGACCACCTGCGCCGCTTCGAGGCAGGCCGAGAACGGATAGGACGAATAGGCACCGGAATCGACCGTGGCTTCGCAATCGATTCCGCGCAGCGTGCCGTCGCGGTCGGCATAGACGGTGATCTTGTAGTGATGCTCACGGCAATTCGAACTCGCGACGAGATGTTCGCGGCGATCCTCGATCCAGCGAACCGGGAAGCCGCGCTTCATGGCGAGCCATGACAGGCAGACTTCCTCCGGCAGCAAGATGCCCTTGTGGCCAAAACCGCCGCCGACATCCGGCGAGACGATTCTGATCTGTCCTTGATCCATCTCAAGGCAGTCGGACAGACCGTTGCGCACAATGTGTGGCATCTGACTGCCCGTATAGAGCGTGAGCTGATCGAGACGATGATCGAACGTGGCGATGACACCCCGACCTTCGAGCGGCGACATGCATTGCCGCGCGGTCGAGATCTCGCGTGTCACCTTGATCGGTGCGTCAAGAGCGCTGGAGATATCGAGCTCGAAGAAGCTTTCGAGAAAGACATTGTCGCCCCAGTGTTCATGCACCAGAGGCGATCCGGGCTCGCGCGCCTTCAACATGTCGTAGACGGCGGGCAGTTCTTCGAGATCGAGCGTGACGGAGGCCGCGATATCCTCGGCTTCGGCACGCGTCGGCGCAACGCACATGGCGACGAGTTCGCCGACCTGACGAATTTTGTCGGTGGCCAGAATGGGTTGATCGGACGGCTTGAAACCGGCCAGCCCCGTAATCGCGCGGATCGGCTTGATACCGACAAGATCTGCGGACGTGAACACCACGTCGCGATAGCGTTCCGGAATATGGATTGCCCGGATTCGCGCATGCGCCAGCGGGCTGCGGACGAAAGCAACGTCCTGCAATCCCGCCAGCCTGATATCGCCGACGAATTGCCCGCGCCCGCGCATGAGGCGATCGTCCTCCTTGCGCGGCACGCGCGCGCCCACGCCCTGCTTTGAAGCAGGGGCGGCGGGCGAGATATCTCGCTCATTGCGCATCGACGAACTCCCGGCGCCTTCCGGATTGACTAGCGAACTGGCTTGCAAAGCTCAGGCCGCAACGGCCTGAGGAAGGATCGGAGCGATCGGATCGAAGCGGGTGCCCGCGCGCAGGCAGAAGGCCGGCTGCAGCAGGCCGTTCGCAATCACGTCGGTGTTCTCGTTGTCGCGCAGGATGTAACGACCGGGCTTTTCTACGAGCACCGAGACATCGGCATCCATGCCGACCTTGAGCGAGCCAATCTTGTCGGGCAGGCCGATCATCTTGGCCGGATTCGACGTCACCATTGGCACCACCTGCTCAAGCGTCAGGCCGAGCGAAATCATCGAACTCATCGCCTGCACCAGGCTGAACTTGGCCTGGCCCTTGAACGGATGATTCTCGTCATCCTCGTGCTCGTCCGGCGTACCGGCAGGCGCGGGCACCTCGGTGTTGTAACCGTGAATGTCGGCGCCGAGTGTGTTCGGCACGATGCCGGCGGCAATCGCCTTCTTGGCGAGGCGATAGGAAAAGTGGCTGCCATGACCGACATCGATCCTGAGGCCGCGATCGATCGCGGCCTGGATCACCGGGTGCACTTCACCTTCGCGATTGACGAAACCGCCGGGATGCCGCGTGAACGGATGCGCCAGAACATCGCCTTCCTTGAGCAGCGGGATCACACGCTCCAGAATCGTATCGACGTCCTCGCCATTATTGCCTGACTCCGGCAGGCCCCAGAGCTGGCCGAAATGCACATACACCGGCAATTCCGCGCGCTTGCCGATTTCGGCCGCCATTTCCATCACGCGAATGCCCCAGCGCGCGAAGCCGCCGATTTCCGCATGGGCCTTGATGCCGCGAACGAGATCGCGATTGGCCACCGCCGATTTCACGGTCGCGTCGATATCGACGCCATCCGGGCTGTAGAGGTTGGGATAGAAGTGGCCTTCAAGACCACCGACGAGATAGGCAGAGAGAAACGCGTAGACCCGCGATTTCGCGGGCTCGGCGATGAAGTGACGAAAGCCGGGCAGCGTCATGCAGGACGGGCCGCCCTGGTCGATCAGCGTGGTGACGCCGGATTGCACGCCGACCATGTCGGGCTGCATGCCGAAACGACCGCTGACATATTGAAAGACGTGCGCGTGGGTATCGATCAAGCCCGGTAGCACCAGCTTGCCGGTCACATCCACCACTTCCTTCGCGCTGGTCGGCAGAATATCGGACTGCACGGCGGCAATCTTGCCATTGCGAATGGCGACATCCTTGATGCCGTCGATGCCGGCTGCAGGATCGATAACGCGACCACCGCGCAGCAACAGGTCGAATGAGGCAGTAACAGACATGGCGATCTCCTTACGCTTTGGCGGCTCCTCTTTAGAGGCCCACCAAAATACGAAGCATACTTCGTATTTTACAAAAGCAAAGTCCGTGCCATAAACATTGCGATGCGGTAGTTTTTCAACGCGCTCGCACCATACGAGCCGTAGCCGACACAAGGAGAGACTGCGTTGCCCCAGGCCAAGCCACGCCGTGACAAGCCCGTCCATAAGCCCTGGCCGCTGGCCCAGCGACCGGGATTTTTGATCAGACGGCTACACCAGATCCATGTCGCGCTGTTCCAGGAAGCCTGCAGTGCCTTCGAGATGACGCCACTCCAGTACAGCCTGCTGTCTGCATTGGCGGCGCGTGGAACCGCCGATCAAACCAGCTTAGCCGCTGATATTGCTCTGGATCGCACGACGACGACGGGCGCGCTGAAGCGACTCGAAGCACGCAGGCTGGTCGAGCGTCCGGTCAGCGACGACGACCGCCGCGCCCGCGTCTGCCGGCTCACACCGGCCGGTGCAGCCCTGCTCGACAAGATCGAAACCGCCGCACGCGAGGCGCACCGCGCCACGCTCGGCAACCTCACCAAAACGGAACAGACTGCGTTTATTGCCATGATGCAGCGCATTGTCGCAGCGAACAGCAGCCGCGACGGAGTCGCTGATCTATCGGATTGAAGGTCGCCGAGACGGCTCTTCCCAGATTAGAACGGCTATAAATTAATCAGCCTGATCGCCGCGCAGGCAGACAATTATTCAGGACCGCAGCATCAGCCGTTCATCAGGCGGTGCGATTTCAGTGACGAGATCGCGGATCAGCGCCTTTTTCGGCAGCGGCGCGAGCGTCGTCATTCCCTCTTTGAGCCGAACCGTGCAGGCATAATCAACCTTGCCGTCGATCAGCATCATGCATTCCTTGCACGCATTCGCATTGATGCAGGAGAAGCGAAACGCCAGCGAGGGATCCATGCTGCGCCTGATGGCACGCAAGCCATCGAGAATGGACTGGCCGTGTTCAAAGGGAATGTCGAACGTGTCCTGATGCGGTGCTTCGCCGAGTGCGCCGCGCTGAATGCTGAGCGTCGCCTTCATGCGGCAGCCTTTCCGGTGGTGGGCATCACTTTGCGCAGGGTCATGTCGCCATCCGACATCGACACGATCTGGTTGACGCTCCACGCATCGTTCAGACCGAGATGATCATCACGCTGATGCGCGCCGCGGCTTTCGGTACGTGCGAGTGCGGGGACAGCGATGGATTGCGCGACGGCGAGCATGTTGCGCAGGTCGAGCCAGTCGGCCAGTACAGGATCAAACGCGTCTGCAGATGCAAATGGCGTATCGCCGATATCGGCCTTCAATTGCGCGATGGCTGATATCGCCGCACGCAATTTCGCATCGGTGCGGAACGGACCGACATCGTCGGCCATCACGGCCTGCAGCTTCACGATGACCGCTGCGGGATTTGGCGCATCGCGCTTGCTGGCGCTGCGCAGCAGATCGATTACCGGCTTCGCGGCATCGGCTGACCACATCGACGCATTCTGCTTTGCGCACTCCGCGGCGCTACGGCCTGCCCGCGCGCCGAACACGAAGGCTTCGGTGATCGCATTGCCCGACAACCGGTTGGCGCCATTGGCACCGCCGACCGCCTCCCCGCAGGCATAGAGCCCGGGTATGCCGGTCGCCATCATCTCGTCCACGCGAATGCCGCCCATATGATAATGCGCGATCGGGGCGACCTCGACAGGACGCTGCGCGAGATCGATGCCGTTTTCGGCGAGGCGATCCACCACCGGCCCAAATGCCTTGCGTATCTCGGCTTCAGGCACATGCTGGAAGCTCAGATAGGCGCCGCCGGCGGGGCTGCCGCGGCCAGCTTCGACCTCCTTGGTGATCGCATAGGTCGCCAGATCGCGCGTCAGCCTATAGGTGCCGTCGCTGCGCGCGTCCTTGGTCGCGTAATCCGTCTCGAATTCACGCATTTCGGAATTCAACAGCTTGCCGCCGAGCTTGTAGCGGAACGGGTCCCACATGATCGGATCCATCCCGACGAGACGCGGGGCGAGATGACCGATCGGGAAGAACTGCACGAATTCCATGTCGATCAGTTCGGCGCCGGCGCGGAGTGCCAGCGCATAGCCATCGCCACCCATATTCGATGAGGCGCTGTTGCGACGATAAAGCCCGGTGAGACCACCGGTAGCAATGACAACAGCCTTCGCGGCCAGCGTCACCGCCTGCCCGGTCGGCAGATGCAGCCCCGTGGCACCGCAGGCTTCGCCGTCACGCAGCGCGATATCGACAATGTTGAGATCGCCGATACGGCGAATGCCGCTGGCGTTGTTGAGCTGCGTGCGCAGCGTCTTCGACACCGCCGGACCGGTGGAAAGAAAATCCACATAGGCACAGCGCGGCCGGTCATGGCCCGGCGCCTGCGCCTGTTTGATATGGCCGTCCTCGCGTGCCCAGCCGACCTTCCAGGCATCCATCTCGCGCAATCGCTGCGGGCCGTCTTCGCAGAGCAGTGCAGCGAGCCGCTCGTCGCAGAGCCCGCGGCCCGCCGCGAGCGTATCGGCGAAGTGATGTTCCCAGTGATCCGGCGTCTGCTCGCCCAGCGCCGCTGCCACCGTCATCTGCGCCATCACCGTGGCGCCACCGCGCCCGATCAGGCTCCGATCGGCGAGAACGACCGACGCGCCGCCCTTCGCTGCTTCCAGCGCCGCATACATGCCGGCGCCGCCAGCGCCGATCACGAGAACATCGGCTTCGAGATGGGTGGGAACCGAAGTATTGGGAGAAGGTGATGTCATGGTCAGGCGAGTGTCTCTTCAAACAAAGGCGTTGTCAGCAACCGTCGCCGGGCCAGAACCATGCCACGCGGCGTCTCCCGTCGTCAGATATCCGTGCGCAGGATCGCCCGCGCCAGTGTCTGTGCACGCGGAACGATGCTCTCGATGTCCAGCCACTCCAGGTCGGTATGGACATTGCCGCCGACCGGGCCAAGACCGCAGAGCGTCGGCGTGCCGACGCTGGCGGTGAAACCGGAATCTGCACAGCCGCCGGCAAATTCGCCGGTCAACGTGGTGAGGCCCGAGTCGACAGCGGCCGCCTGATAGGCTTCGAACATCGCCTTCGCCGCAGCGTCCTGCACCAGCGGCAGGAATTCGCCGTTGATATGCAGCTTTGCCGTCGTGCCCGGCACGGTCGACGTCGCAATAATCTTCTCGATGGCGCCCATGATGGTCGCGCGGTCCGCCGGATCGATGTAACGGAAATCGATCTCGCCTTCGGCATGCGGCGCCGTGGTGTTGACCGACTGTCCGCCGGACACCAGGCCGACATTCAGCGTGATGCCCTTGTCCATATCGGTCAGCGCATGAATCTGCACGATCTTGTGCGCGAGTTCGCCGATGGCACTGATGCCCACCGAGAAATTGTTGCCGGAATGCGCGGCCTTGCCGAATACCTCGAAGCGCATGAACACGCCGCCCTTGCGGCCCGTGGTGATATTGCCGGTCGGACGTCCCGGTTCCGAATTATAGACGGCGCGCGCCGCACGGCCCTCGCGCTCGATGATCGGCCGCGACGAGCGCGACGCGATCTCCTCATCGCCGGTGATCAGCAGCTTGATGGGGCACGGCGCAGCATCGAACTTCTTTAGCGCGGCGGCCACGAATACGTTGATGACGACGCCGGCCTTCATGTCGGCAACACCAGGCCCATGGGCCAGATTGCCTTTAATAGTGAAGGGGCGCTTGGCGACTTCGCCCTTGGGAAACACGGTATCGCGATGGCCCATCAGCAGGATCGGCTTTTCGTTGCTGCCGGGTTTGGTGATCAGCCCATGCACGGCATCGCCATAGACATCATGAGGCTCGCGCCAGGTTTCGATGCCGTATTCGGCGAAGTGCTGTTCGAAACGAGCGCCGACGGCATCGACACCTTCCTTGTCGAAGGAGCCGGAATCGATGTTCACGACGTCGCGCAGCAGGTCGATCATCGGCTGCTTCTGGGACGCGAGCCAGTCGATGATCTGGGTTTCGGTAGTGTTCAACATGAATTGTCCTTCGGTCACTCTTGAGCGCTTGCGTTGCGCGTTCTTACTTCGCCATCGCCACGACGGGCGACGCTACATTCGACCTGCGCATCATCATGCGCGCAATGGCTTCGCCGATCACCACCGTGGTGAAATGAGTGTTGGCGCGGCAATCCGACGGCATGATCGACGCATCGGCAATGCGCAGACCCTTGAGGCCCTTCACGGTGCCATCCGGATTGACCACGCCACCCGTATCCTTGAAGCCGGTCATGCGGCAGGTGCCGGCGGCGTGCTGGATATCGCCGGTGTCACGGCGCAGCACGGCTTCAAGCTCGCGCGTCGGCAACGCCGCCGCCTGCGGCAGCGTCATGTCGGTATCGGTGAGGCGGATCCAGTCCGCGATGCCGGCCAGCGCCGGCTGCGTGGTGATCACGGCAAGCCGCTTCACGGCATCGACCATCCGCAGCATGTCGCGGGGGTCTGCCAGCATGTTCTCCTCGACGATCGGGTCGATCGACGCATCGGTCGATGCGAGCTTCAGCGTGCCGCGTGAGAACGCATTGAACAGGCCGGCGCCGATGGCACCGGGATTGCCGATGCCACGGTGATTGAACGCGATCAGGATCATGTCGCGCTTGCCGCCCTCGGCCAAGCCCGACGAGTAAGTTACACAGCAATTGGTGTGGCGGGTGTCCCGATCCTTTGGCGCGACGGCATCCTGCAGCTTGAGGGTGGTGCGAAACAGCGGATGATCGAAGAAATTCCGGCCGACGGGCAGATCGCACTCGACAGCGATGCCCATGTCCTTCAGCTCGTCCGCCGGACCGATGCCCGAGCGCAGCAGGATCGCCGGGCTGTGGATCGAGCCACCGCATAGCACGATCTCGCGCGCGCTGATTTCCTGCGTGCCCTGCCCCTCGAAGTGCACGATCACACCGGTCGCCTGACCGTCCTTGATCACAACGCGGTCGACCAGCGCATGACCGCGGATTTCGAGATTGGCGCGGCCGCGCGCCGGTTCGAGATAGGCTTCATTGGTGGAGATGCGACGCAGATCGCGGCTGTTGATCGGATAGCAGGCGACGCCTTCGCCATCCGGTCCGTTGACGTCGTCGCACCACGCATAGCCCGACGCCAGCGCCGCATCGCGCAAGCCATTGTCGATCGGCCCCCATGTCTCCGGCGGCGCGCGATAGACCGGCAGCGGACCACCACGGCCATGGCCGGGCCTGTCGCCGAAGTCCAGATCATCCTCGATCACCGAGAATAGCGGCATGACGTCCCTGGCCGACCAGCCGGTGCACCCCAGCGATGCCCATTCGTCGAATGCAGCGGCGACACCGCGGATCGCGATCTGGCCGTTCATCATCGACGAGCCTCCGAGGCCCTTGCCGCGCCAGTAGAAGCGCTGATCCTGTCCGGCAACGCGACGCGAATGCAGCTGCGGCCACTGCCACTTTTCCTGGAATTCGCGCTGGTGAATGATCGGGATCGGGTTCGCTGTGGTGACTTCCCACGGCGCATCCGCCGCGCGCCAGTCGAGCCCGGCTTCCAGCAGCAGCACGCGCGTGGCGGGATTTTCGGAGAGCCTGGCAGCCACGGCAGCGCCGGCAGATCCACCGCCGACGACGATCACATCATACATAGTGCTTCATTTCTTTCTGCTGCGGCGCCCTACGCCGATCTTGTCCGGCCGAACGCGTGCAAAATCCGTTCCCGCCATTATGCGCCCGGTGCACAGCAGACGCCAGCACGCGCGCTGCAGAGGCAACGCGCGGCAAAGGCATGGCGGTTGGAAAAAAATATGGCCACAAGTTGTGGCGGTGATGGATTGAACGGAAAGAGCCGCCTCAGAGGGGATCGCCAGGCTTCTTCGCCGGCGGATCCTCATCGAGAATCGCGCGCCATCCCGCACCTTCCAGATCCTCATACTGTCCGCTTTTCAGCGACCACATGAAGGCCCAGAGGCCGAGCAACCCAAGCGCGAGCGCCAGCGGCACGAGGACGACGAGGGACTGCATGGTTGGACCTATTTCAGCACGAGGCGGTTCTTCGACAGGAACATGCGCTGTCCGCCGGCCTCGCCTTCAAGCACCAGATCCCACAGTCCCGGCGCAAGTTCGGCGACCTTGCCGCGATAGACCACGCCCCCGGCCCCGATCAGCTCAACCGGCCGGTCCGCGCGACGATCGGCCGGCCGCTCCAGCCGCCCGGTGAAACTCAGCCCCGTGATCGGATTGCCGTGACGATCGCGCGCTTCGACACGGACCGCGGCATCACCTGCAGCATCGCGCTCGACATGCGCGCTGACCTTCCAGCCGCGACTGCTCTGGCCGCGCGCGGCCTCGATCTCGTTGCCGTAAGCGAGGCTCGCTGTATAGGGACTATCCACTTCGACACCCGGCAGCGTCTCCAGCGCGAATTTCATCATGACGACATTGACGCTGATGATCATGCCGAAAAACAAAATCAGGCAGATCAGGACGAACCGGCCGGTGATCGGACGAGGTGCGGCAACGGCGGCGCTCATACTGTTCTCCTTCACGGTGCAACGAAATGATCGGTCGCCGACGCCATGTCGCCATGGACGGCATCGGTGACCCGCATCACAAGCGGGATCGACTTCTCGGAATTGCCCGCCGCGGGCGCCGTCACCAGTACACGCAGTTCGGTAGTCTGGTCGCGGCCCAGCACGATCTCCGGCCGGCCCGATGACACCGCATCCATACCCACCACATGCACCGTGGCATTGACCGGCCCGTTGACGTCGAGCGTGACCACGCGGCCGGCGCCGCGCTTGTTCAAGAGGCGCACCGTATAGGCATTGCGGATCGAACCGTCGCTGAGGCGCACGGCAACCGGATTGCGGTCATGCAGCACATTGATATCGAGCAGCGAGCGGTTCAGCAGCGCATAGAGCATCACCGCACCGACAGCGACAATCATGCCGACATAGGCCACCGTACGCGGCCGGATGACGCGATAGATTTCGGACTTGCCCGCCTTGCGCCTGGCAATGTTGATGTCGGTGTCATAGCCGATCAGCCGGGTCGGCCGGCCGATCTTGCTCATCACGCCGTCGCAGGCGTCGATACACAACCCACACTGGATGCAATCCATCTGCAAGCCATTGCGGATATCGATGCCGACGGGGCAGACGTTGACGCATTGATAGCAGTCGATGCAGTCGCCTGCGGGTTGGCCGAGCGCGCGCAGCTCGGCCGCCTTCTTCAACGAGGTCCGCTGCTCACCGCGATCGGTCTTGTAGGTGACGTTGAGCGCCCATTCGTCGGTCAGGGCCGCCTGGATGCGAGGCCACGGACACATATAGAGACAGACCTGCTCGCGCATCCAGCCTGCCAGTGTGTAGGTCGTCGCCGTCAGGATCGCGATCCAGATATAAGCCAGCGCGGGCGCCTGAAAGGTGACGAGTTCCCTCACCAGCGTCGGCGCATCGTTGAAATAGAGCACCCAGGCGCCGCCGGTCCACCATGCGATCAGGAGCCAGATCGAATGCTTCATCGTCAGTTCGACGACACGCTGCAGCGTGAGCCCTTCGGCCTCCTTCTTCATCCGCTCGCGGCGGTCGCCTTCGATCAGGCGTTCGACGGCGAAAAACAAGTCGGTCCAGACTGTCTGCGGACAGAGATAACCGCACCAGACGCGACCACCGATGGCATTCATCAGGAACAGCGTGAGGGCGGCAAGGATCAGCAGGCCGGTGAAGAAATAAACTTCCTGCGGCCACAGCTCGATGAAAAAGAAATAGAAGCGACTGTTCGGCAGATCGACCAGCACCGCCTGATCGGGGGCACCGGGACCGCGGTTCCAACGCACGAAGGGCAGCAGATAATAGATGCCAAGGCAGACCGCCATCAGCGCCCATTTGACGTTGCGATACCTGCCGGAGACCTTCTGCGGATAGACTTTTTTCTGCGCCGCATAGAGCGGGCCGTAGTCGAATTCCTGGGGCGTAACAGGCTTGTTCATGAAGGTCACTCTCGTCCTTGGAATGACCCTAGACTTCGCCGGTGCGATGCAATTGATGTACGTCAAAGGCACGCGCGGGATTGGCCGCGCGCGCTATGACTTATTGTCCCCCCCCCAGCGAATGGACATAGATCGTCAGTGCCTTGATGGTCGCCGGATCGAGACGGCCAATCCAGGCCGGCATCACGCCGTTGCGGCCATTGGTGATGGTCTCGACGATGGTCGCTTCGTCCGACCCGTAGAGCCAGATATTATCGGTCAGGTTCGGCGCACCCATGTCGGGATTTCCCTTGCCGGCGTCGCCGTGACACGAGGCGCAGTTGTCGGCGAACAGCTTCTGGCCGGCATTGGCGTCGTAACCCTTGGCCGTCGGCAATCCCGACAGTGAGCGCACGTAATTCGCAACAGTCTCGATCTCCGGCTTCTTCAACATGCCGTCGCGGCCGAAGGCCAGCATCGATCCTTCATGCGATTCCGCATGGGCGGAACGCGCGCCGAACTGGATGGTCTTCTCGATCTGCTCCAGTGTGCCGCCCCACAGCCAGTCGTCATCGTTCAGATTGGGGAAGCCCTTGGCACCGGTCGCACCAGTGCCGTGACACGGCGCGCAATTGTCACCGAACACCACACGGCCTCTGGCGCGCCCCAGTGCCAGCAGCGCCGGATCCTTCTCAATTTCCGCGAGCGGCGCAGCGCCGAGCGTCGCCATCTTGCCTCCGCGGATCTTCTCGAGATTGGCGAGATCGACGGCGACATCCGCACGCGACGAATAGCCCATGACGCCCGTCGCATAGCTCTGCACCAGCGGCCAGGACGGATACACGACCCAATAGCCGATCGCCCAAACGATGGTGAGATAGAAAGTCATCACCCACCAGCGCGGCAGCGGCGTGTTGAGTTCCTTGATACCATCCCAGGAGTGACCTGTGGTGGTCTTGCCGGTGGCCTTGTCGAATTCACCTTCGTGATCGCTCATGATCTGATCAATCCTCTCGCAACGGCTGACGCGCAGCTGCGTCAAACATCGCCTTGTTGCGGGGCCACAATGCGTAGGTCAGAATTGCGATGAAGATTCCGACAAAGACCGGCGTCCAGAATGTGAGGACGAGGTTCGACGCGAAGTTCTCGACGGTCAGGATTGCGCGCATGCTTCCATCTCCTCAGCGGAGGTTTGCTTTTTCGTTGTAGAGTTTGAAATCGACCAGCGTGCCCAGCATCTGCAGATAGGCGACCAGTGCGTCCATCTCGGTGGGCAGCCCCGGCTTGCCATCGAAGTTACGTGCCACCGATTTCGGATAGCGCTTGAGCAGCGCGTCGGTATCGCCATTGTCGGGATCGGCCTGGATCTTCAGGTCCGCCACCGCATTGGTGATCTGATCGTCCGTATAGGGCACACCCACCGCGCGGTTGGTGCGCAGATGATCGGCGACGTTCTCGGTGCTGACAGGCGTCTCGGCCAGGAACTTGTAGGACGGCATCACCGATTGCGGCACGATGGCGCGCGGATTGCTCAGATGCGTGACGTGCCATTCATCGGAATATTTCGCGCCGACACGCGCGAGATCCGGACCGGTGCGCTTCGAGCCCCACTGGAACGGATGGTCATACATGCTCTCCGCCGCGAGCGAATAGTGCCCATAGCGTTCGACCTCGTCACGCAGCGGCCGCACCATCTGCGAATGACAGAGATAGCAGCCCTCACGGACATAGACGTTGCGCCCGGCGAGTTCGAGCGGTGTATAGGGCCGCATGCCCTCGACGGCTTCGATGGTGCTCTTGAGATAGAACAAAGGCGCAATCTCGACGATGCCACCGATGGCGATGACGAGGATGATACCCACGATCAAGACGATCGAGTTCTTCTCGAAGATTTGGTGCCGACTCCAGAACGACATAATTGATCCTCACTCAGCCGGCTGCAACGTGGCGCCAGGGCTCGACAGCGCGCCCTCTTCCGCTTCGCCGACGCGCACGGTCATCCACAAATTCCAGGCCATGATCAGCGCACCGATCAGGAACAGCCCGCCGCCCGCTGCACGGATGATGTAGAACGGGTGCATCGCTTCGACGCTTTCGATGAAGGAATATTCGAGGAAGCCCAGCGACGTGTAGGCACGCCACATCAGCCCCTGCAGGATGCCCGACACCCACATCGCCGAGATGTAGAGAACGATGCCGAGCGTCGCGATCCAGAAGTGCCACTCGACCAGCTTCAGGCTGTAGAGCTGCTTGCGATTCCACAGCCACGGCACCAGGCAGTACAGCGCGCCAAAGGAGACGAAGCCGACCCAGCCGAGCGCGCCGGAATGCACGTGACCGATGGTCCAGTCGGTATAGTGGCTGAGCGAATTGACCACCTTGATGGACATCAGCGGACCCTCGAAGGTCGCCATGCCGTAGAACGCCACCGACACCACCAGCATGCGCAGCACTGGATCGGTGCGCAGCTTGTCCCATGCGCCGGACAGCGTCATAAGGCCGTTGATCATGCCGCCCCAGGAGGGCATCCACAGCATGATCGAGAAGGTCATGCCGAGCGTCTGCGTCCAGTCGGGCAGCGCCGAATAATGCAGGTGATGCGGACCGGCCCAGATATAGAGGAAGATGATCGCCCAGAAGTGCACGATCGACAGCCGATAGGAATAGACCGGCCGCTCGGCGCGCTTCGGAATGAAGTAATACATGATAGCGAGGAAGCCGGCGGTGAGGAAGAAGCCTACCGCGTTGTGGCCGTACCACCACTGGAACATGGCATCCTGCACGCCGGCCCAGGCGACATAGGACTTGGAGCCGAAGACCGAGACGGGCAGCGCCGGGTTATTGCCGAGATGCAGCACCGCGATGGTGATAATGAAGGCGAGATAGAACCAGTTGGCGACGAAGATATGCGGTTCCTTGCGCTTCACGAGCGTCATCAGGAACACCAGCAGATAAGTCACCCAGACGATGGTCAGCCAGAGATCGGCATACCATTCCGGTTCGGCGTATTCCTTGGATTGCGTGACGCCGAGCAGATAGCCGGTGCCGGCAATGACGATGAAGAAGTTGTAGCCCAGCACCACGAACCATGGCGCGAGATCGCCGGCGAGCCGCGTGCGGCAGGTCTTCTGCACCACGAAGAAGGACGTCGCGATCAGCACGTTGCCGCCGAAGGCGAACACCACCGCCGACGTATGCAACGGCCGCAGCCGGCCGAAGCTCGTCCAGGGCAGATTGAAGTTCAGGTCCGGCCACGCCAACTGCATGGCGATCAGAAGACCCACCGTGAAGCCGGCGATGCCCCAGAATACCGAGGCCACAGCGGCAAACTTGATCGGCCCGAAATTGTAATTCGGCCGCCCGTCGATCTCCTGCGGTGGCAATGCGCCGCGCTCGAAATAGCGATTGAGGATGACGAACACGGAGGCCAGGCTGGCGAAGCCGGCCAGCGTCACGTGAAAGGCATAGGCCGCATCTTCCGCCTTGGCCGCTGCGATGATGGAGAGAAATACGGTGGCCGCGAGGATCACGGTCAGACCGGACTCGCCGATCGTCATCCACTTCACGCTGTCAGTCTGTTTCGTCATGATGATTCTTTCCCGAGCACGCACCCATCAATCACGGCGGTGCGCTCAGTGAATTGATTGAAATCAAAGTTCGGGGAAAGCTCGCTTGCTCGCTGCGCGAGTCGTCAGGCGAGAACGGAAGCCGCGACGGTTTCGGTGTCCAGCAACCGGATCCGGCCCGGCAGAATCTCGATCGCGCCGCGGCGTTCGAGCTTGGCCAGCGTCCGGCAGACGGTCTCGACGGTGAGGCCGAGATGATCGGCGATATCGCGTCGGCTCATCGGCACCGGAAGCGGATCGACAGCGCGGCCGAGCCGTACCAGCCGATCACGCCAGCATGTCAGAAACACAATCAGTTTCTCTTCAGCCACGCGGCGGCCCAGCGAGAACATCTTGTCATGTGCATCGGCGATCTCGGCCGCCATCAGCGCGACGATCTCGTTCAACACATAGGGCCGGTGACTGGCGAATTGCGCGAATTTCTCACGCGGGATTTCCCAGACCACTGCAGGACCGATTGCAGCGGCGGACACTTCATGATGCCCCTGCGTTGCGATCTCGAGGATGTCGCCCGGCAGCGCAAAACTTGTGATCTGGCGACGATTATCGCATTCGGTCCTGTAGATACCGACCACACCCTCGACCACGCTCAAGCACTTGCCGGCCGGCGCTCCCTGCGTGAACAGGACATCCTGCGAAGTGTAGGGCACCCGCTCGCCCAGGGCCATCAACTGACGCAGATCGGCGGCGCCCAGATGAGACAGGAAGCCGCCCGGCTGCGCAGCCGCATTCGCACAAGGCGCAGCGAACGACGATGCAGCCATCAGCTTTGTCATGCGCTCCCCGGGTTTCGTTGGCCTCGCGGAAGTGCGGGGCACTTTTGGATAACCGGATCAGCGCGGCACACATTGATACACATCAATCGCCTCTTACCTCTCCCCGCATCTTGCGCGGGGAGAGGTCCGGTCGCGCGCATCGCGCGTGATCCGGGTGAGGGGCGGCGCACTGCAGTTGCCGCCTAACAAGACCTATCGAATCGAAGAAGCAGAGATGGCAGTGGCTGAGGTGCCACGCCCCTCACCCCACCCCTCTCCCCGCGCAGAACGGGGAGAGGGAGCCGGCCGCGTCTGCCGCAACTATTCAACTCTAACGCGGCCGGATGAAACTAAAACATCTCGCTTTCGATGGCCGCAACCGTCCCGGCATCGAGCAGATGCGCACCCCAGCCGCGTTTCGCCAGCACATGCGACAGCTTCGGCGACACCAGCAGCAACAGCGCAGTCATCATCAGCGGCACTACGCTGAGCCAGTCGATGCGCACCGGCGTGAGCTCTTCGGAGCTGCCGGCATAGTCGCCACGGCGACACCAGATATCGCGGCAAATGCATAGCAGATCTCGCCTGTCGCCGCCGCGCTGCGCACCGCCGAGCAGCACCTGCATGGCCTGATGCGTGACGACGCCCTCGCGCGTCGCCGGTGCGACATCCGGCGTCTCGCCAAGCGAGATGCGCAGCAGCAGATCGACCAGATCAACGCCGGCCAGATAAGCCGCCATCGGCTCCACCAGCCGCGGATTGCAGTCGATATAGAATGGCCCGCCGTCATCGTCCGGCATGATGAAGTCGATCGACAGCGCGCCGTGCCAGGCGAGATGCCTACCGATGGTGGCGAGATCGTCGCGCACGCGGTCACGCCGCACGCTGCGCTTGATGGCATCGCCGCCGCCGGCGCCTTCCATGATCTGGCGATAGGCATGGAAGCCGACCAGTTCGCCGCGGCAGAACACGCCCTGCGCCTTCTCGGTCGCGCCGTTGACACGGGCCTGCACCAGCACTTCGCCGGCAAAGCCTTTGCTGGCCTCGAGCTCTTTCATTGCAAGCGCAAGGTCAGCATCATTGCGCACCATCCAGACGCCACGGCTCGCAGTGCCGATCGCTGTCTTGATGACGCAGGGAAAACGGACTGCAGCACGAAGCGTATCAGCGCCGGCGACGATCTGGGTCTCGGGTTGCGGCAATCCAAGCTCGTTCAGCATACGGCTGAAACCAGCCTTGCTATGCGCCGCCCGATAGCTCGCGAAGGACGGCAAGGCCAGGCCGGCCAGCGGCCTCAGCCGCTCCTGCACTTTCGCGAACAGGAAGCCCTGTTCGTGGATCGGCAGCAGCACGTCGTAGTCGCCAGTCGCCAGCAGGCCTTCGATGAACCGCAGGAAGCCCAGGGGATTTTCCCGCATTCCCGGGCAGCGGTGATACATGCGGACAAATCGCGAGAACCGCGCCAGCCCGGCAGCGGCGGGATCGCAGACATCCACCACATGGCCGGCGAGGCCGAGCACGGTGACAGCCTCCCGCGCGGAGGTGCTGGTGCCTTCCGACAGCAGGATCCGCAGCGGCTTAAAATTCGGGCTGCTCGTCATCATGCTCAATCATGTCGCATTCCCGGGCCGTGGTCGCGTTTCCCGCTGCTGCCCTGCACGGGCCGCAACACCTGCATGTCGCAGCGCTGATAGACATTAACCTGCTGAGAACGTAGGCATAGCGCACCTTTTCGAGGCTGCAAAAAGCGGCCGTCAGCCGCCTTGGGTGGAAACGCATATGGTCGATATTCCGGCCTCGACCTCGCATCTCGCGTCGCGTGACCACGTCCCTTCGGCGACGCGGACGCTGACGGCGATTTCCACTGCGCATTGGGTCAGTCACTTCCACATCTTCGTGCTGCCAATGCTGTTTCCCTTCCTGAAAGAGAAGCTCGGCGTCGGCTATATCGAGCTCGGCTTTGCCCTTACCACGTTCGCTGTCGTCTCCGGCCTCACCCAGGCGCCGATCGGCTATCTCGTCGACCGCATCGGCGCGCGCAAGATCCTGATCCTCGGCGTCATGCTCGGCGGCTGTGCGCTGATCGCGCTCGGCCTGTTGCTGAGCTACCCCGCGCTGATTATCTGCGCCGCGCTGCTTGGCCTCGCCAACAGCGTCTATCACCCGGCCGACTACGCCATCCTCGCCGCGCATATGGACGAGTCGAAGATGGGCCGCGCATTCTCGATTCATACATTCGCAGGCTTCGTCGGCGGCGCGGTCGCGCCTCCCTTGATGGCGGCACTGCTGGTCGGTATCGGTGGCCAGGGCGCGCTGATCGTCGCGGGCGCCATCGGCGTGGCGATCGCACTGATGCTGATCGTGGTCGGCATTCCCGATGCCGGCGCGATGGCTGATGGCGATGACGCCAAGGGCGCCGAGTCGCCGAAGGTCAGCATGATGACCCCGGCGATCCTGATGCTGACACTGTTCTTCACGCTGCTGTCGCTGTCACAGAACGGTATCAACAGTTTCGGCATCGTCGCGCTGATGAACGGCTACGGCACATCGCTGTCATCGGCGAATATCGCGCTCACGGCTTTCCTCGCCGCCAGCGCCGTCGGCGTGCTTGCCGGCGGCTGGCTGGCCGATCGCACCCAGCATCACAGCCGCGTCGCCGCCGTGTGCTTCACGATCAATGCCGCCATCATCTGTGCCATCGCGGTGTTCACGCTGCCGACGCCGGTGATCGTCGCAGCCATGACCACCGCGGGCTTCCTCGGCGGCGTGCTGACGCCGTCGCGCGACATGCTGGTGCGCGAGGCGGCCCCTCCTGGCGCTGCCGGCCGCGCTTTCGGCATCGTCTCCACCGGCTTCAATTTCGGCGGCATCATCAGCCCCATCCTGTTCGGCTGGTTCATGGACCATGCCTTGCCCCATTGGGTGTTCGGCGCGTCCGCCTGCTTCATGGCGGCGACAGTGCTGCTGGCGCTGGTATCGGAACGCAAGCGGTAACGCTGGCGTCATCGCGCAGGCGATGTGCTTCTGCTATGCTGGCGCCGCATGCTCACGGTTCGCCATCTCACCAAATCCTATCGCTCAGCCCAGGAACAGGTCGACGTTCTGCGCTGCGTCGATCTCAGCGTTGCCGCAGGCGAGAGCGTGGCGCTGACCGGCGAATCCGGCAGCGGCAAGAGCACGCTGCTGCATCTGATCGCCGGCCTCGATGAAGCCGACAGCGGCGAGATCCAACTCGGCGATATCATCGTCACCGGGCTCCAAGATTCCGCCCGCGCCGCGCTGCGCCGCGACCAGCTCGGCCTCGTGTTCCAGCAGTTCAACCTGATCCCGTCGCTGTCGGTGGCAGACAATCTGGCGTTTCAATCGCGCATCTCCGGCAAGCATGACGCAGCCTGGCAAAACGAGCTCACTGAACGCCTCGGCCTCGGCGCGCTGCTCAAGCGCTATCCCGAACAACTCTCCGGCGGCCAGCAGCAACGCGTCGCCATCGGTCGTGCGCTGGCCTCGAAACCGCTGCTGCTGCTCGCCGACGAACCCACCGGCAATCTCGACGAAGACACTGCCGACGAGGTGCTGAAACTGGCGCGCGATCTCGTCACCCGCACCGGCTGCGGTTTCCTGATGGTGACCCATAGCGAGCGTCTCGCGGCCACGCTGGATCGCCGCATCCACCTTCATGCCGGATTGATCGCGTGAGACGCGCGCTCTGGATCCTTGCGGTGCTACTCAGCCACTGGCGCCGGCATCCGATGCAGTTCGCCACGCTCCTGATCGGCCTGATCGCCGCCACCGCATTGTGGAGCGGCGTACAGGCGCTCAACCAGCAGGCGCGCACCAGCTATGACCGCGCCGCCGCCGCCTTCGGCGGCACGCGCACGCCGATGCTGGTCGCAACCAATGGCGGCGCGTTTTCACAACAGCTCTTTGTCGATCTGCGCCGCGCCGGCTGGCCGGTCTCGCCCGTCGTCGAAGGCCGCGTGCAAATCGGCGGCCGCTCCGTGCGCCTGCTCGGCATCGAGCCGGTGACCATGCCTGTCGAAGCCAGCGCTGCGACGGAGATCGGCAGGACCGGCGCGCAGGCCTTTCTCACACCGCCCGGGCAGGTGCTGGTCGCGCCGGAAACGCTGGCCAGCCTCGGCCTCGCCGAGGGCGCGACGCCTGCGCTCAATGACGGAGCCCTGCTGCCGCCGTTGAAACTGCAGCCGCAGCTCGCACCCGGCGTCCTGGTGGTCGATATCGGCATCGCCCAGAAACTCCTGAAAATGCCGGACCAGATCTCGCGCCTGCTGATCGGCAGCGCCAAGGGTCCCCGCGCTTCGCTTGAAAGCGTCGCCGTCGATCGGTTGCGGCTGGTGCAGCCCGATGCAGAGACCGACCTCGAACGTCTCACCGACAGTTTCCATCTCAATCTCACCGCCTTCGGCCTGCTATCCTTCTTCGTCGGGCTGTTCATCGTCAATTCGGCCATCGGCCTCGGCTTCGAACAGCGCCTGCCGATGCTGCGCACCCTGCGAGCCTGCGGCGTCTCGACGCGGCAGCTCAACAGCGTGCTGGTGCTGGAGCTTGTCAGCATCGCGCTGATCGCCGGCGTCATCGGTCTCGTCTGCGGCTATTTCATCGCTGCATCGCTGCTGCCCGACGTTGCGGCCAGCCTGCGCGGTCTCTATGGCGCGCAGATCCCGGGACAACTCACACTCAAACCCGAATGGTGGTTCGCGGGTCTCGCGATTTCCGTGATCGGCGCACTGCTGGCAGCGACATCGAGCCTGCTGAAAGCTGTCCGCCTGCCCTTGCTCGCCACCGCACAGCCCTATGCCTGGCAACAGGCACAGCATCGCTGGCTGCGGCTGCAAGGCGCGGGCGCATTGCTCGTGTTCATCGCTGCCGGACTTGCGCTCTGGTTTGGCGATTCACTGATTGCTGGCTTCTTCGTGCTTGCCGCATTGCTGCTCGGCGCAGCGCTCGCATTGCCGGTCATCCTCGGTATCGTCCTTGCCGGCGGTGAACGCAGCACGCGACGGCCACTCGTCACATGGTTCTGGGCCGACAGCCGGCTGCAACTCTCCGGCCTGTCGCTGGCGCTGATGGCGCTGCTGCTGGCGCTCGCCGTCAATGTCGGCGTCGGCACCATGGTGGAGAGTTTCAGCCGGACCTTTACGGGATGGCTCGACGGGCGGCTGGCGTCCGAGATCTATCTGAATGCGGCAAGCGAGAAGCAGGCAATCGAGATCAAGACCTGGCTGAAGACGCGCCCCGACGTGCAGGCAGTTCTGCCCGGCAGCCGCACTGACGTGCAGTTCAACGGTGCGCCGATCGAGCTTCTCGGCTTCGCCGATCACGCCACCTATCGCGATCAATGGCCGCTGCTGGATTCCACCAGCGATGCATGGGATCGCGTGCGCACCGGCGACGGCGCGCTCATCAGCGAACAACTCTCGCTGCGCATGAAGCTCAAACTCGGCGATCGTCTGGACGTGCCGACGCCGACCGGTACATGGCCGATGGACGTTGTTGCCGTGTATGCGGATTACGGCAATCCCAAAAGCCAGATCGGCGTGAATATCGATGCGCTGGTCAGACATTTCCCTGACATTTCGCAGACCCGCATGGGCCTGCGCGTCGCACCTGCGGATGTGCCCGGGCTGATCGACGCCATCCGCACGCGCTTCGGTCTCGACGGCCGCAACCTCGCCGATCAGACGACGGTGAAATCGGAGTCACGGGCAATCTTCAACCGCACTTTCGCGGTCACCGCAGCGCTCAATGCCTTTACGCTTGGCGTTGCAGGCGTCGCGTTGCTCACCAGCCTGCTCACGCTGAGCAATTCGCGCCTGCCCCAACTCGCGCCCCTCTGGGCCATTGGCATCACACGTCGCCGCCTTGCCGGTATCGAGCTGTTGAAGACACTGTCGGTTGCCTTGATTACCTCACTGCTGGCGCTGCCGCTCGGGCTGCTGGTGGCGTGGTGCCTCATCGCTATCGTCAATGTGAAGGCCTTTGGCTGGCGACTTCCGTTCCATGTGTTTCCGCTGCAACTGGTCCAGTTGCTCGGCGTTGCCATGTTGGCCTCGCTGCTCGCAGCTCTGCTACCGATCCTGAAACTGCTGCGCATGCAACCGGCCACGCTGGTGAAAGTGTTCGCCAATGAGCGATAGCTTGCTCACACGTCGCAGCTTGATCGGCGCCGCCGCATTGCTCGGCCTCGGCGGTTCACGCGCATTCGCCCAGGGCTTTGCCGGCCTCGGCCGCGACGCCGAAGGTTTTGCGGCTGTCGTTCCGGGCCGCCCCCTCACCTTTCCGGCTGATCACGGCCCGCATCCGGATTATCGCATCGAATGGTGGTACCTCACCGCCAATCTCACGGATGCATCAGGCAATGCCTATGGCGCGCAGTGGACGCTGTTTCGTCAGGCGATGGCGGCGGGCGCGCCAGACGATGGCTGGGCGACGCCGCAGATCTGGATGGGCCACGCGGCGGTGACATCTGCAAAGTCGCATCATGCGACAGAAACCTTTGCCCGCGGCGGCATCGGCCAGGCCGGCGTGACTGCGACGCCGTTCCGGGCATGGATCGATGCATGGGAGATCCGTGGGCTTGAGAACTTCGACGACGTGTCGATTGCGCCGCTCGACGTGTCCGCTTCGTCAGCGGATTTCAGCTACCGGCTCCGGCTCACTGCGCAGCAGCCGCTGGTGCTGCAGGGCGACAACGGCTTCAGCCGCAAGTCGGAACGTGGGCAAGCGTCGTATTACTACAGCCAGCCCTATTTCACCGCATCGGGCGTGCTGACCATCGACGGCAAGGAGATTGCCGTCACCGGCCACGCCTGGATGGACAGGGAATATTCGAGCCAGCCGCTCGCTTCCGACCAAACCGGCTGGGACTGGTTCTCGCTGCATCTGCCCGATAACGCAAAGCTGATGCTGTTTCGTCTCCGGCAGAAGGATGGCGCGCATTATTTTGCCGGCAACTGGATCACCGCGGACGGAAAATCCGAACAGCTTGCCTCAGGCGCTATAGATATGACGCCGACGGTCATGACGGAGATCGCCGGCCGCAGGATCCCGACGTCATGGAAGGTATCGATCGCATCGCGCGGATTGCAGATCGCGACCTCGCCGCTGAATACCAGGAGCTGGATGACGACGAGCTTCCCCTATTGGGAAGGGCCGGTGAGCTTCACCGGCAGCCACAGCGGTACAGGCTATCTGGAAATGACGGGATATTGAGGCTGTTACCTAACCTCTCCCCGCCCTTTGCGGGGAGAGGTCGACCGGCGAAGCGCAGCGAAGACGGTCGGGTGAGGGGCATGGCACACTGCCTACCCGATCACCCAACTCTCTGATCGCATCATCATCCGATCCGCGAATACGAGCTTGCGGCGAACGCCGTACCTTGCCCCTCACCCGGAGCCGTCGCTTCGCGTCGACTCCGACCTCTCCCCGCAAGCGGGGAGAGGTTAAGGAAGCGAAGCTTACTTCGTCAGCGGGCATCCGCTCTCGGCCGCGGTCGGATAGGCCTTGTCGCCGGGCACCACGGCGAGCTGCTTGTAGTAATCCCATGGCTTCTTCGATTCCGACGGCTTCTTGACCTCGAACAGATAGAGGTCCTTCACCATGCGGCCATTGGCGAGCACCTTGCCGCCCTGGGCGAAGGCGTCATCGACCGGAAGTTCCTTCAGCTTCTTCGCGACAGCTTCGGAGTCCTTGGTGCCTGCCGCCTTGACTGCCTTCAGATAAGACAGCGTCGACGAATAGGTGCCGGCCTGGATCATGTTCGGCATGCGCTGGGTGCGCTTGAAGAAGCGATCGGCGAACTCACGCGATTTGTCGTCGCGATCCCAGTAGAAAGATTCCGTCAGCACCAGGCCTTGCGCCGCCTGCAGGCCGAGGCCGTTGACTTCGGCCAGCGTCAGCAGGAGACCGGCGAGCTTCTGGCCGCCGGCGACGATGCCGAATTCAGCCGCCTGCTTCACGGCGTTGGTGGTGTCGAGGCCGGCATTGGCAAGGCCGATGACCTTTGCCTTGGACGCCTGCGCCTGCAGCAGGAACGACGAGAAGTCAGACGAGTTCAGCGGATGGCGAACGGCGCCGAGCACCTTGCCGCCCTTTGCCTTCACGATGTCGCCGGTGTCCTTCTCCAGCGAATAGCCGAAGGCATAGTCTGCCGTGAGAAAGAACCAGGTATCGCCGCCAGCTTCGGTCAGCGCGCCGCCGGTGCCAACGCCCAAGGCGCGTGTATCGAACGACCAGTGGAAGCCATAGGGCGTGCAGGCATCGCCGGTAACGCGCGACGAGGCCGCGCCGACCACGATATCGATCTTCTTCTCCTGATTGGAGAGCTCCTGCACCGCGAGCGCTACCGACGAGGTGGTCAATTCAGTGATCATGTCGACGCCTTCGACGTCATACCAGCGCCGCGCGATCGAGACGGCGAGATCAGGCTTGTTCTGGTGGTCCGCGGTGACCAGTTCGATCTTCTTGCCGAGCACCTCGCCGCCGAAATCCTCGATCGCCATCTTGGCGGCTTCGACCGAATATTTGCCGCCGTAATCGGCATAGACACCGGACTGATCGTTGAGAATGCCGATCTTGACGCCTTGCGCCGAGGCCGGCGCGGCCAGGAAAAGACCGCACAGCGCAGCCGTCGACAACAGTCCAAACTTCATCAATGCCTCCCAAGTTTTTAATTTGGGCGCACGCTATGTGAGAAGCTCGGGACGAACCAGATAATCTTTCGACTTAGCCGAAATGTGCAGATCAGCCTTGCGCTAGTTCAAGACCACGCCCAACGACGATTGCTGCAACGCACGCGCGCGGTCACTGCATCCGCTTTTTCAGCGCAGCATCGATACAGGCGAGTTCCCGCTCGATCTCCGCGACCATCGAGACAGGATCGGTGTCGGAGATCAGGTGCATCTTCTCGTATGTACCGTCCTGAATGCTCTTCAGGATGGCCAGGCGATCGTCCCGATAACCCTGCAGGCGCTCGAAATCGCCGCGCTCGGCGTATTTCGCGATGAGTTTCTCGAAGACAGTGCTCATGGGTGGAGTTCCTTGGCATCAAAAGCGCGGGGGACGAATGCCCCGCGCCGTGAACGGTCGGCGATCACAAACCGCGCAGCACCAACCGGTTGAGACGGCTCGCAAACGCGGCCGGATCTTCCGGCAATTCGCCGTCGAGGATCTGCGCCTGCTCGAGCAGCAGGAACGCGATGTCGGACGCCTCGCCGCCCGCCGCTTTGTCCGCACCGGCGATCTTCGCCACCAGCGGATGGCGCAGATTGATCTCGAGGATCGGCTTGGTGACGCTGCCGCGATTCTGCATCGCCAGCATGCGCTCGAGCTCGCGATCCGGACCGGCGCCGCCGGCCACGAGACACGACGCCGACGTGGTCAGACGCGTCGAGACCTTCACGTCCGAAACGCGCTCGCCGAGCGCATCCTTGATGACGGCGATGGTCCCGGCCTCGTCGGTCTCGGTCTTCAGCTCGTCCTTGGTCGCGTCTTCATCAATGCGCGGGATCAGATCGAGATTGACCTCGCCCTGGCTCAGCGACTTCAGCGGCTTGCCGTCGAAATCGAGCGGCGCCGAGCTCCAGAACGCATCGACCGCGTCGGTCAACAGCAACACTTCGATGCCGCGTGACTTGGCGGCTTCCAGCTTCGGATTCGACTTCAGGCGATCGAGGCTGTCGCCGGCGAGATAATAGATTTCGGTCTGGTTCGGCTTCAGGTCGGCGACATAATCCTTCAGCGAACGCTTCTCGCCCGAGGTCGTGGTGAAACGCGACAGTGCCAGCAGCTTCTCGCGGCGCTCGAAATCCTCATAGATGCCTTCCTTGATCACCGGACCGAACGCGTCCCAGATCTTGGTGAAGGTCTCGGCATCCTTCTCGCTCAGCGTCTCCAGCTCGCCGATCACGCGGGTCGCCACGGCCTTCCTGATTTGCGCGAGCTGCGGATTGTTCTGCAGCATCTCCCGGGAGAGGTTCAGCGGCAGATCCTCGGCATCGATGACGCCGCGGATGAAGCGCAGATAGGACGGCAACAGGTCCGCATCGTTGGTGATGAAGACGCGGCGCACATAGAGCTTCACATGGCCCTTGCGGTTCGGCTCAAACAGGTCGAACGGCTTCTGCGATGGCGCGAACAGCAGCACCGCATAGGAATAGCGGCCCTCGGCACGGTAATGTAGCGTCATCGCCGGTTCGTCATAGGCATGCGCGATGGACTTGTAAGCCGCGCTGTAATCCTCCGGCGTCAGTTCGGACTTGGAGCGCTGCCACAGCGCGCTGGCCGAATTGATCTGCCGCGGCTCGGCGTCGCCGTCCTTGAGCATGATCGGAAACTGGATGTTGTCCGAATAGGCGCCGACAATGCGCTCGATCTCATAGGTCTCGAGATATTTCTTCGCGTCGTCTTTCAGATGCAGCACGATCGACGTGCCGGTCGGCACGCTCATGCCGTCACTGACCTGGCCGATCTCGAAACCGGCACCGCCGGTCGAGGTCCAGGTGAAGGCGTCATGAGTACCGGCACGGTGGCTGGTGACGACGATCTTCTCCGCCACCATGAAGGCCGCATAGAAGCCGACGCCGAATTGGCCGATCAGGTTGGAGCCATCCTTGGCTTCGGTCAGGCGCGACAGGAATGACTTGGTGCCGGATTTCGCGATGGTCCCTAGGTTGTCGATCAGTTCCTGGCGATCCATGCCGATACCGGTATCGACGATCGACAGCGTGCCCGCCGCCTTGTCCGGAATGATGGTGATGTTGGGCGACTGACCGTCGGGGATCAGCTGCGGATTGGCGATCGCCTCATAGCGCAGCTTGTCGCAGGCATCGGACGCATTGGAGACCAGTTCGCGCAGAAAAATGTCGGTCTCGGAATAGACCGAGTGAACCATCAGGTTCAGCAATTCGGCGACTTCGGCCTGGAACGGCTGGGAAACGGGTGCAGCGGTGTCAGTGGTCGTCATGAAAAGTGCCCGATACTGGTAAGGGAGAGATCACGCATATAGCGACGCGGATTTGCCGAGTCCATGGTGCAAACCGATGGTTTCCGCGCGAAAAGGCTGATCGGGAACTGAAACTCGCGACGCTACTTTGAAGCAGCGACCTGCGATGCGAGCAGAGCCGTGGTCGCATCGAGATCGACCAGCGGATAGACCTCGAACTGAGCCGGAATGATATCGGCCCATTCGTTGAGGATGCGATGCAGCACGTCGTTACTCTCGACCTTGAACACCGCAACCACGCCGCGGCCGACGCGGGGATAGATGTGCTGGCAGATGCCCGACGCCTGATACCCCGCCATCCACGGCCAGAAGCTCTGACGCGCGGCCGCCATGTCGGACGGACGATCAGCGCGCGGATTCGAGATCACCAGAAACAGCATCGCTGATCTCCTGTCGGCGCACTCAGAATGCGTCAGCCCTGCAGCGCACCGTGATAGGCGCTTTCCAGCATGGCCAGGCATTCACGCGCACGCGCCTGCGCGATGTCGTTCGCGGTCTGGGAGATTTCGCGGAGATCGCGGATCGCCAGATCGACGGCGCTCAGCAGATCGATTTCGCACTCATCGGCCTGGGGGGCCGCTACACGCATGGGGAAAGGGATAACTACACTCACTGGCACGCCCGCTCTTCACGATTGCAACGCTCGAATCACTCGCGACTCATTTGGCCTGCGAATGGTTAAGCCAATCGGTAGGAAGCAACGGATCTGACGTAAAACTGTCGCGCCGCCGTCAATCCTGCCAGCTCACCGGCGGGATCAGACCGACGGACGGGTCATCGCCAGGGTCATCCGACGGCTGGATCGTGGGCGCTTCGTCCTGTTCGGGCGTCGCGTCGATAATCATGGCCGGCGACGGAAGCTGTGGAACGGCCATGCTCTGCTGCCCGCGCCGATAAGATTCGAATTCGAGCTGTTTGGCGAAATACCGGAACAGGTCAGCCGCGTATTTGCGCTGCTCGGGGCTGGACGCCGAGGCGATCTGGAAGATCAATTCGTCGGACAGTTCCGACGTGGTCGCACCGGTCAGGTCTTCGAGAACGCTCATCACAATGGCTCGGCCTATGAAGCCTTGAGCCTGCACGAGTGTGGTTGATATCGCGTTGTTCGTCAGAATAATCGGGCGCGCGTGCATAAGCATCACTAATGACGCCCTAATTTGTACCGTTAGGGGGCATCGAACGTCCTGCGGATGCGGCCGCGCATGACCAGACACAATGAGATAGTGGCTGTTGCGCACTCCTGCCGCTTATTCGTGCAAGTCGGCGGAACCCGGCACACGGAAAATTAAGCCACGATTAACCATGACCGGGCAATAACGGGGAGGTAACTGATTGCTGTCAACGGGGATACGACGATGGTCTTGGCAATGAACCGCAGCAGTCATTCTGCGCATGCCAATGCAACCGGAGAGAACGACGATAGCTCCGATATCTCCGCGCTGATCGGGCGGTTGACCGCCGAGGTCAACGAGATCGCCTGCGAAAAGACCAGGTCGATCCAGCACATCACCAACCAGATGAAGATGCTGGCGCTGAACGCGCTGATCGAAAGCTCGCGCGCCGGCGCGCAGGGCGCGGGCTTCGCCGTCGTCGCGCAGGAAGTGCGTAATGTCGGCCAGCAGGTCGAGACCATCGCGCGCGATCTGGAATCCCAGCTCACAGCCCGCACCGGCAGCCTGATGGCGTCGATCGAGAAGATGACCGAACGCTCGCGCGGCGAACGCATGGTCGACCTGTCGCTGAATGCCATCGAGCTGATCGACCGCAATCTCTATGAGCGGACCTGCGACGTCCGCTGGTGGGCGACCGACTCCGCCGTCGTCGACTGCGCGGCCGCACCGAGCGACGCCACCGTCGCCCATGTATCGGAGCGGCTCGCCGTGATCCTCGGCGCCTACACCGTCTATCTCGATCTCTGGCTGTGCGACATGCAGGGCAACGTCATCGCCAGTGGCCGTGGCGATCGTTTCAATGTGACGGGCCAGAACATCGCCGGCACCGCCTGGTTTCGCGATGCCCGTACGCTGCGCTCCGGCGACGACTACACCGCGGGCGACGTCGAGCGCCAGCCGCTCCTGAACAATGCGCAGGTCGCGACCTATTGCGCCAGCGTGCGCGAAGGCGGCAAGGCCAATGGCCGCGCCATCGGCGTGCTCGCGATTCATTTCGACTGGGAAGCTCAGGCGCGCGCCATCGTCGAGGGCGTTCGCGTCGACGACGACAAGACGCGCGTGCTGCTGGTGGATTCGAACCTGCGCGTCATCGCCTCGTCCGACGGCCAGGGCCTGCTCACCGAACGCATCCCGCTGGCCTTGAACGGCCGCCGCAGCGGCTTCTATCACGACCGTTCGGGCGGCCTCGTCGCCTTCCATGCCACACCGGGCTATGAGACTTACAAAGGTCTCGGCTGGTACGGCGTGATCATGCGCGGCGCCTAGCCGCACGATCTAGTCAATGACGACTTCGCTGCGATAATCTCCCCTACGCCACGAGCGGGAGACAGCGATGACCGACGTCACTTTCGAACCGGCAATTCCGGTTCTGCGCATCTATGACATTGCTAAAGCGAAGGAGTTCTATGTCGACTTCCTCGGCTTTGCGATCGACTGGGAACATCGTTACGAGCCGGACTCCCCGCTCTACATGCAGGTATCGCTCGGCGGCGTGAAGCTGCATCTCAGCGAACACTATGGCGACGGCACGCCGGGCACCGTGGTCTATATCCGCGGCAGCAATATCGCGGCTTTCGCAAAGGAGCTGCATGACAAGCAGGCCCGCTTCGCGCGCCCGAGTCCGACCGATAGGGGCCCAAAGATCACCGACCCGTTCGGCAATGTGCTGCGCTTCGATGATGCGACCAACACGCACTGAGCCCGCCGCTTCAGCCATCGCTGCAACGAGAGAACTTACCCGTTCAACCAGTTCCGGATCTTCGCGAAGAACCCCGTGTCACGTCGCACGGCGACAGGCCCCACGGCAATTGGCCGCACCGGCTCGCCATCCACGACCGGCGCTGCCCTTGCTGCCGCCAGCGCCATGGGCCCGACCTGCGCGAGGAACGCATGTTCATGGCTGCGCGTCAGCCGCGCCAGGGCGGCGTCAAATGGCAACCACGCGACTTCGCTGATATCCTTCATCAGCTTGCGTGACGGCGCGGGCGCGGCCTCCATATGCCAGAAATGCACGACCTTGGTCCGTTCGCCGAGCGGATAGGCCAGCGCACCGAGATAGTCATGCACCGACGCAGCATGACCGGTCTCTTCCAGCACCTCGCGCTCGGCCGCATCACGCGGCGTCTCGCCATTGTCGAGCTTGCCTTTTGGAAGCACCCAGTCGCCGCGCTTGCGCAGGCACACCACAGCGAACAGCGGCGTCTCGCCCCGCCGCACGACAATGCCTCCCGCCGCCATGATGATATCGCGCGCCATGATTGTCCTTAACCGCTAACGCACAAAGACGCCATCGAGGTCATCCTCGATATGAGCATGAATGATGGAATCGAAACTCTGTTCCGCCTGAAAGCCTAGCGCCAGCGCACGTTTGGTATCGAACATCGTGGGCCATCCGGCAACCATCGCCATAGTGGCGGGATCTGGCACATGCTTGATGCGTGTCACAACACTGTCACCTGCCACACGACGTAGCGCCGCGATCATGTCGGCGACCGATGCCCGTACGCCGGGCATCATCACCGTGCGGCGTGCGCCGAGCTTGGCGCTGTCGAGCGTCGCACCATGAAGCAGGAATTCCGTCGTTGCGCGCGGACTGGCATGGGTCTGACCTACATCGTCGGTTACCGGCAGCACCGCCTCACGCCCGGCCAGCGGCTCGCGAATGATATTGGAGAAGAAACCCGACGCAGCCGCATTGGGCTTGCCCGGCCGTACGCAGATATTCGGCAGGCGAATTCCGATGCCGTCGAAGAAGCCGCGCCGCGTATAATCCGCCAGCAGCAATTCGCAGATCGCCTTCTGCGTCCCGTAGCTCGACAGCGGCGTATGAAAAAAAACGTCGGCGATCGGCCCGTTATAGGGCGCGCCGAAGGTCGCGATTGACGAGGTGTAGACGATGCGAGGGCGATAACCGCCCCCCATCGCGCGGATCGCCTCGAACAGATTGCGCGTGCCGTCGAGATTGACCGCGTAGCCCTTGTCAAAATTCTGCTCGGCTTCGCCTGAGACGACCGCAGCAAGATGGAAGATCAGGTCGGGCTTTGACGCCAGCAGTGCTGCGGGCGCATCCGGTTTTGCGAGATCGACCATGATGCTGCGCGCGCCGACCAGATCGCTGGGGATCGCATCGGCCATCGCCAGATCGCCGATTTCCCCACCGCCGACATGACCGTCCTTCAGCAGCCGCTCACACAGCTTGCGGCCGATCATGCCGGCCGCGCCAATCACCAGAACCTTCATTCCTTGATCTTCACTCTTTGGGTGCCGACAGCTTGTAGATCTCCAGCGCGTCGGCATCGGCGCCGCGCACCGCCTTGCCCATGCGGAAGATCTGCGCCGCGAGCGCCGCCATCGGCACCGGCGTCGATGTGTCCTGCGCCACGGCGACGACCGTATCGAGATCCTTGAGCATCGTATGGATGTGGCCGAGCGGCGGCGAATGAATGCCCTGCGCCATGCGCGGCACGAACAATTGCAGCGGGATCGAGTCTGCAAAACCGCCCGCCAGCGCCTCCGGCAGACGCTTGGCGTCGATGCCGGCATTCACGGCAAGCCGCGTCGCTTCGGCCAGCACCGCCATGGCGCAGCCGACGATCACCTGGTTGCAGAGTTTGGTCATCTGCCCGGCGCCGGTCGGCCCCATATGCGTGAAGTTGCGCGCCATCGCCAGAATATAAGGCCTGATACGTTCGACATCGGCGGCGGTGCCGCCGGCCATGATGGCCAGCGTGGCTTCCTCAGCGCCCTTGGTGCCGCCCGACACCGGCGCATCAATCCAGCCCATGCCGTTCGCCGCCTTCAGCCGCGCCGCGATGGACTTCGTCTTGTCCGGATGGATCGAGGAGAAATCGACGACGAGCTTGCCGTTGCCATCGGCGCCGGACAGGCCGTTGTCGCCAAACACGACCTCCTCCACCGCCGATGCATCGGTGAGGCACATGAAGACGATGCTGGCATGAGCGACGACATCACGTGGACTGGCGGCTGCTTTCGCACCGGCCTCCACCAGAGCATTGGCCTTGCCGGGCGAGCGATTCCAGACGGCCACATCGTAACCGGCGCCCAGCAACCGTTTGGTCATCGGCAGTCCCATCAGGCCGAGGCCGAGGTAACCGAGCTTCTCTTTGCCGCCCGCTGTATCCACCATTTTGACGCCGTTGTCCTTCTGCCGCCGAGCCACGCTGCTCGCATCTGCGAGCTATCTACGCTGCGTCCGCAGCCGCAGCAACGATGATATCAGCGCCTGCGCAACTGCCAAATGTTGCGCCACAGCACGAATGAATGTTGGGCACGCACCTCGCTTGCCAGAATATTTGAAGCATGAAAGGCTTCAAGACAGTGGGGCTTTTCTTTTGGCCGTGTCTGGCCATCATCAAACGGAGTGAGCGGGCATGAAGCTGGGTTCTTCGAAGTGGCTGATGGCGGCGACTCTCGCGGCGGGGGCGCTGTCGGGTGCGGCACAGGCGCAGACGATTCCGACCATCAAGGTCGGCTGGACCATTCCGGCCGAAGAATCCAAATACTGGATGATGAAGCGCCCGACCGAGTTCACCAATCTCGGCAAGACCTACAATATCGAATGGACCCAGTTTCAGGGCACCTCGCCGATGACGCAGGCGCTCGCCGCCGGCGCGCTGGATTGCGCCACCCAGGGCGTGCTGTCGCTCGCCAACGGCGTCAACGGCGGCAACCTCAAGGCCTATATCGTCGCGCAGCACGTGTCGGAAAAGCCCGGCAGCTTCTCGGTCTACTGGGCCGTGAAGGATGACTCGCCGATCAAGACCATCGCCGATCTCAAGGGCAAGAATGTCGGCATTTCCGTCATTGGCGGCGGCACCTACGGGCCGTTCAAGATGCTGCTGAAGGGCGCCGGCGTCGATCCCGAGAAGGACGTCAAGCTGATCGAGATCGGCTTCGCAGCTTCCGAGGATGCGCTGCGCCAGGGCCGCGTCGACGCGATCAACATGAACCAGCCATTTGCCGCGCGCATGGAAGCTAAGGGCGGCACGCGCAAGCTGTTCTCGCTGAACGAAGCGATGCCGAACATCGTGCATATCCTTGAAGCCTGCCGCGCCGATTTCGTCGACAAGAATCCCGAACTCGCCAAGGCCTATGTCGCCGACATCACCCTTGGCATGAAGAAAGCGTTGGCCAACCGCGAGGAAACGCTGAAGGTCGTCAACGAAGTCATGAAGGCGCCGATCCCGGTGCTGGAAACCTATCTGCTGAAGGAGAACGACTTCGCCCGCGACCCGGGCGCAGCACCGAACTTCCCCGCCATGCAGAAGATGCTCGATATCTATACCGAGGCCGGCATGCTGCCGAAGATGGACGCGATGCAGTTCAAGCACCCGACCATCGTGGCGCCGATCCAGTAGAGCAAGACGCGACATCTCATTGTATGATGTCCTGAGGCCACGCCCACGGCGTGGCCTCAATGCATTGGACGACAAGACCAAGAAACGGAAAGATACGCCCCATGAAGAAATTGCGATCCCGCGTCACCACCGACGGCCTCGACCGTGCCCCGCACCGCGCTTTCATGCGCGCCATGGGCCTCGACGACGAGGCGATCGCAAAACCCATGATCGGCGTGGTGTCGATGAAGGGCGAGCAGACGCCCTGCAACATGACCCATGACTTTCAGGTCGACGCCGCCAAGACCGGTATTTCCGAAGCCGGCGGCACGCCGCGCGAGTTCTCGACCATCTCGGTCTCCGATGCCATCAGCATGAACCATGAGGGCATGAAGTTCTCGCTGCTGTCGCGCGAAATCATCGCCGACAGTATCGAAGCCGTGATGCACGGCCTCGCTTACGACGCACTGATCGGCTTCGGTGGCTGCGACAAGACGTTGCCCGGCGTCATCATGGGCATGGTCCGTTGCAATGTGCCGTCGATCTTCATCTATGGCGGCAGCGCGCTGCCGGGATTACACAAGGGCAAGACGCTGACTGCGCTGGATTCCTATGAAGCCGTCGGCGCCTTCATGACCGGCGACATCGACAAGCAGGAGCTGGAGGCCATCGAGCGCGCGTGCCTGCCAACCATCGGCGCCTGTGCGGGCCAGTTCACCGCCAATACGATGGCGATGGTCTCCGAGGCGCTGGGGATCACCATGCCCAACGTCTCGATGATCCCCGGCGTCTATGCCGAACGCGCGCAATTCGCGCGGCGCGCCGGACGTCTGGTGATGGAGATGCTGCGCAAGAGCGGCCCGTTGCCGCGCGACATCGTCACCCGCAAATCGCTGGAGAACGGCGCGGCCATCGTCGCCGCCACGGGCGGCTCGACCAATGCCGCATTGCATCTGCCGGCCATCGCCAACGAGGCCGGTATCAAATTTACCATCGACGATGTCGGTGAAGTCTTCGCGCGCACGCCGCTGATCGGCAATCTGCGGCCGGGCGGCAAATATGTGGCCAAGGATGTCTACGATATCGGCGGTACGGCGGTCGTCATTCGTGCACTGGTCGAGAGCGGCCATATCGACGGTTCGTGCCTGACCATCACCGGCCGAACCATCGCGGAAGAATACGGCAACGCCAACAAGGCCGATGGCGAGATCATCTACTCCTCAGCAAAGCCGATCATGCCCGATGGCGGCGTCGCGGTGTTGAAGGGCAACCTGTCCCCCGATGGTGCGGTGATCAAGGTCGCCGGTCTGAAGAAGACGGTGTTCGAGGGCACGGCGCGCGTGTTCGAAGACGAAGAAAGCTGCGTCGCCGCGGTAAAGGACCAGAACTACAAGGAAGGCGACGTGCTCATCATCCGCAACGAAGGCCCGGTCGGCGGCCCCGGCATGCGCGAGATGCTCGGGGTCACCGCGCTCATCTACGGCCAGGGCATGGGCGAGAAGGTCGCGCTGATCACCGACGGGCGCTTCTCTGGCGCCACGCGCGGCATGTGCATCGGCTATGTCTCGCCGGAAGCCTATATCGGCGGCCCACTCGCGCTGGTGCGCGATGGTGACAAGATCCGCATCGACGCGCCGGCGCGGCGACTGGATCTGATGATCAGTGATACCGAATTCGCCGCACGCAAGGCCGCATGGACCCAGCGCCCGCCGCGTCACCGCGCCGGTGCGCTGGCGAAATATGCCAAGCTCGTCGGACAGGCCCCCGGCGGCGCCGTCACACATGATGGCGGCGCGGAATGGCCGTGGTTTGAGTGAGTAGTCCTGGCGCCGGCAGTGCGCTCCTTCTCCCCGAACTGCGCGGGGAGAAGGTCAGGATGAGGGGCAAGGTAACGGCCTATCATCTCGCATGGTCTATCGGGTCGGGATCGGTGCGAACCGTGAATGCGATTGTGCGACGACTACAGCGCGCCGCCCCTCACCCGCCGCGAAGACGCGGCGACCTCTCCCCGCAAAAGGCGGGGAGAGGTTAGGGAAGCTCCGCGGTCGCGGCCCTGAGCTCATCCGCCGTCGCCGCCTTCAGCCCAACCGCCTCGATCGCGCGTCGCGCCGCCGCAACCAAATCCTGATTGCCTTTGGCGCGGCAGCCATCCGGCAGCAATTCGTTGTTCTCAAAGCCGACGCGGATATGGCCGCCGAGCAATGCGCCCGCGGTGACGCAGGCCGTCTCCTGCGCACCGAAGGCGCAGACACTCCAGTGTTCGAATGTTGGCGCGCCGGATACGACGAACGGCAGCAGATCGGCCGGGTGTGACGTCTGCCCCGCCGTATAACGGCCGAGCACGAACAACACTGGCAGCTTCTCGAACGGCACTAGCCCGCGCTTGCGAAACTCGGCCAGCCGCGCAGCATCCTGCGCATCGTAGAGAATGATTTGCGGTGTCACGCGCTCGCGCTTCATCCAGCCGAGCAGATCGGCGAAGGCCTGCTCCTCGCTGGCATCGGGCACCAGTTCGCGCAGCGCCAGCGACGCCGCTTCCGGCTTCACCGCCTGCACCACCGCGCGCTGCTGCGCCGGTGTGTATTTGCCGAGCGCCTCGGAGGTGATCTGGATGACAAGCCTGTCGCCGACCGCGCTGCGGATCGCCGCGATGGCGTCCCGATAGGCCGCCGCATCGAGCAGGTGACTGCCGTCGGGATGACGCACATGGGCATGGATCATCGCCGCGCCTGCCTCAAGGCAATGCGCAGCCGTCACCGCCAACTCCGCCGGCGTCAGCGGCACGGCGGGATGGTCGGCCTTGACCTTGCGGCCGCCGTTGGGGGCGACCGCAATGGCAACGGGAGGCATGATTTACGGAATCGCTGCGATAACGGCGATCTCGACCTTGATGGCGGGGTCGGCGAGCTTCGACTCGACGCAGGCGCGCGCTGGGCCGACTTCGGGCACCCAGGCATCCCACACTGTGTTCATGGCATCGCGGTCATTGATGTTCGGCAGCCAGACGGTGGCGCTGAGGATGTTGTTCTTGTCGGTGCCGGCTTCCTTTAGGAGCGCATCGATCTTGTCGAGCACCTGCTTGGTCTGCGTCTTGACGTCGCCCGAATATTCATCGGGCACCTGGCCGGCCAGATAGACGGTGTTGCCATGGATGGAAGCCTGGCTGAGACGCTTGCCGGGACCGAGACGCTTGATCATGCAGAAGTCTTTCATTGAGTGTGGAACGGAGTGACCCGGGCGCGACCATCCCCGCTCGGAACTGGCCCGTCAAGCCCATGACGCCACACGGCACAAGTGGCCCCGCGTGGACCACGTCCACTATTCCGCGGCGCGGGCCCGCTTCACGGCATCGTCCATCAACGCCTTTGGCGCTGGCAGCCGCAACCGGCGGCCATGCTGCAGATAGAGCAGCGCGACACGCTTCGGATCTGACAGGTTCCAGATTTCGACCGCGGGCAGCCGCCCGACCAGCGTCACGGACGGCCGATGCGCGATGACATGGGACAGGATCGCGGACTTTGGCCCCTTTTTGAATTTCCGGCGCACTTTGCGCGCGGCATTCTCATTGGCCGCGTGCCAGCGGATCTTGGGTCCGCGGCGACGGTTCAGAAGCCAAGAAAAGATTCGCAAAATGAATGGCATACGGCTTTTCTTTTTGCCCGGTTGCAGCGACGCTGGCGCGGTCGCGCACTCATTCTCTTAGAACGGATCATCGACAGGGGTAAAGCGGCGCGATCAAGGCGAAACGTCGCGATGCCATAGAGAATGAAGCATTCTCTCGGGAATGACGCGTTCTCCTGGGGGAACGACGCGTTTCCCGGGATATACGCGACCCTCGAATCAGGAATAGACCTGCGCCATGTCCGTTCCCGCCGGCGCCTCGCGTCAATCGAAAAATCAGCCAGACGTGTTCCAGACCTCGGACGCATTGTCCGTGCTGCATTCGGTGTTCGGCCTGCCGGGTTTTCGCGGTGCACAGGAAGATATCGTTCGCCACGTGACCGATGGCGGCAATTGCCTGGTGCTGATGCCGACCGGCGGCGGCAAGTCGCTGTGTTACCAGTTGCCATCCTTGCTGCGCCCGGGCTGCGGTATCGTCGTGTCGCCCTTGATTGCGCTGATGCGCGATCAGGTCGCGGGCCTGCTTGAGGCGGGCGTCAAGGCGGCGGTGCTGAATTCCACCCTGTCTTGGGACGAAGCCAACGAGGTCGAGCGGCAATTGCTCGCCGGAGAACTGGACCTTCTCTACGTCGCCCCTGAACGTCTGGTCACGCCGCGGTGCCTGTCGATGCTCGGCCGCGCCAAGATCGCCCTGTTCGCCATCGATGAGGCGCATTGCGTCGCGCAATGGGGCCACGATTTCAGGCCCGAATATATCGGCCTCTCGGTCATCGCCGAACGGTTCCCGAACATTCCGCGCATTGCGCTGACGGCCACTGCCGACGATCTGACCCGGCAGGAGATCGTGCAACGCCTCCGCCTGGAAGACGCACCGAATTTCGTGGCGAGTTTCGACCGGCCCAACATCAAATACGAGATCGTCGACAAGACCAGCGCACAGAAGCAGTTGCAGGCTTTCATCAGCGACCGGCATTCCGGCGAGGCCGGCGTGGTCTATTGCCTGTCGCGTGCCAAGGTCGAGGACACCGCCGCCGCATTGAACAAGGCCGGAATCCTCGCGCTGCCCTATCACGCCGGGCTCGACGCACGCCTGCGTGAGACCAATCAGGATCGCTTCATCAATGAAGACGGCGTGGTGATCGTCGCCACCGTCGCCTTCGGCATGGGCATCGACAAGCCCGACGTGCGCTTCGTCTGCCATCTCGATCTGCCGAAGAGCATCGAGGCCTATTATCAGGAAACCGGCCGCGCCGGACGCGACGGCAAGCCGTCCAATGCCTGGATGGCCTATGGTCTCTCCGACATCGTGCAGCAGCGCCGCATGATCGACGAGTCCACGGGGTCGGAGACGTTCAAGCGCGTCTCGATCGGGAAGCTCGATGCGCTGGTAGGCCTCGCCGAAACCGTCGATTGCCGGCGCACGCGGCTGCTGGGTTACTTCGGCGAAGAGGCCACCGGCACGCGCTGCGGCAATTGCGACAATTGCCTCTCGCCGCCGAAAGTCTGGAACGGTAGCGTCGCCGCGCAGAAGCTGTTGTCCTGCGCCTATCGCACCGGGCAGAAATTCGGCGCCATGCATCTGGTCGACGTGCTGATCGGCCGCCTCACCGACAAGGTCAAGCAATTCGGCCATGACAAGCTGTCGGTGTTCGGCATCGGCGGCGAGCTCACCGAGAAACAATGGCGCGCCGTGATGCGGCAACTGGTGGCGCGCGGCTTTCTCTATGCGGATGCGGACGCATTCAATGCGCTGAAGCTCACCGAAGAAGCGCGCGGTGTGCTGAAGGGCGAGATCGAGCTGATGTTTCGCGAGGAGACCGGCGGCACCGGCCGCGCCCCGCGCAGCAAATCCCGCCGCGGCGATCTCGCGGCACCGCGCAGCGACAACGCCAATCCCGATCTGCTCGCCGTGCTACGCGCCTGGCGTTCCGAAGTCGCGAAGAAGCGCAACGTCCCGGCCTATGTCGTGCTACACGACGCCACCATCGATGGCATCGCCAGCGAACATCCCACCACGCTCGACCAGCTCCGCGAAATCCCGGGGATCGGCGACAAGAAGCTGGAGCATTACGGCGACGAGATCCTCGCGCTAGTGAATGCGACGCCAGGGCGATAGCGGCGTTCGAAGCCACCGATGTCTATCGGGCGGGCTTGTAACCCTTGACGACGGACTCCGACTTCTTCAGGGCCGCCACAAGTTCCGCCCCGGTCATCAATGCAGTCGTCTGGCTGGACTTGATGGCGCCACCCGCCGCAATCGCGACGGCGATGGCCGCCATGCTCTCGATATCCGGCACATCGGCGATCAGCATCACGTCATATTCGCCCAGGCAATACCAACCTCCGATCAATGTTCCTCCGACGGCCTCCGTCGTCTGCCGTCCAACGGATTCAACGCGGTTCTGCGGATTCTTCATTTGCGCGGCCCATGATTCCGGCGTGTAGGCAGCCTGATACATATAGAGCGGCATGTTCGACCTCCGTCAGCCGGGATTGTCCTGACCTTTCACCGGGAGAACAGCGCGAGCTTCGCCATTTTCACGGCACGGCCTAACTCTATTCGCGCGATGATACCGGCAGCGATCTGCATGGTGGCGCCGATTGCCCAGCTCAAACAGATGATGCCAGCCGTCCTGGGGCGCACGGTTTCACCCAGAATGATACTGGAGACTGACGTGATCGCCGTCACCGATGTGATGAAGGTACCGGCCGCAGTGAGCAGCTCCACCATATCCGCACTGTTGCCCAACCCGCGCCATAGCGGCAGATGCATGCGGTAATCGGCAGGAACCTGGGGCAGATCGATTCCGAGATAGAAGCCGGTAGCCCCGTAAATGATCATGGCGAACACGACTTCACCCGAGCCAATGACCTCGATGAAGCGGCCAACCTCGGCAACGAACAGCCCGCAGGCAGCCCCAACCAAAGCGAGTCCGGTCCGTTCGAGAATGTGCGCCAACCTGCTGAGGGTCGAGCGGGTGTGCCACGATGCGCTGGGCTTGATGATCATGTGATCCTCGTCTGCCCATGAGCCCTTCGAGGAGGAGTTTTGAAGGCCGCCCTCCGCAATAACAAGCAGGAGTGCTTACCTAAATCGAGTGGGGTGGCGGTAGCTGCTTCGGTGACGTGGAAACACACGCTCGCATTCTCGCGGCGCTTGCGCGTCCGAGTTTTGCGCATTCCTTCCCACCCTCAATCAAGAGGGCGTGCGGAACGCCGGGTGCCCGTTGCACCCTTGGGCCTGATGCGATGCGGTCTTCCGCAATTGAGAGTGCATCAGGACTTTCGGAGGCGTCAGGCAAGTGCCCGACGTTCCGCCTGCGGTGTTTTTTCGGTTGCTTGCACTTTGCCTCGACGAACGCTCCGATCGCGAATTAAAGTCCCAAGGCGATGGGAAGGGAGCCTCAAGCGACTAGGCCGAACACGTTTTGACTTGGTCGTCCGTCACACTGTCCAGGGAGTCTTTCCATCCCAAGATCGGCCGTCTCCTTGCCAGTGGCAGTGCTGGCGCAGATCCGTCCTGCCCGAAGACAGACGTCACCCATGAACCGCGTAACGCCGCATCTCCGGCGTCCACCGCATCCAGCCCCGCGAACGTGACGATCGCGCTCGCCCCTCTCATCGGGACCGGACGAAGGAGAATATAATCCAAGAAGGGATGTTGTCAATGGAAGATAGGAAAATATGTTTGGCGCTGTCTTGCCGCTCCAAACTGTCATTCCGGGCGGCTGCGCGCCTTCGCGCAGACGAACCCGGAATCTCGACCTGTTCAGCGCAAAACTCTCTGAGATTCCGGGTTCGCGTCCGGCAAGTGCCGGCCGCGCCCCGGAATGACGAGCGGGGGGTCGAGATTCCCCGGCATCGAACAATACGTATGACGCGATACCGCCAAAGGCGCCAAAACCGCTGCATTCGTAAGTATCCGGCTACGCGACGAAACAAATCTCCGCTTCCACGAAACAATTTTCTACACAGACGCCATCGGCTGGAAACCGGCCGGGACTACACCTCCATGCAACAAGTAGCCGCGTAGACGGCAGGAGGCCGCCATGAACCACTCGATCCACAGCGCAGACCGCAGCACGCATCTGAAGATCGTCGTTGTCGCCCTGGTTGCCGGCATCGCGGTTGCAGGTTTCGGCATCGCCGCCCGCACGGGCACCAGCGACGGCACCCAGACGGCCCGCGTCATCAAGGCCGGTCAGCCGACCGCGCTCACCAGTTCGAACACGACGGCGGTTCGCTGACTATCGCATCAGGACACCGGACCGGTTTGACATCAATCAGCGTAATGCGCCGGTGATGCCGGCGCACCGCGCATTTCAACATTGGCACCCTCGACAGTCCTTCTGCCCTGCCATAGTAAATCCTTGAGCGCATCGACGCGCCCGAAGATGCAGGACAGACCTTTGACTGTGACAGATGTGGCGCCGGGTGCAGGCGAAGCCAACAGCACCATTCGTCAGGCTTCCGCGACGAGCCCCAAGACCGCAAACCAGACCGCAACCGACGCGATCATCAATTCCTATGCCGGCCGATCGATGCCTATCGATCATCTGCGGACTTTCGTCACGCCCGAGATGAATTTCGCGACGCGCACCATCAAGGCGGGCGCACCGGTGCGGCCACTGATCTATAGCAAGCACACGCTGCCTGACTTTACGATCGTCTCCAATGGCGCGAGTTACGACATCTACGACTATGTTTCGCGCAACCGCGTCGCCGGAATTCTGGTGATGAAGGACGACGAGGTTCTGCTCGAACATTACGATCTCGGTATCGAGGCATCGACACGCTGGCTGTCGATGTCGATGGCGAAATCCTTCAGCACCACACTGATCGGCGCTGCCATCCAGGACGGGTATATCAAGAGCGTCGACGATCCGCTGGTGACTTATCTTCCCGAATTTTCCGGCACCGCCTTCGAGGGTGTCAGCGTGAAGACGCTGATGCAGATGACGTCAGGTGTGCGCTGGAGCGACGACCAGACCGACGCACAGTCCGAACGCCGCAAGCTGCTCGAATTGCAGGTGGCCCAGCAGCCCGGCGCCATCATGCGCTACATGGCGGAGCGTCCGCGCGCCGCGGCGCCCGGCACGCAATGGTGCTACTCGACCGGCGACACCCATGTGGTCGGCGCGCTGGTGAAGGCGGCCACCGGCAAATGGCTGAGCGATTATCTCTCGGAGAAGATCTGGTCGAAGCTCGGCATGGAAGCCGATGGATGCTGGTGGCTGGAAGCGCCGGGCGGACTGGAAGTCGCCGGCAGCGGGATGTTTGCCACCCTGCGCGACTATGCACGCTTCGGCCGTTTCATTCTCGATGACGGCGTGATTGATGGAGAGCGCGTGCTGCCGGAAGGCTGGATGCGTGCGGCCGGCGCCGCGCGTGAGATCAACGGCCAGCGTGTCGATTACGGCTATATGTGGTGGATCGTACCGGGCGCGGACGGCTCGCTCGATGACGGCGCTTTCACCGCACGCGGGATATTCGGGCAACTGATGTATATCAATCCCAAGCATCGCGTGATCTGCGCGGTGCTGAGCGCGCGGTCGAAGCCACCGACGATGGTGAACCCGGCGGTGGCGGACAATGCGTTCTTCAATGCGGTGGTGAAGGCGCTGAAGTAATCGCACGACCGCTAGTCGTGATGCGCAAAATCCGCCGGGGTCAGTTCGATCGGCTGGCCATGCGGCGTGCGATCGGCGGCGTGGTCCCAGGCATCGCGGTAGCGATGCAGCGCATCCGCCGTCGTCACACCCTTCTCGGCGATGAGGTTTTCCAGCGTCGCTAGCCAGTGCCGGTAATAGGTCTCGCCGGTGTCGGCATCGCCGCCCGCCTGGGCGCGCTTGATCTCGGCAGCCAGCGCCGCAGCCCATTCCATCCAGGTGAACACGCCGCGCTCATGCAGCGTCACGGCCATGGCAAAGGCCTGGGCCTCCCACGGCTCGCGAAACACCGGACCCTCGGCGTCACAGGGGATGCTCGGGATTTCGGCCGTCGCACGCGTTGCAGCTTGAGTATTGGTCGTCATCACACCGGCTCCAGACATCAGGCGAATCCTACACCGACGTGCGCCTCACGCAAATGTCGCTGCGTGACGCGCATGGCAGGTGTCTAATTCCTGACCTGCGAGAAAAACTCCAACATAAAGCGCGATATGCGGCGCATTGCCCCGTCTGCAGGCTCACACTGCACAATCTGCGATCTTGCTCCGCTGAATAATTTTGGCGTACCCGTCGCTGCACTCGATCCCGTGAATAAAAGGTAGACTTAAGATGGAAAAGCCAAGCCTCATCCTGACCGGAGGACGCGTGTTCTGTGGTCTCAACGAGGGCTTTGTCGAAGCCATCGCGATCGCATCGGGACGCGTGCTGGCGACCGGTTCGGCCGAGATAATCGCCGAGCTTGCCGGGCCGGATACGCGCATCATCGAACTCGCCGGCCGCACCGCCATCCCGGGCCTGAACGATGCGCATATGCATCTGCTGCCGCTCGGCCTGACCATGACCGAAATCAATCTGCGGCCGGAAACCGGCGCCAACTCGATCGGCGAAATCCTGCGCCGCGTCGCCGAGAAGGCCAAGACGGCCAAGCCCGGCGAATGGATCAATGGCCGCGGCTATGACCATTACGAGCTCGCGGAAAAGCGACACCCCACTGCCGAAGAGCTCGATCAGGTTGCGCCGAACAATCCGGTCTATCTCAAGCGGACCTGCGGCCATGTCGCCGTGATCAATACGCAGGCGATGCGCGCGGCCGGCATCGGCCACAACACGCCGCAGCCTGACGGCGGCATGATCGAGCGCCGCGACAACAAGCTCACAGGCCTGCTCGCCGAACGCGCGCTGCGCCTGATCGTCGACGCCGCGCCGAAGCCAAGCGCCGAGCGCCTGCGCGATGCGATTGACCGCGCCAGCCGGTTCATGCTCGAGCAAGGCTTCACCAGCGTGATGGATGCCGCGGTCGGCATGGCCGCGGGCATGGACGAGATCGACGCCTACGAGCATCTTGCGAAATCGAACACGCTGCCGATCCGCACCTGGGTCTGTATCTACGGCAACACCGACGGCATCGGCGATCAGGCCCATGCTGCCGGTTATCGCTTCGGCCGCGAGGTCGGCTTGCTGCGCTATGGCGCGATGAAAGTGTTCGGCGACGGCAGCGCGGGCGGACTCACCGCCGCGATGTCGGAGCCCTATCTCGTGGGCGATCCCGATAATCGCGGCATCTTCTGCTACACCGACAAGGAAATGCACGACTATCTCGCGCATTATCACAATCTCGGCTACCAGCTCGCCATCCACGCCATCGGCGACGCCGCCATCGAACAGGTGCTGTCAGGAATCGAGAAGGCCGGTACGGCGGACAATCCGATCCTTGGCCGCCGCCATCGCATCGAGCATTGCGGCTTCCTGAGCGACAGCCAGATCGCACGCATGGCAGCCTCGGGTATCGATCCGGTGCCGCAGCCGGTCTTCATGTATGAATTCGGCGATCTCTACATCACCAATCTCGGCCAGGCGCGCACCGATGTCGCCTATCCCATGCGCAAGTGGTTCGACGCCGGCCTGCATCCGGCCGCAAGCTCCGACGCGCCGGTGTCCACCACCGATCCCTTCAAGAACCTGTTCACGATGACGACGCGCATGTCCAACCGCCATACGGTGCTTGGCGAAGGACAGAAGCTGTCGATGGCGGAAGCGATCCACGCCTACACCTATTTCGGCGCCTATACGCAATTCGCCGAGGAGCGCGTCGGACGCCTGGTGCCGGGCCAGCTCGCGGATATCGCCGTGCTCAGCCACGACGTCTTCACCTGCGCGCCCGAGGAAGTCGAGAAAGACACCCGCTGCGATCTCACCATTCTCGGCGGCGATGTCGTCTTCGACAGGCTGGGTCAGGTCGCAGTCGCGGCGGAATAAAGAGAGCGCAAGACGCTGCGATATGCGGCCAATGCCCGCTGTTTAGTCGTATCGCAGCAAAGATCTGTTTGACGGAGGCCCTTGCCGTAAGGGCGCCGCTTCGTCTGTGCATAAAGGTACCGTCGCCAGATGACATGGCGACGGCTGCCGATTCAAAAACGACACTACGCCTTAACGGACGCGCTTGCGACAGGAGGCACCTGTTCCGCTGACCGCTGCACGGCATTGGTCGATCGTGTCATAACTACAATCGGTGCCCCGCGACTGTGATTTGGCGCACCACGCCCTCCCCTTGGCTTCGCTCTGCGTGGTGACGAATACCATGCTCGCGCTTGCCACGATCGTGGAAACAAGCAGGGATAATAAGAAACGCTTCTTCAGGTTCTGCATCGCATCCTCCTTTTCAATCGTCGGAATAATGGATGACGCGATTGCATCACGATATCGGGTGTTGACCTGATCCGAGCCGCGGAATCACCCTGCGATGACAGCGCAAGATCGTGATGCGCTGGAATGACGATCGCAGGCGAAACGGTGTAATCGTATCGCTCACCTGCAATAGCGATGCGATACCGGGTGGGATCTTCCGCTCGATGTGCGGACCCAGCAACGACCATGGCGCCAGTAATACCGGTTATGCCAATGCCGCCTGTGACTCCCCACGGCCGCTCCGGTGGCAGCACCAATAGCCGCACCGCGTCGGCCGCCGACGGCGCCGCCAATGATGGCACCGGACACAGCGCCGCGTCCTGCTGCGCTTTGGGCAAGCGCATCCGCCAGCGGAACCACTGCAGACAGCGCGAGTAGAACGAGCAAGGCTGAGATCCTTCGCATGCGTAACTCCCTGACAATTGATGCTGTGGCCCCCGCACGCGTTCCGATTTGAAATGCACATCCAGAACCATGGCTATCGGGGAAAACCCTTGGTCGGTGCACATGACGCGCCATCGCATGTGTCAGCGCCTTACTAATTATTCACTGGGACACGCGGCTCTTCCAAATTATTGGAGCGCGATGCGATACTTTTTCCATATCCTGGACGGGCCGAAAGTTGTTCCCGACGAGGTCGGAAGCCGCCTTTCAAATCCGAAGCTTGCGATCACGCAAGCGCGCGCCCTTGCTACGGAACTAGGCAAGGCCGGCGCGCTTTGCGGGTCCCATCTGGTGTTCGTTCTCGACGAGAACGGCAACCGGATCTTCGGCTGCCGGGCTAACTGACGGCTTTGCATATGACTGCCGTCGCATGCGCGGATCTAGACGTCGCCGAAGAAGTTACCGATTATCAGGGTAAAGCCCGATACCCGCTCAGGTGCTTTCCCTTATATCTCCTGTCGCGCTTCAAATTTTCCGGACTATCCTGCACCACGTCGTCATTTACGGGGTTCGGTCGTGCGGGCCAGAATCTTCAGATTTGCAAAGATCCTAATGGCGTTTTTCGGCATCGCGCTGATGACGATCTTCGCTGTCCGCATCTACGATTCGCAGCGCGGACTGCCACTCGAGACATGGCATACCTACGTTCCGCATGAGCTCCATGCGAGCAAGCTGGATACCGCCGACTGGGCGCAATACATGGCGGCTGAGGCGGAGCTTTTCGACGAAGTCCGGCGCGAGGTATCGCAGAAGCTCGATGCGACAGAACGTGTGCCACCCAATCGGTATTTCGAAGGCAGCCCAGTCTATCCCCCGCATTTCGTGCAGGACTTCAACCGATCCTTTGTGCTGGAGCCGAAGGGGAAGCCGATCGGAGCGGTCGTGCTGCTTCATGGCCTGACGGACTCTCCCTACAGCCAACGCCATATTGCGCGCTTCTACCGCGATCAAGGCTTCCTGGCGATCGTACCAAGGCTGCCGGCACATGGCACGGTTCCGGCCGCGCTGACCGACGTCGCGTGGGAAGACTGGTTGGCTGCAACGCGGCTCGCGGTGCGGGAAGTCAAGAAGCATATGGAGTCGCCTGTGCCGCTGCATCTGGTTGGATTTTCCAATGGCGGCGCGCTGGCCATCATGTATGCGCTGGATGCCATCGACGACGAAAAACTGTCACGACCCGACCGCCTGATACTGATCTCGCCGATGGTGGGTATCACGAGTTTTGCACGGTTTGCCGGCCTTGCAGGATTTCCGGCAATTCTGCCCGCCTTCGCCAAGGCCGCTTGGCTCGACGTCGTTCCGGAGTTCAATCCCTTCAAGTACAATTCATTTCCGGTGAATGGCGCGCGTCAATCGCATCTTCTGACCAGGGCTCTGCAACGGAGGCTCGCGCGCTACGCGAGCGAAGGCAGACTGAGCCGGTTTCCACCCATCCTGACATTCCAGTCGCTGATGGATTTCACCGTCAGCACGCGGGCCATCGTCTCCGATCTCTATGCCCATCTGCCGGCCAATGGGAGCGAACTCGTTCTGTTCGACGTCAACCGCACCGCCCGATTTGGCCCTCTGCTGCGCACCAGCACCGACACCGCGCTGGCGCGCATTGTACCCGCCGGCCCGCGGCGCTACCGCCTCGCCGTCATTACCAATTCCGGTGACAATAATGACGACGTGATCGAGCGTGTGACCGAGGCCGGCACCGTCGACGAGCATTCCCGCCCGCTCGGCCTGAACTATCCACGGGGCTTCTATTCGCTATCACACGTGGCGCTGCCATTTCCGGTCAGCGATTCTCTCTATGGGGCGGAGCCGGACAAGTCCGAGGATTTTGGCGAGAACCTCGGTACCCTGGCGCCGCGCGGCGAACGCAATGTACTGATCGCCAGCCTCGACTCGCTGATGCGGGCGTCATCAAACCCGTTCTTCCCCTATATGGTCGGCCGGATCGGTGAGAGCATTCTCACCCCCGCAAAGACCGCTCAACCTGCCCGATAAAGCGATGACCGATGATAAATGCCGACTATCGAAGAACGAGATTGGATATGCCCAGTGCCAGATTCAATCCGATCTGGCCCTCGACAGAGAGCGGCTGCAGCGTGATCGTACGGCGTGATCCGCCGACGAGGACATTGGCGCCAAGACCCAGGCCGATGGCAACATTTCCGCTTGCCCCGACATAGCTGCCTCTCAACGTACCGCGGCCGATATTACTGTTCCGCGCAAAGACGCCCCAGAACAGTGTCCCTCCTCGGGTTACGCCAACATCGAGGCCAACCCGCCTGATCGTGCCCCTGTAACTATATTGCCGCGCAGCCACAGTGGACAGGAAGACACATTGCATCTCCTGGCGTGAGCCTAGAACCAGCCCGACTCTCGGACCGGTGCTGCATGTCAGTCCGCCGACGCGGAAAAGCTGTTGCGCGTGAGCCGGTGCGGATAACATCTGCGGGATCAGGAAGGCGCATGCCACCGTCAATATGCGAATACTGAACATCTGCTTCCCTCTCGGAGCCGCGACAAAATAACCAGGCTTCTGCCGGACGAGGCTAGCCGTCAGCACGCAATAGTTAATCGGGAAAAACCCTGAAGAGGTCATGATGAGTACCCGGATTGCCGGGGAACATTGATCTGGATTCAGGTACGCGCAGCAACGCCTGTCCCCGCGGAAAATTCCAGGTCATGCGCAGAGGCCGGAGCGCCACAACTACGGCTGCTTTGCCTCGCTTTTGGCCGAATCCGGAAACTTTAAAATTCGGTAAGAAAGTGGCGGCGCCGATGGACAAACGCCATCTTCAGCTCAGGCGACCGCTCCTGAAACTTCCCAGATATCGCGGGCCCGGATGGCCGGCCGCAAGAGCGCCGTCGTCGTTGTCTCTGAAGAGAATGGTCGGGTGATGTTTGGATCAATCAAGGCGTTCATCTCGCGTGCGATGGAAGACGCCAATCAACGGAAAAACGTCGAGCAGAGAGAGCTTCTCATCGTGACCGCGGCATTGCTCATCCGCGTTGCCACCGTCGATAGCGAGCTATCGGATATCAGGCGCGTCAGATTGCATGCCATTTTCAGATCGCATTATGGGCTGGATGACGCGGCTACGGTTCAGCTTCTCGTTGATGCAGATGCAGTCGCTCGTAGCGCAGTCGATCTTTATCGCTTTACCCGGCAACTCAACGAGTTCCTCGATGACGATGGACGTCGACGGATCGTTCAACTGATGTGGGAGACCGTTTACGCGGATCAGCGGGTCAACGAATTTGAAGAGAATCTGATCTGGCGTGCGGCAGACCTTCTGGGTGTATCGTCCCGGCAGCGTGTCGAACTTCGACAGCACGTCGTCGCTCGCATAAAGAATTTGGCCGCGATGTCAGCCTGACGCGATCAGGTGCATCCTAGAGATGCCGATCTTCGGCATGATCACTGGGCCAACAGTGCCGCTCCGAGAGCCACTGTCAGTGCGAGCAGTGAAATTCCAGCCACATACCATTGGCGAAGCGTGCCTTCCGCTTGCTCGATGGTCCTGCCCCAGGCTGGAGCGATCTTCACACACCTGTCCAGAACGACGACGATATCCCCCTCGGGAATATGGGGCAGCCGTCGCACCCAGCGCCACAGCACTGCGGCCAGTATGGCCCCCAACAAAACTGGAAGCAGGGCTTTCCATAGCAGTTCGGGCGCCAAAGGATTGGGCAACATTCCTTCGGGGACCGCGAGGAATAGCGCCCATGGTACGATGAGCGACGCTACGGCGGTCGACAGCCATGGCCAGAACAAGCTCGGCGCCGCTGTCGCCTCGTATTCCGTTGATGCCGTCGTCACCAGGCCTCGCACGAACTGCAGCATGAGCAGCGTCGTGCCGACAGCAGACAGCGTTGCAACCGTGTTGGCGGCTCCGTCCCCGAGCGGTCCGTCGACCACGATTTTTGCCAGGGCACCGCCGGTCAGCGGGAGACCGCCAAGGCCGACGGCAATGATCGCCACAGGGAGAAGGATGGGCAACAGATATCGGCGACCGGTCGCGGCGATCACGCCGACGGAGAGAAACAGCGCGCCTTTGACCAGAACGTGGTTCGCAGAATAGAAGATCGCCGCCAGTGCAGCGCGGCCATCTCCGGCGATCGTGCCCATACCAATAACGGCCACGATGAATCCCATCTGGCTGACGCTGGAATAGGCCAGCACAACCTTGGGCCTGCGTTGCGTCATTCCAATGACCACCCCGTAGAGCGCCGCGAACAAGCCTGCAGCTGCGAGCAACGTCCCTGCATGGGGCAACGCCGTATCGAGGGGGAGAAAGCGGATCATTCCGAGGATGCTTGCCTTGACGGCTGCACCACTCAGAACAGCGGCAGCCGGCGCCGACGCTGCTGCATATGCCCGTGGCATCCAGACGTGAAATGGAACAAGGCCTGCCTTCATGCCAAAGCCTGCGATCAACAGGCCGATGATCAGGTCGCGGTGCGGCGACGTCGGGAGTGCGGCAGCGGCATCGCCGATCAGCAGCCCATCGCCGGGAATATTCATCGCGAGCAGCACGAAGGCGATGAGCAGCAATGTCTCCGCCAGCAATCCAAGGCCGATATAGAGTGCCCCGGCCCGCCACGCATCGGCCGTTTCATGCTGGATGATGAGGCCACAGGCGCCAAGCGTCAGCATCGCCAAAAACAAATAGAAACCTACCATGTCGGCAGCGAGAAAGACACCGATGCACCCCGTCAGTGCGGTGAGCCAGCACACGGCGAACCGCCCGCGGTTCGGCCTGCCCTGCAGATAGGGCGATGCGTAGGCCCCGGCCGTGATCCACAGCAGCGCAGCAACGCCGAGCAGCAGCGCCCCGGGGAGATCAAGAGCGAAAGTCAAATGCAGACGGGCGGGGCCGACGACAAGCGGGGAATCGTCGGAGACAAGGAGCACGGCCACAAATGCAGGAATCGGAGCAAACGCCAGATACGAAGGCATTCGCAGTATTGCCATTGGCCAGAGGCAAGCCAGCAGCATCCCGAGCGGAAAGAGCAAGGCGAAAGCCAGCAAGGGATATGCCTCTATCATCGCTGCCAAGCCATCGGCGCCTCCGGACGACCAACTTGCAATACATCGATCGGACCGAGCGCCACGAGCCCCAGCAGAACCGAGAGCAATGCCAGCCCCAGCGCCGCCACTTCCTGATACTTCGGCACCGCGGCGTGCAATGTCAGCGGCGCGCTTGGTGGGCCCATCGCCCGCGACAGCACGATGAAGATATATGCGCTCGTGAGCAGCCCGCCTGCGATGATCACGATTGCCCACCACCATTGTGCCGTTGCAATCGTCGCCTCCAGCAACAGCCACTTTGCCAGAAAGCCACCCGTTGGCGGCAAGCCGATGAGGCATAGGCCACCAAGGCCGAAGGCGAACATCGTCATGGGAAGCGCACGTGCGATCCCGCCAAGCTCCGAAATCTGGTCATGTCCAAGCGCGGCATAGACAAGTCCGGCAGCCATGAACATGGCTGCCTTGGCGGTGGCGTGCGAGATGGCCTGGAGCATGCCTCCCGTCAGGGCATCGCCATACTGGAGATGCAACGGGTCGGCAGCGAGCGGAAACATCAGGAACAGATAGCCGATCTGCGCGACCGTCGAATAGGCGATCAACAATTTGAGCCGCTTCTGTCGGAGCGCGACAATGTTGCCGCAGATAATCGCTGACGCCCCGAGCACCCCAATGAGTTGACCGGCAGCCACACTCAAGAGTCCCGGCACAGCGTCGAACCAGAGCCGCACAATGAGAAAGAACGATCCCTTCACCACGACGGCTGACAGAACCGCGCTTGCCGCCGCCGGTGCGCCGGCATGCGCCGGGGGAAGCCAGAGATGCAGTGGAAAGAGCGCGGTTTTGGCGAACAGCCCCACCGTCATCAGCGTCGCGGCAGCGAGCGTCGCCGGCTCAATCTGCACGCGTTGCGACATCAGGACGATGTCGAGGGTCCCGTAGCTGCCATACAGCAAGGCCGTTCCGACCAGATAGAGGATCGAGCCCTGCAGCGCGAAGAGCAGATAGCGCAATGCCGCCTGCAGGGTCTCTGCGCGGCCATCGAGACAGACCAGCGGCACCGCAGCGAAGGTCAGCAGCTCAAGCGCAACATATAGCGTGAACAGATCGCCGCCGAGAAAGATCATGTTCATCGCGCCCGAGATCGCCATGAGCATGACCCAGAATACCATCGGCGCGCGGGTTTCAGCGGACGCTGCGCGACTGTCGAAATTCGCATGCGCAAACACGCCGATGAGACAGATCACGATGGCCATGGCCACCATCATCGCGACTGAAAGTCCGTCGGCGCGCAGCGTGATGCCGAGCGGGGGCTTCCAATTACCCACAGCGTAGCTCAGCGACGTTTCGCTTTGCCATATTTTCAGGAAGACGATGCATGCCACGCAGAGGCCTGCGGGCAACAGGAACGCAGCAATCCTTTCGGCGTACCGTCCGCCAAGGACAAACGACAGCAAGATGCCAACAACCGGCAATACGATGGCCAGAACAAGAAGCGCACCGTCCGCAGTTGTCGCGTCGAGCACGGTTGTTGCCGGCATCAGGATTTTTCCTCGCCATCGCCGGTTCCAGATCTGTCGGAACTGATCGAGGCCCGGCCGGTCTCATCGCCAAGACGCTGCACCAGCGCGATGGCCATGGCCGTCGCCGCGAAGGCGACGACAATCGCGGTGATCACCATCGCCTGAGGGACCGGGTCACCGCCGAGCCCGGCCACTGCCCCCCGCCTGGCGATCACACCGAACAGCAGAAACACACCACTCCCAAGCAAATTGAATGCAAGGATCTTGCGTAGCGGTTCGGGATTCGTGATGAACCCGTACAGTCCGATGCCCACCAGTGTTGCGCCACACAAGCCGAACAGCGTTGCCGCGTTCATTGCTGTGGTGCCCGTACCGGCGGTCCTGCGGCCAGCATGCCAAGCGCCACAGCGATCGACAGCGTGAGAGCGGCTTCCACGGCGACAATCAGCGGTTTGGCGTAGCCCGCCGGGTAAGCCAGAAATGCGTCGGCAAATACCCATCCAGCAAGGCCAATGGCAAGGAACAGCACCGGTCCGGTGACGAGCAGACCACGTAGCCAGAGCCGACCGATCGCAGGGGCCCGCTGTAATCCCGCGACAATGACAAGGAGCCACATCGCGGCCAGCACCGTGCCGCCCTGAAAGGCGCCGCCAGGGTCCTTCGCTCCGACCCAGCACATATAGATTCCGAACACGATGCCCACCGGCGGCAAAAGCTGAGCCAGAAAGATCAGCGTGGGATCGGGCCGTGCGTAAACCTGCAAACCTGGCGTTCCACCCCAGGCATGATCTGGCGCCAGCGACCAGACCCCGAGCAAAGCGAGCAGCAGGACCACCTTTTCGAGCAGCGTGTCGAGTGCCCGGAACACGAACAGCACGCCGGCAACGGGGTTGCCGAGACCACTCGGCGGCAGGTTTTCCATCACCATCGGCGCGAGCGTCGGAACGGGCGCCGGCGGATTGAAGATGGCAACGGCAAGACCCGCCGCGACCAGCGCACACAATGCACCTGCGGCAAGGCGCAGCGGATAACCAACCCTTACACTGTCGACATTCACGGAGCGGGAACGCGCGACGGCGCCGAGCAGCAACAGGCCGGTCATGCCGCCGCCGATCGCTGCCTCTGTCAGCGCCACATCGACCGCGTGGAGCCGGACCCATGCCATGGACAGAAGCAGCCCATAGACGACGAACATGACAACTGCGGCGAATGCCGTGCGCACAAGGATGGCTGAAGCACCGATCGTCAGGATCAGCGCAACGAGAGCAACATCGAAGACGGAGGCGATGCTCATCCGTCCGCTCCGTGGTGGCGTACCGCACCGGCGATCAATTGGGTGACGACCGCCCCGGACAGCTGGACGAGCAGCCAGACGATCATCAATTTGACCGCGAACAGCAGGCTGCTCGTCTGCGGCAGCAAGCCCAGAACGATCAGGCCAAGACCGAGATTGTCAACCTTGGTCAGGGCGTGCAGACGCGTCAGCGTATCCGGGAAACGCAACAGACCCACCGTCCCCGCAAGGAAGAACAGCGCTCCTGCGGAGACCGCGCAAATGGTCAGGATATCCATGACGAGGCTCATGCGCCCCTCATTCCCCTTTGGCTTCGGATGACGCGCTGGACGCGTCTCTGACGAATGCGACGGCCGCAAACGCCGCGAACAGCGCGAGCATCACAGCAACATCCATGACAGGCGGCGTCTCGGTTGCGACCGCGAGCAGAAGCAGGATGACGACTCCTCCCGTGCCCAGCAGTTGGACGGCCATCAGGCGGTCCACATCGGCCGATCGCCGAAGAATGGCGAACAGGCCCAGCGCCACCGTCAGCAGCACAAAGACCGAAGCACCCAACAGCAGGCTAGGCATCGGATTTCGCGCTTCCGAGCGCCCCCATGCACAGGGTTTCCTCCATCGACAATTGTTCGACGACGGGCTGCGTCACATCGAGACAATGAATCGCCAGACTGCCGTCATTCGACGTTCCGCACGGAAGCGTACCCGGCATCAGGCTCATGATCGCGCAAAACGTATTTCGTTTCCTGCCCTGCGGCTGCTGCGCCCGGTAGGTGACGAAGCCTGGCTGCAGCGGCAGTCGTGGGTGAAGCGCCCGCAGCGCAACGTCCGCTCCCGCGACAATCGACTGACGAAGGAAGTGCAGGACGAATCCGGCAAACTTGATCGGGCGGAAGCCCCACTGTTCGGCAGGCAGCAGCTTGAGGCTTGCCCAGGTCGCTGCGGCAGCTGCAATCAGACCGGGCCCCACATCGCCGGGATCGCCGCGCGTCAGCATCAGCCAGAAGCAGAAAAAGCCGATAGCGCGGATCACAGCACTGCCCATGGCATCCGACCACCTCGCCGGACTCGCCTCACCCTTATTGCCGGTCCCGATCAAATCCATGGAAGCCACCCTAGCGACTGCTGTCCGTGCTCCGCTTTGATTTCTGCTTGCTCTTCGTGTTGTAAACGGGTTGCTGAGGCTCTTCGACCACGATGGGATGCTGCGGAATCTTCAGACGATCGATGCGCACGTCGTCCCGCAAGGCATCCCGGTCCATCCGGTCGCCGCGCTCGACGGAGTCGCGTGGCTCCGCACTGGCGGCGAACGCCGTACAGATGAAGAGAATAGCGGTACCTGCCGCCACAATCGAATTCCGCATGATCGCCTCTTGTGTCCTGATCGCTAAAACGCGAAATCGAGCCGTGGGCCGATCAGCCAGTCTCTATAGTGACGCAGCGCCACGTTTGAGTTTCGCGCCTCGTAGATGACGTTCGTGGTGAGCGATACGTTGCTGGCGATGTTGTATTTCAGGCCGAGAGACGCCGAATAGATCTGGTCCTGCCGGTCGCGGTTCAAGCCGTCTGTAAACCAGAACGCTTCGATGAAAGGCGTGCTGACGATCGACCATTTCGAATTCAGCTCGACCTCGATGCCAAGCAGCGCATCGGCACGCCAGCGCCTGGCCTCGGCGAGATCGGAAAAACGATAAGTGAGCTGGAGGAGCGGCGAGAGCGTGACATTGTCGAAGCTGAAATCGCGCGCGATAGCGCCGGTGACGTCGTGGGAAGTGAAGGCGAGATCGCGAAACACGCCGTCGTAGTCATATCTGTTTTCGTAGGTGGCGCTTATTCTCCAGCCATACAGATTCTTCGTCAGCCGCGCGCCCAGACGCGCAATGGCGGCATTGCCGTCGTGTTCTCTGGAAAATGCTTCGAACTGAGCACGTGCAAAAATACGGTAGGACAGGTCCGGCGCAAGTTTGCCGTCCAGCCGCAAGCTCACATCGGGCTCATAGTAGAAATCTCCCCGCCGGTCGTCGCGCGAAAACAGGGCATTGGCCGTGTAGGTGGGCGATAGGGATCCAACAACGCTCCATGTCGGGCTCATCGACGTGTACTCGACCTTTCTGAGCTCGGTCAGATCTATGTCGGCAGCCGATGCCCCGCTGGCATAAAGGAAGCTTGTTACTGCCAGGACAATTCTGGATCCACGCATTGCACACTCCCCAGACAATTACTCTCCGTCGGTCGATGGTGCTGGCTTCGATGGTAACAGTCCCATGATCTCACTCCCCCGAGCGAAGAATGACCGATAGCGCTAGTAGTCCACGGCATCGCGGATGATCGGACAGGTCATACAGTGACCGCCACCGCGGCCGCGACCGAGTTCGGCGCCGACGATCGTAATCACCTCGATGCCTTCCTTGCGCAGCAACGTGTTGGTGTAAGTGTTGCGGTCATAGGCATAGACAACACCCGGCGATGCACAGACGAGATTGGCACCGCTGTCCCACTGGGTCCGTTCCCGCTGGTAGTCACTGCCACCGGCTTCGACCACGCGGAGCTTCTTGAGGCCCAATGCTTCCTCGACAACGCCGACAAACGACTTCTTCTCAGCATGCAACTCGACACCGCTCGGATGATCGCTCGGACGATAGGAATAGGTACGTGTCTGGTTCATGAAGTCAGGCGCGAGCAGCACGCAGTCGCGGTCGGCGAATGTGAAAACAGTATCGAGATGCATGGCCGCGCGGATCTTGGGCATTGCCGCGACGATGACACGCTCCGCAGCCTTCTTTTTAAAGAGGGTTGCTGCAAGTTGGCTGATCGCCTGGCGTGAGGTGCGTTCGCTCATGCCAATCAGCACGACGCCCTTGCCGATGGGCATCACATCGCCCCCCTCCAGCGTCGCTAGTCCATGATCCTCTGTCGGGTCGCCCCACCAGACATTGACGTTGCCGGCAAAATCGGGATGAAATTTGTAGATCGCTGTGGTGAGGATCGTTTCCTCATGTCGCGCCGGCCAGTACAGCGCGTTGAGGGTGACACCGCCATAGATCCAGCAGGTCGTGTCGCGCGTATAGAGCGTGTTCGGCAGCGGCGGCAGAAGATATTCAGTCGCCCCCGCGGCCTCCTTGACCATCCTGAGTGCCGCGCCCCCATGTGCTTCGGGAAAGTCATGGGTCGACAGGCCACCGATCAGCGTTTCCGCGAGCTTTCGGTTTTCCAGCCCGGACAGGTAGCTTTTGAGCTCGTCGATGAAGCCAAGGCCAACCTGGTTCGGCACGACCTGATTGTCGAGGATCCAGGCCTTGCCCTCCGGGACTGCCAGCGTCTCGGCGAGCAGGTTATGCATCTCAACGACATCGACGCCGCGGTCCCGCATTTTGGTGACGAAATCGAAGTGGTCGCGCTTCGCATTATCGACCCAGAGCACATCGTCAAACAGCAACTGATCGCAGTTGGACGGGGTCAAGCGCGTATGCGCAAGGCCCGGGGCGCAGACCAGAACCTTGCGCAGCTGGCCAACTTCGGAGTGCACACCAAACGGGACTTTTTTTGCACTGGCCATCATGAACTCCCATCGATTTCCTAGATGCTGATGTAGCCGGTGGCGAGGCCATGGATGCCGACAATGCATCCGACGACGGCGACGCCGAACAGAACCCATTCTGCCGGAGTGAAGAGCTGCTTGTTGAGCTCCCTCCGTGTGATGAAATACAGGATTGTGCCGGGCGCGTAGATGATGAAACCAAGCAGCAGAAATTTCATACCGCCGGCGAACAGAAGGAAGATCGTGTAGGCAGTCGCCAGGACAGCGATGATCGTGTCCTTCCGAAGATCGCTTGGATCGGTCTCGTAAGTCTCCTTGCGGTAGACCAGCATCAACGCGAACGCCGCCGAGAGGAAATACGGGATCAGCGACAGGTGGCTGCACAGCGATAGAGCGAAGGTGAAGGCATCGTCGGAAAACAACGTCGCGATGAGAACAGCCTGAACCAGCAACGTGCTCATCAGGAGCGCCATTGACGGAACCTGATTTGCGTTTTCGCGCGCCAGGAAGGCTGGCATATCTTGCCTCTTCGCCGCAACCGACAGCACTTCGGCGGCCATCAGGGTCCAGGCAAGATAGGCCCCGAGCACCGAGATAATCACGCCGATGCCAATGAAGATGGCGCCCCAATGACCAACGGCGGCTTCGAGCACGCCGCCAACCGAAGGTTGACGCAGTTGCGCCAGTTCTTCGCGGGGGAGGATGCCGTATGCAAGAATGGACACCGACGCGAACAAGGCCAACACGGCCAAAAATCCCGTCACAGTCGCAATACCGACGTCCTCGCGCCGTTGCGCGAAGCGGGAGTAGTTGCTGGCGCCTTCGATGCCGAGAAACACGAAGACCGTTACCAGCATCGTCGCCTTGATCTGCGCGAAGAGATTTCCGTAGTCCCCGCTTGCACCGCCCCAGAGGTTTCCGACGAACACATCCGGCTTGAAGAAGAAGATCGACAGGACGACGAACAACAGCAGCGGAATGAGTTTGGCAATCGTCACGATCTTGTTGATCGCTGCCGCCTCCTTGACGCCGCGCAGCACAAGGAAATGGAACGCCCAGACACCTACCGACGATAGTGCGATGGCAGTGACCGTATTGCCCTGACCGAGCGCGGGGAATAACGCGCCGAGCGTCGACTTGATCAGAATCCAATAGGATACGTTGCCGACGCAGGCACTGGCCCAGTAGCCAAAGGCGGAGAAGAAGCCGACATAGGGCCCGAACCCCTCCCGCGCATAGGCATAGACGCCCGCATCGAGATCCGGCTTGCGGTTGGCCAATGTCTGAAACACAAATCCCAGCATCAGCATGCCGGCACCAGCGACGGCCCACGCTATCAGCGCACCATAGATGCCGGTGGCCTGCGCAAAGTTACGAGGTATCGAAAACACGCCGGCGCCGACCATGCCGCCAACCACCATGGCCGTGAGCGTCCAAAGCGGCAATTTCTGGTCACCTGCATTGCTCATGGCCAAAACACTCCCATGTGCAGAAGCGGTCGGCCTGCAGCAAATGGGACATGCAGGCGACCACCTGCGACCGGCGTCTGCGAGACGCGGCGACGGGATTGAGGAATGATTGACCGCGAAGAGCGTGCGCACCGATTGTGTTGCGCAGCCTCATACGGTGGCCGCAGGAGCCACGCCGGTGCGCGCAAGGCGCGGGCAGATGTAAACAACATCAGGTCCTGCACCGGCGTCCCCTTCCAACATCAACTACTGGAAAGAAGAGCACATTCGGGATGCACCACGATATCGGGTGATGCCCTAGGTTGAAGACGGGGAGTTACCCTAAGTGCCGAAGCGTCCGGCGTGAAACGGATACGATCTGACTATGCTTGCGCCGATCGGAGCGACTCCGACGCCCTCTCTTTTCCCCCGAACCATGCCACATACAATGTGGGCAGAAAGATCAGAGTGAGAACCGTCGCAACCAACAGCCCACCCATGATCGCAAAAGCCATCGGTCCCCAGAACACCGTTGGGGCGATCGGTATCATGCCGAGCACGGTCGACACGGCCGTCAGCATGATCGGGCGAAAACGAGAGCTTGAGGCATCCAGCGCGGCGTCCCACACGCTCTTCCCTTCATCGCGTTCGGCGTCGATCTGACCGATCAGGATCACCGCATTTTTTGTGATCATGCCGAGCAGCGCGAGAATGCCCAGAATCGCAACGAAACCGAGCGGTCGGCCCGACAGCAGAAGGGCGGCGACCACGCCGATGAGCCCAAGGGGCGCGACGCTCAGGACGAGAAACAGCCGCTGAAAACTCTGGAGCTGAATCATGAGGACCGTAAACATGATCAGCAGCATCACCGGCACAACGGCGATGACCGATGCCTGCGACTTCTGACTTTCTTCGACCGTGCCCCCAACCACGATCCTGTAGGATGCTGGAATGGTCTTCGACAACGCGGCAACGGCCGGCGTCAGCGAGTTGACGACGGATTCCGGAATTGCACCGGCAGTGATATCCGTCTGCACCGTCAGGGTCGGGACACGGTCGCGCCGCCAGATCAGGGGATATTCCTGCTCGTATTCGAAAGTTGCAAACTGGCTGAGCGAAACCGTCTGCCCGCCTGGCAGCGGAACTTGCAAATTGCGCAAGTTGGGCAACGAGACGCGCTGGTCATCGACCGCGCGCGCAACGACATCGATCAAATAGATATCATCGCGAACCTGGGTGACCGTGGTGCCTGATATGACCGTGTTCAGCACGCCTGCCAGGGTTTGAGAACTCAGCCCGAGCAACCGGGCCTTGTCCTGATTGACCCGAATACGCACCTGCCTTGCCGGCTCGATCCAGTCGAAATTGACGCCATTCGCCTTGGGATTGGCGGCGATGACTTGCGCAAGCTTGAACGCAATTTCGCGCACCGTGCCTGCGTCAGGACCACTGACGCGATATTGGACGGGCCAGCCGACCGGCGGCCCAAGCTCAAGAGGCGAGACCCGTGTAATCGCATTGGGAAAATCATTTGCCAGAAGCGTCTCCAGCTTTGCGCGGATACGTTCACGCGCTGCGACATCCTTTGCGACGACCACTGACTGGGTAAAGAAATCATTTGGCAGCTGAACATTGAGCGGAAGGTAGAACCGGATAGCACCGCGGCCCACATAAGTGCTCCAGCGCGCAACGTCCGGGTCGCCCTTCAGGGCAGCATCGAATCTCTGTGCCGCTGTCTGGCTGGCATAAATGGATGCGTTTTGCGGCAGACTGATATCGACGAGCAATTCCGGACGATCGGACGACGGGAAGAATTGCCGGGGGATGAACGGGAGAAGAAGAAACGAGCCGACGAAAAGCACCAGCGAGAGCGCGATGGTCAGCCATTTCGCGCGCATGGCGAATATCAGGAAGCTGCGATACCACCTGAAAACTCTGCCGCGAGCGTCTGTCTTACGGTCCTTCGGCGGCTTGAGGATGACAACGCCCATCAGCGGAGCGAAGATCACGGCAACGAACCATGAGACGATCAGCGCGATACTAACAACGGCAAAGAGGGAGAACGTGTATTCTCCCGCAGAACTCGCGGCAAAGCCGACGGGCACGAAGCCCGCGATGGTCACCAGTGTTCCTGCCAGCATGGCGAACGCGTAGGTGCGAAAGGCAAAGCTGGCAGCCTGGACCTTGTCGTCGCCTTCCGCCAGCCGGTTCAGGGTGGCATCCGTGGTGGTCATTGCATCATCGACGAGGAGCGCGAGCGCGATAATGAGCGCGCCGAGCGATATGCGCTGCATGTCGATTCCGGCAAGCTTCATGATCGGGAAGACGATGGCGAGTGTCAGCGGTATGGATAGTGCAATGATCAGGCCCGGGCGCACACCGAGGCTGATAAAACTCACCACGAGAATGATGGCAATTGCCTGCAGCAATGACATCATGAATTCGGAGATGGCGCTCTCGACCGTGACAGCCTGGTCGGCAATGAGCTTCGGTTCGATGCCAATCGGAAGATCCGCCGTGATCGCAGCCATCGCCCGCTTGAGACTCTTTCCGAGCGCGAGAATGTCTCCGCCGTCACGCATCGAGATGGCCAGGCCGATGGCTGGCTCGCCGTTGACGCGAAAGAGGGGCTGCGGCGGATCGGAATAGCCGCGCGTAATCCGGGCAATGTCGCTCAGGCGGATCATGCGCCCGCCAGCAACGAAATTGATGTCAGCGACATCCTGCTCGGACTGAAATGCACCCGATACCCGAAGCGATAGTGTCTCGTCGCCCGTTTGAATCGTGCCAGCTGGCCTTATGATATTTTGCGTCTGGAGAGCGGACAGCAGTGCGGTGCGGTCGATGCCAAGGCTTGCCAGTTCCTTCATCGAAAATTCAACAAAGATCCGCTCGTCCTGAGCTCCCAGCAACTCGATCTTCGATACGTCGGGGACTAGAAGAAGCTTCGAGCGGACGCCTTCCACATAGTCGCGAAGCGCGCGGTGCGTGAAACCGTCGCTCGTGAAGCCATAGATAATTCCGAACGTATCGCCGAAATCATCGTTAAACCCGGGTCCGACCACCCCTGCCGGCAGCGTATGGCGGATGTCACCAATGTTCTTGCGGACCTGATACCAGGTGTCGGCCACTTGCGCGGCGTTCGCGTTCCCCTGCAGGTTGACAAAGATTGTGGTGACGCCTGCCCGCGTGAAACTGCGCAGGAAGTCCAGATGCGGTGTTTCCTGCAGCTTGCGCTCGAGGCGCTCGGTGACCTGTTTGACGGTCTCCTCAACCGTTGCCCCGGGCCATGCCGCCTGAACGATCATCGTCTTGATGATGAATGACGGGTCCTCGCTGCGACCGAGGCGGAAATAGGACAGGACACCGAAGATAACGGCAACAATCATGACATAAACCACCAGGGAACGGTGCTTAAGTGCCCATTCCGAGAGGTTGAAGCCGGTCATTGCTCTGACCCAAGAAGACGTATTTTCTGGCCGGGGTGCAGCGCCTGCACGCCCGCGGTCACGATGATCTCCCCCGTGTCGAGTCCCTGAGACACCACGACCTGCGCTTGCTCGAAGCGCAAGACGTCCACGTTTCGGATCGAAATCGTGCGACTCGCGGGATCGACAATCCAGACTGCGGGCTGTTGATTGGCCCTCGTCAATGCCGATGCCGGGATCTCGATCATGGGGACGGCATCCATTTCCATGCGCCCCACGACGGTCGCGCCAAGCCGCATGGCCGGCGGCGGATCCGTCAGGCCAACCTTGATTTCAAAGGTGCGCGTGACGGGATCGGCCTGGGCGCCGACCTCACGGACACGACCGTGAGCCGTCACCGCGGGATCGTCCGTCAGGCTGACCGTTATTTGCGGATCGCTCGGTGCCGATCGAAAAAATTGAGCCGGTACGTCAAAAACTGCGTCGCGGCCATCTTGCCGCGCCAGCCTGAGAATCATTTGCCCGGCCTGGACAACTTCTCCAGCGCCAGGTCCGACAGCGGTTATGACGCCCGGTGCATCGACCTTCAGCTCGGTAAAGCTCACCAGATCATGTGCCGTCTTGAGCTGGGCCTCGGCGGCATCGACCTGCGATTGAGCGGTTTGTTGCGCCTGCGTTGCCTGGTCGTAGTTAACGCGGGTGGTCCAGCCCTGTGCAAGCAGTGTCTGCTGGCGATCGAAATGGTTGCGTGCCTGGGTCAGTTGCCCCTGCGCGGCCGCGACTGCCGCCTGGGCCTGGCGCAACGTGTTCAACTCATTCTGGGATTCAAGCCGCCCGATGACCTGACCGGGCTGCACCCGATCTCCGGTTTTCCCGTTATTCTCGATCAGCCGACCCGAGATACGAAATGCCAGCGCCACCTCGTCTTCCGCTTCGATACGGCCGGTGAATGAAAGCGGCGCGCCCGCAATGCTCTTCGCAACAGTGACCGTACGCACGGGCCGCACGACAGGAGCAGTCTCAGCAGACTCTCTGCCGCACGCCGCCAGCAGAAACGCCGGGACAATTGTTAGAATAATTATAATCGTTCGATATCGTGTAATTCGACATAGGTAGGCATGACGCGCATACGCAGGCATGAAGAAACCCTCGTTGAGCAAAATTGCACACCAGATTCGCGACCACCTCGCAAAAGCAGGTAGCTGGCTTCTGCCTGCGTGATCGCTTGCCCGCCAATTCTTCTATGACTCGAAGTATTCTGGAGTTGCGGATATCTACCCGGTATCGGGGAAACTACTGATCGCACCAACGATTCTCTGGCGCCGTGCTGACACTCTCAAACCGCAGCGGGATTCATGCGCCCTGTTGAAGACGACAAGGTTCCTTGTGCAAAGCAAACGCGGCAATTAACTGAAATTACTTCTATTGTTACTTCGTATATTTTGAGACTGAGTACAGTCAGTCGCACATCGGACGATCTGGCGACATCTTACTTGACGCCGATTCAATCAAGGGTATTTAGTAAGGATAACTTCGCGCAAGAGAACGATGGCATTTAACCTTAGTGGTTACTCGCCACTCGATCCAAGAAGCATCGGACTACATGATGGCCCACAAGGCTCACGTAGACGACTCGTGTCGAATTCACGTTCGGGAAAAGATCGTGGTTCACGACACTTTCAGCGGCACTGCTAGTGCACGAACAAAATTGAAACTTGGCAAATCAGGCCCTGGTAAGCAGCTCTTAGCGCTTCAGGAGGATATGCAGCAGCGGATTGCATCAGACCTTCACGATTCGACTTGCCAGCATCTGCTGGCCGCGAGTTTGAATATGATGCGAATGAGGTGCGCCGTTGCTGGCATCGGCAGCGCCATAAAAATTTGTGATGAGATCGACGTGTCGATCTGTGAGGCCCTTAGGGAAATCAGGGCTTTCACCTACCTCCTGCATCCCCAGAACTTGCTCGACGGCGGATTGAAGTCGGCGATCGAGGAGTTTGTGGTGGGGCTTTCATCGCGGACATCGCTGGAAACGCGTCTCAAGATCGATGCTGCGGTCGATGCATTGCCTAATGAAACGCAGCGCTCATTGCTGAGAGTTGTCCAGGAAGCGCTCGCGAACGTCTTCAGGCACGCGAAAGCGACGCAGGTAACTATCTCGATCAAGGCCACAGACACCAACGTCACGCTGCAGATCAGCGATAACGGCTGCGGAATGCCGATTTCTCAGGCGAGAGACCGCCATAAAGCAGTGCCGCTTGGTGTTGGAATTCCGGCCATGAGAGCGAGACTGGATCAGATGGGAGGCACATTTGAGATCCACTCGTCATCCACAGCGGCATGCAGCGGGACCACAGTGTACGCGACTATTCCACGAGCCATCTCGCGCAAAGGAAACAAACCAGCAGATATCCACCAGGGCGGCCGAGGATCGGCGAAGATCCGACCGTCGCATGGCTAAAGATCAGCTAACGGATTCAACAATCTGACGCTCAGCGAGGGCAACGAACTCCAAGGGCTGGATCTTCTCGATGAAAGTATTTTGCCGCCCGTAAGGAAATGACATCGGAGTACCGAGGACCATGAAGCAGATTATGATAGCCGATGATCATGACGCGGTGCGGGCTGGAATTCGTGCAGTTCTGGAACGACGTCCCGGATGGGAGGTCGTTGGCGAGGCCCGCGACGGTAAAGAAGCTGTCGCTTGCGCCATCGAGAAGCATCCGGATGTCGCTATCGTTGATTACTCGATGCCATTCATGACCGGCCTCGAAGTTGCGAGGCGGATGAAGGAGTACAAACTTCTAACAGAGGTGCTTATCTTCACGATGCACGACTCGATCGCACTCGAGCTACAGGCATCTCAAGTTGGCGTTCGCGCATTCCTGCGAAAATCCGATGCCAACAAAATGCTCCTGGCGGCCGTTGAATCACTGATGCATCACAGATCATTTCATGCCGGCGAGACTTTCGGCACAATGGTCGGATCATCCGACGGAAATATTGGCACAGGCCGATCGCTTTCGCCGCGCGAGAAGACAATCGTTAAACTGGTTGCCGAGGGTTACAGCAATAAGCGTGTAAGCGAGACCTTGAATTTGAGTATCAAGACGACCGAGACCCACCGAGCTGCCGCGATGCGCAAGCTCAACGTAAAATCAACTGCAGGTCTGGTTCGGTACGCCGTACGAAATAATCTAGTAGAAGCTTGATTGCGCAAACGTAATCGACGGCCTTCACGGAATTGGCAGTCGTGACGCATATCATTTCGAGGCGGTCGTTCTAGCGAGCTGCTTTCGTCAATTGGATATGGCCAGTGGTTCCAACGAATGGGAACGGCACTGTGAAGCAGATCTTGATTGCAGACGATCATGAAGTCGTGCGATCCGGATTGCGCGCGATCGTCGAAAGCCGTGCGGACTGGGCTGTGAGCGGAGAAGCGAGCGATGGCAGGGCTGCGGTCGCCATGATCAGGGAGTTGAAGCCCGATATAGCAATTGTCGACTATTCCATGCCCGTCCTGAATGGTCTGGAGGTGAGCCGTCAGATCAAGTTGCATTACCCCCGGACGGAGGTGCTCATTCTGACAATGCATGAAAGCAATGAAATCCTCACCGAATCCCTCCTGGCAGGGGTACGAGGCTTCTTGTTAAAGTCAGATGCGCGACATCATCTCATTGCAGCGATCGACGCATTACTCAATCACCGGCCTTACTTCACCGGTGTGGTCGTGGAAAAATTGCTTCACGACTACCTGGCCAACAAGAAGGACAAATCGAAAGTCCTGCTGTCGTTACGCGAGCAAAACGTTGTTCAGCTGATCGCCGAAGGACACACCAACAAGTCCGTCGGCACGGTACTGAATCTCAGCGTGAAAACTGTCGAAGCCCACCGCGCATCCGCCATGCGCAAACTTGGAGTTTCCTCCACTGCCGAACTGGTCCGGTATGCAATTCGCATGAAACTGATTGGACCCTAGCTGCCATAGGAAATGTGGGGGACCATGCCTGAGCCGAGAGTGGATCAAGCCATCCTAGCCAAGGACGTTCGAAGTCGAGATCTTCCGACGGAAAGCGCTAACGCCGGCCGGCGGCTGACCCTCGGGGGAGCACTCGTTATTCTGGGTGTTGCCAGCGGCATCTTCCTCGCCTGGCGCGCATCGTCCAGCCTTCTCATCATATTTGCGGCGATCCTGCTTGCATCACTTCTCGATGCCGGCGCTCGGTCGCTTGGTCGATACATTCCGATCGGGCGCGCGTGGCGGCTAACCATCGTGATCGTCATCCTGACAGCAGTGATCGTGCTGGGCACAATATGGGGGATTGGAAAAATCCCCGAGCAGGCCCGGATCCTGATGCGCGTCATGGACGCCCAACTGGATATCCTGCAACAACGCCTGCTGGCTTTTGGCGTGGATCTGTTCGGCCCGGACGGAGGGCGCGACTTCTCCCGCTGGTTTCCTGATCACGACAAGCTCTTTGGCCACGCGCAATCGGCCGTCGGGACCGCCTCGAGCTTTCTTGCCAATACGCTCGTCATCATATTTCTCGGCCTTCTCTTTTCGCTCGATCCGCAGGCCTATCGCGACGGCGTCGTATTGTTGGTCAAGCCCTCCTCGCGCGAGCGCATGCGTTCTGTTCTGGATGAAATGGGCGCCGTGCTGCGCTCATGGCTCATGGGGCAACTGATCCGGATCGTCCTGATGACCGCCTGCGTGTGGCTGGCGCTCTATTTGCTCGGCCTTCCAAGCGCCTTTCTGCTTGGCCTGCAGGCCGGTCTGTCGAATTTTGTGCCTTATCTCGGCCCGATATTGGCCAGTATCCCCGTGGGATTGGTGGCAATGCCGCTTGGTCCCTCGATGGTGATCTGGGCCATCGGAATCTACACCGTTATTCAATCCATCGAGGGCTATGTGATCGGCCCGCTCATTCAGCGGCGCGCGGTGGAGCTGCCGCCCGCATGGACGCTGGTCGCCATCGTCCTGCTCGGCTCTCTGTTCGGCGTCCTGGGAATTGCGCTTGCGATGCCGCTATTCGCGATCGGGCGCGTCGCCGTTCTTCGGCTCTATGTGGAGGACTGCCTGGGAGATAACCTGAACGACGGTCCTGACCTTAGGTAGAGGCGGGAAACTCCGACTAGATGGAAATATTGCCCATCGCCAGATTGTAGAGGCCAGCGGCAGCTGCCACGAGGATCGCTCCGAACAAGATTCCCTCGGCAGACGCAAAGACCGTTGCTTTCTGCTCCCGCCGCGCGATCACAAACAGGATCGTGACCGGCGCATAGAGAAGCGCCGAAAGCAGCAGGAAGGTGGGACCGCCTGCGTAAATCATCACAGCCGCGTAGATCGTGGCAAGCGCACCGCGCACCCAATCGATAGCGCGGCTACGCGGCTCTGTCTGATATGTTTCCCCGGTCCATGCGAGCTTAAGTCCGTATGCCGCGACAAACAGATAGGGAATGAGCGTCATTGAACTCGTCATCTTCAATGCCAGCGTAAAGGCATACTCGGCAAAATAAGTAACGAGCAGGAACAGCTGAATCAGGCAGTTGGTAAGCCACAGCGCCCCTGCGGGCACTTTATTGATGTTCTCGCGCGTGAGGAAGCGCGGCATCGTGCCGCTGACGGCTGCGGAATGGAGAACCTCGGCGGCGAGCAATGACCAGGATAGATAATTTCCAAGCACGGAGATCAGCAGGCCGATGCTGATGAATACCTTGCCCCAAGGCCCAACGATCGCTTCCAATACGCCCGCCATCGACGGCGTCGCGAGCGCGCTCAGCTCCGGGCGGAGCAGAATTCCATAGGACAGCATGGTGACCAGGACAAGCAAAGCGAGCACACCGAGAAAACCCAGAACCGTCGCGATCCCGACATCGTTGCGGTCCTTTGCGTAGCGCGAGTAGACGCTTGCTCCTTCGATCCCCACAAACACGAATACGGTGACGAGCATCGTGTTGCGAACCTGGCTCGACACACTGGCAAAGCTCGGCTCCTCACCGCCCCAGAAATTAAGTGCGAAGACATCGGCCTTGAACGCAAAAGCGGCAACGACGATGAAAAGGAGTATCGGTATCATCTTCGCGAATGTCGCAATCGTATTGAGCGCAGCAGCTTCCTTGATGCCCCGGAGGATAAGGATGTGAACGCTCCAGAGCAGCAACGAAGCGGCCACGATCGCAACGGGCGTGGTGCCGTCGCCAAACACCGGAAAGAACTGTCCCAATGTCGCCTTGATCAGCACAAGACACGCGACATCGGCAAGGCAGCATCCGATCCAGTAACCGGCCGCAGATGCAAAGCCGGCATAGTCGCCGAAGCCAGCTTCAGCATAGGCGAAAATGCCCGTATCGAGATCGGGCCGACGCCGGGACAGCGTTTGAAAGACGAAAGCGAGCATCAGCATCCCGGTGCCGGCGATGCACCAGGCAATCAGCGCTCCGAGACCGCCCGTGGCGCGACCGAATGCCGATGGCAATGCAAAGATCCCGGAGCCGACCATCGAGCCGACCACGAGCGCAATCAACGCGCCGCGCGAGAGCTTCTGATCGGATGAATTGGATGATGTTGCCATTTTTCTATTGAACCTGACGCTCGACGACGAGCGGTCGAATGAAGAAGGACCACTATTGGCGCGGCAATAGGAGGGCACCGTTTCCGGTCCCTCCGAGATCGTTCCGGCTATCCGTTTGCACCTTCTGCAGTCGACAACACGGTGTCGTCCTCATCGAGCAGAACAGCCGCCCTGGAAAGCCGGTCAAAGAGTTTTCTGCGAGCTGCAACGGGTGGCCAGGCGTAAAGAAAGATTTCCGAAGGCTTCCAGATCGCAACCCAGCCCAGAATAAGAAAGCTCTCTGACAGAACCCTTGAAAACGGCCCCTCCGTCATTCGCTGAGCGAAGACCCAGCCGAGCAAGAGGCAAATGAAAAGGATCACCATTCCGACGACGAGTGACAGCCGGCCGGTCTTGAATAACTCGCTCAGTTCACGCGAGACGGCCTGGCTTCGAAGGCCAAAGTAGTATCTGACGGCGGCAGCGATATCGGATACGTGCGTTTTCCGCAGTTCGTCAGGCGGCAGATAGATGACGATTTCAATTGGGACACGGTCGGAAAACTCCAGCGCGCGATCAACGATATAATCTTCAGCCTGTAGCGCGAGATCAGTCTCGCGGAACGGAGACGGATCGAGCGTATCGAAGAGCTGCGATACCTTGCGAAGCTTCATTTCTATTCGCCCGACTTGTGCCCCTTCGGTCGAACGGTTTCTCATAGCCTTTCTCGATCGTCTTCGAGCAACACAGCGTGCTGGCGCGGCCGTCGCAGGGAACGTCCGACGAGCCGAGAAATCTCAGCAGATCATTGACGCTACCACCAGTACAATCAGGTGTTTCCCCTAGGGCGAGACGCAGGATCCAGATTAGGGAACGTCGATTGCGCCCGCGTTTGTTGCGTCCAGCGACGCCTCACCCAGGCGGGAAACGAATTGGCACCTGCGAGCTCATCGGGAAATCCCCTAGGTCCCCTAAGGTGATCATCCGATATCGCATCGGCCTCACAGAAGCTTAGGCTAGCTTTTTGAAGGAGGCCGCGCCGTTTCGGAGTTCGCGACAGCGGACAGAATTACGACTGGATCGTCGATGAGTGAACTGGACCTGCCGCCGAGCCGGGATACTGAGGACATTCGCTTCAGAACGAGAAGCATCGTCCTCAGGCAGCTCCCCTTTCTCGCCATCCTCGCGCTTGCAATCGCGGGCGTGGCCTATACGAATTTTTCGGGCAAACCGCTCATTGGCTATTGGGAGTTCCTCGCCCTCGCAATTGGTGTTGTATGCGTCGTGACCGAATGGACCGAGCTCGACGACAGGCAGGCTCGGGTTCGACTGGTATGGACCCAAGCGCTTCACTGGATCGCTGTTCTTGTTACGATGAACATCATGCTGCTGGCAGGCGTTCAACAGCTTCTGCCTGCGCCTGCGACGAGTCTCGTGCTTTTGATGTTGCTGGCGCTTGGCACTTTTCTCGCCGGCCTGAACCTTATGTCGCTGCAAATGGGCTTTCTCGGCCTCTCGATGGCTCTGGCAGTTCCCGCGATCTCCTGGATCAAGCAATCGGCGCTCTTTCTGATTTTGGTTGTGGTCTTCGTGATCGGCCTTGCCATGGCTTTCTGGTCGCTCCGGACGGATACGCGTCGATCTGAGCGAACGAAGTCTTCACGGCCCGCCTCGCCAGGCGATCCGGTTGCTGATCACAAAGTCACATCGGACGAAGACACATCGGACATCGAGGCGGCTCGCCGGCGCCTTGGGCTAAGCGACGATTAGCGGATCTGACAAACCAGGAAGCTGCGTTAGGCCGCATGGAGATGCGCAGCTTTCTCATTTAAGAGTTTCCGTTCGGAGCGATCCTCAACAGGAGATATCATGAAGCGCTTTATTGCTGCGGCAGGTTCAGGGTTGATTTTCTTGTGCGCTGCGTTCTCCGCGACTGCAGACCCTCGCGACTCCGTCGAGCGTGGTCAAAGGCTGGATTCTGAAGCAATTCGGGACGATGTCCGCACCAACCGCCTGAAGACACCAGCGTCACCGCTCAACGTAGAACAACCGCGGCAACCTCAAGGACAGACACTGCACCGCAGAGGGCGACCACGTTTGCACGCCATGCCGCGACCTCCGAGCGAGCGACAAATGCGGCTGCGCCGGCAACAAAAATCAATTCAGTGACGCTAGCGTAACGTCAGCGTCGCTATTCCCGCAGCAAGGCTCACGCCAATCTGGCGCTCAAGCGACAGTGGCTGGAGCATCACGGTCCTGCGAGATCCCCCGATCAGAACATTCGCGCCCAGACCCGGGCCAAACGCAACGCTGCCACTCGCGCCGACGTAATTTCCACGGAGCGTACCGCGGCCGACCTGTGAGTTCCGGGCGAAGACCCGCCAGACCAGCGCGCTCGACGGAGTCACCCCGAGATCCAGGCCGATACGGCGCACCGTTCCCTCATAGATGTACTGCCGTGACGCATTTCGTACCCTGAACACGCATCGCAGCGTCTGACGTGAACCGATAATCAATCCAATCCGGGGGGTGCTCATACATGTCAGCGTTCCTGCCCTGAATGCCGCAGAGAAAGCCGGCAGCGATGAAACGCAGAGCAAAAGGGATGCGCCGAAAAGTCCAAGCAGGGCCTTCTTGATCATGGGAGCCTCCACTTTCTGCGCGAGAATATGGCAGTGGCTATTCAGCGCCGCAAGATCGCCACGTCAGGCACAACGCACAAGCTGACTCGATTTCGATTCGAATAGTTACGACGCGATGCGGCTCGGCGCGCTTTCCTGGTCGAGCCATTTCTGCCAACGATTGCGAGTGATAGCATTACGCGATCGATGATCTGGCAGTCGTATCCTCCGCCGCATCCGCTCGGTCACGCGCGCCCGCCAGCACATCGATCCGCTCCGGCTCAAGCAAGCAAAGCTGCTCACCCGGCCCGGCCGCAAGCCTGTGAATATAGAAGTGCGTGCAGGCCACATCAGCGGCGGCCATGACCGGTGACGGAGCCGAAATGACCTTCAACGAACCAAAGGTGCCGACCCAGTCGATATGGCGATGCCCGTGCATGACGACGGCCCGATCAGCAAAGGCCTTCAGCCGACGTACAAACCAGCTGCCGTTGATCACAGCCGTGCCGATGCGTTCAGCGAACGCGGTCACTGGCATCGGATACTCCATCAGATGATGGTGCAATGCGATTATCCAGCGCGCTTTCGGGAACTGAGCGATAAAAGCCTCCAGCCGACGGGTTTGCTCGATCGAGACGAGGCCAAGTGCATTGGTGAAGGAGAAATGTGTTTCGGCATTGGAATTGAGCAGCGCTATGCCGAGGCCATTCTCCGCCAGAGGAGGAACCACCATCGGATACAAATCATCGAAGACCCCACGCAACCGGGCTGCGCGCTGCAGGCCACCGAGGTCCGCGAAGTCGGCCATCTGACGGCGATACGGCGCCAACGCGTCGGTCAGTGTCGTTGTATGACCTTTCGCGTCTTTCACAACAAAAGTACGATCGCCCTGAATGGCAGCGATGGCCGAAAGCGTGCGGACCTGCCGCAACCGTTTGCCCGGACTGAACGGGAGATCCAGCCGTGCCGGATTCGCCCGGTCCACGATGTTGATGTCGTGATTTCCGGGCAGCACGAAGGTGCGCGCCACGAGATCCGGATAGTGCGACAGGACGTCCAGAAACTCCGCCCATTCGGTCGCCCGTCCGGCATCGGTCATGTCGCCGCTGATCAGTACATGGTCGAGAGGATCAACGGCGTGAATGGCGGCCAGCCGCGCCAGCACTTGCTCAAGACGCTCATTCCCCTGCGGCCCGGCGCGCCCGCTTTCAATGCGGAAACCGTATCGTTCGCCGACCACATGGAGATCCGACAAATGAGCCACGCGCCAGATCCTGGTGTGTGTCGGCGCTGCATCGAACGCGACAATATCCACCGCCTGCGCCATACGGGCATCGGCCAGGCCCCAGACAAGCGATGCGCCGGCAAGGTAGCCGCATATCAGGACTGCGGCATTTGCCAGTGTCGGAATGATCAAACGATGAGGAACACCAAGATCTTCCAGGCTTCCTGTCCAGCGCGAGGCTGGCCACGCCCACATCGCGACCGCCACAGCGCAGATGGAGATGGCGATTCCTGCCGCGGCCGAATTCACCGCGCGGAGCCGCGCCCTTCCATGCACGGTCAGATGTCTTCCCAGCACCTTCTCCGTCAGATGCTGTAGCCCTTCACGGCCGAAGACATATCCCGGCTGGATGGCAAGCGCGTTAAGAGACCAGAAGTTGACCTCGGCGAACCGAAACAGAGGCTTCCAGCCGATCCACCCCAGCGCGACAATCCCGATTGCCACCAGCAGCGCGCCGATCTCGGTCAGGACGAGCACCTTGTCCGACAGAGTTGAGAGCCAGGCAGAAGCAACCAATGCCGCGAGACCCAACGACACCGCCGGCAATAACAACGATACTGTCCAGGCAAACAGGAGCTTCGGCAGACTGACTTCAACAAGCAGGCTCCCGGCCATCGAGAGCAGGGTTCGCTGTTCAGGGCTGGCGGCATCGTCCTCGATATCGCCCCTACGCGGGTCGATCGTTTCCCTGTTCCGCTCCTTCGCTGGCTTATCTTCTCCCGCATCCCCTCTCTTCATGACATCGCCTCTTGTGAGCAGGCCCAATCCCGTCACGAGAGTAACGCTATCACGTCTTCGACGACATCCGCGCGCGTCAGGGTTTGACCCGATGCAACATCACCGCTCGTATGATGTAATTACCGAGGCATGGCGAGAGATGAGCGCGGCAAATAGAGACAGGTCACTGAAAATATCACTCAATTTCTCGAACATGTTGCGGCATGCAGATCTAATTAGGCGGTTCAAGACTTCTGAAAATTGAGACAGCGAGGCATACCCATATCGAGCGCATCTTCCCGTTCTGATTGACGGACTACGCCTTTGGTAATATCCATTCGCCCCGTGCGATATCAAAAATCAGGCTGATAAAAAGCCGGAACGGAGTCCCATGGACTCGCAATCGATCGCAACACAGGCTGAACGGCCTGATGTCCCGACTGGGCAATCGACCTGGTCGGAGACTGTTCAAGGGCTGGCGCCTGAAACCCATCGCCGCTTCACAACAGCTTTCAGGGGTGAACTATCATTCGCGGCCGCCATTTGCGGGCCCATGCACGTCCGCGCCTCACCGTTGATCTTGCGATGCCGTCGCCATTCGGAGTCGCATTATCGGCTCGGCCGTGCAGTTCCGGTGCCTCCTTATATCCCTGACGTTCCTTTTCTATTCTTGAAAGGAGAAGTTCTATGGAAGCGATGGATCGGCGAAACCTCTTGCAGGGCCTTCTGTTCAGCGCGGTCGCCACGGGCCTTGGCACGAGCGTCTTTCTGACGACTGCCAAGGCCGCGCCAATCCCGCTGCAGAAAGACCTTGCCAACAAGTTGAAGCCCCTCACCGAAAACGCCCAGGTGGTTGTGGCAGGCCGGCCGCCACGCAGGGTCCTTCACCACCCGCATCGATCGTGGCGACGTCGTCGCCGTGTGTGTTGGTGGCGCCATGGTCGCCGCGTCTGCGCTTGGCGCTGATGCTGTGAAGCGCATGCGCGGTGACACGGGCGGCCTCAAATCATAGCGCAAAAGCAGCGCAGGAGCGGGAGGACAAGATGACGACGTATGGCAATAGTTCCTCGGTAAGCGTCAGCGGCTTGTCTTCACCGCCGTTCTGGATATGCGTACTGCTTGGCATCGTTCTGATTTTGGCCGGGCTCCTGATCCTCGGCGACGTCGTTCTCGCCACTGTCATCAGCACGCTGTTCATCGGCTGGACGGCCATTGCCGCTGGCGTGTTCGAAATGATCCATGCGTTCTGGACCAAGGGATGGGGAGGATTTCTGTGGCAGATCCTGCTCGCCATTCTCTACGTCGCATTCGGCATCGTTCTGGTGCAGCAGCCCGTCGCCAGCGCGATCATCCTCACCTATGTCCTCGGTATATTGCTGCTGGTTTCCGGCGTCATTCGCGTGCTGCTTGGATTTAGTCGCTGGAGCAAAGGAGGCTGGATCATGCTGGCTTCAGGACTGTTCGGCGTTCTGGCAGGTCTGGTTATTCTGACAGGTTTTCCCAGGACGGGCCTGTGGGTCCTCGGCTCTCTGCTGGCCGTCGACATGATCTCCCACGGTCTGGCGTGGCTCGCTTACGCATGGCAACTGAGAACCAAGGCAGCATAGCGGCAGAAGGAACCATCAACGACGAAGGCCACGTGGCACCATAGAAATCTCTCAGTCAGGAGGAATAGAAATGTCAGATCTCGTTGCGATCATCTATCCATCCGAGGCAAAGGCCGAAGAGGTGCGGCAGCGTCTGTTCAAGCTGCAGAAGGAATATCTGATCACGATCAGCGATGCCGTTATCGCGGTGAAAACGGAAGCCGGTCCGGTCAAGCTGAACCAGTTGATGAACACCACGATGGCCGGTGCGGCCTCCGGCAGCTTCTGGGGATTATTGATCGGCGTACTGTTCCTGAATCCCCTTCTGGGCGTGGCACTGGGCGCCGCATCCGGTGCATTGGGCGGCGCATTGACGGATTACGGCATCAACGACGACTTCATGAAGGAGCTATCGGCAAGCCTTCAGCCGGGAAATGCGGCGCTGTTCGTTCTCATCAAGAGCATCACTGCAGACAAGGTGCTCAAGGAAATCCAGGACGCCGGCGGCACTGTGCTGAAGACGTCCCTGGACGACGCCAAGGAGCAGGCGCTCAGGAACGCGCTCGCCAAGGCCACAACCGAGCCCCAGGCTCAGGCAGCACCAGCGGCATCCACGTCCACGGCATCCAAGCCCGCTGCCTGAGTTTGCGGGACTGGCATGGGTACAACAGAAGCTTCCGGCGTAGATATCTGCGCCAACTGCTCTTGTGCGTATCATCGCCGCGAATAACGAAGTCCGCCTGATCTTGCGTAGATCAAGCGGACTGTTGAATTTGCGTTTGAGGTGTCGTTGTTAGGCCGGCGACCTACTCCACCTTGCCCATCTCTTTGAGTACTTCATTCGCGGCCTTGAACGCATCGAGACCAGCCGGGATACCGCAATAGACCGTGGCGTGCAGCAGCACTTCCTTGATCTCGTCAACCGTGACGCCATTGGTGATTGCGCCGCGCGTGTGCAGCTTGATTTCCGGCGCGCGGTTCAGGGCCGTCAGCATTGCGAGGTTCAGCATGCTGCGGGTCTTGCGATCGAGGCCCGGACGATTCCAGGCGTAGCCCCAGCACCATTCGGTGGTGATGTGCTGGAACGACATCATGAAGTCATTGGTCGACTGCATCGACTTGTCGACATAGGCGGCGCCCAGCACTTCGCGCCGTGCGGCAAGACCGATGTCGAACATTCCGCCGAGTGTGATGTTCTGATCGTAGCTCATATTGTAGTCCTTCCATTTGCGATTGCCAGGGGTCGACGTCGTTCGCCCGTCTGCCTCGATCATATGCCGAGATAGGCCGAGCGAACGGCAGGATTTTCATTCAATTCTGCAGATGTGCCCTGCAGTGCGATGCGACCGCTTTCCAGCACATAGCCGCGCGTCGCGACGTCGAGCGCCAGTCCGACATTCTGCTCGACCAGCAGGATCGACGTTCCACGACTGTGGATCTTGGTGAAGGCGTCGTGCATCTCCTCGACGACCTTCGGAGCCAGACCGTGGCTCGGCTCATCCAGCAGCAACAGCTTCGGCTGAAGCATAAGCGCGCGCCCGACAGCGACCATCTGCTGCTCACCGCCCGAGAGCGTGCCTGCCAACTGCCCGCGCCGTTCGCGCAGACGCGGGAACAGTTCGAAGATGCCTTCCATGCGCGACGACAGATCCTTGGCATGTCGTGCGGTGAAGGCACCGAGCATCAGGTTTTCTTCCACCATCATATCTGAAAACACATGACGCCCTTCCGGAACATGCGCGATGCCCAGCGTGGGGATGTCATGCGAGGCCCGGTTCGACAGATCATTGCCTGCAAACCGCAACGTGCCGGTGACATGCGGCACCAGGCGCGAGATCGCGCGCAGGATCGTGCTCTTGCCGGCGGTATTGGCGCCGATGATGCAGACGAACTCGCCTTCGAACATCTGCAGATCGATGCCGTGCAGGACTTCGATCTCGCCGTAACCGGCATTGAGACCCTTGATCTCGAGCAATGGTTGAGACGCACTCATTTGTGGGCCTCCATCGAACGGCCGAGATAGGCTTCCACCACCACCGGATCGTTCGCAACCTGCTCCGGCGTACCATCGGCTAGAAGGCGGCCGAAGTTCAGCACCAGGATGCGATCGCAGATCGTCATGATTGCGCGCATATGATGCTCGACAACCAGCAGCGTGATGCCGTCGTCGCGCAGCGAGCGGATCAGGTCCATGATCTCCTGCATCTCCACCGGATTGAGCGCGGCCATCACTTCGTCGAGCAGCAGCACTTTGGGGCCGGTACACAATGCGCGTGCCAGTTCGACGCGCGCGCGCTCGGGAAACGAGAGATTGCCCGCGAGCTTGTGGGCAACGGATTTGAGCCCGACGCGGTCGAGGCAGATCAATGCTTCCTTGCGCGCGGTCTCGACATCGTGGCGCAACAGGCCGGCGGTGAGCACGTTGTCGAGCACCGAACTTTCGGCAAACAGCGCCACGTTCTGGAACGTCTTGGTCATGCCAAGCGCCGCGACCTTGTGCGGCTTCTGGCCGACCACGCTGGTGCCGTCGAGCTGGATCGAGCCGCTGTCCGGGCGAATGAGGCCGACCAGCGTGCTGAAGAACGTCGTCTTGCCGGCGCCATTCGGGCCGATCAGGCCGACGATCTGTCCTTTCGGCACCGAAAACGTCACGTCGGACAGCGCCTGAAGCCCGCCGAAGCGGCGCGAGATACCACGCACATCGAGAATGGTCATGAGCGTGCCTTGTTCGAGAAGCGTGCCATCAGTGAGTCGAACACGGTAATGAAGCCGCGTGGACGCCATAGAATGACAGCGATCAGAATGACGCCGAAGATCAGTTGCGACAGGCCCGCCGCGCCCGACGAGAACAGATCGTTCATCAGCTCCTCGACCGGAATGATAAACAGCGCCCCGAGGATCGGACCAATCGCCGTTCCGACGCCGCCGAGAATGGCGATCAATGCCACGCGAATGGAGATGGACGCGGCGCTAAACACGGTATCCGGATCGAAGAACACGGCGACCTGCGCATAGAGCGTGCCCAGCATGGCCATCAGCACGCCGGAGATCACGGCGGTCTGCAGCTTCACCTTTGTGGTGTCGATGCCGATCACTTCCGCGGCAGCCGGGTTTTCCTTGATGGCGCGCAGCCGATAGCCCATGGCACTGCGCCGAATCCATTCAAAAATGACCGTTACAATGATCAAGGCGATCAGCGCGATATAGGCATGCGGCAATAGCTGCTTGAACGAATAGGCAGCAATGCTGGGCGGTACGAACGGCACCGAGAGGCCGACCGGTCCGCCGGTGAGCGATGTCCAGACATTGGCAATGACGCGCATCACTTCGCCGAACGCCAGTGTGGCCAAAGCAAAGTAATGCCCCTGCAGTCGCATGGTCGGAACGGCAATGATCAGCGCGGCGATGCCACCGAGGAAGCCGCCGGCGAACATGCCGATCCACGGGCTGATGCCGAATTTCAGCACCAGGATGGTGGATGTATAGGCCCCTATGCCGAAGAAGGCGGCGTGACCAAGCGATGTCTGATTGGCCAGACCGCCGATGATATTCCAGACCTGCGCCATCGCGGCGAATAGCAGCGTGAAGGTGAGCACGCGGATCCAGTATCCGGTCGGGCTGAGCAGCAGCGGCAACACAGCCGCAATGGCGATCACAGCCAGAATTGCGATCCAGCGTTTCATCGGGATGCTCCTACGAGACCTTGCGGCCTCACCGCGAGCACGAAAATAAAGACGATGAACAAAATGAGGTTCTGCAACTGGATCGGAAAGAACAGCGAGGACAATGCCTGAATGACGCCCACCGCGAGCCCACCGACGACGGCACCCGCAACGCTGCCGAGACCGCCGAGCACAACGACGGTGAACATCAGCACGACGAACTGGCCACCGACCCCGGGGAATACAGTGACATAAGGCAGGATCACCGCGCCGCCGAAGGCCGTGAGGCCGACGCCGAGCGCGAATGCGATCTTGTACATCAATGCTGTATCGATCCCCATCAGCTGCGCGGCCATCGGGTTCTGCGCCGTCGCGCGCATGGCCCGGCCGAACCAGCTCGTGCGCATGAACCACCACAGGGCCAGGCCACAGGCCAGCGACATGCCGAAGGCAATCAGATACGGCACGCTGATGAACAGCGCACCGAGCGACAGCGACATGGTTTGGTAGGATGTCGTCACCGAACGAAACTGCGAGCCGAACAGCAGCAGCGATCCGTTTTCGATGACGATCAACAGACCAACGGTGAGGAATATCTGCGCCACCGAGGGCGCTTTCAACACGCGCGCGATCAGCTGCCCCTGCACCAGCCAGCCGATGCCGAACGCCACCGCGAAGGACAGCGGCGCGGCCAGCACCGGGTCAAGGCCGAGATAAGCCCAGGCAAACCACGACACGAACATGCCGATCATCAGGAATTCCGCCTGCGCGAAATTCACGATGCCCATGACGCCATAGACCAACGTCAGGCCGATGGAGATGACGGCGTAGACGCCACCGACCAACAGCCCATCGATTATTGCTTGTAGAAATGACACTGCGATCTTTCTTCAGTTCGTCAGGATTTCCAGACCGCAGTGCCCTTGGCGACGTCCTTCGGCCACACCGTGACGAGCTCCTTGTTGCGCCATTGCGCCATGACGGGAACCGACAGGATATTGAGGCCAGTGCTGTCGAATTCGACGGCGCCGCCGGTCATCGCCTTGGTCCAGCCGCCGGTGAACTTCGCGCCGCGCAGCGCCATGGTGACGTCCTCGGCCTTGGCCGACTTCGCCTTCTCGATCGCCTGCACCAGCACGTCGAGCGCGACGGCGTGTTCCAGCGCCTCATGCACCATGAAGTAGCCGAAGCGCTTGCGGAAACGCTCGGTGAGATCCGGCGCGAGATCGTAATTGGCCGGCGCGATCGAGAGCACATTCTCCGCGAATTCGCCGAGGCCTTTCTCGAAATCCGGAATAACATAGCCGGCCGCGCCACCGATGGCCGGGATCGTGATGCGCTGCTGGCGCATGGTGCGGATCAGCAGCAGGCTGTCGTTGAGATAGGACACCGGGAAGACGGCCTGGGCACCGGACGCACGCAGTTTGTTGATCAACGGCGTGGTGTCGGTGATCCCCAGCGGATAGGCATCGTCCATCGCTATGTCGATATTGGCTGCCTTGGCAGCGGCACGAAGGCCGGCCGCCTGCGCAGTGCCATAGGCAGTGTCTTCATACATGATCGCGATCTTGTCGATCTTGGCGCCGGATGCCTGCGCAATCGCCAGCGTGTAGTCGAGCTGCGCCTTGCCGAGCGCAGATGCCTTGGCGACGATCTGGAAGATGTTCTTGAAGCCGCGACCGGTGATCTGGTCGGCGAAGGACATGGTGAGCAGCGGAATGTCGCGACGCTCCGTGACTTCCGAAATAGCAATGGTCAGCGATGACGCGAATGCGCCGAGGATCGCGGTCACTTCGTTCTGGGTGATGAGGCGCTGCGCGACGGTGCCCGCGGTGGTCGGCGTCGAGGTCGCGTCCGCCACGATCAGATTGATCTTGGCACCGCCGAGCGCCTTGATGCCGCCGGCTGCGTTGATCTCATCGGCGACCAGCTCGATGCCGTTGCGCGAATTGATGCCGAACTGCGCATTGGCGCCCGACAGCGGCATGATCACGCCGATATTGACCGGCTTCGCCTGCGCGCGTGCCGACGAAACAATCATCGGGCTGGCCAGCAGAGACGCGGTTCCGGCGAGCAGCGAACGTCGGCTCAGGCCACCACGATGGGAGGTTGTCTTGGACATGGGCGTTTTCTCCGAATGCAGAACGGCCTTTGCGGCTTCATCGCCAATTCGACATAAAACAGACGAGCGGTCAAGCTGCTTGACAGATTGTCTGATAGGCGGTCAACTTGACGCATGGCAAAGATCGAATCGGACCTGAATGTCTCGCGGGAATCGACCAGCCTGCGACTGCTGGTTGAAAACAGACTGCGCTCTGCAATCGGTAGCGGGCTGTTCAAGCCCGGCCAGCGGCTGATCGAGCGTGAGCTGTGCGAGCAGGTCGGCGTCGGCCGCACCTCGATCCGCGAGGCGCTCCGGCAACTGGAGGCAGAGGGCCTTGTCACTACGATCCCGCATCGCGGCCCCATCGTCAGCACCATCAGCGTCGAGGAAGCCGAGCAGCTCTACGATCTGCGCGCGCTGCTGGAGGGTTATGCCGGCCGTGAATGTGCGCGGCTGCGCGATCCGGAAATCATTGGACGATTGCGTAAACAGTTCGTCCAGATGGGCGCCGTTGCCGGTCAGGAAGACCGCAGCGACCTGTTGGCCGCCAAGACTGAATTCTATGCTGCGCTGCTCGAAGGCTGCGGCAATGTTTTCGTCGAACGCTTTCTGAAGATGCTGCTGAACCGCGTCACGGTGCTGCGCATGACGTCGATGACCCAGTCCAATCGCATCGGCCGCAGTCTTGCCGAAATCGAGACCATCCTTGTCGCGATCGAGGCCGGCGACCAAGATGGCGCCGAGCAGGCTTGCGTCCAGCACATCAAGAATGCCGCCGCGATAGCGCTGGAAGCGTTACGGCGTGATAATCCCTGACCAGCGCGATCACCTGCCGCGCCAGATATCGCATAAAATAAGAACTTGAAGAGGAACGCCCGTGTCGAATTCAGCTGCCATCAATCCGCCCGCCAAGATCGCCGTCATCGGCCTCGGCAATATGGGACGCCCCATGGCCGCATGCATTGCGCGCGCAGGCTATCAGGTGGTTGGCTTCGATACATTCGCCGAAGCGCGCGCCAAATATGCCGAGGCTGGTGGGACCTCGGCGGCGACCGTCGATGAAGCCGTCAAGGACGCAGCCGCCGTCATCACGCTATTGCCCGACGGCAAGATCGTTCGCGCCGCCGTGGAAGGCTTCAAGGCCAAGCTCGTACCGGGCACGGTGGTGATCGATATGAGCTCCTCCGCTCCGATGGGCACGCGCGCCCTCGGCGAAGAATTGATTGCAGCGGGTCTCGCTTTCATCGACGCTCCGGTGTCGGGCGGCGTGAAACGCGCCATCGACGGCACGCTGGCGATCATGGCCGGCGGCGACGGCAAGACCATCGATCGCGCCGATCCCGTGCTGAATGCCATGGGCAAGTCGGTGTTCCGCACCGGTCCGCTCGGCTCCGGTCACGCCGCCAAGGCATTGAACAACTACGTCTCGGCAGCAGGCCTCGCCGCTGCCGCCGAAGCCGTTGCCATCGGTGGAAAGTTCGGCATCGATCCGAATGTCCTTGTCGACGTGTTGAATGCCTCCACCGGGCGCAACAATTCGACCGAAAACAAGCTCAAGCAGTTCATCATTCCCGAGAAATACACATCGGGATTTGGGCTGGCCTTGATGGCGAAAGATATCCGCACCGCCGACGAGCTCGCACACCAGATCGGCGTCAGCGCGCCGCTGGCAGACGAAGTCGCTGCATTGTGGGATGCTGCACTGGAGAAACTCGGACCGTCGGCCGACCATGTCGAGATTGGCCGCTATCTCACTGCCAGGAAGTAGGTAACGTTGGGCATGGGCCTGATCGACGAGCTTCGCAATCGACTTGCGGTCGCGATTGCCGCGCCGGAGGTGCAGTCTTTTGCGCGCGGACTGGATCTTGAAATTCAGTTTGGGATCGATGAGGCCGCCGTCGCGATCGCTTGTCGCAACAACCAGCCGGTTGTCAGTATACCCAGCAATGCGCCGGATATCGCGCTATCTGGACCAGCCACAGCATGGCTGAAGGTGCTGGCGCCCTGCCCCCCGCCGACCTATCATTCATTTTCATCGATCCAGCTGCGCAACACCAGCTTCACCGTGAGCGGCGATGCGCTGGTCATTGCGCAGGCCCGCGCATTTCTAGAAGCCGTGTTTGCGAATCTGACGGTGCCGGCCGCGCATGCGGTCGAAGTCGATCTCACGCGCCTTGAGGGCCGCTATCACCGCGTGCACAGCGCCGGCGGGCAGATTGCCGAAATCTATTCAGAAGGCACGGGCACCGGCAGGCCAGTGCTGTGCCTCCACACAGCCGGAGCGGATACGCGGCAGTTTCACGGCGTGATGTGCGATCCCGAACTCGGGCACGACTGGCGTCTGATCGGCTTCGACATGCCGCATCATGGCCGCTCCATGCCACCTATCGGTTGGAACGGCAGCATCTATCAGCTCGATCAGCCAACCTATCTGGACTGGTGCGCGAGCTTCATCGAACAGGCGATCGGCGAACCCGTTGTGGTGATGGGCTGCTCGATGGGCGCCGGCATCGCCATGGCGCTCGCCGCAGAGCGACCTGATCTCGTGAAAGCCGTGATCGCGCTCGAAGCGCCCTTGCGCCCACGCGGCCGTCGTAACGACTATCTCACGCATGCAGGCGTCAATGGCGGCTGGCATTCGGCAGCCTATGTGCGCGGATTGATGAGCCCGTCCAGCCCCACTGAGGATCGCCGACGCGCTGCATGGATCTATTCGCAGGGTGCGCCGGGCGTCTATGACGGCGATCTGGCTTTCTATTCAGACGAGTTCGACGGCGAGCAGACCGCCAAGCTCATCGATGGCCACAAGATCCCGGTGCATCTCCTGATCGGGCACTACGACTTCTCCGCCACCGTGAGCGATGCCTACGCGCTTGCCGAATGGATCGAGGGTGCCGTGGTGACCGAGATGCCGGAGCTCGGGCATTTTCCGATGACGGAGAACCCGCCAAAGATGCTGGACTATCTGCGTCCCGTCTTCCAGGCACTGCGTCGTTTGCCGCTTTGAATGCGCAAGATTCAATCCGGAGGTTGCAGCCCCGGTGATGCCACCCAATTTTCGACCTTCGCGTAAAAACGGAACTGCTGTGCTTTCTTAAGCAACTCGTCTCTCTTCGGGCCGGGCTCCAAGGCGTCAGCTCGCTCGGCGCAATTTTTCGCCATTCGCGCGTAGTCACTGGGTGTCATATGCGAATCCCCCGATTCGGCGTTGGCATACTACCAATCTAAATCTGGGCGAAAATTAGTTCTGAAGATCAATCTCAAGCCGGTGCGATATCTGAGTATTCACAGACACGGCTACATCGAGTTTTTTTGTGCCACCATAACGGTCGGATCGGCCAGGCTCGGTACGACGATCAATCGCTTCACGGCGCCTGCTTTGTAAGCCTGCAAGAACGTTGCGTAGTCCTTGAACGATACGCAACCGTTCGAATCTCCCTTTGGTCCCATCAGGTAGCTGTGCGTAAGCAATCCGGCGCGGCCAAACAGATCACCTTGACCCACCGGCTTCATTCGCAATGCTTCAACGCCGTGAAACGGCTTCTCTCGCTTGCTCAGTTCATATATCTGCGGCGGCGTCGCACCTCGATCATGGACGTGGACTTGCGTTGGATCGTCCATCAGTTCGCCAAGTCCGGAGTGAGCCTCGAGCCTCGTTCCGTCGGGCATGTAAACGGTGCGCGCGGAAATGTCGTAAAGTGCCGTCCGCGTTTCCGCCAACGTTGGAGGTGCACTGTCCTTTCCGTCACCGGAGATTCCACCCTCGGGTGACGCAGATGCCAAAACAGTTTCAGACGGCTGCAGCATCGCGAAGACTTTTTTAAGTGCTGCGCTCACGTTGGACAAAGGATCAGACGGTGTTGACGCTTGATCGGGCAGAGACACAGCAATCAAATTGGCCGCCGACGGTCGGACTCTCGGTAGCGGCACTTTTCCATTCACCGCCGAGATTCCGAGCGAGCTGTCGGCGGGAAGTACTGGCTGCGATCGCATTGCTTGCGCGAGCTGCGACTTAGCCCGCTGAACTTCTAATTCGACATTAGAAGCCGACACTTCAAAATCAAATGCTTGCGGAAAACGCTGAACGAACGAGACGTCGCCGAGCTGGGGACTACTTGGATTTTTGGCCTTAAAGAAGCTCAGTACATTCTGAGGCTCTCGAACATACGCGCATAGCATCAAAGCCGCAGCGAGGGCTCCGACAGACGCAGCAGCGATCACAATTCGAGATCTACGCAATTGATGCCCCGGACACGACGCAAAAAGGCTACCCAATAATTCAAGCTCAAATCAAGCCAACGAGCCTGACGTATTAAGCCATTTGGCCTCGCCAGACTTTGCGCCACTCCGGAAGGTCCGTCTCCCAGAGCGAGAGATTCCGTTTCCAGTCCAGCCTGCCTAAACAGGCTCGCTAAAAACCCAGCCATCGACGCAGACGTCATCCTGTTACCGCGTGCGGGGAGCGGAAGGACGACGGCCGGCTCGCAAATAGATCAGCTGGTTAGGAGGGGGGTGCTGGCGGAGAGAGTGGGATTCGAACCCACGGTACGGTTTCCCGCACACACGCTTTCCAAGCGTGCGCCTTAAGCCACTCGGCCATCTCTCCGGCGCGCCTTCTCATGACGGGCCGGAGCGAGATTTGCAAGGGACCGCCGGCCCGGCCCGGCGGTTTTTCTCAAATTATTGAAGGATATAGGGAATTCGGGGGCGCCTTGGCGCCACCCGCTGGACCTGGCGAGCGGCGAATCGGCTTGCGATGCGTCGGCACAGCCCCCACGCCAGCGCGCCGCGGGGGACCTCCCCATTTCGCCTGGGCGGCGCCGCGGCTCAGTGGAACCGGCTACCGACCCCAGCGCCCAGCGATTGGACCGGCCAGAGTACGGCCGGCTCAGCCGGCAGCGTTTCCAGCGGCGTCTTGTCATTGGCGACATGGGCCTGCTGAAGCGCCTCGACGAAATCGGCGAACCAGTCCTGGATGGTGCCGGCGCGCAGCTTCGCCATCATGGCTTCCCAGCGCATGCGGCGCTCCAGCAACGGCATCGAAAATGCGGTCGCGATGGTGCGCGCCATGCCGTCCACATCATGCGGATTGACCAGCAGGGCCGTATCGAGCTCGTTGGCGGCACCGGCATATTTCGACAGCACCAGCACACCGGGATCGACCGGATTCTGCGCAGCGACATATTCCTTGGCGACCAGATTCATGCCGTCGTGCAGCGGCGTCACCAGACCGACCTGCGCGGTGCGATAGAGGCCAGCGAGCACCGTCTGGCTGAAGCCCTTGTTGAGATAGCGGATCGGCGTCCAGTCAACTTCGCCGTGACGCCCGTTAATATCGCTCACCAGCTTCGCAAGCTGGTTCTGCAGATCACCATAAGCCTCGATCGTGCCGCGTGACAGCGTCGCGATCTGCAACAGCGAGACCGAGCGCTTGAGCTGCGGCTGCCGCGTTAGCATGCGATCGAACGCATCGAGACGATTGACGAGGCCCTTGGAGTAATCGACGCGATCGACGCCGATGGCGAGTTTCTCGCCGTTCAGGCTGCGGCGCAGCCGCGACACATCTGGATGCGACGCCGCCTTGGCGGCATGCGCAGCAAACTTCGCGGGATCGATGCCGATCGGAAATACCGCACAGCGCGACACGCCGTACCGCGACATCACCACACCACCCGTCGTGTCCAGGCCGAGCTCGCCATCGACATAAGACAGGAAGTTGTCGCGATCACCTTCGGTCTGGAAGCCGATCAGATCGTAAGCGAGCATTGCCTCGACCAGCTCGCGATGATGCGGCACGCCGCCAAAAATATCGCGTGCCGGCCACGGTGTATGCAGGAAAAAGCCGAGCGGATGCGTCACGCCAAGCGCGCGCAATTCTGCGCCGAGCGCAAGGAAATGGTAATCCTGAATCCAGAATGCGGTATCGGGCTTGCGGAACCGCAGCAGCGCGCGCGCGAAGAACGAATTCACTTCGCGATACGACTGATAATCATCGTGCGACGTGCAGATCAGGTCGGTACGGGAGTGCAGCGCAGGCCAAAGCGCCGAATTGGCAAAGCCTTCGTAATAGCCACCGTAATGCGCGGCAGGCAGATCGAGCATTGCCAGCGCACCGGCGCCAAGCGCCTCGATTTCGGCAAACGGTTCCTTTTGCGCGCCGTCGCGCACGCGGCCGCTGGAACCCACCCAAATCGCGCCAGATTTCTCCACCACGGGCAGCAAGGCTGCTGCCAGACCGCCGGTCATCGGCTCATTCGCCGAAGCGCGCGATACTCGGTTTGAGACTACGACGAGATTCACAGGGTCCCCTCCTGATTGCACACATTGATAAACGTCCGTTCATCAATATGGTTCCTCGTCACCATTCGACCCAATTGAAACCAAATTCGGGCACGCGACGATGGAACTCACCTTTCAGTGAGTTCCATCTGCATCGGATGAATCACTTCGATTTCGCCGCATCGTCGATCAGCAAGCGCGCGAGCCATGCGCGCACATCGCGCGGCTCGTCGAAGTGACCCGATACGCCTTGCGCACGGCGACCGACGGAGAATGCGAGACCATTCATGCCGGGCATGATCGCAAATACCGATTCATCGGTGACATCATCGCCGATGAAGATCGGACGGCGCCCGCTGAACGGCTCATGCGTCATCAATTCGATCACGCCCGTCGCCTTGGTCACACCAGCCGGCTTGATCTCGCAGACAGCCTTGCCGGGCAGCACTTCGATCGGCGCATTCGGCAGATCGGCACGGATCGCGGAGACCGCATCATAGATCGCCTTCTCCGCATGCGGCGCGAGGCGATAATGCAGCGCGAGCGCATAGCCCTTGTCCTCGAGCAGAATGCCCGGGCTCAACTTCGCAATGGCAGCAAGGCGACGCTTTAATTCCTTGTCCATCGGCGGCGCGCCTGACGCTACCGATTCATTGTCGCCTGACAATCGCATTTCGGCGCCATGACCGCCGACGGCAGGAAACTGCATCGGCGCAAAGATCAGATCGATATCGTTGATCGAGCGGCCCGAAACGAGCGCCATAGCGCCATTCGTGCGCTGCAGCAGCTTGCCCATGGACGTCGCCAGATCCGGCGGCACCCATACTTCACGCGGCGTCGGCGCCAGATCGAGCAGCGTACCGTCGATATCGAGCAGCAGCGCACATTCGCTAAGCCGCGGCAATTCCGCACCCGGATACAGTACCTCTTCGGAGTGCGGCGCATCGTCGACATGAATTTCGATAATTTTCTGAGACATGTTCATCAAGTTACTCCACCACGGCCAGCGGCCGTGCAACTGATTCAAGCGGCTGGCGTTCCGCCGCGACGGCATAGCGCCAGCCGACAATCGCAGCCACGATCATCAGAACAGCGCCAAACAGGTAGCCGGCAAACACGCTATTGCGCGACCCGGTATCGATCAGCACGCCAAACAGCGCCGGGCCGGCAACGCCGCCGATCCCGGTGCCGATCGCGTAGAAGACAGCGATCGCCAATGCGCGCACCTCGATCGGGAACGTCTCACTGACGGTGAGATAGGCCGCACTCGCCGCCGGCGACGCAAAGAAGAAGATGATCATCCAGGCGATGGTCTGGGTCTGTGCACTCAACACATCGATCGAGAACAGATAGCCGGAGATCGCAAGCAAGATGCCCGACATGCCGTAGGTCACCGCAATCATGACGCGACGCCCGAGCGTATCGAACAGCCGGCCGAGCAGCAGCGGTCCAAGAAAATTGCCTGCGGCAAACGGCAGGATATACCAGCCGACATGGTTGGACGGGATACCGAAGAAATCCGTCAGTACCAGCGCATAGGTGAAGAAGATCGCGTTGTAGAAAAACGCCTGCGACGCCATCAGCACGAGTCCGACCAGCGACCGCTGCCGATACAGCACGAACAGTGTCTGCGCGACCTCCTTCAGCGGCGTATGATCGCGCATCGTCAGCCTGATCTTCGGCAGCGCGGCCAGAACCGACGGCTTGGCCTTCTGATGCGCGGAGATTTCGATCTCAGCCACGATCTCTTCGGCGCGCTGCGGCTGACCATGGATCATCAGCCAGCGCGGGCTTTCCGGAATCCACATCCGCATGAACAGCACGATGAGACCCAGAATAGCACCGGTGAAATAGGCCAGCCGCCAGCCATAGGCTTGCGAAATCACTGCGGGGTCCAGCAGGACAATGGCGCAAACGGCGCCCATTGCAGCGCCTAACCAGAAGCTGCCGTTGATCACCAAATCGGTCCAGCCGCGATAACGCGCCGGGACGAGCTCCTGAATCGTTGAATTGATCGCGGTATATTCCCCGCCAATGCCGGCGCCCGTCAGGAATCGAAACACGGCATAGCTGGCAAGATTCCATGACATCGCCGTCGCGGCAGTCGCGGTGAGATAAAGCGCAAGCGTAATGAAGAACAGCTTCTTCCGGCCGATGCGGTCCGTCAGCCAACCGAAGCCCAGCGCGCCGATCACAGCGCCTGCAAGATAGGCGCTGTTGGCGAAGCCGACATCGAGATTCGAGAACCGCAGCGCCGGATCTTCCTTCAGCGCGCCGGACAGCGCCCCCGCCAGGGTCACCTCAAGGCCATCGAGAATCCATGTAATACCGAGCGCCAGGACAACCCGTGTGTGAAAGCCGCTCCAGCGCAGCGCATCCAGGCGCGCAGGAATGTCAGTTTCGATGATACGATCCGAGTCAGAAGCTGGCGTCTGGCCCGGCATCGGGGAAGCCGCGATATCCGCGCTGCTCAGATAAGCCATGCCGCCTTGCTCCTGAGCATTTGCTCGCTACCCCCATGGACAAGCGGAAATCGACATCAACGCGAAAAGCCCGAAACCTTGCGGTGACGGGTGATTCAGCGCCAAAGGGTCACATTCTACGTGGACCAATCCACGAAGAACGCGTTGGTTCCCATTTTATGCGGGGAATTGGGACCTAGAGCGAAACGGCGTAATGCTCGTATTCGCCGCGCACCAGTTCGATATGGGCGCGCATCGCCGCGGCGGCGCCGTTGCGATCGCCGCGCATGATGGCGACGACGACGCGGTCATGCTCAGCCTGCGACTTGGCAAGACGGCCGAGATTGCGGAACTGCGCGCGCCGGAACGGCTGCACCCGCACCCGGGTCGCCAGCGTGATCTCGGCGATATATTCGTTCTGCGAACCCGCATAGATCGCGTTGTGAAAACGCTCGTTCACTTCGTGGAAACGATCCGGATTGCCGTCATAGCTCAGCACCCGCAGCTCTTCGTGAATGGCCTCCAACCCGTGACGTTGCACGGCCGGCATCCGTTCTGCGGCGAGGCCGGCACATATCGCTTCGAGCTCCGCCATCGCCTCGAACATCCCGGTGAGGCGATCGATCGACGGCTGCGCCACCACGGCGCCACGATGCGCGCGCGAGTCGACAAGGCCGCTGGCCGTGAGCTGGCGCAACGCTTCACGAACGGGCGTGCGCGAAACATTGAAACGTTGTGCCAGATCGGTTTCGTCGAGCGGTGTGCCCGGCGCCAGCACGCCGCGCACGATCTCGTCGGCCAGTTGCAGGCGGAGTTCTTCGGCGCGCGTCATCTTGCCGGTGATAGTCCCGGCACGGTCAACCCGGCTGACCGGCCCGGCGATGCCCGCCTTGCGGCGCGGCTTCCCCGGCTGGATCAGCATGTCGTCGAAACTCATCCCTTGGCGCCCTGCGGTTCGTCGATCAGGCTGACAGACGCCGCCACGATTCGCCAGCCTTCCGGAAAGCGGATCCACGTCTGCATCTGTCGACCGACCTTACCCGGAGCCGTGTCGCGATAAAATAGCGTCGAGGCGACCGCAGTGTCGCGGCCATAGGCGGAAATCACCGTGCGCGCAGTGCGGCGCATCAATCCGACCGGCGAGCGTGCACCGCGAAAGGCTTGGATCTCGTCATAACCGTAGAGGTTTTCGCCCATGCCGTAACGGAGCGTCCGCGGATCGTTGCGAAACAACTCGCCGAGCACCGCCGTGTCGTTGGTCGTCAACGCCTTCTCATAGCGTGCGAAAGCGGCGCCCACTTCGGCGATGACGTCCGGCAGATCAATGTCCATGTCAGAACCCTTTTGCTGATGGAGCAGCAACGATGCCGGCCCGCTCCAAAGCATAAGCGACGCGCAGCGCGATGTCTTCCCGCCACGGCGCCGCAATGATCTGCACACCGATCGGCATCGGATCGAGCGGCACGGGGACGGCGACCACGGGCAGACCGATGAACGAAATCGGCTGGGTGTGGATGCCGATATTGGCCCGCACCGGCAGCTCGATGCCGTCGAGCACGAAAGTCGCCTGCCCCAGTTTCGGCGCGATGCAAGGCGTCGCCGGCGCGATGATCACGTCGACGTCCTTGAACAATTCGAGCACCTTCGCGCGGTACCAGCGACGGAATTTCTGCGCGCGATCAACCAGCGGCGCCGGCACCATGGCGCCGGCCAGCAACCGGTCTCGCACCGCCGGGTCGAAGTCATTGGGCCGTGTCCGCAGACGGTCCAGATGCAGCGAGGCGCCTTCAACGGTCGAGATGACGTAGGCCGCCGAACGCGCGCGGGCGACCTCGGGCAGCTCGATGTCGCGTGTGACGCCGAGCGCCTTCGTGACACGCGCAACCGCCTCCTGGGCCTCCGGAAACAGGTTCTTGCGGAAGTATCCGCCGGCCGCAGCGATGCGGAGAGAGCCGATATCCTGTCCGAGCAGCGCCGTCACCGACTCGATGGCGCGGGTTGAACACGCCGCATCCTCGGCATCGGGTCCCTGCATGGCATCGTAGGACAGCGCGAGGTCCTCGACCGATCGTGCGAACGGGCCGAGATGATCGAAGCTCGCGACAAACGGAAACGAGCGCGCCCGCGACAGCCGGCCGTAAGTCGGCTTCAGGCCGAAGATACCGCAAAACGACGACGGCACGCGGATTGAACCGTTGGTGTCCGACCCCAAGGCAATCGGCACGAGACTGCCGCCGACTACGCCGCCGGAACCGCCCGATGAGCCGCCGGTCATCCGGGTCACGTCATGCGGATTCCGCGACGGGCCGTCATGAATGTTCTCGCCGGTGAAGTCATAGGCGTATTCACCCATATTGAGCGCGCCGACCAAGACGGCGCCCGCGGCTTCCATGCGCTCGACCAGCGTCGCATCACGGGTCGAAGCCGGACGATCGCGATTGATCCTGGAACCGGCGCGGGTCGGCAGACCGGTGACATCGAACAGATTCTTCACCGCAAACGGCACGCCTGCAAGCGGGCCGACGCTTTGACCGGCGGCAATCGCGGCATCCAGCGCCTTCGCCGTGGCGCGCGCGCGATCGGCGGTGACATCGGTGAATGCGTTCAGGACCGGATTGTGCTGCGCGATCCGCGCGAGCGCAGCTTCGGTGACAGCGAGCGCCGAGATCTTCTTCGCGGCAACCGCCTGGGCGATTTCGGAAGCCGGGCGCCAGTCGCCTTCGGGGGTGATGACCGGATCAAGCTGCATAGATGCTCGCCGGCTCGGTTTCATCTGGCAGCGCAAATTCGTCGACCATTTTGGCCATTTTCAGCGTCACTGCTAGATTGGCACGGACGGATGGCTTCCACGCATCCTCGATCGGCAGCGCCAACGCCCCGGCGACGGCGTCGATATAGTCATCAAGCGGTTCGGCCACGGTCCCTCTCTCGATCTGTCTCAATGAACCGGCAGCGGCGGATGCGGGATCGCCGACAGCAGCTCCTTCGTGTAGTTGTCCTGCGGCGCGTCCAGCACGGCCTCGGTCAGGCCCTGCTCGACGATCCGCCCCGTGCGCATCACGATGACACGATCGCACAACAAACGCACCACATTCAAATCGTGCGATACGAACAAATAGCTCATCCCCATCGACTGTTTCAGGTCCTGCAACAGGTTCAGCACCACCGCCTGGACGGAGACGTCGAGCGCAGCGGTCGGCTCATCCAGGATGATCAGCTTCGGCTGCAGCGCGATGGCGCGGGCAATGCCGACGCGCGCCTTCTGGCCGCCGGACATCTGGTGCGGAAAGCGATCGAGTAATTCGAGCGGCAGCCCCACCTGTCGCGCGAGATCCTCGCATTTTGCACGCAGCGCGTCAGAGCCCTTGATATCGCCAAGCTGCATGATCGGATCGGCGATGGCACGCGCCGCCGTGAAGCGCGGATTGAGACTGTCGGTGGGATCTTGGAACACCATCTGGATGCTCTTGCGCAGCGGCAGCCGCGCAAAAGAGTTCGGCGCAATCTCGCCGATCTCGTCGCCATCGAACGAGATGCGGCCCGAGGTCTTGTCGATCAGTCGCATCACCATCATCGACGTCGTCGACTTGCCGCAGCCGGATTCGCCGACAAGGCCGACGCTCTCGCCATGGCCGACCGTAAAGCTGATACCATCGACAGCACGAAACTTGTCCGGCTCTGTCGGCGGCTTGCGCGAGAACAGTTTGGCGAGTGAGGCCGTCGCGCCCTGGCGGGCATATTCCTTGACCAGATTTTCGACGGTGAGAAGGGGCTTCTGCTCCCTCTCCCCGCTTGCGGGGAGAGGGTCGGGGTGAGGGGGAATCAGAGATTCACTCGCCGGCTCCCCCTCACCCGACGCGCTACGCGCGTCGACCTCTCCCCGCAAGCGGGGAGAGGTAAGAAGAGCCTGCACCGGCATTGCCGCGCGTTCTTCGGCCGGCAGCAGATCGCGCAGCGAGACACCGAGCCGCGGCGTCGCCTGCATCAGCTTCTTCGTATAGGCGTGCTTCGGATTGGCGAAGATATCGGCCGACAGCGCCGTCTCGACCACCCTGCCCTTTTCCATCACCACGACACGGTCACAATACGCGGCCGCGAGGCCGAGATCATGGGTGATCAGGATCGTCGACATGCCGCGGCTCTTGGTGAGCTCGACGACCAGATCCATCACCGCCTTCTGCGTCGTGACATCCAGACCTGTCGTCGGCTCGTCAGCGATCAGGAGCTGCGGATTACAGGCCAGCGCCAATGCGATGACCACGCGCTGGCACATGCCCCCCGAAAGTTCGAAAGGATAGGCGTGATAGCGCTCGCGCGGGCGTGCGATCTTGACCTGCTCCAGCGCCTCGATGGCTTTCTCCGCACGGTCTGCGCTGCCAGCCTGCGCATGCTGGCGCAGCACGTCCTCGATCTGGTCACCGACCTTGCGGATCGGATTGAGCGCCGCCCGCGGGTTCTGGAAAATCATCGAGATTTCGCGGCCGCGCAGGTCGCGCATCTGGTTCTCGGTTGCACCTTTGATATCGACGCCGGAGAACATCACCGAACCTTCGGCGATCTTGCCGGCGCGGTCGAGAATGCGCATCACCGCATAGGAGGTGACGGATTTTCCCGAGCCGGACTCGCCGACGATGCCCAGAGTTTCGCCCTTGGCGACGGAGATATTGACGTGCTGCACCGCCTTGACGATGCCGCGTCGTGTGGCGAATTCGACAGTGAGATCGCTGACATCGAGAAGCGGTTGAGCGGTCATGTCCGGGCCCTCAGGTGCGTCGCTGCGGATCGACGATGTCGCGCAGACCGTCGCCCAGCAGGTTGAAGCAGAATACCGCGATCATCAGCGCCAGACCGGGGAACAATGCGATCCACCATTCGCCGGACACCATGAAGGACGCGCCTTCGGCGACCATGATTCCCCATTCCGCAGTTGGCGGACGGACACCGAGGCCGATGAAGGAGAGGCCCGCGGCATTGAGGATCGCATAGCCCATGGTGAGCGACATCTGCACGATCATGATCGGCATGATGTTGGGCAGGATATGCACCAGCAGGATGCGCATCTCGCTATTGCCCGACAATCGGGCCGCCTGCACAAAGCCGGCCTCGCGGCGGACATTGGCCTCTGCGCGAGCGACACGCGCATAAAGCGGGAAGTTCACGATGGCGGTGGCGATGATGATGTTCTGCACGGTGTTGCCCAGCGCAGCGACGATACCCATGGCCAGCACGAACAGCGGAAAGGCCATGATCGTATCGGCAATGCGGCCGACGATACGATCGGTCCAGCCGCCGAAATAGCCCGAGGCGATGCCGGCGAGGCCGCCCATGGCGAACACCAGGATGACCGAGGCGATAGCGATGAAGAAATCGAGCCGGGTCGCGACAATGACGCGGCTGAAAATGTCACGCCCGAGCTGATCGGTCCCGAACCAGTGCGCCGCGGACGGCGCCTTCAGCGCCTGCGCCGTGTCGCTGGCGAGCGGATCGTAAGGCACGATATAGGGACCGAACAGCGCTGCAAACACGATCAGCACCAGCAAGCCGAAAGCAAAGGCCGTGACGCGGTTCTCGCCCAGGATGTAGCGGGTGTGCGACAGCGTCGCGGCAAAGCCGGACGTACGCTTTGCGGGCTCAGGTTTCGGCGCGGGAACGGCTTCGGAATCGACAGGCGTGACAGCGTTCATGGTTTACACCTCACCCTTCCAGCCGCACGCGCGGATCGATCACGCCGTAAAGAATGTCGATGATCAGATTGATCAGCACATACATGACGGCCATCGTCAGCACGAAGCCCTGCACCGGCGCGAAATCCGACGAGATCAGCGCTTCGACGGCGTAGGAGCCGATGCCCGGCCAGGCGAAGACCTTCTCGACCAGCACATTGGCGCCGAGCAGAAAAGAGAAGGTCATCGACAGCGTTGTGATCACCGGCAGCATGGCGTTGCGGAAGGCGTAAGTGACGATCACGGCGCGTGGCGACAGACCGCTTGCGCGGGCCGTTCGCACGAAGTCCGATGACAGGATCGCCAGCATCGACGCGCGCGTCATGCGCGCGATCGGCGCCAGCGAGAAGATCGCCAGCGTCGCCGTCGGCAGGATCAATTGGTTGAAGGCGGACCTGAAGGCTTCCCAGTCACGGGCGATGAGACTGTCGATCAGATAGAAGCCGGTCACGTTGGGCGGCGTCGATGCGAAAACATCCAGTCGTCCGAGCGGCGCCGGCGACCAGCCCAGCCTGAAATAGAAGACATAGACCAGCACCAGGCCGGTGAAGAACACCGGCAGCGACACGCCGGCCGTCGTCGTCACCCGGCAGAGATGATCGATCCATGAACCCGGCCGGGTGGCGGCGAGAATGCCAAGCGGAATGGCGATCATGATCGAAACGAGCAGACCGAGCAGCGTCAGTTCGGCTGACGCCGGCAAGCGATTGCGAAGCTCCGTCGCCACCGGCTGGCCGGTCGTCAGCGAGTTGCCGAAATCGCCTTTGGCCAGATCGGCGGTGTAGCGAAAGAATTGCTCGATCAGCGGCTTGTCGAGACCGAGCTTCTTGCGGATTTCCTCAATGGCCTGCTTGTCCGCTGACGGTCCTGCGAAATAGGCCGCGGGATCGCCGGGCAGCGCGCGCGTCAACAGGAATGTGACGATGACGACCCCGATCAAGCTCGGGATCGCGAACATCAATCGTTTGCCGATCAGGCTGAGCATGACACATCACGCCTTCACGAGCGCGCGATAGTCGAGTCGACGGTGGAACCAGTACTGGTAGCCGGAAATGTTCTTCTGCATCGCCACGTTGACATAGGGCTGATACAGCGGGATTCGCGGCACATCAGTGAAAGCGAGATCGACGAAGCCTTTCACGTCCGCATCATAGGCTGCCTTGTCGCCGGTTGCGGCGGCGGTGCGTGCACCGTTGATGCGCTTATCCATCTCGGGCGACTTGTAGCTCATGGTGTTAAACACCGAATTGTCCCCGTGATAGCACCAGTAGAAGAAGTATTCGGGGTAATCGAGCCAACCGGAGAACACGTTGGTATAGAGCGGCATCTCCTTCTTGTTGAGCTCAGTGCGCCAATTGGCGCCAGGGATTTTGTTGATGGTCGTCTTGATGCCGATCTGGCCGAGGCTCTCCTGCACCAGCACACACAGCGGCTCGTTGACGACGGCGAAGCCGAGATCGAATGAGATCGTGGTCTCGAAGCCGTTGGGATAGCCGGCCTCGGCCAGCAGCGCCTTCGCCTTGGCCATGTCGGTATTGTATTTATGCGGTTGCGGCCACGCGACTTCGGTCGGCTTGTCGGCTGATGCGCCGTACATCGGATTGGCGAGACCGAACAATACGGCATCGACGATCTTCTGATAGGGCAGCGCATAGGCCACGGCCTGACGCACCTTCGGATTGTCGAAGGGCGGCTTGGTGACATTCATGCCGATATACTGGATGCCGTTGCTGAACGGCAGCGACACCACGTCGAGCTTGCCGTTGGCCTTGATCTCCTGGAAATCCTTGTAAGGCAGTTCATAGGACATATCGGCATCGCCGCGCTCGAGCAGCGCACGCCGGTTGCCGGCCTGCGGCACCATGCGCCAGATCACGCGCTTGATCTTCGGCATCGGGCCGGAGACCCAATCATCATTGCGCTCGAGGATGACGTCCGTGCCCGCGGTCCACTTGGTCACCTTGTAGGCGCCGCCGCCGGCGGTCTGCATCTTGGTATATTCGAGACCCCACGGATCCTTCTCGGTGGCGTTCTTCTTCACCAGTTCGGAATTGATCACGCAGGGCACGATCACCGCGAGATCCGGAATCGTCAGGCGATCCTTGGTGGCGAAATCGACGCGCACGGTGTGATCGTCGACAATGACGAACTGCTCGGGCTTCTTCAGCGATCCGGCGCTCATCTGGAAGGTCGGAAAACCGCCGACGCTGACCGAACGATCCAGCGACCACTTGACGTCCTTCGCCGTCACCGGCGTGCCGTCGTGAAACTTCGCGTTCTTGCGCAGCTTGAAGGTCGCCGACATGTCGCTGATGGTCATGTCCTCCGCGAGTTCGGGCTTGAACTTGTCGCGGTCGTAATAGGGCACGCCGCCGGGGCCGGCCTTCATCTCGTGGCCGATCAGGCGGTCGTAGCAATTCCAGGACACTTCATAGCCGGGCACGTTGGTGCCGACGCCGTGAATGTCGAGATTGTTGGGGCCGCTTTCGGAGACGATCAGCAAGGTTTCAGATCGGGCATCTGCCTTGGCGGGCGAGAAGATCGCCGGACCGGAGACCATGGCGCCAGCGGCGGCGCCTGTGGCGGTTTTCAGAAAATCACGACGCTTCATTCTGGCTCTCCCCAAGGGCGCGAGTGGATCGGCTTGGGAACAGACATCGCAAACTTCGTGCCAGAGCTTAACGAACCCCTAATGACCGTCTAGGGGACTGATAAATCTTGCATTTACGCAACGAGCCCGGCGGCCGACGTAGCCAGAGATCCGACTTAATTGCATACAAAGATATTGATATGCACATAATTTAGACTGCCGTGCAGCCGTGCTCGGTCATTGGTCGCCTGTTTCTGGCTTGACATATATCGGCTCCCGCTTCTTATTGCGAATAGTTCGCATTAGCATTTGCATCAGATCAAGAACGTTGGGGAATGGCGTGAGTTTGAGGTTGTGGGCGTCAATCACGGGGGCAGCGTGCCTCTCATCAATCTGGATTGGAGAGGCGAAGGCCCAGGAGGGACAAACGCTGTCGGAAATCGTGGTCAGTGCCGAGCGGCAGAAAGAAGCGGACGCCTTCCAGTCCACCACCCTGCTGACCGGCGACGCCCTCCAACGCACTACCTCGGCCTCCATCGCCGACTTACTGGCAACCCAGCCGGGCGTTGCGGCATCGACCTTTGCGCCGGGCGCGAGCAGGCCGAATATCCGCGGCCTCGATGACTATCGTGTTCGCATTCAGGAGAACGGCATCGGCAGCCAGGACGCATCGGATTTCAGCCAGGATCATCAGGTCCCGGTCGATCCGCTCTCCGCCGACAAGATCGAGGTGATCCGCGGTCCCGCAACGCTGCGCTATGGCAATCAGGCCATCGGTGGCGTCGTCAATGCCAGCAACAACCGCATTCCGGAAAATCTCGTGCCGGACAATTTCAGCGCACGCATCAAGGGCGGCGGCTCCTCGGTGGATAGTAGTATCGACGGCGCGGCCAGCATCGATGCCTCAGGCAACAATGTCGCCATTCACGTCGATACCTTCGGCCGCAGCGCCGGCGATTACAGAATTCCCGGCGGCGGCGTGCAGGCCAATACAAGGCTACGCTCGGAAGGCCAGTCGGTCGGCGGTTCCTACATCTTCGATGGCGGCTATATCGGCACCGCGATCCAGCACATCACCAGCCTGTATCATATCCCCGGCATCGCCGAATCCGCGTCGCGGACTCGCATCGATCTCGAACAGACCAAGGTGACCAGCAAGGGCGAATGGCGCGCGCCCACCGACGGCATCGCCGCGATCCGCTATACGTTCGGTGTCAGCGACTACAAGCATGGCGAGCTCGGCATCGGCGGCAATGGCGTCGACGGCCTGCAGAACACCATCACCAACAAGGAAATCGAAGGCCGCTTCGAACTGGACCACGCCGCGGTCGCAACACCGCTCGGCGCATTGACCGGAAGCTGGGGCGTACAGGCCAGCAACCGCAAGCTCGGCACTGCAGGCCTGCTCGGCGGGCTGCTCGCTCCCACCAATACGGACACGGTCGCAGGCTTCGTGTTCGAGCAATTGCAGCTCTCGGACACACTCAAATTCCAGGCCGCAGGCCGTATCGAGAGCCTGTCAGTCTCCGGCATGGCGCCAATCTTCCCCAGCAATTTCCTGCCACCACCCGACACATTTTCCGAGACCGCAGCGACACGCGATTTCACCCCGAAGAGCTTCAGCTTCGGACTGCTGAAATCACTGCCCTGGGACATGGTTGCCAATCTGAGCGTACAGCGTGCGCAGCGCGCGCCTGCCGCGCCTGAGCTTTATTCGCGCGGCTCCGACGGCGCATCCGGCACTTTCGTCATCGGCAATCCGGATCTGAAAATCGAAACCGCAGAGTCGGTCGAAGTCGGCCTGAAACGCAGCAGCGGCCAGCTTCGCTTCGAGGCGAGTCTCTACTACACGCGCTATCTTGATTTCATCTTCAAGCAGGTGACCGGCAACTTCTGCACCGACACTTTCGCAAGCTGCGGCGCGACCGGCCCACTGCTGCAAGTGGCCTACGGTCAGCGAGATGCGAATTTCCGCGGCGCCGAGCTGATGGCACAACTCGACGTGACGCCACTCAGCGACGGCATGCTCGGAATCGACACCCAATTCGACGTGGTCCGCGCGACCTTTGCCGATGGCAGCAACGTTCCGCGCATCGCACCGATGCGTGTGGGCGGCGGCGTCTGGTGGCGCAGCGCTGAATGGTATGCCCGTCTGGGTGTCCTGCATGCATTCACGCAGAACGACATTGCGCTCAATGAAACGTCGACTGCCGGCTACAATCTGCTGAAGGCTGAGGTGAGCTATACCCACACATTCGCGAAGGTCGACGGCGGCCTGCGCGACATCACCTTTGGCGTGACCGGCGACAATCTGCTCGACGAACAGGTCCGCAACCACATCTCCTTCAAGAAGGCGGAGGTGCTGCAGCCCGGACGCGGTGTGCGCCTCTTCACGAGTATGAGATTTTGAGCCCAATGACCTTGGAATCGCTCCAGTTTGGACCTCAACTCGGCCTCCAGAGGGCGACATCGTTCACATGCGAAGGTATTCTTCGCCATCATCTCCCATTGCAAACTTCGACCGACGGAATGCAGCCCCTATGACAAGATCCTGGTCTCCCATCACAACTGTATTGGTGGCGGTTAGCGGAACGGCGGCGCTTCCGCAGTTTGCTGTAGCTGCGACCACGGAAGCGCTGCTGCCGCATAATCTGTCCCCATGGGGCATGTTCATGAACGCCGATATCGTGGTGAAGGCCGTGATGATCGGTCTTGCCATCGCCTCGCTGGTGACCTGGACGGTCTGGCTCGCAAAGACCATCGAACTCAACCGCGAAACACGGTCCGCCAAACGGCGGCTCGACATACTGGAAAGCGACACGACGCTAGCCCAGGTCGAGCGCGACAGCGCCGATGCCCGCGATCCCGTGGCCCAGCTCATTCATTCGGCGGTGCGCGAGACTGCCCTCTCCCATGGACTGTTCGATGACGGCTTCAAGGAGCGTATTGCGCTCCGGCTTGAGCGCGTCGAACAGGCAATGTCGCGCCGGATCTCCCGCGGCATCGGCGTCGTCGCAACGATTGGTGCGACTGCGCCCTTTGTCGGCCTGTTCGGAACCGTCTGGGGCATCATGAACGCCTTCATCGGCATTTCGGAAACCAAGACCACCAACCTCGCCGTCGTCGCGCCGGGCATCGCCGAAGCCTTGCTCGCGACAGCACTTGGTCTCGTCGCAGCCATTCCGGCCGTGGTGATCTATAACCAGCTCGTTCGCAACATCACGACTTACCGTGCGCTGCTCGGCGATGCCTCCGCGCAGGTCATGCTGCTGATGAGCCGCGATCACGGCCGTCGCGGCATGCCAATCTCGCGGGCGGCGGAATAGACCATGGCTGCAAGATTAGGTGGACGCTCAGGCGGCGGTGACGACCTCGAAGTCAACCACGAAATCAATGTGACGCCTTTCATCGACGTGATGCTGGTTCTGCTGATCATCTTCATGGTGGCAGCGCCGCTTGCAACGGTCGATCTCGGTGTCGACCTGCCGGCAAGCGCCGTCGAACCACAACCGCGTCCCGACAAGCCGGTCTTCGTCACCGTCAAGCCTGACCTGACGATCGCCGTCGGCGAAGACATCATCCCGCGCGATACGCTGAGCGGCACGCTGGATGCTGCGACCAAGAATAACAAGGACGAGCGCATCTTCCTGCGCGCGGACAAGGTCGTGAGCTATGGCGATCTGATGGAAGTGATGAACCTGCTGCGCAACGCAGGCTATCTCAAGATCGCGCTGGTCGGCCTCGACGGACGAACCTCCACGCCATGAACGTCTTTGCGCTACATGCGCCGACCGACAACGTCGGTCTTCGCTGGACCGGGTCGGCGATCGCTATCGTCGCGATCCATGCCGGCCTGATCGCCGCAGGAATCTGGTGGTACCATCAGCCAAACCCGCCGGGCGTTACGATGCCCACCATCATGATCGACATGGCGCCGGCCACCGCCGCGCCTGAAACGCAGCCGCTGGATATCGCCCCTGGTCCCGAGATGCAGCAGTCGGACGCACCGTCCGAGCCGCCGCCCGAACCGGTTCAGCAGAAGCAGGTGGAAGAACAGATCCCGCCGACGCCGCTAATGGAGAAGCCGGTCGTCGAAGCGCCGCCCGAGCAGAAGACCGAGCCGACGCCTCCCCCGCCCGAGCCTGCCAAGATCATTCCCGATCCGCCAAAGCCGGTGCCGGAAAAGCCCAAGCCGAAGCCGATACGCGCCGAGGTCAAGAAGAAGCCGAACGATACGCCGGCAGCGCCGCAGACCACTGCAGCACCGCGCGCAGAACGCATCGCGCCTGCGGCATCGGCGGCCGCTGCCGGTGCATCGAGGGCAGCGTCTGCGTCTTACAATCAGCTCGTTCAATCACACTTGCAGCGCTTCAAGCAATTTCCCCAGAGTGCACGCACCGGTCAGTCAGGCACGGCAGTCGTCAGGATCGCCTTTACACTCGATCGCAGCGGTCGCGTGCTGTCTTCTCGCCTCCTGGAATCGTCGGGAAATCAAGCGCTCGATGCCGAAACGCTCGCCATGGTTCGTCGCGCGCAGCCATTTCCGGCATTTCCGCCGGAGAAGACCGGCGGTACGGAAGCGTTCAACGTTCCGCTGCGATACGACCTTCGTTAGCAACCGAAGATCGTGATGCGCCGCGACCGGGCAGATGTCACTGCACGGGATTGGCGCGCTCGAACTGGCGCAGCAGTTTGTTGCCGCGCTCTGCTGCAGCGTCGAGGGCCTCCTGCGCAGGCTTCTTGCCGCTGAAGGCCTGCTCCAGCTCATCCTCGATGGCGTCACGGATCAGCGTGAACGAGCCGAGGCGCAATCCCTTCGAATTTTCCGTCGGCGCTTTGAGCGTGATCTGTTCGATGGATTTCACGGTGCCGGGGTTGCGGTCGTAGAAGCCCTGCTGGCGCGTGAGCTCATAGGCGGCGCGCGTGATCGGCAGGTAACCCGTCTTCTGATGCCAGGTCGCCTGCACTTCGGGCTGCGAAAGAAACGCAAAGAACTTCGCGATGCCCTTATATTCTTCGCGCGGGCGATCGCGCAGTACCCAGAGCGTGGCGCCCCCGATGATCGAATTCTGCGGCGCGGCCGTGACATCCGGCCAGTACGGCATCATGCCATAGCCGACCTCGAATTTCGCATTGGCGAGAATGTCGGCGCGGGTCCCCGACGAGCCCAGGAAAATGCCGCATTCGCTCTTCTGAAAGCGTGGCTCAGCCGCTGTCGCACGGCCGCTATAGTCGAAGACCTTGGTCTTCTGCCATTCGGCAAGTTGCGTAATATGCCTCACCATCAGCGGATTGTTGAAGGTGAGCACCGCATCCAACCCGCCAAGGCCATTGGACTTGGTCGCCACCGGAATGTTGTGGAATGCCGAGAAGTTCTCGACATTGATCCATGATGGCCAGGCCGTGGTGAAGCCGCAAACCGCGCCTGCCGTCCGCAATCGCTTGGCAGCGGCGCCGAGTTCGGGCCATGTCCGCGGCGGCTCGTCCGGATTGAGCCCGGCGGCACGGAACAGATCCTTGTTGTAGTAAAGGATCGGCGTCGACGCATTGAACGGGAAGGACAGCATGTTGCCGGCCATGTCAGTGTAGTAGCCCGTAATGGCTGGCAGATAGGCTGACGGATTGAACGCCTCCGCCTGGTCGCGCATCAGTTCGTAGACGGGATAGGTTGCGCCTTTGGCGGCCATCATGGTGGCCGTCGCGATTTCGTTGACCTGGACGATGGCCGGCTGGCTCCGGGACCGGAAGGCAAAGATCGCCGCCGTGACGGTTTCGGTATAGTTGCCCTTGTAGACCGGAACGATGCGATAGCCCGTCTGTGTGGCGTTGAAATCCGCGGCCAGCTTTTCGACGTGCCGGCCGAGTTCTCCGGACATCGCATGCCACCACTGAATGTCGGTGGCGCGTGCGGGCGTCGCCGTCTGGCTGACTGTCACCACGAGCGCGAGATATCCGAGCGCCGCCTTCAACTTCATTTCATTCTGCCCTTACAACGCCGTCGGCTGCCGGCCTGCTGTGCTAATCATTCTTGTTGGGAGGCCAAAGCTTCCGCCGCCCAATAAAATAATGATTCCATTATAGTTTTGATCGAAATTGCCCCGCACGGTGGCGTTCACCGGACACGATCTGCCGCAGCACTCTGTTGCGACTTCGCGGCGTTCGGTTCAATCGGGACTGCGCCAGTTCAACCAGTTGTTGCGGGTTAATAGCCAGCACCGCCTGTATTTGCTACATTGAACTGTCTCGCAACCTCAACGAAACTCTTTCAGACTAGAAAAAACGAATTGCCGGGTTGCGACGCACGGCTGTCTCACCGATTGAACCTTTCGCAAGGCCGAATGACACACCTGTGGTGACGAGCCCGCACAACGGAGTTTCTGAAGGACAGGACGAGCTGGCGGCGCGAGGCCGGACCGGCCTCGTCGCGGCTGTCCGTGCGATTCCGATCCGCTGGCGCATTTTGTCCATCGCAGCCCTGAACTCGGCGGTCGTCCTCGTCCTGGCGGGATTGATCTGGAGCGGCTCGCGGGTGTTGTCCTCCGCCTGGGACGACGTGCGCCAGGTCCGGCAGTCCGATCAGGTTCTGGCCCTGCTCGAGAGCGAGACCGGCCGGCTGCAGAACCTGATCCATCGTTATATCAATCAGCCCAGCCCCGAACTGTTCGCCGAAATCCTGCTGCTGCGCGAGGCTGTGCTTGGGACACTGAATACCCGTGCCTCGACCGACCCCATGCTGTCTGGCTCGGTCGCCGAGCTAGAACGCGTCACCGAGCGCTTCCTTAGCGGCTTCGGTGAATTGCGGACGCTTCAAACCACCATTGCCAAGACCTACGAAGAACAGGTGCTTGGGCCTGCCAAGGACATGGCGGGACTGTACTCCATCATCGAGGGCGCCACCGGCCAGCGCGACGCGCTGATCTGGCCGGCACTCGGCAAGTCGCGTGAGGCATTCACCGCGATGCTGGTCGCCGCCAACGCCTATTATCTGTCGCTGGCATCCGCCTCGGCCGAAGATGCACGCCGCAACACCGAGACGATCGAGCGTACTATCCCGGTCATGACCGACCTCGCCGACAATGATCTGCAGCGTATTGCGTTGCAGCGGCTCAAGGGACGCTCAGTTGCCCTCCGCCAGGGGCTCGCAAAACTGTCCGAACAACTCTCCAGCCGCACGGACCTGCTGCGCAATTCGATCGATGCCAGCCAGGCCGACACGATTGCTGCGATCGATGGCCTGTCCGTCAAGATGCGCCAGCGCGAGCAGTCCGCGCAGGCCACTTTCGACCGTACGCTGACGGCGATCTCCCGCAATGTCATGGTCATCGCGGCGGCCTTTCTTGGGCTGATCATCACCGCAGGCATCATCATCGCGCTGAGCATCCGCCTGCCGCTGCAGCAGATCATGGCCTCGATGCGGGCGATCACCTCAGGCGACTATGATCGCAAGGTCCAAGGCACGGCCGCCAAGGACGAGGTTGGCGCCATGGCCCGCGCAGTCGAGGTGTTCCGTGAGAACGCCGTCGCCAAGCGCGAAGCCGAGAACGAGCTGCGTGCATCGAAAGAGAAGGCCGAGAGCGCCTTGCTCGAACTAAATGCCGCACAGCAGAATTTGATTGACGCCGAACGGCTGGCCGCACTTGGCGGTCTGGTCGCCGGCGTGGCCCACGAGGTCAATAATCCGATCGGCATCAGCCTCACCGTGGCATCAAGCTTCGCGCGGCGCTCGGAAATGTTCGAGGCCGAGCTGCGCTCCAATGCCCCGCTGCGGCGCTCGCAACTGGAAGAATTCGTCAAGACGTCACGCGATGCGGCACAGCAACTGGTCGCCAACCTGCATCGCGCCGGCGAGCTTATTCAGTCCTTCAAACAGGTCGCCGTCGATCGTTCCCACGCCGAACGGCGGCAGTTCAGCCTGTCCGAGGCCACCGATCAGATCATCGCCAGTCTGCGCCCCGTCCTTAAGAAGGCTCCGATCACACTGACGGTCGACGTGCCGGACGGGCTGATGATCGATGGCTATCCCGGGTCCTACGGCCAGATCCTGACCAATCTGTTCCTGAATGCGGCCAATCACGCATTTCCGGACGGTAAACCCGGCGCCATCGCTATCACCGCCAAGCCGCGCGGCACCGACGATATCGAGATCAGCTTCTCCGACAACGGCGCCGGCATGAGCCCGGACGTCCAGCGACAGGCTTTCGACCCGTTTTTCACCACGCGCCGCAACGAAGGCGGCACCGGTCTCGGCCTCCACATCGTGTACAATCTGGTGACCCAGCAGCTGGGTGGCCGGATGATGCTGGAGTCAAGATTGGGACAAGGCACGACATTTCGCATTATCATGCCGCGGGCCGCCACTGGCGCCGCTGGATCATTTGACGGGACTACGCAATGGCCGACCAGGACGATGTCCTCTACCTGATTGAAGACTCCGGTGATGTCCCGGAAGAATCCAATAACCGAAAATGGAAGATCGCGGTCATCGACGATGACCAGGCCGTGCATGAGGGCACGCGCTTCGCGCTGAGCGATTACACCCTGAACGGCCAGTCGCTGGAAATCCTGTCGGCCTATTCCGCTGCCGAAGGCCAGGCCCTGATGCGCGAGCATACGGATATCGCAGCCGTACTGCTCGACGTCATCATGGAGACGGATGCGGCCGGCCTCGAACTGGTCGAGTTCATCCGCAACGAGCTGCACAACGAAACCGTCCGCATCATCCTGCGTACCGGCCAGCCCGGCCAGGCGCCGGAGCGCCGCGTCATCGTCGACTATGACATCAACGATTACAAGGCGAAGACCGAACTGACCGCCGACAAGCTGTTCACCTCGCTGACGGCCGCGCTGCGCAGCTATCAGCAACTCGAACGCATGGTGCAGACACGGCGCGGCCTCGAAATCATCATCGACGCCGCCTCGACGCTCTATGATTTCAAGTCGATGCAGCGGCTTGCCGAAGGCGTGCTGACGCAGATCGCCTCGCTGCTGAATGTCGATTGCGCCGGCATTCTGGTGCTGCGCGATGGCGGCGTTGTCGGCGACGACTATGCCGTCCTCGCCGGATCAGGCTGCTACAGCCGCTTCATGGGTACCGCCACCGCACAGTCGCTCGATCCGGACCTGCGCCAGATGGTCGAAGATGCCTTCAAGCGCCGCAAGCACGACTTCGCCGACCATCGGACGGCGCTCTATATTCGCACCGGCAGCGGCCGTGAGGTTGTCGTGCTGCTGCAGGCGGAGCGGCAATTGTCGGAGACAGATCGTTCTCTGGTTGAGATCTTCGGCAGCCGGCTGTCGATCGCCTTCGACAACGTGATCCTCTATCAGCAACTGCACGAGGCCAATACGCAGTTGGAAGACCGCGTGGCGCAGCGTACCCGCGCCCTGATGCAGGCCAATCGCCGGCTTTCCGCGCAGTGGCTGCGGCTGCAGCGCGCCAACGGCTTCAAGAACGAGATTCTGGGTACCGTCGCCCATGACCTGAAGAATCCACTCGGCGTGATCCTCGGCCGCACCGAGATGCTGACCGAGCTGATATCCGCGGGATCGCCGAAGGAAAACATCTCCGCGCAGGTCGATCACATTCGTGACGCCACCAAGCGACTGACCTCGATGGTCGATCACCTGATCTCCGACGCCATGGCGGACGCCTTCGATATCACCATCCGCCGTGAGCCGGTCGATCTGGCGACGCTGGTCCGGGACGTCGCTGAAGCGAATCGGCCGTCTGCGGTGAACAAGCAGCAGGACCTCTCCGTCTCGGCGCCGGATCACCACGATCTCACCATGTGCGATGCCGACCGGATGCGTGAAGCGATCGACAATCTCGTCAGCAACGCCATCAAATACAGCCCGATCGGCGGCAAGATCGCGCTGCTCATCACAGGCGATGCCGATTATGTCCGCATCAGCATCAGCGACGAAGGTCCCGGCCTGTCGCCGGAGGATCTCGACCGCCTGTTTGGTCGTTTCCAGCGGCTTTCAGCCAAGCCAACCGGTGGTGAAAGTTCAACCGGCCTCGGCCTGTCGATCGTCAAACGCATCATCGACATGCATGGCGGCGAGGTGAATGCACATAGCCCCGGCCAGGGCGCCACCTTCACCATCCTGCTGCCAGCCACCAGTGAGGGCCTGTCATGAGCCAGAGCCCGCATATCGTTATCGTCGACGACGAAGCGCCCGCCCGTGAGATGGTGGGCGACTATCTCAAGATGCACGGCTTTGCCGTAACCCTGTGCGACGGCGGCAAGAGCCTGCGCAGCGAGATCGAGACCAAGGTGCCGGATCTCGTGGTGCTCGACCTCAACATGCCCGAGGAAGACGGGCTCTCGATCATCCGTGACCTCAAGAGCCGCATCAATGTGCCGGTGATCATGCTCACCGCCACCGCAAGCCCGATCGACCGTGTCGTCGGCCTCGAACTCGGCGCCGACGATTACATCGCCAAGCCCTGCGAACTCCGCGAATTGATGGCGCGCATCCGCTCGGTCTTGCGCCGAAGCACGCCGGTGAAGGGGGCAGCAGCAGATGCAACGCCTGCCAAGGAGAACAAAGACCATCTCGTGCGCTTCGGCACGAAGTGGCTCGATCTGGAAGCGCAGGCCCTGCGTGATGATGAAGGCAACGAACATCCGCTGACGGCCTCCGAATTCGGCCTGCTCAAGGTATTCGCCGCCAATCCGAAGCGCGTGCTCTCGCGCGAACGGCTGCTCGAACTGGCCAATGCCCGCGATGCAGAGGCTTTCGACCGGGCGGTTGACCTACGGATCATGCGAATCCGCCGCAAGATCGAGCCCGATCCGACGAAACCCGCCGTGATACGTACAATTCGCGGCGGGGGCTATTTGTTCTCCCCGGTGGGCGACAAGGCCTGAGCACCCCTTTTGGAATCTATCTCATTCAATTTACACGCATTTCACCTCTGAATGTTTCGTCGATAACCCTGCGACGAAACAATTCTCCGGTTCCATGAAACCATTTTCCGCTTTTGAAGCAGACGCCCTGAAACCGGGGCTCCTTAACAATCCTCCCAACGAAGCCGCAACGCGGTCTCTTACGGGAGTTAGTCATGCAGAACGTCATCGCCCTCAATGCCGCCGGTCAGCAGGGTATCATTACGGCCCGCGCCACCTCGGACGAGATGCTGCTGGAGAATATTGCCAGCGGCGACCGCACAGCGATGCACACGCTTTATGCCCGGCACAATGTGCGGGTCTATCGCTTCGTTCTCCGCATGCTGCGTGACACGTCGGCGGCGGAAGATCTGGTCAGTCAGGTATTCCTCGACGTGTGGCGGACCGCCAGCCAGTTCGAAGGCCGCTCGCAGGTCTCCACCTGGCTGTTGTCGATCGCACGCTTCAAGGCACTGACCGCGCTACGCCAGCGTAAATATGAAGACATCGACCAGGACGATGTCATGGAAATCGCCGACCAAGCCGATACACCTGAGGCATCGCTCGATCGCAGCCGCACCAGCGCCATTCTTCGCGCCTGTGTCGCCAAGCTGTCGCCGGCGCATCGCGAGATCGTCAACCTCGTCTACTATCATGAGAAGTCAGTGGAAGAGGTCGCCGGCCTGATCGGCATCCCCGCGTCGACGGTGAAGACCCGCATGTTCTACGCCCGCAAGCAGCTCGCCGATCTCCTGAAGACCGCCGGCATCGACAGTATCGCAGCGTAATCTGCCGCGTTCCTTTTGCTCCAACGTTACAGACGTCAGTTCGCGTAAATCTCCCCACCTCCAGCGACCCGGACGGGATGCCCCCTTCCGGGTCGTATTCTGTTTGGAGCTACGGCTTTGTCATCGTCGGCGGACGCACGAGCTTCCGCATCGACCTGCGCAATACATCTGACAAAATTGGACAAATTGTCTACGAGTCCAACGGCGAACGCCAATGTGGGCAGATGGACAGCCTTTTCAAGACGTTGCCGAATCCGGGCGGCCAACTAACAAAGACCTCGCGCAGTTTCGCCCGCGCGCTCTGCATGATAGAACACGTCCAGACTACACATGGACGGATGCAGATGTTCGAAGGCTTTGACCCTGTCATACTAGCCCGAGCGCAATTTGCGTTCACGATGTCATTTCACATCATCTTTCCCGCGTTCTCCATCGGGCTAGCGAGCTATCTCGCCGTGCTCGAAGCGCTCTGGTTGTGGACCGGGCGCGACGTCTTCCTCAACCTGTTCAATTACTGGCTCAAGATCTTCGCCGTGGCCTTCGGTATGGGCGTGGTCTCGGGTATCGTGATGTCCTACCAGTTCGGCACCAATTGGTCGGCCTTCTCCGACAAGGCCGGACCGATCATCGGGCCGCTGATGGCCTATGAAGTCCTCACCGCTTTCTTCCTTGAGGCTGGCTTTCTCGGCGTCATGCTGTTCGGACTGAAGCGCGTCGGTCCAAGGCTGCATTTCTTCGCTACGCTGATGGTCGCGATCGGCACGTTGTTTTCGGCGTTCTGGATTCTCTCGGCGAATTCCTGGATGCAGACGCCGGCCGGCTACAGCATCAATGCTGCCGGCCAGTTCGTTGCGGCCGACTGGTGGAAGGTGATTTTCAATCCGTCCTTCCCGTATCGTCTCGTGCATATGGTGCTGGCGGCCTATCTCACCACGGCTTTCGTGGTGGGCGCGGTCGGTGCTTGGCATCTGCTCAAGGATACGCGCCTGCCCGGCCCGCGCGTGATGTTCTCCATGGCGATGTGGATGGCCACATTGGTCGCGCCACTGCAGATTCTTGCCGGCGATCAGCACGGCCTCAACACGCTCGAGCACCAGCCAACCAAGATCATGGCCATGGAAGGCCATTTCGAGAGCCATCCCCATGGCGCGCCGCTGATCCTGTTCGGTCTCCCGAGCCAGGCCGAAGGCAAAGTGAACTACGCCATCGAGATACCCAAGCTCGGATCGCTGATCCTGAAGCATGATCTCAATGCGCCGATGGCCGGGCTCGATACTGTTCCGCGCGAAAACTGGCCGCCGGTGCCGGTGACGTTCTGGTCGTTCCGCATCATGGTCGGCATCGGCTTTCTGATGCTGGGGCTGGGGCTGCTGAGCCTCTTCATGCGCTTCCGCGGCAAGTTCTATGAGTCGCGATTCCTGCATAGCTTTGCGCTGGCGATGGGACCGGCCGGCTTCATCGCCGTGCTGGCCGGCTGGGTGACGACCGAAACGGGGCGGCAACCGTTCACGGTGTTCGGCCTGCTGCGGACCAGCGACTCGGTCTCGCCGCTGGCGGCGCCAGCCGTTGCGTCGTCGCTGATCGCCTTCGCCATCGTCTATTTCCTGGTCTTCGCCGCGGGCACGATCTATCTGCTCCGGCTCATGGCCGCGCCGCCCCATCATGATGAGCAAGGCCCGGCCGGCGACGTCCCGAGTCGTGCGGCGGGCATTACCCCGGCTGTGGGTGCAACCGCATCGGGGCACGCGTCATGATCGATATCGCGGTCGTCTGGGCCTTCATCATCGCCTTTGCCGTGTTCGTCTATGTCGTGATGGACGGCTTCGATCTCGGCCTCGGCATGCTGTTTCCGCTGTTCCCGAAGAAGGAAGACCGTGATGTCATGATGAACTCGGTCGCCCCGGTCTGGGACGGCAACGAGACCTGGCTGGTGCTCGGCGGCGGAGGGCTGATGGCAGCGTTTCCGCTGGCCTATGCGGTGCTGATGCCGGCGCTCTATACGCCGATGATTGTGATGCTGCTCGGCCTCGTGTTTCGCGGCGTCGCTTTCGAATTCCGCTGGCGCACCACGCGCGAGCGCAATCTGTGGGACATCGCTTTCGCCGGCGGATCGCTGATGGCCACACTGGCGCAGGGCGTGGCGCTCGGCGCGATCCTGCAAGGCATCGTCGTCAATGGTCGCCACTATGGCGGCGGCTGGTGGGACTGGCTGACACCGTTCAGCGTCCTGACCGGCCTCGCACTGATGGCCGGCTACGGCCTGCTCGGTGCCACCTGGCTGGTGTTGAAGACCGAAGGCGCGTTGCGCGATCAGGCCTATCGGCTGAGCTGGTGGCTGCTATTCGCCATGCTCGCCGCCATCGGTCTCGTCAGCATCGCGACGCCATTTCTGGATGCCGAATATGCGCGGCGCTGGTTCGCCTGGCCCAACATCATCCTGACGGCGCCGGTGCCGATTGCGGTTGCTGCCATCACGGCGCTCTTGATGCGAAGCCTCGCGGCCAAACAGGATTACCGGCCGTTCTTCCTGTCGCTGGCGCTGTTCGCATTGTCCTATGCCGGATTGGGCATCAGCATGTGGCCCTATATCGTGCCGCGCAGCATCACCATCTGGCAGGCCGCGTCCCCCGACAACAGCCTGCATTTCATGAGCTACGGCGTCGCCGTGCTGGTTCCCATCATCCTCGGCTACACCGCCTGGGCCTATTACGTGTTTCGCGGCAAAGTTCGCGCCGGCGCGGGCTATCACTGATGACACCTGCGTCGCAGCAAAAGCCCGGCTCTTTGGGCAAGCGCCCGCTGCTACAGCGCCTGTTGTGGTTTGTTGCGCTGTGGCTGGGCGGCGTCGCCAGTGTGACCCTCGTCAGCTACGTGCTGCGACTGTGGATCGCACCGAAATAGACGCGGTGACCTTTAATCAAATCGTCACCCGCGGACGGCAAATATGCCGGCGACTCACGACGTCCGCCCGCGGACTGTCGCCATGCTCGTTGATTTCATGGTTCCCGTGATTTGGCTGGGATGATACAGAATATCGACGCGAAACCGGAGATGCCTGCGATGATCAACATCCGCCGCCTGCTTGGCTTTCAACTCGTTGCCGCAGCCAGCCTGATGTTGTCGATCACGCAAGGCCTCGCCCAGCAACCGCGCCCGGATGTCGGCGACGAGCCCGGGCTGATTGCCGACGACTCCGTTCAGCTTGAACCGGAATTCCAGAAGCAGATGGTGCTGTACCGCACCACCGAGGCACCGGGCACCATCATCATCGCGACCTCAGAGCGCCATCTCTATGTGGTGCAGGGCAATGGTCGCGCGCTGCGTTACGGCATCGGCGTCGGCCGCGACGGCTTCCAGTGGCAGGGTCTCTTGAAGATCTCACGCAAGGCGGAATGGCCGGACTGGACGCCGCCGCCGGAAATGATCGCGCGCCAGCCTTACCTTCCTCGCTTCATGGCGGGCGGCCCCGGCAATCCGCTCGGCGCCCGCGCGCTCTATCTCGGCGCCACCGTCTATCGTATCCACGGCACCAACCGGCCTGACACCATCGGCACCGCCGTATCGTCCGGCTGCTTCCGGCTGGTCAATGCCGATGTCGCCGATCTCTACGAGCGGATCCCGGTGGGCACCAAGGTCATCGTGCGGCAGAAGCCTGAAATCTGATCTGCGCCTCGCCGCGCAGCTCTTCGATCCAGTTTTTCTCTGACATATTTTTCTCTGACGACGGGGCGGACTTCGCATGGGGATGAAGCGGACTTTCACGACCGGGCTGGCCATCGGCCTGGTGGTTGCCACTGCAGTGGCTGCGGCTGCGATCACCTATGAGCGCTACGACACCAAGACGCTGAAGCGCACCGTCAAACGCGACGCAGTACTCTGCGGCGTCAATACCGGCCTGCCCGGCTTCTCGTCGCCGGATGCGCAGGGCACCTGGACCGGCTTCGATGTCGACTTCTGCCGCGCCGTCGCCGCTGCGATCTTCAACGATCCAAAGAAGGTGACCTTCGTTCCGCTCGACGCGTCGGATCGCTTCAAGGAGCTGCAGAGCCGCAAGGTCGATATCCTGTCGCGCAATTCCACCTGGAGCATGTCGCGCGAGACCAATTACGATCTCTATTTCCCGGCCGTATCCTATTATGACGGCCAGGGCTTCATGGTGCCGAAGTCTCGCAAGATCGATTCCGCATTGGAACTCGATGGCAGCAAGGTCTGCGTCCAGGACGGCACCACGACGGTGCTGAACCTCGCGGACTACTTCCGCAGCAACAACATCAAATATACCGAAGTGAAGTTTCCAAAGCTGGACGAAGTCCTGAAGGCCTATAATTCCGGCCAGTGCGACACCTTCACGGCGGATGCCTCGCAGCTCTATGCGCTGCGCCTGACCATGAGCAAGCCCGACGATCACTTGATCCTGCCCGACGTCATCTCCAAGGAGCCGCTGGCCCCCGTGGTGCGCCAGCGTGACGACGACTGGATGATGATCGTGAAGTGGACGCTCTATGCCATGATCAATGCCGAAGAGCTCGGCATCACCTCGAAGAACATCGACGAAGCGCTGAAGTCCAAGAAGCCCGACGTGATGCGGCTGGTAGGCACCGAAGGCGCCTATGGCGAAGACCTCAGCCTCTCGAAGGACTGGGCCGCCCGCATCATCCGCCATGTCGGCAATTACGGCGAAGTCTACGACCGCAATATCGGCGAAGGCTCGAAGCTGAAGATTCCGCGTGGGCTCAACCAGATCTGGAGCGCTGGCGGCATTCAATATGCGCCGCCGATTAGGTAGGCTGCTTCTTTCTAACCTCTCCCCGCTTTTGCGGGGAGAGGTCGACCCGGCAGAGCGCAGCGACGCCGGGGCGGGTGAGGGGCATGGCACAGGGCCAGCGCCAATCTCACACTCTCGAAGCAAAGAATTCCACGGGAAGCTTCGGCGCCCATCATCGGAGCGATCCGATGAACTGCCTATGAGGCGCGCGCCTGCCATGCCCCTCACCCGCCGCGAAGACGCGGCGACCTCTCCCCGCAAAGCGCGGGGAGAGGTTAAGAGCGCCCGCCTCAATAATTCTTCAGCCGCGCCAGTTGGTCCGCGTGATAATTGCTGTCCCCCAGCAATTCCTGGCAGACCCGCGCGCGCTTCATGAAGAAGCCGATGTCGAACTGGTCGGTCATGCCCATGCCGCCATGCATCTGCACGCCTTCCTGCACGGCCAGCGTCGCCGTGGTCCCGGCCTTGGCCTTGGCGACGGCAATCGCGGCCGGCGCCGTCGGTGCGCCGTCATCGATCAGCTGCAGTGCCTTCAGCACGGCCGCACGCGTGACTTCGATCTCGGTATAGAGATGCGCGGCGCGATGTTGAAGGGCCTGGAATTCACCGATCAGCTTGCCGAACTGCTTGCGCTCCTTGAGATAGGTCACGGTGCGGCCGAACACTTCGTCTGACAGCCCGACCATCTCCGCCGCGACGGCGCCGCGGCCGATATTCAGCACGCCATCCAGCAATGCCCCGCCCTGATCGACATCGCCGAGCACGCTGTCGGCGGTAACCTCGACATTGTCGAACGTGATCCGCGCTGCATTGTGCGAATCCACCATCGCGGTGCGCTCGAGCGCGATACCCTTGGCCTTCGGATCGACCAGAAACAGCGTGAGGCCGTCGCGCTCACCCGGCGCACCTGCGCTGCGCGCCGCGACGATCAGGAGATCGGCGGTGTGGCCATCGACGACAAAGGCCTTCGCGCCGTTCAGCTTGAAGCCATTGCCGGAGCGCGCGGCCTTCATCGCCGTTTGCAGCGGACGATGCTTCGCGCCTTCGTCGATGGCCAGCGCCGCCAGCAGCGCGCCATTGGCGATTTTTGTCAGGTATTCCGACTTCTGCGCGTCGCTGCCCCGATTCAGCGCCGAGACGCCCAGCACAGCCGTGGAGAAGAATGGCGACGGCATCAGCGTGCGGCCGATCTCTTCCATCACGACGCCGGCTTCGACGGCGCCGAGCCCGCTGCCGCCGAACGCGTCCGGCACCAGCAATCCGGCAAATCCCATCTCGGAAAACGCGCGCCAATAGTCGCGCGAGAACCCGGTCGCATCCTTGCTATCGCGGAGCTGCCGGAAATGGCTGACCGGCGCCTTGTCGCCGATAAAGCCGCGGGCACTGTCGCGCAGCATGGTCTGTTCTTCGTTGAGGAGGAGAGGCATGGGTGTGATCCAATGATGAGGCGGTCTGGCGACCAAATTGATCCTAGCTCAGTCCTCATGGTGAGGAGGCGCGAAGCGCCGTCTCGAACCATGAGATGGAGTGCACCACCATCCTTCGAGACGCGGCCTTCGGCCACTCCTCAGGATGAGGGCAGAGTGAAATTCACGCCCCCGGCAAATCCAGAATGCGTTTGGCAACGATCCCCAGCATCACCTCGCTGGTGCCGCCTTCGATCGAATTCGCCTTGGTACGCAGCCACGCCCGCGGACGTGCGCCTTCATGCGAGCGCTGGCTTTCCCATTCCAGTGCATCGATGCCGCCCGATGACATCAGGATTTCATGGCGGCGCTTGTTGAGTTCGGTGCCGTAATATTTCATCGCCGACGAAAACGCCGGATGCGCCTGCCCCGCCTTCGCCAGATCGACCGCGCGCTCGGCCGCGCAGGCCAATGCGGCCTCGTCGACTTCGAAACTTGCGATTTGTCCGCGCAGCATCGCATCGTCGAGGCGGCCCTGTTCGTCCGCCCCGATGGAGTCGGCAGCCACCTGGCCAAGCGGTCGGCCGGCGCCGCGCTCGCCCATGCCAGAGATCATCGCACGCTCGTGCTGCAGCAGGTATTTCGCCACGTCCCAGCCGCGATCGACAGTGCCGAGCACATGCGACTTCGGCACGCGGACGCTATCGAAGAAAGTTTCGCAGAAGGGCGACTTGCCGGAGATCAGCAGGATCGGCTTGGTGGAGACACCTTTCGACGTCATATCGAACAGGATGAAGCTGATGCCGTCATGCTTCTTGCCGGACGCGTCCGTACGCACCAGGCAGAAGATCCAGTCGGCATAGTTCGCATAAGACGTCCAGATCTTCTGACCGGTGATGAGATAGTCATCGCCGTCGCTCTCAGCGCGCGTTTGCAACGAGGCCAGATCGGAGCCGGCATTGGGCTCGGAATAGCCCTGGCACCAGCGGATCAGGCCCGCGGCGATCTTCGGCAGATGCTCCTGCTTCTGGGCGTCGGTGCCATATTTCAGCAGCGCCGGCCCGAGCATGGAAATGCCGAACGACACCAGCGGCAGACGGGCGGAGATCGCAGCCATTTCCTGGCGCAGGATCTTCGTCTGTTCGCCGTCGAGGCCGCCGCCGCCATATTCCTTTGGCCAATGCGGCACGGTCCAGCCCCTGTCGCGCATCCGTTCGAACCAGATCCGCTGCGGCTCGGATGAGTACTTCGCATTGCGACCGCCCCAGAACGTATCCTCGTCCGAGCTCATCGGCTTGCGCATCTCCGGCGGGCAATTGGCCTCAAGCCAGGCGCGCGTCTCGCTGCGAAATTGATCGAGATCCGACATCAGCGTTTCCATCCATTTTGTGCGCGGGATGCCGAGCATCCGCAATGTTGTTGGGCGAAGCTTACTCGCCACTTCGTGGAATTCAATGGCCTGCTGCAAAGCGGAAGTAGTCAGGCTCGCCATTCCGGTGTATCGCCAAAGGACAACGAGCAAAAACACACGAGGAAACAACATGCGTCTCAAGTGGCTTTCGCCTGGCGAAATGTCTCCCGACCAGAAGTCCATCTATGACGAGTCGATCGCCAGCAAGCGCGGACGCCCGCCGGAGCCGATGATGGCCTGGCTCGCCAGCCCGAATATGGCCCGGCACGCGACCCGCCTCGGCGCGTTTCTGCGCTACGACACCACGCTGACGCCGGCGCATGCCGAGCTGGCGATCCTCGTCACCGCACGGCACTGGACCGCGCATTTCGAATGGTACGCCCACAAGAAGATGGCGCTGGACGGCGGTCTCGATCCCGCCGTCATCGAAGACATCAAGAACCGTCGTACGCCGAGTTTCAGCGAGAAGAAGGCGCGGGTGATCTATGACGTCGCCAAGTCGCTGCACGAGGCACAGGGCCTGTCCAAGCCGCTCTATGACGAAGCCACCGAGACGCTGGGCGCCCAGGGCCTCGTCGAGATCATCGGCCTGTGCGGCTACTACGCCATGGTCTCAATGACGCTGAACACCTACGAATTCGGCCTGCCGGACGGGCTGGTGTCCGAGCTTGCATAGCCGACGTCCCTTGGGATGAGTAAAGCGCGGCGAAACCCATCAATCCAATTCCCGGAAACGATGGGTTTCGCGAAGACGCTCTACCCTTCCTGCGATCGCGTGACTAGATCGTCCCGAGCGTCACACCATTCAGGAGCTTCGACATGCCCGACCCCACCACGCCGATCCCCGCAGGCACACGGATCGGGCATGTTCACCTGAAGGTTGCCGATCTTGATCGCGCGCTCGGCTTTTACCGCGACGTCCTCGGCTTTCAGGTCAAGCAACGCTATGGCGATCAGGCTGTCTTCATCGCCGCCGGCGATTACCATCACCACATCGGCCTTAACACCTGGGAGAGCAAAGGCGGCCAGCCGCCGGCGCCCGGCACGACAGGTCTTTTCCATACCGCGATCCTGTATCCCACCCGCGCCGCATTGGCCGACGCGCTACACCGCGTGCTCTCGGCCGGCATACAGCTTGACGGCGCCAGCGACCACGGCGTCAGCGAAGCGCTGTATCTGCGCGACCCTGACCAGAACGGCGTCGAGTTATATTGGGATCGGCCGGAGGCGGAGTGGCCACGGAGTGGCGATGGCGGGATTGCGATGTTTACGAAGCGGCTGGATGTTGAGGAGCTGCTGAAGCAGCGGCAGACATAAACTCAGTCCTCATCCTGAGGAGCCGCGCCCTTCGCGCGGCGTCTCGAAGGATGTGCCAAGCGGCTCATGGTTCGAGACGGCGCTACGCGCCTCCTCACCATGAGGTGAGAGCTTTGCTCTTTCGCCCCCGCACCATGATCAACACGGCTGCGGCCACCTGCAACGCCATGCAGACATAAAACGGCACGGCGTAACTGCCCGAAAGATCGCGCAGCCAGCCGACAATGCCCGGACCGAAAGCGTAAGTGACCTGCGTCGCCGCCGTGATCAGGCTGACCAGCACCCCGAACGAGCGTGCGGCAAATTCGCGCTGCACGATCAGCGCCGGCAGCGTGATCAGGTTTCCAACCGAAAAGCCGAACAACGCGCAGGCAAAGAACACCAGCGCCTCATTGCGCGAATTGATGATGATCGCAAGCGCCGTCGCCTGGCTGAGAAACGACAGCGCCGATGCCAGTCGCTGATTGAGCCGGTCGATCACTGTCGAGAACAAGACGCGGCCAACCACCGCCATCAGTGTCAGCAGCGATACCGCGGCCGCCGCGCGCTCGCGGCCGATCACCGGATCGAGAAACGAGATCAGGTGCACGATGAAGCCGACCTGCGCAAATAATCCGAACGCAAAAGCAATGGTGAGCGTCAGGAACGCCACGTCGCGCATTGCCTCCGCGCGAATGCGTGTCGACGATGGCGCGCTGGCCGTAGCGGCAACACCGTCCGGTGTGGCGGATGCTGCGCGATGCGGCGGATGGCCGACGAAGATGATGATCACCGGGACGAGCAGCACAAGCATCGCGATCGCTGCTGCGATAGTCGCGCCGCCAAAGCCGAATGCATTGCTCGCCGTCACCATCAGAGGCACGCCGACGATGCCGCCGAAACTCGCGCCATTCAGCGCAAGACTGATGGCCATACCGCGCTTCTTGTCGAACCACAGACCGAGCGTGTTGGTGATGGCGCCGAGACTGGTGCCGGCCCAGCCGAATGCGAGCAGCACATTCACCGCATAGAGCTGCCAGGGCGACGTGATCTGTCCGAGCAGGATGGTGGCAAACGCCATCACGCCGACGCCGGCCAGCAAACAGTTGCGCGGCCCGAGCGCGCGCATCGCTTCGCTTACGAATGCGACCAGCAATGCGCCGACAAGATAGAAGAAGGTCGTGGCCGTTGCGATGGTCGAGGCCGGCCAGCCATGCACGCGCTGAAGTTCCGCGAGATAGACGCTCTGGCCATAGAAGCCGAGCGCCCAGCCGAATGTCGCGAGCAGGAAACAAACACCGACGATACGCCAGCCGTCGTAACGAGCGGATGTCTCGTCATTTACCTCGGGCTTCTTCGGCCCAGTCGGAGTCGCGTCCATTCCGGATCTGCTTTCATTACGTTTCGTCCATCATGCTGCTCTGCGACAACACGCCGCGCTGATGTACCACCGTGATTAGAATTAACCACCCGTTTTACGGGCCAAAACGCTTTTGGATTAACTTCACAATCAAGCCATTCAAATCTTCACACCCTTGGCAGCTGCATTCGGCAGCGCCATATGGTATCGTATTGGATATGGAGGATTTTGAACCGTGAATGCGCTCGCCGAAGTGACTGAACAGACCGACCGCTCGCTCCTGATCGTGGAGGACGACAAGCCGTTTCTGGAGCGTCTTTCGCGTGCAATGGAAACGCGCGGCTTCACGGTCACATCCTGCGACTCCGTTTCCGAAGGTCTCGCCCAGATCAGCAAGTCAGCACCCGCTTTTGCTGTGGTCGATCTTCGTCTCGGTGACGGCAACGGCCTCGATGTCGTGTCGGCGCTGAAGCAGCAGCGCCCCGATGCGCGCGCCATCGTGCTCACCGGCTATGGCAACATCGCCACCGCCGTGACAGCAGTGAAGATGGGTGCCGTCGACTATCTGTCGAAGCCGGCCGATGCCGATGACGTTGTTGCAGCGCTGCTCGCGATCGACAATGACAAGTCCGAACTGCCGAACAACCCGATGTCGGCCGACCGCGTGCGCTGGGAACACATCCAGCGCATCTATGAGATGTGCAACCGCAACGTCTCGGAAACCGCACGTCGTCTGAACATGCATCGCCGTACGCTGCAGCGCATTCTCGCCAAGCGCGCGCCGCGCTGAGCCTTCTTTAAAAGCTAGATTTCGTTCGGCCAGGCTGCATGACCTTGAGGGTCGTGCAGCCTGTTCAGTCTGTGCGCCGCGGTCATCGCGAAGCGCAGCATCATGCCCTTGCGCGTCGGCGCCGGGAGACGATGCTCCGGTGCATCGCAATGAACATGCGCGCCATAGGCATCCGCCACGATCAGGCCTGTGTCAGCGGGAAAAATCTCGCACGGCAGATCCTGCGTGAAGGCGAAGAACAGCCGGTCGCAATGCGCGCGATACTCGGGCCATTTCTGATCAGCCCGCAAATCCTCGATCGATGACTTGATCTCGACAATCCAGACATCGCCGCGTTCGTTCAGCGCAACCAGATCCGCACGCCGTCCGGATGGCAGCGGCAATTCGCTGACGCATGAGAATCCCAGCGACCGCAGCAGCCTTGTGGTTCCGCGCGCAATGGCCAGTGCCGTCTCCGACTGGCGGCGATCGAAAATCAGCGCGGGGGTGTGAACGGCGTTCGATTCCATGGCGACAAACTTAGCCGATTTCGGCGGGGCCGCACATCACGTCTCCCGCCGGTCGGCCGTATGAATGTCGCAAGCGGCCACAAGTTTTCCGCAAGCGACGACGTGCGCCGAAAATCATCGCTGCAGCCCGGATTACGGAGACATCTCATGAGCTTAGCCCATCTCGGTCGCGTCGTTCTGCTCGCGGCTGCCGCAACTTTGCCGCAAGCGATTTTCGCCGGTTCCGCACAGGCCAAGCCGACCGTCGAAGTCGCCTTCGTGCTCGACACTACCGGTTCCATGAGCGGCCTGATTGAGGGCGCCAAGCGCAAGATCTGGTCGATCGCGACCACCATCCTCGACAGTAATCCCGACGCCGACATCCGCATGGGTCTCGTCGCCTATCGCGACATCGGCGACGACTACGTGACCAAGACCTTCGACCTCACCCCCGACATCCAGGATCTCTATGGCAACCTGCTGCAGGTCCGGGCGCAGGGTGGCGGCGATTGGCCGGAAAGCGTCAACGAGGCGCTCGATGTCGCCGTCAACAAGCTGCAATGGACCAAGGGTAGCGATGTCAGGCGTATCGTCTTCCTGGTCGGCGACGCACCGCCGCATATGGATTATCAGCAGGACACGAAATACACGACCACGCTCGAAGTCGCGAAGCAGAAGGATATCATCGTCAACGCTGTTCTGGCAGGCGCTGCCCGCGATACGGAGAAGGTCTGGCGCGACGTTGCCCAGCGCGGCGACGGCCGTTTCATCGCAATCCCGCAGGATGGCGGCCAGATCGTCATCATCGAGACACCCTATGACGAAGAGATCATCATCCTGCAGAACGACATCAACAAGACGGTGATCCCCTACGGCCCCCGCGCGCTGCAGAAGCACACCGAGAACAAGACACGACAGCTCTCGGAAGTCGCAGCGGCGGCGCCCGCCTCGGCAACGGATATGGCGAGCTACATCAACAAGCGCGCGAAAGTGTCGTCGGAAGCCGTCACCGGCGGCGGCGACCTCGTCAGCGACGTGTCCGCCGGCAAGCAGAAGCTCGACAGCGTGAAGGAAGATGAATTGCCTGAGGCCATTCGCAAATTGTCGCCGCAGCAGCGCGCCGATGAGCTCGGCAAGCAGATGAAGGATCGCAAGGCGCTGAACGACAAGCTGACCGCGCTGGTGGCCAAGCGTGATGCCTACCTCATGACCCAGCGCGACAAGGCGCCGGCCAAGGCGTCGTCCTTCGATCGCGAGGTGGAGGCGACGTTGAAGGTGCAGTTGAAGAAGTAGAACGCGGTCGTCCTTTCCCTCCCCTCTCCCCCAGCGCAGCGAGGCTGCGCGCCGCGGGAGAGGGTGCCTGAGCGAAGCGAAGGCGGGAGAGGGGAAGAAGAAAGCGCCCAAATTTCCCTTTTCTCGCCCGCAAAAATCAGCATTGTGGCGCGATGACAGATGAAACCGAACATAAAGCCCAGGCCGGGGGCACCATCATTCCGGTGACCCTGTTTCAGCAGAACTGCATGTTGCTGTGGGATGAGGCCACGCGGCAGGCCGTGGTGATCGATCCCGGCGGCGACGTGCCGCTGATCCTGGACGCCATTGCCAAGGCCAATGTGAAGGTCGAACAGATCTGGCTGACCCACGGCCATATCGACCATGTCGGCGGCGCCGACGAGCTGCGCGAAACGCTGAAGGTCGAGATCATCGGCCCGCATGTCGCCGATACGTTCCTGCTCGAACATGTCGAGGACAGCGGCGCGAAGTACGGCATGACGGGCACCCGCAACTTCATGCCCGATCGCTGGCTCAATGAAGGCGACACCGTCAGCGTCGGCGGCCTGACTTTCGACATCTTGCACTGCCCCGGTCATTCGCCTGGGAGCGTCGTGTATTACAGCAAGGCGATGAAATTCGCCCATGTCGGCGACGTGCTATTCGCAGGCTCCATCGGGCGGACCGATTTCCCCGGCGGCAGCCATGAGACATTGATCAATTCGATTACGACCAAGCTGATCCCGCTCGGCGACGATGTCGGGTTCATCTGCGGTCATGGCCCGGGCTCCAGCATCGGCCAGGAGCGCATGACCAACCCGTTCCTCACCGGCGAGGCATAATCCCGCCATGAGTGACGACAGGGCCTCCGGGGAGCAAGGAGCGCTTTCCAAGCACATCCTGCCGAGCTCCGGAACGATGATCGGCGTCTGCGCGACGCTGATCGGACTGGTCAAGATCATGGAGCCGCAGATCGGCCCCAGCCGGGTCGATGAATATTCGGCCATCGCCTCGCTGTTCTTCCTCGCCAGCGCGGTCGCGTCCTACACATCGATGCGGAAGTCGCAAAACCGCCAACTCAGCGAGCGCTGCGAGTCGATTGCCGATCAGTGCTTTCTGGGAGGCCTCGTCGCGATCACGGTAATCATTCTGTTTTTCGCCTACGAAGTCATCTAGCCAGATTAGTCGGCTCGAGCAGGATCGGCCCAGTCTTCGATCTGCGATGCCGCAATGGTGCGCTTGGGTTGATATGGATTGAGTGTGCCGGCTGTAGCGGTCCAGCCTTTGGCCAGGATTTCCCGGGCGAACAGTTTTGCATCGATTTCGGATTTGAAGGTCCTGGTCGTACGCACACCGTTTGTCGCACGAGTGTCGGACTTCACGGATTTGTCGGGGCCAAACGCCACGTACCAGATATCGGGCTTCGTCATCATGGTGTAGTAACGCGAATTGTGACGAAAAGTTGCATCTCGTGTGGCATGCTCGAGCTTGGCAGGCCTTACCTCTTGGTCGTATGCCGCGGCTCGACAATATCCGATACCAGGCCGAGCTTCTCCAGCAGGCGGATCGTCAGATAGGTGGTATCGAACTCCCACCAGCGATGGCCATGGCGCGCGGAGCGCTGATCGGCGTGATGGTTGTTATGCCAGCCCTCGCCATGGGCGAGGTAGCCAATGAACAGATTATTGCGGCTGTCCTCATCGGTCGCGTAGTTGCGATAGCCCCAGATGTGGGTGACCGAGTTGACCGCCCAGGTCTGATGCCAGACGAAGACGGTTCGCACGAAGACCGCCCAGATGACGATGCTCAAAGCGAACTGCACGGCCTCGGCCCATGAGCCGCCCCACAGCAGTTTGCCGGCCAGGCCCGCAAAGAAGAAGACGTTGATCTGGATGAGCAGGATCTTCAGCTGCCAGAGATTGCGCTCCAGCGCGACATAGAACGGATCGCGCAGGACGTCCTTGGCATATCGTTCATAGATGCCGAGGCGGGACAGGTCCGGGTTCTTCACCAGCAGCCAGCCCATATGGCCCCAGAAGAAGCTGGCAAGCGGGCTGTGTGGGTCCGGCTGCTCGTCGGACTTCTCGTGATGACGGCGATGGATGGCAACCCAGCGCGCCGGCGTATCCTCGGCGCAGCAGATCGCCACGACAACGAAAGCGTGCTCCAGCCGTTTCGGACACTTGAAACCACGATGCGTCAGCAACCGGTGATAACCGATATTGATGCCGATGAGGCCGAACAACCGCGCTGCGATGACCGCCACAATCACCGCTGTCCAGTTGAAGAACATCGGCATCAGCGCGAGTAGTGCGAGTGCGTGAAAGGTGGCGATGGTGAGCGTGTTGAGCCAGTCGATGCGATAGGGCTGCACGCCGTCCGGCAAAGCGAGACCTGTCTCGGTACGATCGGCAAGGGGAATGTCCAGTGCGATGGCAGGGGCGATCTGATCGCGATTGCTGATGGCCATCGTTCTCCGCATCCGGGCGATTGATCGCCGCGTGGTGCTCGTGTGATTCCCCGGCACTTCTCTACGCGAGAACATCGGCGCTGACTACAGATACGCCGCAGGCCATAGATGGAACAAAACAGGCCGCCTGAAGGCGGCCCGTTCGAAAAGTCATTTATTGATCGGCTTAATCGATCACTTCGACAATGCGATGGGTGCGCGGCTCGACGAGAACCGTGCGACCATTGACCACGGTGTAGCGGTATTCACGGGCGGAATTGTATTCCGCGGGAACCTCGTAATAGGTCACGCCGCTCTCAGGCAGCACGGCACCGACACGAACTTCGTTGCTATAGGTGTAGGATGGGCGACGCTGTTCCACGACATAGCTGCGGAACCGCGGACGATCGTCGACACCGAGCACGCCGGCTACGCCGCCGACGACACCACCAATGGTGCCGCCTACGATAGCGCCCACAGGACCAGCTGCGCGCTCGCCATCGCGCGCACCACGCTCAATGCCTCCGGGGACACCCTGAGCCTGAGCAACGGCGGGAAGAGCCATCATGGCGACGATGGCAGCGGTTCCAAGAAGACGGCGGATCATGATGATCTCCAGTTTTGATTGATCGGTATTGCGCCGATACAAGCTCGCGGCCGCACAATGGTTCCGGCGATTGAACTGTTAGAACCTGCGCACCGAGGCTGAAATATCTGGAGAGATATGGAACCGGAGGGCTACGCCTTTAATTCTGACGCTTTCTAGACGCGAACCGGTATCCACTTCGCTTGAAAACGCTTTAGCTCGTGACCATCGCGCGGATGCGGCGCAGGAAATGATCGAGGTCGAACGGCTTGGTGATCATCTCCATCCCAGGCAGCAGAAAGCCTTTCGCCATAACGACGCTTTCGGAATAACCGGTGATGAACAGGATCTTCAAGTCCGGCCGCGCCTCGCGCGCCTGATCGGCAAGCTGACGGCCGTTCATGCCGGGCAGCCCGATATCGGTGACCAGCAGATCGATATTCGGCGTCTCGCGCAGGACCCGCAAGCCCGACGGACCATCAACTGCCTCAAGCACGCGATAGCCTTCGTCCTTCAACATATCGACGATGACAGAGCGCACCACCGGCTCATCCTCGACCACCAGCAGGGTTTCGCCTGCGGCCACATGCTGATCGCCCTTCAGCGGGGCCGCATCCTGTGCGGCAGCGTCTCCCTCATGGCGCGGCAGATACAGTTTCACGGTCGTCCCGATATCGAGCCTGCTGTCGATGCTGACATGTCCGTTGGATTGACGCGCGAAGCCGTAGATCATCGATAGGCCGAGGCCCGTGCCCTGCCCGATCGGCTTTGTCGTGAAGAACGGATCGAAGGCGCGCGCCACGACCTCCGGGCTCATGCCGGTTCCGCTGTCGCTGACGCTGATGCAGATATAGTCGCCGGGCGTCAGAGCCGGCGCATTGGCATTGATGGCATCGACGCGCACATTCTGTGTCGCGATCTTCAGGTGCCCACCATCAGGCATCGCGTCCCGCGCATTGATCGCCAGATTGAGCAACGCGCTCTCCAACTGGTTCGGATCGCACAGCGTGCACCACAAATCGGGCGCCGCCGCGATATCGAGATCCAGCGTCTCGCCGATGGTCCGGCGCAACAGATCCTCCAGCGAGACGATCAGCATATTGGCATCGACGCTTTTCGGAATCAGCGGTTGCCGCCGCGCGAAGGCCAGCAACCGGTGCGTCAGCGCAGCCGCACGATTGGCCGAGGTCATCGCAGCGTCGATATAGCGCGCGATATTGTCGGTGCGACCCTGACCGAGCCGTGTCTGCATCAGGTCGAGCGAGCCGACGATGCCGGTGAGCAGGTTGTTGAAGTCATGCGCGATGCCGCCGGTGAGCTGACCGACAGCCTCCATCTTCTGCGACTGCCGCAGGGCCTCTTCAGTATTTTTAAGGCGTTCGGCAGCAGCCTTCTCGGCAGTGACATCGCGCGCCACGCAATAGATCTGGTTCTGATCCGGCACCGCCGTCCAGGACAGCCAGCGATAGGAGCCATCCTTGTGGCGAAGGCGATTCTCGAAGCGGATCGTCGGTTCGCCGGCGGCAAGCTTGTCGACCTCGGCCATCGTCCTGGCCTGATCCTCGGGATGCTCGAGCCAGCGCGAGGTCTTGTTGAGCAGCTCGGCCTCGCTCCAGCCGAGCGTGCGCGTCCAGGCCGGATTGACGGTGCGCCAGACGCCATCATGGTCGGAGACCATCAGGAGATCCTGCGACACGCTCCAGATCCGGTCGCGCTCACGCGTCTTGTCGCGCACGCGCTGCTCCAGCGTCTCATTGAGGTCTGCAAGTTTTGCCGCGAGCCGACGCGCCTCATCCTCGCTCTTGCGCAGCGCCTGCTCGGCCAGCACCTGATCGGTGACGTCGGTATGCGCACCGACCAGCCGCAGCGGCTTTCCCGCGTCGTCGCGCTCGATATAGGACCGCACTGAAATCCAGCGGGTCTGGCCATCGCTCGGGCGAATGATGCGATACTGCACAGTATAGTCGCGCACGCCGCTTTTCACCGCGTCGCGAAACTTCTGCTCCGTCGCCTCGCGATCCTCGGGATGGATGCGACGCACCCAATCTTCGTGCGACTCGTTGGCCGCTTCCGGCGGCAAACCATGAACGATCAGATATTCGGGCGATCGACGATTGCGGAAGCCGGTACGCAGATCGACTTCGAGACCGCCGATCTGGCCGATCTGCTGCACGCGCGCGAGCTCTGCTTCTCGCTCGCGCAAGACAATGGTCGCTTCATGATCCCGAGTGACATCGCGGCAAACCACCAGCACACCGCCGACGCCGTCATCCAGATCGAGCGGACTGTAGCTGTAGGTCCAATAGCTGTGTTCGAGCTTACCATTGCGCGTCATGGGGATCAGCTGGTTTTCGTGCCAGGTGGCACCGCCGCCACTCATCACCTGCGCGATCTGCGGGCCGATGATGGGCCAGATCTCGTGCCAGAATTCACGGCCACGCGCGCCCAGCCCTGCGTGATGCTGTTGTGCATCCATGGTCAGGGCATAGGCGTCATTATAGAACTGGATGAGGTCCGGTCCCCACCAGATGAACATCGGGTGGTTGGTATTCAGAACGATCCGGATCGCAGTGCGCAGACTCTGCGGCCAGGTGTCCGGTGCTCCGATCGGATGCGATGCCCAATCGTAAGCACGCATCAACGCGCCCATCTCGCCTCCACCGGCGAGAAAGTCGGGCGAATTCGGTCGATGGGCATCCAGCATGCGCGGGCAATCGGTACGCAAGACCAATCTGACGTATCTTGAGAACTTAGCGCCCTGTCAGACCTGGCGCAAATCGGCGCCGATCACGCCCTGTTACTTGTCAGGGTGACTTGATGAGACCGGCAGCCGTGAGGGCACGAGTAATGGCACCGTTGATATCGATAGACCGCCGTCCTACGGGATCGCGGCGCGCGGCGCGTCGATCGCCTGACGTGCGCGGCTTTTGCGTCACCGATGAGACAGTGGCATCCGCCGGCGCCGCGGGTTCCACGGCTGCAGCTTCGACATTGCGGGGTGCAAGCTGCCGGGTAAGGCCGAAGAACTGCGCGATATGATAGGAGGATGAGATGCCGGCTTCGAGCAGGAAGGCACCGGCGGCACCATAGGGCTCGTCCTGTCCGGCAATCGCCAGCGGCGTGCCATGCGCCATGTCGGTGATCGTGAAGGATTCCACGACGGTTTCACCGTCCTTGTTCCACCACACCTCACGCGGATAGCCATCGACATCCACGGCGGACATCGGTGCGGGCGGCAGGCCGTGAAGGTCGAGCCATTGCTTGACGATCTCGCCGGCATTGGCCGGATTGACGGTGCGATCGGCACTGCCGTGCCAGACGGACACTTTCGGCCACTCACCGGTATGCGGCGATGCCTTGCGCACGAGGTTGCCGAGATCGTTCGCGGCACGCGGCGCCGCGCGATACATGCCGCTCAGCGCTTCCTGCATGGTGGTGGCGATACCGTAAGGCAGGCCCGCAATGATGGCGCCGGCCGCAAACACGTCAGGATAGGTTGCGAGCATCACCGACGTCATCGCGCCGCCGGCCGACAGACCAGTAACGAAGATACGCTTGCGGTCCACATCGTGGTCCACGGCCATCTGCTCGATCATCTCTCGGATCGAGAGCGCTTCGCCGCTATCCCGCGCGATATCATCGGCGTTGAACCAGTTGAAGCAGGTGTTGCCATTATTGGACGACTTCTGTTCGGGCATCAGCAGCGCGAAACCATAGCGCTCGGCCAGAGCAGACCAGCCGGTGCCGTTGTCATAGCCCGCAGCGTTCTGGGTGCATCCGTGCAGCACGACGACCAATGCCGGATTTGCTGCCAGCGTGGCGGGCACGTAACTGAACATACGGAGGTCGCCGGGATTGCTGCCGAAACCCGTTGATTCGCTGATCGGACTCAAACCTGCCGACGCACGGCCGCGCGCCAACCCCTGCAACGTATTGATTCCGGGCGGTTTCGGGAGATTGCGGAGGAAATCGATATTATCGGCAAGAGACACGGCAGCTCCTAGGTCGTCAGGCTTATACAACAGTACCGACGACATATGGTTGCTGCACTGCAAAATAAAACAAATACGGTTTCAATATACCTATCAACGAAACGAGAGGCGCCACGGACGCTTCCGAAATTACCTATATTGCAAAGGAAGCCCCGCAGGGCCGGCCATAACATGGCCAGGTCATACGGGGCGAGTCGGGGAGAGATGACGAGTTACTGTTTCATCTCGTTCTTCATCATCTTGTCTTTCTTCATGCCGTCTTTGTGCATGGAATCCTTCTTCGCGCTATTTTTCGACATTCCCTGGGTGCCCGTGGCTTTGGTCTCGCCTTCCTTCGCCGTCGTGCCGGTGCCCATCTTGGTCGAATCCTGGCCGGAGGGGCCGGTCGCCTGAGCAAAGGCTGCGAACGGAGTAGCGCCGATGGCCGTGGCGCAGATCGCAACAAGAATGGTTTTCCGCATGGTCAGCTCCTGTTGAGTGAACGGCCTTCAACGCGACGTGGTTCGAAACGTTCCTGTTCCGTCGGCCGTCAATTACCGGTTCCGCACACGGTTTCGCGAGGTCATACCAGGCCGGCAATGTGCAAAAGCACGCCCGCGCCTGCACAAGCCAACAGGATCTGCAGCAGACCAATCCTCAGATAGAAGACCCCAAGCAGCGCCGCGACCGACAGCGCGACAGCCCATCCGTTGACGCTGTGCAGAACCGGCATGTCGAAGCTGAGTCCGAGCGCACGAACAGGTTTCACGTCGCGAAACATCGTGTGGATGGCGAACCATATCGCCAGGTTGAGGATGACACCGACCACTGCGGCGGTAATCGCCGCCAGCGCGGCGCTCAGCGCGCGATTGCCACGAAGAGTTTCGACGAACGGCGCCCCGAGGAAAATCCAGAGAAAGCACGGCGCAAAGGTCACCCAGGTCGCGAGCAATCCACCAAGCGTGCCCGCCAGCAGCGGCGGCAACACCCCCGGTGCGCGGAAGGCAGCCATGAAGCCCACGAATTGCAGCACCATGATCAACGGACCAGGCGTGGTTTCGGCCATGCCAAGGCCATCGAGCATCTCGCCCGGCTTCAGCCATGCGTAGTGATCGACGGCCTGCTGCGCGACATAAGCGAGAACCGCATAGGCACCACCAAAGGTGACCATTGCCATCTTGGAGAAGAAAACGGCAATCTGGCTGAACACGTCATTGCTGCCGAACGCCACGAGCAGCACAGCGACGGGCGTGAGCCACAGCACCAGCCAGACGGTCGCAACGATGAGCGACTGCCGTACACTTGGCCGGGCATGGAGAGGAAGTTGATCTCCGAGCAAACTATCAGCGTCGCCTCCGCCTGATGACCCGTGACCCGCACTCACCGTGAAGGCCGGCAGACCGGCCCGACCGCCGAGGAAGCCAATCGCTGCCGCACCGAAAACGATCACCGGGAACGGCACATCGAGAAAGAAGATCGCGAGGAAGGCGATGGCCGCCAGCGCGCGCATCACGTCGTTCTTCAGCGCGCGGCTACCGACCCGCACCACCGCCTGCAGCACGATCGCGAGCACCGCGGCCTTCAAACCGAAGAACAGCGCCGCGACGAAGCCGACATTGCCGAATGCAGCGTAAATCCAGCTCAGCACCATGATGCAGATCGCACCGGGAAGGATGAACAGCCCGCCGGCCATCAGCCCGCCGGCGGTCCGGTGCATCAGCCAGCCAATATACGTGGCGAGCTGCTGCGCCTCCGGGCCCGGCAACAGCATGCAATAGTTCAGCGCATGCAGAAAACGGCTTTCCGACACCCAGCGCTTCTCGTCGACCAGGATCCGATGCATCACCGCGATCTGCCCGGCCGGACCGCCGAAGGAAAGCAATGCGATCCGCAGCCACACCGAAAACGCCTCGGAGAAGGAAACGCCGTGGGTCTGCGGCTCGGGAATGGCCGGTGGTGTGACCGAAGTTGCTTCCGCCATCTCAAGCTTTCGTCTTTGCTGTCGGCCAGTTGTGGGTTTCGGTGCTGGCATCGCGGCACCAGCGATAGAACGCATCGTACAGCTGCAGTCCAGCCTCAAGCTGCTCGAGATCGTCGGCATACATCCGCGACAGGCCGAGTGACGCCGCCAACAGGCCCGGCGCTTCCGGGGCGAGATCGAGCCGCGCTGTATCCGCCGCGCGGACAATGGTAGCCAGTCGCAGCAACGGCGGCGTGGCGAGGCCGAATTCCTCGATCATCACATCGAAGGTACAGAGCTCGCCGCGATGGCTCCAGAACACGCCTTCGATATCGAACGGTGCAGCATCAAATTTCTCGCCGACGGCCGAGACTTCCGACGGCGCAACGAACATGAACAGCGCCGCCGGATCGATGAAACGCCGGATCAGCCAGGGACAGGCAATGCGATCGATCTTTGGGCGTTCGCGCGTCACCCACAAAGTGCGGCCCTGCGGGTTTTGCGGCGGCAACTTGCTGGTGGGAACGCGCGGCAGGCCTGCACTCTCCCATGCGAGATACCCGCCTTCCAGAACCTCTGCCGGGATACCGGCATCGCGCAGCAGCGCGGCAACGCCGTGACTGAGCTTGAGACCTTTCTGGCAGATCACCATGGCGGACCGACCGCGCAGCGCCGCGGCCCAGCCATTCACGTCGCCGAATGGCCGCCGGACCGAACCCGGCAGGAGAAACGGCGACTGAGCGAAATCCTCGTCGGTGCGGACATCGACGAGCGCGGGACATTTCGGCGTCCCAATCAGGCGAGCGAGTTTTTCAACGGAAATGCTGTTAATCGATGACATGGCGCGTCCTTGCAGGAATGCGGGACGCGATACTTGGGCATGTCGCCTCGTGGGGAGATCGCTTTGTCCCCATGCCCCAATATCAAGCCATCGCGATTGACCTGTCAAGGCGCGCGCTGGACGATCAAACGCCGTGCTGGAATTCTATGCGTTGCCCGCCCGGCGCATCCATAGCAGAAAGCCCGCACTGGCGGTGACCGACAACACGCACAATGCGAAGCTTGCGAGCAGCGCGATGACCGCCGATGCCGCGGATTGCACCGCGAAATAGACCGCGCCGATCGCAGCAACGCCGGCTGCATTGGCGATTTGCGTCGTGGTGCCGTACATGCCCGAGCCGGCTCCCGCGCTCGACGTCTGCACGGTCGACAGCACGGCACTGGATAGCGGCGCCATGACCAGACCCTGGCCGTAACCGAACACGGCAAGCGGCACCGCCAGCAGCGATGCAGACGACGCGTTCGCGGCCGGCACCGTTGCGGCCAGCGCGGCAAGACCGATGACCTGCACCACGCACCCCTCGATCAGCACCAGCCTGCCACGATGACGCGACCGCATGCCGCTGTGACGCGATGCGACAACGAAGGCCAGCGCCAGCGGTACGAAAACGAAACCTGCCCGCAACGGCGGCATGTGCAGCGCGTTCTGCATGAACAACGTCATCACGAGGTAAAATGACAGATTGGCGAAGAAGAAAAAGAACACCGCGCACAGCCCGCGCATGAAAGCAGCATCAGCGAGCAACGCCAGATCGATCAGCGGCATGCCACCGCGCAGCGCGACGCGGCGCTCCAGCCTGACGAAGCCGGCGATCACTGCCGCACCCGTAGCCATCGCCAGCCACACCGACGGCGCCCAGTGCAATTCGTGCCCGAACAGCAGCGGGCCGATCAGACCGAGCAATCCGGCGAACAGCACCAGCGCGCCTATTATATCCAGCCGCGTGCCTGGACGGCGAGGAACGGATGGCATCAGCCGCCACGCCGCCGCGATGATGACAAGCCCCATCGGTACATTGACGAAGAACACCGCACGCCAGCCGAGGCCTGCAAGGTCCATCGTCACCAGCAGGCCACCGAGCAGAAAGCCCGCAGCGCCGGCAAGGCCAAGCACGATGCCGTAAACAGCGAAGGCGCGGGCGCGGGCTTCATCCACAAACAGCACATGGATGGTGGCTAGCACCTGCGGCACCATCAGCGCCGCAGTGGCGCCCTGCGCCAGCCGCGCTAGAATCAGCTCCGGTCCGGATTGCGCGAGCCCGCACCACAGTGACGCCAGGGTGAAGCCGAGCACGCCGGCGAGAAAGGCGTTCTTGGTGGCGTAGATGTCACCGAGTCGACCGCCGGTGATCACCAGCGTCGCATATCCGATCAGATAGACCGCAATCACGGCCTCGATCTGCGCCGCGCTGGCACGAAGCTCGACCGCGATGGTTGGGATCGCGACATTGACGATGAAGGCATCGACCCCAAACATGAACTGCGCCGCAACGACGATCGCCAGCACCCACCAGCGGCGCGTGGAGTCGACAGGATTGGCAACGATCTGGTGCATGGAAGCGCCTCGCTCAACGGTCGGCCTGAAGCAGCCGTCCACTTTGATCCCAGCTTCCAGTCATCGCGTCGATTACCTCGGAGGTAGCTTTATTCAATTGAACTCTCCCGTCGGAATTGGTGGCGCTGACCGCAGGCCCGGCTTCGCAGGTCGATCTCCCGGTCCAAGTCACACCGAATTTGCATTCCTCGTGCAGGAAGATGCCGCCTGTGGCCCGATTGCTGCATGGCGAAGCAATTGCATATGCCGGCCCTTCCGGTTTCGAGGCCTCTTCGATGTATGACTACGACACGATCGTGATCGGCTCCGGCCCCTCTGGCCGGCGCGCTGCCGTCCAGTTCGCCAAGCTCGGTAAATCGGTGCTGGTGGTGGAGAAGGGCCGACGAGTCGGCGGCGTCTCGGTCCATACCGGCACCATTCCATCGAAGACGCTGCGCGAGACCGTGCTCAACCTGTCCGGCTGGCGCGAGCGCGGCTTCTACGGCCGTTCCTATCGGGTGAAACAGGACATCGACGCCCATGACCTGATCGTGCGGCTGCAGAAGACACTCGACCACGAAGTCGAGGTGCTGGAGCATCAGTTCAGCCGCAATGCCGTGAAGACGGCGCTCGGCGAGGCACGTTTCACCGGACCGCACCAGATCGAGATCGCCAACGAGAAGAACGAGATCAAGAATGTCTCCGCCGGCCATATCCTGATTGCCTGCGGCACCCGCCCGTTCCGGCCGGATTATGTCCCGTTCGACAACAAGACGGTATTCGACAGCGACGAGATCATCGACCTGCCGAAACTGCCGCGCAGCCTCGCGGTGATCGGCGCCGGCGTGATCGGTGTCGAATATGCCACTATCTTCAGCGCGCTCGATGTCGCCGTGACCCTGATCGAGCCGCGGCCGACCTTTCTCGATTTCATCGACAAGGAGCTGATCGACGAATTCATGCATGAGCTGCGCGATCGCAATGTCGCGCTGCGGCTCGGCTCCAAGGTCAATGCGATCGAGCAGAACGCACATGGCCAGATCGTCACCCGGCTCGCTGACGGCCGCAACGTCACGTCCGAGATGTTGCTGTTCGCCGCCGGCCGCGTCGGCGCCACCGACCGGCTCAATCTCGATGCTGCCGGCATCACCGTCGATCACCGCGGCCGCATTGCCGTCGATCCCGTAACGCTGCAGACCAGCGTGCCGCATATCTATGCGGCGGGCGATGTCATCGGCTTTCCTTCACTGGCCTCCACATCGATGGAGCAAGGCCGCGTTGCCGCCTGCCACGCGCTCGGGATGGAGCCGCTGGCACCCCCGGAGTTCTTTCCCTACGGCATCTATTCGGTGCCGGAGATTTCCACGACCGGCCTCACCGAAGAGGAAGTCCGCCAGAAGGGCATTCCCTATGAGGTCGGCGTCGCGCGCTTTCGCGAGACCTCGCGCGGCCATATCATGGGCCTGGATAGCGGCATGATGAAGATGATCTTCTCGACCAAGACCCGCCGCCTGCTCGGCGTGCATATCCTTGGCGAAGGCGCGACCGAGCTGATCCATATCGGCCAGGCCGTGCTCAATCTCAAAGGCACGATCGACTACTTCATCCAGAACACGTTCAACTATCCGACGCTGGCCGAGGCCTACAAGATCGCCGGGCTGGATGCGTGGAACAGGATGACGGCAAGGTAACTCTTTGTCATTCCGGAGCACAGTCTCGGCGCAGCCGAGAGCACGAGCCGGGAATGACTGAGGCAGCCCCACTCTCCTAGCTGCGCTTGCCACCAATCGAGATGAACGCCATGAGACAGGGCTCCGGCAACGGGTTGCGCCAGCGATGGCGTGTCCCGTTCTGCACGACGCAGTCGCCCTGACGCAAATGGACTTTCTGACCATCGTCCAATTCCAGCGTCATCTCGCCGCGAACCACGACTCCGTAATCGATCGTATCCGACGTGTGCATGCCTGGTGCATCGCGCTCGAAATGATCCCCCATGCCCGGGACCTTGTCCGACAACTCGCGCAGCCCGCTTTCCATTGTGACGCCGGGCGGCGGCTTCCAGCCTTCGGGCCGCTTGGGCGGATACGAAATCAGACGAAACATCGTTCCTCCCGGGCCGGGAAAAGCGCGCGTTCCCTTGAGCATCGGGTCCGGCTCCAGGCCCGTAAGTCCGGGCACTCCCTCGGTCATGTAGAGTTCGTAGAATGTCAGGCCGGGATTGGCATCGATCTCCACGACCTTGGACGTGACATCGAAGGACTTGAACACCGACTTGCCGGCTTCATCGCGGCCAGTCACGACCCGCTTGGGCGGTGGCAGCTCGCTCGCATCTTTCGCATCCGAGCTTTGCGGCAGCGCGGCCAAAGCGCCGCCACCGGCGATCACCGAAAGCGCCTGAAGCAGTTGGCGCCGATCGCTGCCTGCAAATCGTTCGGTACCCTGCGCGGCATCCAGAGACCCAGCATTCGAAGCCTTAGGCTTCTCACGTGACAACCACCGCCATGAGAACTTGCTCATCTGCATTCTCCATCGCGCTTTATCGTCAGCACATCGCTGTGCCGCGAGGCTGATCAGGCCGACATGACGTAGGGGATGCTGCCGATAATGGCGGCAAGCTGGAATGCGTTCGACAGCATGCCGCCCCAATGCATCCGTCGGAGCCGGCGCACGGCCTCGGCATCACCGGCATCTCTGGCACTCAGCTGGCTATCCATCCGCCGCAAGAACCAGCCCCGCGCCCAGATCGCAAAAGCCGCGATCAAGCCGATGCCGATGGTGAAAACCAGTCGACCAGCCAGTGCAAAAGCCCCTGTCGCGATGACACCGGCGATAGCGACCATCAGAAAATAAGAGCGGAACAGGCCCCGCAGTAACTGAGTCACTTCCGGGATATCCAGCCTCACCAGCAGAAAGGCCGGTGACGACAGCAGAAAGAAGCCCATCGAGAAAATCAGAAGGACCATAGAGGCCAAGGCGACGGCATCGGGCGTCATGCAATTACCCTTCTATCTGTCCGGGCAACAACCTTTCCATCAACTTCCGACACCAATATCCCCGTGGGCCTCTTCGACACTATTGGGCTTTGGTCGAATCCGGAGAGATATGCCTTCTCCAACAGAACAGCGCCTATCCGAAGAACCTGACACGGGCGAACCCACCCAGCCGCACATCCGTTGCGATCAGTTCAGCTTGACGACCTCCACACGCCGGTTCTTGGCGCGGCCGTCATCCTGGTCATTCGATGCTGCGGGTGCGAGCATGCCGACACCGGCTGCGCGCAGGCGCTTGCCATCTGCGCGGAAGCTCGTGGTGAGCGCCGCCACAACCGACTCCGCACGGCGGCGCGACAGATCGAGATTGTAGTCATAGGCGCCCTGATTATCGGTATGGCCAACGATCAGCACGGCAAGCTTAGGATCGGATGACAGAAGCCCTGCAATCTCCTGCAGGGTCGGCGACGATTCCGGCTTCAGGTCGGCCTTGCTCGTATCGAAGAATATCCCGTACAGCGCAACGCGGCCGGTAGAGCCGATGGTCTTCGCCATCTCGTCGGCCTTTACCACCACCATCTTCTGCTCACGCGGCTTCGGCTCGACGATATGCACGACGGCCACGGTGCGTTCGTTGAAGGCCTTGCAGTAGAGATCGTCCTTCACGAGATAGGTCTGCACGGTGACATAGGCTTCGCCGCCAGCTTGCGGGATCTTGGCAGCGAAGAAGCGCTGATCGTCGAGATGAGACGCCATGGCGCATTTGCCATTGGAGAAATCACCGTCTTTCAACTGCGCCTCAGTGACGAAATACATCAGCAGGCTCATATCGCCGCCGCCGCCCGCAGCCGAGCGCGTCGGATCGCCGCCGCAGTCATCGGTCTTGCAGCTATAGAGCACCTCGCCGCCGGCTGCCTTGACCACATCCTGATAGTTCCGCAGCACTTCGAGCGGCGAGCGGTTGGCCGGCAGCAGATAGGTGATGCGCGTACGTGCGCCTTCCACTTCAAGCAGCTTGTTCGGCTTGTAGACCTGATTGTTCATCCGATCGCGATCGCTATCGCCGGTCTTTTCCAGTTTCGACAGCGGGATGGTGAAGTCAGTGAAGGCGAGGCGCTCGTAGCTGATGATGAAGGAACCGTCATAACGCTTCAACAACGCGCTATCGCGCGCGCCGGGAACATCCTTGTTGGGAATCGTCGCATCGGCCTGTGCCGCACACGCACCGAACAGAACAAACAAGCCAACCGTCAGAATGCGTCCGAGCATGAGTCATGCGTCCCCGTTTCAGGAGCGCTCACGATGACGATTTGGGACATGTAAACAAGCGGACTAAAGCGCAGCGAATGGCCGCGCAGCCATGTCCGGTTTTCATTGAACCGAACGGTGCTGCGCGGCGACCAATCTCGTTAAGTCCAAACGGGTTTAGCCCCACGGACCGCGGCGCGTCTGACTGCCGCCGTTCCACGGGCCGGTTGCTTGAGGCGCGGAACGCGTCGGTACCTGCGACTGAGCACCCATCTGCCCCGCAAGCTGCTGCAGCGCTGCGATTCGATTTTGCGTCGCCGGATGCGTGGTGAACAGATTGTCCATGGCACGCCCCGACAGCGGATTGATGATGAACATATGGGCGGTCGCCGGCGCACGCTCGGCATCCTCATTGGGAATCTGATGCGCGGCGTTGTCGATCTTGGCCAGTGCCGAGGCCAGCCACATCGGCTGGCCGCAGATCCGCGCGCCCATCTCGTCGGCGGCATATTCGCGCGTCCGGCTGATCGCCATCTGCACCAGCATGGCGGCGAGCGGCGCCAGGATCATCAGCGCGATCTGGCCGATCATGCCCGGGCCATTATTGTTGCGGTTGCCGCCGAAGAACATGCCGAACTGGGCGATCATCGAGATCGCACCGGCGATGGTCGCAGTGATGGTCATCAGCAACGTGTCGTGATGCTTGATATGCGCCAGCTCATGCGCCACCACGCCGGCGAGCTCTTCGCGCGACAGCTGCTGCATCAAACCGGTGGTCACGGCCACGGCGGCATTCTCCGGATTACGACCGGTCGCAAAGGCGTTCGGCTGCGGATTGTCCATGATGTAGGTCTTGGGCATCGGCAGGCCGGCGTTCTGAGCGAGTTCGCCGACCATGCGATACAAGTCCGGCGCGTTGCTGATATCGACCGGCTGGGCGCCGTGCATCGACAGCACCGCGCGGTCCGAATTCCAGTAGGCGAACATGTTCATGCCGGCGGCGACCACCAGTGCGATCGTCGCACCCGACGCACCGCCCATGAGATAGCCGACACCCATGAACAGGGCGGTCATGCCAGCCAGCAGAATCGCGGTCTTGAAGTAGCTCATTGGTCCTCCTGCCCGCCTGCGGGAAACGCTGCGGTGCAGCCATCAAATGGTGATCGGCCCGATCGTTCCGCAAGGCGGCATTGTGCGGCAGCGCGTCGCGGCCATGCAGCGGATTGCATTGAATGCCGCGACATGTGGCCATAGGCTGCGCAACGAAAACATTAAAAAACATTACAAAGAGGAAACACTATGGCTCGCGTGAAGTTCGGCGCCTTTCTCGCACCGCATCATCCGATCGGCGAACATCCAATGCTGCAGTTCCGGCGGGACCTCGATCTCGTCGAGCAGCTCGATGCGCTCGGCTACGATGAATTCTGGTGCGGCGAGCATCATTCGTCGGGTTGGGAGATGATCGCCTCGCCGGAGATGTTCCTCGCCGCGGCAGGCGAACGCACCAAGCGCATTCGCTTGGGGACCGGTGTGATCTCGCTGCCCTATCATCATCCCTACAATGTCGCGCAGCGCATGGTGCAGCTCGACCATATGACCGGCGGCCGCGCCATTTTCGGTTCCGGCCCCGGGGCTCTCGCTTCCGACGCGCATACACTCGGCATCGACCCGATGACCCAGCGCGATCGCCAGGACGAAGCCATCGCCATCATCCGCCGTCTGTTCAACGGTGAGCGCGTCACCGCGAAGAGCGACTGGTTCACCATGAACGACGCCGCGCTGCAGATCCTGCCTCTGCAGGAGGAGATGCCCTTCGTGGTTGCGTCGCAGATCTCCCCCTCGGGCATGACGCTGGCCGGCAAATACGGCATCGGCATCATCTCGCTCGGCTCGATGTCGACACAGGGTTTGATGGCACTGCCGACGCAATGGGGCTTTGCGGAGGATGCCGCGAAGAAGCACGGCACCACGGTCGACCGCGCCAACTGGCGCGTGCTGCTATCCTGGCACATCGCGGAGACCCGCGAACAGGCAGAGCGCGAGGCTGGCCCCGGCCTGATGCGATGGCACAACGAATATAATGTCGGCACGCTGCAGCGGCCGGGCCTGCAACCCTTCACCTCACCCGAGGACGCGGTCGAGAAGACCGCAGGTGGCGAGAATGCGGCGTCGACCATCGGCACGCCGGATGACCTCATCAAAACCATCAAGAACCTGATGCAGGTTTCCGGCGGTGTCGGTACCATCATCGGCTTCGTGCATGACTGGGCCAATCCGGAGAACACACGGCGCAGCTGGGACATGGTGGCGCGCTATGTGGTGCCGGAGATCAACGGCTACATCGCGTCTTTACGCAAGTCGCAGCAATTCGTGATCGAGAACCGCGAGGTGTTCGAGCGCGCGGGCCAGGCCGTGATGGCCAAGATCATGGCCAACGAGAAAGCAGCCGCGGCGCTGCCGCTGACGGGACCGGGACGCGTGGCGATCCCGCTGGTGAATGCGCCGGATCTAAAGAAGGGGTAGTTAGAATTCCGTCATGCGCGGGCTTGTCCCGCGTATCCACGTCTTAAACCACCAGGCAAAGACGTCGATGGCCGGGACAAGCCCGGCCATCACGGAGAATGTGGCACTCACTTCCCGTAATAATCCTGCGCCGTTTCCCACGCCGCCGTCTGCAGCATCTTCGCAGTCGCTTCATCGAGACCCGCGAGATACGGATTGCCCACCGGCGAGCGGCCCGTCAGCGCGGCGAAGACCACGCAGGACGCAAGGTATGTGCCTGCCATGCTCGGATGACGCCTGTCGGGCTGGTACAGATTGAGCTCGGGCTGCTTCGCGCGCACCCTCGCAAATGCCAGACCTGCCGGAATCACCAAGGCATTGTTATCATTGCCGGCGACCGTATAGGCCTCGGCCAGTTGCTGCGTCATCTCCGACTTGTCTTCATAGGCCCAGGACATGAAGAAGACCGGTTTCGCGCCATGTGCCCTGACGATGTCCGCATCCTTTTTCGCATATTCAGTAAAGACCGACTTCAGCTTGGGATGGATCGGGCACTGGCTACAATCCATCATGATCGCAGCATCGAACAACCGCTCGCGCTTGTTGAAGATGATGTTGTTATTATCGTCGAAGGAATAGGACGCGATTGCGTTGGGTCGGAAATAGCTCTCGACATCGTGCCATTCGAAGCCGGAGCCGCCGATGGTCACCGAGGTCGCCTGGTAGCTCGTCCTGTTGGCGGGATCGGCAGCGCGCACCATCCCCAGCACGTGGCTGTGCATGCTGTTGTTGAAGTAGAAGAAGCTGTTGCCGATGAAGATCTCGGTCTTCGGAAAATCGGGTCCCAGCGACGTGACCTTGGGTTTGGTCTGCGCTTGCACCGCAACGGGCGCACCGGCCATGGCAGCAAGGGTTGCCACAGCGAGGAGCATGACTCGCAAAGTTCTGGACATGGAATGTCTCCCGGTTCTTATTATATGCGTATATGCGTATCGATAGCACAGGGCCGTGCGGATTGCGCCGGCCTCGATCGCGGGAGGCAGATCACCGCATGCCCCATGAGCTCGATTCCCATGACCTCGATCCCCTGATCCTTGATCTCCTGGAATGGATCACGCGCGAACCCAGATCCTATGCCGACGTGCTCGATGCATGGCGGACGTCGTGCCCGCGACTGACGGTGTGGGAAGACTGCATCGACCGCGGATTTGCCACACGCATGCACATCGCCGGACATGGCTCCGTCGTTCAAGTGACGGCCGCAGGCTTGTCCTTCCTGCAACGGCATGGACGCGTCATGCCAAAGACGCCAGCCTCGATCACCGCAACTAGTCCAGCGGCATCGTAAGCTGCGCGCCTTCATCGGCCACAAACACTGCGATCAGCTCGGCCGGCTCCGTATTGCTCGCATTGGCCGAGACGAGATGCGTCGAGCCCGGCGGCTCGAAGAATGACTGCCCAACCTTGAAGGTTTCGACCGGCCCGCCGCCGAGCTGCGAGCGAATCTCTCCCTTGGTGATGTAGGCTGTCACCGTGCCGGAATGACGATGCGGCGCGCTGAAGCCGCCGGGGCCATAGGACACGCGCACAATGGTCACGCGCTTTCCCGGCACATTCGGCAGCGCATGCGACGTGATCAGTTCCACCGCATCGCCGGGATTGGCGCTGGAGCCAGCGTTGACGGCGCAAAGCGGCGCCAGAACAATCGACAAGGCGTCCATTGTCGTCGGAAGTGCTTTGCCAAGGGCAATCGCACACATCAGTCCTGCGGCAACGGCAACAGACACATAGCGGGCTTCAGGCAGCCGCGGTGCGAGCGCATCGCATGTGATGGACATTCTTCGCTCCGTGCCCGTCAGCCGTTGTCCTGGCCGAACGCCTTGCGCATCGCGACATAGCCCTGCTGCTGCTGGCTCCAGTTACGACCGCCGGTGACACCGCCATCGACCACCAGATCGTTGCCGTTGACGAAAGAGGATTCATCGCTCGCCAGAAACACCGCGGCATGGGCGATATCGTCCGGCAGACCAGCGCGCGGGATCGGCTGCGCAGCCTTGAACGCCTCGCGCATCAGCGCCGGCGTCTGCTCGGCTGCTTCCACCGATAGTCCCAGCGCCTTGCCGAAGATTCCGGTCGCGATGGCGCCTGGCGAGATGCTGTTGACGCGCACACCGCTCTCACCGAGCTCCATCGCCACGCATTTGGTCAGATGGATGACCGCGGCCTTGGCGGCGCCGTAGACCACCGAGGACGAATAGCCGGCGAGCCGGCCGGCAATACTGCCATTGTTGATGATGCTGCCCGAGCCCTGTTTCTTCATATGCGGGGCGGCATGTTTCATGCCGAGCATGACGCTGCGTACGAGTGTCGCCATCGCCGTATCGAAACGATCGACGTCGAGGCCTTCGATACCACCGGTTTGCGCCGGACCGCCGGCATTGTTGAACAGGCAATCGATGCGGCCGAATTTCTCGACCGCGTGACCGATCAGTGCACTCATCTGCGCTTCATCGGTAACGTCGGTCTGACGGAAACTGCAATTTGCGCCGAGCTTCAAAGCAAGCGCATTGCCTTCCGGCGCACGACGCCCGGCAATCACAACTTTCGCACCCTGCGCGATGAAAATTTCCGCTGTACGGAACCCGATACCGCTCGTCGCACCGGTGATGACAGCGACCTTGTTGTCGAGACGCCCCATGTCGTTTCCCCGTTTGTTTTTATGGCCGGCATTTGACGCCCCGAACCTGCGCCCGCGCAAGGCGTATTTTGAGTCAGCGCGACTCGCAGCCCGCTGAATTTGCAGATGAAGCGGCGCACTTTCCAAGCCACAACCGTCGGAGAGTCCCGAGAATTACGATTAAGGAAGTTCTAAGACGCATCTGCGTATCGTGCAGCATTGTACCGCCATCCAAGCATGGCTCGCGATTGCTGGAGACCTTTTCCGTGAAGCTGCTCAATAACCTGCCGATTTCTGCCAAGCTCGGGCTTCTCGTCACCGTCACTCTGATCGGTCTCTGCCTCGCCGGCGTGCAGGCGACGCGTCTCGTCAGCGCCGAGATGCGCAGCTCTCGCATGGAGCAGGTTCTCGCCATCGTCGAAACGGCGCGCAACATGGCGCTCGGTCTGCAGAAGCAGGTGACAGCCGGCGAGTTGACGAAGGATGCTGCAATCCAGGAATTCGTCAAGCGCGCCCGCACGATGACTTATGACAAGGGCAACGGCTACGTCTTCTCCTATGACATGAACGGAATCGCGCTGGTGACGCCGGATCCGAAGCAGTTCGGCACCAACCGGCTGGACGTCCCGACCAACGGCCGTGCGCTGACCCGCGAGTTGCGCGACGGCGTCGCCGCCAAGGGCGATGTCACGCTGTATTACGAATACATGAAGCCGGGCACGACCGAATTGATCCGCAAGTTCTCCTATGCGGTTGCCGTGCCCGACTGGAATCTGTTCGTCGGCACCGGCGCCTATCTCGACGACCTCGATACCAAGATGACGCCGATCATCTGGTCGCTGGCGACAGCGATCCTCGGTATCGCTGTTGTTGCCGGCCTGATCGCCTGGTTTATCGCCCGCAGCATCACGAGGCCGCTGAGCCAACTCGGCACCCGCATGCGGGATCTCGCTGACGGCAAGCTGGAAGCCGAGATCCCCGGCGCCGACCGTCGCGACGAGATCGGTGCGATGGCCACGACGGTGCAGGTGTTCAAGGACAACGCGATCCGCATGCACGGCCTCGAGCAGGAAGAGGTCGCCGTCCAGCAGCGCGTCGCCGCCGAACGCAAGTCGGCGATGAACAGCCTTGCCGATGGCTTCGAGCAAAGCGTCAACGGCGTCGTGAAATCGGTTGCGACGTCCGCGGCCGGAATGCAGGCCACCGCATCGTCCATGACCAACACCGCAAGCGAAACCACCGATCGCGTCGCCAGCGTCAGCATGGCGTCCGAGAAGGCGCTGAACAACGTGCAGACCGTTGCCGCTGCAGCGGAAGAATTGACCGCGTCCGTCGAGGAAATCTCGCGGCAGGTCGCGCAATCGACCGAGATCGCGCGGCAGGCCGTCGGCGAGGCAGACCGAACCAACGCAACGGTTCAGCTCCTGTCCGGCGCAGCCGAAAAGATCGGCGTTGTGGTTCAGTTGATCGACACGATTGCAGCACAGACAAACCTCCTGGCGCTCAATGCCACCATCGAGGCCGCCCGTGCCGGCGAAGCGGGGCGCGGCTTCGCGGTCGTTGCCTCGGAGGTGAAGGCCCTGGCAACCCAGACAGCCAAGGCAACGGAGGAAATCTCGGCGCAGGTAGCCAGCATGCAATCGACGACCGGAGATGCCGTCTCGGCAATCGGCAATATCAGTGCGACCATCGAGAAGATGAGCGAGATTTCGATGGCGATTTCATCAGCCGTCGAGGAGCAAGGCGCTGCGACCCGCGAAATCGCCCGCAACATTCAGGCCGCAGCCACGGGCTCCAGCGAAATCGCCACCAATATCGGCAGCGTCAACGCAGCAGCCTCCGCCACGGGACAAGCGGCCGGCCAGGTGCTCAGCGGCGCGCGCGAGCTCGACGGGCAGGCCAGCATGCTGCAATCGGCGGTGACAGACTTCCTGACCAAGGTTCGCGCGGCCTAAATCAGGCGAGCGATCGAAACCTTCGATCGATACGGGCCGTTCCGCTTACAGCGCGGGGCGGCCCGATGTCTTTTTGGCGCTGGATGCCAGCGTGGTCAGAGCTGCTTCATCCGCAACGGGACGCTGCGTAGCTGCCAGCAGCGGCGCATCGACATATTGACGGATGCCGTTGTGATCCATCACGAAGAGCGGCCGGGTGTTCTTCATGTTGACGTCCTCGACCATCGCCATGCGACGGTTGTCGAGCATGAACCAGCGGCCATCGAGACGGGCGGCCGCAACAGCGTGGTCTTCCTGGCGCAGCGTATCGCGCAGGATCACAACGCGCAGATCCTCGGCCGCAACGCCGGCGGCACGTAATGCGGTGAACTTGGCGATGGCATAGTCCTCGCAATCGCCGGCACCCGTGGCGAACAGTGCCAGCGGCGAGCGCCAGACATCCGTTGCGCCATAGAGCACAAGATCATCACCGGGCCGAACCGCCAGATTGATAGCGCGATTGACCTCACCCATGCGGGCGCGACCATCGCGAGCACTGGCATCGCCGACGATATCCAGAAACTTCGCGGCCTCAGGCGAGCAGCGGACGGGTGTCTCGGCACAAAGCTCGACAGCAAGCTGCTCGTCGTCCTGCTCGCGTTCCACCCCGCGCCATTTGGCTTTGAGCTCGCCTTCCGGCAGCGACGATGTGGCGAGGCCAAACGGCTCCGCAGGCCGCTCGACTGCGTCGATCGCCTGGTCAGGAAAGGCCGTTCCGGCCAGGAGATCAGCGGGTGCCGCGAAAATCGCCAGCCCCAAGGCCAGCACAGACGCGCAGCGCACCCGCGCAAAAGCAGAAGTCCACATCATAGACGCCCCGTCTGTCCGGGCATCGGCAAGCAGGGCTGCTCGCACGTGACCGGATCATTTGTGGGGCCATCTTGAGGCGGCTAATTTTCGACGAGATTAAAAGGGGTTAGCCGGGTCGGCGAAGTTCGCGGACAGGCTGAAGGAGGGCTAACCGGCTTGACGACAATTTTATCGAAATGGCCGAAAGGCTCGTACGGGAGGGATTATATTACCTCACGGATTCGTTCCAGCGACGTCGATTTCCGGAACCGGGAACACAGCCTGAACTCGGAACATCGTTAACGAAAATTCACTATATGGATCAGTGGTATCCGGATGATTTCACAAAGCGGGCGATAGCTTGAAAAAGTGATGCGCAGACGTCCACTATCGCATTGCACCCCGCGGTGGTATGCATGGCTCGCAAATTAGCTAATTAATAACCATAACCATGCGCGGTAGAAATTGAACTACGCGGGTCCATTCGAATTTTCGCAATCTGGCGATGCTCCGGCCGAACCAACGGCTGGCGGCGGCGGTATTGGCCATACGTTTTCCGCTCATACGGCCGGTTCCGCGATTGTGGTGCAGGATGCCAACCTGCTGTTCTCCGGCGACTACAAGCGCTCAGGCGTCGACCTCGTCCTGTCAAAGGACGGACACGAACACGTCGTCTCCGACTATTTCAAGGGTTCACTGCGCGCAGCTCTGTCGTCGCCCGATGGCGCGCAGCTGTCCGGCGACCTCGTTACTGCCCTCGTCGGCGAAGTGCAGGTCGCCCAGCTCGGCGGCGGCGCCAATGCTGCCGCGCAAGTCATTGGTACTGTTAGCAAGCTAGCCGGCAGCGCGACTGCGATCCGCAATGGCGTCTCCGTGATGCTCAATGTCGGCGATCAGGTGCAGAAGGGCGACGTGGTCCAGGCTGGCGCAGACTCATCGCTGACCATGACTTTCATCGATGGCACCGTGTTTGGCCTCTCGGCCAATGCACGCATGGTGCTGAACGAGATGGTCTACGATCCCCAGGGATCGGCGAACTCATCCCTCCTCAGCCTCGTGCAGGGCACGATCACTTTCGTTGCCGGCGAAACTGCCAAGCATGGCAACATGCGCGTCGATACGCCGGTTGCCACGATGGGCATCCGCGGCACCGCCGTGTTGGTCGAAATCGGTTTCGAAGTGCCCGGACAGGGCGGCGCACCGCCGGTGAAATTCCAGGTTCTGGTCGAGCCCAACGGCGCGACCGGCTCCTACGTTTTGTATAGCAAGACCAGCGGCCAGGCGATCGGCACCGTCAATGCGGCCGGTCAGGTCACCAGCGTGCTCGGCAATGGCGATACATCCACAGGCATCGCCGATCCGCTGACGCCGATCGCACGGGCGATCATTGAGCAAACGCTGCAGACTTATTTCCCGAACTACGTTCCGAACGCCAATCCGCGCAGCGGACCCGGCGGCGGTTCATCTCCGAGCGATCCCAATTCCGGCACCAGTCCGGATCCCTTGAAATTCATTATTCCGGATTTTCTGCCGAACCAGCCCTACACCGTCCCGATCAAGCTGCAGGGCGATGGTTCCACTACGCCACCGATTGATGTCACCTTCACGCACTTCAACACCGCGCCGATCGTCACCGTCGCTCCGGTTGTCGTGATGCTGCCGGTCGACAAGACCAGCTTTGAAATCAAGGATCAGGTCCAGATCACCGATCCGGATAGCGGCGACGTTGCGACACCCTATGTGCCGGGCACCGCGCATATCATTTCGGCGAGCGGTCCGAGCGGCACACCCACGTCGCTTGACCTCAAATCGCTGGTCACCGTCGATCCACAAACCGGTCATGTCAGTTACGATCCGGCAGCGTTCAAGTTCCTCGCCGCAGGACAGAAGGCCGTCTACACCATCGGCTTCGACAGCCAGTCGGGACCGGACACGACCCATGAGACGCTGACCTTCACGGTCGATGGCTCCAATGATGCGCCGGTCGTTGCATCTGCGCTGACAGGCGCCGCAACGCAGAGCGCTGCCCCGCAGAGCTTCGATCTGCTCGCCGGCGCATCAGACGCCGATCTCGGCGAAACGGCGACGCTGACCGTTGGCAACCTCAAGTTCGCGCTGAATGGCGGCACCGCACAACAGGCCGCACCGACCGGCGTGACACTGACCGGCACCACCCTCCATGTCGATCCACACGCCTTTGCCTATCTTGGCGAGGGCCAGACGGCGACGATCACTGTCACCTACAGCGTCATCGACCCCCATGGCGCGAGTGTGGCGCAGACCGAGACGATTACGATTACGGGCACGAATGACGCACCGGTGATCGTATCTACTGGTACCACCGCTGCCGCGACTGCAGATTCGATCGGCACCGGCGGCGTGACTGCACAAGGTGACATCGCATTCTCCGACGCCGATCTCACCGATGTACATCAGATCACGTCAACGAGTAGCGCAACGACGATCGGCTCATTGAGTTTTGGCACGATCACGTCGGGCACCGGTGACGGCTCTGGTGGCAGCTTTGGCTGGACCTATCATGCAGACCCCGCCCAAGCAGAAGCGGCACTTCTCGCTTCAAGCAACGGTATAGTGACGGAAACGTTCACGGTTACCATTGCCGATGGTCACGGCGGCACGGTCAATCAGACGATAACAGTTACGCTGGCAGCCAATATCTGGATTGGATCAGGCACGAACAGCACTTTCGCGCTCATCGAGACCGAGGGGGCACAAACCAGTAATTGGAACGACCCGACTAACTGGTCGCAAGGCGTTCCAACGACGTCCCAGATCGTGCTGATCAACACGGACACAAACATTAATCTCGACGTTAACGCGGTTGTCGGATCATTGCTGATTGCCGCCTGCACTTCGATTTTTCTGACGACCTCGGGTGGTGCGCATACGCTGACTGTTTCCAACGACTTCATCAATGCGGGAAACATTGAGCTCGCGCCCGGCACTTCGTTGGAAGTTACTGGCATCGTACAGAATACCGGCACCATCGTCATCGATGACTTCTACACACCGTCCGGCGCGGCGCTCGTGATTGATCATACCGTTACGCTTGAAGGCGGCGGCTGGGTGACACTGGCCGGATCTGCCGACAGGATTTCCGGCGGCACCACCGATGCCAAATTGATCAACGTCGACAATACGATCGACGGCTACGGCAGGCTGGGCGATGGACATCTCGACATCACCAACCAGCATCATGGCAACATCATTGCTGACACGCACTACAAGCTGGTCATCGACGTTCGTTTTTCGGACTTCATCAATTGCGGCACCATTGAATCGAATTCCTGCGGCGGTCTCGAAATCAAAGGCGATCTGGTCAATTACGGGACCATCGAAGCCTATGCCGGCCTGTTCGAGATCGGCGGCAATGTCACCGGTCACGGCACCGCGAAAATCAGCGGCGGCAATCTCGAATTCGGCGGCTGGTCGGATGCCAATGTGACATTCTCCGGCGTCAGCAGCGACGAATTGATCCTCGACCGTGGCTCTCACTTTGTCGGCACGGTATCCGGTCTGTCCTATGGCGACACGATCGACCTGAAGGGCATCTCGCCCTGGCAGCTCTGGTTCGACCAGCACGACGGCGTCGTCGATGTGCATTACGGTTGGGGCAAGAATGACTATTTCACGCTGACCGATCCAGGCGTGCTGAAACATCTCGACATCGACTCCGACCATCACGGTGGCACCGAGATGACCTGGAGCAATGACGCGCCCGACATCAATACGTCGTCGGCTGAGCTTTCCAAGCTCCACGGCGGCTATTTCAAGATTTCCGACGTGTCCGTGTGGGACAAAGATTGGTCCAGCGGTGAGAACTATAAGCTGGACATCAACGGCACTGTGGTGAAGTCGGGATCACTCTCGTCTATTGATCATTATCTCGAAGATGGTTTCACCTTCAAACCAACCAGTTCGGAAACGCCTCAAGCGACCGTTGCCGTCACCGTCACTGACGGATTCGGCGCTAGCGAACATGTCAATTTCATCTTCAATACAGCACCTCTCCAGTCCAATACGCAGGTGTCACTGAACGGCACGACCGGAAATGACGTTATCTTCGCAACGGTCAACAAAGATACGCTGACGGGTGGCCATGGCTCGGATCAATTCGTCTTCGGGTCGCATAGCGGATCAATCGATAGGGATATCGTCACGGACTTCGAAGTCGGCACCGACAAGATCGTGCTCGACCACATTCGTGGTGTGCCCAATCTTTCAGGCCCCTTCGGCGATTTGAAGCTGACCCTTTGGGAGCTGTCCGGCGGAATCGAGCAGAAGGGAAACAATACCCTGATCCATCTCGATGGCGGTGACACGCTGCAACTCAATAACGTGCACATGTCCCAGCTGCACGCCAGCGACTTCATCGTCCACCCCTATTCCAACGTGGCGTAACGCGGCACCGTTAACCGTCCCGCGGACAGCACCTGCACAAGTCGCCTGACTGATGGCATAATGGCTGTCAGATCGGGGCTTGGGGTGGCGCTTGTACCTGACGAGCGACCGTCCGCATGATCCGCAAAGGTTTGACGATGCAGCGTGGCCTGTCACGAACCTCCAGCCTGCCGGCGCGGACCGAGCTTGGCGATGCCTTGCGGGCCTGCCGCGGCGCCTTTCTCGGCGTCGGGCTGATGAGCTGCATGATCAATATCCTGTATCTGACCGGCTCGTTCTTCATGCTCGAGGTCTATGACCGCGTGCTGCCAAGCCGCAGCGTGCCGACTCTCGTCGGTCTCATCGTCCTGGCCGGCGGGCTTTATGTGGCCCAGGGTATTCTCGACCTGCTGCGCGGCCGCATTCTGGTGCGGATCGGCAGTTCGCTCGACGAGGCGCTGAGCCCTCGCGTGTTCCAGACCGTGGTGCGACTGCCCCTCCTTGCCGGCGGACACAACGAAGGTCTGCAGCCGCTGCGCGATCTCGACAATGTTCGCTCGTTCCTCTCCGGCATGGGACCGAGCGCGCTGTTCGACCTGCCCTGGCTGCCGCTCTATCTGGCGATCTGCTTTGCGTTTCATCCGATGATCGGCGTCACCGCACTGGTCGGCGCCATCCTGCTGGTGGGCCTGACGATCCTCACAGAAATCATGACCCGCGAACCTGCGCGCGAGGCCAACGGCCTTGCGGCACGTCGCAGCGGGATTGCTTCGGCCAGCCGGCGTAATGCCGAAGTCGTCGTCGCGATGGGCATGGCCGGGCGTCTGACGCAGCGATGGCGCGAGGCCAACGAGACCTATCTGGCCGGCAACCAGCGCACCAGCGATGTAGCCGGCGGCCTCGGCGCCATCGCCAAGGTCATGCGCATGATCCTACAATCAGCGGTGCTCGGCGTCGGTGCCTATCTCGTGATCAATCAGGAAGCCACCGCCGGCATCATCATCGCGGGCTCGATCCTCAGCGCCCGCGCGCTGGCGCCGGTCGATCTGGCGATCGCGCACTGGAAGGGTTTTGTCACCGCCCGGCAGAGCTGGCATCGGCTCAACGGGCTGCTATACGCCTTGCCGGACCAGGCAGCGCTGACTCAGCTGCAAGATCCGTCGCAGAAACTGACCATCGAAGGCGTCAGCATCGCACCGCCGGGTGAGCAGAAGGTCACGGTCAGCGACATCACTTTTGCGCTCGCGGCCGGCAACGGTCTCGGCATCATCGGACCGTCGGGCTCCGGCAAATCATCGCTGCTGCGCGCGCTGGTCGGCGTCTGGAAGCCGGTGCGCGGTCATGTCCGGCTCGATGCCGCGGCGCTCGACCAATGGGCGCCGGACGATCTCGGCCGCCATATCGGCTATTTGCCTCAGGATGTCGAACTGTTCGCAGGCTCCATTGCCGACAATATCTGCCGTTTTGATCCCGATGCGAAGGATGACGATATCATCACCGCGGCACGGCAGGCCGGCGTCCATGACCTCATCGTCGGCATGCGCGAAGGCTATGATACGCAGGTCGGCGATCACGGCGGCGTTCTATCCGCCGGTCAGGCGCAACGCATCGCGCTGGCGCGCGCGCTGTATGGCGATCCGTTCCTGATCGTTCTGGACGAACCGAATTCCAATCTCGACACCGAAGGCGATGAAGCGCTGACCAAGGCCGTGCGCGCGGCCCGTACGCGCGGCGCCATCGTCATCGTCGTTGCACACCGGCCGATCGGCATCGAAGGCGTCGACATGCTGCTGGTGCTGAAGGATGGTCGCATGCAGGCCTTCGGACCGAAGGAGACCGTGCTGGGTCAGGTGCTGCAGCGCCCGGCAGCACAGCCGATCAAGATCGTCGCCGACGGCGGAGTTGCCAAGCCATGAGTGCGCCGCTCACAGGTTCGCGTCGTTCCATTCGCCTCCATCTGATGATCGGCCTTGCCGTCGTCCTCGTGCTGGCAGGCGGTTTGGGCGGCTGGGCGTCGACCGCGCAGATCTCCGGCGCCCTGATCGCGCCCGGCTCGGTGGTCGTCGATTCCAACGTCAAGAAAGTCCAGCACCCGACCGGCGGCGTCGTCGGCGAAGTGCGCGCCCGCGACGGCGACCTGGTAAAGGCTGGCGATGTCGTCGTGCGCCTGGACGATACCGTCACCAAAGCCGGCCTTGCTATCGTCACTAAGAACCTCAACGGATTGTGGGCACGCGCGGCGCGGCTGGAAGCCGAGCAGCGCGGCGTCGATCGTATTACGTTTCCACCGCAGCTTATCGAGCAGATCGCGGATGACGACGTGAAGAACGTCATCGCCAGCGAGACCAAGCTGTTCAACGTGCGCTCGACCGGCCGCGTCGGCCAAAAGCAGCAGCTGCGCGAACGCATTGCGCAGCTCAACGAGGAGATCGCCGGCCTCACCGCGCAGGAAACTGCCAAGACCCGCGAGATAGCGCTGGTGGAGAAGGAGCTGGTCGGCGTCCGCGGATTGTTCGATCAACAGCTGGTGCAGATCTCGCGCCTGACCGTGCTGGAGCGCGACGCCGCGCGCCTCGCCGGCGAACGCGCACAGTTCATCGCCGCCCGCGCCCAGGCCAAGGGCAAAATCACCGAGATCGAGCTGCAGATTTTCCAGATCGACAAGGATCTCGTCAGCGAGGTCTCCAAGGACCTGCGCGAGACCAATGACAAGATCGGCGAATTCGTCGAACGCAAGGTCACCGCCGAGGACCAGCTGCGCCGCATCGACATCCGCGCGCCGCAGGACGGCATGGTGCTGCAGTCCACTGTACACACCATCGGCGGGGTCATTACCGCGGGCGACGCCATCATGCTGATCGTGCCGCAGACCGACAATCTGTCGGTGGAAGCCCGGGTCAATCCGCAGGATATCGACAAGCTGCAGATCGGCCAGAAGACGCTGCTGCGACTTTCCGCCTTCAACCAGCGCACCACGCCCGAGCTCAACGGCGCCGTCAGCCGCGTCTCGCCGGATACGACGACGGATCAGCGCACCGGGCAGAGCTATTACACGATCCGGATTTCGATGCCCGCATCGGAAGTCGCCAAGCTCGGCGATGTGCGCCTGATCCCCGGCATGCCCGTCGAAGCCTTCGTGCAGACCGGCGACCGCACCATGCTGTCCTATCTCGCCAAGCCGCTGAGCGATCAGTTGATGCGCGCCTTCCGCGAGAAATGACCCTGCACCCATGAAGCGCATGCGGCGAGTGAGACGGCTGGCGCAGCGGTTCGGTTGGGCACGTGCGTTCTGTGTCGTATTACTGCTTGGCCTCGCGTCGCTGCGCATCGCTGATCCACCCGCCATCGAGGAATTGCGGCTGCGGGTCTTCGATACCTATCAGGTGATCCAGCCGCGGGTGAAGACGGCGAAGCCCGTTACCATCGTGGATATCGACGAGAAGAGCCTCGCAAAATATGGCCAGTGGCCGTGGCCGCGCACGCGTATCGCCGAGCTTGTCACCAGGTTGAACCAGCTAGGCGCCGTCGTGACCGGCTTCGACATCGTATTCCCCGAACCGGACCGGCTGAATCCTGCGCTGGCGGCGGAGAGTTTTACAGGGCTCGATGACGAGACGCGCATCCGACTGAAAGCATTACCCAGCAACGATCAGGTGCTGGCAGACGCCATCCGGCGCGGGCGCGTGGTGCTTGGCGAGTCCGGCCTGCCCTATGTCGTTTCGGAACTCGACAAGTCTCTGCCCCTGACGGGGTTGGCCATGCTCGGCGGGGATCCGCAGCCATTCATGTTGGCGTTTCCCGGACTGATCCGGAATATCGATCTGCTGGAAAAGGCAGCCATGGGACGCGGCCTGTTCACCATCAGTCAGGAGCGCGACGGTCTCGTGCGCCGCGTGCCCGTGATGATGCAGGCGCAAGGCATAGTCATGCCGTCGCTGAGCTTCGAGATGCTGCGCGCCATCACCGGCACCGACACGATCCTGATCAAATCCGACCGCGCCGGCATCAAGAGCATTGCGATCAAGGGTCTGGAGATTCCCACCGACAGCGAAGGACGGATCTGGGTGCATTTCGCCAAGCGCGATCCCAGTATCTATGTGTCGGCGTCCGACGTGCTCGATGGCACGGTGCAACCCGGCATGATCGCGCGGCATTTGGTGCTGATCGGTACCTCGGCGGTCGGCTTGCTCGATACCAAGACGACACCGCTCGATGCGGTCATTCCCGGCGTCGAGGTTCATGCGCAGGTGCTGGAGAGTGCGCTCACAAAGACCGTGCTGTCGCAACCCGCCTATACGCGTGGCGCCGAACTGTGCATTGCGATCATTCTCGGCATTATCGTGATCTGGCTCGCCCCGATGTTCGGCCCCGTCACCCTTATCATCATGGGCGCCGTGTTTGCGGCGCTGCTCGCCGGTACATCCTGGTATTTCTACACGCAGCACCGCCTGCTGATCGACTTCACCTATCCCTTGCTCTCGACCACACTGATCTATCTCACGCTGATCTTCAGCAATTTCGTGCGCGAGCAGGCGCAGCGCCGCCGCATCCGCTCGGCCTTCAGCCAGTATTTGTCGCCGGCGCTGGTGGCTCAGCTCGCCCAGTCGCCGGAGAAACTGGTACTTGGCGGCGAGGAGCGCGAAATGACCATCATGTTCTCGGACGTACGCGGCTTCACTACGATCTCGGAATCCTACAAGCACGATCCGCATGGCCTGACCACGCTGATGAACCGCTTCCTGACGCCGCTGACCAATGCAATCCTCGATCGCAAGGGTACCATCGACAAATATATGGGCGACGCCATCATGGCGTTCTGGAATGCACCGCTCGACGACGATCAGCACCAGATCAATGCCTGCCACGCCGCGCTCGACATGCTGGATCGCATCGACGCACTGAACAGACTGCGCCAGATCGAGGCCGAGAACGGCGGCCACGTCTATATCCCGATCAATGTCGGCATCGGCCTCAATACCGGCATCTGCGTCGTCGGCAATATGGGATCGGATCTGCGCTTCGACTATTCGGTGCTCGGCGACAGCGTCAATCTGGCCTCGCGTCTCGAAGGCCAGTCAAAGGAATACGGCTTTCCGATCATCGTCGGCTCGAAGACCGCGCTCGCCGTCAAGGACAAGTTCGCCATTCTCGAACTCGACTTCATCATGGTGAAGGGCAAGAAAGAACCGGAAGTGATCTACGCCATCGCCGGACGTGAGGACGTGACGCATTCGGAGCGCTTCCAGACGCTGCGCAACCTGACCATCGAAATGCTCGCCTGCTATCGTAGTCGCGACTGGGACGGCGCGTTGTACGCCGTCGAGCGCGGCCGCAATTCCGATGTCGCGAATGCCCTTGAGAAGCTCTACGATCTCTATGAGAAGCGCATCCGCGCCTATCAGGAGACCCCGCCACCAGCGGACTGGAACGGCTCGTTTGCATTGCTGACGAAGTAATCCCACGTAGGGCACAATAGCAAAGCGTATTGCGCCAGCGGGCGGTGGGTTACGCTGCGCTAACCCATCCTACAATCTACAGATCAGATTTCGCGCAGTGCCCGCATACTGGGCACGCTGACTTCGGCGAGCTTCAGATTGTCTTCGTTCTGGTCGATCGCGACATATTGCCCGTCCCAATAGGTCAGCGCGGTGTGCGGAACCGAAGTGATGACATCGCGGACGCGGCCGATGACGATGGCGTGGGAGTGGCGCTCGATGACTTCCTCGACGTCGCAGTCGATTGCCGCAAGGCTGCCGGCCAGCAGCGGCACGCCGGTTGCCCGGGTCACCCATTGCGCGCCAACGAAACGTTCTGCGCCCTTCAATCCGCCCTTGCCCGAAAATCGCTCGGCCACGTCGAGCTGATCAGCCGACAAAATGTTGACACCGAAGGCGCCGTAGCGCTGCAGCAGCGGCCAGGACGACGACTCCCGGTTGACGCTGACGATCAGCGTCGGTGGATCGACCGACAGCGACGAGACCGACGTCACCGTCATGCCGGTGATGTCCTTGCCGCGCCCGACAGTGATGACGCTGACGCCGCCGGCCAGCACCCGCATGGCGCCACGGAATTCTTGCGAAGAGACCTCGCGATCAGAAGAAATCTCGCGATCGACGGTGATGTTACGAACGACGGAATTCATGGCAGCCTCGCAGGTCACAATAGTCTCACAAACCAGTGGCGTCGGCTCCCGGGCCGAGCAGATTGCGCAGGATCGAACCTTCCAGCGCCGCAAGATCTGCCGAGCCGCGCTGCCGCGGCCGGGCGATATCGACATTGATATCGTGCGCGATGCGACCGTCTTCAATCACAAGCACGCGATCTGCCAGCGCCACGGCCTCGGACACGTCATGCGTCACGAGAATCGAGGTGAAGGTCTGATCATGCCACACGCGACCGAGCAACTGCTGCATCGAAATACGCGTCAGCGCATCGAGTGCGCCGAGCGGCTCATCGAGCGCCAGCACACGCGGATGGCTGACCAATGCCCGCGCCAGCGCGACACGCTGCTTCTGGCCACCTGACAAGACGGACGGCCATTGATCGCGCTTCTCGGCGAGACCGACTTCCGTCAATGCACTTTCGGCGCGCGCCTTGGCATCGGCAGATGTCCGGTCGGTCCCCAGGCCAACTTCCACATTCGAGAGCACGCTGGCCCATGGCAGCAGGCGCGGTTCCTGGAACATCACGCGGATGTCCTCCGGGCGGGTTTCCTCACCAAAGCTGATCGTACCGGCAGTCGGCGCGTCGAGGCCTGCGATCAAGCGGAGCAGCGTGCTCTTGCCGCAGCCGCTCTGGCCGACAATGGCCACGAACTGGCCGGCAGGAATATGCAGATCGACGCCGCGCAGCACTTCATTGCTGCCGAAGGATTTGCGGAGACCACGAATGGTCAGCGACAGTCCACGGGACTTCTGCTCCGACGGACGCCGCGCCTGCGTGGCGAGGGCCTGTTCGAAATCGACGGGTGCATCGATGACCTGAGCATCGACATGGCTGAGGCGAAGAGACTGTTGCACGGTCATTTCAAATTCTCGCTTCCGAATTTCGCTCAATGTTTCTGAAAAGCCGGGTGCCAGGACAATGTCAGCCGTTCCAGCGCGCGCGAGGCGCTGTCGGCCACCTTGCCCAGTAGCGCGTAGATCAGGATGCTGAGCACGACGACGTCGATCTGCATGAATTCGCGCGCCTGCATCGCCATGTAGCCAAGGCCCGACGAGGCCGCGATGGTTTCGGCCACGATCAGCGTCAGCCACATGATGCCGAGCGCAAAGCGGACGCCGACGAATATCGACGGCAGCGCGCCCGGGAAGATCACACGGCGGAACAGCTCGCTATTGCGCATGCCATAGATGCGGCCCATCTCGATCAGCTGCGGATCGACCGTGCGAATGCCGTGCAGCGTGTTAAGATAGATAGGGAAGAATACGCCAAGCGCGACCAGGAACAGCTTGGCCGATTCATCGATGCCGAACCACAGGATCACCAGCGGGATCAGCGCCAGATGCGGCACGTTGCGCACCATCTGCAGCGTCGTATCCGTGAGCTTGCTGCTGAGCTGGGACAGACCGTTGGCCAGACCGAAGGCAAAGCCGATGCTGCCGCCGATCAGGAAACCGACGGACGCACGCCAGAACGACACCCAGATATTCTGGGTGAGTTCGCCCGAAATCAGCAGCTTCCAGCCAGCCAAGGCAACATCGGTCGGCGCCGGCATTACCCGCGCCGGCACGTAACCCGTGACGCAAGCGGCCTGCCAGACGAGCAGGATGACCAGTGGCACGATCCATTGAGTCAGGCCATCGATGCGCGGCAAGCGAAAGCTGCGAACGCGGGGAAGGATTTCAACAATGCTCATGATGGGGTGCCTGTTGGAATTACGAGGCGCTCTGCGCGCGGTGCTCATTGGCAACGATTTCACCGACCGGGCCGGTGCGCGTCCGTAGCGATGTGACATTGTCGTGCTGTTGCAGCGACAGCAGCGGGAAGACGAGCTCGGCGAAGCGATAGGCTTCCTCGAGATGCGGATAGCCGGACATGATGAAGGTATCGACGCCGACGTCCAGATATTCCTTGATGCGCGCCGCCACCGTCTGCGCATCCCCGACCAGCGCCGTACCGGCGCCGCCACGCACGAGGCCAACACCGGCCCAGAGGTTCGGGCTGATCTCGAGCTTGTCGCGACGTCCGCCATGCAGCTGCATCATGCGCTGCTGGCCGACCGAATCCTGCCGGGCCAATGTCTTCTGCGCATTGGCGATGACGTCGTCGGTGACATACTGAATGAGTTCGTCGGCGGCCTTCCATGCCGCCTCGTTGGTCTCTCGCACGACCACATGAAGACGGATGCCGAACGACAGCTTGCGGCCGCGCTTTTCGGCCGCAGCCTTCACCCGCGCGACCTTCTCGGCGACCAACGCAGGCGGCTCGCCCCAGGTGAGATATTTGTCGACGGTGTCCACCGCGACATCGATGCCGGCATCCGACGAGCCGCCGAAATACAGCGGCGGGCGCGGCGACTGCACCGGCGGGAAGATCAGGCGACCGTCTTCAATCTGGATATGCTTGCCCTGGACATTGACGGTCTTGCCGGCCAGCAGGTCGTTATAGACGTTGAGGAATTCGCGGGTGACGGCATAGCGCTCATCATGCGGCAGGAAAATGCCGTCGCCCTTGTTCTCGACGGGATCGCCGCCAGTAACAACATTGATCAAGAGGCGACCGTTGGTGACACGGTCCAGCGTTGCGGTCATGCGCGCGGCGACGCTCGGCGATTGCAGGCCCGGCCGGACGGCCACGAGATAGCGAAGCTGTTCGGTCCACGGGGCCACAGCGGATGCAACCACCCATGAATCCTCGCAGCTGCGTCCCGTAGGCAGCAGCACGCCGAAATAGCCCAGCTGATCGGCGGCCTGCGCGATCTGGCGGAGATATTTGAAGTCGATGTCGCGCGCACCATGGGTCGATGCCAAGTAGCGTCCATCGCCGTGGGTCGGCAGGAACCAGAGAACATTGGCTTTGGATGGATTGCTCATCGGTGACGTCTCTCTCGCATCGGGCGACCATTGCGGCACCGCGAGAGGATGGTGTCATGACATAAGTCTGTCGAGTGGCCGGGGAAAATAGCGACGTGCGCACTGTGACTTAGGTCGATGACGAGACGTTCCTTTCAAACTTCCGGGCATATGCAGCGCATTTTTCTCCGCCAATCCTGCATCCCGTGGCGATCACAACCGCGTGGGTCGAAATGCAAGAGCTCGACCCGCGATCAGCGCTACTGAGTGGAGAATTTCATGCTGAGATTGCGGCGTGTGACACTCAGATTGTTTTGCTCAAAGGCTCATCATGAGAATGATCGTACAGGCCGTCATTGAGCAATCTGGCGCTTTCGCCGCCGTCATTGACGCTTTGTTAATGACGTCAGCACCGCTACCGCTCCAAATCGTGCGGCATTTACACAACTACCCGCGTTTTGCGAACCGATTTAACCAAATCGACAAGGCGTTTTGCGAGGCTCGGCCACCATGCAGAACGCATCCGCCCCAGGCTCGTCGGCCTCTCCAATAGACAGCGACCGCCCGACCGCAACCTCTTCGACCGAGGCTGCTACCGGATTCGTGGATAGCGATGCCGCATGCGAATTGGAGATGCTGCGCGAGATCGTACGCATGCTGCCGGCCTCCGTCACTGTGCAAGACGATCAGGGCGACTTTCTGCTGGTGAATGACGCCGCGGCAATCCAGTTCAATGCATCGGCAGACCAATTCAACAGACCCGATCCGCAATCGGATTTTCTGGTGCAGGCACTGACGCATCGACGCATGACTGCACTCGACCTGCTGCAGTCCGGCCGCTCCGCGGTATTCGAGGAACGCGTCAATTCCGAACGCGACAGGCGCGTGTTCCTGACCACGCATCGTCCGGCGCGTATCGGTGATCGTAGCGTGCTACTGTCCAGCGCCACCGATGTGAGCCGGCAGAAAGAGATGGAAGAAGAGCTGTTTCGTCGCGCCTATTACGACGAGCTGACCGATCTACCGACGCGGCGTGTGATCGAGAAACATGTCGGCGACATCATTGGCCATTCCGGCGAGACATCACATTTCGCGCTGGCCTTCCTCGACATCGACAATTTCAAGCACATCAACGACTATTACGGTCATAGTGTCGGTGATGCGCTGCTGGTACAGTTCGCCAAGCGGCTGGCGCTCGACCTGCGCGGCACCGACATGCTGTCGCGGATTTCCGGTGACGAATTCCTGCTGCTGCTGAACCCGATCCAGAGCCAGCAGGAGGTCGCCGAATATCTGGAACTGCTGGTGCAGCGGCTGCGTGCGCCGTTCTTCATCGACGGCTCCGAAGTATTCGCTTCAGCCTCGATCGGCGTCAGCCTCTATCCCGAACACGGCCGCAACTACGACACGCTGCATCAGAACGCCGATATCGCGATGTATCGCGTGAAGAATGAAACCAAGGGCGCTGCGGTGTTCTTCGACTCCAGCATGGAGAGCGAGGCGCTGACCCGCATGGCCACCGAACAGTCGTTGCGGCTGGCGATTCTCGACAAGCGGTTCTGCTGCGCGTTTCAACCGAAGGTCGATATCCGCAGCCTGGAGATCAAGGGTATCGAGGCCCTGGTGCGGCTGCGTAACGACGATGGCGTGATCCAGGCACCCAGCACCTTCATCAATCTGGCAGTCGAACTCGGCCTGATTGACGAGCTCACCCATCTGGTGCTCGCCGAGATTATGAAGTCGATCGACCTGATCGACGAGACCTTCGGCGCCACCGCCAGTATCAGCATCAACGTCGCCGCCAAACAGGCTGGCAACCCGGAATTCATGCGCGCCTTTGCCAGGGCCATCGAGGAGACCGGCTGCCCAACGCGCTTCATGGTCGAAGTGACCGAAGACGCATTCGTCGCCAAGACACATTTCCAGGACGACATCCTGCCGATGTTCCGAGCGCTCGGCGTCGGCATCTCCATCGACGATTTCGGCGTCGGCTATTCGTCGTTGTCGGCGCTGGCGGATATCACCGCCGACGAGATCAAGATCGACCGATCCTTCATTACCGACATCCACAAGCGCCCACGCAGCCAAGGCATCCTCCGCGCCATCGAGTCGCTCAGCGAGGCGCTGGGCATGACCGTGATCGCCGAAGGCGTCGAGACCTTCGAGGAACTGGCCTATCTTCAGGCCGCGACCAAGATCCGCTATGCGCAGGGCTATTATTTCTCCAAGCCGATCTTTCTGGAAGAACTGCAGCCCCAGGCGCGCACCAGTAGCGACCTGCGCAGCGCACCACCGGCTCGCCCGGCAGCAGATGCCCGCCCCGCCTATTCCCGCTCCGGCGGCCGGGGTTATTGAGGCACCGCCCTCTCCCCGTCATTGTCATCCCGTAACCACATCCCATCTGTTAAGGGACTGAAAACCACGCGCTACGCACACCAGAGAGCCCCCATGCCCGTCGTCCCGCTGTTTCTGAATATCCTCTGGATCGTGTTCGGCGGATTGGGAATGGCGGTCGGCTGGCTGATCGCGGCCGTTGTGATGGCCATCACCATCATCGGCCTGCCCTGGGCCCGCGCCGCCTTCAATATCGCCGCCTATACGCTGCTGCCGTTCGGCCAGCGCGCCGTTGACCGCGAGGCCGTCACCGGCCGCGGCGACATCGGCACGGGTGTGTTCGGCCTGATCGGCAATGTGATCTGGCTGGTGCTGGCCGGCTGGTGGCTGGCGATCGGCCATCTCCTGGCGGCGCTGGCCCTGGCGATCACCATCGTCGGCATTCCCTTTGCCTGGGCACATCTGAAGCTCGCCGGCATCGCGCTGTGGCCAATCGGCAAGGTCATCGTACCGGCCTAACGCGCATTGCGTTGAACAAATTCAAATTTTCTCGTTGAGAGTGCGCCGCGCATACGCGTGATTAACTATTTCGCTCAATGGTGAAACGAGGTGGGCCTCGGGCGCCGGAGTGATTATGCGTAAGCTTCCTTTTTTGATCGTTGCAGGTTCTTTCACGGCGGTTGTCGCCGCGGGCGCTGGCGCCTGGCATTTCTTCGGGCCCACCGGTGCTCAGACCAGCGCCAAAGCCGATAAAGGCGAGCTCACCACCGCCTCGATCGACACGCGCGCGCCGAAGTCGAACTCGACCGCACCAATCGAACCGCCGCCGCGTGTGCAGGCCGTCGCAGCTGCACCGGCTGCCGCGCCGATGCCCGCCGCTCCAGCCGTTGAAAAACGCCCGGCCATCGCCAAGCCCGTCTGCAACAATCCGAACGCGCTCGGCGTGTCACGCACCGTACAGATCGACACCACCGGTGGCCCCGGCCTCGGCATGTCGCAATACCGCGACTATGACTTCCTGCAGCCCGGCGAAGTCGTGCTGACCTTCGACGACGGCCCGTGGCCGGTGACCACGCCTGCCGTGCTGGCTGCGCTCAGCGCGCAATGCGTGCAGGCCGTGTTCTTCCCGATCGGCAAACATGCCACCTGGCATCCCGCGGTGTTGAAGCAGGTGATCGCGGCCGGCCATTCGGTTGGCACCCATACCTGGTCGCACCAGAATCTGGCGACCAAGACCCCGCAGGAAGCCAAGGACGAGATCGAACGCGGCATCAGCGCCATCACCCTGATGGCCGGCCAGCCGCTGTCGCCCTTCTTCCGTTTCCCGCAGCTGCGCCAGAATGCGGAGCTGAAGGCCTATCTCGCCGAGCGCAACATCGCCGCCTTCTCCATCGACATCGATTCCGAGGACTTCCGTATCCACAATGCAGGCAAGCTGGTCGCCTCGGTGATGGAAAAGCTGAAGAAGAAGGGCAAAGGCATCATCCTGATGCATGACCTGCACAAGTGGTCCGCTGCTGCCGTGCCGGACCTGCTCGCCCAACTCAAGGCCGGCGGCTACAAGATCGTGCATATCCGCGCCAAGGACACGCTGCCGACCATCGCAAGCTACGACGCCGCCATCGCCGCCGAACTGCAGCCGGTGAAAACCAGCAATGCGCGCCCGATTTCCAACGTGATCCAGACGGTCGACTAACACCTGATCCACTCGGGTTGAACCCAATCGAGGCCGGGGCGGCACCGCTGCCCCGGCCTTTTTGTGTTTCGTGGCAAGGCGCGCGGCGAAACAAAACGATCCCCCGACGAAACCATTATCAGCCTCGACGCAGACCGCCTGAAACCGGGCATGGTTATCCATCTGTCCAACGAAGCGGCACACAGCGCCGCCCAACAGGGACAGTCAGATGCGCATCATCGGTTTCATCGTCGCCTTCTCGTTCGCCTTTGCCGGCCCGTCATTCTCCGGCACCGCGATGAACGACCTGCCGGGTATCGGCACCTTTTCCTACAACGGCGCGCAGATCGCCCCAGATCCGGCGACCGCGAAATTCGCCTATCTGACGCTCACGCGTCGCGCCTGATCGCACCCCTCCCCTCCGATATCCCCAGACACAGAAAGCCATCACCATGACCTCATTCAGCGCGAATCTGATCGGACACACCCTCAAGGCCGCCACTGTCGGCGCAATCCTGATGCTGTCGGCGACGGCGAGCCATGCCCAGTCGGCGAGCCCTTTTGCCGGCTTTGACGGATCGTGGAGCGGCAGCGGCACCGTGTCGCTGTCGGATGGCTCCTCCGAACAAATTCGCTGCCGCGCCACCTACAACGTTGTCGGCGGTACCGCGCTGAAACAGTCTCTCCGCTGCGCCAGCGACAGCTACAAGTTCGAACTCAGCAGCGATGTGAAGAGCCAGGGTAATCAGGTGACCGGCACCTGGGGCGAAGCCAGCCGCAATATCTTCGGCAATCTGCAGGGCAGCGCCGGCGGTGGCCAGATCGATGTCTTCGTCGAGGCCGCCGGCTTCGCCGCCAACCTGACGCTGACGACCAAGGGCAACAAGCAGCTGGTCTCGATCAGCTCCAAGGGTCAGATCCGCGACGTCTCGATCAATATGATCCGGAGCTGAGGCAGAACCTATGCGGCTTGATGCTGTCGACCCACGGCATCAAGCCCACTGCCTGACACGAGTGTTTTGATGCCCGGTTGCCGCCTGCGCCTGATCACGCGAAGCAGTGGGTTTTCAATTGTGAGATGCACGATGATGCCCGCGCCGCCGGCTATGGCGACATAACACAGCATCATCATTGTCGATGCTTCGGGCGTCGGCAGCTGAAGCCATCGCTCATTACCTGTTTTCATGACGTCGAAAGCGATCGGATGCGTGAGATAGATGGCGTAGGACGCATTGCCGATCAGAATAAGCGGCTGCCAGGTTATGGCACCGCCGGCATATTCGACAAACAGCGCACTGGCGACAATCACGACCGGCGCGGCTGCGGCGAGCGCCATATAGACCGACGGCGTGACGCTGTTTGCCCATAGCGGTCCCACGAATTGGGACCCATAGCAGAGTGTGACGAGTGCGGCGCCGATCCAGACAATGGAGCGTTGTGGTGCAGCGGGAGCAAAAACCTGCAACGCATAGAAGATCGCGATCCCGGCGATGAAGAACTTCGTATAGTCGAAGGACAGATAGTGGCAGGCAGCCGCCGTGCAGACGGCGGCCGCCGCATAGTTCAACGCCACCAGGCATCCGACAACGATCAGCGGCGCCAGACGGCGGCTGATCACAAGCGCGGCTGCGAAGATCAGATAAAAATACACCTCGTAGTTCAGCGACCAACCGACATTTAGGATCGGATATTTGTCACCGATCGGCGCGAACATCAGGCTACGGCCGACATAGGCCCAGAGCGGCTCGGACGAACGGCCATCCAACGGCTTTGCCCATGTCTCTGCCTCAAGCAGCGCAGATCCGAACATCACGACAAGAAGCACGGCTGTGCACAGCCAATAGAGCGGTGCGATCCGCTCCAGGCGCTTAGCGAGAAAATCGTCATCACCCTTCCGGGTGATGAAACACATGATGAAGCCGGAGATGACGAAGAAGGTGGAGACCCCGAAGAATTCGGTGTGCCAATCGCCCGCGAACTTGTAGCCGGTGTGGAAAAACACCACGCCAAGGGCAGCTATGCCGCGCAACACCTGCAGATTTGACAGCATGGGCCTCCCTCAACCGCCCGTCGCGGTCGGGGACAAACCTCTGGCAGAGACGAGAGTTCCGCCGATCCGGAACTCTTGCGGGACAAAGAAGGCCGCGAGGTGACGCTAGCGGTCAGAAGCCGTAAAGCCGTGCGGGATTGTCGACGAGGATTGTCTTGCGAAGTGCCGCGTCGGGCGCCCACACCGCGAGCTGGTTCAGCAGGCGGCCGTCGTCAATCTGAAAGAGCGGCGTGACCTCGGTAGACTTTCTGCCAGCCGGCGTCACCGAATCCGGATGCGGCCAGTCGGTGCCCCAGATGATCCGCTCCGGATTGGCGGCGATCAGCGCCTTCGCCAGCGGTGCGACGTCCGGGTAATCTGGCCCTTGTGTCGAAGCGCGATAGGCGCCGGAAATCTTCACATAGGCCTTGCCGGTTTTGACGAGGTCGAGCAGGTCCGCAAAGCCCGGCTGATCCAGCCCGAGCTTGGCTTCCGCGCCGCCGAAATGATCGAATACCAGCGGCATCGGCGCACTGGCAACAACCTCCTTGATCGCAGATACCAATGGCAGATTGGTGAACATCTGGATGTGCCAGCCGCGCGTCTTCATGCGCTCGATCGCAGCCAGCAGACGCTGCTTGCCGATGGCGGGGTCGCTCACGCCGCTGGTCGCAAGATTGATCCGCATGCCGCGAATGCCGGCGGCCTTCATGGCGTCGAGCTCGCTCTCCGGTGTCTTGTCATCGATAACAGCAACGCCGCGCGCATCGTTGCCCCGCGCCTTCATGCCGAACAGGGTCGCCGAATTATCAGTGCCGTAGATGCTGGGCGTGACGATCACCACGCGCTTGACGCCGAGTGCCTTGTGCAGCGCCGCCATTTCCTCCGGCGACGCCAGTTCCGGCGTATAGACGCGGCCTGCAAAAAACGGGAATTTTTCGGGATCGCCATGAATATGGGTGTGACAGTCGCAGGCGTCTGCAGGCACCTGGAAATTCACCGGCGTCGCCGGCTGCGCGGCCTTGCCAACCGCAAATCTGTTGCTGAGCACGACAGCCCCCGCGATTGAAGAGAGCAGAACACCGCGTCTTGTGAACATTGGTTCCTCCCTGATGTCGTGACGCCATTTTGGGTCGGCGTTCACTTGATTGAGGCCAACGTGATCGTTTCGCGATCCATGTCAAGTGTGCTTCCACATGCTGCAAAGCAAAGAGGACGGGGATCGCCTTCCTGCTGTACAGCCCCATGTCGAATTGGCTGTGCAGCAGCTCGCTTGCAGTCATGTCACGGTTTGCGGACGGTCACGCGCAGGAACGTCGCCTTCACCGATGTCGTCGAAGGATCGGAGCTTTTATTCTGACTCTCGAAGAGCTTTACAAGCTCCCCCTTCAAGGTGTCGGCGCGACCGTCTTTTTCAGCCGCATCGAAGGCATTCATGGTCGGACCGTAATAGGCCTTGAACTGGTCGACGAACTTTGCCGGCGGTCCGGCAAAGTTGAATTCGTAGGAGTCACGAGCGAATGAGATATTTGGCTTCGGAATGCCGGCCGAGGTGAAGCGCTCGACAACATTGTCCTCGAGCCCCCAGGTCATGGGACTTACGAAGCCTTCCGGCGGAGGGGGCGAATAGGACGAGCTGATCTTGAGGATCTGCGCCACCAGAGTGGGATCGTTCGGGATCCAGTTTCCCATCACAATCCGGCCGCCTGGCCGCGTGACGCGAACCATTTCCCTGGCAACATCCGATGGCCTGGGCGCGAACATCGCGCCGAAGATGCTGACAACGAGATCGAAACTGTCGTCCTTGATATCTTTTAGATTCGACGCATCGCCTTCCTGAAAGCGACACGTAAGCCCTTCCGCCATCGCGCGCCTGTTGCCGGCGTCCACCAGATTGCGCGCGATATCGACGCCTGTGACGTTTGCCCCGGCTTTTGCTGCGGGAATTGCCGTCGTTCCGTCTCCGCATCCAAGATCGAGCACGTCACTTCCGCGCGTGATCCCGATCGACGCAACGAGCGCCTCGCCGCTGGCGCGCATCGTCTCCGCGATACGGGTGAAATCGCCTTTCTCCCAAAGAGCCTGGTTCGCATTCATGGGACGTCCTCCGATGTTCAACGCGGGAACGGCCGGCGCCTGGGTCGGTTCGCAGAACGCCGCCTGGGTAGCCGCAGTTATGTCACTCGGCTAGCGTTCCAGGTTCAGCATTCGCGATCGGACGATACCCCGCTGCCAAACACAGCGTGATTGAGCAAATGGGCGAGGTTCCGGGACAATCACGGGCGCAACCTCGTCCCCTCGCCCGCGCGAAATACCCGCCACACCCGCGGCGCGAGCGCTTCTGCGCATCCCGCCCCGATCCGAACGTGCGACCGTCGCCCGAAAGAGGGCACGCGCACTCCAACCGAGCCATTTTCGCCGAATCCGGCCCCGGCCAGCCGTTGCCGCCGCCCGGCCAATCGGCTAAATGGACGCTCAAGCACCCGTAGCTCAGCTGGATAGAGCGTTGCCCTCCGAAGGCAAAGGTCACACGTTCGAATCGTGTCGGGTGCGCCAGATCTTGCCGCGCCGCGCTAGGCGGCCTTTGCGGGGGCAAGCCCAACGGATTGCGCCTCAGAGCTTTGCCTCCGTTAAGCCGTTCGACCATCAGCACGCAGCGTCTCGTCGATGACATAATCGACCATCGCGTCCTGCAGATGATATTTGCGAACATGCTCGCGCAGATCCAGTGCCATCTGGCGCAGATGCGGCTTGTCGCTCAGTCCGCGCTCGATCACGGCCGACAGACTGCCCGGGGTTACGTCGTACAACAGAACATGCTCGTGTTCTCGAACGGGCGCGTGACGCTCGACCGTCGGATAGTTGAGAACCGGCACCGTCAGGCATTGCGCCGCCTCGGCGGTTCGATAGCACTCCCAGCTATAGCCCGACGGCGACCAGGCCAGCCATGCGCTGGAAAGCCGCCGCAGGAACTCGTCATGCGGTAGCCTCTCATGCGGAATATCGACCTTGAGACCCTTGCTTCTCAACGCCTCGAGTTCTGAAAGACCGACACGGCGCACCCACGAATTTTCCGCAACCTCGCCAACGAAAAACACGTCAGATGTCTTTTCCGGAGGTTCGCTATCGGTATCGATCCTTATTGCAGGAAGCGAAATGGGGCGGATCTTCGCCAGACGTTCGTTCCAGCGCCGATTGCGCCGTATGCGCCGCGTCGGAAGTGCCGGATGGGCCGAGTGGCAGAGAATGTGCCACCGATCGACGGGAAGCTCGCGTTTAAAAGCCGCGGTAGCCTTGTCGAGCAGAAAAAAGTTATGCGAGCCGACGATGAAGGCGTCGTTCATATCCAGAACGGCGATCGGCACGGGAGGCTTCACGAATCGTAGCCAGGAGACGCCGAACACTCTTGTCATCGCGGAGAGCGGGCGAAGCGGCTGCCGGAAGAAAGCGCGTAGCCAGTAGCGCGGATGCCACGCCGGGCGTAGTGGCATATAGACGATGATCAGGTCGTATGCCCCGCGTCGCGCCTCACGCATCGCCTTGATGAATCGCCAGGGCGTGCAGTCGGCGAAGCCTTTCGCCGCTCGCCCGCGAGGGATCGGACGTTCCCCCGTCCAGAGCACATCCGTCTCTTCCGGATAGATATCCTTGCAGTAGTGCCAGGAGCCCAATTCGAGGATTCTCGGTCTGGTCCTATTTGGGCTTTCTGCCGTCGCACTCACCGATGGAATTCCTTAACAGACGAGGCCAGCTCACAGGAGTTGCAATAGAACGGGTATCGCCATCACGGATTGATGCGCGACACGACATGAATGCAACAAAAAAGCGCGTCTGACGAGGGCGAAGAAGGCTGCAACATGCCCGTTTGCAAGCGTTTTTGGCGAGCTGGCCTCAAGGCGCCTTTTAGCCTCTCCCAGAGCTACCTGCGATCGGACACCGGCTGTTCGCTTGCTGCACGGCTGCAGTTTCTACAGCACTCGGCGGGGACCGCTGCTCAACCTGTTGAAGGTCGGCGGGCATTCCAATTTTCACTTTCCGCACCCGCGACCGTTGACGCCGCAGGATCAGCCTATGAGCGATCCGCGCGCCACCACCCATATTCCATGTCGTCAACTGGGCGCGCGACGCGCTGCAGCCACATCCTCTACAGGACATGATAAAGCATAACATCCTGAGCGCGCGGCGGACTGGATCCATACCTGGTTTGTCATGAGGCTGATCGCATATCAGGGTGGACAAGGCCGAGCGTCGGCACGTCAGATAACCGAACGGTCAGTGCTGAAGGACAGGCGCCGCACAAGACAACCAACGTCGAGGGAACGCCACAGGCAGAGCCCATGCCGCAATGCGGCGGGAGCACCATGCCGGTCCTCTTTCAAATCGATCCACTCCAACGACCTTGGTGACAGAAGGTCGTCAACAAGGGACTCGTTTTGAATGGATCGAATTTGACAATTCGCAACGTGACTCAGTCGGCAGTGCCTTGTGGCTCGGGCGGCTCCTGATCAAGCGCATCACCAAGCGCCTTTCCCCGGGCGAGACTCCGTTCTTCCTGCACCCTGATATTGTGCATCAGAGCTGTGAGGCGACGGCCAGTGATGGGCTGACCATCACCCTGGGTAACGCCCTGCGCAGCAAGGCCCGCAGCAATCTCGGTCCACGTCGCGCCGTCTTCACGGTGCATCCGTTCCAGTTCCCGAAGGTTCTTTCGAATAATTTCAGTCGCGCCAGATTTGATCTTGCCGATCGGCGAATCCTGCCGTTCGGCTTTCAACAATTTCACGTAATCGCGAAGGCTTTTGAGATCGATATCCATGGCCACGGCAATAGTGTCGGTTTCTTAAAACGCCACTTCATCAACCGATGAATAGCCCCTATCGATCTATTATCAAGATTTACGGCATTTAACTCAATGCGCGGATTTACCGATTTGATCTGATAGACTTTGGAGTGAGGCAGCTCGACTCATCTATATTTTTACGAATCAATTTCAATATTCTTTGGGTCGACTTTAATTTGATTGTCGCGCATCTCATTGATCGTGCGTGCGCCATTCTCCATTATTCGATCAAATCGCCACCCCGTGACGATCGTGAGATGGGCGGCTAGCATCTCGCGACCACACGAAGACCACACCGATAACTACACAACTCCTATGCGCTCTTGTGCACGACATATCGGTGCGGACGGCACCCCATCATCGTTCGAACAATCTGCATCGTCGTGCGATGAAGATCGACCGTCGGTTGATCGTTTGCGCACACATCTATCTCGACGGCTTCGCGCAAGCTTCGCTTGTTACGCCGCTCTTACGATTTGATTGCCACTGCAGACAGTCATGACCAATGCAAAGATCAGCATGACGATGTCCAAGAAACCGTCGGATTCACAGTCGACCGCTGTGGAAAACGGCAGCCTGTTTCGTGAGCAATCACCGAATTTACACTCCACGCCAAAACCTCATATCGCTGCTGCCGCTGCGATCGACGAGCTTCTCGCCAGCGAAGCGCGGGCGAATATGCAACGCGCTCGCATTTCCACCCGCGAAGAGCCGATCAAGGCAAAGGTGCGCTTCACTGTGCCGCCCGCCCGTATTGTCGCAAGACCGTTACAATCGCCGGCATGGAAAGCTCCATTCTTCTCCCTGGCGATGGTCGTCGGCCTGTCAACGCTCGTTTCCGCTGGCGCGATTGCCTATCTGCTCCTGCGGCCGATGACATCTTCAGCCGTATCCGATGCGGATCTTCGCAGCATTCGCGATTCCGTCGCGCAGCTACGACGGCAAGTTGCGGAGATGACCGGCGATGTGGCGAGCAGTCGCGCTGCCGCTGAAGCTGCCCGTACGCAGGCCGCCGAACAGGCAAGCCGCGCACAAGATCGCGCCGACCGCGAACAAACCGCTCTGGCTGCGAAATTTGCACGCATTGCCGATGAGAAAGCGCAAGCGGTACAGGTCGCAGCCACGCTGGCGAATACTGCCGATATCACCGGCACGGTGCAGCCTCAGGCGCAACGGCCAGCAAATACGTCACGCGAAGTTATTCCCGGCTGGCACGTGCGTCGCGCCTATGATGGCGTCGCAGTGCTCGAGGGGAAGACCGGCGTGATTGAGGTCGTGCCGGGGCAGGATGTCCCTGCTCTCGGGCGGATCCAGGAAATCAAGAACGAAAACAACCGCTGGCAGGTTCTGACCAGCAGAGGCGTCATCCTTTCAGGTCGCTGAATTGATGCCTCGATCTGACTGATCGATACTAACGGCCACGCACAGGCAGGATGCTCGTGACACGCTGGATGACTACCAAGGACGACGCCGACAAGATCGGCAACTTCGGATTCGTATCGAGCGATCCGAGCGCCCTATATGGCACGCTCTTGAGAGCGGATTTCAGTATTGGCCGATGCCGACTGATATCGGACCCACGCAATCGCATGTTGCTGCCCCGCACATGACGAACAGACTCTCGCTCCATATGCCCGCACACGACAATCAATGCGTTTTGCCGTGTGGTACTGCACTGGTTCAAACCGGTGAAGTCGCGATTGCATCTGTGACGACACGCTGTGAGATAGTTCGATGCAAAAAGGGTCCGACTAAATCGTCGCGCTTCATGAATTATCCACTTGTTAGTTTGCTTCAACTGCATGGTTTGCATGCACGACTCTTTGCAAATTTGTGCACCTCGACTACTTGATGATGCGGTATCATCTTGATGACCAGTATGCCGATTCGCGTGTGTGACAACTCGGGCAAGTTCAGCCGATCAAAGCGCCAGATATCGACGATACGGCACGCGATCGGCCACTTCCCTCGTTTTGACATTAGCGCTGGTTCGGTTCTGCCACCGACCGTGCACGACCATGAGATGTCATGTTGTGTTCACATAGCGAGAGGGAGCTCTCTGAAACTACGGATGAATGCAAGTCGGAGAATGTGAGCTGACCGCATCACAGCATTGGGTATCCCGTAAAAAGCGACCGGGCCTCCCATTTGCAAGTCAGCGAATCGCTCAAAGGCCCATCCATCCGCTCAAGTAACTGTTGTGTTGCGTCTTCAAGACAAAAATGGGGCGAGTGCGCCTAATTCGACCCCATAACGATATCAAGGCGAACACGCAGGGGATTAAAATGTTTGTTGTAATCGATGACCGAGAGGGCGTCACACAAGGCTATGCGGCCGGGTTTGATCGCGAAGGGGTTGTATCGATTGGCTTCACTTCTACAGACTTTCGCGATTGGCTGGAATGTGCCGTTGGTAATGATTTAACTGTCATTCGGGCCTTTCTGCTGGGCGATTGTCCGGATCGGACGAGCATCCCATCCAGTATCCGCAACAGGTCACGGGCGCCGATTATTGCGCTCAACAGCCTGAAGCACCTCAAGCAGACCATTGAGTTATTCGAAGCTGGCGTCGATGACGTCGTTCACGCACCGGTCCACGTCCGCGAGATCATGGCACGAACGGCAGTTATTCGCCGCCGCACCATCGATCAGCATGAACCGGCACAAACGAGCGTAATTCGTGTCTTTCTCGATGGCCGCGACCCGGAGGTTGCCGGTCGCACTTTGATTCTGCCACGACGCGAACTACGCATTCTCGAACACCTGGTCGGGCATCAGGGCAAATGGCTGACGAAGACCCAGCTCTTCAACGCCATCTATGGTCTGTTCGATGCCAGCTTCGATGAGAATGTGATCGAAAGCCATGTGAGCAAGCTGCGCAAGAAGCTACGCGATCATCTCGGCTTCGACCCGATCGAATCGAAGCGTTATATGGGTTACCGGCTGGACGATCTGAAGTCTCGTCCCGCTCACGAAGCGCCTATTTCAAAGGCGAACTAAGGCTCACGCCTTACGCGCAAGAGGACGCCGACTACGGCGTTGGCGTCCACCGCCTCCTCGAACTGCTGTGCAAGACACAGAGCTTCTCGCGCAACACGAGGTACCACACATCCACCACGCTAGATCATCGAGTATCACCGTACCACAGCGATGACCACTCGCTGTAGTCTCAGCGGCGAATCTGATCCTTCGACACATAGTTGAAATCCTGCACCAGGACTTCCTGCAGCGCGTCCGTCTGCAGACGCTTGTTGACCTGCGCGCGCACCGTCTGTGCGAATTGTGTGAGGTCGTAACGACCGAGATTCTTGAAATCGAGCTTCTGGTCGCCATAGATCATACGGAATGCTTCATCGACGACGAACGGCTCCGGCGGCACCGGCAGCTGACGCAGGACTTTGGCGTTAGCGGTGAAGACGAGTTGGGTGACGATATAGCCCTGAACGCTGCCGTCAGCGATCATCGGCACATTGATCACCTTGACCTTTTCATAAACCAGACCTTCAGGTTGGTCCTGCTTCGCGGGCAATGCGGCCGCAGTCTCCTTCCAGTAGGAGATCCCGAAACTGGTACCCACAGTGACGAGGCAGGCCCAAATGCCCGTGATCAGCAGCTTCATCATTTGCGCTTGCCTGCGATCGCCAGGGAATAGGTGCCGTCCGATTCAACCTCCTGGATCGAACGCGCGATGATGGCCGAGACCTCACGCACCGCATCGAGATGGATCTGTAACGCCGCTTGATTACGAATCAGGCTGGCGCGCAACAGTGTGAGTTGCGGCGCGACACGCGGATCGTTCTTGATGTCCTGAGTCAGCCGCATCGCGCGAGTCAGCTCGAGCAGACCACGGTTCTTGCGCTGGCTGAAGCCGTCGAAATCCACTACCGCGCGAACCTCAAGCTTCTCCGTCTCTTCGTCGATGGTTGCTTTCAACCGATCAATCGCGGTCAGCGCGCTGCTTTGGGTGCCGAGCCATTGGCCAGGCGTATCGTCCCCCTCGCCGAAAATGGGAGCCTCCTGCACAGCCGATTCAGGAAGGTCGGTCTCAGGCAAGGCCAGAGCCTGCGCCTCGACGGGGATGACTGAGGTCTGCTGTTCGATCTGTTCCATGTCGATCTCTACTGTCATGGCCGGATTCGGCCGTTAGCCTTCGGAAGTTGGAGCCGATGTCGGGCGCGATTTGGCCAGTTGCTTGGCGATGCCGACGCCGTTGCCCTTGGCCATTTCATTGCCGATCTGCTCGGCGAGCATCGAACGCCAGACATTGCCGGCGGTACCCTTGCCGAATACGTCCTCCGCATCCTTCGGCAGCATCGTTTCCACGAACATCTGCAGCACGAAGGCTTCGAACTTGCGGTAAACCGGGTTGCTTCCCTCAGCCTTCCGGATGATCGGCGTTGACACTATCTCTCCGCCGCTGACGGGGGCAGACTTCGCGCTCTGGGCGGCCTGCCCTGCGGCAAACTCGTCGGCGACCGCAGATGCGAAGTTCGCCTCGCCCGCCGGCGCCATACGCTCAAGCCTCGTTGCCGCGACGCGTTGAGCGGCCGGATCCGCCGCCTTCATGACATCCGCAATTAGATCGTTCGATACCGGCGCGACTGTCATGCCACGCTCCCCGCAATTGCGAGATTTCTCATCGGTCTACGCTCCCTCGATCGACCGCCGGACGGCCTTGTCGACTTCATCTTCCAGAACCCGCTTTTCATCGGCCCGAACCGTGCGTCCGACCGCCGACTTCACCATCTTCAGCGCATGTTTCAGCTTGCGGCCTTCGTCGCGTGCATGCGCCGCCAGTCTTTCCCTCGTCTTGGCTACGACGCCTTGCTCGATGCTGGCGGCGCGCAAACTCTGGCTCGCCGTCTGCACGGCGAGGTCCGGAAGCTTGCTCTCATCATTGAACCCTTCCAGAATGAGGCGCTGTTTCTCCTCGAGCTGGTTCTCCCGTGCCTGGCATTCCATCAGCTGCCACTCGGCAATCCGGTGCAGCCTTGCCTGCACGGCGGCGATACGGCGGATCTTGTGGTCGCGCTTCTGCATGGTTCGTCACCCGGACAGCCAGGATGCGAAAGCGATACTGAATTGCAGCACCATTTCGCGGCCCGTGAGATAGAGCAGCAACAGACCGCCAGTGAGTACAAAGGGAATCGAGATAAAGTAGACGGGAATGCTTGGCGTCAGTTTATTGGCGAGACCAACCGCGAAATTGACGATGACAGCATAGACGACGAAGGGACTTGCGACCCGGAGCGCCAGCGTAAAGGCCATGGAGAGATGATCTACGAGTTGCGTTAGCCCGCCCTCGGCGCTGATTCCGGTTGCCGGCAACCAGATCTGATAGGACCCGACCAGGCCGCGCAACAATTCCCAATGCTGGTCGGTTACAAAGAAGACCACCGTCGCAGTCAGCGTGATCAGCGGCACCAGCGCCGGCACATGCTCGCCATCGTCGGCGACACCAGGGAGGGTCAGACCAATCCCAGACGCGACGAATGTAGCCATCGTTTCCAGCGCCGCGAAGAACATGCGTGCAGTGAGTCCAATGACCAGGCCCACCATCAGCTCGGACATGATCAGGCGGAGGAGATCCGGCGCCGTCGCCGCTTCCACAGCAGGCCGGACCGTAGACTCCAGCAGAGGTGTGAGCATCAAGGTGACGCTGATGGCGAGGAACAACCGGATCTGTGTCGGGATATTGACCCGGGAATAGCCCGGCGCCACCATCATGCAAGTTCCGATGCGGCAAAAGATCAGGAACGTGGCCAGAATGGAGACAGAGCTGCTTGCGATCAAGACACAGCTCCGAGCGACATCACCTCGGCCCCCCGTGCGATCTCCACATGCGACAGCACCGGCAGCGTGGGGAACATGCGCTCGGTGATCATGCGAACATAAGGACGGACGTCAGGTGGCGCCACCAGCACCGCAGTGTCGCCATTGGCAGCCGCCTTGCGGACCGCAACCGACACGTCATCCGCAAATTGCTCGACCAGCCGCGGATCGGCGTCGAATTCCACGATCTCACCCTTGCCGTCGCGCTTGATGCTCTGATGGAAGGCGAGGTCCCAGCGATTGCCGAGGCGGAGCACCTTGAGCACGCCGTTGTCGGCGAAATCACCGCAGATCTGCTGCGCAATGCGCATCCGTACGTGCTCGGCCACATGCTCGGACCGACGCACATGCGGCGCGATCTCGGCGATGGCTTCCAGAATGAGATGCAGATTGCGGATCGAGATCCGCTCTGCCAGCAGAAGCTTGAACACCGCCTGCAGCCCGGAATAGGAAATCTGCGATGGCACCATATCCTCGATCAGCCGCTTGTATTCGGGATCGAGCCGATCGATCAGTGCGCGGGTGTCCTTGTAGGTAAGGAGCTGGGCCAGATTGTTGCGGACAACCTCACTGAGATGTGTGAGCAGCACCGAGATATTGTCAGCGATCTTGAATCCATCCTGTTTGACTTCGTCGATGAACGTCTCCGGAACCCACATCGCCTTCATCCCGAAAGCGGGTTCGATTGTCTCGTCGCCCGGAACATCTGGCTTCCGATCGCCGTCAAACAACACGAGAGACTCGCCGATACGTAATTCGTGATGGGCCACGACGGTGCCGTAGATCTTGATACGATATGACTTCGGCCCGATGGAGAGGTCGTCGGTCAGCTTGATCTCGGGAATGACGAAGCCATATTGGGCAGCGAAACGCCGCCGAACCTTGGCGACGCGATGCGCCAATTCCCCATGGGCATTCAGCATCTGGATCGCAAGCTGGCTACCGACGCAGAGCTCGACATCGGAGGTCTTGAGCAATTCCTTGACGGAATCCCTGTTCTCGATCTGCACCTTTTCCTGAACCTGCGCGATGCGTGCCTGTTCCACCTTCGCGCGGGCGGCCTGCTGGCGCGGGAGCGTAAAGCTCATGAAGGCCATGGCGCTGCCAAGCAGCGCGAAGGGCAGGAATGGCAGGCCGGGAAGCAGACCGAGCGCAAACATCATCATCGCGGCAACTGACTGGGCGCGCGGATACTTGCCGAGCTGCTTCAGCACCATCTGCTCGGCAGAGCCGCGGGTGCCGCCCTTGGAGACGAGCAGACCGGCCGAGAGCGACACGATCAGCGCGGGGATCTGCGAGACCAGGCCGTCACCAACGGAGAGCTTGGTGAAGACGTCAGCGGCGCGTGACAGTTCCATGCCATGATGAGTGACGCCGATGATGATGCCACCAAAGATGTTGATGGCCGTGATGATTAGGCCGGCAATGGCGTCGCCGCGCACGAATTTCGAGGCACCATCCATGGCGCCGAAGAACGAACTCTCCTCCTCCAGCTCGTGGCGCCGGCGCTGCGCTTCCTTGTCATCGATCAGACCCGCCGACAGGTCGGCGTCGATCGCCATTTGCTTGCCCGGAATGGCGTCAAGCGAAAAACGAGCACCGACTTCGGCGATACGCGTCGCACCCTTGGTGATCACTACGAAATTCACGGTAACGAGAATTGCAAAGATGATCAGACCGATGACGAAATCACCGCCCATCACGAATTTGGCGAAGCCGGCGACGACATAGCCGGCGGCGTGTTCTCCCTCACCGCCATGCGACAGGATCACGCGTGTGGTCGCCACGTTGAGCGCCAAACGCAGGATGGTCGCGATCAGTAGCACGGTCGGAAATGCCGAGAAATCCAGCGGCCGCTGAATCCATAGCGACACCATTAGGATCAGCGCGGACAACGCGATCGAGAAGGCCAGGCCGAGGTCGATCAGGATCGTCGGAACCGGCAGCACCAGCATCACCAGAATGGTGACGATGCCGAATGCAAAGGCCACGTCCGTGCCGGCCCGCCGTTCGGCCGGCAGGGCTGAAATCATTACGTCGGCCATGGCAAGTCTCGCGCGAATATCATGGCCGCACTGTGCAGCGCCGACCTTGCGTGAAGATGGTGAAGACGGTGGCGGCTAGAAGCCGCGCTCGATCCGGCCGTAGAGCACTTCGGTGAAGGCGAAGATATGGGCTCCCATGAAGGAGCCGGTGACGGCGACCACGATCAACATCACCACGATCTTGGGGATGAAGGTCAACGTCATTTCCTGCACCTGGGTCAGCGCCTGCAGGAGGGCAATGACGATGCCGACGAACATCGCGGAACCAACCGCCGGGCCGGCGGCAACGATGATGGTCCAGATCGCCTGTTGGGCGATATCGAGGGCGTCGCGCTCGTTCATGGCTCAGCTGATCGTGATGCCGGGTCCAAGAGAAACCTTGACCCCGTTCTCGAGCGTCGCGACCGCGCCGCCCTGGATGATATAGACTTCCTTAATCTTACCGGTCGTGTTCGTGCCGGATTCGTCCGTGAACGACGCGGTGCGACCGATCAGCCCTTCGGCCTGAGACATTGCGCTGGTCGACAGCAGCGTATCGAGCTTTGCATTGGTCTGAACCGCCTGCTCGACGGACGACAGCTGTGCAAGCTGGCTCATATATTCGGTTGAATCGGTCGGATTGGTGGGATCCTGGTTGCGCATCTGCGCGATCAGAAGCTGCAGGAAGCCATTGTAGTCGATCATATTGGTCGACGACGTCGTCGACGTCGTGTTTGTTGTGGATTTCGTGGTATCTACGCCGTTGACGATCATCTCGCTCTCCCTTGGTTAGGCTACGACCGGCAGCAGCATGTCGGCGCCGCTCAGGATCGCCTGTTCGACTTCGAACAGAGCCCGTATCTTCCGCAACGCCTCGTAATAGCGCTTCGCCTCGACGAGCTCCTCGATCGCATCGAGGCCCTGCAACAATTCCTTGTTGTCGGCCGCCGCGTAGATCGCGCAGCGCTGATGTCCAAAGACCGCACGCGCCTGTTCGATATCGCTCGGGCTCATCAACATCAGTTGCACGACGAAATAGAGCTGCCGAAGCGGCGTTGTCGCATCGGCGACCTGCATGACCTGGCTTTCCAGCAGGAAAGTCACGTCGTTGATCAGTTCCAGTGTCACCTTGCGGTCGACCCGCAAAACTGCGCCGTTAATATAGATTTTCTCACCCGATCGCAGCGATATGCACATTGGCTTCTTCATGCCAGCGAATCCCGGATGACGATATTGATCGCAACGAGATCGCTCACGTCCGACAACTGCCCTTCCCGGAGGCGCTCGGCTTCCTTGATGACCCAGAGACCAATCGAAATCAGTTGCGCTCGCAACTGCTCCGGCAGGCCGTTTCGTGGATTCGACAGATCTTGTATGAAGAAGGTCCAGAGATTACGAATATAGAGTAAGGCATCTGTTTCTTCGGATGAAGCAAGCGCTCCGCTCTGGATTTTCTGAAGTAGTTTAATTCCATGATTGAGCGCTTGTTGTTCTCTGGATCGCGCCTCGCGGCCGCTATCCTCGATTTCCGCGTCGTAACCTGCCAGTGTCATTTCAATCGATAACCTGTTGCTTCATAGATCAGCCCACCTATCAGAGATAATTAAGGATGCTGAGGTTCTGAATTTGCGCGGTCAGCGCATGCGACATCTCCAACTGATTTTTCAGGGAGTTGACCCGGACGGATGCCTCTTCCGGATCGACCACTTCCATCGCGTTGATCTGCTTGTTGACGATGTCGGTCTGCACCTTGAGACGACTGGTTGCATTTGTCGTCTGTTCCTGCGCGGTGCCGAGGCGTGCACCGACACTCGCGAGGTCGGACACCGAACCGCCGACCAGCAGCAGCGCCTTGTCTGTAACGGCCTGGAACGCGCTCTGATTCAGAGTTTCCAGACCAAGCCCGCTGAGCATCGTGTAGGCCATCGCCAGGTTCCGGAATGCCTTGTCATTGGCGCTGGCGGAGGAATCGACGGTTTGTGTCGTAGAGATGCGACTGCGCATGACCTGATCGGATGCCGACGACCAGTTCGTTCCCCAGGCCGGATCGTCGAACTCGGTCGCAAACGCATTGTCGAGGAAGTTATTCATGGCGGCGGGGGTGATATTTACGGCAGCCACGTCACCGGGCGGAAAACCAAAAGCGGCAGTAAAAGCCGCATCGATCGCCGTCTTGCTGGCCGAACCGGTCTGATAAGGCGTCATCGGCTGTTGCGCCGTGTTGATGCCGGCGAACAGATACTGTCCGTCCATCGAAACATTGAGCGTCGTGAGAAGCGACTGGAGGTTCGACGCTGCCGGCTGGGCGATGATGACGCCGCCATTTGCCGAATTGCGCGCCGCCAGCAAATCCTTCTGGAAGGACTGTGCCGTCTCGATCAATTGCGAAACACGCTCCTGCGTGACGTCCAGGCGGGCACTCACGAGTGCATTGGTATCGACGATTTTCTCCATATCGAGAAGCTCCGCACGCAGGGTCACGTCGCGACCCGTGAGTGCACCAAGACTCCCCCCGATGTCAGCGAGCCTTCCTGTCGTCGCCTCCTTGGTGGCCTTTGAGATCGCCACCTGGCTTTTCGACGCGGAGATGCGCAGGGTGGTCGAGATCGAGTTCGATGAAATGAAATTTGTAGCCATATCGATTACCCCACCGCCATCAGAAGTTCTTTCAGCATGTCGTCGATCGTTGAGATCAGTTTCGACGATGCCGAGAAAGTGCGTTCGACCTGCAACATGAAGGTCATCTCATCATCCATGTTGACGCCATTGACGTTCGACAACGCATCGGCGCTGCGCTCCAGGAGCGTCTGGCTATAGGTGGCGTCGTCGCCGACGCTCTTGCGTTGCGATTCCAGCCAACTCACCGAGGAGCCGGCAAAGTCGATGAGGCTGCCGCTAGGCTTGCCGAGCGCGGCCGGATCATAGGTTCGGGATGCCGCCATGCCATCGACGAGGCCCTGAATGCGGGCGAAGAAACCCGCCTCACCGCCGGCATTGTAGACATAATTGACGCCATTGATCCCACCATCGCGGATCAGGCTCGGATTGCCGCCAAGGGCCTGATCGACCAGGGCCGTCACCTTGATCGTCCCGGCGAGCCCGGTATTGATCACGCCCGTGGTCGGCATTCCGGGTCCACCGGCATAGGTGAAGAGGCCGGTTTGGTCTGGTCCAGCGGCAGCACTCTGATCCTTCTCGGCAAAAATCTCGATCACGGCGCGCGCAACTTCGTCGAGCTGATTCTGATAGGTCACCATCTTGTCGTCGCGAAGCGTCGCGAGACCAGCGAGCTTGCCGGAGCCGATCGGCATGATCGCGTTAGCGCCGGTAACGGGAACGCCATCGACGACCACAGCGTTGCCCGTTGTGGCGGCCGTGTAGGAATTTGTCGGAGCGAAGGTTACGGAGCGAGCGGTTCGCTCGAACAACGTGACCCCGGAATCCGTATAGACAACCATGTCATTGTTTGCGCGGGTGGCAAACGTGATCCCAACCTCCTGGGACAGCTTCGACAGGATACTATCGCGCGTATCAAGGTAGTCGGTGACGTCGGAGCCGGAGATCGTTCCCTTGATGATCGCCGTATTGACCGTCTCGAATTGCGCCAGAAGCTGATTGATATTCCCGACCGACGTCGCCATTTCGGCGTCGGCATCCGCGCGAACAGTCTGCACGGTGTTGGTCGAATCGTTCAGCGATGCGGCAACATTTTTGGCCGCCGTGACGGCGGAATTCGCGAACGTTACGTTATCCGGCGCCGATGCATATTGCTGCAGGGCGCTTTTCAGCTTGGCCAGTTGCGCCGCGGCAGACTGATCGAGCTCGGGGTCGTCGATGGTGACAGCCGCAACCTTCTGCAGACCGTTATAAAGGGCATCCTGCTGTGCGGTGTTCGATACCGCCTTGACGACATTGTTGAACAGACCGGCGCTGGCGGCCCGCTGAATACCACTGACATAGACACCGCTGCCCGGCTGGGAAACGATCAGAGCATTCTTGCGGGAGTAACCGTCCTGATGCAGGCCGGCGACGTTGCGCGAGATGACGGAAGACTGGACGCCCGACGCCATAAGCGACGAGCGGGCCGAATTGAGTGCGACCGTAAGTGACATTGGAGACTCCCGTCAGTGATCCGCGCTGTGCGTCAGCGCTTCAGGTTGACGAGTACGTCGAGCAGGTCCGCGCCGGTCTGGAACACCTTGGAATTCGCGGTGTAGCCACGCTGCGACTCGATCATCGCCGTGAGCTCGTTGGCCAGATCGACGTTGGATGCTTCGAGCGCTTCCGGCTTGATGGTACCGAGACCGCTATTGCCCGCGAAATCGACCTGGATGTTGCCGGAGTTGGTGCTGATCGAATAGACATTCCCGACTTCGGGCGAGAGATTGTCGGGACTCGGTACCGTCGCCAGCGGGATCTTGTAGCTCGCGATTCGCGTGCCGTCGTCGAAGATCGAATACATGGTGCCGTCTGAGCTCACCTCCACACGGTCGAGCGCGCTCGGCGCATTGCCGTTGGTCGTGGCCTTGAACTGGAACTCGTCTGCGACCTGCGTCATACTCGACATATCGAAAGTGACGGGCGAGCCGCCCGGGATTGTGAAGGCCATCGAGGTCGGGCTCGCGGCAGCGAGGCGGCCCTTGCCGGTGGCGCTGACGTCGAAGGTAAATGTCTGGGTGGTGCCCAGCTGCGACCCGGCTGCATAGGGGAAGCCGCCGCCTGCTGCCGCGCCTGCGCTGTTGTAGATCTGCACATCCCATGTATTGGCGGCTGTCTTGAACATGTACATGTCAAGTTTCACCGCATTTCCAATATTATCGTAGGTGATGACCGACGTTTTCGACGTAAAGTTCGGCGGTCCGGCGCTGATCGCAGCATTGGAATCCAGGTTGGCGCTACTGATGCCTGCCTGGGTCGTCGGATTTCCCAGCAAGGACTGCTGCGCGATGTTTACGACCTCGAGATTGCCGAGGCCGTTGGCAACGACGTTCGGCTGGGCGCCATTCTTGATGTTGTAGCCCATCAGATAGTAGCCACCGGTATTGTAGAGATTCCCCTGGCCATCCGGAACGAAAGAGCCAGCGCGCGTGAGGTAAGGCGTGCCTCCTGCGTCGCTGACAACAAAGAATCCGTTGCCCTGGATCGCCAAATCGGTCGCGGACGTCGTGTAATTCATCGTACCGGGATCAGAGATCGCGTAACGAACCTGCGTCTCGACACTACCGGAATTGTAGTTTCCGGTTCCGCTGCGAAGGATCAGAGAAGAGAATTCCGTCGAGGCGCGCTTGTAGCCCGTGGTATTCACGTTCGCGATATTGTCAGCGACCGTCGCCAGTTTGTTCGACTGCGCGTTCATGCCGGAGCCGCCTGTGCGCATCACCCCATACAGACTCATCGATTATCCTCCGTTTCACGTGTGAAGTATTAGAGTTGAAGTTGCTTGCGCGAGGCTGGCGGTTATCCACAGGGTCATCGTGACGCAGTGCGCTCGGCGCAAAAATCTCGGGCCTTGCTCGTCCACGACCCAAATCCGCTCGCGACAAGGCTGCCGATAACACTGCAGATGTAGCGTTTTTGGCCGACAATATTGGTCGGCCCAGCATTGTAGCGCGCGACAGCCATCGTCCAGTTTCCCTCGCGCTCACGCAGGTCTTTCAGAAATCGTGCGGCGTAGTCGACATTGCGCGCGGGATCGAACATCGCCTCTACACTTGGAAATTTTTCCCCGTGATAGCGATGATTGATCTGCATGCAGCCGAGATCGACCAGCTTGGCGCCCCTGCTCTTCTCCTCGGCGAAACGCGCAACGGCATTGCGCAGATCGGTGGCGAGCACCGTCCGGCCATCGACATTGAGCGCATAGGGATTCAGCACACCCTTGCGCCCGGTCTCGCTGAGACCGACCGCAAAGAGAACGCCGAGTGGCACATTGTGGCGGCGTGCCGCGCGCGCCATCTCCCGTTCGCACGGCCCCCCGGCTCGAGCGTCCGTTACAGCGCTAGATATAAACAGTGCTGCTGCGAACCCGATTACTATTCTGATCCTGCTGCCGCTCCGACGACCTTGGCGATTGCTCATGATCCTGCCTGTTATGCCGTGCGCCGCTCTGCGCATCGCCGGACGACCGGCCCGAAGAACCACCGTCCGCCTGCGATCCGCCTGACGACGGCAGCGAAGAACGTTGATCGGACGGCGCTTGTTGTTGCTGTTGCTGCTGACCGTTGTTCAGATTTGCGTCGGGGGTGCGGGTATGATCGATCGCCGCGATGTCGAACGTGTAGCCAGCCGACTGCATGGCGTCGGTGAGCGCACCGCGTTCCTGCCGCAGCATCTGCGTGGTTTCGTAGCGATCCGCAGTGAGATGAATCTCCACGGAATCGCCGGCAAGCCGCATCTTCACCGTGACAGAGCCGAGATTGGGCGGATCGAGTTCGAGCGTCATCATGCGCACCGGCCGGCTATCCGCAGCTTTGTTCGTTTCGAGCCCCGGCGCGTCAGCCACGCGAGCCCCTTCAGATGATGCGACGATCACCAGATCAGTAGCCATCCGATCGACGATCTTCTGCAGCGTCGTCACCTGTTGCACGGGTTCGAAATGCGTCTCTTGCTCACGGACGACCGCCTTCGCAACCGGAAGCGGCTTGGTATCCGTCGTCTCGACCGCCAACGTAAATCGATGCGTGGTGGCCGCATCGGCGTCAGGCACGTCGGCTGTTGCGGCGTGAATGAGCTTCGTGGGATCGCGCGGAGCATCATCTGCCTTCACGTCCGATACCGAAATGCGAGACGCCGCCTTGTCATCACTTGGCAAAGGTGAGTGTGCGTGATCGAGTTTGGCCATTACCGCGCTAAGCGCGGGATCCGGTCCGCGCCAGGGTGCAGATTTTGTCGCGCTCTCGTCGCCCTTCGTGGCCTTTGAATCGTCATCATCAGCTTGATCGTCGCTGACGTTTGGCTTTTGCGCGACTTCACCGGTCAATTCCGCAAGAACGGATGCCGCGTCGAGTATCGGCTTTGCGTCGACGATTTTCGCGTTATCGGCTGTCTTGGCAACATGCGGCGTGACTGTTTTGGTCTCCTTTGAGACCAGACGGAGCTGCTCGCGAAAGTGATCGGCCTTCTCCTTGCCGTCCTTGGCATGGGCACCGCCGTTCAATCCGCCTTTCGTCCCAGCCTTTCCGGCCGCTGTCTGGCGAAGCGCTGCCATCAGGAGATCAGCATTGTTCATCGGACCTTCTCCTTTAATTGTTCCTGCGACGCATCGAGCAACTTTTGTGCCCGATCGACGGCAGCGAGAGAGCGGCTGAAATCAATGCGCGGCCGCATGGCCGTCTTCGCTTCGCTGCTTCCGTCGCTCTTGGCTTTTGCCTCCGGCAGCGCCTTTCGAACATTCAGTCCAATGGCAAGCGCCGCGCTTTGCAGTTCGACATCACGTTCGGATAGTTTTGCCTTGTCGATCTGCTCAAGCTCGGCGATTGCCGTACTGTGTGCAGATGTGGCAACGCGTGCCGCGGCCCGGTACAGGCGCGCGCGTACGCGCTCGGCGCTGTCGTCATCGGACAATGCGAATACACGGTCGGCGGCGAGCACTGTCATTTCAGTCTTGCCGCGAACCAATGCCGTTCTTGCAATAAGAAGATAGAGTGCCCGCTGGCTCGCCCGATCAAGATGATCGAGCACAGCGACAAGACGCGGGAAACGATCGGGGCGCTGTACGAAGCTGAAGCGTGCCACAGAGAGCGCAAAGCGCTGGCGGAAATTGCCTGCATAGATAGAATGCCTATATCGGCGAAAGTAGCGCACCGCGAGGGCTTCGAACTTGTCGAAGTCGTCGTCCTGTCCGACGATGAAAATCTCCCGACGCAGTGCCGCTTCCTCGACCAGCGTGCCCGGCATCATCAGCCGCACCTCGTCAAGCAATGCGATCGCGACCTTCAGGTCGTCCTGTGCAACCAGTGCCGATTGCACCAGCGCGATCTCGGCACCGAGTGCCGCAGGCAGGCTGCGTGGCTTGATATTGGCGAGCTTCGACTTCGCTTCGTCCGTGCGCCCTTCGACATAAGCGATGGCGCCATCGACAATAGCCTCGTCAATATTCAGCACGTTGCGGGAGCGGAGGCTCGCAACCACTTGCGGCGACCCGCCACTCAAGAGGAAGGTGACAGCTGCACGCGAATTGCGCGGCTCCTTCCAGACGGTGGCATCGGCTTTCAGGAAGTTCTCACCCAAGCGCTTCAGCAGGGCGGGTTGGGAATTGTGAGCGTCGAGATCGCCGCGCGCGATCTGATCTTGCAGCATCTGCAATGAACGAACCATCTGATACGGCTCGCGCATTTGGTCGTCGGCCGGCTGCGCATGTGCACTGCCAAGACAGGCTAGAAGCGTTGCTGCAATGATCCTGGCGCTGGTCATAGCACGGGAGCACGGATCAGAAGCTCGATCCGCCGGTTCTGCGCGGCAAGCGGGTCGTTCTGAATTTTCGGCCGGCGGTCCGCATAGCCCTCGATGCGCTCGACCCGCCCGGCGTCGAGGCCGCCGCGCACCAGCATGTGATACGCCATATGCGCACGCGCGGTCGAAAGCCGCCAATTGTCATATTCCGACGTGCGATAGACACGGCTATCGGTGTGACCACGCACGATGACCTGGCCGCGGTTCTGCGCAATCATCGGCGTGATCTTGTCGAGCGCACGAACGAGACCGGGCGTGGGCTCGGCCGAGCCGTTGGCAAACATTCCGTAGTTCACGTCGTCCGTCAGATTGATCAGAAGTCCTTCGGGGGTTTCCCTCACTTCGGCCACCGGACGCGCCGGTCCAATGGCGGCCAGCGCCGCCGAAATTGCTGCCTGGAGCTTGGCGGCGTCCATCGGTTGGGCTTTTTCTTGCTGGGCGGGCGCCTTGTCAGGCTGCGCCGGGGATTTGTCAGCCGGCGCTGCAGTCTTGTCTGCCTGCGCCGGTTGCGGACGACCCGCTGCCGGATTGGACTTGTCGCCATCGTCGGCAAACAACCCGGCGGGCTTCGGTGCCTCCTGCTTGTCGGATTTCGCGGGAGTTGAATTCGATCCGGACATCTCTTGCCCCGGGGTGCCGGTGGCATCAGGCTTGGCATCGAGCGGGCGCGGCTCCTGACCCTCGCTCGCCGCGGCAGCAACATCTTCGCCGAATGGTAGGCTACCCGCGTCCTTGCGTCCCGACAGCTTCTTCTCGAGCGACGAGATCGACGCCATCGGCCAGTTGATCGGATCGAACGGATCTCGATAGGCCTCCCCGCCCTTCAGCCCTTCTTTGCGATTTGGGTCGAGCGCCGCACTGGTCTGTCCCGGACGCGGAGGACCGCCGGCAATCTCCGAGAGTACAGCATAAGGATCGCGAAACAACGTCGCCTCGCCATAGCGTGGCTGCGGAGGCTGCGGGCGCGCAAGCGCATCCGTCGGCTGACCTGGCTCCGGGTGCGGCCACTTGCTCTCGCCTTCCACGGCCTTGCCGGGGTCAACCCGCCGGGCATCGTTGATGCCCTTGCGATCCGGCGTCGAGTCCGTCAGCTTGATCGGGTTGAAGTAGGTGGCCACGCTTTCGCGCGTTTCCTGATTGGTGGCATTGATCAGCCACATCACCAGGAAGAATGCCATCATCGCCGTCATGAAGTCGGCGTAAGCGATTTTCCAGACACTGTTCTTCGTCTCGCCGCTCTCGAGCGAACTGCGGCGGCGGATGATCACTATTTCTGGCGGAAGCGGATCGGCCATCTCAGCTCTGGACCGCCATCTTCAGTCGTTCGGTCCAAACCTTGAGCTGAGTCTCAAGCACGATCTGATCAACGACAATCGACGCTTCCGCCTCGGGGCCGACACGCAATTCCGATGCGATTGCACGGACGCCGAGCTTGCTGCGGATCAGTTCGAGCAGCTCCGATGGGCCTGTGATGCGCAGGACCGGGCGGCGGCTATCGGTCGTGATTGACGACAGATGCTCGATGAACGCAGTGACGGCCTGTTTCTGCACGGCGTTACTGATGAGCGGCTCGAGAAGTCGAGCCGCTACGCCGGCGATTCTTCCCTGCAATTGATCACCCATTTCGGCGATATCGCCGACGAGCTTGGCCGCCGTTTCGTTGAGCAGTTGCTGCCGTTCTTCGGCGGCCTGTGCCGCAAGTGCCTGCTTCTCCTGCTCAATGCGCCGTTCGAACTCGGCGAGTGCACTCGCATAGCCTTCGGCGCGACCGCGCTCATAGCCATCATCCTCCTGCACGAGGGGCGGCTTTGGATGCATCTGCGGCTGCGGTTGAAACGACGGTTGCTGCTTTGCCTTCTGCAGAAGCGGCTGATGTTGCGGCTGCACGCTGGAGTGATGCAGATGGTCGAACGGAACGACGCGGCTGCGTGTTTTCGGCGGCTCCGGTCGATCGAAATCGGCGATCAGACGTGCGACTTGCTCTGCGCTCATACCGCTTCCTCTTGTCTGATCCATTGTTTCAGAATCGCTGCCGCCTGCTTCTCATCAAGCTGGATGATCTGTTCCAGCCGCTTCTGTGGCGTATTCTGCATACTGCTCGAGACATCCTGGATAAGATTGGGCGGAGCCTCGCCTCCTGACAGAGCCGCGGCCGCCATCGTGCTGCCGCCACTGAGCAGCGCATTCGTCTCCGCCTGGAACTGCGTTGTCTCGTCCGTCTTCGCGCTGGCCAGGATCGTATTGATCGCGGGGCGCAGACCGAACCAGATCAGCATGCCGGCCACGGCTAGAATGGTGATGGCGCTCACGAGACTGCCCGCTTGGCGCATCATCACCTCTGTGAAGGTGATCGACGGCACCGGCGCGAGATCGCGCGCACCTTCCATGAATTCGACCGCCGAAACCTGAATCTGGTCGCCACGCGGGCGATCGATGCCAGCTGCGGTCGCAGCAATCTGCGAGATCTCCGCGACCTTGGCTTCGATCGCAGCATCGCTCACCTTGTCGCCAAGGCTCGCAATGAGACGCGGCCGATTGACCAGAACGGCAAGGAACATCTTGTTCACCACGAAACCATCGCTCGTGGTCGTCACCGTCTTCGACGAAACTTCGTAATTGGTGATGTCTTCGCGGCGCTGCTTCTCGTCATTCTGATTCTTGGCGCCGGTCGCATTGACTTGCTGATCTGGCAGGTTCTGCTGAACGGTTGTCGGCTGCTGCCGATCGAGGCTCTGCGACGTTTCCTTCTCTCGCACAGCGCGTACGGAGCGCTGCACCCGCGAATCCGGATCGTAGACCGTCTCATTGGTCTGTTTCTTGTCGGTCGACAGCTGGGTTGCAACGCTGACCTCAAAATTATCGAGCCCCAGATAGGGCGTCAGTGCCCGGCTGACATTCTCCTGGATCGAGCGACTCACAACCTTCTGCAAGTTCGCCATCGTGGTCGGCGTTGCCCCGACGCTGCCGCTGCCGTCATCATCCGAGAGCAGCGACCCGTCGCTGTCGAGCACGGTGACCTTGTCCGCGGTCATCCCCGGCACGGCCGCAGCCACGAGATGGCGCACCGAACGTGCCGTGCGTGCATCCGCCGGACCATCCGTTCGCAATACGACCGAAGCCGACGGCGGCGACTGCTCACGCCGGAACGAGCCGCGCGCAGGCATCACGATATGGACGCGGGCTGCCTTGACGCCTTTGAGAACCTGGATTGTCCGCGCAATCTCGCCCTCGAGCGCACGCACGCGCGTGATTTCCTGCATGAACGACGTCAGGCCGAGCGAGCCAATCTTGTCGAACAGCTCATAACCGCCGCCGGTGGTGCTGGGCAGGCCCTTGTCGGCCAGCAGCGTACGCGCCTGCGCGGTCTGTCCGGGACGAACGTAGACGGTATCGCCTGCCGTATTCAGATCGAAAGCGATATTCGCGTCGCGCAGCACCGAGCTGACACGCGTCACGTCCTCGCGGCTAAGACCCGAATAGAGAACATTGTATTCCGGTCGGCTTATGTAGTACGCGCCGCCGCCAACGCCGCCAAACACAGCGAGGCCAACCACCGCGAGCAGAATGAGACGCTTCGTACCCAGCTCAAGCAGATTGTTCCAGAGCTTCTGCGCGTGCTCGCGATTGACCATAAATACCCCTGCCCACTTCCGAATCGATCATCGATTGTGAAGCTTGTCCGAGGGTTACGGAGAGCCGGAAAGCGAAATGGCCGCGACCTATGACGGTCGCGGCCATTCCCATTCACGATGCGAGAGCGATTAGCCGCGGAACAGCGACAGGATGCTCTGGCTGCCGGCGTTGGCGATCGACAGCGCCTGGATGCCCAGCTGCTGCTGCGTCTGCAAGGCCTGGAGGCGGGTCGATTCGGCGTTCATGTCTGCGTCGACGAGCTGGCCGATACCGCGATCGAGCGAGTCGGTCAGGGTCTTCACGAAGTCCTGCTGCAGACCAATGCGGTTCTTGATGGCGCCGAGATTGGTGGCGGCATCGGTGATCTTGCTCAGCGCTTTGTCTGTACCAGAGATGTAAGTCTCGAGCGCAGTCAGATCGGAGGCGCTATCGGTGAACTTCGAGATGTCCAGATTAGCGACGCTGAAGGTAGTCCAGCCACCATTCTTGTAGACGTCGTAGGTCTGGTCAAGAACGCCTTTTTGGGTCGCCACATTGGCGGTAACCGCTGGCTGTAACGCAACGGTACCGCCGGTCGCACCGCCATTGGTGCTTGTGGTGGCGATCGAGGTCGTGCTGGCGTTCTTGATCTCAAGCGTCTTGCCATCGGCATTGACACCAACAGTGAGGCCCTGGATGCCCAAACCGTTAAGTGCCTTGGCGATGTCCTGAACCGTGGAAGTCTGCGACACGTTGATCGTGGTCGTCGTGACAGCTCCACCAAGAGGCGTGACGGCGAAAGCGATCGTGCCCGTGGTCGTCGCGGGCGGGCCAGCCGCACCGACGGTGGCCGGATCGAAAACGAGGGTCGACGTCGTGGCGGCAGCGTGAGCCGTGATGTAGGCGGCGTCCAGCGTTGTATCGTAGAGCTTGATGGCGTCGAGGTCGATGGTGAGCGTGTCCACCGAAACGACACCGCCGGCGCGGGAGAAGGACGACACGACCGACTTGGTCGAGTTGTAGGTGGGGTCCTGTGAGTCGACCGAGATCCAGTTTTCACCGTTGAACACGGCCGAGTCGGCGGTGTTCTTCAGCTGCTTCTGGAGTTCGGTGATTTCACTCTGGATCTTGGCGCGGTCAACACCCGGGGTACGGGCAGCAACCAGTTTTTCCTTGATCGACGAGACGACGTCAACCGTGCCTTCGAGGCCGGTATACATCGTGTCGATGGTCGCAGCGCCGAGACCGAGAGCGTCCTGCACGGCGCCCAGAGCCTGAACGTCCGAACGCATCGTGGTAGCGATCGACCAGTAAGCGGCGTTGTCCGACGCGGTCGCCACGCGATAGCCGGTCGAGATGCGGTTCATCGTGGTGGAGAGGTTGGCATCGACCGAGCGCAGAGTCTGCAGCGCGGTCATGGCCTGGGAGTTGGTCATCAAGCTAGACATCGTATGTCCCTTTAATTTGATTGATTTGCTGGGGACATACCGGACTTTCACCGGTACGAGAGGGCGGCATCATGCCTTTGGAATGTCGATATCTGATCGACCCAACCTGTCGTGAATTGCAAGCTAGCCGCCAAACCTTACCCAAAGCTGAAGGGAGCGGCGGCTCGTATAGTTAACAGCGATCATTTGATTCGTCACTTACCTTGTGATGAATCAAATGATCTAGAGAAACGACTTCACAAGACCAACTGCGAGCAAATTCCAGCCGTCGATCAATACGAAGAATAGTACCTTGAACGGTAGCGCGAACACCGTGGGCGGCATCATCATCATGCCCATCGACATCGTTAGTGTTGCAACGATCATGTCGATCACCAGAAATGGCATGACGACAAGAAATCCGATCTCGAATGCGCGGCGAAGCTCCGACACCATGAAAGCCGGAATGATGATTCGCAGATCGATCCGCTGACCTTCGAGTTTGATCTTCATGCTTTCGGCAGCAAGGTTCTCGAAGGTTTGCAGATCCTTTTCACGTACGTGCTGCAGCATGAAATCCCGAAACGGATCTGTGACACGCGAATAGGCTTCCTGCTCTGTGATCTCATTCTTCATCAGGGGCTGAAGGCCGTTCTGCCACGCGCGATCGAAGGTCGGTGCCATCACATAGAATGTGAGGAACAGCGCAAGGCTGATCATCACGATATTGGCCGGCGTGGTTTGCAGGCCAAGCCCTGTGCGCAGGAATGAGAGTGCGACGACGAAGCGCGTGAAGCTCGTCACCATGATGAGCAGGCCCGGCGCCAGTGACAGCACCGTCAGCAGCGCGACCATCTGGATGATTCGGCCGCTCGCACTACCCTCGCCCTGCGGAAGCAAGGTCGACAGATCCGGAACCTGCGCCACTGCAGCCGTCGGCAGAAGCACCAGGAGCAGGATCGGAATGATACGCTTCATTGCACCACCAGCGTCTCGATAATCAACTCACGAACCCTGCCGCTCGAACGCGTAAGCGCGCGCTCATTCAGGTCTTCGCGCAGATATTGCAGGCCGCGGGCACCCTCGATCTGCGCGGGTGTGAGCGTGCGCAGATAGGCTGCAACATCCTCACCTATGCGAGCGACCACGATGCTCGCCTCCTCCTCGGTCAATTTATCGGTTACGATCGATGCCTCCATGCGGATCCAGGCATTTGGCGGCGCCGCCAGATTGGTCACGACCGGCGTGATCTTGCGCAGACGATCATTGGCATTGAAGGCCGACGAGATCGGTTTCTCTGGGACTTCCTTCTGGCTTTCACTGATGCGCTGGAACGTCGACATCAGATGCAGGCTTGCCAGCGCTCCAGCCCCGACCGAGAGCGCCGTGACAAGCAGCAGGGCGCCAAACCACTGCATGAATCCTGGGCGCTGGCCTTCATTCGCTGTGTTATCGGCCATGATCGATTCCCATCAGAACGGCGCGACCTGGTCGTAAACCTGTTGACCCCAGTTCGGCTGCTGCACTTCCATGGACCGGCCTCGCCCGCCATACGAAATGCGGGCTTCGGCGATCTTCTCATAGGCGATGGTGTTGTTGCGGCTGATATCGATCGGGCGCACGATGCCGCCGACATTGACGATGCGCATTTCGTAATTGACGCGCATCTCCTGCGAACCGCTAACCAGGAGATTGCCGTTCGGGAGTACGTCGACAACGACGGCAGCCACCGAGAAACGTACTTCTTCGTTCCGGTCGATCTTGCCAGCGCCCTTGTTCGACGACTGGGACTTGACGTTGGTATCGAAATTTCCCGCCGAGAGCCATTTGGCGATATTGGCCGAGTAATCGGACTCAACCTTGATCTGCGAGTCCCGCGACCGATCCGTCTTGTTATCAAGGATCGCCTTATCGTTCATCAGAATATTCACGGTCAGCAGATCGCCGACCCGCGTTGCCCGGGAATCGCGGTAGAGGTCCTTGCGGTCATTCCAGATCGAGTGAGGGCCCGCGCTACGATAGGCTCGTCTCTCGATCGGAATTGCGCGCGCATCGACCTGCATACCGTTGCCGATCGGCGACATGTAGGGCGCCTGGCCAACCTCGGCGAGATTACTGGCGCAACCGGTCAGGCACGACAGTGCGACCGGAATCAGAATCACTCTCAACCACATCATTTCTTGGCTTTCCCGTCGTCGGTGCGACGCATCCCGGCAAGCGTGTCAGCGAGATGTGCGCCACGTGCCGGTTCCATTTCATTGAGGATCGCGCTGGCAACGCGAACGCGCAGCTTGGCGAGAACAGCAGCTGCCGTGTCATCAGCCATGCTGGCAATCTGCTGCGCCGCAGCTTCCGGATTCATGCGCGAGTAGATTTCGACGACGTTATCTTCCGCCTTTTTGAGGAATTCTTCGCGCAACTTCAGCCATTCCTCATATTCGGCACGCTTGGCCTCAAGTTCGGCAATGCGCAGCTTCAGCTTGGATTCCGTCGCTTCCAGCTCTTTCTGCTGCCACGCCACCCGGGCATCGAGTGCCTGGTCTGCGATATTGCCGCAAAAGCGCGCGACGTCGGATTCCTGGGAGTTCGCGGCTGCGCTATCCTTTTTGTCGATTGCGCCCGTGATCAGCGCCGAATCGGCTGGCGGACGCACCACCGGGTCCTGCTTGTTGGCAGCCGGGCGTGGGCGCGCGACTTGCGGCGTCTTTGCAAATTCACCGAGGTTCAGCGGCTTTGAGAGCTTCTGCTCGGGTTCGGCCGATGCCTGTGTGGACAGCACCATACCGACCAGCATGAGAAACTTGATCGATCGATTTGCGACGCGCGCCATTCGTGTTCTCGTGATTCAGCTGAGCGAGCGTTGCACGCTTTGGCTTGCGTGACGCTGACCCGGGCTTACTGGATGACGAGTTCCGCTTGCAGCGCGCCGGCCGCCTTGATCGCCTGCAAGATCGCGATGATTCCCTGCGGTTTCAGGCCGATTTGATTGAGACCACGCACCAGACGCTGCAAGTCCGCACCACGCAGAATGGCGATCTTGGCGCCGGGCTCGTTAGCTTCGATGAAGGTTTGCGGCACCACCTTCGTCTCGCCGCGCGCGAATGGGTTCGGTTGCGACACGATCGGCGCCTCGGTGATTCGCACCGACAGATTTCCATGGGTGACCGCGACTGTCGAAATCTGTACATTCCGGCCGATGACCACCGTTCCCGTGCGTTCGTCGACCACCACTCGCGCCGGCGAATCCGGCTCGACCAGTAGCTCCTCGATTTCGGCGATAAACCGCACCGGCGCGGTCGAGCGTGGGCGCGACAGCACGATGGTGCGATAATCGCGCTCGAAGGCCACGACCTTCTGGTAACGGCCGCTACTATGCGCGTTGATCGCGTCCATGATACGCGTTGCGGTGACGAAATCCGGATTCTTTAGCTCAAGAATGAGCGATTCCATCTCGCTGAAACGCCCCTTGACTTCACGTTCGATCAGCGCGCCATTTGGGATACGGCCAGCTGTGGCCACGCCCTGGCTAAGCGTTTGTGCAGCGCCTTCGACGTTGTAACCGCCTACAGCGATAGCACCTTGCGCGACAGCATAGGTTTCGCCATCGGCGCCGCGTAACTGCGTCATCACCAACGTTCCACCAAGCAGGGATGATGCGTCGCCCAATGACGAGATCGCGACGTCGATTCGCGAACCACCCGCGACAAACGGCGGCAGATCGGCCGTCACAACGACGGCGGCAACGTTGCGCGTGCGCAACGAGGTGCCACGGATATTGATGCCCATATTGTCGAGCATCGATTGCAACGATTGTTCGGTGAACGGCGCGTTGCGCAACGTGTCACCGGTGCCCTTGAGGCCGATCACAAGGCCATAGCCGAGGATTTGGTTCTCCCGCACGCCCTTGAGATTGGCGATGTCCTTCACACGCACAGCGGCATCTGCCGCCGAGATCGAAAGCGAAAGCAGGAGACCGCAAAGGAGACGCAGCATCATCCGTTCTGAATCCGTACTGATCCGTCCTGCTGGACGATGCCCCGGATAGTGACTCCGGTATCGAGGTTGCGAAGCTGCACCATCATGCCGGCGCTGCCCGACTGCAGGGATGTTGCATAGGTGACGATAATGAGCCCATCATCCTCGACGAGCACCTTCACCACAGCCCCGCGGGTGACGGCCTTCAGATCTTCGAGACCGTTGATCGGAATCAGGTGCCCCGCCAACAGTGTACGACGCGCGATGCGGCCAACGAGGGACGCACGGTCGTTGATGAATGCACTTGCGCCCTGAATATTGGGCGCAAAATTGCGATCCATGATCATTTCATCCCTGATGACGTCACCGGGATAGATCGCTGTAGCCGGCACCGGATAGCGGACAGACTCGTCCGCGGCCTGAGCGACGCTTGCAATGCCGGCCGCGAGCACGAGGCTCACGACCCAGCGGGTAACGATGGTAACTGCGCGCATCAGGCCGAGATCCCGTTCTGTGGATTACCGCATGCCCTTCGAAATGGTCGATGCCATCTCGTCAGCCGCCTGGATGACCTTGGAATTCATTTCATAAGAACGCTGCGCCGATATCAGCTCAGTGATTTCCTTCACCGGATCGACGTTCGAACTCTCGAGATAGTGTTGATGCAGCTTGCCGTAGCCAATGTCGCCTGCGAAGCCCACAACGGGCACGCCGGATGAAACCGTCTCGCGATAGAGATTGCCGCCCAGTGGATCCAGACCGGCTTCATTGGAGAAGTTCGCGAGCGAGAGTTGCCCGAGCTGAACAGGCGCAACGGTTCCGTCGACCTTCGCGAAGACCTGGCCAGACTCGTTGACAGTGACATCCACGGCATTCTGCGGGACGATGATCGCAGGCGTCACCAGATAGCCGTCCGGCGTCACCAGCTGGCGGTTTTCATTCAGGTTGAATGCACCGGCGCGTGTGTAGAGTGTCTCACCATTCGGACCGGCGATCTGGAACCAGCCGCGGCCATTAATGGCCATGTCATAAGTGTTGCCAGTCTGCGCCATGGCGCCCTGCAGATGCAGCTTGCGCACGGCAGCCGAACGCACGCCGAGACCGAGCTTTGCGCCTTCAGGTACTGCGCCCTCACCGCTTCGGTTGGGAACGCCCTGCGCGCGGTCGATCTGATAGAACAGATCGGTGAATTCCGCGCGGGATCGCTTGTACGAGGTCGTATTGATATTCGCGATATTATTCGCGATCACTTCGACATTAAGCTGCTGCGCGCCCATACCGGTGGCAGCAATGGCCAGAGCTCTCATGATTAAACCTCAAATCGCCATTCGGCTGACTTCTTGATACGCCTGAACGACCTTGTCGCGGACGGCGACAGCCATCTGCAATGACCGTTCGGCAGACATGACCGCCTCGACCACCTTCTGTGCCGAGAGCTTGCCGTGGATGGACTGGATTGACGCGGCTTCGCCGGCTTTGATCGAACCGATGGCATCGGCTGCGACCTGTTCGAGGACGTTGTTGAAACCGACGGTGGCCGCACCGGGCTGCACCGCGGGTGTCGCGGAATTGATGACTTCGCTGGTTTTGGCGAGCTCACCAGCACTGCTGATGACTGAGGATACCGCTTCAAGCATGGTTAGCTCCTCAAAAGATCGATGGTCATCGACACCATGGATCTCACTTGTTTGATGACCTGTAGGTTGGCCTCGAAGGACCGATTGGTTTCCCGCATGTCGCCCATTTCAATCAACGAGTTAACATTGGGCAGCTTTACGTAACCGGTTGGATCGGCAGCCGGGTGGCCTGGCTCATAGTCCACGCGGAACGGCGCCTGATCGGTTCCGACATCCTTCACCTTAACCATGCGCACACCAGCGGCACGGTCCATCTCGGCTGTGAAGGTCGTGGTCTTGCGGCGATACGGATCCGAGCCTGGCGTGCGGCCGGTTGAATTGGCATTGGCAAGGTTCTCCGACACGACACGCAAGCGGGTCGACTGCGCTTCGAGGCCGGAACTTGCGATCTGAACAGATGCTTGCAACGGATCAATCATCGTCATTTCCCTCAGGTCTTCATGCTTGTCATGAACATGCGATGAAACGATTTGACGATCGCCGTATTCAGCGAATAGTCGCGATTGATATCGCCAGCCTTCAGCATCTCTTGTTCAAGGCTGACGGAGTTGCCGGAGTGAACGGTCTCCCAGCTCTTTTCCTTGCGCATGCCCTGGGCCTCAACCGAAGAGCCGGTCGTGATATGCGCCGGCGACGTCACCGTCACAGGCACGACTTTCGAATCGAGAATCTTGTTGAACGGTTCAATGTCCTGCGCGCGATAGCCCGGCGTGTTCGCATTGGCGACATTCGCCGAGATTGCGGACTGCCGCAGCGACAGCCATCGCTCATGCGATGAGGCAACATCGAAGAGATAGACGGGTCCCACTTATCCCCCAGGCAAACATGATTCCTTCATCATGGTTTACAAATGGAAACTTGTCCGAGGCTGGAGATGCGCATCACGACATGCGCGGAACGCTTACGCATTCGTCTTCTGCTTTCGCGAATGCAGAAAGTAGATGATTTCTGCGACAGGGCGGAAGAACTCCGACGGAATCATCTTGTCGATGTATGCGACATCATACATCGAGCGCGCCAGCATCTTGTCTTCCACCACCGGGACACCATTCTTCTCGGCGATTTCCCTGATCTTCAGCGCGATCAGGTCCTGCCCCTTTGCAAGCACCGTCGGCGCAGCGTCTTCGCCCTGCTTGTACTTCAGCGCAATCGCGTAATGCGTGGGATTCGCGATCACCAGCGTGGCGCGCGGAACGGCCGCCAGCATCGACTTGCGAGCGCGATCGCGCGCCAACGAACGCAACCGCGATTTGACGATCGGATCGCCTTCGGCCTGCTTGAACTCGTCCTTGATCTCCTGCTTCGTCATGCGCAGTTCGCGGCGCCAATGGAAGCGTGCCCAGACGAGATCGAGCGACACCAGGACAATGGTCGCAATGCTGATGGCGGAGACAAGCCGCATTGCGGTAGTCAGCACCAATTCCGGAACGGCCGCCGGATCGCTAAACAATGCATTCACGGCCACGGCCTCCTCAGCCCGCAGGACGATCATCACGACCAGACTGATAGCGACGAACTTGAAGACCGACTTTCCGAATTCCACACGTCCCTGCGCGCCGAAGATTCTGCCCCAACCTTTCGCTATTGAGATGCGCGAGGCTTCCGGCTGGATGCGATCGAACACAATTCGCGGTGCGTTCTGCAGGAAAGATGATGCCAGCCCGGCCAGCATCAGGACGATAACAATCGGAATAACCAGTCCCGCCGCACTCATACCGACCGCGGTGAGCAACTCAATAGCATCCGTTCCATTACGGATGCGGATGCCCGACGGATCGTCGATCAATCGGGCTAAAGTGAAAGTCAGATTTCTGACGTTGTCGGTGGTCAGAAAGCTTTGAATAATCAGCAGTGCGAGCATAGAGGCGAAAATCGGCGCTTCGCGCGAGACCGGGATTTGGCCCTTCTCAACGGAATCACGAACCTTCTTCTCTGTCGCCTCTTCGGTTTTACTGTCCTTATCGGGTTCGTCAGACACAATGCTCTATCTTCAGGTGAATACCGGCTGATCTTCTTGATCGGGGTTGAGTTCAATTTCGCCGCGTCCGGCCATATCGAGCGCAAGATCGGTAATGGCGCGCCGGGCATCCAGGATTTCGCGCTGATTGGCGGGGATACCGTTTGCCAGTTCGTGATCCACCAGACGACGGGTGCGTGAGGCGAGCGACGACAGAATGAGCTCGCGGAATGTCGTATCCGATCCCTTGAGCGCCATCACCACACGGTCCGTCGGCACCTGATCGAAGATCAGCATGCGTGCCTTGGCGGTCAGATTCACGATGTCGTCGAAGGTAAACAGCATGCCCTTCAGAATCTCGGCCGACTTCGGCCGCGATTCGGTGAGGTTCTTCAGCGATTCCTCCATCTGCGTCCGCTCCATCTTGTTGATGATGTCAGCCATGCGCGGATAGGTGTCGGATGCCAGGTTCCGAGCGAAGTTGATCATGAAGTCTTCATGCATGGTCTTTTCGATAATGCTCATCGCATCCTCGACAACTGGCTTGAGGCTGAGCATACGTCGCATCAGGTCGTGACGGATATCTGGCGGCAGATGGCTCATCACGCGGGCTGCACAAGCCGGTTTCACACGCGAGAGAATCAACGCCGCAGTTTGCGGATGCTCCTTGAGAAGATAGTTGGCAAGCAGGCTTTCCGAGACGAGCGAGATGCGCTCCCAAACCGACTTGGTCTTGTTGCCCAGAACTTCGGAAATGATGTCAGTGATCTGGTCCGGCGGCAGCACGCCATTCAGCAGCTTCTCCAGCTCACCGACAGTGCCAAAGATATTCGGACCTTCCGAGAAATTCTGAGCGAATTCCTCGATGATCGCTTCGAGCTCAGGCCCTGAGATGGGCTTGAGCTCAGCCGCAGCCCGCGTGACCAGTTTGATCTCTTCGGGATCGAACTCCCGAAGCAGGCCGCCCGAGAGCTCACGCCCCATGGCCAGCAAAAGAGCCGCCGCCTTCTCGGTGCCACCTAGCGGTTTGATGCTGGTGCCGGCGCGCTTAGCAGGTGCATTGAATGCCATAAGGAATATCTCTTTGGGAAAATCTCTTTAAGCGTCCGGATCCCCGGCCGCTCCTCCGACGATTTCCGTCAGCGATACACCGAAACGCGAATTCTCGTCTTCCACGACCACGACCGCACCGCGCGCAACGATGCGTCCGTTGACGACGACTTCGACAGGTTCACCCACACGGTGATCGAGCGGGATCACTGCGCCGCGGCCAAGCTTCATCAGATCGGCGACCGGCATGGTGGCTGAGCCGAGCAGCACCTGCACCGTGACCGGGATGCGCAGGATAGGTTCAAGATTGGTCAGCCGGCTGGTTTCCTCGGCAGCGCGAGCCGCGAGATCTGCCAGTTTGCCGAACGACGCGCCGTCAGCCTTGAGCGGGTCTACGCCTGTAGCGGTCGCTGCGCTTACCGGATCGATATCGAATGGTTGCTTCATATCCCCTGCCTTCTTGAAAACTCAGATCTTGGCCTAAGCCGGATTTTGTGCCGCAGTGCGCGTATCGATTTCCGCGATAGCCTTGCGTGCCTCGTCGATCTTGTCGCCGAGCGTCTGGACCATCTGTCGGCCATCCGCGCTGAATTCGCGCACCATCAGCACCATGTCGTCCACCGTCTCATTGGTCTTGCCGACCACGGCGGTAAACTCGCCCTGATGCGCACGCAACTTCACGAGTTCACGATGCATCTTGGTAACGCGGATGCTCGTGAAGAGCAGAGCCGCAAAAAGGATGATGTCAACGAGCGAGGATACCATCGATAAATTCCCGTTTTTGGTCGGCCGATTCCTTGACCTGCAGTGAATAGACGCCATTCATCTGGCCGAGCTGGCACCAGAACAAGCGTTGATCATTGCATTCGAGGCGAACCATTGTGTCCGGCGTGGCGTTGAGCTTGAGCACCTGGCCGACGTGAAATTTCGCGACCTCGCCGAGAGTAAACTGTCGCTCTTCGAGAACCGCCTTCAGCACCACTTCGGTCCGCTTGATCTCGCTGTGCAACTGACGGCTCCAGTTCGGATCGGTGGATGCCGACTCACCGGATACGATCTGCGACAGCGACTGCCGGATCGGATTAAGCGCTGCGTGCGGAATGACGATGAACATCTCGCCGCCGCGATCGAGACCCTGCAGCAGGATCTTCGCACACACGGCCATGTTGTTGAGGCGGCCGATCGCAAGATAGTCCATGCGCGTCTCGACACGTTCCAGGTTGAACGTCACGTCGGAAGCGCGGTCGAATGACGCCTGCAACGCCTTGCCAAAGCGCTCGAACAGCGATTGCGCGACATGCAACTCCACATTCGAGAATACCCGCGGCATATCCAGCGGCGGCTCCGCACCATCGGCGCCGAACAGGAGCTCGATCATGGTGTAGACGAAATCGCGATCGAAACCAATCAGGATGCGCGCATCCCATGCTTGCGCATAGAACACCGCGGCAATGGCTTCGCCCTCATAGCGATCGAGGATATCGGAGAGGCGATCGCTGCCCACGCTGCTTAGCGAGAAATACGACTGCGAGGGCGACATGGATCGCAGGCTTTCGGCACAAAGATTCGTCATCTGGTCGAAAATCACATGCAGCATCGGCATGCGTTCGACGGAAATTCCGGCAGCCCCTAAAAGTTGATCTGATCCTTGATCTACGCGGCCTGACTTTACTTCTGACATCAGGCCCGTGCTCCCGCTTTCGCCGAGGATTCAGCAGGTGCCGCCTTCGCGGGACCGCCGGAGATGGTTTCGCTTTCGACGACATCAATCGACGGGCGTTCACCGGGGCCGATCATCTTGCGGCCGTGTTCGATCGCGATCTGCGGCAGGGCCCCGTTCATGAAGGCGAGCAGTGACTGCTTGACGATTACATACATCCGCGCGCGCTGCTCGCGCACCAGCTTGATCTTGTGGGCCAGCGGCGCGACAAGACCGTAGGACAAGAAGATGCCGGCAAATGTGCCGACCAGAGCTGCGCCGATGAAGCCGCCGAGCAATTTCGGGGATTGGTCGAGAGCGCCCATCGCCTTGATGACGCCGAGTACCGCGGCGACGATACCGAGCGCCGGCAGTCCTTCGGCCACCATCATCAGCGAGCCATATGGTTTCATCTTGCTGCGAATGATGGTTTCGATTTCCTCGTCCATCAGCGCTTCGATCTCATGCGGCCGCGCGCTGCCCATGATGATCAGGCGGAAGTAGTCGCAGATGAAGTGCAGAAGCGGCTCATTGGCGAGAACGGTCGGGAAGGCAGTGAATATTTCTGACGATGATGGATCGTCGATATGAGCTTCCACCTCGTTGCGACCCTTGTTTCGTACCTCGCGCATCAGAGAATGCAGAAGCCCGAGCAGATCGAGGTAATGGCGTTGCTTCGGCACTGCGACCGTCAACGCCTGCACGGTGGCGCGGCCGGTGTCGACCACGGTTTTCCAGGGATTCGCAATGACATAGGTGCCCAGCGACATCCCCATGATGATGACGAACTCCCAGGGCTGCCATATCACGCTGAGATGCCCGCCCATCGCGGTGAAGCCGCCGATCAGACTGGCGAGTGTGATAATGACGCCAAAGAGAATGCTCAAGCGCACCGCTCCAAATTGAGGATACGATTCACTTAGGCAACGATGCTTGCACGAGGCTGACATCGGCCTGCGCCGGCCAGCCCCGCGCAAGCTTGTGCGGGGAGTTTGAGGCCAGTCTCGCCGCATGCGCCCGCAGACTGGGAACCCACTGCCGATGGTCTCGACAATCGCAAGCTACCAGCTGATCTCCAAGAATATCGTCAAATCGTTGCAGCAGACGATGGAGAAGCCGGACGTGTCGAAGGACACAGAATACTACCTGTCACACATCCGCGATGTGAATACGATCGACGAATTCATCGGCGACTATCGGTTGTTCAGCTATGCCATGAAGGCGTACGGGTTGAGCGACATGACCTATGCCAAGGCGTTCATGCGCAAGGTTCTTACGGAAGGTGTTGCCAGCTCGACCACATTCGCCAACAAGCTTTCCGACGCCCGCTACCGCGAATTCGCCACCGCATTCGACTTCGCCAAGCTGGGTGACCAGGCGACGAGCACGACCGCCGCGCAGGTCGGCACCGTCGAGAAATACGTTCGGCAGCAACTCGAGGAAGACGCCGGATCGCAAAATGAAGGCGTTCGTCTGGCACTCTATTTCGAGCGCAAGGCGCCCAAGATCACCAGCATCTATCAGATTCTCGCTGATCCGGCGTTGATCAAGGTCGCCCAGATCGCGCTTGGCATCTCACCGATGACCTCGATGGCGGATGTCGACAAACAGGCGAATATGCTCAGCGCGAAAGTCGGCATCGCGGATTTCCAGACCCCCGAAAAGCTGCAGTCGTTCCTGCAGCGTTTTTCGGTGATGTGGGAGATGGAGAACGGAACGTCCACCGCCCAATCGGCTTCAAGCACCCTTATCACGCAGCCGCTCGAAATGGGCCTCAGCACGGACGTGCTGACCACCCTGCAGAACCTGAAAATCGGACGATAAAATGCAATCAGCGCTCTATGTCAGCCTCTCGGCCCAGGTCTCGCTTGAGAAGCGACTCGAAACCATTGCCAACAACATGGCCAATATGAAAACCGCCGCGTTCCGTGCCGACGCGGTGAAGTTCGAGACTGCAATGTCGCGCGCAGCAACGCAGGCGGTCGCGTTCTCCTCGCCCGGCGAAAACTTTATCTCGCGCAAGGAAGGCGCTATTACCCAGACTGGCAATACCCTGGACGTGGCGATCACCGGAAATAGCATGGCCGCGTACCCCGGCGGCCCCGATCCCGGCCACACGACGTGGATGGCGTTTGCTGGGCCGAACGGCACCGTCTATACGCGCGATGGCCGCATGCAGATCGACATCAACGGGCAGCTTCAGACCCTCACCGGCTATCCAATCCTCGATTCTGGCGGCACGCCGATCATCGTCGATCCCGATGCTGGCCCGCTAACGATTGTGCGCGATGGCACCATTTCGCAGGGTCGCATCCAGGTCGGTCAGCTCGGCCTGTTCGATATCGCCCCGGACGCAAAGCTGGAACGATTCGGAACGTCGGGCGTGATTCCGAGCAAGCCGGCGACCACCGCGCTCGATTTCGTCACGGTCGGCTTTCAGCAGGGCTACGTCGAAGGATCAAATGTCGATCCTCTGACAGAACTCACACAGATGATGACCGCACAGCGCACCTTCCAGAGCGTCAGCTCATTGATCGACAATTCCGAAAGTACCATGCAGAACGCCATTCGCACGCTGGGCGATCCAAAAGCCTGATGCCTGATGTGACCGGCGGGAGAGCTCGATGAACGCGCTTGAAAAACTCGAATCGACCATCGCAACCCTGCGCCGGGACGTGCCCACGGTTCGTGTCGGTGGCATGGTGTCCGAGGTGACGCCGACGCATTTTCGCGTCTCCGGCCTGTCGCGCTATGTCAGGCTCGGTGAATTGATCGGACTGGAAATCGACAAGCAGGTTCATCTCGGTGAGGTCGTACGGATCGATACTGACGGCGTAACGGCCAAACCGTTCGATTCCCACTTTGCTGCCGGCCTCGGCGTTCCCGCCTTCCGAATGCCTCCCAAGACGCTGTCTCCACATCCGGCCTGGAAAGGTCGCGTCATCAATGCCCTTGGTGAGCCACTGGATGGCGCCGGCGACATGCCGGTCGGCGAGCGCGAGATGCAAACGGATGCCAATCCCCCACCGGCGATGAGCCGCTCCCGCGTGAGCAAGCCGCTCCGTACCGGCGTCCGCGTCGTGGATCTCTTCACACCGCTCTGTATCGGCCAGCGCATCGGCATTTTCGCCGGTTCCGGCGTCGGCAAAACCACCCTTCTTTCGATGCTGGCACGCAGCGCCGGCTTCGACACGGTAGTCACTGCACTGGTCGGCGAGCGTGGACGAGAAGTACGTGAATTTCTCGAAGAATCGCTGGTCCATCACAAGACCCGCGCGATCACAGTCGTCTCGACGAGCGACGAAAGCCCGATGATGCGTCGACTGGCGCCGAAGACAGCGATGACCATCGCCGAATATTTCCGCGATCGCGGTGAATCGGTGCTGTTGATCGTCGATTCGGTAACGCGCTTCGCCCACGCATCCCGTGAAGTCGCGCTCGCTACCGGCGAGCCGGCGATCGCACGCGGCTATGCGCCGAGTGTCTTCAGCGAACTTCCGCGGCTGCTGGAGCGTTCGGGACCGGGCCTCGAAGGCCAGGGCTCCATTACGGGCGTGTTTGCCGTGCTGGTCGATGGTGACGATCACAACGAACCTGTGGCGGATACGGTGCGTGGTACACTGGACGGGCACATCATGCTCGACCGCGACGTCGCCGATCAGGGCCGCTATCCGGCCGTCAATGTGCTGTCATCGGTCTCGCGCCTCGGCCAGCATGTGTGGTCGCCGGAGGAAGCTAATCTGGTGCGTAAGCTGCGCGCCATGATCGCCCGCTTTGAGGACACCCGCGACCTTCGCCTGATGGGCGGCTATCAGCCCGGCCGCGACAGTGAACTCGATCAGGCCGTCCAGCTCGTGCCCAAGATCTACGACGTGCTGCAACAGCACCCGACCGACCCGTCCTGCGCCGAGCCGTTCCAGGAATTGCTCAGCGTGATCAAGACCGCAATCGGGTAACTGCGCTCCCGCGTTCTAGACACCCGGGATCGTATCGAGATTCGCTGCCGCGACGATCGCACCGGATCGCACAAGGCGCAGCGACTTCTGAATGTCGTCGTGAAAATATCGATCCTCGTCGAGATGGGCGACGTCTGCCCGGATCCGTGCTCGAACGTTTTCCAGACGATCGCTGGACTTGAGCGGCGCATGGAAATCACAGCCTTGCGCGCCCGCCAGCAGCTCGATGGCAATGACGGCCATCGCATTCTCGATCATCGGCAACAGCCGCCGTGCCGCATGCGCCGCCATCGAAACATGATCTTCCTGATTGGCCGATGTCGGAATCGAATCGACGCTGGCCGGATAGGCCCGCTGCTTGTTCTCAGATACCAGCGCCGCGGCCGTCACTTGCGCGATCATGAAACCGGAATTAAGCCCCGGCTTCGGTGTCAGGAACGCGGGCACACCGGATAGCACCGGATCCACCAGCATGGCGATCCGGCGCTCAGAGATCGATCCGATCTCGCAGATCGCAAGCGCCATCATATCCGCCGCAAAAGCAACCGGCGCCGCATGAAAATTGCCACCGGAGATCGCGATATCGTCGTCGGCAAAGACCAGAGGGTTGTCAGAGACGCCATTCGCTTCAGTGAGAAGCGTGGTGGCCACTTGTCGCAAAACGTCCAGCGCGGCGCCCATCACCTGCGGCTGACAGCGGAGGCAATAAGGATCCTGAACACGGACGTCGCCGGTGCGGTGCGACTCGCGAATCGCGCTGCCGGCGAGAAGTTCCTTCAATGCCTGGGCCGACACGATCTGCCCTTCATGTTTGCGCAGTTGATGGATGCGTGGATCGAACGGCGTATCCGAGCCACGCGCGGCGTCGGTGGACAAGGCACCACTGACGAGTGCGGTCCTGAATAGGATTTCGGCCTCGAACAATCCCGCCAGTGCATAGGCCGTCGAGAACTGCGTGCCGTTCAGCAGCGCCAGTCCTTCCTTGGCCCGCAGCTCGATCGGCTGCACACCCGCACTAGCGAGCGCCTCCGTCGCCGGCAATCGCCCGGACGTCGTCAGCGCCTCGCCGACGCCGATCATGACCGACGCCATATGCGCGAGCGGGGCCAGATCGCCGGAGGCACCGACTGATCCCTGCGCGGGCACGATGGGCGTGATGTCATGCGCAATCATGGCGCTGAGCAACTGGACCGTCTCCATGCGGACGCCGGAGAAACCCTGTGCCAGGCTCGCAAGCTTGAGGCACATCATCAGCCGCACCACCGGCGCTGGCGCTGGATCGCCGACGCCCACGCAATGTGACAGCACGATGTTTTTCTGGAGGGCCGTGATGCTTTCGGCTGCTATGCCGACATGAGCAAGCTTTCCGAAGCCTGTATTGATGCCATAGACGGGTTCGCCCTTGGCGACGATCCGGGCAACTGCCTCAACACTAGCATTGATGCGTGGAATACAGCTCTCATCGAGAACCGGTACTGCCCCCCTATAGATCGACCGCCAGTCCGCCAGCGTCACCGTACCCGGTGTGAAACGCATCGTCATTAAAGTGTCTCCAGGCCATCCGTAGATGGCCCAAGGCAACACATTCAACGCTGCGCTTCAATGTTTGCGCACAACAAAAAGGCCAGCCGTGCGGCTGGCCTTTCAGCTGATCGACAGTCAGACCGTGGGCTGCGACGTGCGACGCAGCGTCACGTTTGGCTTATGGCTTCCAGCCGCCGCCCGGCAGGTTGCCGTGATAGGGCGTGTTGCGGCAGTGGCCCCACGGACCGCGCCAGTAACCGGGAGGGCAGCCGTTACCCATCACGGGAGCTTCCTGATAATAGCCGCCTGGGAGCGGGCCGTAATAAGGCGTATAGCGGCAGCCACCATAGGGACCGCGCCAGCCGTTCGGACCGCAACCACCCGCAACCGGGATCACGTGCGCTTCGACAGCGATGCTCTGGCCCATCATCGGCGCAGCACTTGCCTGCGTCGAGACGATGAACATGGCGACGAGACATGCCGCCATCATGTGCAGAATTTTGGTCATTCTATTCCTCTCGATGAGTTGAAGATCACTCGGCCCCGACGAAAGCGTCTTCGCCTTGCCGCGCGATGCGCAACCCGAAGATGCATTGGTCTTCATTCTGCTTAGAGGCACCAGATACCGTTGGCAATTCCGTTCTATCAATGCACCGGCACAACCCGTTCGGTTAGTTATCCGCCCGTTAAGAACGGCGAACGGAGCTGCCGCGCGAAGTGCTCCATCAGTGTAGTTCCCTTTAAACGAAGATGCAGCGACGTGTTGGAGCTATTCCAGAGACCGGAACCCTGCATCCGATCCCGCTGCGATCGAAGTGCTGCGACACGAGCGACTTCAATTGCCGCAAGGCCTTTGCATGATAGCTGAGTTGCGTGGAGCTCGGTTCTCGCGCTACCACGGGCCGCCGCGCAATCGCTTGATGAAAGACACCCGTGCTACCCTGGAAACTGATCGATACGACCGAAGTACCCGGCGGCGGCGTGCCGCTGCGCCTGATGCAGCGCGGGCAAGAGTTCACCATCAAGCTCGGCCAGAACGAGTTGATGAGCAGTCGGCTGTTCGGCTCCGAGGAAGCGCTGGCGACACTCACCTGCTTTCGCCTCAAGGACATGAAGGCGCCGCGACTTTTGATCGGCGGCTATGGCATGGGCTTTACATTGCGCGCTGCGCTAAAGGTGCTCGGCCCGAAGGCGAAGATCACCGTGGTCGAACTGGTGCCCGCGATCGTCGCCTGGGCGCGTGGCCCAATGGCCGAGCTGTCTGGCGACAGCCTGAGTGATGAGCGCGTGGAGATTGTCGAGGGCGATGTCGTTAAAGCCATCGCTGGTGCACGCGGCAAATATGATGCGATCCTGCTCGACGTCGATAACGGACCCGAAGGCCTGACGCGAAAATCGAATGATGCGCTCTATGACCTGAAAGGGTTGCGCGCGGCCCAGGCCGCGCTCAGTCCGGGCGGCGTACTGGCCGTCTGGTCGTCATTTCCTTATGACAAATTCACGGCGCTCCTCGGCAAGGCAGGCTTCAACGCCGAGGAAATCAAGATCCGCGCCACCGGCACACGCGGTGGCGCCCGTCACGTCATCTGGCTGGCGACGAAGCCAAAAACATAGCCGTCGCCGCGATGAAGATGGATCTTAATAGGCAATCGAACGACGACTGCGGCGCGGTTCGGCATAAGGCTGCGGGCTGAACGCCAGACGCGGATTGACGATGCAGTCGACGCCGCGACCCGATGCAGTGGCCTGGCACGCTTCATAGCTTGGATAGGAGCAATCGGTCCCAAAAGCCTGCGACTGGATGCAGTAGGGATAGGTCGGGGCGGCAGCTGCAGGGCTGGAAGCCATGGCCGAGACACCACCAACAGCCAACACGGCCAGCATCAGATTGCGCATCACGTATTCTCCTCCGCGGCAGCGGTCCTGTGACATCCCCAGAAAGCAACAGAGCCTGCGGATGAACGTTCCCGCAAGCTCCGGTACATCCCGGTCTTGTGATTACGCGCTTACGCTGTCGTCATCACAAGGGTTAGACACCATAGTGCCGCATGGGTTCATTCGACCTTAAGGCCCGCGGCTTTGACCACTTTCTCCCACTTCTCGGTCTCCGCGACGATCATCTTACCGAACGCTTCTGGCGGTCCGATCAGCGGTTCGCCGCCGAGATCGATCAGCTTGGCCTTGACGGCCGGATCCGCCAGCACCGCATTAACGTCCGCGTTGAGCTTGGCGATAATCTCCGGCGGCGTCTTCTTCGGCGCACCCATGCCGAACAAGGCGCTGGCCTCATAACCCGGCACGGTTTCCGCGACGGTCGGCACATCGGGTAGCAGCGACGATTTGTCGGTGGTCGTCACCGCCAGCGCACGAAGGCTGCCCGAGCGGATATGCTGGATGATTGACGGCATGTTGTCGAAGATTACCTGGACCTGACCACCGAGCATGTCAGTGATCGCTGGCGCAGCACCGCGATAGGGCACATGCTGCATCTTGGCGCCTGACAGCATCATGAACATCTCGCCGGACAGATGCACCGAGGTGCCGTTGCCCGACGACGCCATGTTCACCTTGCCCGGATTGGCCTTCACGTAGGCGATGAATTCCCCGACGGTCTTCGCCGTGATGTCCTTGTTGACGGTCATCACATTGGCGGTGCGATGGAAGGCGGCGACAGGCGCGATATCACGCACGAAATTGAAGCTCAGCTTCCCATAAAGCGTCGCGTTGATGTAGTTCGCCGGATTGACCAGCAGGATGGTGTAGCCGTCGGGTTCTGCATTCACGACAGATTCGGTGCCGATATTGTTGCCGGCGCCCGGCTTGTTCTCGACGACGAATTGCTGGCCGGTTCGCTCGGATAGCTTCTGCCCGATCAGGCGAGCCAGAATATCGGTTGCACCGCCAGCAGGATAGCCGACGACAAAGCGAACCGGCCGCGTCGGATAATCCACGGCCAGCGCCGAGCTGACAGGAACAAGAGCGGTTGCAGTAAAAGCAGAAAAGCCAAGCGCAATCAGACCGATCGCGGCACGACGTGACGTCATATTTTATTCCCTCCGGCTGCCGCAACTTTGCGCGCGGTCAGCGTGTGTTGAATTGACAACGGCCGTATCTACCAAACAATTCAACTATCGACCAGTGCGACACTACTGCGGCACCAGCCCAAAGAAACGTCAAGGACCATTTCATGTCCCTCACCGTCACGGCCCTCGATCATCTCGTCCTGAATGTCACTGACGTCCAGCGCTCAGCCACCTGGTATCAACGCGTCCTGGGCATGGAAGTGAGGGTGTTCGATCCCGGTCCGGGAAAGTTACCGCGCACATCGGTGAGTTTTGGCGTGCAAAAGATCAATCTGCGGCCGATCGGCGCCGATAAGGTCGAGTGGTTCACGGCGGATCATGAGATGGCCGGCAGCGACGACCTCTGTTTTCTCACTGCATCACCGCCCGACGCCGTGGTTGCGCATCTCGGCGCTTGCGATGTTGCTATCGAGGAAGACCCGGTGGCCAAACAGGGCGCGCGCGGCACCTTGCGCTCGGTCTATTGCCGGGATCCCGATGGGAGCCTGATTGAAATTTCGTCTTACGAAATAGGCTGATCCTGCACGCGTTGCGGTTTGCGCACCGCTGCCGCTGATGGCACAACATCTTCCGTAAAAACAAGAATAAGAAAGCCGCACCCGCGTAAGCGGTCGCTCCGGCGGCTTTCGACGGAGGATGCATGCCCCACCCCGCGACGAATCCCGCCATGATTCCCGGTTCGATCGGCCCGTTCGACGGCATGGACGTGCCGTGGCTGCTGCGCATGCACGCCGAGACGCGTCGCGATCGCCCTTTCATCATCTGGTCGCCATTCGATGCGCCGGCGCGGCCATGGACCTATGGCGAGTTTCACGAGCGCGTCGGGGCACTTTCCGCAGGCCTTGCCCAACGCGGCATCGTCCAGGGTGACTATGTGCTGATCCATCTCGACAACTGCGTCGAGATGCTGCTGGCCTGGTTCGCCTGCGTCGAACTCGGCGCCATCGCCGTCACCACGAATACCCGCTCGTCGGCTGCGGAGATCGAATATTTCGCCGATCATTGCGGCGCCGTCGCCGCCATCACCCAGCCATCCTATGCCGAGCTCGTCGTCGCAAATTGCCGCAAACTGCGCTGGATCGCGGTGACGTCGCACAACGCCGGCGCGTCGGCCGACGGCCATGCAGTGGGCAAGGCTGAGCGGTTCGAATCCCTGTTCGCTGACAGCGCCGATCGTCCGCGACGCCCGGTCGACCCTTGGGCGCATTGTAGCGTCCAGTATACGTCAGGCACCACATCGCGGCCCAAAGCGGTGCTGTGGACCCATGCCAATGCGCTGTGGGGCGGCAAGGTGAATGCTGCGCATCAGGACCTGCATGCGTTCGATACGCATATGACCTATCTGCCGCTGTTCCACACCAACGCACTGGCCTATTCGATGCTGGCGACGTTGTGGGTCGGTGCCTCCCTCGTGCTTCAGCCGCGTTTTTCCGCGCGCCGGTTCTGGAACGTGGCGCTCGAACATCGCGCCACCTGGCTGTCGACCATCCCGTTCTGCATGAAGGCGCTGCTCGAGCACGACGTGCCGAAGCATCATTTCCGGCTGTGGGGTGCGTCGTTCTGCGATCCGCCGGCCTTCGCCAAATTCGGCGTCAAGATCATCGGCTGGTGGGGTATGACCGAAACCATTACTCACGGCATCATCGGCGAGGTCGATCAGCCCAACACGCCGATGGCCATCGGCCGCGCCGCAACCGAATATGGCATCCGCGTCACCAACGACGACGGCACGCCGACTGCTGTGGGTGAGACTGGCAATCTTACGATCAAGGGCATTCCCGGCCTGTCGCTGTTCAAGGAGTATCTGCACAACGAAGCTGCGACCTCAGACAGTTTCGACACCAACGGCTTCTTCATCACTGGCGACCGCGTCACGCTACTCGAGCGCGGCTATATCAAGTTTGGTGACCGTGCGAAGGACATGCTGAAAGTTGGCGGCGAGAACGTTGCCGCGTCCGAGATCGAGCAAGTCGTCATCACGGTGCCCGGCGTTCGCGAGGCGGCCGTCGTCGGCAAGAAACATCCGATGCTGGATGAAGTGCCGGTGGTTTTCATCATCCCGCATGCCGGCGTGGCGCAGGCGCCACCCGCGCTGCATGACAATGTCATGGCGGCCTGCAAGAGCGGGCTGGCGGATTTCAAAGTGCCCCGCGAAATCCATTTCGTGGACGAGATGCCACGTTCAACTCTCGAGAAAGTCGCCAAGGCCGAGTTGCGCAAGCTGCTGGCCTGAGGCGAACGGCGCTTACGCGCCGAGCGCCACCGGGCGGAACACCTGCAGCAATTGCTGGTCGATCTTGTCGCCCATCTGCTCCATGATCTCGAATGCCTTGGCATGCGTGAAGGCCATGCGATAGGCGCGCCGCTCCACCAGAGCCGCGTGGATGTCGACGATGGTCATCAGGCGCACGATGTCGCTGATCTGGTCGCCGGCCAGCGCATCGGGGTAACCACTGCCATCCAGGAACTCGTGGTGATGCAGCACCACGTCGAGCATCTCGCGCGGAAAACTGCCCTGCGCCACGAGCGCTTCGAAGCCGAGACGCGGATGTTTGCGCATCTCGAGCGTCTCGTCCTCAGTGAGCTTGCCCGGCTTGTCCAGAATCGACACCGGGATAAACGCCTTGCCCACGTCGTGCACGAGAGCTGCGCGCGTGAGACGGCGCTGATCTTCGTCGCGCATGCCGAGATGCTGCGCAAAGGCCACCGCGAAACCAGTCACGAACAGGCAGTGACGATAGCTGTGATTGTGATGACGGCCGACTGCGGCCAGCCATTCGCGCAGCGATGTACGCTTGATGGCCTTCAGAATCTGGTTCTCTGCCTGCATCACGTCGTTGAAGGTGAGCGGCACGCCCGCCGGCAATTTCTCGAAGATCTTGACCATGACCGCATGCGCCGCCTCGACGCCGCGATTCAGCGCCTTGCCGCGTGCGGAGAAGTCCTCGTCATGCGGGTTTGGAAATGCCGCGCGAATACGCTGCATGATGCCACGTGCATCGAACGGCCGCGCGATCGTATCGGTGGCGCCGAGCGCCCAGGCCTGCATGGATCCGTGATGCAGCGAGTCGGCCAGCACGAACAGGCGCGGTATCGCTTCATAGGATTTGTGGCGCAGCTTGTTGCGCACGCGCTGCACGGCCTCTGCCGAACGCAGATTGATATCGACCACGATACCCGACAGCTCGCTGGGCGGTGTCTCCGGAATGGCTGACGTTGGGACAACATCGACTTCGCCGACCTTCTGCAGGATATCGACGAGTTCGCTGCTGTGATCGCTGCGGTCCGATGCCAGAAGCAGTCGGCGGCGCGCCGGCGATTGGTTGACTGAAGCGGTCATATGCCCTCGATCTATTGCGGCGAACGGGCCGCAAGCAGGACATACATACCTTGGAACAGGGTTCTTGAAGCTTAATGGGTATTGTTAATGCTTCCTGATCGTCCCCCGGAAGGTTTCATTCCGGCGGATAGCACTATCAGTCGGTTAGGGCTTTCGCGAAAACTTTAAGCAATGCCGCCTTGCGCCGGAATCCGATCCGGAAAACAATCGCGCCATGAAGACCATCAGGTTCATCCTCGGCGTCGCGACCGCCCTCGCCGTCACGGTTCCAGCCCACGGGCAGCCCGCCGGGACGAGGCCCGATCTGCCATTCACGGCAACCCTTTCGAACGCCACCCCGCTGGCTTTTGGGATGGCGGCGGATGACGCCGCCCGTATCTTGGGCACCCCGCTAACCTATGTCAGCGGCCGACCGGGCGATGAGATCTATCTGGCGATCCGCACCTTCGGCGGCAGCGGCTTCTTCGACCGCCGCGACCGCCTCTATCTCCAGTTTCGCAAGGGACGCCTGACCGGCTGGAAGGGCGACTGGGGCCGGCATTGGATGTGGCAGTAGCCGCTTTGTGAGTAGACCCGTGCTGTCGTCCGCGCCAAACAGACCTCACCCCTTAACAACGATATGGAATACCTCGTGGGACAAGACATCACGCTGACTGCATCTGACGGCTTCAAACTCGGCGCCTACCGCACCCAGCCTGAGGGCAAGCCCAAGGGCGCCGTGGTGGTGATCCAGGAGATCTTCGGCGTAAACGACCACATCCGCACGGTCTGCGATCGCTTCGCTGTGCAAGGCTATGTGGCGGTGGCGCCGTCGATCTTCGATCGCACCGAACCCAACTTCCAGTCCGGTTATTCGCCCGAGGAAATCGCCATCGCGCGCAAGTTCGTTGCTAATCCGGATTGGCCCGCGATGCTGCGCGATGCCCAGGCCGCGATCGATTCCGTTGGGGATATCGGCAATGTCGGCATCATCGGCTTCTGCCTTGGCGGCAGCGTTGCCTTCGCCGCCGCCACGAAATTGACGGGCCTCAGCGCCGCCATCGGCTATTACGGCGGCGCCGTGGTGCGCTTTGCCGACGACAAGCCGACCGTCCCGACGCAGCTGCATTTCGGCGAAAAGGATCACGGCATTCCGCTGTCGGACGTCGAGACCATCCGCGCCAAGCGGCCGGATGTGGAGATCTTCGTCTATGACGGTGCCGAACACGGCTTCAATTGCGATCAGCGCGCCAGCTACAACAAAGCCAGCGCGGATGTTGCGAGAGAACGGAGCCTCGCGTTCCTCGCGAAGCATCTGAAGTAAGCCGCCGCCCTCTCCACGTCATTGCCGGGCTTGACCCCGCAATCCACCTTTGCGGCACCAACAGGCGCTTGGGCAAAGCTGGATACCCGGGTCAAGCCCGGGTATGACGACTGAGAGGGAGCAGCCTCGATCTTTCCCTGCCAGTCGGGAGAGATTGGAACATCACTCGCCCTTCACGCCCGCTGTCTTTGCCACCGTCGCCCAGCGATCGAAATCGCGGCGCAGGCTCCTCTCGAAAGATTCGGGGCTGTCTCCGACCGGAACGAGATTGACCGCCTGCAGGCCGGCGGTCCCCTCCGGCGAATTGATGATGCGACCGAGCTCGGCCGACAGCTTGCTCACAATGTCCTTCGGCGTCGCTGCTGGCACGAAGACGCCGACCCAGCCTTCAGCCTCGAAACCGGGATAGCCGAGTTCGGCCATGGTCTGCACGTTCGGCAGCTTGGGCTTGCGTTTCTCGCCGCCCACCGCGAGCGGACGGATCTTGCCGGCTTCGAGCTGCGGACCGGCCGTGGTGAAGTCGAGGAAGGCCGCCGTGACCTGATTGCCGAGCAAGTCGTTCAAGAGCGGCGCGGCGCCACGATACGGCACATGGGTCATATCAATGCCGGTGTTCTTCTTCAGAAGCTCGCCATAAAGATGCGACGTCGTGGCATTGCCAAAAGTGCCGTACGGATATTTTCCGGGACTGGATTTGGCAAGATCGACCAGTTCCTTCACGGACTTCATCGGCTGCGCTTCGGGCACGACGAGCACGATCGGCGAGATCGCGACCTGCGTGACGGGCGCGAGATCTTTGAACGCATCGTAGGGCAATTTCGACATCAGGCTCGGCGCCTGGATGATCTGCGTGATTGCGATCAGCACCGTGTAGCCGTCGCCCGGAGCCTTGGCAGCGAAATCGTTGCCGATCACGCCACCGGCGCCCGGCTTGTTCTCCACGGTGACGGTCTGCTTCCAGGACTCCTGCAGCTTCTGCGCCAGTAGGCGCGCCGCGACATCGGTGGCACCACCGGGTGCATAGGGCACGACGAAAGTAATGCGCCGATCGGGATAGGATTGCGCGGTCTGCGCAAATGCTTGCGAAGACAGCGCCGCTCCCAGCGCCCCGATGGCTGCCAGAGTGACGCCGCGCATCACGTTGACCGACGGACTGGTCTTCATCTCTTCTCCCCCTGATATCCATATGTGCCGGCATGGCGGCGCATTTCAGCGAGTTGGCCTCGCTTGATCATTGCTACAGGGCGGGAGACGATTCTGATACAGAGCAACGCGTATCCTGACGCCAATGCGCCGATACATCGCAGCCAATTTCATCGCGGGAAAGCGCGTCTATTCTGTGAAGCGGAGAAAATCGCGTGTGAGGTGATGACCGCGATCGATGCGTGCGATCAGAACCAGCGCTCACTGACCAGCACCGTATCACCGGGATTGATCGGCGTGCCCAATGGCACCACGGCGCGGTACGAGCCCTCGACGGTGGTATGGGTCAGCGTGACTTCATCACGCTTGGCGCGGGGCGAGAAGCCGCCGGCAATGGCGATCGCGCTCTCGACGCTCATATTGGGCACGTAGGGATACTGCCCAGGAGCAGCAACTTCACCGAGGATGAAGAACGGACGGTAGGCTTCGATTTCGACAGCCACCGACGGCTCGCGAATGAAGCCATTGCGCAGGCGGCCGGTGATGCTCGCAGCCAGGGCAGCGGGCGTCATGCCACGCGCCGGCACGCGACCGATCAGCGGCATGGTAATCGCGCCACCGGCATCGATGGCGTAGGAATTGGTGAGACCTTCCTGGCCGTAAACCACGACGCGCAGCTTGTCGCCGGCATCGAGCTTGTACTGCGCATCATAGGTCGAGACCGGGGGAGCATAAGCAACCGGCACTGCTGCCGGCCCGTAACCCGGGCGACCGTAAGCGAGCGTGTCGAGATCGGCAGCCGGCGCAACCACTGCAACAGGACCCGGTCTCCGCATGCAGCCGGACAAAGCCAGCGCGGCAACCGCGACAATCATGGGCAGACGAAACGCGCGGGCAGACGACACTGGACATATCCCTCATAGAGGCAGCCTCGGTTTTGGCCTCTTATGGTTAAAATTCCGTTGTCATGGCCTTCCATCAGGCAGCAAAAAACCCGCCTTCGGGAGCTCCGAAAGCGGGCTTTTGACGTTGTTTATCTACACTTAGCCGTGGTCAGCTCAGGCCGTGACGCCGACCCCGATCGGGCACGACACACCGGTGCCGCCGAGACCGCAATAGCCGCCAGGATTCTTTGCCAGATACTGCTGGTGATAGTCCTCGGCGAAGTAGAACTTCCCGGCCGGCGCAATCTCGGTGGTGATGGCGCCGAGGCCCTTCGCGGACAGTGCCTTCTGATACGCCGCCTTCGACGCTGCGACGGCATCGCGCTGTGCATCGCTGAAGGTGTAGATCGCGGAACGATATTGCGAGCCGATGTCGTTGCCCTGACGCATGCCCTGGGTCGGGTCGTGGCTTTCCCAGAACGTCTTCAGGAGCTGCTCATAAGAAATCTTCTTCGGATCGAACACCACCAGCACCGCTTCGGTATGACCGGTGCGACCCGAGCAGGTCTCTTCATAGGTCGGGTTCGGCGTGAAGCCACCGGCATAGCCGACCGCGGTCGTATAGATGCCGTCGCCGAGCTCCCAGAACTTGCGCTCGGCTCCCCAGAAGCAACCGAGCCCGAACACCGCCCGCTCAACTCCTTCTGGATAGGGCGGCTGGATGTTGCTGCCATTGACGAAGTGATGCTTGGCAGTGGGGATCGGCGTATCGCGACCGGGCAGTGCTTCGGCGGCGGTCGGCAATGCAGCGGTCTTGCGCATGAAAAGCATGGATCATCTCCCGGCGCGCTCGCGAACGAAGTGGACTCCGGTTCGCTGGACGAACACGCAGATCTGGGGGCCAACAGCACCCGCGAGGCAGAACCGGATTCACTCCTGCCGCGCGGCGTATCTCAGGTGGCAATATAGGTATCTACGAGGGAAACGGCAGGTGTGTTACGTCGTCGAGCGCCGTTCAATTCCGCGAATAGCCGATCAACGGCTTGCTTGGCCGAAACAACAGCATCAGCACGATGCCGAGCACGCCCATGACGGCCCAGGCCGGCTGGTTGAGCAGCAATTTGAGAAGCCCACTGAGGAACGGCGCATTTGCATCGACCATCGCCTGGAAGGAACGCTGGCTGGCCTGGTTGATGTCGTTCCAGAACTCCCCGAGCCGGGTCAGCCGCAGCGCCTGATCGGCAATCGAGCGCGCCCCATCATAGACCAGGAACACGAACCCACCGGCCAGCAATAACAGCCCTATCAGGCGGAAAAACCCGCGGATCATCCGAATCCCCTCATCGCTCTCACCCCCGGCAATACCGGGCAAACCCGAGAAATTCAACCTCATCAGCAACTTAACCGCCACTCTGCGGCTGTTTTTCGTCTAAAGGCGCAGCCGGAAGGCGTTGACGGTGGAAATCGGGCACTCTATAAGGAGCGCCAATGGCGGTGGGCGCAATCCCGCCGCCGCTGTTCTTTGAGCGGCGCGCCCCGTGAGTTTCGAAACGCGTGAGCTTTGCCGCTCCGGGGATAGCATTTTCAGGAACACCCCGGAAACAGATCAGCGTTGGCCGCAGTCGAGCGGCAGACGTCAATCAGCCCGGCGCCCGAGACGGGACGCTGCTGAAGGATAGTGAGATATGGCCAATACGACCTCCGCCAAGAAGGCGACGCGCAAGATTGCCCGCCGCACCATCGTCAACAAGTCCCGCCGCACCCAGATGCGCGGTGCAGTCCGCACCGTCGAGGCGGCGATCAAGAGCGGCGACCGCGAAGCGGCGCTGAAGGCGATGAAGCTCGCCGAGCCCGAACTGATGAAGGCTGCTCAGCGCAACCTCGTTCACAAGAATCTCGCAAGCCGCAAGGTCTCGCGTCTCGTCCATCAGATCGCGAAGCTCGCGCAGTAATCTGACGACAACATTCTTTCCAAAAAGCCCGGCTTCACGCCGGGCTTTTTTTATGCCGCAATGCGTTCGCGCTATCGCGTCACAAATTCTGATGAAGCGCAAAGACCGCCGCGCGCTTGCGCGATGCGCGTCTCGTCATGTCTCTTCAACGGCACAGCCGGAACGCACAACGCATCACACCGAGTGCCAATCCGCGTTATCGCTTGCGTCAGCGTGATTCTGAAAAAGCAACAGCGCCACGCCGCCAGCGCGAGTCCGATGTCTAGGGTTACCCTGACTCAACGCACAGAAAAAAACGCGCGGCTCTAATCACTTATCGGCATAGCGAAGCGGACCAGTTTGAAAACGCGGACTCGGCCCCTTCATTCGTAAATGAATTATGAATTTCTTTTTTCGCTGGATCGAATCTGCAACGGCACTGTCACATTACGATTCAGCGCGTTGATTCAAAACCTTGACGCATCGTCAAAAAAATCACGAGGTGTTCCGGGCTGCGCAAGTGAGGCTTTTGCGGGGCACCTGAAAAATGATTCCGTTGCGAGAAACCGGGCGTGCTGTATTTCTTTAATCACTCGCGGCGCCCGCGGTTCTTCAGATCAGAGCGATTTAAGAACCAGGACGGACCTTAGGATCAGCGACGGTCTTCAGGTTAGCGACACCTTCCAAGCTTTGATCGGATCGCAGCCCATAGCAATATGGGAAGGGTTGTTCTGTGTCGAAATTTCTCGGGTATCCGTTCGGATGCTTTGAAAAGAAATGCGCACCGGCCAATCGCAACCAGCAAAGCTGACGGTGCGGAAGTAAGCGGGCAGGCGAGCGGGCAAGACGACGATACGGGAATACGACTGAACGAGTTTCGATGTTCAGCGTTGCGGACTGACTTTGAACCACATGTGAACTGACATCTTGCCGCGAGCGACCGCGGTGAGCGGGGGAGGCTTTATGCGCAAATCGACCACGACAGCATTCCAGCGACCGCGATCTGCGTCTCGTTCAGATACGGCGACCCACACCTCCGCCCACGTTCCCGACAGACCCTCCAGTACGCGCTGACCTCGCGACGAGGTCCTCTTCGACATCACTGATCTGACCTCGGCCGGATGGCCGTTGGCGGAGCTGTGCCCGAAGACGACGCGTCACACGAGGTCGCACCGCGTCTCCATACGCGGACATTCATCGGCAGCGTTGTGCCGGACACTCACTCTATCTGAAAAGTTCTCTGACAATGGCTAATATGGAACAGGATCACTGGTCTCGCGTGAAAGGTCGGCTGCGGTCGACGGTTGGCGAAGACGTTTACTCCAGCTGGTTCGCGCGGATGGATCTCGAAAGCGTGCAGGACGACAGCGTCCATCTTTCGGTACCCACCCGATTCCTGAAGAGCTGGATCCAGGCCCACTACGCCGAGCGCGTGCTGAACGCCTGGCAGGCCGAGATGCCGCAAGTTCATCGCGTCGATCTCACCGTGCGTTCGGCGATGCGCAACGTTGCGCCCGCCAACAAGGAAGCCGCAGCGCCGACCGAAGCGCGCCGCACCGAGACGTTCAACAACCGTCCCGCGCCCGAACTCCGCGCTACGGCCACCGCTCCGGTGTCCGCAAGCCATGAAGCACTCGGCGGCTCGCCGCTCGATCCGCGCCTGACTTTTGCGAGCTTCGTGCTCGGCCGCGCCAACACGCTGGCCCATGCTGCCGCGCGTCAGGTCGCCGAAGGTCGCCGCGGCGATCCGGTGATGTTCAACCCGCTTTACATCCATGCCGGCGTCGGCCTCGGCAAAACCCATCTGTTGCAGGCCGTGACCTGGGCTGGCAATTCCGGCCCCGACCGCAAGGTGCTGTATCTCACCGCCGAGAAGTTCATGTACGGCTTCGTCGCTGCGCTGAAGACGCAGACGGCGCTCGCCTTCAAGGAAGCGCTACGCGGCATCGACGTGCTGGTGATCGACGACATGCAGTTCCTGCAGGGCAAGACTACGCAGGCCGAATTCTGTCACACACTGAACGCGCTGATCGATGCCGGCCGCCAGGTGGTGATCGCCGCCGATCGTCCGCCGTCGGATCTGGAAAGCCTTGACGAACGCGTGCGTTCGCGCCTCGCCGGCGGTCTCGTCGTCGAAATGAGCTCGCTCGGCGAAGAGCTGCGCCTGGGCATCCTGAAGTCGCGCGTTGCGGCGGCCCGTGCACATCATGCCTCGTTCGACGTACCGGAACCGGTGCTGGACTATCTGGCCCGCACCATCACCCACAATGGCCGCGATCTCGAAGGCGCAATCAACCGCCTGCTGGCGCATTCGAAGCTGAACGCCACGCCGGTGACGCTGGAAATGGCCGAACGCGAAGTGCGCGACCTGATCCGCCCGCAGGAGCCGAAGCGGATCAAGATCGAGGACATCCAGCGTGTCGTCGCGCGTCAGTACAATGTCAGCCGGTCCGACCTCCTGTCGTCGCGCCGCACCGCCAATGTCGTGCGCCCCCGTCAGGTTGCGATGTATCTGGCCAAGACCCTGACGCTGCGCTCGCTGCCGGAAATCGGCCGCCGCTTCGGTGGCCGCGATCACACCACGGTTCTGCATGCCGTACGCAAGATCGAGGCGCTGGTCGGCAAGGACGTGGCCTTGCAGGATGAGGTCGAGACGCTGAAGCGCCAACTGCAGGAGTAAAGCCTCCCCGCCCCCGACGCGCCAAAGCGTGCGTCGGGGCAGGACGAGGGTGTTAACCGTCAAAACATTGGGGGCCGGAAGCGCATCTCTCTTGCGCTTCCCGGCCATCCACGCCACCTTGCGGTCCCCCGCGGGATTGAGCAAAATCCACTTGATCGAGCTTGCGGGTGTCATCGCTGCGGCGCCCATTCGGGCCGCCAGGCATTTCCACACGACACCGGATTGAATCGGGCGGGTTTTGTTATGAAGGTCACCGTCGAACGCGCGCAACTCCTGAAGTCGCTGAGCCACGTGCATCGCGTGGTCGAGCGCCGCAACACGATTCCGATCCTGGGAAACGTGCTGATCCGCGCCGAAAATGCCCGGCTGTCGCTAAAGGCCACCGACCTCGACCTTGAAGTCACGGAAACCCTGGCCGCCGAAGTCGGCACCGCCGGTTCCACCACCGTGCCCGCGCATATGTTTTACGACATCGTCCGCAAACTGCCGGATGGCTCGCAGATCGTGCTCGAAGCCGATGGCGACCGCTCGGTGATGGCGATCCGCGCCGGCCGTTCGCGCTTCACGCTGCAGACGCTGCCGGAGAATGATTTCCCGGATCTCGCCGCCGGCGAAATGACGCACTCGTTTGCGCTGCCCGCATCCGACGTCAAGCGCCTGATCGACCGCACGCAGTTTGCGATCTCCACCGAAGAGACCCGCTATTATCTCAACGGCATCTATCTCCACGCCGCCGGCACCGCGACCGCGGCAACCCTGCGTGCCGTCGCCACCGACGGTCATCGTCTGGCACAGATCGACCTCAAGCTGCCCAAGGGCGCCGACGGCATGCCGGGCGTCATCGTGCCGCGCAAGACGGTCGGTGAAGTGCAGCGCCTGATCGAGGATCTGGAAGCCGAGATCACCATCGAACTGTCGCAGGGCAAGATCCGCTTCACGCTTGGCAATGTGGTCCTGACCTCGAAACTGATCGACGGCACCTTCCCCGACTATGGCCGCGTAATCCCGCAGAACAACGACAAGGAACTGGTGATCGACAAGAAGGACTTCGAGAACGCAGTCGACCGCGTCTCGACGATCTCCAGCGAACGCGGCCGCGCCGTGAAACTCGCGCTGTCGGCAGGCAAGCTCGTGCTGTCGGTGACAAATCCGGATTCCGGCAGCGCGACGGAAGAGCTCGAGGTCGAATACGCCTCCGACGCGCTCGATATCGGCTTCAACTCGCGCTATCTACTCGACATCGCTGCCCAGATCGAAGGCGAAGTCGCCGTGCTGCGCCTCGCCGATCCCGGTTCGCCGACGCTGGTGCAGGACAAGGACGCCAAGGGCGCCCTCTATGTGCTGATGCCGATGCGGGTGTGAGTTCCTTCAGGTGTCGTCCCCGCGAAAGCGGGGACCCATAGCCTCCGAAGAACTAGTTGCAGCCAGGTAACCACGACTCTGCCGTTTTATGCCGGCCGTGGTTATGGATCCCCGCCCCGCATGCGCCTTCGGCGCACTCGGCGGGGATGACAACGGAGATTGGCGCGGTTCGTTGCGACGACTTTAGCTGAGTCCCATATTCACGAATGACCGCCTCCCGCATCCATCGCCTGTCGCTCACCAATTTCCGCAGCTATCGCGCGGCGTCGCTGGAGACGTCGGCGGATATGGTCGCCCTCGTCGGTCCGAACGGCGCCGGCAAGACCAATTGCATCGAAGCGATCTCGTTTCTGTCGCCAGGCCGCGGCCTGCGCCGCGCGACACTCGAAGACGTTGCGAATAACGAAGGCGACGGTTCCTGGGCCGTGTCGGCGACAGTCGAGGGTGAGGTTGGTCTCGCCACACTCGGCACCGGCATCGATGCCCCCGCGGCAGAAGGTGCGTCCACCAGTCGACGCTGTCGTATCGACCGTGAGCCGGTAGGCTCTGCCGCAGCGTTTGGCGATCACCTGCGCATGGTGTGGCTGACACCCGCGATGGATCAGTTGTTCATGGGCGCCGCCTCCGAGCGCCGGCGCTTCTTTGACCGCCTCGTGCTGGCCATCGACAAGGATCATTCCGGTCGCGTCTCGGCACTCGAGCGTAGCCTGCGTTCACGTAACCGCTTGCTCGAAGACCGGAACAGCGACGCCCACTGGCTCGATGCCATCGAGCGCGAGACCGCCGAACTCGCGGTCGCCGTTGCCGCGACACGCGGCCAGACTGCAACGCGGCTCGCAGAGATGCTGCGCGTGCGCGGCGAAGCTTCAGCCTTTCCATCCGCACTCATCATGCTCGACGGCTGGATGGAGAATGCGATGGTCAATGAACCGGCCACAGCGGTCGAAGATCGCTATCGCCAGATCTTGCGCGATGGTCGCCCTCGTGATGCCGCCGCCGGCCGCACGCTCGACGGCCCGCATCTCACCGATCTGCAGGTGATCTATGCGCCGAAAAACATGCCGGCGCGCGATGCCTCCACCGGCGAACAGAAGGCCCTGTTGATCGGGCTCATCCTCGCCCACGCTACGCTGGTCGCCGAGATGACCGGCATCACGCCGCTCTTGTTACTTGACGAGGTCGTCGCCCATCTCGACCCTGATCGGCGCAAGTCGCTGTTCGGCGAACTCTCGAAATTGGGCGCCCAGGTTTGGATGACCGGCGCCGATCCTGTTGCTTTCGCAGATATCGGCCCATCCGGCGAGATTTTCGACGTCGCCAATGGGCATATCGCGCGGTGCCAGCCGGCCGGTTGAACCAAAGCAACACCTCCTACAACTCACTCTAAGTGCCCCGCGCAAATAATGTCGCTGCCCTTGTGGGCAGCGCTTTTGCATGCACGCAAGCAAACGCCGGAGGCTTTCAGTGATGTTTTCAAGCAAGCGCGGGATACAGCTCCCGGCCAGATACTGCCTGTTGGCCCTGCTCGTCAGCACCGCCATCGCCGGCGGCTCGCTGGCCTGCCGTGCCGAAGACGGCCTGGTGGATGTGAGAACGCTGCCGCATATCGAAGGCGCGATGGCCCGGCCTGAAGCCACCAAATACCCCAATCTCAGCGCCAGCTATTTCGGCGCAGGCAACGTCGCGGACACCATTGCCAACACCGGAAAATTACTCGCAGCCGATGGCTGGATCGCCTACACGCCGCCACTCGAGGGATCAGATCGCAGTCGCTGGTACAAGAAGGGTGCGCAGGGTGTGTCGGCCTCTTTTATGAGCGACGGCAGTAGAACCGATCGGTCGGGCGTCAGCTACAGCTCGCAGCGCCTGGAAGTGAACCTGCCTTTCCCCGATCGCGCGACCGATATCGTCTATGACGAACGGCGGCCGTATCTTGGATGCACAACGGCTGAAACCGTTGATGCGACGCTCGCCTTCTTTCAGAAAGAACTCGCTACATTGGGTTGGTCGCCGCTGTCCGCGGGCGCAGCCGAGGCGCGTTGGCCGGATGCGAAGATCGACGAGACGATCGCGAATGGCGTGCGCGTCTATTTTTCTCGTGACGGCAACACGCGGCAATTGCCGGTGATGCTGACCTTGCAGCGGAGCGCCGATAACAAGACCAGCGTCGAAATTCGCGTCGCGCCCTTCGCGCTTCCGCAAGATCTCGCTGCGGGCCCTGAATCCGCAGGCCTGCCGCGACCGGAACGCATTAAATCCGCAGGAACCACGGGCAGCGCGGATTCTATCAGGCGTGAAGCGCATGCGCTGATCCCGGCTGAACTTGGCCCGGTGCTGGCCTTCTATCGCCGCGAACTCGGCAAGAAGGGCTGGGTCGAACAGGGCAAGGACACCGTCGTCACCGCCGATCGCGCCTCGCTCGCATTCACATCGCCGGAAGAGACGGCAACGATGCAGATCGGTCGCAAATACGATCTGACCACCGTGCAGATCGACGTACAGGTTCTGCCATCGGTGATCACTGCGCGCGCCAAGGCCAAGAAGGAAGCAGACGACCGCTTTATCAAGGATGCACTCGCGTTCGGGCAAGCGGCTATTGCCGAAGCGGATGCGAAGCGCGCAGCGGCACAAGCCGCGCGTGGGCCGGAAACTGCGTTGCGCGCGATGGACGGTTCGAGCACACCGATTCCCGTCCCCGACACCGCCAGCGAGATCGACTTCGACGGCGCCGATGGCAGGCTCGCATTCACCAGCTCATCAAGCGTCAGCGCGCTGGCGGATTTTTACCGCAGCGGAATGAAGGCGCTCGGCTGGAAGAGCACGCCGTCAGTCATCAACAATCCCAATATGGTGGTGTTGAATTTCAGCAAGACCAAGCAGAGCATCTCAATGACGGCGATGCAGATGGGCCCGAAGGTCAATGTCACGGCGACAGGCTCGGGCCTGAAGGGCGTGCCAGTCGCGGCCGTTGCCACCACCACCACCACCACGGGCAACGCCGAGAGCGCCGAACAGGTTCTCGAGTCCGATGGCGACACCGATTATCCCACGCCGAAGCAGCGGACGTTGCGATCGCTGGGTACTTCAGGGCTGCCAAGCGGCGCGCCGTTCAGACATGAGTTGAGTGCATCTGTGCCTGCGGGACTGGACTCGGTTCTGGCGTTCTACCGACGCGAACTCACGCAGCGACAGTGGCAGGAAGACACGAAGAGCGCTGTCATCAAGCCGGACAGCGCCACGCTCGCCTTCAAGGCCCCCGATGGGCCGGCCATGCTGAAGCTGGAACGCCGCAACGACGAGACCACGGTCAGTCTGGTGGTGCGCCATCCCGCAGAAGCGACGAAGGCGGGCATCCTGCCTGCACTGGGCAAGGTTCGGCTGCTGTTCGGCAATATGGGTGACGCGGAAGTGTCAGTCAGCGTCAATAACAAGACGATCAAGGTCGCGCCCGGCGTGGGCGGACCGCAAAATCCGAACGGTCCGACGATGGAACTGCCGCCCGGCGCCTACAAGGTCACGATCAAGGCCGCGGGCAAGCCCGCGCATGACAGCACGATCAAGGTCGCAGCCAACGACAGCTGGGGCCTGATGGTTGGCCCTGACGGTCGGGATATCCTCCCGCTGCAGCTCTACTGAGGACAAAGCGCGCAAGCGCGCCAGCGCGCGCGTCCGCCACTGCATTGGGCCATGAGAAATCGTCTGTTGTAGACCACGTTCGACAGCATAAATATCTGGCCATGCTGGTATTTTTGGCCATTCATCTGTCGCGGATCGCACGCGCGTTCGGAACCGAAATGCGTTCGCTGCCGATCCCCGGGCCGCGCATGATCGATGAGGCCGAATGCATCTGTTCGGTGCTGCTGGCAATCGTCTTGTCGCACGCCATCGGCGCGGAGAATGTCGGCTGGGCCGCGTTCTCCGGCTACATGGTAATGCGCTCGCATGTCGCCGAAAGTTTTACGCGCGGCATCCTCCGCGTGATTGGGACGCTTGCTGGCGCAGGACTCGCGCTTGCCGCTGCGCCTTTGCTGCTGCGCCAGCCGGTGCTGCTGAGTCTCGGTCTTCTGATCGGTGGCAGCATCACCCTTTATTTCGCCATCGTCGGCCGCCGCGCCTATGCTTGGCTATTCACCGGCCTCACCTTCCTGATGGTGCTGATCGAAGGCATGGAGCATGCGCGCGAGCCGATCCTGCGCTTTGCCTCGACGCGCGTGCTCGAAGTGCTGGCCGGTACCACCGCCTGCGTCATCGTCAGTGCGATCTCGACCTGGACAGTGCGGCGCGCGCTACCGAATCCGGACAACAATCTGCGCGCCAAGCCGGTCGACCAGCCGACGCGGCAATGGCACGCCACGGTAGCGCGTCACGCTCTGGTCGGCGGCATTGCATTGGCGCTGATCCCCTGGGCCTGGCAGTGGCTCGGCATCCCGTCGCTCAGCCAATCCAGCATCACGATCTTCGCAGTCATGCTGGTGCCCGCCGCCTCGCTGGCGGAGGGCATGCTCAGCCCGGTTTCCTCGCGCATGATGAACCGGCTGGTTGGCTGTCTCGCGGGCGGCCTGCTCGCCAGCGCGATCCTGCTGGTCAGCCGCCATTCGCCCGTCGTGATGACCATCGGACTCGCGCTCGGCGTCATGATCGGCCGTCACATCGAAAATGGCCCGCCCTCCATGAGTTATGCGGGCCTGCAATTCACTTTGGCCTTCCTCGTGGTGCTGGTGCCTGACAACTACGCCAATGCCGCCCTGGAGCCCGGCTATGACCGCCTGTTTGGCATTCTGTTCGGAATGGTGCTGCTGGAGCCGGTCGTGCTGGCCGCGCATTTGATCGCCCGGCGCGGCCTCAAGGCAAACGCCGCCAAACCAGCTACGGGACTGGCCGACAAATAGCCTCTCGGATGCATGCAAGCGGGGCATTTCGATGCCCGGAACAGGCGCGAAATCAGGCTACGAAAACGGCCTCAAATCGGCTTGAAACGGCGCCAAAAAAACCTATTTATTCAATAGCTTGCTGCGCGTTACTTTGCGCTAGGCGCAATGCGCCTTTCGTGGCACAAATAGAGCGATTCAGACGCCGTTTTCCGCGCTGATTCGGCACACCTTCGAAGGCCCCTACATGACTGAACCAGCCCGGCAACCCATCGCCGACACTGAGCATGCCATTCCCATCGAATACGGTGCGGAATCGATCCGGGTCCTGAAGGGACTCGACGCCGTCCGCAAGCGCCCGGGCATGTATATCGGCGACACGGACGACGGTTCCGGCCTGCATCACATGGTCTACGAAGTCGTCGATAACGCGATCGACGAAGCGTTGGCCGGTCATGCCAGCGCCGTCGAAGTCATTCTGAATGCCGATGGTTCGGTGACGGTGCGTGACGATGGTCGCGGCATTCCCGTCGACATCCACAAGGGCGAAGGCATCTCGGCAGCCGAGGTCATCATGACCCAGCTCCACGCCGGCGGAAAATTCGACCAGAACTCCTACAAGGTGTCCGGCGGTCTGCATGGCGTCGGCGTGTCCGTCGTCAACGCGCTGTCGAGCAAGCTGATCCTTCGCGTCTGGCGCAACGACAAAGAGCACCGCATCGAATTCGCCCATGGCGACGCGGTGGCGCCGCTCTCGGTGGTCGGCGACGCCAATGGCAGGCGCGGCACCGAAGTGACATTCTATGCCTCGGCGGAAACATTCACGACACTCGAATATGATTTCGCGACACTCGAACATCGTCTGCGCGAGCTCGCCTTCCTGAATTCCGGCGTCAACATCAGATTGTCGGATCTGCGTCATCCGGTCGAGAAGACCGAGAACATGATGTATGAGGGCGGCGTCGAGGAATTCGTCAAATATCTCGACCGCAACAAGAAGGCGATGGTGCCGACGCCGATCGTAATGCGCGCCGAACAGAGCGGCATCAGTGTCGAAGTCGCGATGTGGTGGAACGACAGCTACCACGAGAACGTGCTGTGTTTTACCAATAACATCCCGCAGCGCGACGGTGGTACCCATCTGGCCGGTTTCCGTGGCGCGCTGACGCGTCAGGTCAACGGCTATGCCGAAGTTGTCGCCAAGAAGGAAAAGATCGCCCTGACCGGCGACGATTGCCGCGAAGGTCTCACTGCCGTGCTGTCGGTGAAAGTGCCCGATCCGAAATTTTCATCGCAGACCAAGGACAAGCTGGTGTCCTCGGAAGTGCGTCCAGTGGTCGAGAACGTTCTCAACGAAGCTCTCGCCTCGTGGTTCGAGGAACATCCGACCGAAGCCAAGATCATCGTCAGCAAGGTGATCGAGGCCGGCGCTGCCCGCGAAGCCGCCCGCAAGGCCCGCGAACTGACCCGGCGCAAGGGCGCGCTGGATATCGCCTCCCTGCCCGGCAAGCTGGCCGACTGCCAGGAGCGCGATCCCGCCAAGTCCGAACTGTTCATCGTCGAGGGTGACTCGGCAGGCGGCTCCGCGAAACAGGGCCGCAACCGCGAATTCCAGGCCGTGCTGCCGCTGCGCGGCAAGATCCTCAATGTCGAGCGCGCGCGCTTCGACAAGATGCTCGGCTCCGAACAGATCGGTACGCTGATCACGGCGCTCGGCACCGGCATCGGCCGCGACGACTTCGACCTGTCGAAACTGCGTTATCACAAGATCATCCTGATGACGGACGCCGACGTCGATGGCGCGCATATCCGCACGCTGCTGCTGACGTTCTTCTTCCGCCAGATGCCGACACTGATCGAAGGCGGCTATCTCTACATCGCGCAGCCGCCGCTCTACAAAGTGACGCGCGGCAAGTCCGAGCAGTACCTCAAGGACGAACGGGCGCTAGAAGACTACCTGATCGAGACTGGTCTCGACGATTGCATCTTCAAGCTCGCTTCGGGCGAGGATCGCACGGGCCGAGATCTGCTGGCGCTGGTGGAAGACGCCCGCGTCATCCGCTCGACGCTGAACAACCTGCACTCGCGCTATAATCGCAAGGTCGTCGAGCAAGCTGCAATCGCTGGCGTGCTCAATCCGAGGGTCACCGCTGATCTCGCCACCGCCAATGCCGCCGCCGACTACATCGCCAAGCGGCTGGATGCGCTGGCCGACGAAGTCGAGCGCGGCTGGATCGGTGAATTCCGCGAAGGCCAGGGCTTCTTTTTTGAACGCACGATTCGCGGTGTGAAGGACGTCTCCTTCATCGATGACGCCCTGCTCGGCTCCGCCGATGCGCGCAAGCTCGACGAATATGCCGGCAGCCTGCAGGAGGCCTATCCGAAATCCGGTGTCCTGCGCCGCAAGGACATCGAATTCCCGATTCACGGCCCCGTCTCGCTGTTCGAGGCCGTCACCGACGCCGGCCGCAAGGGCGTGGCCCTGCAGCGCTACAAAGGTCTGGGCGAGATGAACCCCGGCCAGCTCTGGGAAACCACGCTCGACACCAATGAGCGTTCGCTGCTGCAAGTCCGGGTCAAGGAAGTCGATGAGGCCGACGACATCTTCACCAAACTGATGGGCGATGTGGTCGAACCGCGCCGCGAATTCATCCAGGACAATTCGCTCAGCGCGAATGTGGACGTGTAAGCGTATCGCACCCTGGAGATAAAACTGAAAAGGCCCGCCATTCTGGCGGGCCTTTTTGCGTTTATCCTACTTCTTCACCAGCGGGCAGCGCGACTGCGCCAACGGCTGAAACGCCTGATCGGCGGGTACCGTGGCGAGCAGTTTGTAATAGTCCCATGGTGCCTTGGACTCATTCGGCTTCTTCACCTCGAACAGATACATGTCGTGGACCATGCGACCATCTTCGCGGATCTTGCCGTTCTTGTAGAACACGTCATCGACGGGCAGTTCACGCATCCTCTTCATCACCTCTTCGGTGCTGTCGGTGCCGGCGGCCTGCACGGCTTTCAGATAATGCAGTACCGATGAATATGTGCCGGTCTGAAGCATGTTCGGCATGGCGTTCACCTTCCCGTAGAAGCGCTTCGACCACTTCCGCGTCTCGTCGTTCATGTCCCAATACGACGCCTCGGTGATCGTCAGCCCCTGGGCCTCCTTCAGCCCGAGACCGTGAACGTCGTTGATAAATCCGGCCAGTGCCGAGAGCTTCTGGCCGCCTGCTGTCAAGCCGAACTCTGCCGCCTGCTTGATCGAATTAATGGTGTCGCCACCGGCATTGGCGAGAGCCACCACCTTGGCCTTGGACGACTGCGCCTGCAGTAGGACGGAGGCGAAGTCCGCGGCCCCGACCGGGTGTTTCGTCGCACCGGCGACCTTGCCGCCCGATGCCTTGACGACATCGCCAGTGTCCTTCTCGAGGCCTTGACCGAACGCATAGTCCGCCGTCACGAAATACCAGGTATCGAAACCCTGGCTGACTAGCGCCTTACCTGTGCTGTTCGCGATCGCGAATGTGTCATAGGCCCAATGAACCACATAGGGTCCACACACCTCGTTCGTGATCCGGGTCGATCCCGGCGAGCTCAGCGTGATGATCTTCTTCTTCTCCTTGGCGATTTCAAGGACGGCCAAAGCAGGCGACGACGACGCAACGTCGAGAATGGCATCGACCTTGTCGGTATCGAACCATTTGCGTGCAGCGTTGGCGGCAATATCGGGCTTGTTCTGGTGATCTGCGAATACGACTTCGATCGGCATACCGAGGACCTTGCCGCCGAAATCCTCCACCGCCATCTGCGCCGCAGTCACGGCACCCTTGCCGGTAATGTCGGCATAGACGCCCGACATATCCTCGATGACGCCGACACGGACGACGCCATCCGAGACCTGTGCGTTCTGCGCCGAAGCAGAAGCGGTGCAAAGAAAAACGCTGGCAATCGCCGTCGTAAAGCACGCAACCAGTTCAGATCGTCTCATATCCTCCACCCCTTTTACGTTTTTGATTTTTCAATACGCCTGCGACGCGCGATCTCTCCAGGGACCTATCGCATCGTCACTTCTCATTTCCTCTGTTCGCAAACGCAACCAGGCCATGCTTGGCATCCGCACTCGTGAAGGTGCGCTGACCGAGCGCGGCCTCCACGCGAAATGCTTCTGCGAGCGGCAGATCCTGAAGCGTCAGCGCCGCTTCCTTGATGGTCTGGATGGCGATCGGACTCAGTGCCGCGATCTTGGCTGCCATCTCATAGGCCAGCGGTTCGACTTGATCGGAATCGACAACCCGATTGACGATGCCTTTGGCAAGCATGTCATCCGCGGAAAAGCGCTCCGCCGTCAGCATGATCTCCATGGCATGCGCGTAGCCGATCTGCCGGACCAGGCGCACGAGCGTGCCTCCCGCCGGCACGAAACCGTGCTTCGGTTCGGGCAGTTGAAAGACAGCGTCGCGCGCCGCGATCCGGATGTCCGTCGCCAGCATGATCTCGAACCCGCCGCCCATGCACATGCCGCGAATGGCGCTGATGACCGGCTTATAGAATCCGGGAAACTTGATGTGGGCCGGATCCCAGGCAGAGATGTCGATCGTGTCCGCCGCAAGTGCGGGAATAGACTCCCGGAGGTCAGCACCGACGCAGAAGGCGCGATCGCCTGCACCGGTCAGCACCACGGCCCGGATCTCATCGTCATCCTTGATGGCGTGGAATGCGCGGCCGAGGTCGTCATACATGGCGAGCGTCAGCGCATTCATTTTGTCCGGCCGGTTGATCCGGACCGTTGCGACGTGACTGTCCTTGGTGAAATCAATCGCCATCAGATCGCTCCCGACGCCTTGAGACGCACCAGTTCGGCCGCCGTGACATCCGCCAACCGGGAGAGAACCTCTGCATTGTCCTCGCCAGGTAGCGGCGCTTTTTCGAACGACACCTGTCCCGCACCGGATAGCTTGATCGGCAGGCCGAACATGCCGATCAGCTTTCCGGCGATCGGAACGTCGACGATCATGTTGCGTGCGGCGATATGCGGATCTTCGACCACTTCGGCGATGGTCTTGATGGCGCTGAGCGGGATCTTGTCGCCGGCCATCTCCTCGAGTTCGGCCTTGGTGTAGTTCGCGAACCAGCGTTCCAGCAGCGGCTTGACCTTGGTCTCTGCCACCGCATGATCGAACCGCTTCTCCATCGTATCGATGGCAGGATCTTTGGCCTGTTCCGGCTCGCCGAACAGCGTGCAGGTAATCGCCCAGAACTTGTCGGTGTAGCCGCCGAAGAAAACGTAACCGTCCTTGCAGGGAAACTGGCCATAGGGCCGAACGAACGGATGATCGTTGCCCAGTGGCGAGGCGACCTCTTTCTGCGCGGTGTAACGGACCACGGCGTTCTCGGTCAGTGTCAGCACGGAGTCTTGCTGAGATACATCGACCACCTGACCGACGCCGGTCTTCTCCGCCTCTCGCAATGCTGCGAGCGTTCCGATAGCCGCATAGAGGGAAGCGGCGAGGTCGCCGATGATCGTCCCAACGCGAACGGGCGGCATATCGGCATAGCCATTCATCGACCACAGCCCGCCGGCCGCCTGCCCCGTATTGTCATAGGCCGGCTTGGATGAATTGGGTCCGGTGCGGCCGAAGCCGCTAATCGCGGTGTAGACGAGCCTGGGATTGATCTCGCGCAGCACCTCGTAGCTGAGGCCAAGCTTGTCCATCGTGCCGGGGCGGAAGTTCTCGACGAGAATGTCGGCCTTCTGCACCAGCTTCTTCAGCAGGGCTTTGCCATCATCGGATTTGAGATTGAGCGTGATACCCCTCTTGTTGCGGTTGAACTGTGTGAAGAACGCGCTGAGTTGCTCATCGTCGTTGCCGACGAAGGGTGGAAAGGTCCGCGCATAATCCGGCTCTCCGGGATGCTCCACCTTGATCACGGTGGCACCCAGGTCTGCGAACAACATCGAGCAGAATGGACCTGCGACAACACGCGTGATGTCAAGCACCGTCACGCCCTTGAGAGGACCGTTGCGCTCCTTGAGCCCACCTATCTTTTCTGCTGTGTTCACATCATCCTCCCAGTCCATACGAATGTCCGCCGACAACATCGGCACGCATGGTTTTCGTACAAGAGCATGAGTATCGAAGATACATTTTCATACCCGCCGGCCGTGCAGGCGTGACGCCTGCACGAAGTTGCGTTGCACAAAGTGGCATTAGAACGCCTCCACTTTTTACGAACGCAGCTTCTCTAGAACTTCCTTGGCGCGATCAACACGCACGTCGTGATTGGCGGCAAGCGCGACCGCGACCTTCTCGATCTCGTCACCGGTGGCGCCGGCGACGATGGCGATGTTGCGCGCATGCAGTGCCATGTGCCCCTTCTGGATGCCTTCGGTGGCCAGCGCACGAAGCGCGCCCATGTTCTGCGCCAGACCGACGGCAACGGCGACTTCCGCCAGTTCCTGCGCACTCTGCACGCCAAGTATCTTCAGGGCCGCTCGCGCGGCGGGATGGGTCTTGGTGGCACCGCCGACGAGGCCGAGCGCCATCGGCATCTCAATGGTGCCGACGAGATTGCCCTTGCCATCGATTTCCCAATTGGTGAGCGAGGTGTAGCGGCCGGAGCGCGAGGCCCAGACATGGGCGCCGGCCTCGATGGCGCGCCAGTCATTGCCGGTGGCGACCACGATGGGATCGATACCATTCATGATGCCCTTGTTGTGGGTCGCGGCGCGGTAGGGATCGACGATCGCAAACGCACAGGCCTCGACGATGCCGCGGGCGATACGCTCGCCATCATATTCCTCGGTCTTCAACGCCTCCGGCGTCACTGACACCATTGCGCGAGCGATACGCAGATCGGCATAGTTCGACAGGATGCGCAGACGCACGGTTCCTTCGGTGATCTTCTCGATCAACGGCGCGACCGTCTCCGCCATCGTGTTGACGGTGTTCGCGCCCATGGCATCGCGCACGTCGACGATGAGATGCACGGCCATCATCGGCCCTACCGACGTGTTTTCGAACACATGCACCTCGACGTCGCGGCAGCCGCCGCCGAGCGAGATCAGCACCTTGTCTTTGGTGTTGGCCGCCTCAAGGATGGCATCGCGCTCGCGTAGCACGCGCGCACGGGCGCCGTGCACGTCGGTCACGCCTAGCACCTGCACCTGCGCACGCATGATCGGCGCGGAGCTTGAGGTCTGGAAACCGCCGCATTTGCGAACGATGCGCGCCATATAGGACGCCGCGGCCACCACCGACGGCTCCTCGACCGCCATCGGAATCAGGTAGTCACGGCCGTTCACGGTGAAATTGGTGGCGATACCGACCGGCAGTTCAAACGTGCCGATAACATTCTCGATCATGCCATTGGCGAGTTCGAGCGGCAGCGCACCGGGGCCGAAGGCCGCGCGCTCGGTATCACCGAGCGAGGTCGCGTCGATCACACGGTCCAGCCTTTCGGCAGGCGCGAGATTGCGCAGATTTTCCAAACGCGAATTGATCTTTCCGGGCTGTTCACCCGACTTCGAACCGGCCATTGCGGCGCCTCCCACACACAGGGTCTTCTGTTGGCGGCACGTTAGGCATCCGCGGATGACGTCCGAAAGAGACAGTTCTGAAATATTGTCCTAGACTGTACCCATGGCGATATGACCTCTCTATTCGCGGATGCAGCATTCTTCCGTGCAAATGGAACGCAGACCAGGTCCATCTGCGCGAAGACATGAGACTGGACGATTGAATTCAATCTTGTCGCTCTTGGAGAAAGGTACGGTTCTGATGGACCGTCCAGCACTGCACCTGGAGGCATTGCTTGACCGCTTCTCGTGATCCGTCCGACCGCGGCACAACGCTGGCCGAGACTTTGGCCGGCCGGTTGCGTGTGCAAATCCTCTCCGGCGCATTGCCGGAAGGCAACCGCCTGCCCTCGATCAGAAAGGCCGCCGGGGAATTTGGCGTGTCGAAGAACACCGTGGTCGAAGCCTATGACCGGCTGGTGCTTGGCAATCTCGTCGCAGCAAAGGCCGGCTCCGGTTTCGTGGTCATCTATCGCGGCGATGATGGGGGGCGACCGAAACACGTGAGCGAAGCCGTCGACATCGCATCGCTGCTAAGTGCCCAGCTCTCGCAGAATTTCGAGATCCGCGTCGGCGACGGACGGCCGCCGGCGTCGTGGACGGAGCAATCGGAGATCAAGCGCCATCTGAGCGGGACCGGACGGATCCTGCCGGCCGCCGCTGATGCCTATGGCTCCGCGCTCGGCTTCCTGCCGCTCCGACAACAGATCGCATTGCGGCTGCAAGCCCGGCAAATCGCGGTGAAGGAAGACGGGCTTCTGCTCACATTCGGAGCCAATCACGCGCTCGACCTGATCATCCGCGCGATGCTGTCGCCTGGCGATACAGTGCTGGTGGACGAGCCCGGCTATTATCCTCTGTTCGCAAAGCTCACGCTGGCGCAGGTTCGCATCGTCGGCGTTCGCCGCCTGGCGAATGGGCCGGATGTCGACGACCTCGCCGCAAAGATCCAGTCGGAGCGGCCGAAGCTGTTTTTCACGCAGTCGCTTGGCCACAATCCGACCGGAGGATCGATCACGCTGCCCGTGGCGCATGCGGTGCTTCAGACGGCGATGCGATCGAACCTCGTGATCGTCGAGGATGACCCGTTTGCCGATCTGCCGATGGCGGTGAACAGCCGGCTGGCGACGCTCGATCAGTTGAACAATGTGATCTCGATCGGGACCTTTTCGAAGACGCTGTCGGCAAGCCTGCGATCGGGCTTCATCGCGGCCCGCAGCGACCGCATCGCGACGCTGGCCGAATTGAAGATGCTTACCACTGTCAACAGTTCCGGCCATGTGGAGCGGCTGCTGCACCGGCTGCTCGCGGACGGCCACTATGAACGGCACCTGAAGCGGCTGGGACAGCGGAGTGAAGCCGCCATGGGCCAGGTGCGCGCCAATCTCGTGCGCGGCGGACATCAGCTCTATGCCGACGCACGCACGGGCTATTACCTGTATCTGCTGCTGCCCGACGGAATCGACGACATGGCGCTGGCGCGCGAAGGCGCGAAGGACAGCATCTTCATCGCGCCGGGAAGCCTGTTCTGCCTCGACAAGAACAGTCCGCTGGCGCGAGCGATCAGGATCAATGTGTCGCGGGCGGACAATCCAAAATTCTACGAATTTCTGCTGCGCCGGCTGCAATAGACGCCACGACGCCTTCAGGTCGCTTCCTCGGTATAGGGAGCCAGCACATCCAGCAGATCCCGGCCCCGCGCCGGGGTCGGCTCCACCAGCGCGCGGTTGGCGACCGAGTCCAGATGCGAATGCATCAGCGACATCGCCTTGTTGGCGTCGCCCTCCTGCAGCGCTTCGATGATCGCTATGTGCTCGCTGATGCCGCATTCCGACGAATGCGGGCGACTGAACAGCGACAGTGTCAGACAGCAGCGATAGGCGATCTCGCTGACATAGCGGACCAGCACCGGGCTGTTGGTCATCGACGCCAGCATGATGTGAAATTCAGTCGCTAAGCGAATGGACACGGCGTTCGGCCCGTCATGCGCCTCACGCTCCGCTTCGACATGCGCCTTGAGGCGCGCGATCTGGCTGCTGCTGAGCTTGCCGGCGATCTTGCGGACGATCAGCCGTTCGAGATCCATCCGGATGTCGAAGATGTCGCGCGCGTCCTGCCAGCTCGGCGTCACGACCACGGCGATGCGGTTACGTCGCAGCTCCACAAGCCCCTCGGACGCCAGTTGCCCGAGTGCATAGCGCGCAATGGTACGGCTGACGCCGAAGCGCTCACCCAAGGAGTCCTCGGGAAGCTTGGCGCCGGGTTCCAGAGCCTGCTCGATGATCGCCCGCCGCAGCGCGCGGCAGATCACCCCAACCTTGTCTTTTGAATTCGGCACTTCTGGCATTCAGATCGAACCTGTCGCGATTTGACCACTCTGGGCCGTGCCCGAAGTGCATGCAATCGAGGAGAGTGGCTGCCCAATAATTCCTCAGGGAATGGTGAGCGAACGTAAAATGACAACGTTTCGCCTTGGACTCAAGTGGCACCCCAATTGCATGCACTTATCGCCATGACAAGTATGCAAGAAAATGGGCCTACCGAGGGCCAACGAAGACCGACCGCCATTGAACTGTCAGCAACCTCGGTAACGTTCGGCCGCGGCCCGACCGCCACGCCGGCGCTTGCCGAGACCAACCTTAGCATTCGCGACGGCGAATTCCTCGCCCTTGTCGGCCCCTCCGGCTGCGGCAAGTCGACGATCCTCAAGCTCGTCAGCAATCTGCTCCGCCCCACCACCGGCGTCGTCATCGTCGGCGGGCGTGAGGTCGCCGCGAAGGCGTTGCGGATTGGGATGGCGTTCCAGAACCCGACCATGCTGCCCTGGTTGACCATCGAGCAGAACATCATGCTGCCGCTCAAGATCGTCGAGCCGTTCCGGTCGCAATACCGACAGCAACGCAAAGGCGCGTTTCTCGACAAGGCACACGCGCTTCTGACGCAAGTGGGCCTCAAGGATTTCGGCAAGAAGTATCCGTGGCAGCTTTCCGGCGGCATGCTGCAGCGGGCCAATCTGTGCCGCGCGCTGATCCATGAGCCGCGCATGTTGCTGCTCGACGAGCCCTTCGGCGCGCTCGACCAGTTCACCAAGGAAGAACTCTGGTCGATCCTGCAGAGCCTCTGGCTGCAACACAAACCGACGGTGCTGCTGGTCACGCATGACCTCCGCGAAGCCGGCTTCCTGGCCAGCCGCATCTGCGTGATGAGCGCACGACCGGGCCGCATCCTCGACGACAGGCCGGTGGATTTCCCACGGCCGCGCACCATCCCCATGACTTTCGAGCCTGATTTCGTCGCACTCAATCAGCGCCTGCGTGAACTCATCGTCAACGCCCGGAGCAGCGCTCCCGAAGCGCAGGAGGCATAGGTCATGAGTGTAGGCCTGCGTCAAAAACTCTGGTCGTTCGGACTGATCGTCATCTTCTTCGTCGGATGGCAGTTATTTTGCGCCATGTCGGGCGTGTCGGATCTGGTTCTTCCGCGTCCGACGGAAATCATTGCGACGCTGATCACGCGCTTCCCGATCCTGTGGCCGCATATTCTACAGACCCTCGGCACGACCATGGCCGGCTTCGTCCTTGGTGTCGGCCTCGGCGTGGTGCTGGGCGCGGTCATCGGCGTCTCGAAAGTCGCCTATGACACCGCCTATCCGCTGCTGGTCGGCTTCTCGTCGATTCCGAAAGTCGCCGTCGTGCCGATCTTCGTGCTGTGGTTCGGTTCGGGCTCCGTGCCTGCGATCCTGACCGCACTGTCGATCTGCTTCTTCCCCATCGTCGTCAATATCGCGACCGGCCTCGCCACCACCGAACCGGAGCTGGAAGACGTGCTGAAGGCACTCGGCGCCAGCAAGATGGACATTCTCTGGAATGTCGGCCTGCCGCGCACCATGCCGTTCTTCTTTGCCTCGCTGAAAGTCGCGGTCAGCTACGCCTTTGTCGGTGCCGTTCTGGCCGAGACCGTCGCGTCGAATCGCGGCATCGGCAATGTGATGATGAGTGCATCGTCGAACTTCAACGTCCCGCTGGTGTTCGCCTGCCTGTTCATTCTCGCGATCCTTGGCGTGGCGCTCTACGTCATTTTCTCTCTGATCGAGGCGCGTGTGACCGGCTGGGCCACGCGCAAGAACGATCTCGTTGCGACCTAATCCACCCACATCAACCAGGAGAATGTCATGTTGAAGAGATTGACCGCCCTCGCAGTCGGCAGCGTCCTGCTCACAGGGTCCGCCCTCGCTCAGGAGACGACCATCAAGTTCACGCTGGGCTGGAAAACCCAGGGCAGTGACGCGGCGTTCTTCTATGCCAAGGACAAGGGCTACTTCAAGGAAGAGGGCCTGAACGTTGTCATCGATCAGGGCGAAGGCTCGGGCGCGACCGTGACCCGTATCATGTCCGGCGCCTGGGATGCCGGCTTCGGCGACGTCAATGCCATCATCCAGAACTCCTCGACGCGCCCACAGGACGCGCCGGTGATGGTCTATATGATGTGGAACCAGCCTCCCTTCTCGATCGTCACCAAGAACACCAGCGGCATCAAAACGATCAAGGATTTCGAAGGCCACACGCTCGGCGGCGCGCAGGGCACGCCGACGACCCGTCTGCTGCCGGTCTTCATCCAAAAAAACGGTCTGGCCGGCGACAAGATCAAGGTCACCAACATGGCGCCCAATCTGCAGGAGCCGATGCTGATCAAGGGCGACATCGACGCTGCCCTCGTGTTCAACATCACCAGCTACTTCAACCTCGTCCTGAACCGCCAGGATCCCGAAAAGGACTACAGGTGGTTCTCGTTCGGTGAATTCGGCCTCGACCTGTATTCGAACGGCGTGATGGTGTCGCAGAAGCTGTTGGCCTCGAACCCGAAGGCCGTTGCCGGTCTGGTCCGCGCCATCAACAAGGCTAACATCGCCGTCGCCAAGGATCAGAACGCCGGCATGGCGTCGGTCGTCGCCTTCGACAACCTCGTCGATGTCCCCGTCGAGAAGCGCCGCCTGCAATATTCTTTCGATAAGCTGATGGTCTCCCCCGAGATGAAGGAAATCGGCGTCGGCGACATCAAGGATGACCGCATGACCCGTGCCATCGGCATGGTCGTCGAAGGTTACGACTTGAAGCGCACCCCGACCCCGAAGGAAGTATTCTCGCGCGAATTCCTGCCGGCGCGCGGGGATCGCGAACTGGTCTATACGGCGAACTAAGGCTTGCACGCGGATGAACGGGATCCTGTCTGCGACGAATATTTTCACCGGCACAGATCGAGGCCTCGTGCCTCAGGCCAGCATCCACCATGCGGATGGTCTGATCACGAGCGTCTCGGCCGGCGCGCATATTTCGCCGCAGACAAACCACCTGATCATCCCCGCACTGGTCAACGCCCACGACCACGCGCGTCCATCGATGACATCCTTCGGCGCATCCGATATGCCGCTGGAATCATGGATCGCACGGTCAGCCTTCGGCACACCGCCCGATCCCTATCTCGTCGCCGCTGTCTCGCTCGCCCGTTCGGCGCGCGCAGGCTGCGGCGGCGCGATGATTCATTATACCCGGCCGAGCGGCAAGATGCCGATCGTCGATGAGTCGATCGCAATCGCAAAGGCCGCGAGCGATGTCGGCATCCGGCTGGCCTTCGCGCTGGCCGTACGCGACCAGAACCCGATCGTCTATGGCGATAGCGCCGACGTGCTTGCCGCATTGCCCGAGGACGATCGCAGCACGATCCAGGACATGTTCATTCGTCCGAGCCCGACACCATCCGAATATCTCGACCGTGTCGAAGCCATTCATGCAGCCATCGCTGGTCCGATGATCGATGTGCAATACGGTCCGGCCGGCGTCCAGTGGTGCTCGCCTGCGCTGCTCGAAGCCATCGCCGAGCGCTCCGCCGCGACCGGCCGGCGCGTGCACATGCATCTTCTTGAGACCATCTATCAGCGGCAATGGGCCGATCGCGCCTTTCCGGGCCGCGTTGTGCGCTATCTGAAAGATATCGGCCTGCTATCGAACCGGCTGACGCTGGCCCATTGCATCCATGCCCGGCCGGACGAACTCGATATGATCGCCGAGTCTGGCGCGACCATCGTGACGAATTTCAGCTCCAATCTCCATCTGCATTCCGGTCTTGCGCCGATTGCCGATGCGCATCGCCGTGGCTGCCCGATCGCCGTCGGCATCGACGGTGTCGCCCTCGACGAGGACGATGATGCGATCCGCGAAATGCGTCTCGTGCAGATAGCGCATGACGGCCTCGGCTTCGACCGCACATGGAGTCGTGCGGAGTTTCTCACGCTCGCCGTCCGCAACGGCCGGAAGTCGATCGGCGCGCCGGGATCGGGCATGCTCGCCGCCGGAGAAGCCGCTGATTTCGTGACACTCGATATCGGTCAGCTCGACCGCGATGCCATCATGCCGGTCGATCCGATCGACATGCTGTTTGCGCGCGGCAATACGAGCTGCATCCGCGATGTCGTGGTCGACGGGCGCACCATCAGCCGCGATGGCAAGCCGACCGGCGTCGACCTAGAGGCCATGGAGACCGAGTTGCGCGGGCTCTATCGCAAGAGCGTGCCCCAGTTCAAGGCGTTCGAACGCGCCTGGGCACCGTTCGAAAGCGCCGTGTCGCACTGGTTCCGGCAACAGGGGTGTTGCTAGCAGCGGGGGCGCTGCTAGCTCACCAAACCTTCCGCGGCTTCAGTTCACCTGACGTTTTTCCAGCTTTCGTGCCAGCGTGCGGCGATGCATGCCGAGGCGGCGCGCCGTCTCCGAAATGTTGAAATCGCTCTCCACCAGCGTCTGGTGGATGCGTTCCCATTCCAGCGTCTTGATCGAGGTCGGACGTTCCGTGAGCGCCACTTGCACATCGCCGGTCGCCTTCTGGAACGCTTCCTCAATATCGTCGGTGTTCGAAGGCTTGGCGAGGTAATGACACGCGCCGAGCTTGATCGCCTCCACCGCCGTGGCAATGCTGGCATAGCCGGTGAGCACTACGATCAGCATCTCAGGGCTCAGCGCATGCAGCGCCTCGACGCAGGCCAGGCCCGAGGCTCCGCCGAGCTTGAGATCGACCACCGCATAGCCCGGCACCTTGTCGCCGAGCACCTCGGTCAAGGTCTCGAAGCCCTCGGAATGCAGCACGGTGTAACCGCGACGCTCGAACGATCGCTTCAGCGTGCGCGCGAAACCCTCGTCATCCTCGACAATGACCAGCAGACGTTCATCCGACATGTTTGCGCGCTCCAACCGCGAGGGCGGACAACGGAAGTGACAACGACACCAGGGCGCCGCCCACGGGCCGGTTCTCCGCCACTACTGTGCCGCCCAGTTTGCGGACAGCATTGACCACCAGAAACAGACCGAGCCCGCGCCCGGACTGGCCTTTGCTTGAATTATACGGCTTGCCGAAATTCGCCAGCATCTCCTTGGCGAAACCCGGTCCCATGTCGCTGACCTTCAGCACCAGCGAATCGCCATCGCGCTCGATAGCGAGGCGAACCCAGAGCGGGGATACCTCGTTGGCGTTATCGAGCACGTTAAAGATCATCTGCTTCAACGCCGAGTCCGACACGATCGGCATGTCCTCGCCGAACCGATTCTCATAGACCAGCGTGTTGATCGAGCGCGCACCGCGCCAGTCCTCGACCAGTTCGCCGAAGAAACCATTGACGGTCGTCACAACCGGCGCCTCGCCGCGCATGTCGCCGGCCGACATCAGAATGCCAGTGACGATCGATTTACATCGCTGCACATCGGCCTGCATTTCCGCGATCTCTTCCATTAGCTCCGGATTGCCTGCCAGTTCCGGCATCCGGCGCCAGTCGCTCAGGATCACCGACAGCGACGCCAGCGGCGTACCGAGTTCATGCGCAGCGCCGGAGGCGAGCAGGCCCATGCGCACGATATGATCTTCCTCCGCGGCCTGCTGACGCAGCGCTGCTAGACCCTCGTCGCGCTCGCGCAGGTTTTCTGCAATGCGCGTCATGAAAACGACGATCAGCGCCGCGTCGAGCACGAAACAGATCAACATGCCGATAATGTGCAGCTCGAACAGATCGTCGCGCAGCGCTTCCGGTAGCGCCAGCGGGCGATGAAATACAATCAGTCCGGCGAAGCACAGACAGGCAACAACAACGACGACCCAGGTCGAGCGACCATTTAGCAACATCGCCCCGAGCGTAACCTGCAGGAGATAGAGCGATATGAATGGATTTGTGGCGCCGCCGCTCAGATAAAGCTGGGCGGTCAGCGCCGCGACGTCGAGCAGCAAAAGCAGGAGCAGTTCGCGGTCACGCGCGTCGGTCTGCTGGCGCAGCCACTCCTGGCTGATGACGTTCAGGAATACTGAGCCGCACAGGACCATGACCATGGCCATCAGCGGTAGCGAAATGCCCATCACCAGATGCACGAAGCCGATGGTCAGGACCTGCCCGACTACTGCGATCCAGCGCAACTGGATCAGCAGATTGATGTTCTTAATATTGGTGGTCTCGTCGAGCGGCAGAGCCGTGACTGCAACGGGTGTGGTGACACCCGTCGCGTCGACTGGTGATCCGGCAACCGCACTGACGCCTGTGACGTCTGGTGTGCCCACCTTGCTCTCTGCTCCCAAACCCGGCATCTCGCCCCGTCAGCTTGATCGGCCAGCCTCAATCGGACCGGCGCATCATCCAAGACGTCATACGCGAGGTAGTGATTTTTTCCGAATCCGCCACTCGTCGTAAGCGACGAACAGGACACCGCCGGCCAGCATCAAAGCGAGGCCGAACCAGGTGATGGCATAGACCACGTGGTTGTTCGGGAAGGCGATCACGGTCAGGCCGCCATGGGGCTGACCCGGTGCGTCCAGCGCGGCATTGGAATCGATGAAATAGGGGGCGACGGCGCCGAGCGTCTGGCTGGCGGCAATCGCCTCGACGTCGCGGGAATACCAGCGCTGGGCAGCGGGATCATTTGAGCGCAGGAACCCGCCCTTCGGTTCGGTGACGCGCAACAGGCCCGTCACCAACACCAGCGTCGCGGGCGCCGCGAATGCGTCGGCTTTGCGCTCGTCCGGGCTGACGAAGCCCCGATTCACCAGCACAGCGTATCCGGCCTCGGTGCGCAGCGGCGTCAGCACCCAGAAACCGGCGCCGAGATCCGAGACAGCCTGCACCAGAGTATCGGCGCCCGGCACAAACCGCCCGGTGACGCTGACGCGACGATATTCATCGTCATTGCGATTGATCGCAGGCCACGCCGCAGGCCCGGGTGCAGCTTCGGGCGCGGCGTGGCTGCGCTGATCGACACGTGCGATCAGATCCAGTTTCCAGGCGCGGCGTTCGACCTGCCAGATGCCCAGCGCGGTCAATCCCGCGATACCGAGCAGTGCCAGCAGGCCCAGCACCATGAGGGTTGTCGCGCTACGTGGCGACCGCCCGGATTCCATTTTCGATTCAGACGACTCCTGTCTGGCCGGGCGGCCTACGACGATCCCGTCGTTGGCGCGCGCCGTGGCCATCAGGGCATATTCCTCATGTCGTGAACCGGCATCATGTTGACGTTGAGGTGGTACATCACCCAGAGCGAACCGCTCAGCGCAATCACGACGATGATGATCGTGAAGATCAGCGCCATCATGGTCCAGCCGGCATCCGACGTCGTGTTCATGTGCAGGAAGTAGACCATGTGAACCACGATCTGCACCACAGCGAACGCAACGACGATCGCGATGGTCCAGTTCTTGTTCTCGATCGCGCCCGTCATCACCAGCCAGAATGGAATGGCGGTAAGGATGACCGAGAGGACGAAGCCAGTCATATACGACTTGAACGAACCATGGTCGCGGCCGTCATCGTGGCCGTGGTCATCGTGACCATGTCCGTGCGCGGCATGTGCATCGGCGCTCATCGCAGCACTCCCAGCAGATAAACAAAGGTGAAGACGCCGATCCAGACGACGTCGAGGAAATGCCAGAACATGCTCAGGCACATCAACCGCCGCTGGTTCGCCTCGATCAGGCCGAAACGGGCGACCTGCACCATCAGCGTCACCAGCCAGATGATGCCGAAGGTGACGTGCAGGCCGTGGGTGCCTACCAGCGTGAAGAAGGACGACAGGAAGGCGCTCCGCCAGGGGCCAGCACCTTCGTGGATCATGTGATGGAACTCATAGAGTTCGATGCAGAGGAACGCGAGGCCGAACAGGCCGGTGATGCCGAGCCACATTTGGGTCGACTTCACTCTGCCCTTCATCATTTCCAGCATCGCGAAGCCGTAGGTGATCGACGAGAACAGCAGCATCGCGGTATTGAGCGCGACGAGCTTGAGGTCGAACAAATCCTTCGGCCCCGGCCCCGCGGCATAGCTACCGCCGAGCACGCCGAAGGTAGCAAACAGCATCGCGAAGATGAGGCAATCGCTCATCAGGTAGAGCCAGAAGCCCAGCATGGTGCTGGAACCGGCCGGATGATCGTGTTCATCGACGACGTAGAAGACCGGCACTTCAGTGCCGTTTATCGTTTGGGTCGGTACGTTCATGACGCGGCCTGCACTGCGAGAAGTTTCGTACGCTCGCCTTCGGTACGGATGACGTCCTCCAACGGAATGTGGAAGTCACGGTTGTAGTTGAAGGTATGGAAGATCGCGACGCCGACGATGGCAACGAAGCTCAGGGCCGCGAGCCACCACATGTACCAGATCAGGGCGAAGCCCATCGCCGTGGCCAAGATCGAGAGGATCACGCCGGTGCCGGTGTTCTTCGGCATATGGATCGGCCTGAAGCCCTCCAGCGGGCGCGTATAACCGCGGCGCTTCATGTCCCACCACGAGTCATTGTCGTGAATGACCGGGGTGAAAGCGAAGTTGTAATCCGGCGGCGGCGACGACGTTGCCCATTCCAGCGTGCGCCCGTTCCAGGGATCGCCCGTGGTATCGCGCAGCTTCTCGCGATTCCAGATGCTGACGGCGATCTGGACGAGGAAAGCACCGATGCCGATCGCGATCAGAACCGCACCGAAGGCGGCGATGACGAACCAGATCTGCAGCGACGGATCGTCGAAGGTGCGCAGGCGGCGGGTGACGCCCATCAGACCAAGCACATAGAGCGGCATGAAGGCGAAGTAAAAGCCGAGGACCCAGCCCCAGAACGAGACCTTGCCCCAGAACTGATCGAGCTTGAAGCCGAAGGCCTTCGGGAACCAGAAGTTGATGGCAGCGAAGATGCCGAACACCACGCCACCGATGATCACGTTGTGGAAGTGAGCGATCAGGAACAGGCTGTTATGCAGGACGAAGTCGGCCGGCGGTACTGCGAGCAGAACGCCGGTCATGCCGCCGATCACGAAGGTCAGCATGAAGGCAATCGTCCACATCATCGGCAGTTCGAACCGGATGCGGCCGCGATACATTGTGAACAGCCAGTTGAATATCTTCGCGCCCGTCGGGATCGAGATGATCATCGTCGTGATGCCGAAGAAGGAATTCACGCTGGCGCCCGAGCCCATGGTGAAGAAGTGATGCAACCAGACCAGATAGGACAAGATCGTGATGACCAGCGTGGCGTAGACCATCGAGGTGTAGCCAAACAGCTTCTTGCCCGAGAAGGTCGAGGTCACTTCCGAGAACACGCCGAACAGCGGCAGGATCAGGATGTAAACCTCCGGATGGCCCCAGATCCAGATCAGGTTCACATACATCATCGGGTTGCCGCCGAGATCGTTCGTGAAGAAGTTGGTCCCGACGTAACGATCCAGCGAGAGCAGCGCGAGCACGGCGGTCAGGATCGGGAAGGACGCGACGATCAGGACGTTGGTGCAGAGCGAGGTCCAGGTGAAGATCGGCATCTTCATCATGGTCATGCCCGGCGCACGCATCTTCACGATGGTCGCAATCAGGTTGATGCCCGACAGCGTCGTGCCAACGCCGGCCACCTGCAGCGCCCAGATATAGTAGTCGACGCCGACATCCGGACTGTAGCCGATGTTCGATAGCGGCGGATAAGCCAGCCAGCCGGTCTTGGCGAACTCACCGACGAACAGCGACATCATGACAAGGATGGCGCCACCGGTGGTCATCCAGAAGCTGAAATTGTTCAGGAACGGGAACGACACGTCGCGCGCACCGATCTGCAGCGGCACGATGTAGTTCATCAGGCCGGTGACCAGCGGCATCGCGACGAAGAAGATCATGATCACGCCATGCGCCGTGAACACCTGATCGTAGTGATGGGCGGGCAAGAAACCTTCGGAGCCGTTGAAGGCCATGGCTTGCTGGGCGCGCATCATGATCGCGTCGGCGAAACCGCGCAGCAGCATGACGATGCCCAGCACCATATACATGATGCCGATCTTCTTGTGGTCCACGCTGGTGAACCACTCCTTCCAGAGATAGCCCCACAGCTTGAAATAGGTCAGCGCGCCGAGCAGCACGATGCCGCCGAGCGCGACCATCGCGAAAGTCGCGACCAGAATCGGCTCATGATATGGAAACGACTCAAGTGTCAGGCGGCCGAAGATGAACTTCGCAAGCCCGGTATTTGCCAGTGCGGCTGTATCAGACATTTAGATCGACCCGATCAGGTGTTGGAAGCGCGCCGCTCGGCAGGCGGCGGCGCAGGCGTGAAATTGAACGGCGCGGGGGCGGCACCCGGGCGCGCGAGACCGGCACCGGTGACCGGTGTCGGGTCGAGTGGAGTCGTCGTCGAGCGGTGATCGGCTGCTTCGCGTGCGGCCTCGGCAAGGGTACAGACGCTGGCGACGTAGTTCTTCGTCGAGCTTGTGCCGTCGAGCATCGAGATATTGTATTTCAGCGGCAGAATGTTGCGGGCGCTGGCGAGGCCGAGGCCACCCTTCGCATCCATCGCCATCATCTCGCTCATGCACATCTTGCCGGGCTGGGCGCACATGTTTAGGATCGCCTTGTAGAGGTCAGGCGCGACTTCCTTATAGAGACGAACCGGCACATTCTCGCTGGGCTTTTCGAGATCCAGATAGGCCTCGCGGCTCAGCGTCTCGTTGCTCGCCTTGGCCTTGGCGATCCAGGCATCAAAGCCGGCCTGATCGACGCCATGGAACTTGAAGCGCATGCCGGAGAAGCCGGCGCCGCTATAGTTCGCCGAAAAGCCGTCATAAACGCCAGCCTTGTTGATGACCGCGTGCAGCTTGGTTTCCATGCCGGGCATCGCATAGATCTGGCCGGCGAGCGCGGGGATATAGAAAGAGTTCATCACCGACGAAGCAGTGATCTTGAAGCGCACCGGACGATCGACCGGCGCGGCCAGTTCATTGACCGTAGCAATGCCGTATTCCGGGTAGAAGAACAGCCACTTCCAGTCGAGCGCGACGACTTCGACCTGCAGCGGCTCAAGAAGGCTCGCAGCATTGCCGGGCGCAATCCGGTCGAGCCGACGATACGGGTCTAACAGATGCGTGCTGGACCAGGTCACGGCGCCGAGACAGATTATGATGAGGAGGGGCATCGACCAGATGACGAGCTCGAGATGGGTCGAGTGATCCCAGTCCGGCTCGTATTTCGCATCAGCATTCGACTGCCGGTACTTCCAGGCGAAGAACACGATCAGGGCCATCACCGGCACGATGATCAGCAGCATCAACACCGTGGAAATGACCACGAGATCGCGTTGCTGCACTGCGATGTCACCCGCAGGATTCATCACGACGAAATTGCATCCGCCCAGCAAGGCAACCAAGGGCAGCAGAAGGAGTATCCGTAGGCGGCTCAAGGTGTTACCCATTCCATAATGTCCGTTCGCGCGCACGGTTAGGCGTATTTGCTGCAGGGCAACATTGGACAATTTGTCCAATGGTCCGAAGACGCGGTTCGCGACAAATCGTCAACCTCACGTCGCCCTTTGGGCGTCGATTGCATGACCTTCAACACACCACCGACGGATAGAAAAAATGGCGCAGACGTCATCGACGATCGAACGGGACGCACGCCTTCTGCACGCGGATGGCCACGGAGCGGTTAACCCGGGCGAGATCGCCATTGGCGTCATCATCGGCCGGACCTCCGAGTTCTTTGACTTCTTCGTCTATGCGATCGCTTCGGTGCTGGTATTTCCGAAGCTCGTCTTCCCCTATCTCGATCCGCTGACCGGCACTCTCTATTCCTTTGCGATCTTTTCGCTGGCATTCATCGCCCGCCCGATCGGCACGATGATCTTCACAGCTATCGATCGCAGCCAGGGCAAGGGCGCCAAGCTGACCATCGCGCTGTTCCTGCTCGGCGTTGCCACCGTCGCCATCGCCTTCCTGCCCGGTCACGAATCCATTGGCGTCGCATCGGCCTGGCTGCTGGCTGCTGCACGTATCGGCCAGGGCATTTCCTGGGGCGGCACCTGGGACGGCCTTGCTTCGCTCCTGGCGCTGAATGCGCCAGAAGGCAAGAAGGGCTGGTACGCCATGATCCCGCAGCTCGGCGCCCCGATCGGCCTTCTGGTGGCGAGCGCGCTGTTCGCCTTCTTCGTCGACACGCTGTCCGCTGACGACTTCCTCGACTGGGGCTGGCGCTATCCGTTCTTCGTCGCTTTCGCCATCAACGTCGTCGCTCTGTTCGCCCGCCTGCGCATGGTGGTGACGCCCGGCTACACCGAGCTGTTCGAAGCCCGTGAACTCGAGCCGTCCTCGATCACCGAGACGATTGCCCAGCAGGGCCGCACCGTGGTGATTGGCGCCTTCGCACCGCTGGCGAGCTTCGCACTGTTCCACATGGTCACAGTGTTCCCGCTCTCTTGGGTGTTCCTGTTCACCCGCGAAGCACCCGGCCGCTTCCTGATCGTCGAATGTATCGGCGCCGTGTTCGGCATCATCGCTATGATCGTGTCGGGCTATGTCGCCGACAAGGTCGGTCGCCGCACGCTGCTGACCGGTTCGGCGATTGCCATCGCGGTATTCAGCGGCTTCGCACCGCAGATGCTGGACGGCGGCATCGTCGGCGAACTGGCCTTCATGGTGACCGGCTTCATCCTGCTCGGCCTGTCGCTCGGTCAGTCGTCGGGCTCGGTCGCATCGAGCTTCTCGAAGCGCTTCCGCTACACCGGTTCGGCGCTCACCACCGACCTTGCCTGGCTGTTCGGCGCCGGCTTCGCACCATTCGTGGCGCTGGTGATGTCGAGCCGCTTCGGCCTGTCCTCGTCGGGCGTGTATCTGCTGTCGGGCGCGGTCGTGACCCTGCTTGCGATCTCGATCAACCGGCAGTTCGCCAGCCGCGACGCCTCGGCGATCCAGCCGTAAGCAACACTGCCGCTGAAGAAAGAGCCCCGGTTCTGAGCAGAACCGGGGCTCTTTCTTTTTGTTTTGACTCGTTTCCCTGACGCGAACCGGCATCTACTTCGCTAATGCGACAGCGGCACATCATCCTGATGCAGGATGCGTTCGGCGGCGCCCTGCAGATCGTCATACTGGCCTGATTTCAGCGACCACAGGAACGCCGCGAGGCCGCACAGGCCAAGCCCGATGGCGATCGGAATCAGATAGAAATAGTCTGTCATTCCGCCGGCTCCATTCTGACCGCCATTCGCGGCGTTGATGCGCTCGCGCCCTGAGACTTGTCGGACTTGCCGCGGCCACGCAGCCGCAGCGCGTTGGCCACCACAACGATGGACGAACCGGACATCGCAATCGCGGCAACTAGCGGCGTGACGTGACCCATGATCGCGATCGGCACCGCAATGAGATTGTAGCCGACTGCCAGAGCGAGATTCTGCCGCACGAGATGCCCGGCCTCGCGCGAGACCGCGATTGCCTGAGACACCGCGGACAGGTCCTCGCGCAAGAAGACGAGATCTGCCGCGTTGCGCCCGACATCGGCAGCCGATGCCGGCGCCATCGACGCATGCGCGGCCATCAGCGCCGGCGTGTCGTTGAGACCGTCGCCAACCATCAGCACCTTCTTGCCGGCGGATGCCAGCTCGGCCACATGCGCCGCCTTGCCGCCCGGCAGCACGCCGGCGAAATATGGCACGCCCATGCCTGCAGCGAGTGTCCGCACCGGCGTCTCGCGATCGCCCGAGACAACCTCGACTGACAGTCCGTCGCGCTTCAATGCGCCGACCGTTTCAGCCGCGCCCGCACGCAACCGATCCTCGAAGCGGAAATCCGCCACGCATTGTCCATCGCGCGACAACACGACGGAAGAGCCATCGAGATCCATACCGCTGGTATCGGTGAGGGCCCATTCCGGCCGCCCGAGGCGCAGCACGCTGCCGCCGAGACGCGCTTCCATGCCGCAGCCCGGATGTTCGGAGACATCATCGAGCGCAATCGAGGCCTGCACCGTCGGAACGGCCGCGGCGAGCGCACGCGAATAGGGATGCCGCGAATATGCGGCGACCGCGCTGGCCAGCGCCAGCGTTGCGGGCGCGATCGTTTCCGCATTGACGACACGGGGATTGCCGAGCGTTAGCGTCCCCGTTTTGTCGAACACCACAGTATCGATCTCGGCGAGACGCTCCAGCGCCCCGCCATCCTTGATCATGATGCCGCTCTCAAACAGCCGCCGCGCAGCAACCACCTGCACCATCGGCACCGCGAGGCCAAGCGCGCAGGGACAGGTGATGATTAGCACCGCCACCGCAATGGTGATCGCGCGATGCACGTCGCCCGACACGATGAGCCAGCCGACCAGCGTGATAGCCGCGGTGAGATGCACCACCGGCGCATAAAGCCCGGCCGCACGATCGGCGATGCGGCGATAGACCGAACGGCCCTGCTCTGCGGCTTCCATCATCCGCAGCATTTCCGCGAGGAACGACTCGTTGGCCGAGGCTGTCGCCGTGATGATCAGAGGCCCTGTGAGATTCAGCGTACCCGCGCGCAGCACTGAACCCGGCAGTGCCGGCTGCGGCACGCTCTCACCGGTGACCAGCGAGACATCGAGTTCCGACAGACCCTTGGTCACCTGCGAATCGACCGGCACGCGCTCGCCGGCAGCAAGCATGATGGTCATACCCACAGTGATTTCACCGACCGGCAGATAGATCTGCGCACCGTCACTCTGCAGAACCAGCGCACCGCGCGCCGCCAGGCGTGCGAGCCCCTTCACCGCGACACGCGCGCGCTCGCGCATCATGTGATCGAGGGTGCGGCCGATCAGCAGGAAGAACAGTAGCGACACCGACGCATCGAAATAGGCATGCGGACCATGGATCGCAGTCTCATACAGGCTCATGCCGAAGGCCAGCAACACGCCGAGCGAGATTGGCACATCCATATTGGTGCGACCGTGACGCAGTGCCTGCCAGGCCGAGCGAAAGAATACCCGGCCGGAATAGATCAGCGTCGGCAGCGCGATCAGCGCAGAGATACCGTGGAACAGATCGCGCGTCGCGGGCTCGGCACCGGACCACACCGAGACCGATAGCAACATGATGTTGCTGGCCGCAAAGCCCGATACCGCGAGCGCACGGATCAGTTCCGACAGCGTCGTATCCGTGGCATCGCCGTCGACCTCGAACAGATGCGCTTCATAGCTGACTTTGCGCAGCGTTTCGATGAAAGGCGGCGGTGCGGCATCGGCGCGCCATTTGATGGTGACGCGCTTGGTCGAGAGATTCACCCGCGCCCATGTTACGCCGTCAAGCGCACCAAGCGCTTGTTCGACCGTGCGGATACAGGCGCCGCAGTGAACGTCCGGCACCGAGAGATCGGTCTGCCTCAAACCGCCGGCAATGGTACGGCTGACCAGCAGGACTTCGCGCGGATCCGGCGCCGCCAGTATGGCCAATTCTGCTCCTGAGCCACAGCAACTCATCGGAGACCTCGCTTCTCAGTTCGGGCCGGGCACCTCGACACCCGGCTTCATCGCCACATAGGCGTGCCATGTCCCGTGACCGAGCACGGGAAACACGACGATCATACCGAGCAGGCCGGTCATGACATTGATCAAGAACAAAGCCAGCGCGATTCCCGCCCAGGTCAGCATGACCGGCAGATTGGCCCAGACCATCCCCATGCTCGTGCCCATGGCGGTGAGCGCATCGACGCGCTCGTTGAGCAGCATGGGAATGGCGAACACGCTGATCGCAAACGAGAATGCCGCGAAGATGCCGCCGACCGCGGTGCCGGCGATCAGCATCGCCCACCCGATGGGTGTGGTGAACAGCATGGAAGCGACGCCATCGAGGCCGGGAAACGGGTTCATGCCGAAAAACAGCGCGTAGATGATCACCGCGGCGCGGATCCAGACCAACATCAGCGAGCACAACAAGAGGCCCGCGAATAGCAACTGCCCGCCCGACTTCGGCCGGACGAGAATCATCTGCAACAGCGAGACACGCTCATGGGCGGCGATCCGGCGACTCTTCTCATAGAGTCCGATGGCGAGTACCGGCCCGACCACCATGAAGCCGGCAAAGGCCGGAAACAGGATGTAGTCCCAGCCAAAGGCGAACAACCCGCCGACCAGGACGACCGAGACCGCGAAAACCAGCACGCCATAGCTGAGGCTCACCGACGGGATAATTGTCAGATCGCGCCAGCCGGCTTTGAGCCAGTCAAAGGCGACGGATGGCGCGACATGGCGATTCCACGACACCGAGGGCGGCAGCGGAGGGGCAACGGCTGGAAGAGTCATCTTCGACCTCGCAATCTCAATGACGCGGCGTGCATGACGAGGACGCCGCACTGAATTGGCCGGCTTCCGCGACACTGGCGCCGCGCTTGACGTGATCGATACAGTCGGGCTGCGACGAGAACGCCACATAGACCATGTGCGCATTGGCCATCAGCACCAGTAGCAGACCGGCAGCAATCGCCATCCAGACCCAGACCTTCGCGTTGACGTGCTTCATCGCTGCTACATTCATGGCCCGGCAGCCCTGAGGTTGACGAGATAGAGCGCGAGGATCTTGCGATCGAGCGCCGACAGTCGCGAATCCCAGCTCGGCATATGACCTTGCCGGCCACCCCAGACAGTCGTGAAGACCGACTGGGTGTCACCGCTATAGATCCAGAAATTGTCACGCAGGTTCGGCGCACCAAGTTCGATATTGCCGGTCGCGTTCTCGCCGTGGCAGGCGACGCAATTGTCGGTGAACACCGCCTTGCCGCTGGCGAGCTTCGCGGGCGCGATCGCCTTGGCCACCGCGGGATTCGACAGGCTGCGGACATAGTCGACGACATCGTCGATCTGCTCGCGCTTCAACATCCCGTCACGGCCGAAGGCCGGCATCTGCGAGGTCCGCGAGTCCTTGTGCGGCGAATTGATGCCAACGCGGATCGTCTCGGCGATCGCATCGGGCGTGCCGCCCCACAGGAAGGCCTGCGACACCAGCGTTGGAAAGCCGTTGCCGCCCTCGGCGGTGCGGCCATGACAGGCCGCACAATTATCGCCGAACAAAGTTGCGCCGGTCTGCCGCACGATCTTCATCAACTTCGGATCGGCCTGGATAGCTTCGAAGCTTTCGGTCTCGATCAGCTTGCTCCACTTGGCGCGGTCCGAGGCCGCGTCCTTGATCTGCTTGGCCACGACGTTGCGCTGGTCGATCCCGAGCAGGCCCTTGGTATAGGTCACGCCGAGCGGCCAGGCCGGCATCAGGATCCAGTACACGACCGAATAGAGAAAGGTCGCCCAGAGGAAGAAGACCACCGCACGCGGCACCGGCGTGTTCAGTTCCTTGATGCCATTCCATTCGTGACCGGTGGTGAGATAACCGGAGACGGGGTCGCGTTCCTCTACTGCCATCGCTTCGCCTCGTATGGCTTGTCCTCAACGGAAGGATCAAGGATCGACTGCGCCGCAGAGTCGAACGACTTTTTGTTCTTCGGCCAATAGGCATAGACCACCACGCCAACAGACATGGCGATCAGATAGAACAGCCCGAAGGACTTCGCGAACCAGACGGTGGCCTCGTGCTCCATCGTCACTCTCCCGCCGCAGCCGTTTTGGCCTTGTGAGCCGCATCAGTCAGCTTGCCCAAGATCTGCAAGTAAGCGACCAGCGCATCCATCTCGGTGGGCTCGCCGGGCTGGCCATCGAAGGCGCGCACATTGGTCGCCTCGCCATAGCGCTTGGTGACACCTTCTGCGAAAGGCGTATCCGGCGTGGTCTGGCCATAGGCATCGTTGGATGCGTTGGCGATCATCTCATCCGTATAGGGCACGCCGACCTTGCGCAGCGCGGCCAGATGCAGGCCGAGATCGTCGATCCGCGCCTTCGCCCGCGTGAGATAGGCATAAGACGGCATCACCGATTCCGGCACCACGTCGCGTGGATTGATCAGATGCTTGACGTGCCATTCGTCGGAATATTTGCCGCCGAGGCGCGCGATATCCGGTCCGGTACGCTTCGAGCCCCACAGCATCGGATGGTCGTATTTGGATTCGACCGCGAGCGAATATGGCCCGTAACGCTCGACCTCGTCGCGCAATGTGCGGATCATCTGCGAATGACAGGCGTAGCAGCCTTCGCGGATGTAGATGTTGCGGCCGGCGATTTCGAGCGGCGTATAGACGCGCATATCCGGTGCATCTTCCACCGTCTGATGGATCGTGAACAGCGGCACGATCTCGATGAGGCCGCCGATGCTAGCGGCAATGATGATACCGATGGCAAGACTCATCGTCTTGCGTTCGAGCTTGTAGTGCAGGCCGAACAAACCCATCGCTATTCTCCCGGCTGCAGCGCAGGCACGCCAGCGGGCTGTGCCGCCGGACGATCTGCGGCGCGTTCATCGGCCGGCTGATCAGCAGTGCGGATAGTCATGACGATGTTGTAGAGACCGATCACCGCACCAGCGAAGAAGAAGAACCCGCCGACCGCGCGCGCAACGTAATAGGGCTTCATCGCGATCACTGTCTCGATAAAGGAATAAGACAGCGTGCCGCTGCTGTTATAGGTGCGCCACATCAAGCCCTGGATGATGCCTGAATTCCACATCGCGAAGACGTATGTGAAGAGGCCGGCGACAGCGAGCCAGAAGTGCCATTCGACGAGCGCCGGCGAATACATCCGCTCGCGCTTCCACAGCCACGGCACCGACGCATAGATCGAACCGAAAGTGATCATCGCCACCCAGCCGAGCGCGCCGGCATGGACGTGGCCGACGGTCCAGTCGGTGTAATGCGACAGCGAATTCACCGAACGGATCGCCATGAACGATCCCTCGAACGTGGTGAGGCCGTAGAACACCGCAGCCACCATCATGAAACGCAGCGTCGCATCGTCGCGCACCTTGTACCAGGCGCCGTTCAGCGTCAGCAGAGCGTTGCCGGCGGAGCCCCAGGACGGAATCAGCAGCATCAGCGAGAAAGTCATGCCGAGTGTCTGCACCCATTGCGGCAGCGCCGTGTAATGCAGGTGATGGGAGCCCACCCACATATACATGAAGGTGATGCCCCAGAACGAGATGATCGACATCCGGTAGGAATAGATCGGCCGACCCGCGCGCACCGGCAGATAGTAATACATCATGCCGAGGAAGCCGGAGGTGAGAAAGAAAGCGACGGCGTTGTGGCCGTACCACCATTGGGTCATCGCATCCTGCACGCCGGAAAAGGCCGAATAGCTCTTGGCGTGACCGAACGAGACCGGCATCGCCAGATTATTGACGGTATGCAGAATCGCCACCACCAGGATGAAGGCCATGTAGTACCAGTTGGCGACGTAGATATGTGGCTCCTTCCGCCGCGCCAGCGTCCGCATATAGATGACGAAATAGACGATCCAGACGATTTCCAGCAGAAGGTCGGCATACCATTCCGGCTCGGCATATTCCTTCGACTGGGTGACACCCATCAGATAGCCGGTGGCGGCGAGCACGCAGAACAGATTGTAACCGAGCAGCACGAACCACGGGCTGATCTGATCCGGCAACCGCGCGCGCGAGGTGCGCTGGAGCACATAGAGTGAGGTGCCAATCAGCCCATTGCCGCCGAAGCCGAAGATCACCGCGCTGGTATGCGCAGGACGGATACGGCCAAAGCTCGACCAGCCGGCATCGAACGTCAGATTGGGAAACACCAGCTGCCAAGCAACCCAGTCGCCGATGAACATGCCGATCACGGCCCAGATCATCGCCAGGATGATCGCCAATTTGGTAGGGTCATCGTAATATAGCGCCAGCCGGGCCTCGTCCGGCTCTGGCTCGTAATAGACATAAATGACACCGAAGATGCCGGCGATCCCCGCCAGCATGACAATCGCACCATGGACGCCGAGCGGGTCCTGGCGGCCGGCGATCGCCATCGCGAGGCCGCAAATCGTGAGAGCCAGCAGGATGATGAGCGCGAGCTGCCGCTCCGATTTGGTCAATTGCGCGATCATCCGGTCATCCCCTGCTCGTCTCGCGGCGGCTCGTCAGGCAGGACGCGCAGCGCCCGATCGGCACAGAGCATCCTCACACCATCATGACTAGCTCACTCCGCCGCCACAGCGATTGACTTAGGTCAAGCCCGCGAACGGATTCCGACCGGGATCAATCGCAATTTTTGATACTTACAACCAATGTCGCGCAACCGAACCTGGCGCGTCTCTTCTACAGGCGCAGACAGGATGCCTGCGCCTGTTAGTCCTTCACGTCGTAGCGATAGGATTTCGAGACGATCTGCCAGCCATCGGCCAGCTTCATCGCGATCAGGTAATCGGTGAAGTAACGCGGCGGCAGCTGGCAGCGCACCTTGATGAAGGCTGTCTTGTCGTCGGAGCGATCAATGGTGACAATGAGGTCATCGCGGGTCTTGCCATCGACCTTGCCCGAGGTCCGCGTACGAACCATGGCCATCCAGTCCGGCATAGTCAGCACTTTCAGCTCGCCATTCTCGACCCAGCGCAGATCCGCGGTCGGATGAAAGATCGCGCCAAGCTTGTCGGCATCAGCCTCGTAGAGGCCGTCGAAATAATGCTGGATCACCGCTTCAACGGTCGAACGATCGTAAGCCAAGTTATTCCCCCACCGACAGCCGCACTGAAACTCTTATAACACGAAAGCGATGACGGCCATACTATACCGTTGCATAGGTGGTTCGGCCTTAGATCACTTGCTGTCGCCCAGCATCTTTCGAAAACGTTCGATCTCCTGCGGCACGAAAGCCGCGAGGTAGGCCGGCGCCATTTCGGCATCTGCAGCGGGCATCGAGCCGAGATCGTCGAGCCGTTTCTGATAATCGGGATTGGCAACGGCAGCGCGCATCGCGGCATTGAGCTTCCCGATGATCGGCGCAGGCGTGCCCTTCGGCGCGAACAGCGCATACCAGCCGGATATTTCAAATTGCGGCAACCCCGCCTCGCTGGCGGTCGGAACGTCAGGCAGATGCGGCAGCCGCGTTCTGGATGCCAGCGCAATCGCGCGAATGAGACCGCTCTGGATGGCCGGCGTCACCGACGCCGAGGAATCGCAGATGCCATCGATCTGCCCACCTATCAGATCATTCAGGGCCGGACCGCCGCCGCGATAGCCGACCAGCGTGACATCGATGCCCGCAGCCTGAACGAAAGCCTTGCAGAACAGATAGTTCTGCGAGCCCACACCGGAGTGGCCGATATTGAGACGGCCGGGATTCTGTTTCGCATGCGCGATGAATTGCGCGAGATTGTCGGCCGGAAAATTGCGCCGGATGGCAACCATAGCCGAACTCTTGTTGAACATGCCGATGCCCGCAAAATCCGACGGCGCGAATTTCACATCGGGTGTGAACAGGTAGACCGCAGTATTGGTGCCGCTATTGCCCTGCACGATGGTGTAGCCGTCAGGCGGGGCCTGCGCGACGCGAGCCAGCGCCACGGCCCCGCCCGCACCGCCGATATTTTCGATCACGATGGGCTGACCGAGATGCCGGCTCATCTGTTCGGCAATCAGCCGTGCATTGACATCGGAACTGCCGCCGGCAGCGAATGGCACAACGAGCGTGATGGGGCGGGTGGGATAATCCTGCGCGGATGCGCACAGCGGCGCGATCAGCACCAGACAGAGCGGAGCAAGCCTGAACCAAGCCATCCCAAATCCTCCCTGACCAGGTCTTGTCTAAGTAGATCTTTGCCTGATTTTTCCGTGATCTTAGGGAGTATCCGGTGCCGGCTGCAAAGACATGTTATGCTGCAGAGCGGCGTAACCAACGGCGTGCGGCGCCGTTCCTTGAGTCTACGGAGGTCCTATGACCATCTCCATGGTTCACCCAACGATCGACACCAAGAGCCTGCTGGCCGGCGCACAATTCGCCGACGCCTTCAGTATCACGACCGAAACGACGGACCTGACCGCCCGCGACGCCGCCACCCGCATGCTCAGCCACTCTCCGCCCTGGGTGGACGCCCTGATGCGGCTGCGGGATCTGATCGTTGCGCCCTTCGGGCTGAAGACGGCGCACTCTGCGCGTCACGCCAATGTCGACAAGGTCGGCTTTTTCCCTGTGCTCAGCGAGACGCCGCAGCGTCTGATCGCGGGATTCAATGACAATCATCTCGATTTTCGCGTCGTGGTCGATGTCGCAGCGGACGGTACCGGCCAGCGCGTTACGGCAACGACCGTCGTGCTGATGCATAACTGGCTCGGACGTATCTACCTGACGGTCATCAAGCCGTTTCACCGAATGGTGGTCCGTTCCATGCTGCGGCAGGTCACGCGCTGAATTTGCCGTGGCGGCCGTGGGGAACCTGGGTCATCGCAGCCCGTTAGCCCATATGCCATTTACCGAGATCGATCCGCAGAACGACGAGCTGAAAGTCACGCTGGCGCACGCGTTTGACGCCGCTTGGCAGCCCTTTGTGACGCATGAAGGCGAGTCCGCGGATACGCCCGAGAACCGCCGCCGCCTTGCCGCGCGGATTGTCGCCGTGGCGCGGTCAGGACAGATCGATGAAAAGGCGCTCAGCGAGGCCGGATTGATTTACCTCCGCGTACTCGCCGAGGCGGCGCGGCTTTCCGCCCGCATTCGTGACGTCGCATCTCCCGATCTGGCGCCCCAAGCTGACGACCAACGAAACCAGTCGTTCGGCCCGGAGACGGTCGCTGCGATGTCCACAGCCCTGGATCGCTGCCTCGATGAATTGCCGCTGCGGATTTCATCGGACGCCGTGCAGTTGCTCTCGAGCAGTATTCTCGATGAAGCATCGCGCGGGGAGCGCGACCCGGAAAAGCTGCAGCTCCACGCCTTGGCATTGCTCAAGTCGCGTCAATAGGCTCCTTGCTCACCGGATCCGTCTCGGCCCATTCGGCGACGCAACGTTCGAGATCCTTCAAATTCTGTCGCATTTGTTCCAGCGAAAAGCCGATCGCAAAGAAGCGCTCAGCCACATCGCCGGGTAATCCGCGCGTTAGCCCCTCTTGCCGAAGCGCACCGACCTCTCCTGCATAAGCCTGTAGTGCGGTCTGCACCGGCCAGATCGCCGGCGCGCCGGTGCCGCTGCGCAGTGCTACGGCGGTCGAATGCAGAAACGTCGTCATCGCATCGCTGACCCGCGACAACGGACCCGCCAGCCTGACCTGCAACGCGGATGGCAACGGCACCACCGTGGACCGCCCGATCATGACCAGGTCATGCCGCAGCCGCAGCGTCGTACGCAGCAAGGGACCTGTATCGGGTCCGCGGGACAAATGCGCGGCACGCTCCCGTTCGGCTTCGGCTCCGATCGCATTCAGATTGGTGAGCGCATGGCCGATGCCGTCCTGCAACCGGTGCAGTGCCTCATTGTCGCGCCCGCGCGTCAATGACGCCAGCAGTTCGGTCAACGCCGTTGCGATCAGATCGAGCGCTTCCGCCGAACTGGCCCGGACTTGGCTATGCGCCCGCGACGGCAGCACCAGGAACGACACCAGAAGACCTGTGACGGCACCGACCGTGACTTCGAGCACACGATCGATGGCGGATTCCAGCGGCGTGTTGTGGTTCATCATCGGCAGCAGCAGCACGATGATGGCCGTCACGGTCGCGACATTGAGGCTCGGATTGATCGCCGCGATGAAGGCCAGTGGCGCCACGGAGAGCACAAGCACCGCGAGCAGCGCACCTTCATTGGAATGCGGGATCAGGATCGCAACCGCGCCGCCATAGATGGCGCCGCCGATCGTGCCGACCAGATAATCACGTGTTGCCTTCAGCGACCGCCCGACGCTCATCTGGGTGACGATGATCGCGGTCAGCACGGCCCAGAGCGGCAGTTTGAGCCCGACGGTCAGGGCCACGATCAGCGCAGCAAGCGCGGCGGCCGTCACCCGGATGCCGAGCCCCAGTTCGACCTTGCGCGCCCGGAAAAAAGCAACCGCCCGCTTTAACAATCCGAGGATTTGCTTCGATGCGGACATGTCTCAAATTGATCCTTGAAAGGGATATCGGCGAACCGCTTTCAGCATGGCTGCCCCACGCGTCGCCATGGCCGCTTGAAACGCCGATTTGGTCCGCCTAAGGCTATTTCAACAAGAGTGAGGAAACACAATGGCCAATGAGACCGCAACGCTTGCCGCCTATGTCGCGGACCTGAAGTTCGACGACATTCCACAGGACGTGCTGGAGCGCGCCAAGGTTCTCACCCTCGATTATCTCGGCAGCACCATCCGTGCCCGCAGCGAGGCTGAATCTACCCCCTCACTGCTGAAGATGCTGGAAGCCCTGTCGCTGGACGGCAAGGGCGACTCCACCGTGTTCGGCGACAGCAAGACCTGGACACCCGCCGTGGCCGCCCTGCTCAACGGCGCGCTCGGCCACTCGCTCGATTTCGACGACACCCATGCCGATTCCTCGCTGCATCCGAGCGCCCCCGTGGTACCCGCCGCCTTCGCCGTCGGCGAAATGGTCGGCGCATCGGGCAAGCAGGTGCTCACAGCCATCGTCGCCGGCTATGAAGTCTGCTGCCGGCTGGGCAACGCCCTCGACCCGACCTCGCATTATGCCAAGGGCTTCCACCCCACTGCCACCGCCGGCACCTATGGTGCTGCGGCTGCAGCCGGCAAGTTGTTCGGCCTGTCGAAGGATCAGCTGATTTCAGCCTTCGGCGTGTCGGGCAGCCAAGCGGCGGGTTCGCTGCAGTTCCTCGTCAACGGCGCCTGGAACAAGCGCTACCAGGTCGGCGCGGCCGCCATGAACGGCGTAATCGCCGCGACTTTAGCGCGCAACGACTTCATCGGCGCGACCGAATCCGTCGAGGGCAAGCATGGCCTCCTGGTCGGCTACAGCGACAACGCGCATCCGGAAAAGGCCGTGGCCGATCTCGGCTCGGTTTATGAGACCATGAAGATCGGCATCAAGCCCTATCCGAGCTGCCGCTACACGCATGCCGCCATCGACGCATTGGTGGCGATGCGGCGCGAGCACAATCTGACGCCCGAGCAGGTCAAGCGCGTCGAGATCGGATTGCATCGCAACGGCATCACGCTGACCGGCGACGCCGCCACCAAACGTCACCCGACCTCCATCGTTGGCGGCCAGTTCTCGATGTTCTTCACCGGCGCGCTCGCGCTCGATCAGGGCAGCTTCGGCTGGGACGACTACAAGCGCCTCGGCGACAGCGCGATCAACACGCTGGCCGACCGCTTCGACGTGGTTCAGGACGAACGCCTCGAAGGCAAGCGCCATCCGTTCGGCGCCCGCGTCAGCATCACCACCGAGGATGGCGTGCATGAGCGCATCTATGCCGATCCATCGGGCGAGCCGACATCGTTTCCCGATGCCGCCGCCATGCAGCAGAAGTTCCTGCAGCTCGCGCGCCCCGTGCTGAACAATCGCGCCGAGAAATTTGCGGATGCGATCCTCTCGCTCGAGACTTTCGACCGCGTGGCAACGGCGACGGCGATGGGACGCTAACGGACATCAGGCGCCGTCGATGATGATGAAATCGGCCTCGGCGTATTTTTGCCGGATGGATCTGGCGGTTTCGTATTCCGGGCTACGGTAGCAGGCGGTTGCGGTCGCGCGGTCGGCGAATTCCACCACCACATTGCGATCGCGGGCGTCGCCTTCCATGGTTTCGAAGGCGCCGCCGCGCACGATGAACCGTGCGCCGAACTTGTCGAACGCCGGCTTGGCCGCAGCGAGATATTCCGGATAACGGCCGTCGTCGCGCACCGAGACGCGGACAATCCAGTAGGCTTTCGACATCATGGCTCTCCAGTTTTGATGTGATCGTTGTGGCGCGTCGTCGTTGCTGTGGCGGGTCACCGCATCAATACCGGCGCGGGCCACGCCGATATCGCGCAATTCGTAATCGCTCATAGAGCGTAGTTCGTCACGCGCCTGTTGCCGCTCGCGCAGACATCGCCAGCCGTGACGCATGGCCGCGATGGCAGCGATCGCGACCGAACGCAACATCTGGCCACGCTCAGCATGAGCGCGCCGGATGATGGATCGCCTTAGCGCGGTCCATTGCAGCGGCGTCAGGTGGCGCGCGCCGTACGCGTGCGGTTCGGGTTCATCGTCGATCATGCCACCCCTCTCCGCTTACGCTGTGACGTTGGCCATGATGGTTTACCCGGCGCTTTTCATCCCATAAAATGAATAATCAAGATCATTTCGATCTCATGGAGAGATGTATGGATCTGTCCGAGCTGCGCATCTTCCGCGCCGTTGTGCGCGAAGGCGGTGTGACGCGCGCCGCGGAACGGTTGCACCGCGTGCAGTCCAACGTGACGACGCGGGTGCGTCAGCTCGAGGACGATCTCGGCACGGCGTTGTTCGTGCGCGAAGGCAAGCGCCTGCATCTGACGCCCGCGGGCCAAACGCTGCTCGGCTATGCCGACCGGCTGCTGGCGCTGGCCGACGAGGCCCGCGACGCGGTGCAGGACCCACGGCCGCGCGGCGTCTTCCGCCTTGGCGCCATGGAGAGCACCGCGGCGGTGCGCTTGCCCGGACCGCTCAATGAATTTCACCGCCGCTATCCCGACGTGCAACTCGAAATGCGCATCGGCAATCCGGAGACCCTCGCGAAAGGCATCCTTGCCGGTGATCTCGACGCCGCCTTCGTGGCCGAGCCGATTGCCGCGGCGCCGTTCGACCGCATGCATGCGTTCGACGAGGAGCCGGTGATCGTGTCGTCGCCACGCCATCCGCCGATCGGGCGCAAGGACAGCGCGCCGCGCTCGGTACTGGTGTTCGAGAACGGCTGCCCGCATCGCAAGCGGCTGGAAGACTGGTATGCAAAGCGCGGCGAGATGCCCGAGCGCACCATCGAACTCGGCTCCTATCACGCCATGCTCGGTTGCGTAGTCGCGGGTATGGGCATCGCGCTGCTGCCGGAAAGCGTGCTGTCGACATTCCCGGAGGGCAAGCGGCTCACCGTGCATCGCCTGCCGCGCGGCGAGAATCACGCCGAGACGGTGCTGATCTGGCGCAAGGGCGCGGCTTCGCCGAACGTCCAGGCAATGCAACAGGTGCTGCTGAACGAACGAACGACCCGCGGCCCTGCAGCTAAGCGCAAGGCATCAAGCGTTAACGCACCGCACAATGTGAAGTAGATTTACAACCGCATTCTCCCGTGGCTAACGTCACGCCAATAAAAAGCAAACAGGAGGAGACCTTTATGTTGCGCGTTACAGCGATTGCAGCCGGATTCGTTATCGGCGTTGCGGCTCTTACGACAATCCAGCCTGCCATGAGCCAGTCTGACGGCTGGGTCACGCTGGTCGATAGCACCAAGATGGGCGACTGGGACAAGGTCGGCGACGCCAACTGGGAAATGAAGGACGGCGCGCTCGCCGCCGACAAGCTGCTCTCCGGCAAGGATCTCGCTTATCTCGTCAGCAAGACGCCCTACAAGGATTTCCAGATCAAAGCCGAGTTCTGGACCGATGCCGAAGCCAATAGCGGCATCTTCATCCGCTGCGATAACCCGAAGGTGATTGATGGCAAGACCTGCTACGAGGTCAACATCTTCGACAAGCGGCCCGACCCGTCCTACGGCACCGGCGCCATCGTCGATGTGGCCAAGGTCAATCCGATGCCCAAGGCGGCGGACAAGTGGAACACCTATGAGATCACGGCGAAGGGCCCGAAGCTCACGGTCATCCTGAACGGCGAAAAGACCGTCGATGTCGAGGACACCAAGCACGCCGCCGGCCCGATCGCCCTGCAATACGGCTCCGGCGTGGTGAAATTCCGCAAGGTCCAGATCAAACCGCTGTAAGCACAGCCATTCCTCAGTCCGGACGGAGCGATCCATCCGGGCTGAGCCCCTTTTACCCGCCCCGCCAAATGCTGCTATGATGGACCCAACCCTATGGAGCCCTCATGAGCTGGCAACCTTCAGAAGATCCGATCCTCGGCGACGCGCAGACCTGCGACGCGCTGGAGCTTGTGATCGTGCCGCGCACCCGCGATCTCGGCGACGGCTTCCTCGTCCGCCGCGCCCTGCCCCACGGCAAGCGCCAGATGGTCGGCCCGTTCATCTTCTTCGATCATTTCGGCCCGATGCAGTTCATCTCCGGCAAGGGCATGGATGTGCGACCGCATCCGCATATCGGTCTCGCCACCGTCACCTATCTGTTCGACGGCGCGATCATGCATCGCGACAGCGAGGGCAATGTCCGCGAGATCCAGCCGGGTGCCATGAATCTGATGACCGCCGGAAAGGGCATCGCCCATTCCGAGCGCACGCCGGACGTGCAACGCCGCGACGGCCAGAAGATGCTGGGCCTGCAGAGCTGGATCGCGCTGCCCAAGGGCTCCGAGGAAATCGCGCCGTCGTTCCAGCATTATGCCGCGGACAGCCTGCCGACCATCACCGATACCGGCTTCACCGCACGCGTGATCGCCGGCAAGGCGTTTGGCAAAGCGTCGCCGGTGTCGATGGTGTCGCCATGGTTCTATGCAGAAGTGGCCGTCGAGGCCGGCACAAGCGTGCCGCTCGATCCCGACCATGAGGAACGCGCAGTCTATGTGGTCGATGGCGAGGTAGAGATCGCCGGCGACCGCCATGAGGGGCCGCAACTGCTGATCTTCCGGCCCGGCGACGCGATCACCATCAAGGCGACGCGCAAGACCCGCATGATGTTCCTCGGCGGCGACGCGTTGGAAGGGCCGAGGCATCTGTGGTGGAATTTCGTGTCCTCCAGCAAGGAACGCATCGAGCAGGCGAAAGAGGACTGGAAGACCGGCCGCTTCGCCCATGTGCCCAACGAACACGAATTCATCCCGCTGCCGGAATAGGCCCACTCCTTCATCACGCCGCCGCCGGCCAGACGCCGGACGACTCTGCTTTCGAAAGACCCTGACATGACCACAATGGCCACCAGCGACCTGCCCCTCCCCAAGATCGGTCGCGGCAAGGTGCGCGATATCTATTCCGTCGGCGACGACCGCGTGCTGCTGCTGACCACCGACCGCATCAGCGCCTTTGACGTGGTCATGAACGAAACCATCCCGATGAAGGGCGCGGTGCTGACCCAGATCAGCGCCTGGTGGTTCAACCAGCTTGGCGGCGTGGTCCCGCATCACATGATCTCGGCGGATGCCGACGAGATCATCGGGCAGGTGCCGGCGCTCGCAGGTCACCGGGCCGCTTTGGCCGGTCGCGCCATGCTGTGCCGCCGCACCACCGTCTTCCCGATCGAGTGCGTGATCCGCGGCTACATTTCGGGTTCGGCCTGGAAGGAATATGCCGCGTCAGGCACGCTGGCCGGTGAGAAGCTCGATGCCGGGCTGCTCGAAAGCCAGAAATTCGCCGAGCCGGTGTTCAGCCCGGCCACCAAGGCCGAGACCGGCCATGACGAGAACATTACCATCGCCCGGATGCGCGAGATTATCGGCGAGGAGGATGCCTTCACGCTCGAGAGCATGACTCGCGCCGTCTACACCCAGGGTGAAGAGATCGCCCGCGAGGCAGGCATCATCATCGGCGACACCAAGTTCGAATTCGGCAGGGAAGGCAGTGGCCGCATCATCCTGATCGACGAGGTGATGACCCCCGACAGCTCCCGCTTCTGGGCCGCCGACGTCTATAGACCGGGCCAGCCGCAGCCGAGCTTCGACAAGCAGCCGCTGCGCGACTATCTCGACATCGAGCGCCGCGCCGGCCGCTGGAACGGCGAAGCTCCGCCGCCGCCGCTCCCCCCTGAGGTGATCGACGCCACCAGCAAGCGCTATTTGGAGGCCTATCGCCGCCTGACCGGCACGGAGCTGGTCATCAACTAACAAACTGACCGTCTTTCCCGCGGACTGTCATAAAAATAGTCTTGTCCGTACATCTCACCGTCGTCTACCAGAGACGGCGGCGGTTGCGCCTGTCGCGCAGCGCTCCTACAGGTTCGCGCGTGACATACTTCCGGCCCGCACTCCTCATCGCCCGTCATTGCGAAAGTAGCCGCCCATGACTGACTCCCTTGTCAGCCCGGGCGTGTTGCACGCATGGCGTAATGACGTGTTCGGCGGCCTGATCGCCAGCGTCCTCACCATCAGCTTCGGCCTGTCCTATTCGGTGCTGATCTTCACCGGGCCGCTGGCCTCGCTGCTGCCCTACGGCATTGCCGCGACCTTCATCTCTGCAAGCGTCATAGCCGCCGTGATCGCCCTTGGCAGTTCGTTCCCCTTCGCGGTCGCCGGCCCCGAGAGCTCGACCGCAGCCGTCACCGCCATCCTGGCGGCGGCTCTGGTCGAGCACATCGTTACGGCCGATGCACCGTCTGCCTTGCTTGGCCCGGTGCTCATCACCCTATCCTCGGCCACGATCATCACCGGCATTGTGCTGTGCGGCTTCGGCGTTACCCGCATGGGACGCGCTATCCGCTATGTGCCCTATCCGGTGATCGGCGGATTTTTGGGAGCCACCGCCTGCCTGATCGTCACCGGCGCCATTCAGGTGATCACCGGCTACAAGCTGCAATGGGCGAACCTGGCAAAACTCGCCAATCCGATGATGTTCTACGAGTTGCTGGCCGCGGTAGCCGTCGCACTCACCATCTATGCGACCTGGCATCGGTCCCGTAAGCCACTAGGCCTGCCGATGATTCTCATCGGGAGCGTCATAGCGGCTCATCTAGTTTTCAAGATCGCCGGTGTGTCCGTGATCGAGGCCCAGGCTATGGGCTGGACCTTCGCATCGCCGCCCAAGGCCAACCTGACCTTACCCTGGGCCTTCTTCAGCGACGGCTATCCATGGCAGGCGCTGCCCGGACTCATCGGCAATTTCATCGCTGTGATCTTCGTGACGGCCGTGAGTACCCTGTTCAATACGACGGGCCTCGAAGTCGCCGCACATCGGGAAGCCGATATCGAACGCGAGCTCAATGCGACCGGGGCGGCCAATATCCTGGCCGGGGTACTGGGAGGCTATGCCGGCTGCATCTCGATCAGTCGTTCGCTCCTGAATCGCAACAGCGGTGCCACGGGGCGGCTTTCGGGCCTCACCGTCGCGGCGGCAGCCGCGCTGATGCTCGTCGTCGACCCCGCGCTGCTGGCCTATATGCCGCGCTTCGTGCTCGGCGGCCTATTGCTGTATCTCGGCTTGGAGCAACTTCATCGCTGGATCGTCGACTCCCGCAAGCGGCTGTCGCTGCTCGACTACCTGTCCCTGTTGGCAATCATCATCATTATTCTCACATGGGGGTTCGTGGCCGGCGTGCTGATCGGCATCGTGATCGGCTGCGCCACCTTTGCGCTCAGCGTATCGCGGGTATCCTCGATCAAATACGGTTTCGATGGCTCCGAATATCGCAGTTCGCTCGATCGATCACTTGAGGATCAGCGTACGCTGGCGGCGCATGGCCGCGAAATCCAAGGCCTTAACCTGCAGAGCTATTTGTTCTTCGGCTCGGCCAACCGGCTCTATCTGCATGTCAAGGCGCTGCTGCGCCGTCATCCCGAGTGCCGCTATCTCGTCTTCGACTTCAAGCTGGTGACGGGCATCGATTCGTCGGCCGCCCACAGCTTCGCCCAGATCAAGCGCATCGCCGAAGGCCACGGCACCACGCTGGTGCTCGCCAATCTTCATCCCTCAGCCAATCGCAATTTGCGCGCCAGCCTGTTCATCGATGACGCCGTCAAGGTTATGGGCGAACTCGATCATGCGCTGGAGTGGTGCGAGAACGAGGTGATCGCGCGGCATCGTGGGCTCGCCGAAGAAGAAGCCAACTTGCGCGACTGGTTCACCAAGATCCTGCGCACCGCCGACGATTCGGAAGAACTGATGCGACGCTGCCAGCGCGTCGAGGTCGTTGCCGGCGAGATCATCGTTCAGGCCGGCGACGCCGCCGATTCCATGCACTTCATTCTGGACGGCCGACTCGGCATCATGGTGCCGGCGGGCGATGGCAAGCTGACGCGGGTGCGCAGCCTCGGGCGTTACACGACAGTGGGCGAAATGGGCCTTGTCGCCTATGCACCGCGCAGCGCCACCATCCAGGCAGAGATCGCCAGCGTGCTGTATCTGCTGCGCGCCGACGCCTTCGAGGACATCAAGCAGAACCATCCGGCATTGAGCCAGAAACTGCTGACCTATTTCGTGTCTGTGATGGCGGAGAGGCTGGCTTTTGCGAGCCGGATGATTGCAGTGTTGCGAAGGTAAGAATAGCCGACACAGCGCATCTGAAACAGACGTCATGATCGTCTACGAGTTGGGACCGCCGGCACCGACGGTCGAATTGGCAGGTTTCGTTGCCTTGCGGCTGGCGCGCCAGTTCTCCCACCTTTGGACAACGACAAAAAAGGTCGGAACGAACAGGACGGCAAGGCAGGTCGAGGCGAGCATGCCCGAGAATACGGTGATGCCGATCGACTTGCGGGCGTTGGCGCCGGCGCCGGTCGCGAGCACCAGCGGCAGCACGCCGAGAATGAAGGCGAAGGACGTCATCAGAATCGGCCTGAATCGCGCACGTGCAGCTGCGACCGCCGACTCCAGTAGTGGCTTGCGATCATGCACGTGCAGTTCGATCGCCACCTCAACGATCAGGATCGCGTTCTTCGCTGACAGCGCGATCAAAAGGATAATGCCGATCTGGGTGTAGAGATTGTTCTCGATCCGCAGCGCGGTGAGCACCGCCATCGGGCCAAGCAGTGACAGCGGCACGGCCAGGATCACCGAAATCGGCGCGTACCAGCTTTCATACTGTCCGGCGAGCACCAGATAGACGAGCAGCAGCGCAAGACCGAACACATAATAGAGCTGATTGCCGACGATCTTTTCCTGATACGACATCGCCGTCCACTCGAATCCCGTTCCCGGAGGCAAAGTCTTCGCTGCGATCTGCTCCATCAATGCCATGGACTGCCCGGAGCTGTAGCCCTGTGCTGGCAGGCCGATCACCGTCGCCGTCGGATAAAGATTATAGAGACTGATCAGCGACGGCCCCACGGCAGGCGTAATCTTCGCCACGGTGCCAAGCGGAACCATGTTGCCCTGCTGGTTGCGCACCATCAGGTTCTCGATGTCCCGGGCAGTCAGCCGGAATTTGGCATCTGCCTGTGTGTAGACCTGAAAGGTGCGGCCAAACTTGTTGAACTGGTTGACGAAGGACGAGCCCAGATAAGACGACAGGGTCGAGAACACCTGATCTGTCGTGACATGCAAAGTCTGGGTCTTGATACGGTCGATCTCTATATCGAATTGCGGCACCATCGAGCGGAACGGCGAGCTGACGCGCTGCAAAGCACTCTGCGTCTGTGCATTCGCCACGATCGCGCCGGTGATCGCCTGCAGCTTGTTATAATCGGCGTTGCCATCGCGCAGTTCGATCTGCATGGCGAAGCCCGCCGCGTTGCCGATGCCCTGAATGGGCGGCGGCGGGATCACCAGAATGCGCGCCTCTGGAATCACCGACAGGCTCTCGTTCAATCCAACGAACAGCGAACGAAGATCCTGTCCCGATCCGCGCTCGCTCCATTCTTTCAGGATCAGATAGGCGACACCGGCATTGGCCAGGCTGGAGCTGCTGTCGAGCGCGGAGATGCCGGCGATGGTAACCACCTGTTCCACCGCTGGCGTCTTCGCGGCCAATTCACTGACCCGATCGAGTACACGCTGAGTCCGATCCAGCGCGGCACCATCGGGCAACTGGACTGCGACCAGCAGATAGCCTTGATCCTCGATCGGGATGAAGCCGGTGGGAATCCGGGATAGGCCGTAACCGCCAATACTGATCAGGATCAATGCCAGGACAACCGAGAGATTGCTGTGCGCTACCATGCGACCGATCAGGGCGGCATAGCCCCGTTCGAGCCGGTCGTAGACCCTGTTGAACCCACGATAGAAAAAATTGCGCTTCTCCGGCGGCACCGGGCGGCGCAGCCACAATGCGCATTGCGTCGGCTTCAGCGTGGCCGCATTGACGGCGCTGAGCAGCGCCGTGGCCGCGATAACCAGTGCAAATTGCGCATACATGCGCCCCGTCAGCCCGGGCAGGAATGCCGCCGGCAGGAACACCGAAATCAGCACCAGCGTGATGCCGATGATCGGGGCGAACAGCTTGTCCATCGCGCTGATCGCCGCGTCGTGGCCGGACATGCCCTGCTCGATATTGTACGCCGCGCCTTCGACAACCACGATGGCATCGTCGACGACAATGCCGATCGCCAGCACAATGGCAAACAGGGTCGACAGATTGATGGTGAAACCGAGCGCCGCCATCGCCGCGAAGGCGCCGATGATCGTCACCGGCACAGTGGTCGCCGGCACCAGCATCGCGCGCCAGTCCTGCAGGAAGATCAGGATGACCACCAGCACTAGCAAACCTGCTTCGAGGAGCGTCTTGTAGACCTCGTTGATCGATGCCTGGACGAATTTCGTGGTGTCGAACGGCGTGTCGTATTTGATGTCGTCGGGAAATTGCGTGGCCAGCGCCGCCATCTTCTTCTCGACAGCCTTCTCCACCTCGAGCGCATTGGCGCCCGGCGACTGGAATACGCCGATGCCGACGGCTGGCTTCTGGTTGAGCGAAAAGATCTGGCTGTAGGTCTGCGCACCCAATTCGACGCGTCCGACGTCACGGACCCGCGTGACATCGCCATTGTCGCCGGTCTTGACGATGATGTCCTCGAATTCACCGGGATCATCCAGCCGCCCGTTGATGTTCAGCGTGTACTGGAAGGCCTGTCCCGCGGGCGTCGGCGGCATGCCGATTTGCCCCGCAGAAACCTGCTGGCTCTGCTGCTGGATGGACTGGATGATATCCTGCGGCATCAGCCCGCGCACTTGCAGCTTGCTCGGATCCAGCCATATCCGCATCGAATACTGGCCGGCGCCGAACACCGTCACATTGCCGACCCCCGACAGACGCGACAACTCGTCCCGGATGTTGATCGTGGCGTAATTGCTCAGAAACAGGCTGTCATAGGTCGCCTTCGGCGACGTCAGTGTCACGAACAACAGGATCGCCGTCGATTTCTTCTGAACGGTCACGCCCTGATTCTGCACGGCGGTCGGCAGCGACGACAGCGCGCTCGATACGCGGTTCTGCACCAGCACCTGCGCAAAATTCAAATCGGTGCCGATCTTGAACGTGACCGTGAGTGAATAGGTGCCATCCGCTGCGCTGTAGGACTGCATATAGAGCATATCCTCGACGCCATTCACCTGCTGCTCGATCGGCAGCGCCACCGTGTCGACGATGGTCTTGGCGCTGGCGCCGGGATAGCGCGTCGTCACCTGGACGGTCGGCGGCACCACGTCCGGATATTGTGCGACTGCGAGGCCATAGAGCGAGACGCCGCCGATCAGGATCATCAGCAACGCGATGACATTGGACAGGACCGGCCGCTCGATGAAGAACTTCGAAATCATGGCCTGTCCTATTTGGTCGGGGTCGGCGCTTCGATCTTTCTCAGTTGCGGATCGACCTTCTGCCCCGGAATGGCACGCAGCAGGCCTGCAATGACGATGCGATCATCCGGCTTCAGACCGCTTTCAATTGCGCGAAGCTCACCTTCCAGCGGGCCGGTGACGACCTTGCGCTGCTCGATGACATTGTCGCCATTCACGACCAGCACATAACGCCCGGCCTGATCGCTGCCGAGCGATACATCCGGCACCAGCAGGGCGTTGTCCTGCTGGTCGATAGGCACGCGCACGCGAACATAAAAACCCGGCAACAGGATGCGATCCGGATTTGGCAGAACACCTCGCACCGGCAGCGTACCCGTCGACTGGTTGATGGTCGGCGAGATGTAGTCGATCTGGCCCTTGTGCGGAAAACCAGTCTCGGTCTGCAGTCCGATCTCGATCGGCAGCTGCCTGAGATCGTTCACCGTCAGCCCGCGTCGCCGGGCTTCATCCCGGATGCGCAGAACGTCCTGTTCGTTGACGTTGAAATTCACATAAATCGGATCGAGCTGCACGATCGTCGCAAGCTGGGTCGGCGACGCGACACCAACCAGTTCGCCAACCGACACCAGATGTGCGCTGACGACGCCGTCAAACGGCGCAATGACATTCGTATAGCCGTAATTGACGGCCGCGATCTTGGTGTTGACTTGCGCCTGCTGCAGATTGGCTTGTGAATTCTCTCGTGTCGCCGTCGACTGCTCGAGCGTTGACTGCGCAACAACCTGGCGGGATACGAGGTCCGACTGGCGTTTGAAATCCGCTTCCGCCTGCTTTGCAGACGCCTGCGCACCGGCTTCCGCAGCCTGCGCCTGTTCCAGCTTCAACTGGTATGTCTCAGGCTCGATCGTGAACAGCGTGGTGCCTTGCTTGACGAAGGAGCCGTCCTGATAGTTGATCGACTGTAGAACGCCCTGAACGCGCGCCACGAGATCGACATTCTTGATCGGTGCTGTATTGCCTGTCGCTTCGAGAAAGCGCGTGATGCCGCGCTGCACAGGAACCGCCACCTCAACTTTCGGCGGCGGTGGCGGCACGAAAGTGTTTTGCTCGCAGGCACTTAAAAAGATGCTCGTCAGCACAACGCCGGCAGCGCGTATAGCGGGGACATGCTGCAGCTGCTCAATGCGATCTTTCGGTCCAGATGAACAGGCGCGCATAAATCGCATTGTCCTGCCTCAATCAAAAGACTCTCAAAAAAACCTTGGCCAAAAACGACAGCCGCCCGCATCAATAGCAACAATCCACTTGTAGTGAAACCGAAACCGTAAAATGATGTCGGACCGAAGTTGTTTTGCGAATGCCTTTCAGAACTCACGCTTCTTGAAGATTTTACGCAGTTGCCCTGACTAACCGGGCGGTAGCAACGAGGATTTCAGCGATGAATTTCATGTTCGGCTTGGCCGCGCGATATCGCGTATCGATGGCTACTATCATTCTAATCGCAATCGCGAGCCCCACCTTTGCGCAAGCGCCGAGCCAGGCGCAGCGTGACGCGATCAAGACGCAGTGTCGCTCGGATTACATCGCGCATTGCTCAAGCGTTCCTCCTGGTGGAGAAGCCTCGCTGCAATGCCTGCAAAAGAACATGGCTAGTCTTTCTGCGGGATGTGCGGGCGCGGTGCGCGCAGTTCAGGCGCCAACTGCGGCACCGAAGGCCACCGCACCAACGCCTGCTGCAGCGCCCAAGACAGAAGCAACACCACCGGCTACCAAGCCCGCGCCCGCCGCTGCCGCACCAAAGGCGGCAGCGAAAAGCACAGCCCCGCCACCTGCTGCGGCAGCCACAACCGCAGCGCCTGCCTCCGCCGCTGCTCCTGCAGCTATCGTGTTGCGGCCGATGCGGCCACGCGAAGAATTGCTTGTGATGAGATCAGCATGCGGCGGCGACATCAGATCGCTCTGCGGCGGCGTAGCGCCGGGTGGCGGCCGCATCGTGCAGTGCCTGGCCAGCAACAGCGCATCGCTTTCGCCGGCTTGCACCAGCGTCCTTGCGCCATTCGCTCAACGATGATTGAGGCTACGCGACAACGATGACCGACCGCGTCCGCTACTCTCCACGAAAGGCAAGGATCAGCTGTATCAATCGGACAGACAGAATGACGTAACAGAGCGACATGATGATCTGAAGCGCCACGTGCCATTCCAACTTTGCGAGCTTGCAGAGGCCATCGAGGAAATTCAACAGCAACAGAACGATTCCGAACAGCATGACACCGCGGCCGACAAGACCGTGGCGCAAATATCCAAACAGGACGATCAGGGGCTCATTGCTCGACACATGCGCCCCGGCCGAGATGATCAAAGTGCCGATCACCATCTTTTCGACGTGACTGAATATTTCCTTTGAGGCGGGCTCGATATGTCGACCGTGAAAAGTAAGCCACCTGGTTCTGAAATCCGACATGCTTTCTCCTGTTGAGATCAACACCGGGCAAAATCGTCCCATCGCATGTTTCTGGTCGGCAAGGATTTGTATCTAGGAGATTGAATAAACGTTCTGTCGGATCGAGACGCAAGGCGGCGTCGCAAGATTTCTCATTGACCACGCAGCCTTTGCGTCTCCTGCGAACTACTCTTTGCGCGTGAAACCACTTCTCATTTGCTCGTTTTAATTCCGCCTACTGAAGCCCACGAACCTTTCTTCGTTTGTTTTTGCCAACCGACACAGCCGGGAGATCACCATGCGTACTTTCTTGATGATGGTTGCAGCCGTTCTCGCATTCGGCACGACAATGACGTTTGAAGCCACCGACGCCAACGCCGTCGTCTGCGCACGCGGTGTCTACCGTGCCGGCTGCGCCGGCTATCGTGGCGCCGCCGTGGTGCGCCGCCCGGTGGCGGTCGCGTGCCGCACCGTCTGGGTCAATGGCGTGCGCGTCCGTCGCTGCTACTGACCGAGGGCGGGTTCAGCTGAAGTCGATCAATTCGGACGGCCCGTCGGACTTGCCGGCAAACGGCCCAGCAACAGACATTGATCTGTGCGGGGCATGATAGTGCCGTTGACCATGCCTGCAAAACGTAAATGCCCGGCGCATCTCACGAAGCTCGCTTCGCGTTAGCCGGGCATGACGGTGACTGGTTCAGAATTGGGAAGGCGCGAAGCCTCAGATTCCCGACATCATGATGTATTTGATCTCGACATATTCTTCCATGCCGTGATGCGAGCCTTCGCGGCCGAGCCCTGACTCCTTGACGCCGCCGAATGGTGCGACTTCGGTGGTGATGAGGCCGGTATTGACGCCGACCATGCCGGACTCCAGCGCTTCCGCAACACGCCAGACGCGGCCGAGATCGCGCGAATAGAAGTACGACGCCAGACCGAACGGCGAGGCGTTGCACATGGCGATGACATCGGCTTCATCCTTGAAGCGGAACACCGGCGCCAGCGGGCCGAAGGTTTCTTCCTGCGAGACCAGTGCATCCGGCTTCACATTGGCGAGCACCGTTGGCTCGAAGAACGTTCCGCCGAGCGCATGGCGCTTGCCGCCGGTGACGATCCTGGCGCCGCCCTTTACCGCATCAGCGATGTGACGCTCGACTTTCTCGACGGCCTTCTCGTTGATCAGCGGGCCCTGGGTGATGCCCTGTTCGGTGCCGTCGCCGACCTTCATCGCCGCGACCTTCTTCGACAGCTTCTCGACGAACTGATCGTAGATGCCATCCTGCGCATAGAGGCGGTTGGCGCAGACGCAGGTCTGGCCCATGTTGCGATATTTCGAGACAATCGCGCCTTCCACGGCGGCATCGATGTCGGCATCGTCGAACACCACGAAGGGTGCGTTGCCGCCGAGTTCGAGGCCGAGCTTCTTCACGCCGACCGAAGCCTGCTTGTAGAGGATCTTGCCGACATTGGTGGAGCCGGTGAAGCCGACGAAGCGCACCGCAGGATGTTCGCAGAGCACGAGGCCGATCGCCGATGCGTCGCCGGTGATGATGTTCAGCACACCCTTCGGCACGCCGGCACGCTCGGCGAGTTCAGCCAGCGCGAGCGCCGACAGCGGCGTCTCGTTGGCAGGCTTGATCACCACGGTGCAGCCGGCGGCCAGCGCCGGCGACACTTTGCGAGTGATCATCGAGTTCGGGAAATTCCACGGCGTGATCGCACCGCAAACGCCGATCGGCTGCTTGATCGCCAACAGGCGCGCATCGGCACGCTGGGTCGGGATGGTCTCGCCATAGACGCGGCGGGCTTCCTCAGCGAAGAATTCGATATAGGCGGCGCCGATATCGACCTCGCCCAGCGCTTCGGCCAGCGGCTTGCCCTGTTCGGTGGTCAGGATCAGCGCGAGATCCTCGCGATTGGCGATGATCAGCTCGAACCACTTGCGCAGGATGTTGGAGCGCTGCTTGGCGGTGAACTTGGCCCAGGCCGGAAACGCCTTTTCGGCGGCCTCGACAGCCTGCGTCGTTTCCTTGGCGCCCATATTGGGCACCTTGGCAATTTCAATCTCATTGACCGGATTGGTCACCGAGGTCTCGCCGGTGCCGACCCAGGCGCCGCCGATGTAGCACTTGTCGCGCAGCAGCGAGGGGTCCTTGAGGCGGTCGCGCAGCGAAGGGGCGGTGGACTGGCGTGCGGCTGAGGTCGGTGACATGGGCGGTTCTCCTGCGGAAAGTGTCGCGAACGTATAGCCGCGGACTTGTAGAGGAGTATAGGCCCGAAAGCGCCCCTTGGCGGCGAATGGCAGCTATCGCCCGCAGGGGTATTTAACGCCCGAATTCAACAGTCGCAGAACGCCGCAAGCCCGATCAGGCCGCGCCGCGCATATAGGTCTCGCGCCGATCGATCATTCGCTCGAAAGCGATGCGGGCGTTGGCACGGGTGGTCGTGGAGAAGGTGCGGTATTCCAGCTCCGGCAGCATCGCTGCGTCGCTGCGACCGAACCAGGAAATAAACGATTTGGGCGGGGCCGAAATCTTCGCCAGCGCCTGCGCCAGATTTTCAGCCGCATCGAAAGCGAACAGGGCGCCGGTCTGCGCCACGCGAACTTCGAAAATTCCTGGACCGATCGGGGCCTCGATGCTCTCGCCACGGGAAGCGCGGGGATAATGTTTCCAGTCGGTCCAGTTCGCGATCATCGTCGGTCTCCGCAGCTGACACGCTGCACGTGTTACTCATGGTCTTACGGGTTAGTGTCGGAAAGCGCTTTGACGTTCACGTCATTTTTTGAACACAGCTGCGCCAATTTCGTTCCAAGGCGCGATCAAACTCGCCCCCAGGCCCGATATGGTTCCCCTCAAATGCTAAAACCAGCGCAAATGTAATCACATCCGCGAGACCGACGACCTCGCGCCCAAGTTGAATGTCCACGCCGGAAATCGGTAAGATCAAAGAAAATCGGAGAGGAAACGGATGTCAGTTCAAGTCGAGATTGACCGGATTCTGCAGCGAGCCAGTGAAACAGGCGCCATTCCCGGTGCCGTGGCGATAGCTGCGATGCGGAACGAGATTATTTACCAAGGGGCGTTCGGCAAGCGCGACGCATCCAAGGATACCACCATCACGCTAGACAGCGTGTTCTGGATCGCCTCCATGACCAAAGCGATCACCGCTGCTGCAGCGATGCAGTTGGTGGAGCAGGACAAATTGACGCTGGATGCACCGCTGGCGACCGCGCTTCCGGATCTCGCGGAGACGCAGGTGCTGGATGGTTTCGACAGCGAAGGCACTCCGAAACTACGTCCGCCGCGCCAGCCGATAACCTTGCGGCATCTGCTGACCCACACCGCCGGCTTCTGTTACGACATGTGGAACGGCGACATGGTGCGCTATCTCGAGACAACCGGCATTCCGCCGTTTCGCTCCGGACTGAACGCCGCCATGAAGGTGCCGATCATGCGCGATCCCGGGACCCGCTGGGAGTACGGCACCAATATCGACTTCGTCGGCAAGGTCGTCGAGGCCGTCAGCGGCGAACGCCTGGATGCCTATTTCCAGAACCATTTGCTGGCGCCGCTTGGGATGACCGACACCGCCTTCGTGATTGGCAGCGACCAGCGCAAGCGCCTTGTTGCCATGCACAGCCGCGGCGCCGACGGCGCGCTGACCCCGATCCCGTTCGAGATCAAACAGGATCCGGAATTCTTTGCCGGTGGCGGGGGGCTCTATGGCACCGCCCCCGACTACATCAAGTTTACGCAAATGATGCTGAATAACGGGACCGGCAACGGCAATCGGATATTAAAGCCAGAGACCGTCGCGCTGATGAGCCAAAACCACATCGGCGAACTCAACATGACGCCGATGGCTTCAGCAGTGCCGACCGCCAGTAACAATGTCGACTTCCTTCCGGGCATCGACAAGAAATACGGGCTCAGCTTCATGATCAATACTGCGCAGTCAGCCGAAGGCCGCAGCGCCGGCAGCCTCGCCTGGGCAGGCCTCGCCAACACCTATTACTGGATCGATCCCGCGCGAGATATCACCGGCGTCATCATGATGCAGGTGCTGCCGTTTGCGGATTCGACTTGTTTGAAGGTGTTTTCGGATTTCGAACGCGCCGTTTATGCGGAGCTGGATGCGAAGAAGGCGGCGTGAGAGCCGCGATGCGCTGATCTCTCACCACGTCATGGCCGGGCTTAGCCCGGCCATCCACGACCTTCCTCTCTTGCCAAGGCGTGGATGCCCGGCACATCTAGCGAAGCTCGCTTCGCGCTGGCCGGGCATGACGACAGAGAAGAAAACCCAAGAAATGCAGTCTTAAACCGGCAACCCGTTCTTGCCCGCCAGGTCCTTCAGCGAAACCTGGGGACGCGCGCCGATATGCTGGATGACTTCAGCGGCGGCCATCGCACCGAGCTTGCCGGCATTTTCATAGCCGGCGTTGCGCACCAGACCGAACAGGAAGCCTGCCGCGAATAGATCGCCTGCGCCGGTGGTATCGACGAGCTTCTCGATCTTGTGTGCAGGCACCGCAACGACGCCATCGCCCGATGTCACGATACAGCCCTTCTCGCTGCGGGTGACGACGCCGAGCTTGGTGTCCTGGCCGAGCTGCTTGAGCGCCGCATCGAAATCCGTGGTTTCGTAAAGCGAGGTCAGTTCGGCCTCGTTCGCGAAGATGAGATCGACGGTGCCGGAACGCATCAGGTCGAGAAACTCGGCGCGATAACGGCCGACGCAGAAAGCGTCCGACAGCGTCAATGCGACCTGACGCTTGGCGTCATGGGCGATCTTCGAGGCCTTCACGAAGGCTTCCTTGGCGCTGGCGGGATCCCACAGATAACCTTCGAGATAGACGATCGACGAGGCCGCGACTGCAGCGGCATCGATATCGTCGGGCGTCAGATCCTGCGCGGCACCGAGATAGGTGTTCATGGTGCGCTCGCCATCGGGCGTCACCAGGATGTAGGAACAGCCGGTGGCCGGACCGCCGGTGGCGGGTTTGGTGTCGAACGCAACGCCGGCGGCACGGATGTCGTGGGTGTAGAGCTTGCCGATCTGGTCGTCCTTGACCTTGCCGACATAGGCCGCGCGGGCGCCGAGGCTGGCGAGGCCGACGATGGTATTGGCGGCCGAACCGCCGGACATTTCGGTGGCAGGGCCCATCGCCTTGTAGATCGCGGTGGCGCGGGCTTCGTCGATCAGCGCCATGCCGCCCTTGGTCATCTCATGCGCGGCGAGGAACTTGTCATCGGCCTGCACCAGCACGTCGAAAATCGCATTGCCGATTCCGAGCACGTCATATTTCGCTGAGGTCATTAAGAATATCCCGTTGCGGCAATTGCGATGAGGCTGAAAATCCGTTTCAACTCGTCTCGCGGTCGCCCAAGTTGAGCCGTCGGTGAAGGCCGGTTTGATGGCTGCAGCGACTATCACGTTCTGCCCCGCGCCAGCAAGGACAGCCCTTACGATGGTTCTATGATCCGTTCCATCCTGACCGTTTCCACGGGCACTTTGGCATCGCGGTTGCTGGGCTTTGCCCGCGACGCGATGGTCGCCGCGCTGCTCGGCGCAGGCCCAGTCGCGGATGCTTTTCTGGTGGCATTTCAGCTCGTCAACGTGATCCGGCGGTTGCTCACCGAGGGCGCGCTGAATGCCGCGCTGATCCCGACCTGGCTGCGCATCCAGACGACGCAGGGCGCCGTCGCAGCCACAGCTTTTGCGGGTCGTGTGCTCGGCACCATCAGCGTTGCGCTGATGGTCGCGACGATCCTGATCGGCTTTGCGATGCCGCTCGTGATCGCGCTGCTTGCCCCGGGTTTCGTCGGCCAGCCGACGCTGCAGCTCGCCGTCGAGAATGCGCGATTGATGCTGCCCTATCTCGCCTTCGCCGGCCCCGTCACTGTCATGATGGGACTGCTGAACGCGCAACAACGCTTCGCGTTGACCGCATTTTCGCCGCTGCTCTTCAACATCGCCCTGATTGCCGTCATGACCCTACTGCTGGTGTGGCGGCAAGAGCAAAACACTGCCGCTATGGCCATGGCGGCCACTGTCGGCATTGCCGGGTTGCTGCAGTTGCTGATGTTGATCTTGCGGAAATCCAGCGGCAATCTTGCGGCGCCTTTGCGGCTGTCGCTCGATGGCGAGATGCGCGGCTTCTTCCGCAAGGCGTTGCCTGGCATGGTCGCCAATTCCGGGCCGCAGCTTCTCATCGTCACCGGCGCAATCATCGCATCGACGACTCCGGCTGCCGTGTCGTGGCTGTATTTCGCGAACCGCCTGATTGAACTGCCGCTCGGCATCGTCGGCACGGCCATGGGCACTGTGCTGGTCCCCGCATTGACGCGCGCCGTGCGATCAGACGATCAAGCCGCCATCGCGCAGGCGGAATCGCGCGGGTTTGAACTCGCGATCGGTCTCGCATTGCCGGCTACGCTCGGACTGATGATATTGAGCCATCTCATCGTGCAGTGTCTGTTTCAACACGGCGCGTTCGGCGCGAGCGACACGGTCTCGACTGCAAGTGCGCTGATATGGTTGGCGCTGGGCTTGCCCGCTCAGGTGCTTGTGAAAGCTCTGTCGCCCGCCTTCTTCGCACGCGAGGATACGACGACGCCGCTGCTGGCGACGCTCGTCGGTTTGGTAATCGCAATCATCTTCGCACTGGTTTTGAATAGGCCATTCGGTACGAGTGGCATCGCGGCGGCGATCGCTCTGGCGGCGTGGGGCAGCGCGATCTTTTTGATCCTCCGGAGCGCAGCAGCTTTCGGCTTCTCGCCCGACCATGATGCAAGACGCCGACTGCCGATCATTGTCCTGTCGTCGCTGGCCATGGGCGGCCTGCTATGGCTCGCCGCGCATCTTGTCTTGCCCTGGACGGCACAGGCCCACGGCCTGGTACGAGCGAGCTTGCTCGGCCTCCTGATCGTTGGCGGGCTGGCAATCTACGCAGCACTGCTCACCCTCTCCGGCGCCGTGCGCTGGGCCGAGGTCCGCGGCGCCCTCAAGCGATCACCGGCGGCCGGCTAGGGCAGATTGGCAATGGACGCCGCCCGGCGCCTATGGCAAGTCACGCCCCTTGCCCGCATTCCACCACGGGCGCACAGGAACTAGACGATGGCTTTTACTCAACGGGTTTTTTCGGGCGTCCAGCCGACGGGCAATCTGCACCTCGGTAACTATCTCGGCGCGATCGTGAATTTCGTCAAACTGCAGGAGACGCATAATTGCATCTACTGCGTGGTCGATATGCATGCCGTCACCGTGCCGATCTCCGTCTGGGGCGGACCCGATGAATTGCGCCGCAACACCCGTGAAGTGACCGCCGCCTTCATCGCCTCGGGCATAGATCCAAAGAAGCAGATCATCTTCAACCAGAGCCAGGTGTCCGGCCATGCAGAGCTGGCCTGGATCTTCAACTGCGTCGCCCGCCTCGGCTGGCTGAACCGCATGACCCAGTTCAAGGAAAAGGCCGGCAAGGATCGCGAAAACGCGTCCGTGGGTCTCTATGATTATCCGGTGCTGATGGCTGCGGACATTTTGCTGTATCGCGCCACGCACGTTCCGGTCGGCGAGGACCAGAAGCAGCATCTCGAACTGTGCCGCGACATCTCGCAGAAGTTCAACAACGACTTCTCCGAATCCATCGCAGCGCACGGGCATGACGGCCCTTACTTCCCGATGCCGGAGCCTGTCATCACCGGACCGGCGACTCGGGTGATGAGCCTGCGCGACGGCACCAAGAAGATGTCGAAGTCGGACGCCTCGGACAATTCGCGCATCAACCTCACGGATGATGCCGACACCATCGCGCAGAAGATCCGCAAGGCGAAGACCGATCCGGAACCGTTGCCGTCGGAAGAGAAGGGCCTCGAGCCGCGTCCCGAGGCCGACAATCTCGTCGGTATCTATGCCGCACTGTCCAACCGGTCGAAAGCTGACATTCTCACAGAATTCGGCGGCGCGCAGTTTTCGGGCTTCAAATCGAGCCTTGTCGATCTCGCTGTCGAAAAACTGTCACCTATCGCCGGCGAGATGAAGCGGCTGACGACATCCGATCTGACCTATGTCGATCAGGTTCTGGCCGATGGCGGCGAACGCGCCGGCGTCATTGCCGCCGAAACCATCAAGTCCGTGAAGGACATCATCGGCTTCGTCCACAAGCGGTAAATTCGCTATCGCATTCCTTTTCTCTGCCACAATCGACGCGACGCAAGTCATCCTTGCGTCGCGCTTGTCGAACGCCGCTGCGCCGTGGCAGCATGACACGATTGCCAAGCCGCTCACATTCTGGCGCATCAGACGCGCTACAGCATCGGGACATGCATGAGCACCCAGCGACGTAGTTATGAAAGCGGCCACAAGCCGAAATGCCTCGTGGTCGTCGATGACAGCGAGGAATGGGACCGCGCAGTGTATTACGCCAGTCGCTGGGCCATTCGTGTCGGTGGCGGCGTGGTGATGCTGCGCATCATCGACACTGAAGATCGCAACCAGCAATGGCTCGGCGTTGCCGACGTCATGAAGGCCGAAGCCGAAGAAGGCGCCAATGCCGCGCTGGACCGCGCCTCGGGCCGCGCCAATGGCATCGCCGCCATCACCCCTGAACGCGTGATCCGCGAGGGTGATCCCACCGAGCAAATCCTCGACGTAATCGACAAGGACGTCGACATTTCCATGCTGGTGCTGGCTGCATCGGCCGGCGCGGAAGGCCCCGGCCCGATCGTCACCATGATGGCCAAACTGGTCGGCTCGTTTCCGGTGCCGGTCGTCATCGTGTCGGGCGCCCTGAGCGACCTCGACATCGACGCCCTGTCGTAACCACCCTTTCGGACGGCTAAGGGACTGCGAAATAGGCCGAATTCGGCGATTTCGCGCCTTGATCGTGCGTTTTTCGTCGCCATCTGCTAGGGGATACTCACGCGCCGGCCTTGAACCGGCGACGCAGGAGAGACCGATGTTCATCCAGACCGAAGCTACCCCCAATCCCGCCACGCTGAAGTTCATTCCCGGCCGCGACGTGCTCGACAGCGGCACCATGGAATTCACCTCACCGGAAGCCGCAACGCGTTCGCCGCTGGCCGAAAAGCTGTTCGCCGTGAAGGGCGTCACGTCAGTGTTCTACGGCTCCGACTTCGTCACCGTGACCAAAGACGACAGCGACTGGCAGCACCTCAAGCCGGCGATCCTCGGCGCCATCATGGAGCACTACATGTCCGGCGCGCCGCTGATGGCCGACGGCAGCGTGAGCGGCGACGTGATCTCCGACGACGAGGCCGAATTCTTCAACGAGGAAGACGCCGAGACAGTCGATACGATCAAGGACCTGATCGAGACTCGCGTGCGCCCGGCCGTGGCCAATGACGGCGGCGACATTACTTTCCGCGGCTTCAAGGACGGCATCGTCTATCTGAACATGAAGGGCTCCTGCGCCGGCTGCCCGTCATCGACAGCGACCCTGCAGCACGGCATACAGAACCTGCTGAAGCACTTCGTGCCGGACGTTGTCGAAGTCCGCCCGATGTAAGTTCGGTCGCACCGCGACACATAAAAATGCCCGGGACAATCCCGGGCATTTTCGTTTCTGGAACAGCCTTCGTTTAGCGCCCGATGCTTGCGGCTTCTTCGGCGGCGCGCTGCATGCTCGATGACATCTCGTTCGTCACCGTGCTCTGCTCCTCAACCGCAGCCGCCGTTGCGGTGACATATTCGCTGACGTTCTGGATTTCCTGCTTGATCGCGTTCAGCGCATCGACCACATCGCTCGAAATGCCATTGAGGCTGCCGATCTCGCTGGCGATCTTATCGGTCGCCTGCTTGGCCTGGTTGGCCAGATTTTTCACCTCCGATGCGACGACTGCAAAGCCACGACCGGCCTCACCGGCACGCGCCGATTCGATGGTGGCGTTCAGCGCCAACAGATTGATTTGTCCGGTGATGTTGCCGATTAGCTCGACGATCCCGCTCATCGCCTGCGCTGCCGTGCTGAGACGCTGCGCTTGATCGTCCGCCAACTCGACCTTGCCCACGGCAGACATCGCCGTGGTCTTTGATTTCATCATCGCTTCAGAGATTTCGCGCACCGACGCGTTCAGTTCCTCGGCGCCGGCGGCGACCGATTCCATCATCGCGCGCACGCGTTCGCTCTTCATACGCGCGATCACCTGCGCCGTGGTGTCGGTGGCATACTTCACGACCTTGTAGGGCTTGCCATTGAGGTCGAGGATCGGATTGTACGAAGCCTGTATCCAGACTTGTTTGCCGCCCTTACCGATCCGCTGGTACTCCGCCGCCTGGTAGTTACCCCGCTTGAGCGCCGCCCAGAATTCGCGATAGTCGGCACCGTCGCGCTCACTCGGCACAACGAACATGCTGTGGTGCTTGCCCTGTATTTCCGAGAGCGCGTAACCGAGCACGCCCAGAAAATTCTCATTGGCGCTGAGAACGATGCCATCCATGCTAAATTCGATCACGGCCTGCGACTTGCCGATGGCCTCGATCTGACCTGAGAAATTCGCCGTGCGCAGCTTCTGATCGGTAACGTCTGACGCGAACTTGACTACCTTGATTGGCCGGCCTGTCTCATCAAGGATTGGATTGTAGGTCGCGAGAATCCAGACCTCTTTGCCGTTCTTGCCGATCCGCTTGTATTCGGCGGCCTGAAATTCACCACGATTGAGGCTGGCCCAGAATTCGCGATAGGCCGCGCCGTCGCGAGTTGCAGAATCGACAAACATGCTGTGATGTTTGCCTTCGATTTCCGCGAGATTGTAACCCATGACATTCAAGAACAAGTCATTGGCCGTGACAATCGTCCCATCGAGCTTGAACTCGATGACAGCCTGCGAACGACCGATGGCTGCGATCTTGCCGGCATCGTCCATACTGCGGATTTTCACTGCAGTTGTATCCATGGCAAACTTGACGATTTTCAGGGGCTTGCCATCATTCCCCAGGATCGGGTTGTAGGAACCCTGGATCCAGACTTCCTTGCCACCTTTGCCGAGACGCTTGAACTCGCCGGCCTGGTACTCGCCGCGATTGAGGTTGTTCCAGAACGTGCGATATTCCGCGCTGCTCTTCATCTCCGGCGTCACGAACATGCTGTGGTTCTTGCCGACGATTTCTTCCAGCGTATATCCAAGGGCGGACAGGAAGTTTTGATTGGCTCCAAGGATCGTGCCGTCAGCGCTGAACTCGATCACCGCTTGCGATTTTTTGATCGCTGCCGCCAGGGCCAGCCCCTCGCGCGCCTCTGAACTGCTCAACCAATGCAGCATCGAATCGCCTCCCATAAATATAATCGTATTCAAAAAATTAGACGAATAATTTCAGCCCGCATGAAAGCCACGCGCATCCGCGAAATGTCGCTTCCGAACGGTATGCTTATCTCATCTATCTCCGAAGAATTTATTAAGTGAAACTTTTAACCAGAGCGAAACTGAAGCTGTCCACGGGCGCATTTCGCTCACGGGAACTTTGATGATCTCGCTGTCGTATCTTGTGAAAATATCTTTATGAGAAAGCGAGTAGTGGATGCACGCTAAAGCTGCCGCCCCCTCTCCGGCAGCAACGCGAATCACAGCACCATTGCGCGTGGAGCGATATTCTGCGAGTGGCAGGCGCAAACCCTCGCAAGCCGTGGTAGCGTCTCTTTTATGTTGATCCTTGCCATTGATACCGCCCTTGACGCCTGCGCCGCAGGCATCCTCGACACCCGCACCAGCAAGCTCATTGCGCATGAGTCCATGCCGATGAAGCGCGGTCACGCCGAAGCGCTGATGCCGCTGCTCGGGCGCGTCATAGCGGATTCCGGCATCGCCTTCGCCGACCTCGACCGTATCGCCGTCACCACCGGCCCCGGCAGCTTCACCGGCCTGCGCGTCGGCCTGTCGGCGGCGCGCGGCATTGGCCTGGCGGCCAGCAAGCCTGTGGTCGGCATCACCACACTGACGGCCTATGCAGCCCCCGTTGTCAGCGAGAACATGGATGCGCCTGTTATCGCCGCCATCGACGCGCGGCATGACCATGTCTATTTCCAGGTCGTCAGCGGTAACGGCACCTCACTGGTGCGGCCGGGCGTCATCCCCATCGACGAGGCCCTTGAGGCCGCACAGTTCGGCGCGCCGTATCTGGTCGGAAATGCCGCCGAGATCATTGCCGCACGCTGGCCGTCCGATGCGCCGGCGCCGTTGCGCGTCGATATGCAACCTGCTCCCGAAATCTCATGGGTGGCATGGCTCGGTGCCGCCGTGAATCCGGAGACCGCGCTGGCGCGTCCCTATTATCTGCGCGCACCCGACGCCAAGCCGCAAAGCAGCCTGATGCAGCAGGCCGCACTAGCCGCATCATGATGCCGGCCTGGTGGTCGCGCCTGTTCGGCCACGGCAATGCTGTGGTCGAGCCCGCCACGCTGCGCGACGCGCGACAACTCGCGCAGTTGCATGCCGCATCCTTCCATCGCGGCTGGGGTGCCGGGGAATTCGAACAGATGCTGCGCGAACAAAACACCCTCGTGCATCGGCTCAAACTGCGCGGCCGCCTCATCGGCTTCGCCGTCTCACGAATCGCCGCCGATGAAGCCGAGATTCTCTCCGTTGCCGTGTCGCCCGCTCATCGCGGCCGCGGCCTGTCGCGCGATCTATTTCTCACCCATCTCGGTCATCTGGCCGGTCGCGGCGTGCGTACCGTGTTCCTCGAAGTTGAGGAAAACAATCAACCGGCGCGGCGGCTCTATGACAGAACCGGCTTCGCAGTCGCGGGACGCCGCGAACGCTATTACAAGGAAGCGGATGGAGCGGAATTGAATGCGCTGGTGATGCGGCGCGACTTGTCCTGACGCCTGCGGAGTGGCAAAAGAAGCCACGATGGGATCCGGATCATGACTGCACTGAAATCATCTGCGATGAAGTCTGCTGGTATCGAGGCGCGCTGCGCCGCGACCGGCATGCGCATGACGGAGCAACGCCGCGTGATTGCGCGCGTTTTGGCGGAAGCCGACGATCATCCCGATGTCGAGGAACTGTATCGCCGCTGCGTTGCGGTGGATGACAAGATCTCGATCTCAACGGTGTATCGCACGGTGAAGCTGTTCGAAGACGCCGGCATCATCGAGCGTCACGATTTTCGCGAAGGCCGCGCGCGCTACGAGACGATGCGTGACAGCCATCACGATCATCTGATCAACTTGCGTGACGGGACCGTCATCGAATTCACGTCTGAAGAAATCGAGAAATTGCAGGCTGAAGTCGCCGCGAAGCTCGGTTACAAGCTGGTCGATCACCGGCTGGAGCTGTACTGCGTGCCGCTCGACGAGGACAAAACCACCAAGTGAGCGAATCAACCAAGTGAGTTCAGTTTCTTCGCGCTTCGATCTCGTCATCTTCGATTGTGACGGCGTGCTCGTCGACAGTGAGTCCCTCGCCTGCGTCGTCCACGCAGATGTCCTGACACAGTTCGGCTATCCCATCACCGCCGATCAGGTGCATGAGCGTTTCCTCGGCCGGTCCGCGCGCGAGGCGCGCCTGGAAGTCGAGACCGAGCTCGGTCGCGTGCTGCCCGATGACTACACCGCGACGCTGAAAGCCACGATCGACGAGGTGTTCGGCGCGAAGCTGCAGCCGATCCCGCATATCGCCGAGACACTCGCAATATTGTCACAGCCGGTTTGCGTAGCGTCCTCGGGCACACCGACACGCATTCGCAGCAGCCTCACTACGACCGGGCTGCTCGACCGTTTCGATCCGCATCTGTTTTCCGCTCTGCAGGTCGAGCGCGGCAAGCCGCAGCCCGATCTGTTTTTGTTCGCCGCCGCGCAGATGAATGCCGTGCCGGAGCGCTGCGTGGTGATCGAGGACAGCATTCCCGGCGTTACGGCGGGCATCGCAGCCGGCATGACCGTGTTCGGCTATCACGGCGGCGGCCACTGCAGCCCGACCACCGCCGCAGCCCTGACGGCCGCTGGAGCCCATCTCGTATTCGACGATATGCGGCAGCTCCCTGGCCTGGTGGCCAGGGGCGCACTGGCTGGCGAGCCCGTCGGCCTCGCCTAAGCCATTGCGAGCACTTATATTTTGCAGAAATGCTGGATTTTCCGGACGTTAGCCTATAATTGAGCGCTGCGCAGCAAGCGCATTTCCAGCCCATTACAGGTTCCATGACCGCGCCGCGTAAGCTGCATATCAAATCCTACGGCTGCCAGATGAACGTCTACGATGCCCAGCGCATGGTGGACACGCTGGCGCCTGAAGGCTTCGTCGAGACGGCCAATGTCGACGACGCGGATCTGGTGATCCTCAACACCTGCCACATCCGCGAGAAGGCGTCCGAGAAGGTCTATTCGGAGCTCGGCAAGTTGCGCGTCGCCAAGGCGGAAGCCGCGCAGGCCGGACGCAAGATGAATGTGGTCGTCGCCGGCTGCGTCGCGCAGGCCGAGGGCAACGAGATCATTCGCCGCGCGCCCGTTGTCGATATCGTGGTCGGGCCGCAGAGCTATCACAACCTGCCGGCGCTGCTGAAGCAGGCGAAAGCCGGCGGCCGCGCGCTGGACACCGAATTTCCGGTCGAGGACAAGTTCGGCTTCCTGCCGCCGCCGAAACCGGCAGCGATTCGTGCCCGCGGCATTTCCTCTTTCGTTACCGTGCAGGAAGGCTGTGACAAGTTCTGCACCTTCTGCGTGGTGCCCTATACCCGTGGCTCCGAAGTCTCGCGCCCCGTGGCGAAAATCATCGACGACGTGCAGCGGCTCGCCGACAACGGCGTGCGCGAGATCACGCTGATCGGCCAGAACGTCAACGGCTATCACGGCGAGGGTCCCGACGGCCGCCCGTGGGCGCTGGGCACGCTGCTCTATCGCCTCGCCGAGATTCCCGGTATCGCCCGGCTGCGCTATTCGACCAGCCATCCTCGCGATGTCGAGGACACGCTGATCGCGGCGCATCGCGATTTGCCGGAACTGATGCCGTTCGTGCATCTGCCCGTGCAGTCGGGTTCCGACCGCATCCTGGCGGCCATGAACCGCAAACATACAGCCGAAGATTATCGCCGCGTCATCGATCGTTTTCGCGACGCGCGGCAAGACATTGCTTTTACTTCTGATTTCATCGTGGGCTTCCCGGGCGAGACCGAGGAAGATTTTGCAGCCACGCTCGCGCTCGTCACACAAATCGGATACGCTGGCGCTTATTCGTTCAAGTATTCGCCGCGTCCGGGAACGCCGGCCGCGGATTTGCAGGAGACGGTGTCACAGGCTGACATGGACGAGCGATTGGTGCGGCTTCAGAACCTGATCGACAGCCAGCAATCGGCCTTCAACGCGGCCACGATTGGACGCACTGTGGATGTGCTGTTCGAACGCAAGGCGCGCAATCCCGGCCAGATCGTCGGTCGCACCGCTTACCTGCAGCCGGCCCATGTGATGGCTTCTGACGACATCATCGGTCAGGTGCTTCCGGTCACCATTGAGAGCCTTGAGCGCTACAGCCTGCTCGGCAGCCTCGCATCATCTCCAGTTGCTAGTTCTCCAGTACCACCAGTGTTGCAGCCAGTCCGTTCTCACACCGTCACGGGAGCCTGAATTCTTGGCCAAAAGCGCATCGGATTCGTCTACGCTCGCTGTTCGCAAACTCGATACTCCACCGCAGGCCGAGACGCAGGTCGTCATCGACTTTGATGACAACCGGGCGGCCTCTTCGCTGGTCGGGCCTTATGGCCAGAACCTCGCGATCATCGAACGCCGGCTGAATGTCGTCGTCGATTCCCGCGGCAACCACATCACCCTCACCGGTACCCGCGACGCCTGCGATGCCGCACGGCGTGTACTCGAAACGCTCTATGCGCAGGCAGTGCAGGGCCATGATCTTGCCCCCGGCGATGTCGAAGGCACGATCCGCGCGACACTGGCGCAAGGCACGCTGTTTCCGTTCGATCCCAAGGGATCGAAAGCAGCCGCCTCGAATTTCGACACCATCAATCTGCGCAAGCGCCCGGTGCGTGCCCGCACCGCGACGCAGGACGCCTATATCCGCGCGCTGAGAAGCAACGAGCTGGTGTTCGGCATCGGCCCCGCCGGTACCGGCAAGACCTGGCTTGCGGTTGCGCAGGCGGCGATGCTGTTCGAGCGCAAGGAGGTCGATCGCATCATCCTGTCTCGTCCCGCGGTGGAAGCAGGCGAACGGCTCGGCTTCCTGCCCGGCGATATGCGCGAGAAGGTCGATCCCTATCTGCGCCCTATCTATGACGCATTGTATGACCTGATGGACGGGCGCATTGTCGAACGCGCGCTGCAGACCGGCGAAATCGAAATCGCGCCGCTTGCGTTCATGCGCGGTCGCACGCTGACCAATGCCGCGATCATCCTCGACGAAGCCCAGAACACCACATCGATGCAGATGAAGATGTTTCTGACGCGTCTCGGCGAGAACAGCCGCATGATCATCACCGGCGATCCCTCGCAGGTCGACTTGCCCAACGGCCAGACCTCGGGTCTCGCCGAGGCCGCGCGTCTGCTCGACGGCGTGCAGGGTATCTCGCAGGTGAAGTTCACGGGCGAAGACGTGGTCCGCCACGAACTCGTGGCCCGCATCGTCGCCGCCTACGAAGGAACGCCGCAGAAGGCGGTCGCTACAAAGACCTGATGACACACTCATACGCTGACGGCGGACCCGGAATCGGGTCCGTTCGCGAAAGAAGTTCGATACCGATGCCGACCTATTCATCTCCCGCGACAGAGGTTCTTGTTGTCGCCGATTGCTGGTCTGCGGAGGCCGATGCCGACGCCGTGATTCACCGCGCCATCGAAGCTGCCGCCGCCATGGTCGATACCGATACGGCCGACGCCGAACTCGCCATCATGCTCACCGACGATGCCGGCATCCGCACGCTGAACCAGAACTGGCGTGGCATCGACAAGCCGACCAACGTCCTGTCATTTCCGGCGCTGCAGCCGCCCGAAGGCGCAGACGAGCCCGATGACATGCCGCGCATGCTCGGCGACATCGCTATTGCCTACGAGACCACGCGCCGCGAGGCTGACGAAGAAGAGAAGAGCTTCGCCAACCATCTCAGCCATCTCGCCATTCACGGTTTTCTGCATCTGGTCGGTTACGATCATGAGAAGGACGACGAAGCCGAAGAGATGGAAGCGCTGGAGCGCGAGATCCTGGCAACGCTCGGGATCACGGACCCCTATGCAGATCAGGATCGGGTGACCTGAGATGCCGGACGGCGACACTAGAAGCGATCATTCGAAGACCTCAAGCAATCTGCCTGCGGTGGTTCACGACGGCGAGGTCATGCGCCCGACGTCGGAGACCTGGCTGACCCGCGCGATCCGCTCGCTGTTCGGCTGGAAGCCGGGCTCGGTGCGTGCCGACCTGCAAGTCGTGCTCGACGCCTCCGCGCCGGACGAGACTGGCTTCTCCACCATCGAGCGCACGATGTTGCGCAATATTTTGGGGCTCAACGAGCGCCGCATCGCCGACGTCATGGTGCATCGCGCCGATATTATCGCGGTGAAGCAGGACATCTCGCTCGGCGAATTGATGGGCCTGTTCGAGAGCGCGGCGCATTCGCGCCTGGTCGTATTCAACGAAACCCTCGACGATCCCGTCGGCATCGTCCATATCCGCGACCTGCTGGCATACATGACCGTGAAGGCACGCAACGTTGTGCCATCGACGGCCAAGAAGAAGAAAGTGTTTCCCGCGGGCCTCGACCTGCGTTCGGTCGATCTGGCGCAGACCGTCGTTGACACCGGCATCATCCGCAAGCTGCTCTACGTGCCGCCATCCATGCGCGCCATCGATCTGCTCGCGCAGATGCAGGCAGCACGCATCCATCTCGCACTCGTTGTCGACGAATATGGCGGCACCGACGGCCTCGTCTCTATCGAGGACATCGTCGAGCAGATCGTCGGCGAGATCGATGACGAACACGACAGCGACGAGCCGCCATCCATTGTCAGGCAGGGCGACAGCTTCATCGCCGATGCACGCGCCAGCCTCGATGACGTGCGCGCCATGATCGGCGAAGAATTCGAGACCGGCGAAGACGGCGAGGAAGTCGAGACACTCGGCGGCTATCTCGTCACCCATGTCGGCCGGCTGCCCGTGCGCGGCGAGGTGATTTCCGGCCCCGGCAATTTCGAGATCGAAGTGCTCGATGCCGATCCGCGCCGCGTCAAGCGGCTGCGCGTCGGCCCCCGCAAGGAGCGGCCTGCGCCGCGTGCCCGCGAACCACGCCGCCGCGATGCGTCATCGGACACCGGCGCGGCACCCTCCAATGACAATGTGAATACGCCTCCATCAGGCGACAGCGCGGGAACGCCGTGACATCACGCAGCCTGCGCTCGGTCGCACTCAGCATCATTCTCGCTTGGGGTTGGAAGCGCGCAGGCATCGCGCTGCTGGCCGGCGCAGTATCGTCGCTGGCGATGGCGCCGTTCAACGCCTGGCCGGTGCTGTTCATCACGTTCCCCGTCGTCGTCTGGCTGATCGATGGCGCCGCCGCCGGCAAGATGCGCGGCATTCCCGCGGCCGCCATGGCGGGCTGGTGGTTCGGTTTCGGCTATTTCGTGCCGGGCCTATACTGGATCGGCTACGCTTTCCTCGTCGACGCGCAGACCTTCGCATGGCTGTTGCCCGCCGCGATCTGCGGCCTGCCCGCCTATCTCGCGCTGTTCACCGCGGTCGGTTTCGCGCTGGCACGCCTGCTCTGGACCAAGGATGCCAGCCGCATCTTCGCGCTCGCCGCCAGCCTGACGATCGGCGAATGGCTGCGCGGCCACGTGCTGACGGGCTTTCCCTGGAATGCGTTCGGCTATGCACTCACCGAACCGCTCGCGCTCGCGCAGAGCGCATCGCTGGTCGGCCTATGGGGACTGACATTTATCACTGTAGCGATCTTTGCATCGCCTGCGGTGCTGATCGACGGACGCTCGCGCACGCAGCGGCCGTGGCTAGCGCCGGCGCTTGCGCTGGTGCTGCTCGTCGTGATGGGCACCTATGGCATGGCTCGGCTATCGCGCACCCCGACGCAGCTCGTCGCCAATGTGAAGCTGCGCATCATGCAGCCGAACCTGTCGCAAGACACGCGCTTCAACTATTCCGCCAAGGCGGATGTCATGAGCAGATATCTTGCGCTGTCGGACCGCGCGACCGGTCCGCAGAATTCAGGCGTCGGCGCAGCCAATATTCTGATCTGGCCGGAATCGGCATTCCCGTTCTTCCTGTCGCGCGAACCCGATGCGATGGCGCAGATCGCCAATCTGCTGCCGAAGGGCACCGTGCTGGTCACCGGCGCCGTGCGCCCGCCGGATGCGCCGCTCGGCGCGCGCATCACGCAGGCCTATAATTCCATTTACGTGATCGATCATGACGGCAGCATCCTGTCGACCTACGACAAACTGCATCTGGTGCCGTTCGGCGAGTATCTGCCGTTCCAGAGCTTCATGGAGAAGATCGGCTTCCAGCAATTGACCAAAGTCCATGGCGGCTTCATTCCCGGCACCCGTCGCAAGCCGATGGACATTCCCGGCGCACCGCGCATGCTGCCGCTGATCTGCTACGAGGCGGTTTTCCCGGACGATATCACCACGCGCAACGATCGGCCGGGCTGGATCGTCAATCTCACCAATGATGGCTGGTTCGGGATTTCCACGGGCCCCTACCAGCACCTCCAGCAGAGCCGCGTCCGCGCCATCGAGGAAGGCCTGCCGCTGGTTCGCGCCGCGAACACCGGCATTTCCGTCGTGGTCGACCCTGTCGGCCGCCTGATCGCGCGGCTCGATCTCGGTGTCGAAGGCGTGCTGGATTCGGGACTACCAGCGGCCATTTCGCCGACGGTCTACTCGAAAATCGGCGATATTCCCGCCGCGATGTTTGTCGCGCTCGCGATCATTTTCGCCGTTCGGCGGCGTACGCCAGTACGCCACTAGCTTGATACTTGAAGCATTTGATATAGCTTGCAAGCTAGCTTTCGCCGCCTACCGAACAACCCTCTCGATGTGATTGCTTTTTAAGCTAGCTTTGTAAGCTTTATTTCTCACCTATTGAGAAATAAAGGTGCAGTGGCTTAAATTTTCCGCTTAGGAAAATTTGCGTGGTTGTTATAATCCACTAGGATACCTTTGGTTACAACCGAAGCCGCCCTAAATGACGGATTGCCACGCATGATCCGTCTCCCTTGATGTGATCCAGGAGTAATTGAGATGTCGACGAAAGCGCCCAATCCTGTTGACAAATATGTCGGCAGCCGTGTGCGCATGCGGCGCATTATGCTCGGCATGAGTCAGGAAAAGCTGGGCGAAGCCCTCGGTCTGACGTTTCAGCAAGTTCAGAAATACGAGAAGGGCACCAACCGCGTCGGCGCCAGCCGGCTGCAGCAGATTTCGGAAATTCTGCAGGTCCCCGTCTCGTTCCTGTTCGAAGGCGGCCCCGGCGCGATCCATAACGGCGAAGGCTTCGCTGAAGCGTCCTCGCCTGCCTATGTCTCCGACTTCCTCGCCACCTCCGAAGGCCTCGCTCTGACCCGCGCCTTCACGCGCATCACCGATGCCAAGCTCCGCCGCAGCATCGTCGACCTGGTCGAACAGATCGCTTCGCGCGAAGCCCCGGATCAGCGCTAAAATCACGGTACTTTCAACGGAAATTCGTCATCGCGCCTGATGGCGCCGATGGCGTTTCGGCTGTATCACTCGCGCGCGATGACCACAGCCAATTCCAATCATAACGATCACGATGCCCCCGCTGATGCGGGTGCGTCCACGCCTGCCGAGAGCGGCCATTACACCGGCTCGTTCTTCGGACGCCGCAAGGGCCACAAGCTGCGCGACCATCAGGCCGACCTGATGGCGACGCTGCTGCCGGCGCTCACCGTCGACATCGCACATCCGGCACCTGACGATATCCGCACGCTGTTCGGCACTGATGTCGAGACCGTGCGTCTGGAGATCGGCTTCGGCGGCGGCGAGCATCTGGTCGCGGAAGCGCTGGCGCATCCCGACATCGGCTTCATCGGCTGCGAGCCCTATATCAACGGCATGGCGAAGATTCTGACGCAGATCGAGGCGCAGAACATCGGCAATATCCGCCTCGTCGCCGGCGACGCCGCTGAACTTCTCACATGGGCACCGGCCCAATCGCTGTCACGCATCGACCTGATCCATCCGGATCCGTGGCCGAAGAAGCGTCACTGGAAGCGCCGCTTCGTGCAGGACGCAACACTGGCTGCGATGGCGCGCGTGCTGAAGCCGTCAGGCGAATTTCGTTTCGTGCATGACATTCCGGATTACGTCGCGTGGACACTCTGGCATGTGTCGCGATCGCCGGATTTCATCTGGACTGCAGAGCGCGCCGATGACTGGCGCCTGCCATGGCCGAACTACACCATGACGCGCTACGGCCGCAAAGCCACGCGCGAGGGCCGCATCGCGGCCTATCTCATCTTCAAGCTGATCTCGTAAGATAAGCGGCGAGCGTAAGCGCGTCGCCTCACAGCATGTTCGGAAGCACACGATCCGGCGGCTTGTGATTGTCGAGGAAGGCACGGATGTTGATGATGACTTTCTCGCCCATCTCGACACGGCCTTCGATCGTCGCCGAGCCCATATGCGGCAACAGCACGACCTTGCCGGCGCGCGCGAGCCGCACCAGTTTCGGACTCACCGCGGGCTCATGTTCGAACACGTCGAGCGCGGCACCGGCAATGTCACCCGATTCGATCAGCTTGATCATCGTCTCTTCATCGATCACCTCGCCGCGCGCGGTGTTGACGATATAGGCGTCCTTGCGGATCAGCTTGAGGCGGCGTGCTGACAGCAGATGAAACGTCGCCGGCGTATGCGGACAGTTCACCGAGATGATGTCCATGCGCGCCAGCATCTGGTCGAGCGAGTCCCAATAGGTCGCACCGAGTTCTTCGGCGATCTTCGGCGCGACGGGTTTGCGGTTGTGATAGTGGATCTGTAGCCCGAAAGCGCGGGCGCGGCGCGCCACAGCCTGGCCGATGCGGCCCATGCCGATGATACCGAGCCGCTTGCCCCCTAACCGCTTGCCCAGCATCCAGGTCGGCGACCAGCCTTGCCAGTCCTTGCCTTCGGTCAGGATCGAGGCACCCTCGATCAGCCGGCGCGGCACTGCGAGGATCATCGACATGGTCATATCGGCGGTGTCTTCAGTGAGCACCTTCGGCGTATTGGTGACGGTGATGCCGCGGGCGTGGGCCGCGGTGACGTCAATATTGTCGACGCCGTTACCAAAATTGGCGATCAGCCTGAGCTTGCAGTCGGGATGCTCGAGCAGTTCCTTGGTGATCTCGTCGGTGACCGTCGGCACCAGCACATCGGCGGTGCGGGTCGCTTCAGCGAGTTGCTCGGGCGTCAGCGGCGTGTCGTCGAGATTGATGTGCGCATCGAACAGTTCGCGCATGCGGGTCTCGATCGAGTCCGGCAGCTTGCGCGTGACGATGACGAGAGGCTTTTTCTTGACCGACATGTCCTGCTCACTCGCGCTTTGGCTAATCCGTTCAGTCCGCATTAACCCGGTTGTTCGAAACTGCCGCAGCCGCGAATTCACCGTTTCCTCGGGTTCCCCGACACCCTTTTTGGTGCCTTGGCCTTCGGTCCTCTCTAGCAGAAGACCAAGCCAAAACAAGAACCCAACAGGCGCGTGCGGCGCGGCGGCACTTGCGTTCTTTGGATTGGGTTGAGGTGGGGTTGATGGCGTTCCGGCGATTTGCGTGTGCGATGTTGGCGATGGGTACTCTGATCGCGGCAGCAATCGATCCGGCTCTCGCTGCCAAGGACACGCCGCTGGGCGCCAGCGGCCTGCCGGTGCCGCGCTACGTCAGCCTCAAGTCGGATCACGTTAATGTCCGCGCCGGCCCCACCAAGGACAATGATGTCGCCTGGGTCTATACTCGCTCCGGCCTGCCGGTCGAGATCACCGCCGAATACGAGAACTGGCGCCGCGTCCGCGATTCCGAGGGCGCCGAGGGCTGGGTCTATCACTCGCTGCTGTCCGGCCGCCGCACCGCGGTCGTGACCATGAAATCCAAGGACGAACTCGCCTCGATCTACGACAATCCGGATGCGACCAGCGCCGTCGCAGCGCGGTTACAGGCGGGTGTCGTGGCGCAGGTAAAGCGCTGCAATAATGGCTGGTGCCGGGTGATCGGCAACGGCTTTGACGGCTGGATCGAACAGCAACGGCTATGGGGCGTCTACGCCGACGAGAAGGTGAACTGAGCACATCCCGCATCGGGAGCCTGGCCTGCGCCGGCGCAGTGGTCGCCGTTGCAGCGCTGTCATGGTCCGGCCCGGCTCGTGCGCAATCCGCCACTGAGACGTGTCTGGCTGTGGATCAGCGGCTGTCTGGTGATGCGACCCTTCCGCGCACCGTGGCTGCGCTCAAAACCGGTGGCCCGCTCAAGATCGTCGCCATGGGCTCGTCCTCGACGCTCGGCCTGTGGCAATCCGACCCCACCAAAACCTATCCCGGCATGCTGCAGAGCGAGCTGCAACGCCTGAAGCCGGGACTGCGGCTGGAGGTCATCAATAGCGGCCGGAACGCCGACACGATCCCGGGCAATATCGCCCGCTTCGACCGCGATGTGCTGGCGCATCGCCCGGATCTCGTGATCTGGCAGATCGGCACCAATGACGTGACCTGGCTGCAAAGCGCGGACAGCCTGACCGGCAGGATCGTCGAGGGCATCCGCCTGCTGAAGGCTGACGGCGCCGACGTGATCCTGATGGATCAGCAATACGCGCCGGTCATTCTCGCATCGCAATATTCCAAGATGCAGGCGAGCATAGCTGACGCCGCCCGGCAGGGACGCGCACCGCTGTTCTCGCGCTTCGAGCTGATGCGCCGTGCAGTGGACGCAGGGCTCTCCATGGGAGCGCTAACGGCCTGGGACGGACTACACAATTCCGCAGCCGGCTACGAATGCACCGGCCGCTCCCTCGCCCGCGCGATCGTGGCAACGGCTGCAGCTGGCGAGCAAACGCCGCCGAAAACGGTTCGGCGGCGCAAATAACTTCAGAATTTGGATAAAAGCCGTTAGCGCTTTTTGCGCAGACGAACGACCATGTCGATGCGGCTGATCTCGAAGCCCTCGGGGACTTCCGGCATCTTGGTCAGCACGAGGTTCTGATCCGGAATATCGACCAGCTCGTGGTTGTTCTCGAGATAGTAGTGGTGATGCGAGGTCACGTTTGTATCGAAATAGGTCTTCGTACCATCGACGCTGACCTGACGAAGCAGGCCGGAATCCGTGAGCTGATTGAGCGTGTTGTAAACGGTCGCCAGCGACACCGGCACCTTGGCGAGAGTCGCTTCCTCGTACAGCATTTCCGCAGTGAGATGACGCGCGCCCTTGCCGAACAGCAGCCAGCCCAGCGCCATGCGCTGACGGGTGGGTCGCAGACCGACCGACTGCAGCATCTCGTTGACGTCATGCCACGGGCAACCAGTCAAAGCCGGCTGGCGGCCGTGATTGATTTCCGCAACCGCAGCTGCGTCATCCAGAACTGAAACGCTGTCGCTCATATCCACGTCAGTAATCCTGCCGTTCACACTCAAAAAGAACACTGAATTAGCCTTCTATTATAGAAAGACGGGGCCTCAGATGCAAGGTTTTCGCAACTAGGAGCCATGCATCAGAAGGGATGCTTCCGCAGTGCATCGCAACATGGTCAATAACCCGCCAAAAGCAGGCGATCCGCCGCTTTGCCGCCCCATAAGCCTATGATAGAGAGCGCCCAGCCGGGGCAAGTTCCCGTGTCATTTGGAACAATTCTATATGTGGCGACTCGACCCGGGCAGCCACCACCATCGATGGACCCAGAAAGCCGGCATGATCCAGGAACAACGCAACAGCTACGCATATGAAGACCTGCTGGCCTGCGGCCGCGGCGAGCTGTTCGGACCAGGCAATGCTCAATTGCCGCTTCCGCCGATGCTGATGTTCGACCGCATCACCGAGATCACGGCTGATGGCGGCGAATTCGGCAAGGGTCTCGTGCGCGCTGAACTCGACGTCAATTCGGACCTCTGGTTCTTTGCCTGCCACTTCAAGGGCGATCCGGTCATGCCAGGCTGCCTCGGCCTGGACGCCATGTGGCAGATGGTCGGGTTCTTTCTGGGCTGGTCGGGCGGCATCGGCCCCGGTCGCGCGCTCGGGCTCAGCGAGCTGAAGTTTTCCGGCCAGGTTCTCCCGAACGTCAAAAAGGTCGTGTACACCATCGATATCAAGCGCGTGATGCGTTCAAAATTGTGGTTGGGGATTGCCGACGGCTCGCTTTCGGCCGATGGCGAGATTATCTATCGCGCCAAGGACCTGAAGGTCGGCCTGTTCAAGCAGGAAGCACCTGCCGCATTGCAGCCGGGAACGTGATCTACCGGGTGCCATTCAACGGCGGTCTCCGAGGGGGCGACCGCCAGTTCCACAACAACGTAATTCAAAGGGCGAGGCGATCATGAGGCGGGTTGTCGTCACGGGGATGGGCATTGTCTCATCTATCGGAAACAACACTCAGGAAGTGCTTGCGAGCCTCCATGAGGCAAAGTCGGGCATCACGCGCGCCGACAAATACGCAGAGCTTGGTTTCCGTTCGCAGGTGCAAGGCGCACCGACCATCAATCCGGCCGATGTGATCGACCGCCGCGCGATGCGGTTCCTCGGCGAAGGCGCCGCATGGAATCACATCGCCATGGAACAGGCGATCCAGGACTCCGGTCTCGAAGAGTCGGATATCTCGAACGAGCGCACTGGCATCATCATGGGCTCGGGCGGACCTTCCGCGCGCACTATCGTCGAAGCCGCGGACATCACGCGAACGAAGGGTCCTAAGCGCGTTGGCCCATTCGCGGTGCCGAAGGCGATGTCCTCGACCGCTTCTGCGACGCTCGCGACCTGGTTCAAGATCAAGGGTGTGAACTATTCGATCTCCTCCGCCTGCGCGACCTCGAACCATTGCATCGGCAATGCCTACGAGATGATCCAGTGGGGCAAGCAGGACGTCGTGTTTGCCGGCGGCTGCGAGGAACTCGACTGGTCGCTCTCGGTGCTGTTCGACGCCATGGGCGCAATGTCCTCGAAGTATAACGACACACCCTCCACCGCTTCGCGTCCCTATGACGTCAGCCGCGACGGCTTTGTCATCGCTGGCGGCGCCGGCGTGGTCGTGGTCGAAGAACTCGAGCACGCGAAAGCACGCGGCGCCAAGATCTATGGCGAAATCATCGGCTACGGCGCCACCTCGGATGGCTACGACATGGTCGCTCCATCCGGCGAAGGCGCAGAGCGTTGCATGAAGATGGCGCTGGCCACGACCGGCGGCATCAAGATCGACTACATCAACCCGCATGCGACGTCGACGCCTGCCGGCGATCCGCCGGAAATGCAGGCGATCCGCAACGTGTTCGGCACTGGCGAGAAATGCCCGCCAATCTCGGCGACCAAGGCGCTCACCGGCCACTCGCTCGGCGCCACCGGCGTACAGGAAGCAATCTACTCGCTGCTGATGATGCAGAACGGGTTTATCTGCGAGAGCGGCAACATCACCGAACTTGATCCGGTGTTCGCCGACATGCCGATCGTGCGCAAGCGCATCGACAATGTGAAGGTCGGCACCGTGCTGTCGAACTCCTTCGGCTTCGGCGGCACCAACGCTACGCTGGTCTTCAAGCGGATGGATGCATAACGCGATGCCATCACTGATGCAGGGCAAGCGCGGACTGATCATGGGCGTCGCCAATGATCATTCTATCGCGTGGGGAATCGCCAAAGCCCTGCATACGCAGGGCGCCGAACTGGCTTTCACCTATCAGGGCGATGCGCTTGGCAAGCGCGTCAAGCCGCTGGCGGAATCGCTCAATGCGGATCTGATCCTGCCCTGCGACGTCGAAGACATCGCCAGCGTCGATGCTACGTTCTCTGCGATCAAGGAGAAATGGGGCAGGCTGGATTTCCTGGTCCACGCCATCGGTTTCTCCGACAAGAACGAACTCAAGGGCCGCTACGCCGACACCACGCGCACCAATTTCTCGCGCACCATGGTGATCTCCTGCTTCTCCTTCACCGAAATCGCCAAACGCGCGTCGGAAATCATGAAGCCCGGCAGCGCCATGATCACGCTGACTTTTGGCGGATCGACCCGCGTGATGCCGAACTACAATGTCATGGGCGTTGCCAAGGCCGCTCTCGAAGCCTCGGTGCGTTATCTCGCATCTGACTTTGGCCGCCAGGGCATTCGCGTCAACGCGGTGTCGGCTGGCCCGGTACGTACACTGGCCGGCTCGGGCATCGGCGATTCCCGCGCGATGTTTGCATTCCAGCAGAAGCATTCGCCGCTCGGCCGCGGCGTAACACTGGAAGAACTCGGCGGCACTGCGCTGTATCTGCTGTCGGATCTTTCCGGCGGCGTGACCGGCGAAACGCATTTCGTCGACTCCGGCTACAACATCATCTCGATGCCGCATCCGGATGCGTTGAAGGCAGACGCAAGCGAGTAATTCGCCTTACGTCTTTTCCCCCGATGCAAATTCCATTGCCCGCTGGAAGGCCGGACGAGCGCTGCAACGGTCGAGATAGCGCTCGAACGCCGGGCGCGACGGGACCATCTTGAAATTGCGCACGGCAAAGTTCAGTCCTGAACCGATGGCGATATCGGCGGCAGAGAATTGTGTGCCAAGAATCCATGGACCTTCATCAAGCGCGGCTTCGAGCACATCGAACACGCGCTGCGCATCACCCCAGCCCGCGGCCACCGGATTCAGCTCCATCTTGGTCGCGATCTGTGCGATCGCCGGTTCGATACAGCCCGGCGCAAAGAACAGCCAATAGAGATATTTCGCGCGATGAGAATCGCCGAGCGGGGGCGCCAGCTTCGCCTCGGGGTAGCGTTCGGCCACGTAAGCGCAGATTGCCGCAGCCTCGGCCATGGTGGCGTCGCCATCCTGCAGAGCCGGCACCTTGCCCATCGGATTGACGGCGAGGAATTCCAGCGTGCGCTGCGCACCGGTGGAGATATCGGTCAGCACGCGCTCATAGGCGACGCCGGTTTCCTCCATCAGCCAAAGCGCCGTGAATGAGCGCGAGCGCGGCGACCAGTAGAGTTTCATCATCTGGAGATCCTCCGGAGAAACATTTTGCCATTTGTGCGGGGATTCGGAGAAAGCTGCAAGACGCAGAGCGCTCAGACTCTTTGAAACTCTCATCGCCGCGAAAGCGGGATCCAGTAACCGGCAGTCTCAGTGATGACAGTTGAGTATGACGCCGCGCGACAAGAAAAAGCCCCCGCGACATAGTCGCAGGGGCTTTCATATTCACGATGGCGGGCCGAGGTTACTCAGCCGCCTGCAGTATCGGCTTCTCGATAAGATCGAAACGATCCGCGTTCATCACCTTCACCCAAGCCTTGACGAAGTCCTTCACGAACTTCTGCTTGGCGTCAGCGCTTGCATAGACCTCCGCGAAGGCACGCAGCTGCGAGTGCGAACCGAAGACCAGATCGGCGCGTGTACCGGTCCACTTGACTTCGCCGCTCTTGCGATCACGTCCCTCGTACACGTTGTTCGAGCCATCGACCGCCTTCCACTCCGTGCTCATGTCGAGCAGGTTGATGAAGAAGTCGTTGGTCAACGTCTCCGGTGTCTTGGTGAAGACACCGCGCACGGACTGCCCGGAATTCGCACCGAGTACCCGCAAGCCGCCGACGAGAACCGTCATTTCCGGAGCAGTCAGCGTCAGCAATTGCGCGCGATCCACCAAAGATACTTCGGCCGGTACGGCAGACGTGCCCTTGAGGTAGTTACGGAAGCCGTCCGCGACCGGTTCCATCACCTCGAAGGATTCCACATCGGTTTGCGCCTGCGAGGCGTCGCCGCGCCCCGGAGAGAACGGAACGGTCACATCCAGGCCAGCATCCTTCGCGGCTTTCTCGACCGCCGCGCTGCCGCCGAGGACGATCAGGTCGGCAAGCGAAACCTGCTTGTCACCGGATTGCGCCGCGTTGAACTCCTTCCGGATTCCATCGAGCACCTGCAACACCTTGGCTAGCTGAGCCGGCTGGTTAACCTCCCAGTCCTTCTGAGGGGCCAGACGGATGCGCGCGCCGTTGGCACCGCCACGCTTGTCGCCGCCACGGAAGGTGGAGGCCGAAGCCCAGGCCGTGCTGACCAATTCGGACACGGTCAGACCCGATGCCAGCAGCTTGGCCTTGAGCGCAGAGACGTCGGTGTCGTCGATCACCGGATAGTCAACCGCAGGGATCGGATCCTGCCAGATCAACTCTTCCTTGGGCACTTCCGGACCGAGATAACGCACGCGCGGACCCATGTCGCGATGAGTCAGCTTGAACCAAGCCCGAGCAAAAGCTTCAGCGAAGGCCTGCGGATTCTGCAGGAAGCGGCGTGAGATTTTCTCATAGGCCGGGTCGAGACGCAGGGACAGATCCGTCGTGAGCATGGTCGGCTTGTGCTTCTTCGATGGATCATGCGCGTCGGGGATCACTTCCTCGGCGTCCTTGGCCTCCCACTGGATGGCCCCACCGGGGCTGCGGGTCTGCACCCATTCATACTTGAACAGGTTCTCGAAGAAGAAGTTGCTCCACTGCGCCGGCGTCTGCGTCCAGGTGACCTCAATGCCGCTACCAACGGCGTCTGCACCGGATCCAGTACCGTAGTTGCTCTTCCAGCCCAGGCCCTGCGCTTCCAGGCCGGCAGCTTCAGGCTCCGGACCCTTGTGGGACTCAGGCGCAGCGCCATGGGTCTTACCGAAGGTGTGACCGCCGGCGATCAGCGCGACGGTTTCCTCGTCGTTCATCGCCATGCGCTTGAAGGTCTCGCGGATGAAGCTGGCGGCCGCTACCGGATCGCCGCTGGCACCCGGACCTTCCGGATTCACGTAGATCAGGCCCATTTCCGTGGCACTGAGCGGAGCTTCGAACTTGTCGAGCGACCGGTGGGACAGCCACGTGGATTCGGGACCCCAATTCACGTCCTGATCAGGCTCCCAGACGTCGGCACGACCGGCCGCGAAACCGAAGGTGCGAAAACCCATGGTCTCCAGCGCCACGTTGCCGGTCAGGATCAGCAGGTCGGCCCACGAGATCTTGTTGCCGTATTTCTGCTTGATCGGCCACAGGAGGCGGCGTGACTTGTCGATGTTGACGTTGTCCGGCCAGGAATTGAGCGGAGCAAAACGCTGCTGACCGCGACCGCCACCGCCACGGCCATCGCTGAGCCGATAGGTACCAGCGGCGTGCCACGACATGCGGATGAACTGCGGACCGTAATGTCCGAAATCAGCCGGCCACCAGTCCTGCGAATCGGTCATCAGCTTGCGCAGGTCGTTTTTCAACGCCTCGTAATCAAGCTTCTTGAATTCCTCGGCGTAGTTAAACGCATCGCCCATCGGATCGGACAGCGACGAGTGCTGGTGGAGAATCGACAGGTCTAGCTTGTTCGGCCACCAGTCACGATTGGCCCGGGCAGCGGGGGCATGCGCAACGGGGCACTTGCCGGCGCCATTCTCATTCGTCGTGTCCATCAGTCTCTCCTTCTGGCTGTTTGGAATATGAGCCGTCCCAGGCAACACCGACACACCGGATCGCCTTCAAAAACCCGCTCAAATTTTCCAAAAGCTGTCTAATTTCAATTGTCTGCCGAATTCCTCGGCGAGCTTGGCGCTCACCCTAATTGGATTTCGTGACGAGAGATTGGAAGAATTCTTAGATCAGGTCCAGTCGAATTGTCTTCTCCCTTCGATCAGTTTATCTGATGATCCATGATCACGCTCCGCCAGCTCCGCTATCTCGCCGCGCTCGCCAAACACGGCCATTTCGGCCGCGCGGCCGAGGCCTGCAACGTCACCCAGCCTGCGCTGTCGATGCAGATACGCGACCTCGAACGGACGCTGGGCGTCAAGGTGGTGGAGCGCCGGCCCGGCGAGGTGATGCTGACCGATGTCGGGCGCGAAGTGGCGCGGCGCGGCGAGGACGTGCTGGCGGCCTCGCGCGACCTGGTGGACTTTGCGCGGCATCGCGGCGGACTCCTGACCGGGCGGCTGACGCTCGGCGTGATCCCGTCGCTGGCGCCGTATCTGCTGCCGCGGATCCTGCCGGTGCTACAGAAACAGTTTCCGGAATTGCGGCTGGAGCTGCGCGAGACGCAGACCAGGCAACTGGTCGACGATATCAAGTCAGGCGCGCTCGATGCCGCGATGCTGGCGCTGCCGCTTGGCGAGCCCGAGATCGATACGGCCAAATTGTTCGACGATCTGTTCCTGCTCGCGGTGCCGGCAGACGATCCCCGCCCGGCCGACAAACGCATCAAGGCGATGGAGATCGACCAGAGCCGACTGATCCTGCTGGAAGACGGCCACTGCCTGCGCGATCAGGCGCTGGCCTTCTGCGCCACCGCAGCGCGCGGCCATCAGTCCGGCGGCAACGGCATGGCCTTCGCTGCGTCCAGCCTCTCCACGGTGATGCAGATGGTCGCCAGCGGCTATGGCGTGACGTTGATCCCGCAGATCGCCGCCGATGTCGAACAACGCGACGAGCGCGTCAAATTCCTGCGGTTGGAGAATCCGCAGCCCGGCCGCACCATCGGCCTCGCCTTTCGCCGGACGTCTCCGCGCAAGGCGGATTTCGCCGCATTGGGCGATGTGGTGAAGGACAGCGTTATCGGCTGATCGTGATGGACCGCAAAAGAAAACGCACCGGCGCGGCTGCGCCGATGCGTTTTCGGACGAGCGAAGCGATCGCGCCTAGCTCTTCTGCTTGGCGATGACCTTGTCCTTGATGCCGTCATAGGTCTTCTCGGGCACGATCTTCTTCTGCACGAGTTCGTCCTTGCCCTTATACGGACGGCCTTTGACAATGGCCGCCGAATAGGCCTTGCCGATACCGGGCAGAGCCTCGAGCGCCTCGACACTCGCCGAGTTGAGATCAAGCAGTTCAGCCTTCGGTGCCGGAGCCATCTTCGATTCGCTGGCAGGCGCCATCTTGGATGTGGCAGCCGGGGCCATCTTGCCGGCGGGAGCAGCGGGCTGCGGCGACTGCGCCATCGACGGCGCGGATGCGAGCAGACCCAGAGTGAGAGCGGCAGCGGTCAAAGTAGCAAATTTGAAATGGCGCATCGTGGTGTCCCTCCAAGGACGGTTAAGTAACGCCATCAAGCTAGCTGCGGATTCATGGCGCCGCCATGGCGCGAAAATGAACCGCAGATAAAAGCTGAAGTTTATTTTGGTAGTTAAGCCGGCTTGCTCATGATGAGGATTGCGCTCAGGACCCTGCCTGCAGTGCCTTGTCGATCTCGACTTTCAGCACGCGCTCGTAATTTTCCTGCGTGATGCCACCGACCATCTTGTAGGCGATGCGGCCGTCGCGGCCGACGATGAAGGTTTCGGGCACGCCATAGACACCCCATTCGATCGCGGCGCGGCCGTTGCCGTCGACGCCAACGATGCCGAACGGATTGCCGTAACGACCGAGAAAGCGGCGCGCGTTGTCCGGTGCGTCCTTGTAGTTGATGCCGACCAGTTGCAGCCGTTTGTCCTTGCCGAGTTCTGTCAGCAGCGGCGCCTCCTCATGGCACGGCACGCACCACGATGCCCAGACATTGACGAGACTGACCTTGCCCTTGAAGGCTGCGGGATCGAGACCCGGCACCGGCGCACCGCTATCGGTAAGGCCTTCCAGTGCCGGTAATGTCGTCTGTGGCGCGGCGCGGCCGATCAATGCCGAGGGCAGTTTCGCGGGGTCGGCTCCGAGCCGAAACCAGAACAGCGCGGCGAGCGCGGCAAAGATCAGCAGAGGCAGTGCGAGCATCCAGCGGCGCTTCGGAGTGGCTTGCGTGGTCATGTCAGATCCGTCGCGCCACGCCCCGAGCGCCGCGCCACGCCGGAGGATTCCAACTCATGCAGCCGCGCGCGGACGCGACGATGATCGATGGCGATCCACACGATGAGGATCAGCACCACCGCTGCGACCAGCGCGTAGGACGTGACGATGAAAGATGCGTAGGGACCAAGCGCCATCACGGGAGTGCCACCGGCTTTGAGGCCTGCAACATCTGCAGCGCGCGCAGGCGGCGCCGCAGGATCTCGTTACGCATGGCCGCGAGATGTAGCGTGATGAACAGCAGCGAGAATGCCACCGCCATCACCAGCAGGGGAATCAGAAACGACTTGTCGAGCGACGAGCCGCCCATCTTCATTACCGACGCAGGCTGATGCAGCGTATTCCACCAATCGACCGAGAACTTGATGATCGGAATATTGATGGCGCCGACCAAGGTCAGCACCGCCGCGGCGCGCGCCGCCCGCGATGGGTCTTCAACGGCACGCCACAGCGCGATCAGGCCGAGATACATCAGAAACAGAATGAGCACCGAAGTCAGTCGGGCGTCCCATTCCCAATAGGTACCCCACATCGGCCGGCCCCACAGCGAACCCGTGACCAGTGCGAGAAAGGTGAAGGCCGCGCCGATCGGTGCTGCGGATTTGGCGGCGACGTCGGCGAGCGGATGCCGCCACACCAGCGTGCCCAGCGATGCCACGCTCATGACGCCCCAGACGAACATCGACAGCCAGGCATTGGGTACATGGACGAACATGATCTTGACGGTGGCGCCCTGCTGATAGTCATCGGGGGCCATAGCCGACTGATACAAGCCGATCGCAAGCAGAATGCCCGTCGCCATCGCCAGCCACGGCAGGATGCGGGTGGCGAGCGACAGGAACCGGGTTGGATTGGCGAGTTCGGTCAGCGTCATGGCATTTCCAATAGTCGCGGCCCTGTCCGCGATCAATGCAACTTATTCTCGTTCAACACGGCTCGCGACGAGTTGACCCAGGTCAATCCAGTGTCTCAGCCTGTCGTGATCCATCCAACTGTCTCAATCCAGTCCATGCCGCAGGCTCGCCGCCGCCGCGAAAGGCCCGATCACGAGGCTCGCCAGCGATAGCGCGCAGAGGATCGAGAATGGCGTCGAGAATGACAACTGTCCGGCGATGGCCGCATTGGAGGCCGCAACGCCGAAAATCAGCACCGGGATCGATAAGGGCAACACCAGCACCGCCAGCAAGAGCCCACCGCGCTGCAGCGTCACCGCCAGCGCGGCGCCAATCATGCCAGTGAAAGTCAGCGCCGGCGTGCCCGCCAACAGCGTCAGGGCGACCGCCAGCGTCGCCGGCCCGTCGAGATTGAGCAGCAGCCCCAGCACTGGCGTCGCGACGATCAGCGGCACGCCCGCGGCCAACCAATGTGCGAGAGCCTTGGCAGCGCAGGCGAGTTCCAGTGGCGTCCGGCTCATCAGAATGAGATCCAGTGACCCATCGTCGTGATCGGCGGTAAACAACCGGTCCAGCGTCAGCAGGCTCGCGAGCAGCGCCCCGAGCCAAAGGATCGCCGGCCCCAGCCGTGCCAGCAGCGCCAGATCCGGCCCCAGCGCGAAAGGCATCAGGACGACAACCGTCAGAAAAAACAGCACACCGATCAGCGCCCCGCCGCCGACCCGGACGGCAATGCGGATGTCGCGTCGAATCAACGCGCCAAGGGCACTCACGCCTCGCCCCCGATGCGCAACTCCCGTGCAGGAATACCAAGTGGGCCATGGGTCGCAGCGATAATCAGACCGCCGGTGGCGAGATGATCCGTCATCAGTCCGGCGAATACCCGCTGACTGACCAGATCGAGCGCCGCTGTCGGCTCGTCGAGCAGCCAGATCGGCCGGCGGACGGTCAGCAATCGCGCAATCGACAGCCGGCGACGCTGGCCGGCCGACAGGAAACCCGCGGGCAATGCTGCGGCATGGGAGAGACCTACTGCTGCAATGCACGTGGCTGGATCGGCCGGCGTGCCACCGAGGAAGTCGGCCCAGAAGATCAGGTTTTCCGTCACCGTCAAAGCCGGCTTCATGGCGTCGCGGTGGCCCAGGTAATGGGCCTGTTCGGCAACGGTCATTTCGCCGTCGCCGCCATCGAGAGTGATGGAGCCCTCGGCCGGCGCCAGCAGGCCTGCGATCAACCGCAGCAATGAGGTTTTGCCTGCCCCGTTAGGGCCAATGACCGCCACGGCCGTGCCTGCCGTGGCATCGAAATCGAGCCCGGCGAAGACTTCGCGGCCACCCCGCAGGCATCTCAAATTGCGCCCCGAGAGCCGCATCTTAACCCTTCCATGACCATCTGATTTGGTCCAGAGGTCGCCGCGGCGTTGTTGCATCATTTCGCAGGGCTGCAAACGATTGTCGATATGGCAGCGGTTCTAGAAAGATTCTATAAGTCGGAACTTGATGCAGCACACAATCGGCGCCTGCAAGCAAACCGGCCTTCTCCGCCGACGGTGTCTCGATACCCTTTTCCGGGTATCGGTCAACTGAATTGGGACCCCTTCACATGACCTCGCTCGACAGTTTCAAGTGCCAAAAAACCCTCAAGGTGGGCGCTAAAACTTACGTGTACTACAGCCTGCCGCTCGCTGAGAAAAATGGTCTGACAGGCATTTCGAAGCTGCCCTATTCGATGAAGGTCCTGCTCGAGAATCTGCTGCGCAACGAGGACGGCCGCAGCGTCAAGAAGGAAGACATCGTTGCTTTCTCGAAATGGCTGAAGAAGCGCAAGCTCGAGCACGAAATCTCGTTCCGCCCTGCGCGCGTGCTGATGCAGGACTTCACTGGCGTCCCCGCGGTAGTCGATCTTGCTGCCATGCGTAATGCGATGCAGGCGCTGAAGGGCGATCCCAAGAAGATCAACCCGCTGGTCCCGGTCGATCTGGTCATCGACCACTCGGTGATCGTGAACTTCTTCGGTGACAACAAGGCGTTCGGCAAGAACGTCGCCGAAGAGTACAAGCAGAACAAGGAGCGCTACGAGTTCCTGAAGTGGGGCCAGAGCGCGTTCTCGAATTTCTCCGTCGTGCCGCCCGGCACCGGCATCTGCCACCAGGTCAATCTCGAATATCTCGCCCAGACCGTCTGGACGAAGAAGCAGAAGATGACGGTCGGTAAGAAGACCGGCACCTTCGAGGTCGCCTATCCGGACACGCTGGTCGGCACCGACTCACACACCACCATGGTCAACGGCCTCGCCGTGCTCGGCTGGGGCGTCGGCGGCATCGAGGCGGAAGCCGCGATGCTCGGCCAGCCGCAGTCGATGCTGCTGCCCGACGTGGTCGGCTTCAAGCTGTCGGGCGCACTCAAGGAAGGCGTCACCGCCACCGACCTCGTGCTCACCGTCACCCAGATGCTGCGCAAGCAGGGCGTCGTCGGCAAGTTCGTGGAATTCTACGGCCCCGGCCTCGACGCCATGTCGGTCGCTGACAAGGCGACAATCGGAAACATGGCGCCGGAATATGGCGCGACCTGCGGCTTCTTCCCGGTCGATGCCGCCACCATCGACTATCTGAAAACTTCGGGCCGCAAATCGGCGCGTGTCGCACTGGTTGCCGCTTATGCCAAGGCGCAGGGCCTGTACCGCACCGCCAAGTCGCCCGATCCGGTGTTCACCGAAACGCTGAAGCTCGATCTCGGCGACGTCGTACCCTCGATGGCCGGCCCGAAGCGTCCCGAAGGCCGCGTCGCACTGCCCGCCATCGCCGAAGGCTTCTCTGCCGCGCTAACCACCGAATACAAGAAGCCGGATAACCACAACGCGCGCTTCCCCGTCGAGGGCAAGAACTTCGATGTCGGCCATGGCGATGTGGTGATCGCTGCCATCACCTCCTGCACCAACACCTCGAATCCGAGCGTGCTGATCGCCGCCGGCCTGCTGGCACGTAACGCCGTGGCCAAGGGCCTCAAGACCAAGCCGTGGGTGAAGACCTCGCTGGCGCCGGGCTCGCAGGTCGTCGCTGAATATCTCGCCAATTCCGGCTTGCAGCTCGATCTCGACAAGATCGGCTTCAACCTCGTCGGCTTCGGTTGCACCACCTGTATCGGCAATTCCGGCCCGCTGCCGCCGGAGATTTCGAAGTCGATCAACGACAACGGCATCGTTGCCGCAGCGGTTCTTTCGGGCAACCGTAACTTCGAGGGTCGCGTCTCGCCGGACGTGCAGGCAAACTATCTCGCCTCGCCGCCGCTGGTCGTCGCGCACGCCCTTGCCGGTACGGTGACCAAGAATCTCGCGATCGAGCCGATCGGCGAAGGCAAAGATGGCAAGCCGGTGTTCCTGAAAGACATCTGGCCGACCACGAAGGATATCAACGCCTTCATCAAGAAGTACGTGACGTCGACGATCTTCAAGAAGAAGTACGCAAACGTGTTCGACGGCGACGCCAACTGGCGCAAGATCAAGACGGTCGAGAGCGAGACCTACAAGTGGAACATGGGTTCGACCTATGTGCAGAACCCGCCCTACTTCGAAGGCATGAAGAAGGAGCCGGAGCCGACCACCGACATCGTCGATGCGCGCATCCTGGCTCTGTTCGGCGACAAGATCACCACCGACCACATCTCGCCGGCCGGTTCGATCAAGCTCACCTCGCCCGCCGGCAAGTATCTGTCGGAGCATCAGGTGCGCCCGGCCGACTTCAACCAGTACGGCACGCGCCGCGGCAACCACGAAGTGATGATGCGCGGCACCTTTGCCAATATCCGCATCAAGAACTTCATGATGCAGGGTGCTGACGGCAACGTACCGGAAGGCGGCATGACCAAGCACTGGCCCGATGGCGAAGCGATGTCGATCTACGACGCCGCGATGAAGTACCAGGCCGAGCAGGTGCCGCTGGTCGTGTTCGGCGGCGCCGAATACGGCAACGGCTCGTCGCGCGACTGGGCTGCGAAGGGCACCCGTCTGCTCGGCGTTCGCGCCGTGATTACCGAAAGCTTCGAACGTATTCACCGATCCAATCTGGTCGGCATGGGCATTCTGCCGCTAACCTTCGAGAACGGCTCATCGTGGAAGAAGCTCGGCCTCAAGGGCGACGAGAAGGTCACGATCCGCGGTCTGACGGGCGACATCAAGCCGCGCCAGCAGATGGTGGCGGAAATCGTGTCGGCCGATGGCTCACTCCACAAGGAGACGCTGCTCTGCCGCATCGATACGCTGGACGAGCTCGAATATTACCGCAATGGCGGCATCCTGCATTACGTGCTGCGTCAGCTTGCAGCCTGACGCCCATACGTGGTGTGACGTAGTGCCTCACCGCGAAGTGAGTGGCTAGTGAACAGAAGGCGGCCTATGAAGGGCCGCCTTCTGGCGTTTGAGGGCATGAACGTGTTAGCGACACCAATGTGCGACACCGTCTGTTATGTGTCTCACCTCGAGCGTGGCAAAAACCTCATGAAATCCTTTGGCGGCATATCGCAGTGGACCGGCGCGCTCAGCGTGTGCGCCGCCATTGCAGCAAGCGGTAGCGCGCTGGCCCAGCCTAGGGCCGTGGTGGAGCTGTTTACCTCGCAAGGTTGCTCGTCCTGCCCGCCTGCAGACAAGATCATCGGCGACCTCGCCAAAGACCCGTCCGTGATCGCATTGAGCATGCCGATCGACTACTGGGATTATCTCGGCTGGAAGGACACGCTGGCCGACTCGCGTTTCAGCGCGCGGCAGAAGGCCTATTCACAGATGCGCGGCGATCGCGACGTCTACACGCCGCAAGTCGTCGTCAACGGCGCCACTCAGGTGATCGGCAGCGATGCCGATCGTATCCAGGGCGCGATCAGCGAAACCAAGAAAGGCACCGTGATGACGGTGCCGGTGTCGATGTCGGTTTCCGGGAAACACGTCAACGTGTCCGTTGCCGCATCGAGCAATGCGCCGGATACGGCGCATGGCGAAGTCTGGATCTGTTCCGTGTCGAAGGCAGTGCCGATCACGGTCGGGCGCGGCGAGAATCGCGGCAAGCAACTGACCTATTACAATGTCGTCCGGAACTGGCTGAAGGTCGGTGACTGGACCGGCAACGCCGCCAACTGGACGCTGCCGCTGGAGAACATCTCCAGGGATGGTGTCGATGCCGCCGTTGTTTATGTGCAAGACGGCACGCGCGACAAGCCCGGCGCGATGCGCGGCGCGGCCTATACGTCGCTACAGTAAGTCTTCAGATTGATAACTTCGGTAGCTGCTGCGCTTACGCGTGGCATGCCCGCACCATTGTGAGCCCTCGGCGAAGACTGGATTGCTTCGTCGCTTCGCCTATCGCAATGACGCTTGATGGTCTCGCAAAAGCATCCACCAAAAAGAAAAGGACCAACTTGCGTTGGCCCAGTGGGGATTAACTTCCTGCGCAGGGTCCGATCCCAACGACCGCGGGGGGCTGGGGGCTGAGGAATCCGAGACCGGAAGAACCGGACCCGACGCAGTATCTTCTTGTCGCAATCCAGAAGGGCGCCCGATGGGCCAAAATTTGGCGGCAATAAGATTCACCTGACGTTCCCGTGACGGGAAATTTCTACCATCAACCCTGCGGATCGGCCCTTGCAGAGGACCGCGGTCGGCGCGATCATGTCGGCGATATGACAGGAGGCGCTGCATGAATGTGATTCCGGGAGATACTGAGCCCACCGAGAATCGCGCGGCGACAGGCTCTGCCGCCGCCGCGCCCGTCGTCAGCTTCAACCGCCTTGAGCTCAGCCGCATCCTCAATCTGTACGGCCGTATGGTCTCCGACGGCGAGTGGCGCGATTACGCCATCGACTTTCTGCGCGACCGCGCGGTGTTCTCGGTGTTCCGCCGCTCGTCGGAAGTGCCGCTCTATCGCATCGAGAAAGATCCGCGACTGGCGCGCAAGCAGGGCATGTATAGCGTGATTTCGGCCAGCGGCATGATTCTGCGCCGCGGCCAAGAACTCGACCGCGTGCTCCTGGTGATCGATCGCAAGCTGGCGGTGGTGTAATCGATTCGCAGAGCGTCAGGGCAGCGTGCGGGCGCCGTCGCCAAGTGCGAGCTGCATCGAAACGGTATCAAGCCAGCGATCGAACTTGAACCCGACATCGGCATGCACCCCAACCATCTGAAATCCGGCATTGCGATGAACCGCGATGGAGCCAGCATTCGCGCTGTCACCGATCACGGCGACCATCTGGCGGTAGCCGCGGCTCTCGCATTCGGCGATCAACCGCGCGAGAAGTTTGCCGCCAACGCCTCGCCGTTGAGCTTTCGGATCGAGATAAATCGAATTCTCGACGGTAAAGCGATAAGCCGGTCGCGGGCGATGCGCGCTGGCATAGGCATAGCCGACAACCCGGCCTTCCAGCACAGCCGCGAGATACGGATAGCCCCCGCTCACCATCCCCTCGAAACGTCGCGTCATCTCGGCCAAATCTGGCGGGATCAGTTCGAACGTGGCCGTGCCGAACTGCACCGCCTCGGCATAGATCGCGGTGATCGCGGGCAGATCTGCCGCCGTGGCGGGCCTGATTTCAATATCGGACATGGCGCTGAGACTATTTTTGCTCCACCCAAAAGAAAAGCCCCGGCCTTTCGGTCGGGGCTAAGATCTTCTCTATGCTCTGAGCTTATTCGCGCTGTCCGAGCAGCTGCAGCAGCAGCGTGAACAGGTTTATGAAGTTCAAGTAGAGCGACAGGGCACCGGTGATCGCCGCGCGCTCGGCGATATCGCCGCCCTGCGAGGCGTAACCGTAGATGTAGTCGTTCTTCAACCGCTGGGTATCGTAGGCAGTGAGGCCCGCGAAGATCAGCACGCCGACGACCGACACGATGAACTGCAGCATCGACGAAGCGACGAAGATGTTCACGACGCTCGCGATGATGATGCCGAACAGGCCCATCAGCAGGAACGAGCCCATGCCCGTCATGTCACGCTTGGTGGTGTAGCCGTAAAGGCTCAGCGCACCGAACGAGGCAGCGGTAATGAAGAACACCCGCACGATCGATGTGTGCGTGTACACCAGGAAGATCGACGACAGCGAGATGCCCATCAGAGCCGCGAAGGCCCAGAACAGTAACTGCGCAGTAGCCGGCTTCAGCCGGTTGATGCCGAACGAGATGGCGAACACCATGACCAGAGGCGCCAGGATGAACACCCACTTCAGCGGGCTCACGAACATCGCATAGCCGAACGGCGTCAGGTAGGAGCTACCGATCCGGGCAGCAGCGCCCGACGGATCGGTCGTGACAGCCGCCATGTACACGCCGAGAGCAGCGAGGCCGGTGATGGCCAGACCGATCGTCATGTAGTTGTAGATGCGCAGCATGTAGGAGCGCAGTCCGGCGTCTACGGCAGCGGCATCGCGCGCGCCGGCCCGGCCGAAGGGGGAAGCATAGTTACGGTCTAGATCCGACATGGTCGAAACCTCGATGTTGTCCGGCTGATCGCAAAGGGTTCGCGTCGCCGGTTCGAATTATATCCCAGATATCTGCGCTTCCTGACACTAAACTCGATTTAATAAAAAATCGATGTCATCTGCGCTCGATGCCTGACCCATAGGGTATGTGGTAAACTAACACATTCGCTGCAAGCTTCCACGCGTGGCGGAATGTCGCTCCGATTTGCATTCAGGCAACTGGGTAAACTTTCAGCCTGACGCAAGCTTGGCGATTTCTCAGTCATTTTGCACGAATCAGCCCGTGCAAAGGCTGCTTCGTGTCAAAACAGGTCACAAATTCCGTAACACGGTGGCAGGCTTCTGGTTCAAGGCTACCAACGTACCCACCAGGCCCAAACCCACTGTGACAATTAGCGCCGCCAGCACGACGCCAGCCGCGCTGCCAGCCTGCCAGACAAAGCTCAGCGTCATCAGGCGCGTGACGATCAGCCACGCCGCCACCGAGCCGGCGATGACCCCAAACACCGCCGTGGCCAGGCCGATCATCAGATATTCGAGGGCATAGGCACCCAAAAGCCGCGCACGCGTTGCGCCGAGGGTCTTGAGAATCACGGCGTCATAGACGCGATGCCGGTGACCGGCGGCCAGCGCGCCACCGAGCACGAGGATGGCCGAGAGCAGCGTCACCGCGCTGGTACCGCGGATCGCCAGCACGAGATTTGTAACAACCGATCCCACAGTGTCGAGCGCTTCCCGGACCCGCACGGTGGTGATCATCGGGAATGCGTCGGCCACCGCCTTGACCAGACCGGCGTCCTGGGACGGATCGGACTTCGGTTCGGTCAGCGTGGCAATATGGGTATGCGGCGCACCGCGGAAGGTATTGGGCGAGAACACCAGGACGAAATTGATGCCGAGGCTCTGCCAGTCGACGGACCGCATATTGCCTATCCTGGCGGTGATATCGCGGCCGAGCACGTTGACGGTGACCTCGTCGCCCAGTTTGAGCCCGAGCCCGTCGGCCAGCTTCTTCTCGAACGACACCAGTGGCGGGCCGCTATAGTCGGGCGCCCACCATTCGCCCTCGACCAGCTTGGAGCCACGCGGAACCTCGTTGGTGTAACTGAGGCCGCGGTCGCTCTGCAGTACCCATTCGGCATCGGATGACGGCTTGAGGTCTTCTGCCTTGACGCCGCGCGCGGCGACGATCCGGCCGCGCAGCATCGGCACATCCTCGACGGTCGACTGCGGCTGCTTCTCCCTGAGAAACGCGCTGAAGCGGTCGGCCTCGGTGGAGGGAATGTCGATGAAATAGAACGACGGCGCCTTCTCCGGCAGCGCTGCCATGAACTGCCGGCGCAGATTGCCGTCGATCTGGGTGACGGTCACCAGCACGGTCAGGCCGAGCCCGAGCGACATCACCACCGACGGCGTCAGCGCGCCCGGCCGGTAGATATTGGCAATAGCCAGCCGCAGCATGGTCATGCTCGGCCGCGGTAATTTGCGCGCAAAAGCCATCAATGCGCCGGCGATACCGCGCAGCAAGGCGAAAACGACCATCGACGACACCACAAATACGGCAGCGACGCGTTTGTCGTAAGCGAGCCCGACCACCACCGCGATCAGCACCCCGACCACGAGTGCCATCCAGAGTATGTAGCGCAACTTCGGCCGGTGAGATTCCGTCAATGCCGCATCACGAAACAGCGCCGCAACCGGCACGTCGTGTACGCGCGCCAAGGGCCATAGGCCGAAGGCCAGCGCCGTCAGCAGCCCGTACAGCAACGACAATGCCAGCTCACCGAGATGAAGCGCCGGCACCACCGGCAGCGGCAGCAGCTTGCCGAACAGGCCGACAATGGCAAACGGCAAGGACGCACCGACCACCATACCGATCAGCGAGCCGATCACCGCCAGCACCAGTACCTGGGTGAGGTAGATCGCGAATACGTCGCGGCCGGTCGCGCCAAGCGCTTTCAACGACGCGATGACATCGCGGCGGCGATCGATATGGCTCTTCACGGCATTGGCGACGCCGACGCCGCCGACCAGCAGGGACGCGAGGCCGACCAATGTCAGGAACTGGGTGAATCGCGTGATGGTGCGCTCAAGCTGCGGCGACGCGTTGTCGCGCGAACGGATTTCCCAGCCGGCTTGCGGCAATTGGGCACGCGCATCGTCGGCCAGCGCCTTGGCAGCGCGATCGCCGGAAACGGTGTCCGGCAGGCGAACACGATAGATCCAGCGCACCAGACTGCCGGGCTGCAGAAGCTTGGTGGCGCGCAGAGCGTCCTCACTGGTGAGGAAACGCGGCGCGAAACCGACACCGCCAGCGAGCTTGTCGGGCTCCGCTGAAATTTCGCTGCGAAGCTCGAACGTCGCATTACCGACCGTGAGGCGGTCACCAACCTTGAGGCCTAGCCGGGCCATCAATGTCGTATCCGTCGCGGCGCCATAGGCCCCGTCACGTTCGGCGAGCAGATCGCTCATCGGCATGTCCGGCGCCAGCGTTGCCTTGCCGAGCAAGGGATAGCTGCCATCGACGGCCTTGATCTCAACAAGCGCAAGATTGCCGTCCGGCGCGCGCGCCATGCCGCGCAGCGTTGCGGCAACCGACACCGCACCGCGTGCGCGCAAGAAGGCGAGTTCTTCCGGCTTGGCCTCACGCTGCATCAGCGAGAATGCCACGTCGCCGCCGAGCAGCGTACGGCCTTCGCGCGCCACGCCCTCGCCCAAACTTGCCGCGACCGAACCGACGCCTGCGATGGCCATGACGCCCAGCGCGATGCAGGCGATGAAAACGTAGAAGCCGCGCAGGCCGCTGCGCATCTCGCGGAAAGCGTAACGCAACGCCAGCGACGGGCCTCGGCTGTTAGGAATGGTCTCGGTGATGGTCATCGGATCAGGCCGTCTCGACCCAGTTGCGCTCGGTGGCGGGCCCATCGATCCGGCCGGAACGTAATCGCACCACGCGGTCGCAGCGATGCGCCAGCGTGTTGTCGTGGGTCACCAGCACCAGCGTCATGCCGCGCTGGGCGTGCTGCGCGAACAGCAGATCAACGATCTGGCCGCCGGTGGATTCGTCGAGATTGCCGGTCGGCTCGTCGGCGACCAGGATCGCAGGATCCGGCGCCAATGCGCGCGCCAGCGCGACGCGCTGCTGCTCGCCACCGGAAAGCTGGGTCGGATAGTGATGCAGACGGGCGCCGAGACCGACCGCTTCCAGCTCGCGTGCCGCACGGCCGGCTGGGTCGGGATGACCTGCCAGCTCCAGCGGTACCGCGACATTCTCCAGCGCCGTCATGGTCGGGATCAGGTGAAAGGACTGGAAGACGATGCCGACATGACGGCCACGAAACCGCGCCAATCCGTCCTCATCGAGATCATTGAAAGAGGTGCCGTTGACCACCACCTGACCGGAGTCAGGACGCTCCAGCCCCGCCATCACCATCAGCAGCGTGGACTTGCCGGAGCCCGACGGGCCAATCAGCCCGATCGCTTCACCCGATCCGACGCGCAGGCTGATATCCTTGAGGATATGCACGCGCGCGGCGCCGGTGCCGAGCGAGAGGTTGATGTTCGAGATTGAAATGGTGTCCGGCGAAACGCCGGCCGATGATGAGGCTTCAATGAAAGTATCCATGCGAGCTTCATATGGCACTTCGTTTGCGGCGGTCGAGGGGCTGCTGCGCACGTTTATGTGGCTGGTCGTCGCCGGGCTGACGGTCGCACTTCCGATCCCCACCGCCACGGCGCAGACGGCCGCCACCGGCACGGCCAAGCCCGTCAAACTGGTCGTGCTGGGGGACTCCCTGAGCGCAGGTTATGGCCTGCCGGCGGCGGCCGCGTTTCCGGTCCGGCTACAAAAGGCCCTGAAGGACAAGGGGATAGAGGTCGAGATGATCAATGCCGGTGTATCCGGGGATACCACCTCGGGCGGCCTCGGGCGGCTCGACTGGTCGGTGCCCGAGGGGACGCAGGGCGTGATCGTCGAACTCGGCGCCAACGACGCGCTGCGCGGCACCGATCCGAAGGTCCCGCGTGCGGCACTCACCGAGATTCTGACGCGGCTGAAGGCCCGCAACATCGCCGTGCTTCTCTGCGGCATGGTGGCACCGCCGAACTACGGCGCCGACTATGCGGAAAAGTTCAATTCGATCTATCCGGATCTCGCCAAGCAATTTGGCGTGCCGCTCTATTCGTTCTTTCTCGAAGGCGTCGCCGGTGACAGTAAGCTCAACCAGGCCGACGCGATGCATCCGACAGCGGATGGGGTCGACATCGTCGTGAAAAACATCCTGCCCAGCGTCGAGGCATTTGTCGGCACGATCGCTGGGCAACGCAGTTGAGAAACAGGCAGCCTCAACCTTAATGACGGTTTTTCACGGAACCTTCATGCACCGAGCGCGGCATCTGCTTCGCAGAGTCACAGAAGTCGGGTAAAAAAAGACATCGGTGATTCGTCACCGGCTCGTTTGTTCGGGCATGATTTTCGCCGAGGGGTGCGGGCGTGCGTAAGCACACCGTAGTCAGCACCTTTCGGCGAAAATCGCGCCCCGGCAAAGAGGAGCTGACTATGCCGCGTTTGTTCGCCGGACTGGAGATACCAGCCGAGATCGGCCAGACATTGGCCAATTTGCGTGGCGGCCTGCCAGGCGCACGCTGGATCGATCCCGAAAATTATCATGTCACGCTTCGCTTCATCGGCGACATCGATGGCGTTTCCGCCAACGAAATCGCCGATCTGATGTCGCGCGTGGAACGCCGCCCCTTCGAGGTCGCGGTGCGCGGCCTGTCGAGCTTCGGCGGCAAGAAGCCCCGCGCTGTCGTCGCCTCGGTTGATCCGAGCCGTCCGCTGCTTGAACTGCAATCCGAACTGGAACGGCTGGTGCGCCGCTGCGGGCTCGAGCCCGAGGGCCGCAAATTCACGCCGCATGTCACGCTGGCCCGGTTGCGCGACTCCTGCGACCGCGACGTCGCCGACTATCTTTCGGTGCGGGGCTACTTCCCGACGAAGATCTTCACCGCCTCGCGCTTCGTGCTGTTCTCCTCGCGGGCATCCACGGGCGGCGGCCCTTATCTGGTCGAGGATTCCTACGCGCTCTGCGCATGAGCGCATATCCGCTTCGACCAATTCGTATCTTGCATTTTCCGGGCGCATGGGGCCGTTAGGGCCCCATGTCGTCCAGCCCTCCGCAATCCTTCCGCGAACAATATCAAGCCCTCGTAGCCTCCGGCGCTATCGAGGCTGACCCGGCGCAGGCCGGCGCCGTCGAGGCCATCGCGGCGCTCGACGTTGCGCTGTCCACTTATAAGCCACCGCGCAAGCAGGGCTTCTTTGGACGCCTGTTCGGCGACAAGGATATGCAACCGCCGCGCGGTCTCTACGTCCATGGCGAGGTCGGCCGCGGCAAGACCATGCTGATGGACCTGTTCTTCGAAGCCAGCGCGGTCACGCACAAGCGTCGCGCTCATTTCCATGAGTTCATGGCCGACACCCATGAGCGCATCTATAATTTTCGCCAGAAAATCGCGAGCGGCGAGCTCCCCGACGGCGATGTCATCGCGCTGACGGCGAATTCGATCTTCGACGAAGCCTGGCTCCTCTGCTTCGACGAATTTCACGTCACCGACATCGCCGATGCGATGATCCTCGGCCGACTGTTCGCACGGCTGTTCGAACTCGGCACCGTCGTCTTCGCGACGTCCAATGTCGAACCCGTCAATCTCTACAAAGGCGGGCTCAACCGCGCGCTGTTCTTGCCGTTCATCAAACAGATCGAAGATCATATGGAGGTGCGCAAGCTGGATTCACGCACCGACTATCGATTGGAAAAACTGGCCGGCGTAAAGAGCTGGCTGGTGCCGGACGATGATGCAGCAAAGGCTGCGCTCGACAAGGCCTGGGCAAAGCTCACGGGCGGCGCACCCGCAAAGTCGCGTGATATCTCGATCAAGGGCCGCACGCTGCGTGTTCCCCTGGAAGCGCAGGGCGTGGCCCGGTTTTCATTTGGCGACCTCTGCGAGAAGCCGCTTGGCGCGTCAGACTATCTGAAACTGGCGCACGACTATCACACGCTGTTCATCGAACATATTCCGATGATGGACTACGGCGACCGCAACGCCGCCAAACGCTTCATCGCTCTCATCGACACGCTCTATGACAATGCCGTGAAGCTGATGGCCTCGGCCGCCGGCGAACCACACGCGCTGTATCAGGCCAGCGAAGGTTTCGAGGCAATGGAATTCGCGCGGACCGCGTCGCGGCTGTTCGAGATGGGTTCAGAAACATATCTGGCCCTGCCCCATGGCCGCAGCGATTCCACCGCGTCAGGCGCCACCACGGGCCTGGTCGAAACCTGACGCGCGCGATTGGATCGATATCAAAGCGGAATCGGTACTTTCGCGAGCGATTCCAATTTCCGGTTTGCTCATAATAATTTGCATTGCAGGCCGGCGCTCGACAATTGGGCAGGCCCCGACTTGAACGGTGTCCGCGAAAGGGATAACCAGCCTGTCAGCATTTCCTGCTCCCTCCCTACCCCTTCGGGCTTAAAGGATAGATTTCCCATGGCGCGTAACAAAATCGCATTGATTGGTTCTGGTCAGATCGGCGGAACGCTCGCTCACCTCGTTGGCCTGAAAGAACTCGGCGACGTCGTGATGTTCGACATTGCGGAAGGTGTGCCGCAGGGCAAATCGCTCGATCTCGCACAGTCCTCACCGGTAGACGGCTTCGACTCCAAGCTGACCGGCGCCAACTCCTATGAGGCGATCGAAGGTTCGGACGTCATCATCGTCACCGCCGGCGTGCCGCGCAAGCCGGGCATGAGCCGCGACGACTTGCTCTCGATCAACCTCAAGGTGATGGAGCAGGTTGGCGCAGGCATCAAGAAGTACGCCCCGAATGCCTTCGTCATCTGCATCACAAACCCGCTCGATGCGATGGTCTGGGCGCTGCAGAAGGCTTGCGGCCTGCCGGCAAACAAGGTCGTCGGCATGGCTGGCGTGCTGGACTCTGCGCGCTTTCGCTACTTCCTGGCCGATGAATTCAATGTGTCGGTCGAAGACGTCACCGCCTTCGTGCTCGGTGGCCACGGCGACACCATGGTTCCGCTGGTCAAGTATTCGACCGTTGCCGGCATCCCGCTGCCCGACCTCGTGAAGATGGGCTGGACCTCGCAGGCCCGCATCGACGAAATCGTCGACCGCACCCGCAATGGCGGCGCCGAGATCGTCAACCTGCTGAAGACCGGTTCGGCCTTTTACGCTCCGGCCGCGTCGGCCATCGCGATGGCTGAGAGCTATCTCAAGGACAAGAAGCGCGTTCTGCCCTGCGCCGTTCACCTGAACGGTGAATACGGCGTCAAGGACATGTATGTCGGCGTTCCCGTTGTCATCGGCGCCAAGGGTGTCGAGCGCATTGTCGAGATCGAACTCCTCGGCAAGGACAAGGAAGGCTTCGACAAGTCGGTGGCTTCGGTGGTCGGCCTGATGGACGCCTGCAAGAAGATCGCACCCGACCTGCTCGGCTAAGATCAAGCTCACTTCACCGGCACCCTCTGGGTGCCGGTTTTGCATTTGACGACGTTGGCAAACACTGCAACGAACCCCTCAGCCAATTCGTCCGTCACGCGGAATTATCATCGGCTTTGACTTGCAGCATGCTTGGTATACGGTATGCCAGTTCAAAGAAAATGACGTGAATTCCAAGTTCACCATCCGGGGTTCGGGAGCAACCTATGAATATCCATGAATATCAGGCGAAGGCCGTGCTGAAGGAATTCGGCGTGCCCGTTTCCAAGGGCGTGCCAATCCTCAAGGCCGAGGAAGCTGAAGCTGCCGCCAAGCAGCTGGGCGGTCCGTTGTGGGTGGTGAAGAGCCAAATCCACGCCGGCGGCCGCGGCAAGGGCAAGTTCAAGGAAGCATCGGCCGGCGACAAGGGCGGCGTCCGCCTCGCCAAGTCGATCGACGAGACCAAGCAGTTCGTCAAGGAAATGCTCGGCGCAACCCTCGTCACCGAACAGACCGGCCCGGCCGGCAAGCAGGTCAACCGGATCTATCTGGAAGACGGCTCGGACATTGAGAAGGAGTTCTATCTCTCCCTCCTCGTCGACCGTGAGACCTCGCGCGTTGCTTTCGTGGTTTCCACCGAAGGCGGCATGAACATCGAGGAAGTCGCGCACAACACCCCGGACAAGATCGTGACCTTTTCGGTCGATCCGGCCACCGGCGTGATGGGCCACCACGGCCGCACCGTGGCTCAGGCGCTTGGCCTCAAGGGCGATCTCGCCAAGCAGGCCGAGAAGCTGGTGTCGCAGCTCTACACCGCATTCATCGCCAAGGACATGGACATGCTGGAGATCAATCCGCTGATCATCTCCAAGCAGGGCGAGCTGAAGTGCCTCGATGCCAAGATGTCGTTCGACTCGAACGCGCTGTATCGTCACCCGGAAATCGTCGCGCTGCGCGACACGACCGAAGAAGACGCCAAGGAAATCGAGGCGTCGAAATATGACCTCGCTTACATCGCGCTCGACGGCACCATCGGCTGCATGGTCAACGGCGCGGGCCTCGCAATGGCCACGCTCGACATCATCAAGCTGTATGGCGAAAGCCCGGCCAACTTCCTCGACGTCGGTGGCGGTGCTTCCGAGGAGAAGGTAACCGCAGCGTTCAAGATCATCACTGCCGATCCGAACGTGAAGGGCATCCTGGTCAACATCTTCGGCGGCATTATGAAATGCGACGTCATCGCTGCCGGCGTTGTCGCCGCAGTGAAGGCTGTCGGCCTTCAGGTGCCACTGGTTGTCCGCCTCGAAGGTACCAATGTCGAGGAAGGCAAGAAGATCATCCGTGAATCCGGTCTCAACGTTCTGCCCGCCGACGATCTCGACGACGCCGCTCAGAAGATCGTCAACGCCGTGAAGGGAAAGTAAGCCGATGTCCGTCCTGATCGACAAGAACACCAAGGTCATCTGCCAGGGCTTTACCGGCAAGAACGGCACCTTCCACTCCGAACAGGCGATTGCCTACGGCACCAAGATGGTCGGCGGCACTTCGCCAGGCAAAGGTGGCTCCACGCATATCGGCCTGCCGGTGTTCGACACCGTGGCCGAAGCCCGCGACAAGACCGGCGCCGATGCGTCGGTGATCTATGTGCCGCCGCCGGGCGCAGCAGACGCGATCTGCGAAGCCATCGACGCGGAAATCCCGCTGATCGTCTGCATCACTGAAGGCATTCCGGTGCTCGACATGGTGCGCGTCAAGCGTTCGCTGTCCGGCTCCAAGTCGCGCCTGATCGGGCCGAACTGCCCGGGCGTCGTCACCGCTGGTGAGTCGAAGATCGGCATCATGCCGGCCAATATCTTCAAGCCCGGCAGCGTCGGCATCCTGTCGCGCTCCGGCACACTGACCTATGAAGCCGTGTTCCAGACCACCCAGGCCGGCCTCGGCCAGAGCTCGGCAGTCGGCATCGGCGGCGACCCGGTCAAGGGCACCGAGTTCATCGACGTGCTCGAGATGTTCCTGGCCGACCCCAAGACCACCTCGATCATCATGATCGGCGAAATCGGCGGCTCGGCGGAAGAAGACGCGGCACAGTTCATCAAGGACGAAGCCAAGCGCGGCCGCAAGAAGCCGATGGTCGGCTTCATCGGCGGCGTCACCGCTCCTCCCGGCCGTCGCATGGGCCATGCCGGCGCCATCGTGTCGGGCGGCAAGGGCGACGCCCAGTCGAAGATCGCAGCCATGGAGGCCGCCGGCATCCGCGTCTCGCCATCGCCCGCGCGCCTCGGCACCACGCTGGTGGATGTGCTGAAGGGCTAAGCTGAGCTCGAGGAGTTGAGAATAAGAAAGGCCCGCTCGCGAGAGCGGGCCTTTTGTTTTGACACTCTGACTGGATCGCCCGGTCCAAGTGCGCGCCCGGCCGGGCGAGGACACTGGAGTTCTACGCCGCCTGCGCCTGCTTCTCGCCAACCAGCGGCAAACCTTCCTCGATTGGATACTTCGTATCGCGCGACCATTCGTTCCACGAACCAAAATACATCCGGACATCAGCCACGCCGGCGTTCTTTAGCGCGAGAAACGTGTTCGACGCGCGTGCGCCCTTGAAGCAGTAAAGATAGACGGTGGTCGACGGCGTGATCCCGACAGTCGCGCATTCGGCGAGGATCTCGTTCTTCGACTTGAAGCGCGGGCCTTCCGATGTCGGCTTCATCATGCGGTACCACTCGATCCAGACAGCGCCGGGAATGCGGCCCATGCGCGGGCAGAAATCCTTGCCATAGGGCGACGAGCTTTCGCCGATCCATTCGTCGACATCGCGCACGTCGAGGATCGCGATCGACGGATTGCCGAGTGCGGCCTGCATGGTGGCCGCGTCGATCAGGATCGAACCGGCTTCCGGCTTGATCGCGAAGGCTGCTGCTGTCGGCGTCGGAACATCCGTGGTGGTCGGCAGGCCCTTCATGGTCCAGGCCTCAAAGCCGCCATGCAGAACCTTGATCCTGGGATAGCCTAGAAACTCCAGCAGGAAGTAGCCGCGGCAGGACTGGCCGAAGCCCGAATTCATCGACTGTTCGTAGATCACCGCAGTCTCGCTGCCGGACAGGCCGGCACCGCCGAAGGCCGCAGCGAACTTCTTCTTCAACTCGTCCATACCTTCGGGCGTCGAGGTGGCGAGGAACGTAAAGATCTCATGGAGATTGACGGCGCCGGGGATATGCCCGGCCGCATAGGCGTCGGGATTGCGCGTGTCGATGATGACACAAGGTTCTGACTTCATGAACGTGACGAGGTCGTCTGCGGAAATGAGAACTTCAGCCATTGAAAGCCTCCACTGTGTTGAACCGTCGTTGTTGAGTCGTTTGTGCTGGATCGCCTGTCGTTTCGCCGTGACTTAAGTCAATTCGCTTTCCGTTCGCGTGATCGGGATCATTTGCATGATCGGGATCACGCCCCGCCCTGGTCTCCCTGATATTCGCGCGCATTGTCTGCGAGCATTTTTCTGAGCTGCTTGGTGGCGGGGGTGACGATCGCCACGAAATAGGCTTCACGCAGCCGGCGCTGGGCACGGTGCGATTTGAGATAACCGCGTGCACCACAATGCAGCATCGCTGCATGGGCTGCGGCGACGGCGGCGTCGCCGGCGCGCAGACGCAGTTCGACGACGCTGCGCCAATAGGCATTGCTCGTGTCAAAGGGTGTGGCGGCGAGCATCATCGTCTCGGCCTCCATTTTCGCGAGAAGCCCGGCGAAATCCTCGGGCTGCTGCGGCAGGAAGCAATTGACGTGGGCGAGCGACGGCTTGACGCTATGCATGATAGCAACGCAATCGCGCACCAGCCCGAGGCCCATGCCCATCTGCATCAGGATGAACCCGGCGCGAATTCTCTTCACGAAAGGCATCGCCGGCGCCGCGAGCACCTGATCGTCTGGAATGAAGACGTCGCGAAATTGCACGGCGTAGGTGCCGGTGCCATCCATCGCGAGGAACGGCTTGCACGGCGTCAGCGAGAGATTCTCGTCGGCGCAGTCGGCGAGGAACATCACCTTCTCGCCGGAGTCGTCATCGAGTTCAAAGATGGTGCCGAACATATGGTCGGGGCCAAGATTCGATACCCATGGCAGAGCACCGCGCACGATGTAACCGCCGTTGGTGCGGCGACCTTTCAGCTTGAGCTTCTCGATGCCAAAGAAGCTCTTCATCGGATTGGACAGGCCGGTGCCGCCGAGCAGCTTGCCGCTCGCGGCATCGCTCAGATACTTCGCCTTCAGTGCGGCGTTGTCGGAGTTGAGGATGTACCAGACCAGCGTGTTCTGGCACCACGCCATGAAGGCCGTGGAGCCGCAGGTCTCGCCGATGGTGGTGATGCCCGCGATCGTCTCGCCGAGATCCGCGTGTGCCGACCAGGCACCAACACCGCCGAGATGACGTAGCGCCCGATCCGGATAGATCGTGCCTTCATCTATCTCCAAAGCGATCGGTGAAAGATCGGTGCGCGCGACGGCAGCTATTCGTTCGACGAGCGACGGTGTGTCGCCGGCCCCTTCAATATCGTCAGATTTCCGCAGCACTGCCGTCGTGGTCATTTCGATCTCCGTCACGCGCAAGGAAGAGAGACCGCGGCCGCATCGCTGCGGCCGCGCTAACTCACATTCAGGCAGAGACTTCGAGATTGACCGGGCGCGTAAACGTGTTGGCGACGGGCGACCACTTCTTGACGTGGGTGATCAGCGCATCGATCTCGGCCTGTGCGATGCCTTCGCATTCCATATCGACCTTGATGCGCACATCGGTGAAACCGACCGGCTTCTCGCTGATGTCGCCGGTGCCCCAGACGGCAGTGATGTTGAGATCGCCTTCGAGCTGCAGTTCGAGTTTGTTGACGGTCCAACCACGATGCACGGCATTTGCGTGCAGACCGACGGCGATGCAGGAGCCAAGCGCCGCCAATGACGCCTCTGACGGATTCGGCGCAGTGTCGTCGCCGAGCAGCGCCGGCGGCTCATCGACGATGTAAGGCGGCAGGTTGCGGATGTAGTTGGCGTGGCGGAACTTGCCCTCGGCCACCGTTTTGCACTTCAGCGTCTTGATGACATTGGGATTGGCTTTGCCGTTCGCGATCAGCTGTTCGAGTCCGCCTTTGTCGATCGGCGCGAGGCAGCCGGTCAGGGCGGTTTTGGCGGCAACAGCAGTCATTGGGTTTCTCCCTTGGAAAAATGGCTAGATACAGAACGTTCTGTAGCTTTGCAGAAACCGTGCCAGCGTCGGTCGATGCGAAAATCAACGCGGGATCAGCGAGTTACGCAATTGACGCGAAATGGGGCAGAGGCTAAACTGCCGCTTAGCGCGGCAAATACGTATTTACCCGCTCGAATATTGGTCAGGAACCGATGATCGCTTGCGCCGCGCGCGCGCCATGACATATGACAGGGCATGACTGATGCGATGCCGCAGGCTGTCGAGAGCAATGTTCCGCAGGTGACGCCGCGTGAGCGGCTGATGGACGCGGCGACAAGGCTGTTCTGCAAGAATGGCATCAATGCCACCGGCATAGACGCCATCGTCAGCGAGGCCGGTACGGCCAAAACCACCCTCTACAAAAACTTCAAATCCAAGGACGACCTGGTCGACGCCGTGCTCAGGGCGGAGAGCGAGACCTGGCGCGGCTGGTTCATTGCCGCCGTGGAACGCGCCAGAACTCCGCGTGAAAAACTGGATTCGATTTTCCCCGCGCTGAAGGGCTGGTTTGCCGAAGAGACCTATTATGGCTGTGTTTTCATCAATGCAGTCGGCGAGCACGCCAAGGACGAGACCCGGCTGCGCGACATCACGATCCGGCATAAATCGTTCGTTCTCAAGCACATCTCCGGACTGGCCGAGGCCGCTGGCGCCAAGAAGCCGGACTTTCTCGCGCACCAGATCGGCCTCTTGATGGACGGCGCCATCGTCGCCGCCATGGTGACCCGCGATCCGACCGTGGCAGACGCCGCCGGCATGGCCGCCAATGCCCTGCTCGACGAGGCTTGCGGGCCGCCCAAAATCCGCCGCACCCGGCGCGCCGGACTGCAAGGAGGCGCTGCCGCTTTGGCTAAGGAAGACCTCAGTGTCGTCGACTGAAATCAGCGGACAAAATCTCGCGCACAAAGAATTGACGAAATATTCAGTTCTTCGTGCTTTTCAGGGCGCACATTCGGATTAAATAGGGTAGAAGCTCGCTCGACTTTAGGATGGTCCGGCAACCGGATCAGCCCTCGCTAAAATTTCCGCGCGATACCAAATCAGGACGCCATCATGTCTCGCCAGGACGCGAACGCCGCCTTTGCACTCTCTTCATTTCTGCAAGGCGCAAACGCCACTTACATCGACGAACTCTATGCTCGTTACGAAAAGGACCCCTCCTCAGTCGACGCCGAGTGGCAGGAGTTCTTCAAGAGCCTGAAGGACTCGCCCGCCGACGTTCAAAAGAACGCCGAAGGCCCGTCCTGGGAGAAGGCCAACTGGCCGCTGACGCCCAAGGACGACCTGACCTCCGCCATGGACGGCAACTGGGCCCAGGTCGAGAAGGTGATGGGCGCCAAGCTCGCCGCCAAGACCGCGCAGCCCGGTGCTGCCGCCCCGACCGGCGACATCAATCAGGCGACCCGCGATTCGGTGCGCGCCTTGATGCTGATCCGCGCCTTCCGCATGCGCGGCCATTTCCACGCCAATCTCGATCCGCTGGGCATCGAAGGCCAGAAGGATCACGAGGAGCTCGATCCGCGCTCCTACGGCTTCACCGATGCCGACTACGACCGCAAGATCTTCCTCGATAACGTCATCGGCCTCGAATACGGCACGCTGCGTGAGATCGTTGCGATCCTGCAGCGCACCTACTGCCAGACCCTCGGCGTCGAGTTCATGCACATTTCCAACCGCGCGCAGAAGGCGTGGATCCAGGAACGTATCGAAGGCCCGGACAAGGAAATCAGCTTCACGCCGGAAGGCCGCCGCGCCATCCTCCAGAAGCTGGTCGAAGCCGACGGCTTCGAGAAGTTTTGCGACGTCAAGTTCACCGGTACCAAGCGCTTCGGCCTCGACGGCGGCGAATCACTGATCCCGGCGCTGGAACAGATCATCAAGCGCGGCGGCAGCCTCGGTGTCCGTGACATCGTCGTCGGCATGCCACATCGCGGTCGCCTCAATGTGTTGACCCAGGTGATGGGCAAGCCGCACCGCGCGCTGTTCCATGAATTCAAGGGCGGCTCGGCCAATCCGGACGAGGTCGAAGGCTCGGGTGACGTCAAGTATCACCTCGGCGCCTCGTCGGATCGCGAGTTCGATAACAACAACATTCATCTGTCGCTGACGGCGAACCCGTCGCATCTTGAAATCGTCGATCCCGTGGTGCTCGGAAAGGTCCGCGCCAAGCAGGACCAGAATGGTGATCCGCCGGACCAGCGTATTTCCGTGCTGCCGCTGCTGATGCATGGCGATGCGGCCTTCGCAGGTCAGGGTGTGGTTGCTGAATGCTTCGCGCTGTCGGACCTGAAGGGTTATCGCACCGGCGGTTCGATCCACTTCATCGTCAACAACCAGATCGGCTTCACCACCTATCCGCGCTACTCCCGTTCGTCGCCCTATCCGTCCGATGTCGCGAAGATGATCGATGCTCCGATCTTCCATGTGAACGGTGACGATCCGGAAGCGGTGGTATTCGCCGCCAAGATCGCGATCGAGTTCCGGCAGAAGTTCCACAAGCCTGTCGTCATCGACATGTTCTGCTATCGCCGCCACGGCCATAACGAAGGCGACGAGCCGGCGTTCACCCAGCCGGTGATGTACAAGAAGATCGGCGCGCATCAGTCGACGCTGGATATCTATGCCAAGCGCATCATCGCCGATGGCGTGATGACCGAAGGCGAAGTCGACAAGGCGAAGGCCGACTGGCGCGCCCGTCTTGATGCGGAGCTCGAAGCCGGCGCCGGCTACAAGCCGAACAAGGCTGACTGGCTCGACGGCAAGTGGGCCGGCTTCAAATATGCCGACCAGGAGGAAGATCCCCGTCGCGGCGTGACCGGCGTCGACGTCAAGACGCTGAAGGAGATCGGCGCCAAGATCACCAAGGTGCCCGATGGTTTCCGCGTTCACCGCACGGTGCAGCGCTTCCTCGACACCCGCGCCAAGGCGATCGACAGTGGCGAAGGCATCGACTGGGCGACCGGCGAGGCGCTGGCATTCTGTACCCTGATGGAAGAAGGCCACCATGTCCGGCTGTCCGGCCAGGACTCGGAGCGCGGCACCTTCTCGCAGCGCCATTCGGTGCTGTTCGACCAGGAAGACGAAAGCCGCTACACGCCGTTCAACCACCTCAAGCCCGACCAGGGTCACTACGAGGTCATCAACTCACTGCTGTCCGAAGAAGCCGTGCTCGGATTCGAATACGGCTACTCGCTGGCCGAGCCGAAGGCGCTGACCATCTGGGAAGCGCAGTTCGGCGACTTCGCCAACGGCGCACAGGTGCTGTTCGACCAGTTCATCTCCTCGGGTGAACGCAAGTGGCTGCGTATGTCGGGCCTCGTCTGCCTGCTGCCGCATGGTTATGAAGGCCAGGGCCCGGAGCATTCCTCCGCACGCCTTGAGCGTTTCCTCCAGATGTGCGCCGAAGACAACATGCAGGTGGTCTATCCGACTACTCCGGCCAACTACTTCCACATGCTGCGTCGTCAGTTGAAGCGTGAGATTCGCAAGCCGCTGATCGTCATGACGCCGAAGTCGCTGCTGCGCCACAAGCGTGCGGTGTCGAAGCTGAGCGAACTCGGTGCCGACACATCGTTCCATCGCGTGTTGTTCGACGATGCGGAGAAGCTGCCGGACGAGAAGATCAAGCTCACCGCCGACAACAAGATCCGTCGCGTCGTGCTGTGCTCCGGCAAGGTCTATTACGACCTCTACGAGGAGCGCGAGAAGCGCGGCATCGACGACGTCTACCTGATGCGCATCGAGCAGCTCTATCCGGTGCCGCTGAAGACGCTGGTGCAGGAGTTGACCCGCTTCAAGGGTGCGGAATTCGTCTGGTGTCAGGAAGAGCCGCGCAACATGGGCGGCTGGCACTTCATCGAACCGTATCTTGAATGGGTGCTCAACCAGATCAACGCCACCCACAAGCGTCCGCGTTATGCCGGCCGCGCTGCTTCGGCAGCGACCGCCACCGGCCTGATGTCCAAGCATCTCGCCCAGCTCAAGGCCTTCCTCGACGAAGCGCTCGGCTAAGCCTCCATTCTGTTGGCGAATGCCCCGCACCCGCGGGGCGTTCGCATATTCCCATTGATTTCAAGTTCAGGCAGGAATGACCGAGCGGGTCGCCACGCCACAAGAGGAAATAGACAATGACTGAAATTCGCGTTCCCACGCTCGGCGAATCCGTGACGGAAGCCACCATCGGCCGCTGGTTCAAGAAGGCTGGCGATGCCGTCGCCGTTGACGAGCCGTTGGTTGAACTCGAGACCGACAAGGTCACCATCGAAGTTCCGGCGCCCTCCGCCGGCGTGCTCGGCGAGATCGTTGCCAAGGACGGCGAGACCGTTGCCGTCGGCGCACTGCTCGGCCAGATTACCGATGGTGCCGGCGGCGCCAAGCCGGCTGCAGCTCCCGCGAAGCCCGCTGCCCCGGCTCCGGCCGCTGCACCTGCCGCGGCTGCACCTGCTCCCGCTCAGAAGTCCGCACCCGTCGATGCACCGCTGGCGCCGTCGGTCCGCAAGATCTCGGCCGAAAGCGGCATCGATGCCGCCACCGTCCCCGGCTCGGGCAAGGATGGCCGCGTGACCAAGGGCGACATGCTCGCTGCGATCGAAAAGGCTGCGTCGGCACCCACGCCGATCAATCAGTCTGCCGCCGCCGTGCAGGTACGTGCGCCGTCACCCGCTGACGATGCTGCCCGCGAAGAGCGCGTGAAAATGACGCGCTTGCGTCAGACCATCGCGCGTCGCCTCAAGGACGTGCAGAACACCGCAGCGATGCTGACGACCTTCAACGAGGTCGACATGACCAACGTGATGGCACTGCGCTCGCAGTACAAGGATGTGTTCGAGAAGAAGCACGGCACCAAGCTCGGCTTCATGGGCTTCTTCACCAAGGCCTGCGTGCAGGCGTTGAAGGATATTCCGGCCGTGAATGCCGAGATCGATGGCTCCGACCTGATCTACAAGAACTATTATCACGTCGGCGTTGCCGTCGGCACTGACAAGGGCCTCGTCGTTCCCGTAGTGCGCGACTGCGATACCAAGTCGATCTCCAACATCGAAAAAACCATTGCGGATTTCGGCAAGCGCGCCCGTGACGGCCAGCTCAAGATCGACGAAATGCAGGGTGGCACATTCACCATCACCAATGGCGGCATCTACGGTTCGCTGATGTCGACGCCGATCCTGAACGCACCGCAGTCGGCCATCCTCGGCATGCACAAGATCCAGGAACGTCCGGTCGTGGTCGGCGGTAAGATCGAGATCCGCCCGATGATGTATCTGGCGGTGTCCTACGATCACCGCGTCATCGACGGCAAGGAAGCCGTGACATTCCTCGTTCGCGTCAAGGAAAGCCTGGAAGATCCGGCCCGTCTCGTTCTGGATCTCTAACCCGAGGTCGCCATGGCGTTCGGACCGAACCCTCCGCCAATTCAGGCCCACCTTTGCGTCAAGGGTGGGCTTGAAGCCATTGCCTTCTATGAGAAGGCGCTTGGCGCGAAGTGTTCGTTCCACGCAATGGCCGACGACGGCAAGCGGGTCATGCACGCCAATCTCGAAATGTTCGGCAGCGAAGTTATGCTGCATGACGAATTTCCCGAGTTTGGTGGCCACATCCTGTCGCCGCAGACCCGCGGCGGCGCCGGCATGACGATCAATATCAATCTGCCCAAGCCTGAAGATGTCGACGCCGCGATCGCCCGCGCGGAAACATCGGGAGCAGAAGTCGTGATGGCGCCTCAGGATGTTTTCTGGGGGGCCCGCTACGGCACCATTCGCGATCCGTTCGGACACATCTGGTCCTTCAACGCCGCACTCACCGGGAGCGACGCATGAGCGACAACGTCGTCATCATTACCGGCGGAAGCCGCGGCATTGGTCGTTCCACCGCGCTGCTGGCGGCCTCACGTGGCTTCAAGGTCGTCGTCGGCTATGCCAGCAACGAAGCCGCCGCCAACGAGGTCGTTTCGAAGATCGAAGCGACCAACGGCAAGGCCATCGCCGTAAAATGCGATGTCGGCTCCGAGGCTGACATTCTTGCGCTGTTCAAGGCAGCGGACGCCTTTGGTCCTCTCGGCGCCCTGGTCAACAATGCCGGCATTGTCGGCCCTTCCATCCGCGTCGATCAGATGACTGCCGAACGCATCGCCAACATGATGACGGTGAATGTCACCGGCAGCATTCTTTGCGCCCGCGAGGCCGTAAAGCGCATGTCGACCAAACACGGCGGCAAAGGTGGCGTTATCGTCAATCTGTCATCGGTAGCCGCCAAACTGGGTGCGCCGAACACCTATGTCGACTATGCCGCGTCGAAAGGCGCGATCGATTCCTTCACCATCGGATTGGGACACGAAGTCGCCGCCGAAGGCATTCGCGTTGCCGGCATTCGGCCGGGTTTGATCGATACCGATATTCACGCGTCAGGCGGCGAGCCGGACCGCGCGCATCGTCTTTCCGTCAACGTGCCGATGAAGCGCGTCGGCACAGCGGATGAAGTTGCCAATGCCATCGTCTGGTTGCTGTCGGACGAGGCTTCTTACGTCACATCCACCATTCTCGACGTGTCCGGTGGCCGCTGAGGCTCTGACACCCCATATCATCTGAAGACAATACAGGACTGCATCATGGCTTCTTACGACCTCGTTGTTATCGGCACCGGACCCGGCGGTTATGTCTGCGCGATTCGCGCGGCGCAGCTCGGCATGAAGGTCGCCGTCGTCGAGAAGAACAGCACGCTGGGGGGCACCTGCCTGAACATCGGCTGCATGCCCTCGAAGGCTTTGCTCTATTCGTCAGAGCTTTTTGAGGAAGCCGGCCACTCCTTCGCCAAGATGGGCATCAAGGTGTCCGCCCCGACGCTCGATCTTCCCGCGCTGATGAACTTCAAGCAGCAGGGCATCGACGGCAACGTCAAGGGTGTCGAGTTCCTGATGAAGAAGAACAAGATCGACGTCGTGATGGGCACCGGCCGTGTGCTCGACACCGGCAAGGTCGAAGTCACCGGCGCTGACGGCAAGGCCCAGACGCTGGAGACAAAGAACATCGTCATCGCTACCGGCTCTGACGTCGCGAAGCTGAAGGGCATCGAGATCGACGAGAAGCGCATCGTATCGTCGACCGGCGCGCTGTCCCTCGACAAGGTGCCGGAGAAGATGATCGTGGTCGGCGCCGGCGTGATCGGCCTCGAACTCGGCTCGGTGTGGCGCCGCCTCGGCGCCGAAGTCACCGTCGTGGAATTCCTCGACCGTATCCTGCCCGGCATGGATGGCGAAGTCGCCAAGCAGTTCCAGCGCATGCTTGAGAAGCAGGGCATGACCTTCAAGCTCGGCGCCAAGGTCACTGGCGTCGATACGTCGGGCAAGAAACTGAAGGCGCAGATCGAGCCAGCCGCGGGCGGCGCTGCCGAATCCATCGAAGCCGACGTGATTCTCGTGGCGATCGGCCGCGTGGCTTACACCGAAGCGCTTGGCCTCAAGGAAGCTGGCGTCGAACTCGACGAGCGCGGCCGCGTCAAGATCGACCATCACTTCTCGAGCAACGTGAAGGGCGTCTACGCTATCGGCGACGTCGTCGCGGGCCCGATGCTGGCGCACAAGGCGGAAGACGAAGGGGTTGCCTGCGCCGAGATTCTTGCAGGCCAAGCCGGTCATGTGAACTATGACGTGATCCCGGGCGTGGTCTACACCACGCCGGAAGTCGCCGCCGTCGGCAAGACCGAGGAAGAGCTCAAGGCTGCCGGTATCGCTTACAATGTCGGCAAGTTCCCGTTCACTGCCAATGGCCGCTCCAAGGTCAACCAGACCACCGATGGTTTCGTGAAGATTCTCGCAGATGCGAAGACCGATCGCGTGCTCGGCGTGCATATGATCGGCCGCGAAGTCGGCGAAATGATCCATGAAGCCTGCGTGCTGATGGAATTCGGCGGTTCCGCCGAAGATCTGGCCCGCACCTGCCATGCCCATCCGACCCGCTCCGAGGCGGTGAAGGAAGCTGCATTTGCAGTAGCCAAGCGCGCTATCCATATGTGAGTCACGGCCGGCACGACGCCGGCTGGGAGACGAACACCATGATGCGACGCGTGCTGCAGCCGCTGTGGTTCTTCCTCGCTTTGATCTTCCTGATCGAAGCGTGGCTGTGGGATCATCTCGAACCGGTCGTCGCGCGCATCGTTGCAGCGATACCGCTGCGCGCATTCAAGGAATGGCTGGCCGCGCGAATCGCGCGGCTGTCGCCAATGTTGACGCTGGTCGTGTTTGTTGTTCCGGCGATCCTGCTGTTTCCGTTGAAACTGGCCGGCGCCTGGCTGCTTATGCATCAGTATTGGATCAGCGCTTTCACGCTCATCGTATTCAGCAAGTTTCTCGGCGTCGGCGTCGCCGCGTTCATCTTCGATGTGACACGGCCGAAGCTGTTGCAGATGAACTGGTTTCGGAAGCTCTACGAATTCGTTCTCGACATCCGCCGCCGGGCCGGCGAATTGGTCGCGCCTGTGACGGCAAGAATCAAGGCGACGATGGCGATGTTCCGCTCCAATTCATCGTCGCGTTGGATGCGGCTGGTACAACGGCTGCGTCATCGGGCGCATTCGGCACGGTAGATCGAACGGGAGAACGACTTGGCTGAACTGGCACGCATCCAAACTCCCCTTCTCGATATTGCTTATGAACATAGCGGACCGAATGACGGCCTACCCGTCCTGCTGATGCATGGTTTTCCCTATGACATCAGAGGCTATGACGACGCGGTCGACATCATCAACGCTGCCGGCTTTCGTACCATCGTGCCCTATCTGCGTGGCTATGGGCCAACGCGGTTTCTTTCCAGTGCGACCATCCGCTCGGGGCAACAGGCTGCGCTCGGACAGGATCTGCTGGAGCTGATGGACGCGCTGCGTATCGGCAAGGCTGTTGTCGCAGGCTATGACTGGGGCGGCCGCGCGGCCTGCGTCGTCTCTGCGCTATGGCCCGAACGCGTACACGGTCTCGTCAGTTGCACCGGCTACAACATCCAGGACCTGACGAATGCGGCGCGGCCATCCGCTCCCGAGCAGGAAGCGCGACAGTGGTATCAGTATTATTTCCATACCGAACGCGGCCGCAACGGCCTGATCCAGAACCGCGACGCACTAGCCAAACTGCTCTGGAAGATGTGGTCGCCCAGCTGGGCGTTCGACGACGCCACATTCGAGCGCTCGGCATCGGCCTTCGACAACGATGACTTCGTTGATGTGGTCGTGCATTCCTACATGCACCGTACCGGCAGTGTTGCCGGCGATCCAAATTATGCTTTTCTGGAGACCCAGCTTGCGGCGCAGCCGAAGATCGATGTCCCGACTATCGTTCTGCATGGCGCTGACGATGGCGTTGGACCAGTAAAGAATTCCGAGAATCACGGCCAGTATTTTACGGGCCCTTACGAGCGCCGCGTCATCGCGGGCGTTGGCCACAATGTACCGCAGGAAGCGCCCAAGGCGTTTGCCGAAGCGGTCCTGCAGCTATGCCGGACCGCTTCGGCTTAAGTCGTTACATGAGATGAACCGCATGCGGCGCAAACAGGCCAATCGCCGTGAAGGCGACGCCGGCAATCGCCAGTGCACCTGATACCCAGGCCAGCGCGATCATGCCGGTGATGATCGTGGCCGATGCCAGCACAATGCCGATCTGGAATGCGGCGGAGGCCACTTCATAGTGATGATAACGCGCCATTGCGAGGTCGCGCGCATGCTCGGCTTCCTTGGCACGGGCGGCGAGCTGTTCGGAGCCTTCGCCGGTCTCCGGCTCGGAGCGATAACGATCCGCGGTCTTCTTCCAGTCGTCGATCTGCTTGGACAGTGCGGCCTTGGCGGCATCGTCACCCATCAGCCCAAGGCTGAGCCTGGCCTGGTCCGATGTCGCCTGAACGACGGTGCGGCGGATGCTTTTGGCCTGGAAGAACGCCCAGAGGTTGGATGCCTCGACGTTCTTGCTGATAGATTCGGTTTGCGCACCCTTGCCGAGGGTTTCCGAGAACGCCAGAAACAGCGCGATCACAGCAATCAGCAGTGCAATATTCTTGTTCGAGCCGGACGCATGCTCGGCATGCTCCGCGTGCTCCATACTTTCGTGCGCGCCCATCGTAATCCCCTCCGGTTGGTCGATGTGTCGATTTGACCGAACCGCGGCGACTTCGCAAGGGGCAGCTCATGACACTTCTACTACAGCTGGGGTTTGCCTGGCCCTACGCTCGCGGGTGTGCTGTCTTGTAGACCTCGAACAACCGCTCGGTGTCGATGCCGGTATAGATCTGTGTGGTCGACAGCGAGGCGTGGCCGAGCAATTCCTGGATCGCGCGGAGGTCACCACCGCGAGTCAGCAGATGGGTGGCAAAGGAATGGCGCAGCGCGTGCGGCGTGGCGCTGTCGGGCAGGCCGAGCGCGCCGCGCATCCGCTCCATGGTCAACTGGATGATCCGGGGACTGAGCGGGCCGCCCCGCGCGCCAACAAACATCGGTCCTTCGGCAGACAGCGGGTGCGGACACTGCGCCGCATAGTCGGCGATGAGCTCCAGCACATTCTGCAACACGGGTACCATGCGGGTCTTGTTGCCTTTGCCATTGACGATCAGTACGTCACCGGCACCGGGTGCCGGCACATCACGGCGCGACAGACCAAGGGCTTCGGAGATACGCAAGCCCGAACCATACAGCAATGCCATGACTGCGGCGTCGCGCGCCCAGATCCACGGATCGCGGTTTTCGCCGGCCCGTTCATCCGCATCGGCCAGGCGTTTGGCCGAGACCATCTGCAACGGCTTCGGCAGGCTCTTGCCGATTTTGGGCGCGCGTATCGCTGACAGCGCACCGACATTGCCCTTGCCTTCGCGCTCTAGAAAACGACCGAATGACCGTAGACCGGCCAGCGCGCGCATCAGCGAGCGGCCGCCGATATCATCGCCGCGCCGCGCCGCCATGAAGGCACGGACATCGCTGGTCTCCAGCTTGGCGAAACGCGGCAGCGAGACGAGCGCGCCCCAGTGTTCGGCGAGAAATGTCAGAAACTGCCGGACGTCGCGCGCATAGGCTTCGAGCGTCTTTGGCGACAGCCGCCGCTCGGCGCGGAGATGTGACAGCCACCGCGTCATCTGCAGCGAGACGTCGGCATCCGCACAGATGAGGTCGATCGGCGCCGGCCCACCTGATTTGGCTTCGGCTGGTTTCTTGTCGGAAAGCTTGGCCATCGGGATGCCTTGCAGTTCGCGGTACGCGAACGGGCGGAGATTATCACACCCTGCTCGTTTCACTTTGGTGAACCGCCGGCATCGTCAATCCGGGAACCGCTTCAGGGGCTCCGCGACACCGGTCGGGAGGCCTGTTCGCGCTGCATTCATGGCCATGGCCAGGAAGGTGTAATAGCCATTGATCCCAAGCAGATCGATGACGCCCTGCTCGCCGAATTTGGCGACGGCCTTGTTCCAGGTCGGATCACTCACGCGTTTGGTGCGCTGGATCTCGATCGACATGTCGTAGGCGGCCTCTTCGTCCTCGGCCATGCCAACAGGACGCCGGCCATCGGCAATCGCATCGGCGATGTCGTTGCGCAGGCCGGCTTTGACCGCGATGTCATAATGCGCAACCCACTCATATTGCTGGGTCCATTCGCGTGCGGTGATCAAGATGATCATTTCGCTGAGCCGCGGCGCCAGTGCGCTCTTGAACCTGAGATGATCGCCCATCGCCTTGGCGCGCAGCATGACTTCCGGGCTGCGAATTAGCGGCACGAAGGGGCCTCGGACTTCATAGCCCCGGCCGCCGGAGAACTCCTCGGCAGCTTTCTTCTGCGCGTCGGTGTATTTGTCGGCCGGGATCGGCGGCATCCGGTCCTGTGCCCGTGCGGGGATGGCGGTAACTGACAGCACGAGAAGTGAGGCTAGAGTCCCGGCGAGCTTGTGGCGCATGATGTTTCTCCCTGCGGGTTCTTGTTCTTGTTTCATTGTCGTGGCGGCCGATCGGTCATAAGACCGGCCATCCGGCGGACACTGGTCCGGACCGCACCGCGAGCTTAGGTTAGCGGATACCCCAATTCGAGTCTGATTCCGCCGATGGACGAAGCTGCGCGCACCAAAACATCGTCTGGCGTCGTTGACGTGCTGGTGCCGGTCGCGCTGAACCAGGCTTATTCCTATCGCGTGCCCCGTGGCCTCGACCTGCAGCCCGGCGATGTCGTCAGCGTACCGCTCGGCGCCCGCGAGGTGATCGGCGTGGTCTGGGCAGAAAATGCCAATCCCGACCCCCGCCTGCACAATCGCCTGAAAGAGGTTGGCGAGAAATTCGATGTCCCCCCGCTGAAGCAGGAATTGCGCAGCCTGGTCGACTGGGTGGCGAATTACACTTTGTCCGCGCGCGGCATGGTCATGAAGATGACTCTGCGGATGGGCGAGCACCTCGGCCCGGAGCGGGTGCGCATGGGCGTCCGCCTGGTCGGCGAAGTGCCCAAGCGCATGACCTCGGCACGCGCACGGCTGATCGAGATCCTGTCGGACGGCCTGCTGCACGCGAAGTCTGAGGCAGCCAAGGAGGCCGGCGTCAGCGCAGGCGTAATCGACGGCCTCGTCGATGAAGGCACGCTTGCTATTGAAGCCATGCCCCGCGCGCTACCGCCGCCAGCGCCTGATCCCACCTTCGCCGAACCGGACTTTTCAAACGATCAGGCCGTCGCGGCCGAAGCGATGCGGACCTTCGCCGCCAAGGGGGATTTTCACGCCGCTTTGCTCGACGGCGTCACCGGCTCCGGCAAGACCGAGGTCTATTTCGAGGCGGTTGCCGAGGTGATCAGGCGCGGCGAACAGGTGCTGATCCTGATGCCCGAAATTGCGCTGACGGGGCAATTCCTGGAGCGCTTCTCAAAACGCTTCGGCGTGCGGCCGCTGGAGTGGCATTCCGAACTGACACCGCGCACCCGCGCGCGCAACTGGGCGTCTATCGCCAATGGCGAGGCCCATGTCATCGTCGGCGCCCGCTCGGCACTGTTTCTGCCCTATGCGAAACTCGGCCTGATCATCGTCGATGAAGAACATGACCAGGCCTACAAGCAGGACGAAGGCGCGCATTACCACGCCCGTGACATGGCGGTGGTGCGCGCATCGATCGCGAAGATTCCTATCGTGCTCGCTTCTGCCACGCCATCGGTCGAGTCCGAGGTCAACGCGCGCAAAGGCCGCTATCAGCGCATCGCGCTGCCATCGCGCTTCGGCGGCCAGCATATGCCGCATATCGAAGCCATCGACCTGCGCCGCGAAGGGCCGATGCGCGGCCGCTTCATCGCACCGCGCCTCGCCGGGAAAATCCAGATCGCCATCGAGCGCAAGGAACAGGCGTTGCTCTTCCTCAATCGCCGGGGTTATGCGCCGCTGACGCTATGCCGCGGCTGCGGACATCGCTTCGCTTGCACGATCTGCGATGCCTGGCTGGTCGATCATCGCTTTCGCCAGCGGCTGGTATGTCACCACTGCGGCTTCTCGATGCACCGTCCACATCAGTGTCCCCATTGTCAGGCCGAAGAATCGCTGGTCGCCGTCGGGCCGGGCGTCGAGCGGCTGCAAGAGGAAGCGGCGAGCCTGTTTCCGGATGCACGCACCATGGTGCTGTCGAGCGATCTTATTACGTCGATCGATGCGATGCGCACGGAGCTGGCCGAGATCGCAGAGGGCCGTGTCGATGTCATCATTGGCACGCAACTCGTGGCCAAGGGTCATAACTTCCCGCGGCTCAATCTGGTCGGCGTCATCGACGCCGATCTGGGCCTCGGTAATGGCGATCCGCGCGCCGCGGAGCGCACCTATCAGATGCTCAATCAGGTCATCGGCCGCGCCGGACGTGAACAGGGCCGCGGCATCGGCTATCTGCAGACCCATCAGCCGGAACATCCGGTGATGAAGGCGCTGATCGCAAACGACCGCGAAGCGTTTTACGCCAGCGAGATCGAGGCCCGCGAGCGCGCGGGCTATCCACCCTTCGGTCGACTGGCGAGCCTGATCATCTCAGGCGGCGACCGGCCAACCACGGAGGGCTATGCGCGCAAGCTCGCCGCCGTAGCACCGATCGACGAGCGCATCATGGTGCTCGGCCCCGCCGAAGCACCGCTCGCCGTGATCAAAGGCCGCTATCGTTTTCGCCTGCTGGTGAAGTCAGCCCGCAATGTCGATCTGTCGCACTATCTCCGCGACTGGCTCGCGCATGGGCCAAAGACGACCGGCAATCTCAAGCTCGAAGTAGATGTCGATCCGCAAAGCTTTCTGTAAGCAACGCCCATGTGACAGATCAAAGAAAAGCCTGCTGTCATTACTGACAACAGGCTTTTACTGAACGCGAACACAACGCAACGCTTACTAAACTTGAGAGATCAGTATCGTAGCACGTCTCTGCGCTTACATGACTTCCGCAACGACACGGCCGACACCACGGCCGGTCAGACCGATCGCACTCGCTGCGCCCTTGGACAGGTCGAGCACCCGGCCACGGATGAACGGGCCACGATCGTTGACGGTGACGACAACGCTGCGACCGCCGTGGGTGACGCGGAGCTTGGTGCCGAACGGCAGCGAACGATGCGCGGCGGTCATCGCATTCTGATTGAAGCGCTGACCCGACGCAGTGCGGCTGCCGGACTCATTGCCGTAATAGGACGCAACACCCGAGAAGCTGCGGCCGCCGGTCGAAGGCGCGATCGACGCATTGGCATCGAACAGCGACGGCGAAGCTTTGGCGACGTGATGGTGCTTGTGGTGATGGCGATGGTGCCGGGATTTGGCCGAAGCCTCAGAAACCGTTCCCCCGAGAACAAGAGCGGCAGTCATGACAGCGATTGCCGTACGCGGCCGGGCGATAGCGCCCAGCGTCGATTTTCCGTAACGCAGCATAAGTTGTTGTCCCTCAGACAGTATTGCCACAAATGTGGCAAGTGGACCCCCGTCCCAATTTCATTGGCTGAGCGTTTGACGACGTAATGAGGCGTAAAATAGGCAACGCAATCGTTCCATGACCAGATGAAATATCTTGTGATGGAACAGAACATGCCTAATGAGCCGCTTTAATGAATTTTTAACTATTAAATATACTACATATTACATAACTATACTGAATAGCTAAGTGATCGCCGTGCATGGATAGCATTCGGTAAGTAAATGTTAAGCAGTCCGAAACGGTGACATGAAACGCGCACGCCGCGCTGCCCGCCGCGATTTCAATTGCCGACTCACGGCACTCGACGTTGCGTGATTCAAAAGAATCGGCACCGTGTACCGTCATGCGGAATAAGAAATTCCGCCTCGGAGATGGACGATGAAACACTCCGTCAGCGACCCGATTGGCGCGTCACATCTCCCTGAAATGATTCTTTGCGAGGGCCTGCGACAAGGCATCATCAAACGCTTTCGTCGCGTTGCACCAGCGCGCGGGCTATGTTAGCAAAGCCGCGATTTGAACGGGTCACGACATTTTGTTGTGACCTAAAAATCGAAGTCCCGCTTGAATTCCAAGGACTTGGATCGCTAGGCGCCACATTCAGGCGATAGTTATTCCCTTGCGAGTTTGACAGCCTGAAGAGCGCAATTCGTGGCAACACAAGATCCGTCGGTTTCGGGAATGTCCGGTCGTTATGCAACGGCTCTGTTTGAGCTGGCGCGTGACGAAAAGTCCGTCGATGCGGTGAAGGCCGATCTCGACAAATTCGCAGCGATGCTGGCCGACAGCGCCGACCTGGCGCGACTGGTTCGCAGCCCGGTGTTCTCTGCCGAGATTCAGGGCAAGGCCCTCGCTTCGGTTCTGGAGAAAGCCGGAATTACCGGCATCACCGCCAACTTCCTCAAGGTCCTCACCGCCAACCGCCGCCTGTTCGCCATTGGTGACGTGGCGCGCGGCTTCAATGCGCTGGTCGCCAAGTTTAAGGGCGAAGCTACGGCTGACGTCACCGTCGCCGAGCCGCTCAGTGACAAGAATCTCGACGCTCTCAAGACCGCGCTGAAGTCAGTGACGGGCAAGGACGTCGCGCTCAACGTGAAAGTCGATCCGTCCATCATCGGCGGGCTTGTCGTCAAGCTCGGCAGCCGCATGGTGGACAGCTCGCTTCGCACCAAACTCAACTCGATCAAGCACTCGATGAAAGAGGCAGGCTGATGGACATCCGCGCCGCAGAAATTTCCGCGATCCTCAAAGACCAGATCAAGAATTTCGGCCAGGAAGCTGAAGTTTCCGAAGTCGGACAGGTGTTGTCCGTCGGCGACGGCATTGCCCGCGTCTACGGCCTCGACAACGTCCAGGCCGGCGAAATGGTCGAATTCGAGAACGGCACCCGCGGTATGGCGCTGAACCTCGAAACCGACAACGTCGGTGTCGTTATTTTCGGCGCTGACCGCGAAATTAAGGAAGGCCAGACTGTTAAGCGCACCCGTTCGATCGTGGACGCGCCGGTTGGCAAGGGTCTGCTCGGCCGCGTGGTCGACGCGCTCGGCAATCCGATCGATGGCAAGGGTCCGATCCAGGCCGACAAGCGTATGCGCGTCGACGTCAAGGCACCGGGCATCATTCCGCGCAAGTCGGTCAACGAGCCGATGGCAACCGGCCTGAAGTCGGTCGACGCTCTGATCCCGGTCGGCCGTGGCCAGCGCGAGCTGATCATCGGTGACCGTCAGACCGGCAAGACCGCAATCGCGCTCGACACCATTCTGAACCAGAAGTCGCTGAACGTTGCTGGCGCTCCCGAGAGCCAGAAGCTGTACTGCGTGTACGTCGCCGTTGGTCAGAAGCGTTCGACCGTCGCCCAATTCGTGAAGGTGCTCGAAGAGCAGGGCGCGATGGAATACTCCGTCGTGGTCGCCGCGACCGCTTCAGATCCGGCTCCGATGCAGTACATCGCGCCGTTCACCGGCTGCACGATCGGCGAATTCTTCCGCGACAACGGCATGCACGCCGTCATCATCTATGACGATCTCTCGAAGCAGGCCGTCGCTTACCGCCAGATGTCACTGCTGCTGCGTCGTCCGCCGGGCCGCGAAGCCTATCCGGGCGACGTGTTCTATCTTCACTCTCGTCTGCTCGAACGCGCTGCGAAGCTCAATGATTCCCAGGGCAATGGTTCACTGACGGCGCTGCCGGTCATCGAAACCCAGGCCAACGACGTGTCCGCCTACATTCCGACCAACGTGATTTCGATCACTGACGGTCAGATCTTCCTTGAAACCGATCTGTTCTTCCAGGGCATCCGTCCTGCCGTGAACGTCGGTCTGTCGGTGTCGCGCGTCGGCTCCGCCGCGCAGACCAAGGCGATGAAGAAGGTCGCCGGCAAGATCAAGGGTGAGCTCGCGCAGTACCGCGAAATGGCGGCCTTTGCGCAGTTCGGCTCCGACCTCGACGCGTCGACCCAGCGTCTGCTGAACCGCGGCGCGCGTCTGACCGAACTCCTGAAGCAGCCGCAGTTCTCGCCGCTGAAGATGGAAGAGCAGGTTTGCGTGATCTGGGCCGGCACCAACGGCTATCTCGACACTCTGCCGATCGCCAAGGTTCGGGGCTTCGAAGACGGTCTTCTGTCGCTGCTGCGCGGCAAGAACGTTGAGATCCTCAACGCGATCCGCGACAGCCGCGATCTCAAGGATGACGTCGCCGCCCAGCTCAAGGCCGTCGTCGAAGGCTTCGCGAAGACCTACGCTGCTTAATACTGTCAATGAATGGCCGGCTCCTGCCGGCCATTCGCGTTGATGTCCGGCACGAGGTCGGGCGTTTCGAACGAGAGGTTCGCGATCGGCCAAACGGCCAGATCGCCGGGGTGGACTGAGAATGGCCTCACTTAAAGACATGCGCGTCCGCATCGCCTCGACCAAGGCGACGCAGAAGATCACCAAGGCGATGCAGATGGTCGCAGCGTCGAAGCTGCGTCGTGCGCAGACCGCTGCCGAAGCTGCACGTCCTTACGCCGAGAAGATGGATACCGTGATCGCCAGCATTGCCGGCGCTACAACGGCAGGCTCCGGCCCGGCGCTGCTCGTCGGCACCGGCAAGGATCAGGTTCATCTGCTGCTGGTCTGCACCGGCGAGCGTGGCCTGTGCGGCGCTTTCAATTCCTCGATCGTCCGTCTGGCGCGCGAACGCGCATTGGCGCTGATGAACCAGGGCAAGACGGTCAAATTCTTCTGCGTTGGTCGCAAGGGCTACGAGCAACTGCGCCGGAATTTCGACAAGCAGATCGTCGGTCATCTCGAATTGCGTTCGGTGCGTCAGCTTGGCTTCGTCAATGCCAACGACATCGCCAAGAAGGTTCTCGAACTCTTCAACACTGGCGAATTCGACGTCTGCACGCTTTTCTATTCCCGCTTCAAGTCGGTGATCGCGCAAATCCCGACCGCCCAGCAGATCATTCCCTTGGTGGTCGAGGCGCCTAAAGCCGATGCCGGCCCAACGCCGAGCTACGACTACGAGCCCGCCGAAGATGAGATCCTCGACGGCCTGCTGCCGCGCAATCTTGCGGTGCAGATCTTCCGCGCTCTGCTCGAGAACAACGCTTCGTTCTATGGCGCGCAGATGAGCTCGATGGACAACGCTACGCGCAACGCCGGCGACATGATCCGCAAGCAGACATTGATCTACAACCGCACCCGCCAGGCGATGATTACGAAGGAGCTGATCGAAATCATCTCCGGCGCCGAGGCGATCTAACAACAACCTTCCGGCCTCATGGGCCGCCGTTCAAGTTTCGGACTTCCGAGTCCTTGAAGTTTATGGAGAAGTTTTCATGGCCGCATCCGCCAACCAGACCGGACGTATCACCCAGGTCATCGGCGCCGTCGTCGACGTGCAGTTCGAAGGCTACCTGCCCGCAATTCTGAACGCGATCGAAACCAAGAACGGTGGCAACCGCCTGGTTCTCGAAGTCGCCCAGCATCTCGGCGAATCGACCGTCCGCACCATCGCGATGGACACCACCGAAGGTCTGGTCCGCGGTCAGGAAGTCACCGACACTGGCTCGCCGATCCAGGTTCCAGTTGGCGTCGGCACCCTCGGCCGTATCATGAACGTGATCGGGGAGCCGATCGATGAAGGCGGTCCGATCGCTTCGGAAGGCAACCGCGCTATCCATCAGGAAGCGCCGATGTATACCGAGCAGTCCACCGAGGCTGAAATTCTCGTCACCGGCATCAAGGTCGTCGATCTGCTCGCGCCTTACGCCAAGGGCGGCAAGATCGGCCTGTTCGGCGGCGCCGGCGTCGGCAAGACGGTTCTCATTCAGGAACTGATCAATAACGTCGCGAAGGCGCACGGCGGCAACTCGGTGTTCGCCGGCGTCGGCGAGCGTACCCGCGAAGGTAACGATCTCTATCACGAGTTCATCGAGTCCAAGGTGAACGCCGATCCGCACAATCCGGATCCGGCCGTGAAGTCGAAGTGCGCTCTCGTGTTCGGCCAGATGAACGAGCCTCCGGGCGCCCGCATGCGCGTTGCTCTGTCCGGTCTGACCGTCGCCGAGCACTTCCGCGATCAGGGCCAGGACGTGCTGTTCTTTATCGACAATATCTTCCGCTTCACCCAGGCAGGTTCGGAAGTGTCGGCGCTGCTCGGCCGCATTCCTTCGGCGGTGGGTTACCAGCCAACTCTCGCGACCGACATGGGCGCGCTGCAGGAGCGTATCACCACCACGCATAAGGGTTCGATCACCTCGGTGCAGGCCATCTACGTTCCGGCCGACGACTTGACCGATCCGGCGCCTGCTACCTCGTTCGCCCATTTGGACGCGACGACCGTGCTCAACCGTGCGATTTCGGAAAAGGGCATCTACCCCGCAGTGGATCCGCTCGACTCCACCTCGCGCATGCTGTCCCCGCTGATCGTCGGCCAGGAGCACTACGAGACCGCGCGTATGGTTCAGCAGGTGCTGCAGAAGTACAAGTCGCTGCAGGACATCATCGCCATTCTCGGCATGGACGAACTGTCGGAAGAGGACAAGCTGGCCGTGGCCCGCGCCCGCAAGATCGAGCGCTTCCTGTCGCAGCCGTTCTTCGTCGCTGAAATCTTCACGGGTTCGCCGGGCAAGTTCGTCGAGCTCGCCGATACCATCAAGGGTTTCCGCGCGATCTGCGAAGGCAAGTACGATCATCTGCCGGAAGCCGCCTTCTACATGGTCGGTGCGATCGAAGAAGCCGTCGAGAAGGGCAAGAAGCTGGCTGCGGAAGCCGCTTGATCAAAGAAGATTGCCGCTGTCGGGCTCTGCCCGGCAGCGGATTGAATTGTTCCGACTGCAGATTCTGACTGATAGACCGCGGACCGTGTTCGCGGGTGACAGCCAAGAGAGTAGCTACCGATGGTCACGTTCCACTTCGATCTCGTCTCGCCGGAAAAGCTCGCTTTCACAGGCGAAGTCGAGCAGGTCGATATCCCGGGCGCCGAGGGTGATGTCGGCGTGATGGCCGGCCACGCACCTGTGGTGATTGCGTTGCGTCCGGGCATCATGACTGTCACCAACGGTGGCAAGCATGAGAAGATCATTGTGCTCGGCGGCCTTGCCGAAGTCTCGGACAAGGGCTTGACGGTTCTTGCTGACGTCGCGACGTCGATCGCCGAGCTGGACCGCGAAGCTTTCGCCAAGGACATCGCCGAGATGGAAGAGAAGCTCGCCGAGAAGGAAGGTTCCGCTCTGGACCGCGCCATCGAGCGCCTCGACCACTTCAAGGTCATCCAGCAGCACATCACCTCGACGGCGATGCACTAAGCGCTATAGCCCGGGTAGCGCTTCGTTTCGTCAGGGCTTCGCCTCAGACAAATTTCGCAAAACTCTCGGCCACGGCGCGATAGACCTCCCGCCGGAACGGCACCACGAGATCCGCGACGCGATCCAGCCGCTCCCAACGCCAGGCGTCGAATTCAGGCGGCTGGTCATTGCGCGGCGTGAGCGGATCGACTTCGGCATCATCCCCGGTGAATTTCAGTGCAAACCACTTCTGCCGTTGCCCGCGGAACTGCGCAAAGCGATGGCTGGGGTTCTCGAACGGGATGAAGTCGTAGGTCATCCAGCCGGTCTCGCCGAGATAGTCGGCATGGCTGACGCCAGTCTCTTCCCATAATTCGCGCATCACGGCGACGCGGGGATCTTCGTCGGGATCGATACCACCCTGAGGCATCTGCCATTCCAGGCCCGGCAGAATGATCTCCGGCCCGTCATCCTTGAAGCGGCGGCCGATCAGAACTTTGCCGTCGGCATTGAACAGTGCGACGCCCACATTGGGGCGATAGGGCCGGTTATCCGTCATTGCGGCGCTAGCCGTCCGCCAGACCGGCAAATTCCTTCACCACCCGCTCATAGACGGGGCGCTTGAACGGCACGATCAGCTCCGGAAGGTTCTTCATCGGCTCCCAGCGCCAATTGATGAACTCGGCCTTGTGGCCACCCGGGGGGTGCGTGACGTTGATTTCCTTGTCATCGCCGGTGAAGCGTACGGCGAACCATTTTTGCCGCTGGCCGCGATAGCGACCCTTCCAGGCCCGCCCGGCCACCGTGCGGGGAATGTCGTAGATCAACCAGTCCGGCACTTCGCCGAGCTTCTCGACCGATTGGACACTGGTTTCTTCATAGAGCTCGCGCTTGGCTGCCTCCCAGGTGTCCTCACCGGGATCGACGCCGCCCTGCGGCATCTGCCAGACATGCATGTCATCGACGTGCTCGATACCGCCGGCACGTCGGCCGATAAAGACGAGCCCTTGCGGGTTGATCAGCATCATTCCGACGCAAGTTCGATAGGGCAGGTCTTCGTAGCGCGCCATTCCGTCAATGCCTCTCGCGTCCGTTCGAGCACTCTTTACGCAGCGATTCGACCTTGCTGAATCGCAGCGATTCGGCCGTGCCGAATTCACCCTAGCCCAAAGACGCTAGCTTGATTTTGATTTCAGCATCGCGGTTGTCAATGGCACCAGCATGACCCCGCGGCTTTCAAGGGTTTTCGCCCAGGCGCTGATACGTTCGATCGAGATCGGCAGCGCCGAAGCGACGCCGACAGCCACACCCCGCTCCTTGGCCAGCCCCTCGAGCCGCGCTAGCGCCTTGTCGATGTCTGCGGAGGTCGGCACCGCGTCGATGGCAACATCGGAGCGTGCGAAGGGCATGCCCTGCCCTTCGGCGGCTGCGGCGGCAACGCTGCGCGGCGTCGAGCCATCGTCGAACAATGCAAGCCCGCGTTTGCTGGCCTCACGCGCAATGGGTTGCATCGCCGTGTCAGTGGCGATGAAGCGCGCGCCCATGAAATTGGCGACGCCGACATAGCCCTGGAAGCGGCTCATATGCCACATCATGCGATCGAGGTTCTGCTCGGCCGTAGCCGAGGACAACAGCGTCTGCGGGCCGGGATCGTTGTCGGGATAGTCGAACGGTTCCATCGGCAGCTGCAGCAGCACCTCGTGGCGCTGCGCACGGGCGCGCTCGACCAGTTTGCCGGGATCCGAGCCATAGGGCGTGAAGCCCAGCGTCACGGCCAGCGGCAGCTTCATGATGGCATCGGTGGTCTTGGCTGCACCGACGCCGAGGCCGCCAATAACGATGGAAATGCTCGGCATCTTCATCGCCCTGGCGCGCTCGGCCTCGGAGCCCGCGGCATAGGCCGTGACCGGCTTCAGCGCGCCGATGGCGATGGGCACCATGCCGTGGCGGGATTTCTCCAGCAGTTTCTGATCGATCCCCGTCATGACCGGCGGCGACACATCGGCCGCAGCGTTGTCCGACCCCTCGCTCGACACCACGATATCCTTACGGGCGCCGCTGGAGCCGTCGATGATGGTAATGGTCTTCTGGCCGGGAACCTCGGGTGCCTTGGCCGTCTCGGGCGTACCGTGCTTGACCTCGATCGGCGGCTTGGCGGCGACCTTCTGATCATCAGTCGCGGCAGGTGCCTTGATCGCTACGCGCGCTACCGGCTCGCCGCCCATCGGGTTATTATTGAAGATGGCAACACCGAGAAAACCGAGCAGCAGCAAGGCGAGGATCGTGGCAAGCGCCTGCGTTCCGGAAAAAGGCAGCCGGAACCGCCGCTTACGCGTCGATTTTTGTCCAAGCGGGGCGCTCAGATCGTCCGCCGACACTGCCATGGATCTCCCGAATCAGCCGACCGGACAATAACACGCCCGGTCGCGGCCACGGCACCCGGAAGGGCGCGGGATCACCTGGAAGGATTGCAACAAAAAGGGCGACCCGAAGGCCGCCCTTTCCGCAGAATTGATGCGTATTCGCCGATCAGTTCGGCTTGGCGGCCGCCTTATCGTCTGCTGGCTTGTCCGCAGCAGCAGCGGCTCCCGGCGGCGGCGTGATGATTGCGTTCGACGTCACCTTGATGCCGTGGAGCAAATCGGCAGCGGCCTTCAGCGCCTTGTCATTCTTGGCATCCGGCGGCACATAGGACTGCGAACCGGTCTTCTCGTCGCCATCGTTCTTCAGATGGCCGCGGAGCGAAGCCTCGCCCTTGATGTCGCGGGACTTCAGCTCATCCGGCACGTCCTGCACGATTTCGATGTCCGGGACGATACCCTTGGCCTGGATCGACTTGCCCGACGGCGTGAAGTAACGCGCCGTGGTCAGACGCAGCGCACCGTTGCCGGAGCCCAGCGGGATGATGGTCTGCACCGAGCCCTTACCGAACGAGCGCGTACCGATCGTGGTCGCACGCTTGTGATCCTGCAGCGCGCCGGCGACGATTTCCGATGCCGAAGCCGAACCGCCATTGATCAGCACGACCACCGGCTTGCCCTTGGTCAGATCGCCTGCATGCGCCGTGCGGCGCTGGGTTTCTTCAGCGTTACGACCGCGGGTCGAGACGATCTCGCCACGCTCGAGGAACGCGTCGGAAACGGTGACGGCTTCTTCAAGAAGACCGCCCGGATTGTTGCGGAGGTCGATGATGTAGCCCTTGACCTTGTCCGCGCCGATTGCCGCGGTTTGGGCCGCGATCTCGCGCTTCAGGCCTTCTGTGGTCTGCTCGTTGAAGGTCGTGATGCGGATGTAAGCGATATCGTCGCTTTCAACGCGAGCACGCACCGAGCGAACACGGATGTTGTCGCGCACGAGAGTGACGTCGAGCGGATTGTCCTGACCCTTGCGGATGATCTTCAGCTTGATCTTGGTGTTGACCGGGCCACGCATCTTCTCGACGGCCTGGTTCAGGGTGAGACCCTGCACGGCTTCCTCGTCGAGGCTGGTGATGATGTCGTTGGCCATGATACCGGCCTTCGATGCCGGGGTATCGTCGATCGGTGACACCACCTTGATCAGGCCGTCTTCCATGGTGACTTCAATGCCGAGCCCGCCGAACTCACCGCGGGTCTGCACCTGCATGTCGCGGAAGCTCTTGGCGTCCATGTAGCTGGAATGCGGATCAAGACCGGTGAGCATGCCGGAGATCGCCGACTCGACCAGCTTGCTGTCGTCGGGCTTCTCGACATAATCGCTGCGGACGCGCTCAAACACGTCGCCGAACAGGTTGAGCTGGCGGTAGGTATCCGAGGTCGCTGCGCGGGCACTGGTGCCCATGAACACGGCGCGTGGCTGAGTCACGAAGAGCGTCAAGGCGGCGCCAGTGGCAGCACTCAGCAGAATTATGGAAGTCTTGCGCATCATCCGCGAACCTTTTCGCCTTCGTTAGCGGCCCACCATGGGCCTGGATCAATGGGAGTCCCGTCTTTCCGGAACTCGATATAAAGCACAGGCTGGCTGGCATTGGCCGCAAGGACGGATGCTACCCGGGATGTTGATCCCATGACAGCGATCGGTTCCCCGGTAAGGACGAACTGACCAATGTTCACCGAAATACGCTCCATCCCGGCGATCAAGACATGATACCCGCCCCCGGCATTGAGGATCAAGAGTTGTCCATAGCTACGGAACGGACCGGAATAAACAACCCAGCCGTCACACGGTGTTGTGACCTGCGCACCCGCCCGTGCGGCCAGTGACATGCCCTTTTCGACGCCACCCACACCGTCGGAACCGCCGAAATTGCGAATTTTAACCCCGTTGACCGGAAGTGCGAGCATGCCCTTTGCCGACGCAAAGGCGATCGCCGGACTGAGCCGGCCGGGATCCTTGAAGGCGCCGATATTCGGCTTGCCGTTGCTGAGCGCCGCCGGCGTGCCCTGCAGACTGGCTGTGGCTGCCGCCTTCGCCGCCGCCTTGGAGTCCTGCTCCATCTTCGCGATCAGGCCCTGCAGACTGTCGACCTGACGGGACAACGTCAGCGCACGCGCGGCTTCCGCTTCCATGTCCTTTTCCGCAGCCGACTGCTGCTTCTGGCGCTCCTCGGTAAAGGACGCGAGGCGTGTCTGTTCTTCCTTCAGCTTGTCGCGATCGCCAGCAAGCTGATCGCGCTCGGTCGAGATCGCCTTGCGCAAATTCACGAGTTCGCTGAGGTCAGCCACCAGTTGCTCGGCGCGCGCGCGCATCTCGGGCACAACGGAGCCGAGCAGCATCGCGGTGCGCAGCGACTTCAGCGCATCTTCGGGACGCACCAGCAAAGCCGGCGGCGCACGGCGGCCGGCGCGCTGCAAGGCGGACAACACTTCGACGATTTCGCCACGGCGCGATTCCAGCGTGCCGCGGATCTTCTGCTCGCGCGCATCCAGCGGCCGCAATCGTACTTCGGCATCGTCGATCCGGGTTTCGACGCTGCGGACGCGGGCGGCAATATCGATGAGCTGCTGACTGAGCTTGCCGCGATCCTGTCCGATCGCCGCGATATCGGCTTTCAATTTCGCCTGAAGCTCCGCAGCGCTCTTCTGCTGCGCGCGGACCGCTTCAAGCTCCTGCTCGCGTTGACGAATGATATCGGGTGACGGCGCATTCGCTTGCTGGATCGGCGCAGCGGTTTGCGCACGGACCGACGTCGTCATCAAACCTGCAAGAGTCGCTGATACCAGCATCATGGATAACGACGATGCGTTCGACATCCCGCGGCGAACGGCGTCGTATTCAGATGGAATGGACCGCGGTGACAGCATCGTGGTTTCGACAGCGCCTTCTTTCAAACGCGATACGCTCAATATAGCGAGCTAAACGCGGTGATACGGGTGGCCAGCTAAAATTGTAGCGGCCCGGTAAATCTGTTCCAGAAGCATGACGCGAACCATTTGATGCGGCCAGGTCGCCGAGCCGAATGCAATGCTCAGTTTGGCTTTGCGCCGCAATTCGGGCGAAAGTCCGTCCGCCCCGCCGATGACAAAAACATTATGCGGCACCGATTCGTCCCGCCACTTCCCGATATGGCGAGCGAAACTGGCACTGTCCACGCTGCTGCCACGCTCGTCGAGCGCTACTAATACAGCCTTTTCCGGAATCAGCGCCGAAATCGCCGCTGCTTCCTCATTGATCCGGGTCGCCGCATCGCGTGCGCGGCTTTCCGAAATTTCATGAATCGCAAGGCCGCGAAAACCGAGCTTGCGGCCAATATCGTCGAAACGATCACGGTACCGTTCCGCGAGCTCGCGTTCCGGACCCTGCTTGAGCTTGCCGATGGAAATCACAAGAAGATGCATTGGCGCAGACTAGCACGCGTCGCGCCGTTGCCGAATTCCCGCTGGCTCAAACAGCCTTCAGATCGATCCGCGGTTCATCCGACGGGCTCTGCGTCCACAAACGTTCCAGATTGTAGAATTCGCGAACTTCAGGCCGGAAGACATGCAGGATGACTTCGCCGGTATCGATCAGCACCCAATCGCAATTGGACAGGCCTTCGACATGCAGCTTCTTCTGACCGGCTTCCTTGAGACCTTTGGCGACATTTTCGGCCACTGCGCCGACATGGCGGTTCGACCGGCCGGTGGTCACAACCATGTAATCGGAGAAAGCCGACTTGCCGCGCAGGTCGATGGTCACCGTTTCCTCGGCCTTCATGTCGTCAAGGCGGGCGAGAACGAGATTGAGCGTTTCGGTCGCGCTATCGCGCACTGCCGCAGCAGATTTCTTTGCCTTGGGCGAAGCAACCTTCTTCGGAATGACAGCCTTCGGTGCAGCTTTTGCAGCAGCGGGTGTCTTGGCTGCAGCCTTCAGCTTTGCGGTTTTGGTTGCGGCAGCCTTTTTAGGCGCGGCAGCCTTCTTTACCGAAGCGGACTTCTTGGGTGGGGCAACCTTTGACGGGGCTTTCTTGGCGCCCGTCTTGGACAATACAGAAGTGGCCAGAGGACCATTCCTTTCACTGTATTGGGACGCCGAATCCGACGCCCGGTGAGATCAAGTATGCATGTGGGAATGCCGGATTCAATATTCCAGCGCCCGCCCTATAGCACTTATCGGGCGAGTGTTGTGGAATTACGTCTTCCAGCTGCCATCCGGGTTCCGCAGCCGGGTGGAGGACAGATTCAGCTTCAAACCGGTCAAAAATACCCATGCGGGGGGCTTCAGGTCGGCCAATGACCCAGCGTCCTGCTCCGGTATCCGGTAACGGCCGAGGGCCTGGGCGGCGGTCGATGCCAGTCCCTGGAAGCTCTGCGGCGGTCGGTCGATGACCGCAAAGGGCACCTCTCCGGCAATCACCTGCCAGCTCTCCCAGCGGTGAAACTGGGCGAGATTGTCGGCACCCATGATCCAGACAAATCGTGCTTGCGAACATCGACGTCGGAGGTAGCTGATGGTGTCGACGGTATAGCGCGTACCGATGACACTCTCGAGACAGGTGATATCGATGCGCGGATGATCGGCCATCGCCTTCGCAGCCGCTGCGCGCTCGGCGAGATCGTGCAGATTGCGTTGATCCTTCAGCGGATTGCCCGGCGACACCAGCCACCAGACGCGATCGAGCTGCAGCCGTTTCATCGCGAACAGGCTGATAGCCCGATGCGCGGCATGCGGCGGATTGAACGATCCGCCAAGCAGACCGATCCGCATGCCGGGACTATGTGGCGGTATGCCCTGCGCCGGCGGGACTGAATGCAAATCCAATTCAGTCTCCACGCGCCGAAACGCACATCATCACGGCCTGGTCTGTCCGGTGCCGTGAATGCGATATTTGAAACTGGTGAGCTGCTCGGCACCGACCGGGCCGCGCGCATGGAATTTGCCGGTGGCGATTCCGATTTCGGCACCGAAGCCGAATTCACCGCCATCGGCAAACTGCGTCGAGGCGTTATGCAGTACAATCGCCGAATCCACTTCGTTGAGAAACTTCGTGGCCACCGCAACGTCTTCGGTGACGATCGCATCGGTGTGATGCGAACCGTGATCGCGAATATGCGCGAGCGCGTCATCGACACCATCGACGACCCTGGCCGAGATGATCGCGTCTTCGTATTCGGTGTCCCAGTCCTCGTCCGTTGCAGGCTTGACGCGCACATCGGCCTGCTGCACGACGGCGTCACCGCGCACCTCGCAGCCGGCATCAATCAGCATTTCCACCAGCGGCTTGAGATGCGTACCTGCCACCGCGCGGTCGATCAGCAGCGTTTCCGTCGCGCCGCAGACACCGGGACGGCGCATCTTCGCATTCAGCACGATCGATTTCGCCATATCGAGCTTGGCGGTACGATCGACATAGGTGTGATTGACGCCTTCGAGATGTGCGAATACCGGGACCCGCGCTTCGGCCTCGACACGCGCGACCAGGCTCTTACCGCCGCGCGGCACGATCACATCGACGCCGCCATTGAGGCCGGTGAGCAGCAAGCCAACCGCCGCACGATCGCGCGTCGGCACGAGCGTAATCGCGGCTTCCGGCAGACCGGCTTCACGCAGGCCCTGCACCAGACATTCATGAATTGCACGGCAGGAGCGGAAACTGTCGGAGCCGCCGCGCAAGATCACGGCATTGCCGGACTTCAGGCACAGTACGCCGGCATCCGCCGCAACATTCGGACGGCTTTCGAAAATCACCGCAACGACGCCGAGCGGTACGCGCACGCGCTCGATGGTCATGCCATTCGGCCGCTGCCAGCTTTCGGTGACGGCGCCGACGGGATCGGCGATGTCATGGATCACACGGATGCCATCAGCCATCGCATGCACGCGCGCTTCGGTCAGGGTCAGCCGATCGATAAAGGCCGATGTCGCGCCATTGGCGCGCACCTCGGCGACATCCTCGGCATTGGCCGCCAGGATCGCCGGCGCACCGGCGCGTATCGCGCGCTCCATGGCCGCAAGCGCCCGGTTCTTTTGCTCCGTTGGAGCCACCGCCAACGCACGCGCAGCCGCACGGGCGCTCCGGGCGAGGTCGTTCATCAGGACAGACAAATCTGCCGATCCGTCGATGGCTTTCAGCGAGGCGGTCATAAGGGGCTCAAATTAGCGGAATAGGACTGTTCATCCCAAAATAGGGACTCATGGGAGCAAGGTCAAAGCGTGTTCGCTACCACCCGGCAGCAGTGCGCTCGCGGATCGATTGCGCCACGAGCTGGATGCCGCGGTAAAGCGCGCGACCGGCCGGCGACAGGTCACGCCCCACGCGACGGATCAGATACAGATCGCGCTCAATGACCGGATCGAGCAGCCTGCGGAAGGTCAGCACGGGGTGGTCCGTCGCCGGCAACGCCAGACCTGGCAATGGCGCCACGCCGACGCCGGCCTCGACCATGGCGAGCAGGGTCGCCGGGTGTTCGGCCTCATGCAGCGGGTTGCTACGCCCCAGTTCCTGCAGACCGCGTTCCATTTCCAACCGGATCCCGGTGCCGGTCGCCATTGCGATCATGCCTGCAGCGACGCCGTCCATCCAGTTCACGGTGCTTTGTGACGCCAGCTGATGATCCCGCCGCATCACCAGCGCAAAACGGTCCGTCAGCAGCTTCGTCGCGTCAAGATCCGCATCCTCACCCGGCACATTGGCGATGCCGAGCTCGGCGTCGCCGCTGCGCAGCCCGGCAATGATCTGATGCCGTGACACTTCCTTGAGCGTCACGCTCACCATGGGATATTCGCGCTGGAAGTTCGCCAACACCACCGGCATCAGACGCAACGCCACCGACGGCACGCAGGCCACCGTAACATGGCCGCGGCGATGCTCGCGCAGATCGCGTAAATCCTGAATTTGGTGATCGAGATCCGCCAGCAGGCGTTGGATCCCCGGCAGGAATTCGGCACCGACCTTGCTGAGTTGAACGCTGCGCGTCGTCCGGTCCAGCAGCCGGACCTGCAGCTCGTCCTCGAGCTGGCGAACGGCCTGGCTGAGGGCGGACTGGGAGACGCCAAGTTTCCGCGCAGCCCGGCTGAAGCTGCCGGCCTGAACCACCTCGGCGAAGGCACGGAGTTGCCGGAGGTCAATATTCATAAGCATTACAGATAAATATATCTGTTTTTCCCGACTTGTTAATGAAATTAACGGGTGCAAGAATTTTATGCGAAAACCAGCTGCGGCTAAAAACTATGCAGCACACCATCTGACATCGGCAATGGCGGCGAGGGACAGAGGCATGATCGACAGGCGCAACCTACTCAAATATTCGCTCATTGGCGCCGCAGCGGCCCCGTTTGCTGGCCTGGGAGGCCCGGCCTTTGCCGCCGGCCGCAAGGTGCTGGTGTCGGAAGCCATCCGGCTCGGCATGTATGCCTCGCTCTATGTCGCAACCGACAAAGGCTTGTTCACCAAGCACGGCCTCGACACCGACCTGTCGACCGCGGGCGGCATCGCCCTGCCGGTGCCGATCCTGCTGTCCGGCCGCGGCCAGATCGGCGTCACCAGCCCTGGCATGTCGGTCAACGCCACGCGTGAAGGCGGCAAGCTCAAGAATATCGCCAAGATCGTCGGCGGCGTATCGATGTGGGGAATGACCCGCCCGGACACCAAGATCACCACCATCGATGACCTCCGCGGCAAGACCATCGCGACGCTGAAATTTCCGTCCTCGACGATCCAGGTCCCGACTTACGCGATGAAGACGGTCGGCAAGTTCGACCCCAAGGAAGCGGGCGTCACCTTCCTGGAATTGCCACCGGGCGCCCAGGCCGCAGCCGTCAAGGATGGCCGTGCCGACATCGCCACCGCATTCGAATGGGATATCAGCATCGGCGCCGAACAGTTTGGCCTCGTACCGTCGCTATCATTCGCCGATCTGCTTGGTCCGCTGTGTTTCACGACGGCCATGGCCACCGAAGACGTGATCGCCTCCAACCCGGAGGCGGTGCAAGGCTTCTGTAACGCCATCGCCGAGGCGCAGAAGATGATGCACGAGAACAATGCTGTCTTCACCGAGGTCGCAGAGAAGTACTTTCCGAAAGTCTCGCCGTCGGTGGTCGGAAATGCGACGAAGAACTTCTTTGGCAGCAAGACGGCGATTCCGAAAAACCCCACCATCTCCGCCGAGGAATGGGATCGCGCGATGTTGCTGGAACAAGGCGGCGGCGCAGTCTCAACGACGCTTCCCTATGCACAAATGGTCGACAATCGCTTCGCCGAGAAAGCGACCAAAGAATTCGGATTGGCGTGATGTCGGTCTCAACCAGCTTTCCGCCTGAACGGCGCTACGTCACCTTGCCCGCACGCCCCGAGCCGTTGCGGCTCGCGGTCGAGGAGACCGCAGTCATCGTGGTCGACATGCAGAACGCCTACGCGTCGCCGAACGGCTATCTGGATCTCGCGGGCTTCGACGTGACCGGCGCCAAGGCAGCGATCGTGGCCGTCAAGGAGACGCTGGAGGTCGCGCGCGAGGCCGGCGTCACTGTGATCTATTTCCAGAACGGCTGGGACGCCGACTATGTCGAGGCCGGCGGTCCGGGCTCCCCGAACTGGCACAAATCGAACGCACTCAAGACCATGCGCGCGCGCCCGGAATTGCAAGGCAGCCTGCTCGCCAAGGGTGGCTGGGACTACGCGCTCGTCGATGAACTCCAGCCGCAGCCCGGCGACATCGTGGTACCGAAGCCGCGCTACAGCGGCTTCTTCAACAGCCAGTTCGACAGCATCCTGCGCGCGCGCGGCATCCGCAATCTCGTCTTCTGCGGAGTTGCCACCAATGTTTGCGTGGAATCGACCCTGCGCGACGGCTTCCATCTCGAATATTTCGGCGTGATGCTCGAAGACGCGACGCATCAGGCCGGCCCCGACTACGTCCAGAAGGCGGCTGTCTTCAACATCGAAACCTTCTTCGGCTGGGTTTCCAGCACGGCCGATTTCCGCCGCGCATTCGCGCAGACTGAAACCTCCACGAAAGCCTGAGGATCCCATGACAGATCGCGCGATTATTCCGCCCGGCACTCATCCGCCGCTCGCACCTTACTCGCCCGGCATGATGGCCGACGGCGTGATCTATGTGTCCGGCACGCTGGCCTTCGACAAGAACAACGACGTCGTTCATGTCGGCGATGCGGCGGCGCAGACCCGGCACATCCTTGAGACGATCAAGAGCGTGCTGACTGCCGCAGGCGCCACGATGGCCGATGTCACCTTCAACTCCATCTTCGTAACCGATTGGGCCAATTACGGCGCCGTCAATAAGGTCTATGCCGAATACTTCCCCGGCGAGAAGCCGGCTCGCTACTGCATCCAGTGCGGACTGGTGAAACCGGATTGCCTCGTCGAGATCGCGTCGATCGCACACAAGCGAGCTTGATGTGACGACCATCGAAGCCACCCAAGCCAATGTCGCGCGGCGGCTGATGCCGCCGGTCCTGCGGATCGCGCTGCTGCAAGTGGCACTGCTAGCTCTGTTACTTGCTGCCTGGGAAATTGCGATCAGCTTCAAATGGATCGCGGTCTATCTCTACGGACGGCCAAGCGGCATCTTCGCCAAGGCCTCTATTCTGATCGCCAACGGAGAACTCCTGCGCGATGCTGCGCTGACTGCCTGGGAAGCCATCGCCGGATTCCTGATCGGCACTATTGCCGGCAGCGCCGTCGGGCTGCTGCTCTGGCTGTTTCCCACCAGCGCGGCGGTGCTGCGCCCCTATCTCATCGCGCTCAACGGCTTGCCGAAGATCGCACTCGCACCCTTGATTATCGTGTGGTTCGGAATCGGCATCTCGTCGAAGATCGCCATCGCCGCCATCATTACCTTCATCGTCGCGGTGATCACCGCGCAACAGGGCGCCAAGGAAGTCGATAGCGACCTGATCAAGTTGATGCGCTCGCTCGGTGCCAGCCGATGGAAGACCTGGCGTACTGTCGTCATTCCGGGCGCCATGCCGTGGATCGTGTCCGCCTTCCGTCTCAATGTCGGCTTCGCGCTGATCGGCGCAGTCGTCGGCGAATACATCGCCTCGAAAGAGGGCCTCGGCTACATGATCTATTATGCCGGCGTGCTCTACGATTTGAACGCCGTGTGGGTCGGCATCGCCGCGCTCATGGCCGTGGCGCTACTGATGTACGGCGCGATCGACATTCTCGAACGCCGCCTGCGCTTCTGACTTTCCATCGCTCGAACCCGCAAGACAACCCATGCCCTATGCAAGCGGCGGTGACGCCGACATCTATTACGAAACTCATGGACACGGAACGGCGATCCTCATGTCGGCCGGCATGGGCGGCAGCGGATCGTTCTGGACGCCACAGGTCGCAACACTCGCGCAGCGCCACCAGGTCATCCTCTACGACCACGTCGGCACCGGCCGCAGCGCTGATAACACCGCGCCGCCACGATCAATCTCGGGCATGGCCAACGACATCGCGCATGTGCTCGACCATGCCGGTGTCAGCAATGCACATGTAGTGGGCCATGCCATCGGCGGCATCGTCGGAATTGAACTTGCCCTGCGCGACCCCGCGCGCTTGCGCAGCCTGGTGGTGGTGAACGGCTGGGGTCGCGCCGATCCGTTCCTGCGGCGCTGTTTTGAAGTGCGCAAACAGATCCTGAATCAGTCCGGCCCGAAAGCCTATGTGCGTGCGCAGCCGCTGTTTCTCTATCCGCCGCGATGGATTTCCGACAATTCCGCGCAGCTTGACGCGGAAGAAGAGCGCATCCTCGCACACTTCCCGACAGCGGCGACGATGAACGCACGGATCGACATGTTTCTCGCCTTCGACCCCGGCGACGCTCTCGCGACCATTGCAACGCCGACACTGCTGGCCTCATCGCGAGACGACAGTCTGGTGCCGGCCTATCTCTCGCAACAACTGGCTGCCGCCATTCCGGGCGCGCGCATGCGCGAAGTGGAATGGGGCGCCCATGCCTTCACCGCCGTGATACCCGATGTTTTCAATAACATGCTGCTCGGCTTCTGCAGCGAGGTGGACGCATGAACGCTATGACGCAACTCGCAACACCGACCTCGACCACATCCGCCGTACTCAAGGCCGAACAGGTCGGCGCATCATTCGGAAGCGGCAAGCAATATGTCGAAGCCATCCGCGACGTCAGCTTCGAGCTGCGGCAGGGCGAGACGCTGGCGATCGTCGGCCCGTCCGGCTGCGGCAAGTCCACATTGTTCAATGTCATTGCCGGTTTGCTGAAACCGACGCGCGGCCATGTCGAGGTCGCAGGCATTCGCGTCGACGACGCCGCAGGACATGTCGGCTATATGCTCCAGAAGGATCTGCTGCTGCCGTGGCGTTCCGTCATCGACAATGTGATGCTCGGCTTGGAAGTGCGCGGTGCGCCGCGACAGACGTCGCGCGACATCGCCATGAAATTGATCCGCGCCTACGGCCTGGCCGGTTTCGAGAACGCCAAGCCCGCAACCTTGTCAGGCGGCATGCGCCAGCGCGTGGCCATCATGCGCACGCTGGCCTTCGACCCGCAGGTGATCCTGCTGGATGAGCCGTTCTCGGCGCTGGATTTCCAGACCCGCCTGCTGCTGCAGGCCGACGTGTCACGCATCATCGCCGAAAATGGCAAGAGCGCCATTCTGGTCACCCATGACATCGGCGAAGCCATCGCCATGGCCGACCGCGTTCTGGTGCTGAGCGCACGTCCGGCGACCGTGCGGGCGCTGCATGTCATCGATCTGCCCAAAGCAGGCCGCGATCCCGTGGCGCTGCGCACCGACGCTGCCTTCCAGGCCTATTTCGCCAAGATCTGGGCCGACCTGGAAATGCCGGCCACCGCCGCGTAAGGCACCAAAGCTGCGACTGACTGCTGCGACTGAAACGGATGGCGCCGGAGCGCAAATGGTGCCGCAAACAGGACTCGAACCTGTGACCCCGTCATTACGAATGACGTGCTCTACCAACTGAGCTATTGCGGCGAACCAAGCGGCGATTCGGCTTTTCGGCCGAAAACGCTGGGGCATCTGATATCGCCCGGGGCGTTGCTTTGCAAGAAGCGGCGGCGAATCTCGCGACCGAAAAGCGCAACGAACCACCCACTGAAACCGGCCATTTGGGCCTGAATCGGGGCTGTTATCCGCCCCAGCGCCGTAGAAACCCGCGCCAACCGCCCTGTTGCTGGCCTGCATTCAGCTCGGCGAATTCATCGCGATAATCGTCTGCCTCGTCCACGCCGGGATCGTCCGGGGGCCTGACGATGGGAATGACGGCTGGAATGGCGACAGCGGGCTTAGCGGCGCTGGCGATATCGGTGCGATCACGGAACAGCGGTGGCGGCGCGGGGGCCGGTTTCGGGAGCGGCGGCGGCGCCTCGGCGGGCTCGAGCGTGGCAGCGGCCACCGGTTCGGGCTGTGCTGGTACTTCAGGTTCCGCCGCGAGATCCTGAACCGGCGCGACAGGCGTGATCTCGGCTGGCACGGGCACCACGGGTTTTGGCATCGCGGGCGGCGGAGCCAGCACGGTTTCGCGCAAAATCTCGGTCTCAATCGTCGAGGCCCTGTCCGACGGCAGCGCGGCCAGCGGCGTCTGCCACTGGAACGCATCAATTCGGCCGGTGACCGGCGACACCGGCCGCCAGCGATCGGACACATAGCCGTCGGCGGTCCAGACCGGATCATGCAACGCGCGCACGGCACGCAATGTCCAGGCGCGGGCGCGGCCGCTGTCGCCATGTTCGGTACGTTCGATTTCCGCCATCAGCATCGCAACGCGCTGGGTGGAATCGGTCGTGAACGGCGCCAGTGCTTCGCGGGCGCGTGTGAATTCGGCGGCATCGATGGCCGCTCGGGCAATCGCCAGCGCGCCTTCGATATGGCCTGGCGCTTTCGACGCCAGCGTCTCGACACGCACCAGCCGCTGCCGCGCGGAATCGCCGAGCTTCACATGGGCATAGGCGTCGGCGAGATCCGGATGCGGCTGCGCCAGCCACGCTGTCTCGATGATCTTCATTGCCCGACGGGTCTGATGCGCCTCGCTCTGGAATCGGCTGGCGAGAACGGCGGCCGGCACCAAAGTTGGCGCAAGCTTGATCGCCTCGGTCACGCTGTCGCGGGACAGATCGCGATCTTGTGTCTCAAGCTCCAGCGCACGCGCGGTGAGCAGCACGCCGCGCTGCCGACGAAACGCCGCGCGATCGATCAGGCCAGAGGCAAAATTGTTGTCGAGGATTTTCAGCGCGCCGGTCCAATCGCTCTGCGCGCAGCGGAAGCCAAGAACGGCTTGCGACGCCCATGTCGATGCCGGCGATAATTTAAGCGCTTCTTCGGCAATCGTCACGGCGGCGACGGGATCGTCGCTGCGCTGCGCTTCGATGAACAGACCGCGCAGACCCAGCAGCCGCGTATCGCCACGCTCAGCCATCGCCTGAAACGCACGATGCGCACCGGCGCGATCGCCATCGAGCTGGGCGGACTGGGCATGCAGCAACAGAGCGAGCGGATCGTCAGTCGTCAAACGTTTGGCGATATCGGCATGACGCCGCGCGGCGTGGCCATCGCCCTGCCCGATCGCCAGCAGACCATGCGTGATGGCCTGACGTCCGCGCGTCTGACGCTTTTCATGGCGACGACGGCGCATTCGCTTCGGCGCGCCCCACAAACCACGCAGGAGCGACCAGGCGAACACCACCGCGACGATTGTCAGGCCGAGCACCAGCACAAACACCGGCACCGACGGCGAAGCGCGCCAGACGCCCCAGGATATCACGACATCGCCGGGCTGATCGGCGACCCAGGCGGCGCCAGCGGCCGCAAGTGCTATCAACACAAGAAACAGAATAATGCGGAACATCGGATTCCTATGGCGCCGGTTTGGAAAGCGCCGCCATCGCGTCGGCTGCGAATTGACGTGAAGCCGCCAGCGCTGCATCGCGCATATCGACTCTATCGAGCCAGGGCTGAACCACGGCACGATCCGCTGGCGACAGCGTCAGCAACTCACGCCTGGCCGTGGCGATATCGTTGCTGCGCGCAGCCGCAGACGCGCGTGACACAGCGCCGCTGTTGCTACCTGCGCCGACAGCATCGGTGCGCTCGATGCGCACCAGCTTGGCCGCGCCGGCCTGCAGACGATCCATGAAACCTGCGCCTACCGCAGGCGTGTCCGCCGGAGCGGGTGTGAGCTTCGGTAACACTGCAAGCAGTTCACGGCTGAGCGCGACTGTGTTTGGTAGGCCCGTCGTTGCAAACGCATCGAGCGGCTTCAGCTGATTGGCATTGCCGGCAAGCGGTTTGACCGCCGCAAGCGCCGTCGCAAAGGGCTCACCTTGACGCACCGACGTATCGAGCAACGATGCCACAACGACACGGCGCAAGACCGTGTCATCGAAAGGTTTGGTATTCTGTTGGGCGGCCGAAGACTTCAACTCGTCGGCTGCACGTTCGATCTGCCCGAGCCGCTCATTGATCGGCCCGAGATCGACCACACCGGTCGCGGTGCGCGGCGCGGATTTGAGTTGATTGATGTCGGCGACGACACGATCCGATTGCGCCTTCGCGGCAGTGAGATCGCCGCGCAATCCCACGATGGATTTCTCAAGCGTATCGATCCGCGTTGCCAGACCCGTATCCGGCGCAGCAAGCGGGCGCGCTTCGATCTGTGCAACGCGAGAGGTCAGCGCATCGACATCTGCCTTGTCGCTCGAAGCAATGCCGCTCAGGCCGAACCATGCGATCCCGGCGACAAACGCACCGGCAACCGCGCCAACGGCGGCGGGAACCAAGACAGGTGCACGCGCAGGCGAGACGGGCGCCTGCTTTTCAGCCCCAGCCTCCGCGGCGGGTTCGGACGGCGGCATGTCCGACGGCGCGGTATCGATGGACTCCGATGCTGTTTCCGGTAGCGCAGGCTCCGCTGCAGCCGGACGCTCGGTGACCTCGGCAGCCGTCAATTCGATGGTTGGCGGCGGCCGCTTGGGCCGACCGGCATCCGGAGACGATCCTGTATCGCTATCGTCGGCCATCGCGTCGGTTCCCTCGTGGCATGCCCGATCCCTACCGGGATTTGGTCACAGCAGTCTTAACGCGATAATGGCGCGATGGCACGTTCCAGCGCAGCGAACAGGGCATTTTCGTCCGGAGTCTGCGCCACCACGACCTGGGTAGCCCCGGCATCATGCGCAATCGTGCCGACCGCAGCTGAAAGGCAATAGTGTGGAACTGCGAGGGCAGCGATCTCGACGCCCGACAAGCCCACCGCCTGGAAGAATGCCCGCGCGCTCCGCCGCGAATAATGCAGCACGGCCTCGATTCTGCCGGCCACGAAGGCCGCAGCAACATCATTCGGCAGATCGGCCACCGGCATCATCCGGTAGGTGGTTTGTGTCACCACCGTGAAACCACGCGCACCGAGTTCGCCAGCGAGATCCCGCGCAAGATCGGCGCCGGCCAGATAAAGGAGCGGGCGGGTCTTGTTCAGCAGCTTGCTCTTGCTGCTCTCCGTCAATAGGTCCCGCAGCGCCGCAGCATCACCTTCGGCGGACACGACCTTGGCAAAGCCGAGATCGCGCGCGGCCTCTGCGGTCCGGTCGCCGACCGCGAACAGCGGCAGGTGAAGCAGGGTTGCTTGCACCGGCTGATCGGCGAGTGCGCGTAGCGCATTGGAGGACGTCACGATCACCGCGCCGAAATCCGCATCCGAATCGATGGACAGCATCACCTTTTCGAAGCGCAGCATCGGCGCCGCCAGCACCTCAAAGCCCCGCGCGCGCAAGGCGGCGGCGGTGCTGGTAGTGTCCGGCTGCGGGCGAGTGACGAGAATAGCCATATCTGAGGTCCGGTTTCGGGGGTCTCGCATGCCACGCAGGGCATCGAGTGATTGCACCTTGCAACCCCGCAATGCTACGCCGGGGACAGGAAAAGCCCGGATTTGGCTGATTTAGCAAGGACCGATAGTGACCACCGACCAACCGATGCTGGTGCTGGGAATCGAGACGACCTGCGATGAGACCGCGGCCGCCGTCATCGAACGCCAGCCCGACGGCAGCGGCAAGATCCTGTCCAATATCGTCCATTCGCAGATCGGTGACCACGCGCCCTATGGCGGCGTGGTGCCCGAGATCGCCGCGCGCGCCCATATCGACCTGCTCGACGGCATCGTCGGCCGCGCCATGAAGGACGCCGACGTCAATTTCGCGCAACTGAGCGGTGTGGCCGCAGCCGCCGGACCCGGCCTGATTGGCGGCGTCATTGTTGGTCTCACCACCGCAAAAGCCATAGCCATGGTGCATGACACCCCGCTGGTGGCCGTGAACCATCTCGAAGCCCATGCGCTGACGCCGCGGCTGACCACTTCCTTGGCGTTTCCGTATTGCCTGTTTCTCGTTTCCGGCGGTCATACCCAGATCGTCGCGGTGCTCGGCGTCGGCCACTACGTCCGGCTCGGCACCACCGTCGATGACGCCATGGGCGAAGCCTTCGACAAGGTCGCCAAGATGCTCGGCCTGCCCTATCCCGGCGGTCCGCAAGTGGAGCGGGCTGCTGCCGGTGGCGATCCCAAGCGCTTTGCGTTTCCGCGGCCGATGCTTGGCCGGCCCGATGCGAATTTTTCGCTCTCCGGTCTCAAGACTGCGGTCCGTAACGAAGCCAGCCGTCTCATTCCTTTGGAAGAGCAGGACATCGCGGATCTCTGCGCCAGCTTCCAGGCGGCGGCCCTGGAATCGACGGCGGATCGATTGAGCGTCGGCCTCAGATTGTTCGAAGACCAATTCGGCCCGCCGCACGCGCTGGTCGCAGCCGGCGGTGTCGCCTCCAACCAGGCGATCCGCGGCGCGCTGCAGGCCGTCGCCGCAAAAGCGCAGACCACGCTGATCATCCCGCCGCCGGCACTGTGCACCGACAACGGCGCGATGATCGCCTGGGCCGGCGCGGAACGTCTTGCGTTAGGACTCACCGACACGATGGAAGCACCGCCCCGCGCGCGCTGGCTGCTCGATGCTGACGCCAAGGCGCCGGCGGGCCATTCCAAATCCCGCGCGGCTTACTGACGGGAATACCATGAGCGACTTCAACTCTGTGGCGGTGATCGGCGCTGGTGCTTACGGCACGGCGCTGGCCGATGTCGCGGCGCGCGCCGGCCGCGAAACCGTGCTCTATGCACGCTCGACTGCAGCCGCCGAACTGATGCAGGTATCGCGCGCCAATCCGAGATTGCCCGGCGCAGCCATCGATGACTCTGTCTTCGTCACCGCCGATCTTTCGCTGCCAGCGCGCGCCGATATCATTCTGCTCGCCGTCCCGTCGCAGCAGTTGCGCGAGGCATTGACGGCGCTCGCGCCGCTATTGCCGGCAGGCGTTCCAGTGGTCGCCTGCGCCAAGGGCATCGAGCGCGGCAGTCACAAATTCATGACGGAAGTCATCGCCGACGTCGCACCGCATGCGATCCCTGCCATTCTGTCGGGACCGAATTTCGCCGACGATGTCGCAGCGGGCCTGCCCACGGCCGTGACACTCGCCTGCGCCGACGAGGATATCGCTGTCGCACTCGTGCAGGCCCTGGGTTCGGCGACGTTCCGTCCCTATCACTCCACCGATGTGCGCGGCGTCGAGATCGGCGGTGCGGCGAAGAACGTACTGGCAATTGCGGCGGGTATCGTCGCCGGCAAGCGGCTCGGCGCGTCGGCCCTTGCAGCACTCACAACGCGCGGCTTCAGCGAATTACTGCGACTAGGCATCGCATGTGGCGCGCGCACCGAGACGCTATCGGGACTGTCAGGTCTTGGCGATCTGATCTTGAGCTGTTCAAGCGCGCAATCGCGTAATTTTTCGCTCGGCGTTGCATTGGGCCGCGGCGAACAGCCTGCGCGCGACAAACTTGCCGAAGGCGAATTCACCGCACCTGTGCTGATCGAGCTTGCCGCATCGAAGGGCGTCGACATGCCGGTCGCAAATGCGGTCGCGGCAATTCTGGCCGGACAGGCAACCATCGATCAGGCAATCGATGGCCTGCTGACGCGGCCGTTCAAGGCAGAAGGTTAGAGACGTGATGAAATACTGGCTGGTGAAATCGGAGCCTTCGGTGTGGTCGTGGGACCAGCAGGTCGCGAAGGGCAAAAAGGGCGAAGCCTGGACCGGCGTGCGCAACCACAGCGCCAAGCTCAATATGATGGCCATGAAGAAAGGCGATCGCGCCTTCTTCTATCATTCCAACGAAGGCAAGGAAGTTGTCGGGATCGTCGAGATCGTGAAAGAGCACTATCCCGATCCAACCGATGAATCCGGCAAGTTCGTCTGCGTCGATATCGCCGCCGACAAACCTTTGAAGACACCGGTGACGCTCGTTGCCGTGAAGGCCGAGAAGAAGCTCGCCGAGATGGCGCTGCTGAAACTGTCGCGGCTCTCGGTGCAGCCGGTGACCGCGGAGGAGTGGAAGCTCGTCTGCAAAATGGGCGGATTGTGAGCGCCGACGGCGCGGCCAATCTTGCAATCACTGATCCCGTAGCTTTCATCCGCGCCAATACGCGCCTGCGACCGGTACCACTGGTGCCGAACATTGTGCTGCACACTGCCGACGAGGCCGTGCCGCTGTGGAGCAAGACAGAAGAGGAACTTGGCGAGGCCGGATTGCCGCCACCGTTCTGGGCTTTCGCCTGGGCCGGCGGACAGGCACTGGCGCGCTTTGTTATCGATCATCCCGGGCATGTTGCTGAAAAGACCATCATCGATTTCGCAACAGGATCGGGGCTGGTGGCTATCGCCGCGATGAAAGCCGGAGCAAGCAGCGTCTTCGCCTATGACATCGACGCCTTTGCGCGCACGGCCATCGCGCTGAACGCGGCTGAAAATGGCGTTACGATCAATGCTCGCGGTGACGATCTGCTCGGCGGCTCATCTGTCCCGCCCGCACAAGCGATTCTGGCAGGCGATATTTTCTATGAACGCGACACCGCAGAGCGCGCCTTTGCATTTCTTTCAGAGCAAGCGGCGCGCGGTGCAACGATCCTGATCGGCGACCCCGGCCGCAGCTATCTGCCGAAAGACAAGTTGCGCAAGCTCGCGGAATACAGAGTGCCCGTGACGCGCGATCTTGAAGATGCAGAGATCAAGAACACGGCGGTGTGGACGCTGGCCTAACTACCCCGCCTCAGCCACCACCTGCGCCAGAAGCTGCTCGCGCTTCGATTGCGAGCGATAGCCCGTTTGCGTCGCGGCGATGCGCGCGAGGACGCCGTCCTCGAAGGCGGTGACGATGGTATCGTGCACATAGCTCTTGCGGCAGATCGCCGCCGTGTTCTGTAATTCGTCCGCCGCCGACCGCACGGCTTCGAGCACCTGCTTCCTGCGCCCGCGCTCACTGGCTGCCGGCTCGATCCGCGACAGGGTTTCAGCCACCGTCGCCGACGCCATCAGAGTGCGGAAATCCTTCAGTGAAATCTTGATGCCGGCGATATCGCGCAGGAAGGCGTTCACTGCTGCCGTGTTGACCTTGTGAATGCGGCCAGCGTTGTCGCGATACTGGAACAGGCGTTTGCCCGGCACGTCGTGCAGGATACCAATCGCGCGGACGAGCTTCGACGCATTGGACTCCTTGCGCACTGCCTTGCCGCCCTTGGCCTTGAAGGTGAGCACGATGCAATCGTCTTCGAGCTGCACGTTCGACTTCATCAGCGTTGTAGCGCCGCGGGTGCCCGACAGCTTCATATAGCTCTCATTGCCGGCACGGATCGCGGTCCGCGTGACGAGTTCGATGACAGCGGCGAGCGCGAACTCACGCGTCGGCTCGTCGCCAGCCAGAAGCGCCGAGACGTTGCGGCGGATCTTCGGCAGTGCCGCCACCAGCTTCGCCAGCCGATGCGCCTTGCGCTGCTCGCGGACCTTCTCCCAATCCGAGTGATAACGGTATTGCAGGCGGCCGGCCGCGTCGCGGCCTACGGCCTGCAAATGCGACGTAGGATCAGCGGCATAGCGGACCTCGGCATAGGCCGGGGGCACTGCCATGGAGTTCAGCCGCTTAATCGTCCCGATATGCTTGATCGGGGTGCCGTTGGCCCTGACGAAGGAATAAGATTTTCCGCGCTTGAGCCGGCGGATCGTCAGCTCAGATTGATCTCCAAGCTTCAGACCCATTTCACGGGCCAAAACCTCCACGCTCGCGGGGCTTGGCTTGGCCATACGGGCTGGCCGCGCGACGGAACGGGCGGAAACGGCCCGGGAAGGCGCGAAATTCTGCTGTTCCATCATAGTGTTATCTGCCTCGTCGGCCCTGTGTCTCTGCTAATGCCGTTTATTGATTTTTGGTTCCGGGCCGCTTGGCCGTCCCTGCGAGGGCGATTTAGGGGCTTCCCGCAACTATTGCGAGTCCACAGGTACGCAATTTCGGTTACTGGTTACCGTTTAGCGCCCGAATTGGCTTTATGATGAAGTTTCCGAGCCGTCAAAACGCGAACGTGATCGGGGCTGCGACCTTGCGGACCGACCAAAGGCCTAGTCCGTCCCCGCTTGTCCGGCTATCTCGCCCCGGCGCATATTGCGCGCAACGAGAACCGGCTGGCGGCGAATTCGCGCAGCGGTCGCACGGTGGTGGAGGGGACGATGTCCGACAAAATTTACGACGTACCGGCTGAGTGGACGACGCGCGCCTTCGTCGATGACGCGAAATACAATGAGATGTATGCGCGCTCGATCAGCGATTCCAACGGCTTCTGGGCCGAGCAGGCCAAGCGCCTCAACTGGACCCACGCCCCCACCAAGATCGAGAACACGTCCTTTGCCCCAGGCAAGATCTCGATCAAGTGGTTCGAGGATGGCGTATTGAACGCCGCCTATAATTGCATCGACCGCCATCTACCGAAGCGCGCCAACCAGACCGCGATCATCTGGGAAGGCGACGACCCCTCGCAGTCGAAGCACATCAGCTATCAGGAACTGCACGACGAAGTTTGCAAGATGGCCAACGTGTTGCGCAACCGCAATGTCGGCAAAGGCGACCGCGTCACGATTTATCTGCCGATGATTCCGGAAGCCGCTTACGCGATGCTGGCCTGCGCGCGCATCGGCGCGGTCCATTCAGTGGTCTTCGCCGGCTTCTCGCCGGACTCGCTGGCGCAGCGCATCACTGACTGCCAGTCTAAGATCATCATCACCGCCGATGAAGGCCTGCGCGGCGGCAAGAAAGTGCCGCTAAAGAACAATGTCGATGCGGCCGTCGCGAAAGCCGGCGGCGTCGACTGGGTCGTCGTGGTCAAGCACACCGGCACGCCGGTGAATATGGATCCCGCCCGTGACTTCTGGTATCGCGAGGCCGCCGAAGTCGTGACCACCGAATGCCCCTGCGAGCCGATGAATGCGGAAGATCCGCTGTTCATCCTCTACACGTCGGGCTCCACCGGCCAGCCCAAGGGCGTGCTGCACACCACTGGCGGCTATCTGCTGTTCGCCTCGATGACGCATCAATATGTGTTCGACTATCACGAGGGTGATGTCTACTGGTGCACCGCCGACGTCGGCTGGGTGACCGGTCACAGCTACATTCTCTATGGGCCGCTGGCCAACGGCGCGACCACGCTGATGTTCGAAGGCGTGCCGAACTATCCGTCGATGTCGCGCTTCTGGGAAGTCATCGACAAGCATCAGGTCAACATCTTCTACACCGCGCCAACCGCGATCCGCGCGCTGATGCAGGCCGGCGACGAGCCGGTGAAGAAAACCTCGCGCAAGAGCCTGCGATTGCTGGGATCGGTCGGCGAGCCGATCAATCCGGAAGCCTGGGAGTGGTACTATCACGTCGTCGGCGAGGCGCGCGCGCCGATCGTCGATACCTGGTGGCAGACCGAGACCGGCGGCATTCTCATCACGCCCCTGCCCGGCGCCACGAAACTGAAGCCTGGCTCGGCGACGCGGCCGTTCTTTGGTGTCGTCCCCGAGATCGTCGATGCCGATGGCAAGGTGCTGGAGGGCGAGACCTCGGGCAATCTCTGCATCGCCAAGTCATGGCCTGGCCAGATGCGGACGGTCTATGGCGATCACGCCCGTTTCGAACAGACCTATTTCTCGACCTACAAGAACAAGTACTTCACCGGCGACGGCTGCCGCCGCGATGCCGACGGTTATTACTGGATCACCGGCCGCGTCGACGACGTCATCAATGTCTCCGGCCACCGCATGGGCACCGCGGAAGTGGAATCGTCGCTGGTCGCGCATGAGAAAGTGTCGGAAGCCGCCGTGGTCGGCTATCCGCACGACATCAAGGGCCAGGGCATCTACGCTTATGTCACGTTGATGAACGGCGTCGAGCCGACTGAAGAGCTCCGCAAGGAGCTCGTGGCCTGGGTTCGCAAGGACATCGGCCCGATCGCCTCGCCGGACCTGATCCAGTTCGCACCGGGTCTACCAAAGACCCGCTCCGGCAAGATCATGCGCCGCATCCTGCGCAAGATCGCCGAAGACGAACCGTCATCTCTGGGTGATACATCGACACTGGCCGATCCCGCCGTGGTCACCGACCTCGTCGAGCATCGGCAGAACAAGAAGCCGGGGGCGTAACCGCTCGCCCAATCTGTCGGCAAACACGGAGTGATGTGGTGGATCGTCGGTCATTCGTGTTGGGAAGTGCTGCAGTTGTTGCGGGCGGAGCCTCCGCCCGTGCGCAACATGCCGGTCATCCCGCATTGCCTGGGGCACCATCGTCGAAAGAGCCCTACGCCAAATTGCAAGGTGGCGTACCGCATCACATGACGCCCGAGCAGGAGGCGCAGCGTGTCACAGAGAGTCCGGCGCCGAAAGGGCCGCAAGGAAAGTGGATATCGCGTGCGGCACTGCCGTTGCCGCGCAGCGAGATGGCCTGGGCGACATCATGGGCCGATCGTATGCATATCGTCGGCGGCTACGGCGAAGGCCGTGTCGACCGCCCCTATCACCATGTCTACGATCCCGCTTCAGATCAGTGGCTCGACGCAGCGCCCCTGCCGCGCGGCGCCAACCATGTCTCGGTCGCTGCCGATGCCGGACGCGTCTATGCGCTCGGCGGTTTCATGCAGCAGAACCGCGGCTCGGACCAGAACGCCTATGCCTATGATGTCGCTGCCAATCGCTGGGATACGATCGCGCCCTTGCCGCGACCACGCGGTGCCGGCGCTGCCGTTGCGCTGAACGGCAAAATCCATCTGATCGGCGGCGCGTCGGAACCGGCGGCTGAGCGCGCCAGTGTCAGTTGGCACGAAGCCTATGATCCCAAGACCGACAAATGGGAGACCCGCAAGGCACTGCCCGGTGCGCGTGACCATGTCGGCTGCGTGGCCACGCGCGGCGTGATCCATGTGATCGGCGGGCGTTTCAATACGTTCGAGTACAATACCGATCTGCACCATGTGTATCTGCCCGAGCGCGACACATGGGAGCTGCGCGCCGCACTGCCGACGACCCGTTCGGGCCATGGCCTTGTGGTATATCGCGACCGGCTGTTCGCCATGGGCGGCGAATCCGGCGTGGTGCAGAACGGCCAGCTCACCCAGGGCAAGGTGTACGGACAGATGGAAAGCTACGATCCGGCCTCCGACACCTGGCAGAGCCACGCGCCGATGCTGACCCCGCGCCATGCGGTCGGCGCCACGGTTATTGGCGACTGGATCTATGTGGCCGGTGGCGGCGCTGTCCTCGGCGGCGCGGTACAATCCGCCGTCCATGAGGCCTTTACGCTGGCCTAGTGACCTCCAACGCATCGCATCTGGCTGCCCTCACGCGATTGTCAGGGGCAGATGGCCGCTGCTGGCCAATTTAGAGCGAGTGTTGTTTTCCGGGCATTTACTTTGTTCAGCGGATTTCCTCTTTAGGCGCTCGTTGGCGCACTCCCCCGCGCCGGCAGAGACCGGTTGTTTACGCGACTGGTTGAGAATTTCCCGTGTGCAATTGTTTTCGTCGCCTTGAGAGGCGGCACGACCTCGTCGGCCGCTACCGGTCGGGCCGAACTGGAGAGATCGATGTCCTTGAAGATTGCTAGTGCGCTGGCAGCCACCGTTGTCGTTGGCGCCCTGATGTCCCCCACCGCGCAGGCAGCGCCCAATGTGGTCGGCTTCCATGGCGACTATGCCCCCGGCACCATCGTCGTGAAGACCAATGAGCGTAAGCTGTATCTCGTGCTCGAACAGGGTCAGGCCGTGCGCTATCCCGTCGGTGTCGGCAAGCCCGGCAAACAGTGGGCCGGCGCCACCAAGATCGACGGCAAGTACCGCCAGCCGGCCTGGGCTCCGCCCGCCGACGTCAAGCGTGACAATCCGAATATCCCCGATGTGATTGCGGGCGGTTCGCCCGCTAATCCGATGGGCGTTGCTGCGATGACCCTCGCCGGCGGCGAATATGCCATCCACGGCACCAACCGCCCCAATTCGATCGGCGGCTATGTCTCTTACGGTTGCGTCCGCATGTACAACGAAGACATCACCGACCTCTATTCGCGCGTCTCGGTCGGCACGCCGGTGATCGTCACCCAGCGCTGATCGCTGGCAGCTTCGCTATTCTGAAAAGCCGCGCATGATGCGCGGCTTTTTGTTTTGCTGATCTCAGCGGTTATCGCACCAGCCGTTGCGATGGCCACCGCCATACGCGCGCGCGTGACCAGCACCGAGCAGTGCAGCCGACACGTTCGGCGTTTGCCTGGTCGCCACATCGGCTACTACGCGGCCGGGATATTTGTCAGGCCCGATATTATAGATCGTGAGACTTCCCTCGCGGAGCAACTTGGTCAGTGCGGCCGTCGCGGTTTCTGCTTTCTGAATCTCGCGCGCGCATTGCCCCTTCAGTTCCGGCGCATCGATGCCACGCAAACGAATGCGCACGCTGACGTCTTCACCCGACCCAAGATGCACGCGCGCGCCAAAAGTATCGCCGTCGATGGCATAGCGCATCTCGATCGGGTAGCGCGCCTCAGCATTGCCGGCGCGCCTGACGATCGCCTCGGAATCGCGGGCGGCCTCGGTCTGATCCGCGCCGGGCAGGAACGGCAGCCAACGCTTCACCGGCAGCATGGTGCCGGCGGCCAGGCCAAGCACGAATACCCACGGCATCGCCGCGGACATGCGGGATCGCCACGGCGACGCACGGTGAATGCGCGATGCTGGGGTCATCGTCCTGCGATAATGTGAGTCGAAACAACCAGCCAGAAGAATCTGGCTCAGTGACCCGAAGAGTTAGAAGTCGGACGCAATGCCCTTACGCTCCCAGTCGCCAAAGCGCGTGGGCTCCGGGCCTTCAGGTCCCTGGAACTCTTTCGCTTTCGCCGCAGTATGTGCTGCTGCAGCTGCAGCCCGACGTTCTTCTGCCTCGGCCAGCGCGCGCTGCGCGGCTGGCGTCAAAACTTTCTTCGGTGCCGGCTCAGGCTCCGGCAAAGACGTTGCGGACTCGGAAGGAATGTCGTTCATCTCAGGTTTCCTGCTGAACCGGCAAGGGCGGCACGCGTTACATAAATCAATGTCGAACAGTTGCCGTTCGACTGTGAGCATATAAGGGCGATTCTTACATTTGGCATATTCGCATGCGACAGAATCGCTCCCATCCAATGGCCGCATGCTGAGCCTGCCCGCGCCATTGCCCGCCCTCCGTCGTGATGTTTTCGCATGTCGCAAGTAAGATACGCACCGCCAACCGAGGTCCCCGGCCTCGCCGCGCGACGGATTGCGGCGGATATTCTCGACGGCGTATTGCACAAGCATCGGACCCTCGACGACCAGCTCGAAGGCGCCGCGGCCCATCCCGGCCTGAAAACCCTATCCGACCGCGACCGCGCGCTGATGCGACGTCTGGTTGCAACGATCCTGCGCCGGCTCGGCACGCTCGGGCATATTCTCTCCCGCCTGCTCGACCGTGGTGTTCCCACCGATGCCCCGCGTGCGCAAAGTGCGCTCCTGATTGGTGCTGCCCAGATCCTCTGGATGGATGTGCCGGATCACGCCGCCGTCGACCTCTCGGTCCGCATGGTGCAATCCGACCGCCGCGCCGCGAAATATGCCGGACTGGTCAATGCCGTGTTGCGACGCTGCGCCCGTGAAGGCCAGCCGCTGATCGACGAAGTTGCCGCCCAGACTCTCGACATCCCGCCCTGGCTGATGGCGCGCTGGACGGCCCATTACGGCGGGACGGCAGCCAAGGAAATGGCCGTGGCGCTGAGCCATGAGCCGTCGCTCGATCTCACCGTCAAATCCGAAGCCGATGCCTGGGCCACGCGCCTGCACGGCGAAGTGCTTCCAACCGGTTCCGTCCGAACCTTGCTGCAGGGCTCGGTGACCATGCTGCCCGGTTTCGATGACGGCCAGTGGTGGGTGCAGGACGCCGCGGCGGCACTGCCGGCACGACTGTTCGGCGACCTCAAGGGCAAACGCATCGTCGATCTCTGCGCCGCGCCGGGCGGCAAGACTGCGCAATTGGTCCAGGGCGGCGCGCAGGTCACTGCTATCGACCGCTCGCCGAACCGCGTGGCGCGGCTGCGCGAAAATTTGGCGCGACTGTCGCTGGAAGCCGAAACCGTCGTCGTCGACGGCACCGAATATCCCGGCGAGGGTTTTGACGGCGTGTTGCTGGACGCGCCCTGCTCCTCGACCGGCACGATCCGGCGGCATCCCGACGTCGCCTGGCTGAAACAGGACTCCGATATCGTCATGCTGACCGCGCTGCAGCGGCGCCTGCTGCAGAAGGCGGCTTCCATCCTGAAGCCCGGCGGAACCCTGGTCTATTGCACCTGTTCGCTGGAGCCAGAAGAAGGCGAACAAGCCATCGCCGACCTGCTGGCCAAGGATTCCAGCATGCGCCGCGCCCCCGCCGACGCCAGTGAAGTTGCCGGCCTGGCCGAGATCGTCACCCCCGAGGGCGATCTGCGCACTTTGCCGAGCCATCTGCCCCATACCGATCCTCGGCTCGGCGGGCTCGACGGCTTCTATGCGGCGCGACTCATTAAATCCTGATATTCACAGAGTAATCTCCCGATTCGCGAGGCTTCCACAGGGGGCTTCCTTGTACTGTGTGCGGATCGCGTTTCCGGCTAAAAGGATTCGCAACAACCCTTTCTCTTCCAGTTCAAGGCGCGCGTGGTCGCACATCGCAGACGTATCTCGGGGCTGATCCTCGGCCGCTTCGCGCGGAGCGCTATGTCGCGCGCGTCCGGTGGATCGGCGGCGCTGGCCCGGCTCTGGCCCGGACGCACTGATCGCCTGATCATCGCTCCGCATGACCTGCGCACCACCGACGCCACCCGCGCCGCCGAAATCTATGCCGGGCGCTTCGTCTTCGCCGGCAAGATCGTCACCTGCCACGGTCGCTCGATCTTCGATCTGGAACCGCCATCGGAGGACTGGGAAGTTTCACTGCTCGGCTTTGGCTGGCTCCGCCATCTGCGCGCCGCCGACACCGCCATCACCCGCGCCAATGCGCGCTCGCTGATCGACGACTGGATGTCGAATACATCGCGCAAGCGCCCTGTCGGCCGCCGCGCCGACGTCATCGCCCGCCGTGTGATCTCGCTGCTATCGCAGGCACCGCTGGTACTCGGCGATACCGACGGCAAATTCTATCGCCGCTATCTGCGCTCGCTCAGCCGCGAGATCCGCTCGCTACGCTACGCGCTGTCACATGCACCCGACGGCGTGCCAAAGCTGCAGGTACTGATTGCGCTGTGTTACGCATCCCTCTGCCTCGCCAATCAGGCGCGCCACATCCGTACCGCCACACGCAAACTCTCCGACGAATTGCAGCGCCAGATCCTGCCCGATGGCGGACATATCTCGCGCAACCCCGGCGCGCTGATCGAATTGCTGATCGATCTGCTGCCGCTGCGGCAGACCTTTGCCGCCCGCAACATCGCGCCACCGCCGGCGCTACTGAATGCGATCGATCGCATGATGCCGATGCTGCGATTCTTCCGTCATGGCGACGGCTCGTTCGCACTGTTCAACGGTATGAGCAATGCGCCATCGCATCTGCTGGCGACGCTGCTGGCCTATGACGACACGCACGGCGTGCCGATGGCGCATATGCCGCATACCGGCTTCCAGCGTCTCGAGGCCGGTCAGATGACCGTGATCATCGACACCGGCCCGCCACCACCGTCCAGTGTGAGCCACGACGCCCATGCCGGTACGTTGTCGTTCGAACTGTCGTCCGGCCCGAGCCGCATCGTCATCAATTGCGGCATGCCGTCGACCGGGCGCGACAACTGGCGCGCTTTCGCGCGCGGCACGCCCGCGCATTCGACGATGACCTATCACAACACCTCGTCGTGCCAGTTCGTCGAACGCAGCGCGATGAAGAAGTTTCTGCAGGGCGCCCCGATCGTCAACGGCCCGCATGTGGTGGAGAGCTATCGCGAGATCACCTCGAACGGCACCATCCTGACCACCGCGCATGACGGCTATCACCCACGCTTCGGTGTCACGCATCGGCGCGTGCTGATGATCTCCGAGGACGGGTCGAAACTTGAGGGCGAGGACATCGTTGCGGCCGCGCCCGGCGCGCGGCTCAAAGGCAGCAATACCGACTACGCCTTGCGCTTCCATCTGCACCCGTCGGTAAAGGCCAGCCGGCTCAGCGACGCCCGCGGCGTCATGCTGGTATTGCCGAACCGCGACGTCTGGACCTTCGAGGCGCTGGACGACAAGGTCGAGCTGGAGGACAGCGTGTTCCTGGCCGGCAATGACGGACCGCGCCGAACCGCCCAGATCGTGATCCACCAGAACGCCCAGCAGACCTCCAGCATCCGCTGGAGTTTTGCCCGCTCGGCCTCCTCGCCGTCGCAGACCACGGCCCGCCGCAACGCCCGCCGCGAGCCGGAATTGCCGTTGTAAATCAGGCCTTCACGACGAAATTGCTGGCATGCAAGCCCTTGCAGTTTCTTGCACCGCGAAACCATGCTACGCGGCGTCCTTCTCCCACGGGATACGCATCATGACCGACCATCCGCGCAAGGTTACTCGCGCTCTATTGTCCGTTTCCGACAAGTCCGGGCTGATCGAATTTGCTCGCGCGCTGTCTGCCCACGGCATCGACCTCGTTTCCACCGGCGGTACCGCCAAGGCGATCGCTGCGGCGGGCCTGAAGGTCTCGGACGTGTCCGACCTCACCGGCTTCCCGGAAATGATGGATGGCCGGGTCAAGACGCTGCATCCCAAGGTTCATGGCGGCCTGCTCGCGATCCGCGACAATGCCGAACACGCCAAGGCAATGAAGGATCACGGAATTTCGCAGATCGATCTGCTCGTCGTGAACCTCTACCCGTTCGAGGAGACCGTTGCGAAGAACGCCTCCTATGAGGATTGTATCGAGAATATCGACATCGGCGGTCCGGCAATGATCCGCGCGGCCTCCAAGAACCACGACGACGTCACCGTGGTCGTCGAGCCGTCGGACTATCAGTCGGTGCTCGACGAACTCGCCACCAACAAGGGCGCGACCACGCTAACGCTGCGCCGCCGTCTGGCAGCCAAGGCTTATGCCCGCACTGCGGCCTATGACGCCGCGATCTCGAACTGGTTTGCCGATCAGTTGAAAATCGATGCGCCGGATTTCCGGGCTGTTGGCGGCAAGCTCGTCGAAGCGCTGCGTTACGGCGAGAACCCGCACCAGACCGCTGCATTCTATCGCACACCCGAACTCCGCCCCGGCGTATCCTCGGCGCGGCAGGTGCAGGGCAAGCAACTGTCCTACAACAATATCAACGACACCGATGCGGCCTATGAATGCATCGCCGAGTTCGATCCAAAGCGCACCGCAGCCTGCGTCATCGTCAAGCACGCCAACCCCTGCGGCGTGGCCGAAGGCAGCAACCTGATCGACGCCTATCGCAAGGCACTGGCCTGCGATTCTACTTCGGCCTTCGGCGGCATCATTGCCATGAACCGCACGCTGGACGCGGAGACCGCGCAGACCATCACCGAGATCCTGACCGAGGTGATCATCGCGCCGGACGCCACCGAAGAAGCAATCGCCATCATCGCCAAACGACGGAATATCCGCCTGCTGCTGGCAGGCAGTCTGCCTAATCCCCGCGCGCCGGGCCTGACCTACAAGACGGTGGCCGGCGGCCTGCTGGTGCAGAGCCGTGACAACGCGGTGGTCGATGACATGATCCTAAAGCCGGTTACCAAACGGCAGCCGACGGAAGCTGAATTGCGCGATCTCAAATTTGCATTCCGTGTGGCCAAGCATGTCAAATCGAACACGATCATTTACGCGAAAAACCTTGCCACCGTCGGTATCGGTGCAGGCCAGATGAGCCGGGTCGATTCCGCTCGGATTGCCGCACGTAAGGCGCAAGATGCTGCTGCCGAACTGAAACTCGCCGAGCCTATGACCAAAGGATCGGTCGTCGCATCAGATGCGTTCTTCCCCTTCGCCGACGGACTATTGGTGGCGATCGAGGCCGGAGCCACGGCCGTGATTCAGCCAGGCGGTTCGATCCGCGACGATGAAGTGATCAAGGCGGCGGATGACGCCGGAATCGCAATGGTGTTCACCGGCGTCCGCCACTTCAAGCACTGAGACTTTCGAGGCTCAGGCTTCCCGCACGCGCGCGAGCAGACCGAGGCCTCCGACAAAGAACAGCACCAGCACTGCCATGCCAGCCTTCTGGCTGGCGGTGACTGCGGTGACGAGGCCGATCAATAGCGGCCCCATGAAGGACGTTACCTTCCCTGTCAACGCGAACAGACCGAAGAACTGCGCGATGCGATCCTGCGGTGCCAACCGGATCAACAGCGTGCGCGATGCCGCCTGCAGCGGACCGCCCGCCATGCCGATCAGGCAACCCAGCGCAAGATAGGCCTTCTCCGCAGGCGCCGCGAACAGACCGCCACCGGGCACCGGCGGCGTGACCTTGATGAAGAAGATGGTTTCGCGATCAATCAGCAGGATCGCGATGATCGAGATCAGCAGCAGCAGGATGCTGCCGGTGATCACACGCTTTGGTCCGAACGCATCGTCGAGTTTTCCGCCAATGAAGGCGCCGAACGTTCCGGCAATGGCCAGGATGATACCGAATGTGCCGATCTGAATCGTATTCCAGCCGAACGTGCCGGCCGCATAGATGCCGCCGAAAGCAAACAGCGACACGAGCCCGTCCGTGTAGATCATGTTGGCTATCAGGAATGCCATCATCGAGCGATGCTTCGGCAGATCGCTTAGCGTGTGCCTGAGATCGGTCAGACCTGCACGCACGGCGTGACCGGGCGAAACCTTTGCAGGAAAATCCGGCGTCAGCAGAAACATCGGCAGCACGAAGACGACGAACCACAGGCCCGACAGCGGCGCCGAAATGCGATCGCCCTGGAACGTCGCGGGGTCGAGACCGAGGATCGGGACCAGACCGAACAATGTGCGCCCAGTGGTCGGGTTCGCAGCCATGAAGCCGAGCACGATGATCAGGCTGAGAATGCCGCCGACATAGCCGAGCGCCCAGCCCGAACCGGACAGGCGGCCGATTTTATCCGGCGGCACCAACGTCGGCATCATCGCATTGTTGAACACGGTGGCAAATTCCACGCCGATGGTCGCCAAGCCATAGGCAATCAGCAGCGGCAGGATGATAGCGGGATCGCCGGGCTTGCCGATCCACATGATGCAGGCGCCGATCACGAAGATCGCACCGAAGCTTGCGATCCAAGGCTTGCGGCGGCCGCTCGCGTCGGCAATCGCGCCAAGCATCGGCGATGCCAGCGCGATGATCAACCCGGCCGCAGCAGTAGCGAAACCCCACAGCGATTGTCCCGTGGCCGCATCGGATGCCACGCGCGTGGCGAAATAGGGCGCGAAAACAAAGGTGGTGATGAGACTGAAGTAAGGCTGGGCCGCCCAGTCAAAAAACATCCAGCTGATCACCGCAGAGCGCGGTGGATAGGTCTTTGGCGCCGCTGTCACAGAGGCTGATGAAGCGGCGGCGACCGCCATGCGTGGTATCCCCCCGCGAATCACAGAGTGTTGTCTCGTACGTTTCACAAGCCATATAGCATTCGAGACGGCGATGCGATCATGTCCGCTGTCAGCCGGAGTGATCGATGGCACCGTTTGCTTTCCTGCGTTGTACGTGCGTCGCAGCACTCGCATTTATACTCGTCGTCCCGGCATCGACAAACGCGCAGCAGGCGCGTGACATCTATACCCCCGCACCGTCAGGCACGCTCAAACCCATCGCTGCCAAGCATGGCATGGTCGTCGCCCAGGAGAAGATCTCCGCCAAGGTGGGTGCGGATGTCATGGCGCGCGGTGGCAATGCGATCGATGCGGCTGTTGCGAGCGGTTTCGCCATGGCTGTCACCTATCCGCGCGCCGGTAATATCGGCGGCGGCGGTTTCATGGTGATCCACACAGCCTCCGGCGAAGACGTCACCATCGACTATCGCGAGACCGCGCCGGCCGCTGCCACCCGCACCATGTTTCTCGGCAGCGACGGCAAACCGGACACCGCGAAATCCCGCGATTCAGCTTTGGGCATCGGCATCCCCGGCACGGTGGCGGGACTTGCGCTGGCGCTGGAGAAATACGGCTCGGGCAAGTTCACATTGTCGGATCTGTTACAGCCCGCGATTGTGCTGGCGCGCGACGGCTTCATCCTGACTGACGATGGTGCGGATACACTGCCGGATTGGCACAGGCGCCTGGTGCGCTGGCCGGCAACGAAGAAGATCTTTTCGCGTGACGACGGCACCTCGCTGCGCGACGGCGACCGGTTGATCCAGACAGACCTCGCAACAACACTCACAGCGATTGCCACACAGGGACCGCGCGGCTTCTATGGAGGCCCCGTCGCCGAGAAGCTGGTCAGCGGCATCAATGCGGCAGGCGGCATCTTCACGGCAGACGACCTCAAGACCTATCAGCCCGTGGTTCGCACGCCGGTCCGCGGCAGCTATCGCGGCTACGACATCATCTCAATGCCGCTGCCATCATCCGGCGGAACGGTGCTGCTGGAGACACTGAATATTCTCGAAGGCTTCCCGATGGGCGAGATGCGGCAAGCCTCCGCACCGTCGCTGCATCTGCTGGTCGAGGCCATGAAGCGTGCTTATGCGGATCGCGCGCGCTATCTGGGCGATCCCGCTTTTGTCAACGCGCCGATCGCGACGCTGACTTCGAAGGACTACGCTACCGGGCAGCGCGCCTCGATCGATCCCAACAAGGCAACGCCGTGGACCGACGCCCTCTCGGCCGTACCGCCGCGCGAAGGACAGAATACGACCCACTATTCGGTGGTCGACAGCGCCGGCAATGCGGTGAGCAACACTTACACGCTGAACTTCAGTTATGGTGTTGGCCTGATCGCCGACGGCACCGGCGTATTGCTCAACAACGAGCTTGACGACTTCACCGCCGCACCCGGCGCATCCAATGCCTATGGACTTGTCGGCTTCGAAGCCAACCTGCCCGGCCCAGGCAAGCGGCCACTGTCATCGATGTCGCCGACCATCGTTCTAAAGGATGGCAAACCGGTGCTGGTCACCGGCTCGCCCGGCGGCAGCCGCATCATCTCGACAGTGCTGCAGGTGATCGTCAATGTGATCGACTACAGAATGGATGTGATGTCGGCCGTCGCGACCTCTCGCCTGCATCACCAGTGGCTGCCCGATGAAGTCCGCATCGAACGCGGCTTTAGCGAAGAGACCCTCAATGCCCTGCGTGCCATGGGCCACAAGGTGGTTGAGCCGATGGGCCAGACTTCGGCTAACTCTATTCTGGTGACGCCAGACGGCTTGCTTGGTGCCCCTGATCCGCGTACGCGTGGCGCTGAGGCATCTGGGTACTGACGTCCAATGACATATCCGGTGCTCCCAGGGGCGCGCGGGTGAGCGCCCCCCGAACCAAGATGACAAACGGGGGAAACAATCATGAGCGGCAACCGACCAACCGATCCCGGCGCCATTGAGCGCGCGGAAATCGAAGACACCAGCCTTCTGGCCTTCTATCGCGATATGAACCCACCGGAGCGCCGCACGTTTTGGGCCTGCGCCACAGGCTGGGCACTCGATGGCATGGACTTCATGATCTATCCGCTGGTGATCGGCACCATCATCGTGATGTGGAAGGTCGATCCCGGTACTGCCGGCCTCGCTGGCACCGTGACACTTCTTGCCTCCGCGATCGGTGGCTGGCTCGGCGGTTATCTTGCCGACCGTATCGGCCGCGTCCGCACGCTGCAGCTGACGATCCTGTGGTTCTCGTTCTTCTCGCTGATCTGTGCCTTCGTGCAGAATTTCGATCAGCTGCTGGTGGCGCGTGCACTGCTCGGCATTGGCTTTGGCGGTGAATGGGCCGCAGGCGCAGTGCTGATGGGCGAAGCCATCCGTCCGCAATATCGCGGCCGTGCTGTCGGCTCGGTGCAATCCGGCTGGGCGATCGGCTGGGGTCTCGCCGTGCTGTCACAAGCGGTCTTGTTCTCATGGCTTCCACCAGAGACGGCGTGGCGCTGGATGTTCGCCATCGGTGCACTGCCGGCTTTGCTGGTGCTGTATCTGCGCCGCTACGTCGAAGAGCCGGTCATCGCCGCGGAGACCCGGGCCAAGCAGAACGCCAGCGGCGATCGGCCCAAGCTCAGCGAAATCTTTGCCGGCCCGATGCTGAAGACCACGATCCTTGCGTCGCTTGCTGCGACCGGTTGCCAGGGTGGCTATTACGCCATCACCTTCTGGGTGCCGCGCTTCCTCACCACCGAGCGCAAGCTGTCGATCGTCTCATCGACCGGCTATCTTTCGGCGCTGATCGTCGGCTCCTTCATCGGCTATCTCGTCGGTGCATGGCTCGCCGACCGCATCGGTCGGCGCAACCTGTTCCTGACCTTCTCGCTCGGCGCCATCGCAGTCATCCTGATCTACACACAGGTGACGCTCACCAACGAAGTGCTGTGGATCCTCGGCTTTCCGCTCGGCTTCTTTGCGTCGGGCTACTTCTCCGGCATGGGCGCGTTCCTCACGGAGCTCTATCCAACACGTCTGCGCGGATCTGGTCAGGGCTTCTGCTACAATTTCGGCCGTGGTATCGGCGCTCTGTTCCCGTTCCTGGTCGGCGCTCTGTCCAACACCACCAGCCTCGGCAATGCCATCGCGATCTTCGCAGTGCTGGCTTACGGCCTGTTCTTCCTCGCAGCCTATGCGTTGCCTGAAACCCGCGGACGTATTCTCTATGCAGACGCCTGATTCATCCCCCAGCGAACCCCGGGCTTGCCCGGGGCCGCAACCGACCCAGCGCAGCGCGACACGGTTCACCGTGCCGCGTGGTGCCGTTGATACGCATGCCCATGTGATCGGTCTGCCGCCGGACTATCCGTTCGTCGCCGGGCGGAGCTACACGCCGCCGGAGGCCACGGCGGCATCTTATCTATCGATGCTCGATGCGACCGGCATGACTTACGGCGTGCTAACGCAAGTCAGCGTGCATGGCACCGACAACCGCCTGCTGGTGGACGCGCTCACCGCCAATCGCCAGCGGCTGCGCGGCATCGCCGTGATCGGGCTGGATTGCCCCGAGAAGGAGAAGGCCGCGCTGAAAGAAGCCGGCGTCGTCGGCCTTCGGCTCAACGTGCTTTATGGCGGCGGGATGGGTTTCGCGCAGCTTGAGGACTACGCGTCGCTCTGCCGCGAGATGGGCTGGCATCTGCAATTCCTGATCGATGCCAAGGATATTCCGGCTCTCGCCTCACGCTTTGCGAAACTGCCGGTGCCATTCCTCGTTGACCACATGGGACACTTCCCGACCTCACGCGGCATCAACGATCCGGGCTTCGACGCTCTGGTCGGACTCGTTCGTGACGGCGCATGGGTGCGGCTGTCCGGCGCCTATCGCACCAGCATCCAGGGTGGCCCGCCCTATAGCGATACGATTCCCTTCGCCCAGAAGCTGGTCGCCGCCAATCCGGATCGTTGCATCTGGGGCTCCGACTGGCCGCATGTGGCGAACTGGGATGTGATGATGGGCGTAAGTGATCTGCTCGACCTGCTTGCAGAGTGGGTGCCGGATGAGACGACGCGCAATCGTATCCTCACGAACAATCCGCAGAAGCTGTTCGGCTTCCCCGCGGTCTAGCGCCCCACCGAATACGGCCCGCCCTTCTCCAGCGCACGCTGATAGGCGGGCCGCGCATGGATCTTCGCGAGCCACGCCATCGCCTTGGGATGTCCTTGCTCCAGCCCGGCGCGCGCGGAGGCCGCTTCGAGCGGGAAGCTCATCTGGATATCGGCGGCGGTGAATTCGTTGCCGGCGAACCACTCGCTCTTCGACAGCTCGCCTTCCCAGAAGGCCATATGCTGTTTGAGCTGCGGATCCACCAACGTGTTCAGCGCTTTCGCAGCGATGGCATTGACCACCGGACGCATCAGCAGCGGCGCGCGCTTCGGCAGCATCATGAAGATGAGCTTCAACAGGAGCGGCGGCATCGCCGATCCCTCGGCGTAGTGCAGCCAATAGGTGAAGCGCAGGCGCTCCGGTGTGTTGTCAGGCGGAATCAGCCGGCCGTTGCCGTAGGTTTTGACGAGATATTCGACGATCGCACCGGACTCGGCGATCGTGTTGCCGCTATCGGTGATGACAGGCGACTTGCCGAGCGGATGGATCGCCCGCAGCTCCGGCGGCGCCAGCATGTTGGGCTGCCGGTCGTATCTGATGATCTCATAGGGAGTGCCGAGCTCTTCGAACAGCCACAGCACGCGCTGGGAGCGCGAGTTATTCAGGTGATGGACAGTGAGCATGGCGATCCTTTGCGAGCTGGCGCACTTAATTATCGCCCGGGTAATATTGACAGATATATTATCCGGGTATAATTAGCATCGATCTTGATGATGAGACGGGCTTATTCCCATGACTGAAATGAGTGTTCCTCCGTTTAGCGCCTTTGCCGGTCCGAAGCTGCTGGCTTCTGGGCCATTGGCCGAGGTCGCGATCGCGATCAAGATCGCGACCGGCGCAATCGCCGATCCGATCGTCATTTTCGACAACGCCACCGGCAAGTCACTCGATATCGATTTGCGCGGCAGCCATCGCGAGGTCGTCGCCCGCCTGCCCCAGCCATCGACGCCCGAGCCCGCCACCGAGGCATCCACCGAGCCACGTGGCCGTGGCCGGCCGAAGCTTGGCGTTGTCGCCCGCGAGGTAACGCTGTTGCCGCGCCATTGGGAGTGGCTTGGCACTCAACCCGGCGGCGCTTCCGTCGCATTACGAAAACTGGTCGAGGAGGCGCGCCGCGTCCATGGTGACCGGGATCGGCTTCGTGCGGCGCGTGACGCCGCTTATCACTTCATGTCGACCATGGCGGGCGACCGGCCCGGTTTCGAGGAAGCGTCGCGGGCCTTGTTCGCTGACGACCGGCGACGCTTTGCCGGCCTGATCGCCCCATGGCCCGAAGATATTCGCGACCACATCATCAAGCTTGCCTTCAGTGATCGCGCCGAATCGACCTCGGCCTGATCGGCCGTCACGTCCATCCCAAGGAAATGCCCGTGTCGAACGTTCCGCCCCTCTGGAAGACCTTTCTCGTCTTCCTTGCACCGATGATGCTGAGCAATATTCTGCAATCGCTGTTCGGCACCATCAACAGCATCTATGTCGGCCAGATGATCGGCGTCGATGCGCTCGCGGCGGCATCGGTGTTCTTTCCGATAATGTTTTTCTTCATCTCCTTCGTCGTGGGATTGGGAGCGGGCGCGTCGGTGCTGATTGGCCAAGCCTGGGGCGCGGGCGAGCGCCACAAGGTAAAGGCGGTGGCCGGCACGACTCTCGCTGTCGCCCTTCTGCTAGCGGTCATCATCGCGGTGTTCGGCGCCCTGTTGAGCCGACCAATGATGGTTGCGCTTGCGACACCGGCAGATGTTCTCGACCAGGCCAGCGCCTATGCCCGGATCATGATGCTGGCGATGCCGGCGACCTTCATCTTCATTCTGATGACATCGATGATGCGCGGCGTCGGCGACACCGTGACGCCGCTATGGGCGCTGGCACTATCCACCATCATCGGACTCACCGTCACACCGGCGCTGATCCAGGGCTGGTTTGGCCTGCCGCGACTTGGCGTGGCCAGCGCTGCCTGCGCCGCGGCCGCGTCGAGCGCGTTCACGCTGCTCTGGCTCGCCATGTACCTGCGCCGCAAGAAACACGCGCTCGCGCCCGACGCGGAGCTCCTGCGCAGAATACGGCTTGACCCCGCGCTGCTGCGCAAGGTGTTGCGGATCGGTATCCCTTCCGCGATCGGCATGGCCGTAATGTCGGTGGCCGAACTTGTGCTGCTCGGCCTCGTCAACGGCTTCGGCTCCAACGCGACCGCCGCTTATGGCGCGGTCAACCAGATTTTGAGCTATGTGCAGTTTCCGGCCATTTCGATCTCGATTACGGTCTCGATCTTCGGCGCGCAGGCCATCGGCCGCGGCCAGGCCGACCGGCTCGGCGCCATCGTCCGCACCGGATTGCTGATGAACGTCGTCCTGACCGGCGGACTGGTGGCGATCGCCTACCTGTTCTCCAGCACCCTCATGAGCTTTTTCATTGTCGATCCCGCGGTCCTCGAACTCGCACAGCGATCGCTTCACATTGTACTGTGGAGTTCGGTCCTGTTCGGCATGGCCACAACCTTCTCCGGAATGATGCGTGCCAGCGGAACGGTATTCGCACCATTGGCGCTTCTGGTTTTCGCCATCGTTGCCATCGAGGTGCCCTCGGCCGTCATCCTCAGCCGCACTATCGGTCTCGATGGCGTCTGGGCCGCTTACCCCATCACCTTCTGCGCCATGTTTGTTCTGCAGATGAGCTATTACATGCTGGTGTGGCGCAAACGGACCGTACAGCGTCTGATCTGACACTGTGCGTCGTCAAGCCATAGCATTACGGTCATCATAAAAGATGTGGACGCATCGCACGTGCTGCGCCACACTGCACCCAATAAAAATTCGGGAGACCGCCTTGACCAAGACGTCGCCACAATTCCTGTTCGATTTCGGCAGCCCCAACGCCTATCTCAGCCATCTGGCGATCCCGGCGATCGAAGCGCGCACCGGCGTGACATTCGAATACGTCCCGGTCCTGCTGGGGGGCATCTTCAAGGCGACCAATAATCGCTCGCCGGCGGAGACCTATGCCGGCGTCAAGAACAAACGTGAATTTCATCAAATCGAGACCGAGCGGTTCGTGAAGCGCTTCAGCGTCAAGCCCTACACGATGAATCCGTTCTTCCCGGTCAACACGCTGAACCTGATGCGCGTCGCCATCGCGGCACAGCTTGACGGCGTGTTCGAGAAATATGTCGAGGCGGCATTCCATCATATGTGGGGTGAGCCAAAGAAGATGGATGACCCCGACGTGGCCATCAAAGCGCTGACGGAGTCGGGTCTCGATGGCGCAAGACTGTTCGCACGCGGGCAGGAGCCGGAGGTGAAGGCGGTGCTGGTCGCGAACACGCAGACCGCAGTCGAGCGCGGCGCCTTCGGCTCGCCGACCTTCTTCGTGGGTAACCAGATGTTCTTCGGCAAGGAGCAACTGCGCGAAGTCGAGGAACTGATCACCGGCGCCAGCACGTAACGGGAGAGTTTCATGCAGAAGCGCAACGCGACTGTCGCGGTCATCGGAGCTGGAGACTATATCGGCGCCGAGATCGCCAAGAAGTTTGCCTCAGAAGGTTTCACAGTGTTCGCCGGGCGCCGTAACGGCGACAAGCTGGCGCCTTTGGTGGCGGAGATCGAGGCCATAGGAGGCACAATCGTGGCGCGCTCGCTCGATGCCCGCAAGGAAGACGAGATCGCCGCCTTTCTCAACGACGCAGATGCGCACGCGCCATTGGAGGTCTGCATCTTCAATGTCGGCGCCAACGTCGATTTCCCAATTCTGGAGACGACCGAGCGGGTGTTTCGCAAGGTCTGGGAGATGGCCTGCTATTCCGGTTTCCTGGCCGGGCGCGAAGCTGCACGGCTGATGACGCCGCGTGGCCAGGGCAACATCTTCTTCACAGGCGCCACCGCGAGCTTGCGTGGCGGCAGTGGTTTTGCCGCTTTTGCATCGGCCAAATTCGGATTGCGTGCAGTGGCTCAGGCGATGGCCCGCGAGCTCGGCCCGAAGAACATTCATATCGCCCATCTGATTATCGACAGCGGCGTCGACACTGCCTGGGTGCGCGAACGCCGCGAGCAGATGTGGGGCAAGGAGGCGCTCAACAATCCCGATTTGTTGATGCCGCCCGCGTCGGTCGCTCAGTCATACTGGCAGCTCTATCAGCAGCCGCGTAGCGCCTGGACGTTTGAACTGGAGATTCGCCCGTTCGGGGAGAAGTGGTAGCGAGCACCTTCTCGCAGCCGTCATTGCAGGTAGCCCTTGCGACGAAGCAATCCAGCCCTACATCGACAAGGAACTGGATTGCTTCGCTCAAGGGAAAGTTGGCAAGCTAACTTTCCCAGAGCTCGCAATGACGGGCTACTGTTTGACAGCTTCGCGTTCCAATCCAACATGGACTCATCCCAATGCGTATTCTCGTGGTCGGCGCCGGTGCCATCGGCGGCTATTTCGGCGGCAGGCTGTTGCAGGCCGGCAATGACATCACTTTCCTGGTTCGCCCGAAGCGCGCCAGTGAGCTGGCAAGCGCCGGCCTTGTCATCAAGAGCCCGCACGGCGACGTGACCCTGAAGAATCCGCCGACGGTGCAGGCAGATGCGATCAAGGGGAAATTCGATGTCGTGCTGCTGAGCTGCAAGGCCTTCGACCTCGACGACGCCATCGCGTCCTTTGCACCCGCGGTTGGGCCAAACACGGCGATCATTCCGCTGCTCAACGGCATGAAGCATCTCGACGTACTGGAGAAGAAGTTCGGCGCCGAGAACGTCATGGGCGGCCAATGCCAGATTGCAGCGACGCTCAACGAGGCGCGCGAGGTCGTCCAGATGGCGCCGATGCAGGTGCTCAGCTTCGGCGAACGCAAGGGCGGCAGTTCAGATCGCGTGAAGGCGATCGCTGCGATCATGGCGACCGGCAACTTTGGAGGCGCGGCCTCCGAGAATATCATGCAGGATATGTGGGAGAAGTGGGTGTTCCTGGCGACGATCGCCGGCTCCACCAGCGCGATGCGCGGCGCTGTCGGCGACATCGTCGCGGCACCGGGCGGCCGAGACTTCATCCTCGGCGTGCGCGATGAGATGAGCGGCGTCGCCAAGGCCAACGGCTTCGCACCGCGGGCAGCCTTCCTCGAACGCACCGAGGGCATGCTGACAGCAGAAGGCTCGAAGATGACAGCCTCGATGTATCGCGACATCCTCAACAAGGCGCAGATCGAGGCCGACCAGATCGTCGGCGATGTCATCGCCCGCGCCGATGCCGCCAAGGTTGCCGTGCCGCGACTGCGGATGATCTATACGCATCTCAAGGCGTATGAGCATCAGCGGGTAGCGTAAGCATCGGGACGTAGCCCGGATCAGGCCAATCGCAATCCGGGCTACGGATTTCCCCTCATAGATGCGCCAGATAATGCGCCAGCGCAGTGATCTCTTCTTCACTGAGCGAATAGGCAACCTCAGCCATCGCTGCCATGCCGCCACCGGCGCGGACGCCGGACTTGTAATCGCGCAGCGCCTTGACGAGATAGTCCTCGCGCTGTCCGGCGATACGCGACACCGCCTTCGTGCCACCATAACTTTCCGTGTGGCACGACGCACAGCGACGGCCGACCGCCGCTTGCGCGCCCTTGGCCGACAGATCCGGATTGTCATCGGGCTTTTTGCCCTCCGGCGGCTTCAGCGAGGCGAAATAGGCGCCGAGATTACGGATGTCGTTGTTGTCGATCTGCTCCAAGATCGGCTGCATCTGTTCGTTCTTGCGGGTGCCTGAACGAAAGAACACCAGCTGCCATTGGATAAACAGATCCGGCTGTGCGGCGAGCGAAGGGATGTTCTCCATTTGCGAGATGCCGTTTTCGCCGTGACAGCCGCTGCAGAGCTCGGCTTTCTCCTTACCCGCGGCGATATCGGCGGCATCAGCCGGACTGGACCCAGAACCAAGAACTAGAAAGACAAGAACAGCCGCGATTGCAGAACGATGCATGAGCCACATTCCCATTCCAGAATACATGAGGCTGGAGCTGCGGATGACGCAACTCCAGCCTCACGCAATTCGCGACTTACTTCGCGTAGCTGATGCGATAGATTGCGCCTGCCCAATCGTCGGCAATCAGCAGCGATCCATCCTTGGCCAGAACGATATCGGCAGGGCGGCCGAGATAACCCTGGTCACCCTCGATCCAGCCGGAGGCAAAGATCTCCTGCTTGGCGTTCTTGCCATCCGGCCCGGCGATCACACGCTTGATACGTGCGCCCTGATACTTGTGCCGGTTCCACGAGCCGTGTTCGGCAATGAAGATGTTGTTCTTGTATTCGGCAGGAAACATGCTGCCGGTATAGAACTTCATCCCCAGGGGTGCGACATGGGCGCCGAGATTCAACACCGGCGGCGTGAACTCCGAGCACTTGTGACCCATGGCGAATTTCGGATCCGGCATGTTGCCTTGATGGCAATGCGGATAGCCGAAATGCTCACCAAGCTTCGAGATCATGTTGAGCTTGTCGCTCGGCATATCGTCGCTGATCCAGTCCCGCGCATTTTCGGTGAACCAGTATTTGCCGGTGCGGGGATCAACGTCACCGCCGACGCTGTTGCGAACGCCGAGCGCCACGATTTCGGCATTGCCGGTCTTGGGATCGACACGGCGGATCTGCGACAGGCTGGTCGGCGGAATGCCGATGTTAAAGGGAGGTCCAAACGGAACGTAGAACCAGCCATCCTTGTCCGGCGCGAGATACTTCCAGCCATGTGCGGCGAATGACGGCATATCGTCATAGACCACCTTGCCGTCACCGAGCTTGTCGATATTTGCCTCGGCATTCTCGTATTTGATCAGCTTGTTGATATCGATCACATAGAGCGCGCCGTCCTGGAAGGCGATGCCCGTCGGCATCTTCATGCCCTTGATGACGGTCTTGACCTCTTTCTTGCCGCCCTTGTCGGTGATCGCATAGACGTTGCCGAGGCCGAACGAGCCGACAAAGAGCGTGCCTTTATCGCCCCAGGCCATCTGCCGCGCCGCCAGCACGCCGGACGCATAGACCTCGATCTTGAATCCCGGCGGCAGCTTGATCTTCTTCATCATGGCTGCGAGTTCGGCATCGGACGCACCGGTCGGCGGGCCCGACGGCGGCGCGAGGCCCTTTTGCGCTTCGGTCTCGTCGCCGAGGAACCAGTCGTCCGGCGGATTGGTCCAGAATTCCTTGGTATCGGATTTGTAGCTCTTGAGCTTTTGCTGTGCGCTCGCTTGATTGAGCGAGGCCATGCCGATCGCCGTAGCGAGGATGGCGGCGCACGCAACAACGGATCGACCAGTCATCGATTTCATCGCGTCACTCCCTGTGCAGCTTGTTGCGGCTGCTATGTCTTATTGAACGTTCGAGACGAACTTTATTGGTCTGTGATTTTCTCAGACAGTGAGATGCTAGCACAAATGTCGCAGGTGAAAAGCGCAACTAACGCTCGCGCAAATGAAAGACGTCGCCATCACGACGACATCTTGATAAAAATTTTGAAAGTTAGTTCCAGGAGCCTGATGCAATTGGCGCATCGCACCGCATCATCGCGCGATCACTGCTACGTTTTTTAAAGGCTGCCCTTGGTGAGATAGCGCCAAGCCACGGCCAGCAAGATCAACCCGATGAAGATCAACGCGACCGGCAGCTTCTTCTTTTCGCGCGGGGGCGGTGGCGTGTTGGGCTTGATCCGGCGAAAAGGCGTGACATTGTTATTGTTGTCGTCGGGCATTGGTCTTGATCTCGAAGCCGTCTTGATGATGGGCGCGATGCCGGTGCCGCCCATGCGGGAGTAATAGCTGCGGTAGACAGTCTGGATGGTGGCTTCGGCCGCGGCTGGCTCGGATTGTTTGCCACGCGCCAGCAGCGCGAGATAGCCCGCATAGAATGTCTGGGCTTCCTGCGGCAGCGCGTCGAGGCTTTTCAGCTTCGCCATCATCACCCAGGTCGCAAAATCCGCCCGCGCCTCGTCATTGGCACGCTTGGCAATTTCCAGGTTGGAATCAGTGGTCGACGGCATCGTCAGTCTCGTACCCGCTTCGCCCGTGGATTGTCTGCCCAACGCCCGATGATTTCAAGCGATGCAGGGCGGATCTACGTGCCTGCGGATCACAAACGACAAGGCCGCCGGACGGCGGCCTGTGATCGATAAAACTGATGCCAAAAAACCAGGAAAATTCTGGAGCGGGCGAAGGGATTCGAACCCTCGACCCCGACCTTGGCAAGGTCGTGCTCTACCACTGAGCTACACCCGCATCCGAGAAGACAGGCGGCGATTGCTCGCCGCCGACGCGCAGACCTATGCCAAATGCCGGTGGCGAATGCAACAGTTAGACTGCATCTCGGATCGCGGCGAGTTAATCGCGATTTATGGCCCTTTGAGCCCGATTTTGCCCAGAAAATGGGTCAAAACAGCGAAATGTCGCCTCTCGGGTCGAATCGGTCCCTGCCGGACCTATTTCACCGGATTGCAAATTACTGTCACGGACGCCATTTAATCGCTCAGGCCATGCTAGAAGCAGCCAAATTTTTCAGACATCGAGCGAGGTTCACGTGACCATCATGGATCAGGGCGGCGCACAGGCGCCGCAGGCAGGTTCGACGCCGCAGGCAGCAACCGCTCTCATCAAGGACACGACCACCCGCACCTTCGTGCAGGACGTCATCGAGGAATCCAAACGCCAGCCGGTCCTGATCGACTTCTGGGCGCCTTGGTGTGGTCCGTGCCGCCAGCTGACTCCTGTCATCGAGAAAGCCGTGACCGCCGCCAAGGGCAAGGTGAAGCTGGTCAAGATGAACATCGACGAGAATCCGGAGATTCCCGGCCAGATGGGCATCCAGTCGATCCCCGCCGTGATCGCCTTCGTCAACGGCCAGCCGGCCGATGGCTTCATGGGTGCGGTTCCGGAGAGCCAGGTCAATGCGTTCATCGACAAGCTGACAGCCGGCATGCCCGGCGCCGAGCCGACGGCTGCCGAATTGCTTCAGGAAGCCGAAGCGATTCTGGCTGAGGGCGATCCGGCCACCGCCGCCTCGATCTATGGCGAGGTGATTGCCGCCGATGCCGGCAATATCGCCGCCATTGCTGGCCTTGCCCGCTGTTACGTCGAGACCGGCGCCATCGAACAGGCCAAGCAGACCCTTGAGCTCGTTCCGGTCGCGAAGCGTGAGGACGCTGCGGTCAAGGCCGTGCAGGCCAAGATCGATCTGGTCGAACAGGCCAGTGCGCTCGGTCCGGTCACCGAACTGGAACAGAAGGTTGCCGCTAATCCGCTCGACCATCAGGCCCGCTTCGACCTTGCGATCGCGCTCAATGGCGCCAATCAACGCAGTGAGGCCACGGGTCACCTGCTTGAAATCGTCAAGCGTGATCGCAAATGGGATGACGACGGCGCCCGCAAGCAATTGATCCAGTTCTTCGACGCCTGGGGACCGACGGATGAGGCCACCGTTGACGGTCGCAGGCGGTTATCGACTATCCTGTTCTCGTAATTCTCCTCGCGTGACGAATCGGAACCGGACATGCCCATCAATGCCGACTATCGCGGGCCTGCCGAACTTCCCGAGGTGATCCCGGTGTTTCCGCTGCCGGGCGCGCTGCTGCTGCCGCGCGGCCAGATGCCGCTGAACATTTTCGAGCAGCGCTACCTCGCGATGATCGACGATTCGCTTCGCGACGGGCACCGGCTGATTGGCATGATCCAGCCCGATGCGGCGCATTCGCCGGATGAGGCCAAGCCGGCACTGTTCAAAGTCGGCTGTGTCGGGCGCATCACCCAGCTCGCCGAATCCGGTGACGGCCGCTATATCCTCGAACTGACCGGCGTTTCCCGTTTCGAAGTGGTGCGGGAACTCTCGGTGCTGACGGCATATCGGCAGTGCAAGGTCGACTACTTCCCCTTCATCGACGATTTCACCGCACGCAAGGGCGAAGATGATGTCGACCGGGCCGCGCTGCTCGCGGTGCTCACCGATTTCCTCAAGGCCAACAACCTGAAAGTGGATTGGGAAGGCATCGACAAGGCTCCCAACGAGGCCCTGGTGAACGCGCTGGCGATGATGTCGCCCTATGGTCCGCCCGAGAAACAGGCGATGCTCGAAGCGCCCGATCTCAAGACCCGCGCTGAGATCCTGATCGCTGTCACTGAAATGGATCTGGCCAAGAAGCGCACCAGCGGCGACCCACCGCTGCAGTAATTCTGATAAATAACCATGATCAACGACCGCATCACCGGAGCGCACCCATGACCACACCGCCAATCGAGCGTGCCGAAAGCACCGTCGACGCCAAGCTGCTCGAGATTCTGGTGTGCCCGCTGACCAAGGGCCAACTCGAATTCGATGCCGCCCGCCAGGAGCTGATCTCGCGCCAGGCCAAGCTTGCTTATCCGATCCGCGATGGCATTCCGATCATGCTCCCGGAAGAAGCGCGGAAGATCGACTGAATTTCTGATGTGGCGGCTCATGCCGGCGCAAATCTCAAAGCGACGATTCCCGCGACGATGAGGACGACCCCGCCGCCGCGCAGCAGACTCATCGACTCGCCAAACAGCACGCTTCCGAACAGGACCGTCCCGGCTGCGCCGATCCCGACCCATACCGCGTAGGCGGACCCCACCGGCAAAACCTCCAGAACCCGGCCGAGCAGATAGACGAACGCGGCGAGGAAAATCAGCGACAGGATGGTCCAGCCCGGTCGGGTGTAACCCGTGGCATATTTCATCGAAATCGCCCACCCCACATCCAGAAGCCCGGCCACGATCAGTAGCAGCCATGCGACGCCCTGGCTCATGGCTGCCTCATGCTGCGATCTTGAGAAGATGTGCGTCGCGCTCGGCGAGAAATGCGCGCAGCCGGTCGGCGTAGTCGGCCGTGACGGCATTCGCTACGCTCGGACGTCCGCGTAACGCTGCGCGCCATGCCCGAACCTTGGGTGTTTGGGCGAAGACTTCCGTGTCAGCGATGCTATCGAACACATCGAAGTAGCGGAAGATCGGCGCGTAGATCGCATCGACCATACTGAAGTGCTGCCCCGCGAAAAACGGCGCTGCAGTTAGCACGTTCTCAACGCGACCGAATTTTCCAGCCAACATCTTCCGCTTCGCTTCATAACTGTTCGCGTCGGTGGCCGTCTCAAATCCCCACAAATCCGCGAGGATTGACGAGCCGAACTCGATCCAGCCACGGTGCCCGGCTCGTTCGAGCGGATCGGATGGGTGAAGCCGCACGCCCATCTGCGTCTCTTCGATGTATTCGCAGATCACCGCGCTCTCGAAGAGTGCGGCGGTGTCATTTCCATCGCGTCGGACAAGCAGAAGCGGAACCTTGCCCAGCGGGGAGATCGCGTGAAACCAGTCCGGCTTGTGCGCGAGATCGATATAGCACCGCTCGAAACGGACACCCTTTTCGGCAAGCACGATGGCTGCTCGCTGCACGTAAGGGCAGAGATGATGGCTGACGAGCGTCAGTGCTGATGCGTCTGGCTGACCCACGGTCATGCGCTCACCTTTATTCTCTCGGCGCGCATGGTCTGCTGCACGGCGGGCCGCGCCTCGACGCGGGCCATGAAACCGCGCAGATGCGGAAAGTTGGACAGATTAACCCCTGTGAAGTTAGACCACCCGACGATCGTGAACAGATAGGCGTCGGCCGCCGTGAAGTTTTCTCCGAGCAGGAACGGCCTGCCCGCCGCCAGATGGCGCTCGACCGATGCCAGCCGCTCTCCGATCTTTACGCGTGCAACATCTGCCGCCTGTGCGCCATATTCGGGGTGAAACAGCCACGGGCTGAACATCTTGTGGAGTTCAGTGGCAATGAAGTTGAGCCAGGATTGCAGCTCGACACGCTGCGGTGTGCCGGCAAGCGGCGCCAAACTGCTCTCGGGTTTGAGGTCCGCAAGGTATTGAACGATCGCGGTGCCCTCGGTCAGCACTGTGCCGTCATCGAGCGCCAGCGCCGGCACATAGCCGTTCGGGTTCACCGCCGAATAGTCGCTGCCCGCCTCGGTGACGTGGGGCGACTTCCGGATATCCACCCGCACGAGTTCAAGCGGGATACCCGCCTCGTTCGCAACAATGTGCGGCGAGAGCGAGCAGGTACCGGTGGCGTAATAGAGTTTCATGGTTGGATCTTTCGTTGCATCCGTCGTGGGGTCGCTATCGCACCAGCAAGGTAGTGCCCGCACAGACGCAAGTCCCATTGGCATTTCGCCAGCGGCGCTTGCGTGACTGCAAGCAAACCCACTGCTATCTTCGTCAACATGGATGATTGGAACGAACTTCGGCTGGCGCTCGCCATCCAACGCGCGGGCGGTCTGACAGCGGCGGCGATAACACTCGGCGTCGATCACTCCACGGCCTTCCGCCGCCTGAAAGCGTTGGAGGACAAGGTTGGCGTGCGACTATTCGAACGGCTTCCAGGCGGCGTCTATCAAGCGACGGAGGCCGGTGCGCGGATGGCTGCCGGCGCAGAGCGCATGGAGGACGAGGCACTGGCGCTTGATCGCGACATATCCGGTCGCGATCATCGTTTGTCCGGCCGCCTGACGGTCACGTCGTCCGAAACGCTGGCCTATAGCCGGCTGACGCCGCTTCTCGCCGCGTTCCAGCAGACTCACCCCGGCATTGTCGTGGAGTTGATGATCGACAACCGCGTACTGAGCCTGTCGCGCCGCGAAGCCGACATCGCATTGCGCCCTATCCGTCCGAAGGAAGGCGATCTTTGGGGACGCAGACTGTCGGCCATCGCGTGGGGGCTCTATGCGGCCCCTGCCTATCTCGAGGCAATTGGCGGCCCGTTATCGAATCCATCCGAGATCGATCGCCATTCCTTGATCGGCTGGGAGGAAACAACATCAGGCATCGGGGCCGCCGACTGGCTGTCGCGCGGCGCGCCATCGAAGGCCTTCGTCTATCGGACAAACAGTCTGGTCAACCAGCTCGTCGCAGCGAAGGCCGGCATCGGGCTCGCGCTGATGCCGTGCTATCTCGCAGATCACGACGCCGGGGTGGCAAGAGCACTATCTGAGCCCCTCAAGGAACTTGAGGGTGAACTCTGGATCGTGACTCATGCGGATTTGAAGAATACGGCGCGCGTCAGGGCCTTCTTCGATCTCGTCGGCGAAGGATTGATCCGCGAGCGCCCACTGTTCGAAGGCGAGAAGAAGCAGACACCTTCACCACGTTGAGCGGCATAACCGCATGACGTGCTGCCTACAGTGCCTCGCCCTTCAACAGCCGCGGCACTTCCCCCGACAATCCCGCAGCCTGCTTGATGAACGCGCCCTTCAGCGGCGGCAACCGATCGACGATGCCGAGACCGATGTCGCGGATGCTGCGCACGAAGGGCAGATCGTTCGAGAACAGGACGTTCAGCACGTTGGTGGCGACACCCATTGTCATGGTGTCGAAGCGGCGCCAGCGCTGGTAGCGCTCCAAGACATCGCTCTGGCCGAAATCCATCCCAAGACGTGCAGCATCAACGATGGTTTCTGCCAATGCCGCGACATCCTTCAGACCCATATTGAGTCCCTGCCCCGCGATCGGATGGATCACATGCGCAGCGTCGCCGATCAGCGCCAGCCGTTCGCCGATGAAGGAGCGCGCGACGAAATAGCCGAGCGGAAAGGCCCGCGGCTTGTCGAGCGCTTTGACCTCGCCGAGGTGCAGGCCGAACCGCTGCTCGAGCTCGGCATGGAATTCATCATCCGGCAAAGCGACGATGCGCGCGGCTTCCGCGCGCTTCTCGGTCCACACCAGCGACGAACGCTTGCCAGTCAAAGGCAGAATTGCAAACGGCCCGGCGGGCAGGAAGTGTTCTTCGGCACGTCCGTCATGATCGCGCTCATGGCCGACCGTGACGACGATACCGGACTGGTCATAATCCCAGCCATGGGTCGCGATGCCCGCACGCTCGCGTAGCTTCGAGCGCGCGCCATCGGCGGCGACAAGAAGTGCTGCTTCAATCACGCTGCCATCACCGAGCGTGACGCTGACACCGTCGGCCCGTGAATCGAATGTCGTCACCGCGGTCGCACGCAGGTCGACGCCCGCCGCTTCGGCGCGGATCACGAGTTCGTCGATCAACCGGCGATTCTCAACCATATGTGCGAACGGCTCGCCCGGCTCCACATGACCGCCGAAGGTCAGGAAGGTCGGACGGGTGGCGTCTTCCAGCTTGGAATCGGTGACGACCATGTCGAGAATCGGCTGGCTTTCGGCAGCCACGGCATCCCAGACACCGAGAGCATCAAACAGCCGCCGACAGGCAGCAACGATGGCCGTGGCGCGCGGATCGCGGCTCGGCCGGTTCGCCAGCGCGGGATCGGCGACAATGATCGGCAGATCGGGGCCAAGCCCCTGCCGCAACGCCAAAGCCAGCGCCAGTCCGGCGAAGGCTCCGCCGCCGATGACAATGCCTCGTTGTGCCGCCATGATATCCGTTCTCGCTGTTGCCACGCGCTTATAGCTGGGCGAAACAGGATCGCGAAACAAGGGCGGCAATGGGACCGGGGCCTGCACGGCCAAGGTCTTGGTAAACCTCCCTTAATATTGCCGCTGAGCGAAAGATGCCGACATGTCCAAGAGCCTGATCGATCTGATCGATATCCTCGATCTCGAGACCATCGAGGTGAACATGTTCCGCGGGCGCAGCCCGAAAACGCGCTGGCAGCGGGTGTTCGGCGGCCAGGTGATCGGCCAGGCCATGGTGGCTTCGTGCCGCACCGTCGAAGGCCGCATGCCGCATTCGCTGCATTGTTATTTCATTCTGCCCGGCGACCCGCAGATTCCGATCGTCTACGAGGTCGAGCGCCTGCGCGACGGCAAGAGCTATTCGACCCGGCGTGTCACCGCGATCCAGCATGGCCACGCGATCTTCTCGATGATGGTGTCGTTCCACGCCGAGGAGGAGGACTCGTTCAACCACCAGGATCCGATGCCGGACGTGCCACCGCCGGACAAGCTCACCGCGGAAGAGCTGTCGAAACATCCGATCATCGAGAAGATGCCCGATTTCATCCGCCGTTATTACGAGTCCGACCGGCCGATCGAGCTGCGTCCGGTGGAATTCCAGCGTTATGCTGGCGAGAAGATTCCGGAGGGCCGGATTAATTTCTGGATTCGTACCGCCGCGAAGCTGCCGGACGATCCGGCGCTCCATATGTGCGCGCTGGCCTATGCGTCGGACTTTTCGCTGCTCGATTCCATCATGGCCCGCTATGGCCGCACTTTGTTCGACGGTCAGGCGATGGCGGCCAGTCTCGATCACGCCATGTGGTTTCACCGCCCGTTCCGCGCCGACGAATGGCTGCTCTACAGTCAGGATTCGCCGAGCGCCCAGAACGGTCGCGGCCTCGCGCGCGGCCTGATCTTCAAGCCCGACGGCACGCTGGTGGCGACCGTGGCGCAGGAAGGCTCAGTGCGCGAGCGCCGCGAGAAGCCGGCGACGTAAGTTGCTCCGCTTCCAGCCATGAATCCCGCTTCGCCGTCTTGGCGTGCAAACGGCCCACCCCGATGGCAGGGTCGCCGCCCAATTTCCACGCGCCATGCCAACGGGGATGGCATAAAGCTGTCTGATTGCGTAAGCAGGGTCGTACACCGCCCCCGAAGAGGAATCCTGCATGAAGCTCGTGGTCGCGATCATCAAACCCTTCAAGCTCGATGAAGTGCGTCAGGCTCTGACGGCCATCGGCGTCCACGGCATGACGGTGACCGAAGTGAAGGGCTATGGCCGGCAGAAGGGCCATACCGAGATGTATCGCGGCGCCGAGTATATCGTGAATTTCCTGCCCAAACTGCGCCTCGAAATCGCTGTGGCGTCCGACCTCGCGGCCAAGGCGGTCGAGGTCATCTCCACCGGAGCCCGGACCGGCCAGATCGGCGACGGCAAGATCTTCGTAACCCCGATCGACCACGCCCTGCGTATCCGCACCGGCGAGACCGACAGCGACGCGCTTTAGGCAATAAGCCAGCGCCCACTGGGCTTTCAGCCAGAGCTGCTCTCACAGTCCGCTCGAATACGCCCGAAGGGCTCTACGGCCTTGCCCGGTTGAACCATGTCAATTCCACGCGCGCCAGTTGGAAGGCCTGCAGATTAGACAATTTCGAGTTTTTTGCCTCGGATTGACGTATTTGGGCACCTCTGGGCTGCCCGCCGCCTAAGCAGGAATATGTCGAGAGCCTGTCATGCTTCCCTTTTGAGCAGGATTGACTAGAGTTTGGGCGCGACCGAATAGCGCACTCTGTCTCATCACGTGAGAAACGCGAAAAGCTGGGGATTCATAAACCGTTAGAGAATTCCGCCGATCTGGCACGGCATTTGATTCTATCTGGTCTGGCTGTGCCCGCGTAGTGAACTTCTCCGCGTGGTGAACCTCAGTCGAGATCGCCCGGTCGGTTTTCGGTCGGGCCCAAGCGGGGATAGGACCCATGAAAATTGTTATGGCGATCATCAAGCCATTCAAGCTTGAGGAAGTCCGTGATGCCCTGACCGCCATTGGCGTTCATGGTTTGACGGTGACGGAAGTCAAAGGATATGGCCGACAGAAGGGCCATACGGAAATTTATCGCGGCGCTGAATATGCGGTGAGCTTCCTGCCCAAGATCAAGATCGAGGTGGCTGTCGCTTCCGATCAGGTCGACAAGACCATCGAAGCCATCACCACCGCCGCCAAGACCGGCCAGATCGGCGACGGCAAGATCTTCGTCATCAACCTCGACCACGCGGTTCGCATCCGCACCGGCGAGGCCGATGCTGCAGCCCTCTAAGTCGAATTCCTCGGATTTCGCGCTCACCCATTCTTCAATCAGGAGTCAAACACAATGACGTTTAAGCGTCCCTCTGGCGCGGGATTGGCGGCACTCGCCGTTGGCCTGTTCGCCGCAACTGCGGCTTACGCCGATCCGACGGTCAACAAGGGCGATAACGCCTGGATGATGACCTCGACGGTGCTGGTTCTGTTGATGACCGTCCCGGGTCTCGCCCTGTTCTATGGCGGCCTCGTTCGTTCCAAGAACATGCTCTCGGTGTTGATGCAGGTCCTCTACACCGCTTGCATCGTGATGGTGATCTGGGCTCTCTACGGCTACAGCATCACGTTCACTGGCGGTTCGGCCTATATCGGTGGCTTCTCGAAGGCGTTCCTCGCCGGCGTGACGCCTGACTCGATGGCTGCTTCGTTCACCGCAGACGCCAACATCTCGGAACTCGTCTACTTCTGCTTCCAGATGACCTTTGCCGCCATTACACCCGGCCTGATCGTCGGCGCCTTTGCAGAACGCACCAAGTTCGCCGCGATTGCACTGTTCATCCCGCTCTGGGTGACGTTGATCTACTTCCCGATCGCGCACATGGTCTGGTACTGGGCTGGTCCGGACGCCATCGTTGCAGCCGCCAAGGCTGTAGCGGCTGCGGCTCCCGATGCGAAGGCTGCGGCTCAGGCCAAGCTTGATGAAGTCATGGCCGATGCCGGCCAGGTGTTCCTGTGGGGCGCTCTCGACTTCGCTGGCGGCACCGTCGTTCACATCAACGCCGGTATTGCTGGCCTCGTGGGCTGCCTGATCATCGGCAAGCGCACCGGCTACGGCAAGGAGCTGATGGCTCCGCACTCGCTGACCATGACCATGATCGGCGCGTCCCTGCTGTGGGTTGGCTGGTTCGGCTTCAACGTCGGTTCGAACCTCGAAGCCTCGGGCACTGCCGCTCTCGCGATGACCAACACCTTCCTCGCAACTGCGGTTGCGGCGATGGCCTGGATGTTCGCGGAGTGGATGACCAAGGGTCACCCGTCGCTGCTCGGCGCAGCATCGGGCGCGGTTGCCGGCCTCGTCGCCGTCACCCCGGCTTGCGGCTTCTCGGGTCCGATGGGCGCGATGGTTCTCGGTCTGGTCGCAGGCGTCGTCTGCCTGTTCTTCTGCACCGTCGTGAAGAACTCCCTTGGCTATGACGACTCGCTCGATGTGTTCGGCGTCCATTGCGTCGGCGGCATCATCGGCGCGCTCGGCACCGGCATCCTGGTCAACCCGGCCCTCGGCGGCACGGGCGTCATGGACTACGTCGCCGGCAAGATCGGCGACTACGACATGGTCACCCAGATGATCGCGCAGTGTAAGGCTGTCGCGACCACGTTGGTGTGGTCAGGCGTCGGTTCGGCGATCCTGTTCAAGGTCGTCGACGTGATCGTCGGTCTCCGCGTCAATGTTGAAGTCGAGCGCGAAGGCCTCGACGTCACCGAGCACACCGAACGCGCCTACAACATGTAAGCGTCACGAGCCGTCCCGGATCATCGATCCGGGATGCTCACGAAGGGATCGGTTGGGGCACTACCCGGCAATGTCCCAACCGTCGAAGGGCTCCAGCGCAAGCTGGGGCCTTTCACTTTTTTGGGGGGCCATTCTGATCCCTGTGTAGGCCTGGACGGCCGCCGAACACGTGATAGCAAGGCCGGCCCCTCGATGGTTAATCGCGTCTTAACCTCGCCGTATCTATGGTGGTTTGATCTCGTTTCGGCCGATCTCATGGGGCGATCGGCTGCCTTGAAAGTACTGGCGTTTTCCTGATGGCACTCACCGCTCCTCCTTCCGCGGCGCAAGGCGCTGGCAGCCGGACCTCGGCTGGGCCCGATGGCGAGCGTTCGCCGTTTGCGCGGCTGACGGAATTGCTGGCGCCGTATCAGCCCGGCCAACCGCTGATCACACTGTCATTGGGCGAACCGCAGCACCCGGTGCCGGATTTCGTCGGACCGGTCCTCGCCAAACACACCGCCGATTTCGGCCGCTATCCGATCGCCAAGGGCATTGAGCCATTCCGCCGCGCCGCCGCGACGTGGATGGGTACGCGCTTCAATCTCCCGCGCGACCTCGATCCGGAAACCGAAATACTGGTGTTGAATGGCAGCCGTGAAGGCCTGTTCTTCGCCGCGATCACGGCCGCGCGCTTTGTCGGCCCGCGTAAAGGCACGCCGGCGATCCTGCTGCCAAATCCGTTCTATCCAGCCTACGGCGCCGGTGCGCGCGCCGCGGGTTGCGAGCCGATCTTCATGCCGACCACAGTGGCCAACGGCTTCCTTCCCGATCTCGACGCACTCGATGAGGCCACGCTGGCGCGCACGGTGGCGATGTACGTCGCATCGCCGGCCAACCCGCAAGGCGCCGTCGCGACGCCCGCTTACTTCAAGAAGCTGCACGACCTCGCGCTGCGCTACGGTTTCATCGTGCTGTCCGACGAATGCTATTCGGAAATCTACACACAGGCCGCGCCCGGCAGCATGCTGGCGTCAGCCGGACCCGACTATGCCAATGTCGTTGCGTTCCAGTCGCTGTCTAAGCGCTCGAACCTGCCCGGCATGCGCGTCGGCTTCGTCGCCGGCGACAAGAAATTCCTCGGCGCATTTCACGAACTGCGCAATGTGGCCGCACCGCAGGTCCCGGTGCCGCTGCAGCAGGTCGCGGTTGCCGCCTATAGCGACGAAGCACATGTGGAAGAGAATCGCAGGCTCTACCGCCTGAAGTTCGATCTTGCGGATCAGATCCTCGGCAATCGCTACGGCTACAAGCGCCCGGCTGGCGGCTTCTGTCTGTGGCTCGATGTCTCCGCATATGGCGGCGACGAAGAGGCAGCCGTGAGACTGTATCGCGATGGCGGCGTGCGCGTGGTGCCCGGAAGTTATCTGGCGCGCCCGCAGGCCGACGGCAGCAATCCCGGCGCCGGCTATATTCGTTTGGCCATGGTGCAGGACAGTGAAACGACAGCCGAGGCTTTGCATCGGCTGGTGAAGATTTTGAATTGAAGATCCTGGATTGATGCAGGGCGCATGAGCACTCCGGTATGAGCACCACGATCGAACGCGTCATTCCTCTCGTCGGCCATCTGCCCGCGTCGATTCGCGAGATGCTGGGACGACGGCTGCGTGAACTGGCGGGCTTTGGCCTGGTCTGCGCCGCAGGTGTCGCGGCGGCAGCGATGATGACGTGGTCCGTGCAGGACCCGAGCCTGAGCCATGCCACCTCGCGTGCGATCCGCAATGTCGCCGGTTATCCCGGCGCGATCGGTGCCGATCTGTTGATGCAGATCCTCGGCCTCGGCGCGATCATGATGATTCTCACCATCGCCGTCTGGGGCTGGCGGATGATGACGCATCGGCATTTCGATCGCGAAGCACTGCGCATCGGTTGCTGGGTCCTTTGCACCATCATCGCATCAGGCTTTGCCAGCTGCTGGCAGCATGGCGGGTCGTGGCCGCTGCCGACCGGCGTCGGTGGCGTGGTCGGCGACGCGCTGTTTCGCGCGCCCGCGGTGGTCTTCGGCCCCGTCGGCTTCATCTATCGATTCGTCCTCGGCTTTATTCTCTGCGCGGCGATGATCGTGACTTTCTTGATCGCCTGCGGCTATGGCGCGCAAGCGAAGGAAGAGTTTGCCGAGATCGATATCGAGGAAGACGACGAGCCATTCGAGGAAGACGAAACCCGCGATCGCAGCTCGATCTCGGTCTCGCTTGGCTGGGCGGCGCATGCCGTGATGAGCGCGAAGGCGCGTCTCGGCCGTTTGCTCTCGTTGGTCTACGGCAAGATGGTCGCGAGCGAGCCCAAGGCGCGGGCGGCCTCCTTCGAACGTCAGGAACCGAACCTCGGCGGTCGTCGCAACAGTCCCTCCATCGCACCGCATGACGAAGACGAGAGCGATCACGACGAGGACGAAGAGCACGACTACGAGGAAGAAGAGGAAGAGGAGCCCGCCCCGAAGGCGCGCAAGAAATCCTCGGCCAAGGAGCCGGTGCGCAAATCCAACGGCAAGTTCGAACTGCCCTCCGTCGGCATGCTCACCGCGCCGAAGGCCGCCGATCGCAAGCCGCTCAGCAAGGCCGAACTCGAAGCCAATTCGCGCGCGCTGGAAGGCGTGCTGCAGGACTTCGGCGTGCGCGGCGAAATCGTCAAAGCCAATCCCGGCCCCGTCGTCACGCTGTACGAACTCGAACCCGCACCCGGCATCAAGTCGTCGCGCGTGATCGGCCTTGCCGACGACATCGCGCGCTCCATGAGCGCGCTGTCCGCCCGCGTCGCCGTTGTCCCCGGTCGCAACGCCATCGGCATCGAGCTGCCGAACGCCCATCGCGAAAACGTCTACTTGCGCGAACTGCTGACCGTGCAGGACACCAATGACGGCAGCATCAAGCTCCCGCTCTGCCTCGGCAAGAATATCGGCGGCGAGTCCATCATCATCGATCTTGCGCGCACGCCGCATATGCTGATCGCCGGTACCACCGGTTCGGGCAAATCAGTCGCGATCAACACCATGATTCTCAGCCTGGTCTACCGGCTGCGGCCGGATCAGTGCCGCCTGATCATGGTCGATCCGAAGATGCTCGAACTCTCCGTCTATGACGGCATCCCGCATCTGCTGACGCCGGTCGTGACCGATCCGAAGAAGGCCGTCGTCGCGCTGAAATGGGCCGTGCGCGAGATGGAAGAGCGCTACAAGCGCATGGCCAAGCTCGGCGTCCGCAATATCGACGGCTACAATGCGCGCCTCGTGGAAGCCAAGGCCAAGGGCGAGGAGCTCTCGCGCACCGTTCACACCGGCTTCGACAAGGAAACCGGCAAGGCGATCTACGAGGAAGAGAAACTCGATCTCGCGCCGTTGCCCTATATCGTCATCATTGTCGACGAAATGGCCGACCTGATGATGGTCGCCGGCAAGGACATCGAAGGCCTGGTGCAGCGTCTCGCGCAGATGGCACGCGCCGCCGGTCTCCACGTCGTCCTCGCCACGCAGCGTCCGTCGGTGGACGTCATCACCGGCACGATCAAGGCGAACTTCCCGACGCGTATCTCCTTCCAGGTCACGTCGAAGATCGACAGCCGCACCATCCTGGGTGAGATGGGCGCCGAACAACTGCTCGGCCGCGGCGACATGCTCTATATGGCTGGCGGCGGCCGCATCTCGCGCGTACACGGTCCTTTCGTGTCGGACGAGGAAGTCGAGAAGGTGGTGCGCCACCTGAAGACGCAGGGCGAGCCGGAATATCTCGAGGCGGTCACCGCCGAAGAACCGGAAGAGGGCGAGGACGGCGCGGTATTCGATTCGACCGGCATGGGTGCCGATGGCGGTGGTGGCGATCTGTTCCAGCAAGCCGTTGCCATCGTGAAGCGCGACCGGAAGGCGTCGACCAGCTACATCCAGCGCCGGCTGCAGATCGGTTACAATCGCGCAGCGTCGCTCATCGAGCGCATGGAAAACGAAGGCATCGTCGGTCAGCCCAACCATGCCGGTAAACGCGAGATTCTGATCGAAGAAGAAGAAAGCGGGTTCTGAGAGTTTGACCCCGCCGATGGACAATCCCGCTTTTGAGTCGCGAAATCGCCACAGCTCCGGGTTAGCGCCTGCGCTGGCGGCGCCAGCCGCGGCGGGGGCGCAAGAGACCACCGGCCGGACCGCAAAACCGGTACCCATTCTGACGCAAAGCGCGGTAAAATGCGCCGAACCCGCCGAGCAGGACGACGCCTTGATGAGACGCCCGACCCATCACGCCGCAGACCGGTCTTTCCTGCGCATCGGCGCAGCCGGCCTCGTCGCGACGTTTGTCGCCGCCATTGTGGCGCCCTCGGCCCATGCCCAGTCAATCCCATTGCCGCGACCTGCACCGCAGGCGCGCAGCAATGGCAGTTTCCAGATGTCGGCCTCCGAGCCCCAGGCCGTTCGGCCGCCAGTTGCAATCGCACCCAAGACATCGGCGACGACATCCACGCCACCGAATCCAATCATTCCGGATCCGCGCCGCAACGTTCCCGCCAGCATTTTCATGAGCTTCGACGCCAATCAGAAGGCGCAGGCGAGCAAGGTCAGCAGCTATCTGTCATCGCTCAGCAATCTGAGCGGTAACTTTGTTCAGGTGGGCCCGGACGGCAGCCGCACCACCGGTGACTTCTTCATCCAGAAGCCCGGCAAGGTCCGTTTCGAATATGATGCACCGACGACCATCGCCATGGTGTCCGACGGCCAGTCGCTCGCCGTCCGCGATTCCAAGCTGGCAACCCAGGACATCTACCCGCTGTCGCAGACACCGTTGCGCTATCTGCTGTCCGATCGCATCGATCTGATGAAGGACACCAATGTGGTCGCCGTCAGCGCTGACGACCTCTATACGTCGGTGACCATTGAGGAAAAGAACGCGCTGGTCGGCACCTCGCGCCTGATGCTGATGGTCGGCACCAAGGATGGACAGCTCAAGCAGTGGACCGTCACCGACCCGCAGGGCTATGACACCACGGTCGCGATCTACAATCTCGATACCGCGAAAAAGCCCGACCCGGGGCTGTTCAAGATCGACTTCACCAAGTATCCCACCAGCGGCGCGAATTAGTTTTCGCTGCAGGTGATGCCCTCATGATGAGCAGGCGCGCTTGCGCCGTCTCACCATCGGATTTCCATGCGTTTTTCCCTGTCCACCTGGAATATCAATTCGGTGCGATTGCGCATCGACCTTGTCGCCAAGTTTCTCGAAGAGATGCAGCCGGATGTGCTGTGTCTGCAGGAAACCAAGTGCCCGGACGATGCCTTTCCGCTCAAGCGCTTCAAACAGCTCGGTTATGACCATGTCGTGCTGAACGGGCAGAAGGGCTATCACGGCGTCGCCATCGTCTCGAAACTTCCATTCGAGAGCAGCGACATCCGCGTGTTCTGCAACAATCTGGACTCACGCCACATCTCGGTATCGTTCGGCGAAAAGGCGGGCATGGCCGTGCCGCTGATCGTGCATGATTTCTATGTGCCTGCCGGCGGCGACGTTCCGGATCCGGACGTGAATGCGAAGTTCGCGCACAAGCTCTCGTTCCTCGACGAGATGAAGACCTGCGAGCCGCTGCATCCGCGCGGCGATGCGCGTCATATCCTGGTCGGCGATCTCAACGTAGCACCGCATGAGAATGACGTGTGGTCGCACAAGCAGATGCTGAAGATCGTGTCGCATACGCCGATCGAATGCGAAAAGCTGCTCGCCGTGCAGAGCGAGGGCAACTGGATCGACGTCGCGCGCGAACGCATTCCACTGTCGGAAAAGATCTACACGTGGTGGAGCTACCGCGCCGCCGACTGGGCGGTGTCGAATCGCGGCCGCCGCCTCGATCACATCTGGGTGTCGTCCGCGCTAAAAGATTCGATCCGCGACTTCACCGTCACGTCAGATGCACGCGGCTGGGAGCGACCATCGGATCACGTCCCGGTCACGACGGTGCTGGAGCTTTGATATCAGTTACTGGCTGAGCTTGGCGCCGATCAGCGTCACGTCGCTGGCGAGCTGACTGACGCGAGTCGCCATGTCGTCACGCAGACGGCGCGCGGCCGCGGGATCGCTGTCAAGCACGCGCTGAAACAGGCTGCGTGTGATCCGGATCGTGCTGGAATATTCCGTGGCGACCGCCGTCGAGGGCCGCTGCATCGCCACCAGTAATGCAAGTTCGCCCATCAATGTGCCGGGGCCTGCGATCACTTCATGATCGCTGCCGTCGTCGAGGCTGATGCGGAATGCGCCGTTCTGGACGACGTAGCCGCAATCGGCATCGTCGCCCTGCCGAAACAACACCGAGCCCCGCGCAAATTCCTGCTGCTCGGAACCGATCGCGATCACGCGCAAAGCGGCGATACCCAACAGGCGCAATGTCGGGACGCGCTCAAGCAGGGCTACATCATCATCGATCGACATGCAGAACCGTGTGATCGGGACGCGCAAAGGAGGATACCGAACAGCTAATGGCGAATCGGCTCCCGAATCGTATCACGGCACCAACTTGTAGCCACCGGCTTCCGTCACCAGGATTTCAGGATTGGCAGCGTCCTTCTCGATCTTCTGACGCAGCCGATAGATGTGCGTTTCCAGCGTGTGCGTGGTGACGCCGGAATTGTAGCCCCAGACTTCCTGCAGCAACGTCTCGCGCGACACCGGCAACTGCCCGGCGCGGTACAGGAAGCGCAGGATCGCCGTTTCCTTCTCGGTCAGGCGGACCTTCTTGGCATTGGCACCGGTGAGCATCTTGGAGCCAGGCCGGAAGCTATAGGGACCGACGGTGAAGACGGCATCTTCGCTGGCTTCGTGCTGACGGAGCTGCGCACGAATACGCGCCAACAGCACAGCAAAGCGGAATGGCTTGGCGACATAATCATTGGCGCCGGATTCCAGACCGAGAATGGTGTCGGAATCGGTGTCATGCCCGGTCAGCATGATGATCGGCGCCTTGAAGCCACCCTTGCGCAGGCTGCGCACGACTTCGCGACCGTCCGTGTCGGGCAGGCCGACATCCATCAGCACCAGATCGGGGGAATTGGCCTTGGCTGCAGTAGCGCCCTTGGCGCCGGTGTCGACAGCGGAGGCCTCGAACTCTTCGTGCAGCGACAGCTGCTCGACCAGCGCCTCGCGCAAATCAGTATCGTCATCCACGATCAAGATCTTGCGGGCATTGGGCATTGCGACAATCCTTTGAACGGCTGCGGCGGAGCGTTGTTCGCCGCGCTGAAACAGTGGGCCAGAAATCGTGACAGGCTTCGCCGTTACTGCATATTCTAGCGCAAAATCAGCGACATTCCCGGCGAATGTACTGCTGCAGCGCGAAATAGAACATTTGCGGTAAATAGCAAGGCGGAGTTCGCGATTCGGATGGGAAGTCCCGTTATTTCAGACACTTATCGAACAAGCTTGCGTGATCGACCGCTAACTATGGTTCACATTCGCGCGTCAGCCGGAGACAGACTCCGTGGATGGCTGACGACCGATCACGCAACCATACCCGTCGCGCTCGGCCGCGGCGGAATCAAGGCGAACAAACGCGAAGGAGATGGCGGAACGCCGCTTGGGACGTTTCGCCCCATCCGCCTATGGTGGCGAGCCGACCGCAATCCACGTCCGCGTAGCTTTCTGCCGATCCGCCCCATCACGCCGATGGATGGCTGGTGCGAGGATCCGTCTGATCGGCACTACAATCGGCCTGTGCGGCTCGATCGTGGTCATGACGGCGACCGACTGGCCCGCGAGGATCATCTCTACGATTTCATCATCGAGATTGACCAGAACACCCGGCCGCGGATCGCCGGACGGGGGAGCGCGGTGTTCCTGCATCTGGCGCGCCCAAAATTCGCGCCGACCGCGGGCTGCGTGGCCATGACCAAGCCAGCCATGCTGCGGCTGCTGGCCCGGATCGGACCGAAGACGAAGATCGTTATCGGCTAGGCCTCTGGCCTAGCGACGTCCGAAAATCGCCGAGCCGACGCGCACATGAGTTGCGCCGAACTGGATGGCGATGGCGAAGTCGGCGCTCATTCCCATGGATAATTGCGTGAGCCCGTTGCGTGCAGCGATCTTCGCTGTCAGCGCGAAATGCGGTGCCGGCGCATCGTTAACCGGCGGAATGCACATCAGTCCGGAAATCGTCAGCCCATAGGTATCGCGGCAACGCGCCAGGAAATCATCAGCCTCGCCCGGCGCGATACCGGCCTTTTGCGGCTCCTCACCGGTGTTGAGCTGTACGAAGAGCTGCGGCGTCCGCTGCTGCGCCTTCATCTCCTTGCTTAACGCTTCGCAAATGCTCGGTCGATCGACCGAGTGAATCGCATCGAACAAGGCGACCGCTTCCTTGGCCTTGTTGGACTGCAAAGGCCCTATCAAATGCAACGCAATCGCGGGTTGAGTGGCGATTAACGCCGGCCATTTGGATTTTGCCTCCTGGACGCGATTTTCGCCGAACACACGCTGACCGGACTGGATCACGGGCGCAATTGCGTCAGCCTCGAACGTCTTCGACACCGCGATCAACGTCACAGAACTGCGGTCCCGCCGCGCTTCGTTACATGCGCGGAAGATATCGTACTCGACCGAAGCGAGTCCGTCGGTTGGTAAAGAAGACGTTACGCCCGACGACTCTTGCACGGATTTATTTTCAACCAAGGCGCGAACTTTCTTGAGATCCATTGCAGTTTAACGAATCCGGGAAAGGCTTTTTGAAGGCTTTGGAGTACCTATGTCCGCGGGGCTTAGGGATCGAAGATGTCACGCATCGGTATTAACCGCAATAAAGCGAGGCTTAGGGGAGCTCTCGGTATTCGCGCTCGACTGGTCCTGTTGGCCCTCATTCTGGTCGGGCCATTGATGGCGGAGCGAATTCGCTCACTCGATGCGACGCGTACCCACCAGATCGCGACGGCCGCGCGTGATTTCGCTGGTGTCGCCCAGCACAGCGCCGATGCACAGCGCGAAGTTTTCGCCTCGATCGAGGCCGTGCTGAAATCATCCGCCTACATCTATACGTCGGCCGCTCAGGTGAATCGGAGCTGCGCCATTATGCGGGCGAGCCTCCGCGGCGATATGCCGTGGCTGCGCAGCCTGACGGTGGCCGGTGCGGATGGCATCGCCCTGTGCTCGACCTGGCCGGAAGTCATCGAGCAGAGATTCGATTTCAGCGATCGCCCCTATTTCAAGAAAGCGATAGCGACCGGTGAGTTTGTCGTCAGCGATTATCTGTTCAGCCGTTTAACGAACCAGCCGACAGTGATGGCTGCCTATCTCGCACCGGGCCTTACTAAGGGCGACGATGCCGTGGTACTGGCGGCGGTGAATCTCGACTGGATGTCGAAGATCATGGGCAATCTCGGCGACCGGCCCGGTGTCACGACACTGCTGGTCGATCATGCCGGCACCGTGCTTGCAGCGCCGCCGACAAACGCCAGCGCGATTGGTCGGCCGATGGAAGACCTTGCTCTATTGCCGATGATCGAAGCGCATCTGCGCAATACGGATAAGCAGGCCGGTTCGCTGTCATTCAGCGCCAATGACGGTTCACAGCGCACCGTATCATTCGCGACAATCCCCGGTACCGGCGCGCAATTGATCGTCAGCATCGACGAGGCCCGAGTCTCGGCGGTTGCCGATCGCGAGATCCGCACCGCCTATTTGCAGCTCGCCTTCGTTTGCCTGTTCGTTCTGCTTGGCGCGCTGGTGGTTGCGGAGCGACTGATCATCAAGCCGATCCAGATGATGGAGACCATGGCGCAGCGCTTCGGTCGCGGCGACTGGTCGGCCCGCGTAGCGCGGAACAAGCTGCCGGCCGAGTTCGTACCGCTGGCACGCGCATTTTACGGCATGGCGGCGCAGTTGCGTGGTCGCGAACGCGAATTGCGCGCCAGCAACGAGCAGCTCACGGTGCTTGCCTCCATCGACATGCTGTCTGGCCTTGCCAATCGGCGCGGCTTCCAGAGCCGCCTCGATTTCGAATGGCTGAAGGCCCAGCAATCCGGCGACCATCTGACGCTGCTGATGATCGACGTCGATCACTTCAAACTCTTCAACGACACCTATGGCCATCCCGAAGGCGATGCTTGCCTGGCGCGCGTCGGCGAAGCTCTCTCCAGCCTGGCCGATCGCTGCTCGGGCTTTGCCGGACGCTATGGCGGCGAGGAATTCTGCCTGCTGCTGCCGGGCACCGAGGTCGCCCGCGGCGTCCAAATCGGCGAAATGGTACGCGCGGCAATCTGGAACCTGGCGGTCTCCCATGCCACCAGCGCACATCAGCGGGTCACGGTCAGTGTCGGCGTGGCCTCGACGATGCCAGCTACGCTGGAGACGGCGAACGATTTGATCGAGGCAGCCGATGCCTCGCTCTACGCCGCCAAACGGCGTGGCCGCAACACCGTGGTGGAGCACGGCTTCGTCCGGGCGTATGGCACGGCCGTGTCGCTGGCGGGGTGAGACGGCGGGCCCCCGCCCCTGGCCCGTTTCTTGTCTTAAACCATTGACCTAACGCGGCCTTTTATGGCCTAGTCCCCCGCCTCAGCGCGAATTCAGCCCGAGCAAGCACCGGTTTGCGACCTCGTTCGCGCGTCCATGATCTGAGAAGCGCTCGAACCGGCCGGCGGATTTCAAAAGCACCATGAGCAACGAACGTTACAACGCCCGCGAGACCGAACCGCGCTGGCAGCGCGTCTGGGACGACAAGGCGATCTTCGCCACCAAGAACGACGATCCGCGCGAGAAGTATTACGTACTCGAGATGTTCCCCTATCCGTCGGGGCGCATCCATATGGGCCATGTCCGCAACTATACGATGGGCGACGTGGTTGCGCGCTTCCAGCGCGCGCAAGGCAAGAACGTTCTGCATCCGATGGGCTGGGATGCGTTCGGCCTGCCCGCCGAGAACGCCGCGATCGAGCGCAAGGTCGCTCCGAAGGCGTGGACCTATGAGAACATCGCATCGATGAAGAAGCAGCTGCAGACCATGGGTCTGTCGCTGGACTGGGCGCGCGAATTCGCGACCTGCGACCCCAGCTATTACAAGCATCAGCAGAAGATGTTTCTCGACTTTCTGAAGGTCGGGCTCGCAGAGCGCGAGAAGCGCAAGATCAACTGGGACCCGGTCGATATGACCGTGCTCGCCAATGAGCAGGTGATCGACGGCCGCGGCTGGCGCTCCGGCGCGCTGGTCGAGCAGCGCGAGATGAACCAGTGGGTCTTCAAGATCACGAAGTATTCGCAGGAGCTGCTCGACGCGCTGGATACGCTCGACCGCTGGCCCGACAAAGTCAGGCTGATGCAGCGCAACTGGATCGGCCGCAGCGAAGGCCTGTTGATCCGCTTTGCGCTGGATCCCAAAACGACGCCATCAGGCGACAATGAACTGAAGATCTTCACGACGCGGCCCGACACACTGTTCGGTGCCAAGTTCATGGCGATTGCGCCGGACCATCCGCTTGCCACGGCGGCAGCGAAGAACAATCCGGCACTGACCGAATTCATCGCCGAGTGCAAACGGCGCGGCACCGCCCAGGCTGAGATCGACACCGCCGAAAAGATGGGCTTCGATACCGGCATCAAGGCCGTGCATCCGTTCGATCCGAACTGGAAGCTGCCGGTCTATGTCGCGAACTTTATCCTGATGGAATACGGCACCGGCGCCATCTTCGGCTGCCCGGCACATGACCAGCGCGACCTCGACTTCGTCAATAAATATGATCTCGGCAGCACGCCGGTAGTCTGTCCCGAGGGGCAGGATCCGGCGACCTTTGTCGTGACCGACGTCGCCTATGACGGCGATGGCCGCATGATCAATTCGCGCTTTCTCGATGGCATGACGATCGAACAAGCCAAGGCTGAGGTCGCAAAGCAGCTCGAAGCCGAGATTCGCGGCAACGCACCGGTTGGCGAGCGGCAGGTGAACTTCCGCCTGCGCGACTGGGGCATCTCACGCCAGCGCTACTGGGGCTGCCCGATCCCGATCATCCACTGCCCGAGTTGCGATATCGTGCCGGTGCCGGACAAGGATCTGCCCGTCGTGCTGCCGGAGGATGTGACCTTCGACAAGCCAGGCAACGCGCTCGATCATCATCCGACCTGGAAGCACGTGAAGTGCCCGAACTGTGGCGCGGATGCGCGGCGCGAGACCGACACGATGGATACGTTCGTCGATTCGTCCTGGTACTTCGCGCGCTTTACCGATCCGTGGAACACAGCAGCGCCGACAACACCGGGCGTCGCCAATCGCATGATGCCGGTCAATCAGTATATCGGCGGCGTCGAACACGCGATCCTGCATCTGCTCTATAGCCGCTTCTTCACCCGCGCGATGAAGGCGACCGGTCACGTCAATTTCGACGAACCGTTCGCCGGCATGTTCACGCAGGGCATGGTGGTTCACGAGACCTACAAGAAGCTGGACGGCACCTTCGCCTCACCGGCCGAGATCAACATCACCGGCGACGGTGACGGCCGCCGCGCAACCATGCTGACCGACGGATCACCAGTGGAGATCGGCTCGATCGAGAAGATGTCGAAGTCGAAGCGCAACACGGTCGATCCCGACGACATCATCGGCACCTACGGCGCCGATACCGCCCGCTGGTTCATGCTGTCGGATTCGCCGCCGGACCGCGACGTCATCTGGAGCGAGGAAGGCGTCAAGGGCGCCTCACGTTTCGTGCAGCGCCTGTGGCGTCAGATCAACGAATCAGCCGCGCACGGCAAATCGGCGCCGGCAGCCCGTCCCACCGAATTCGGTCCGGATGCGATGGCGATCCGCAAGGCCGCGCATGGCGCGCTCAGCAAGGTCTCGACCGAGATCGAAAAACTGCATTTCAATGTCTGCCTCGCCCATATCCGCGAATTTTCCAACCTGCTGGGCGAAGCTTTGGCGCGTTCGGGAACCCCGACCCCGGATGTCTGCTGGGCGCTCCACGAGGCCTCGGTCATCCTTGTTCAACTGTTTGCGCCGATGATGCCGCATCTGGCCGAGGAATGCTGGGGTGTGCTGGGGCAACCGGGCATGATCTCGGAAGCCCGTTGGCCGCAAATCGAGCCCAATCTGCTGGTTGAAGACACCATGACCCTGCCGGTACAGGTCAATGGTAAGAAACGTGGAGAAGTCACAGTGGCCCGGGAAGCGACGAACCCGGAAATTGAGGCTGCCGCTCTGGCGCTCGATGCTGTAAAACAGGCGCTGGACGGCAAGCCCGTCAAGAAGGTCATCGTCGTCGCCCAGAGGATCGTGAATGTTGTCGGCTAAATCCCGCATTGCCGCCCGGCTCATGGTCGTCGCCACCCTGGCGGCGCTGACGGCCGGCTGCTTCCAGCCGATGTATGCCGAGCGTGGCGACGGTAAACCCGGCCTGCGCGAGAAGCTGCAGGGCGTCGAGGTGCCGCCGCTAGACTATCCCAACGCGTCGCCGCAAGCCCGCGTCGGCGTGAATATCCGCAATGCACTGATGTTCAAGATGTACGGCAGCGCCACCGGCCTGCCGCCGACCTATCAGCTGAAGATTCGCTTCAATCCGAGCCGGACCTCGCTGATCGTCGATCCGAATACCGCGCTGCCGACCAGCGAAAACTACGGCATCGATGCGACCTATGGTCTAATCGAGATCGCCACCGGCAAACAGGTCCTGACCGGCAGCACCTTCTCCCGCGTCACTTATGACATCCCGGGCCAGTTGCAGCGCTTCGCCCGAGCCCGCGCCTATCGGGACGCCGAAGACCGTGCGGCCGGTGAGATCGCCGACAACATCAATACCCGTCTGGCGTCGTTCTTCTACGCCGGCACCTAAGCCGTCGCGTGGTCGCGCTTCGCGGAAAAGACATCGACACGTTTCTGGCGCGGCCGGATGCCGGCCGGCCGATCATTCTGCTCTACGGAGCTGACGCTGGACTCGTCCGCGAGCGCGCCGACGCGCTGATGAAATCCGCGGTCGACGATCCCAATGATCCATTTTCGCTGGTTCGCATGGACGGCGATGATTTGGCCGCCGAGCCGTCGCGTCTCGTCGAAGAAGCCATGACGGTGCCGCTGTTCGGTGGGCGGCGGGCGATCCGTGTGCGCGCAGGCTCGAAGAATTTTTCCAGCGGCGTCGACACGCTCGCTGACTCCGATATCAAGGATTGCCGCATCGTCATCGAGGCTGGTGAGCTTCGGCCGGAATCGCCATTGCGGAAAGTCTGCGAGAAGGCCAGGACCGCGGTGGCCATCGCCTGTTACCCCGACACCGAGCGCGATCTCGCAAAGCTTATCGATGAAGAGCTCCGCGTCTCCAATCTCCGCATGGCGCCGGATGCACGCGCCACACTAATGTCGCTGCTCGGCGGCGATCGGCAGGCATCGCGTAACGAGCTCCGCAAGCTCACGCTCTATGCGCATGGTACCGGCGAAGTCACGCTCGACGACGTGATGGCCGTCGTCGCCGACGCGTCCGAGCTGAAGATCGATCCAATTGTCGACGGCGCCTTTGCCGGGAATCCCGCCGCGGTGGAAGTCGAGTTCAACAAGGCGATGATCGCCGGAACTTATCCGGGCATGATCATGATGGCCGCGCAGCGCCAGGCCGCATTGCTGCACAAAGCCAGCCTGCTGGTGGAGGCTGGTAGTTCGGCATCAGCAGCCGTGGAAAGCGGATTTCCGCGGCTGCATTTTTCCCGCAAGGGAACGGTGGAAGCAGCGCTGCGAAATTTCTCCGCACAGCGGTTGGTCAGCATCATCGACCAGCTCGCCGTTGCCGCCCTCGACGTCCGCAAGCAAAACGCCCTCGGCGCGGTGATCGCACAGAGGGCGTTGATGTCGATTGCCGTGAATGCAAGGCGGCGAGGTTAGCTCTCCGAATCCAGCCGCTTCAGAATTTCGTCGAGCTGATCGAGATCACGATACTTGATGATCACGGTGCCGCCCGGATCACGGTGATCCACCGACACTTTCAGCCCGAGCACGTCGCTGACCCGTTTCTCCAGCGCGATCGTGTCGGCATCCTTCGCCGCCTTGGGAGACGACGTGCGCGGCTTCTGCGGCGCGCGCTCCGGCACGCCCTCTTCGTGCGCGAGTGCTTCGGTCTGACGAACGTTCAGTCCCTCGGCGATGATCCGCTTCGCAGCGCCCGATGCGTCCGGCAGGTTGATCAGCGCGCGAGCGTGACCGTTGGACAACTGACCGGAAGCGATCAGGCCCTGCACGTCCTCCGGCAGCTTGGTGAGGCGCATCATGTTGGCGACATGGCTGCGGCTCTTGCCGACGATTTTCGCGATCTCGTCCTGGCTGTGTTTGTAGGTCTCGGCGAGCGCGTGATAGCCCTGCGCCTCTTCCATCGCGTTGAGATCTTCGCGCTGGACGTTTTCGATGATCGCGATTTCCATCGCGGCCGAATCCGTCACGTCGAGCGGCACGATCGGCACTTCATGTAGACCGGCGATCTGCGACGCGCGCCAGCGGCGTTCGCCGGCGATGATCTCGAAGCGATCGTTGCTACCCTTCACCGGCCGCACCACGATCGGCTGGATCACGCCATGCTGCTTGATCGAGGCCGCGAGTTCGGCGAGCTCAGCATCGGCAAAAGCCCGACGCGGGTTGCGCGGATTGGCCTTGAGAAATTCAATAGGCACCTTGCGCTGGTTGCGCGAAGGACGCTCGACATGCGCGGCCTCGCCGCCGACATCGCCGATCAGACTTGCAAGACCGCGGCCCAGCCGCGAACGCGCTTCATCAGCCATCGCCAATCCCTTCGAACTCATCGCGCCACTCCGTACTCAAACTTGAAATTCGGTTGCAGGCTGGGCAAAGGCGTACTTGCGCCGTGCCTGCCATTATCGTTTGCGATCCGCTGTTGTGGGCACGCTGTGCTTTGCCCACCCTACTTGCTCAGTGAGCGGTACGCAGGTCGCGCTCGCGCTGGATCACTTCGGTCGCGAGCCGCAGATAGGCTTCAGAGCCCGAGCACTTCAGGTCATAGACCAGCACCGGCTTGCCGTAGGACGGCGCTTCCGAAATGCGGACGTTGCGCGGAATCATGGTCTCGTAGACCTTGCTGCCCATGAATTCGCGTACGTCGGCAACGACCTGGTTTGACAGGTTGTTGCGCGAGTCGAACATGGTCAGCACGATGCCATGGATCGACAGGTTCGGATTCAGCGTCGAGCGTACCTGCTCCACGGTCTGCAACAATTGCGACAGACCTTCGAGCGCGAAGAACTCACACTGCAGCGGAACGAGAATCGCATCCGACGCGGCCATGGCATTGACGGTGAGAAGGTTGAGCGATGGCGGGCAATCGATCAGCACGTAAGTATAGTCGGAGCCCGGCGAGACATTGTTGTTCAACTCGCCGATCGCATCGCGCAGCCGGAAGGCGCGATCACGGGCCGAACCGAGTTCAAGCTCGAGGCCCGACAGATCCATGGTCGAGGCGGCTATGTGCAGACGCGGCACGGCGGTGACGACGACCGCATCGCGCAGCGGCGCTTCGCCGATCAGAACGTCATAGGTTGAGCAGTTGCGATTGCGACGATCGATGCCGAGACCGGTGGATGCATTGCCCTGCGGATCGAGATCGACGATCAACACGCGCTCGCCGATCGCGGCGAGTGCGGTGCCGAGATTAATCGCGGTGGTGGTCTTGCCAACGCCGCCCTTCTGATTCGCCAGCGCCAGGATGCGCGGATGGCCAGGCACCGTATTTGACGTATGCTCTTGATATTGCTGATCAATTACGGTCATTGGTGTGGCCATTTTGGTTTGCGGACGGGGTCAGTCGCTCGATCCGGTCGAGTTCGACGATCCAGCCTTGTCCGCCGGTCAGGCTGGCATGCAGGCGCGGGCTTATATTCCAATATCTAGTAGCTTCGGTCAATTCCGATTCTACATCTTGACCCTTGAGAAATAAGGCTTTTGTGCCCGGCTTCATCAGGGGCTCGGCGAAACCGATGACGATATGTAACGAGGCAACGGCACGCGCGGTGATGCAATCGACATGCTCGGGAAATCTATCCACATTATCCCCGATGTCAGCCAGATGAATTGTGCCTGGGGCTTGCGTCACACGTAACGCTTCGCGCAGGAACGCCGCCTTCTTGGCGTTTCGCTCGACGAGATGAACATGTCCGCCAGCGACATCACCCATGGCACAGGCCAGAACCACACCGGGGAAACCTCCGCCGCTGCCGAAGTCGAGCCAGGTCATGGCTGAAGGCGCAAGGTTCAGAAGCTGCAGCGAATCCGAGATATGGCGCGTCCAGAGATTTGGAAGCGTGGCCGGCGAAATCAGATTTGTCTTGGCCTGCCACTGCAGCAACAGGTCGACATAGCGATCGAGCCTGTCTTCCGTTTCACGTGAAACAGGGGTCAGCCGCAAGGCCGCAGCCTTATCGGCATCGAGCCGGGGTGCGGGCGCCGCTTGTTGGGATCGTTGAGCCATTGGATTGTCTGTAAAGCTGTTGGGACCCATCCATACTCTGAGTCCATTTTTCCGGCTATCGAATTGCGGAGCGGCAGCGGCAAATCGGGACGAAAAACACGCGATGACCGAGCGACCGATCTATCAGGAGGCTCTGCGGCGAACTAATCTGCTCAGAATCCTGGCGCCGTTCGATCCGCATGTGGTCGGCACACTTCCGCTTGGCCTGGCCAGACCCGGCAGCGACATCGATATCGTTTGTTGCGCCACGGATAGATCTTCCGTAGCCACCCTGCTCTGGGAGCATTTTCGCGAGGCCGATGACTTCGCGCTCTATCAATGGTCGGCCAGAGGCCGACCGGTCGTCGCTAAGCTCAGCACCTATGGATGGCCATTCGAAATCTTCGTCAGCTCGACTCCGGTACAGGATCAAGCTGGCTGGCGGCACTTCGAGGTCGAGAAGCGACTGCTGACCCTGGGCGGACCCGCCTTCCACACCGCCATCTGCGCGTTACGAGCCGGAGGAGTAAAGACAGAGCCTGCCTTTGCGCGTGCTCTCAAGCTTGAAGGCGATCCTTACGCCGTCCTGTACGACCTGTTCAGCACCTCTGATAACCAGCTGAATGCCGCCCTGAGGGCGCAAGGGTTTGCAGCATAGAGGATTCAGGACAGTGAGTTGACCAGGATCAATGCGAGCAGGACGAGTCCGGCCTCCAATGAATCATCGTTGGAGGCAGATGACCATGAGTGTGATCGTACGGCTTTTCCTGATGCTGGCAGCACCCATCACTGCGCTATTCGTCTCGCGTGACGCACTCAATTTCGACGTGGTCCAGACAATCGTCGCCGTGATTCTCTTTACAGTGGCCGTAGCAGCCGTTGCCTTCTGGCCCCGCCGGCCAGTGAAGCCATCTTCAACGGAGCCGCGCTGATTTCGGCTTCTGTTTCACGTGAAACAACCAATTAGGCCAAAGCAGCCTTCGGCTTCCGTGCTTCGCGGCGGAGATAGGCCGCGAGAATGGCCAATGCGGCCGGAGTCATACCATCCAGACGTCCCGCCTGCCCCACCGTGTGTGGAAGCGCGGCCTTGAGCTTGGCCCGGGCCTCATTGGACAGTCCGGGGACCGCATCATAGTCGACATCCACCAGCGAGAGACCCTCGTCACGGCGAAAAGCCTCCACATCCGCGGTCTGACGCTTCAGATAGACATCATATTTGGCATCGATCTCGATATGGGTGCCGATCGCTGGGTCAATGGCCGATAATTCTGGCCAGATCCGGGTCACGGTGGCCCATTCGGTCTCTGGGTAGGAGAGGAGATCGAAGGCAGAGCGACGCTGACCGTCGTGATTGAGCACCAGACCATGCTTCGCCGCCCCGTTAGGAGTGATCGAAAGCGCCTGCGTGAGCGTCTTACCGACGGTGAGGGCTTCCATCTTGGCCCCATGCCGGACCGAACGAGCGCTGCCGACACATCCCAGGCTGATACCCTTGTCGGTCAGGCGCTGATCGGCGTTGTCGGCACGCAGCGTGAGACGATATTCGGCCCGCGACGTGAACATCCGATAGGGCTCGGTAATCCCGCGGGTGACCAGATCGTCGATCATCACGCCGAGATAACCGTCAGCCCGGTCGAACACGGTCAACTGGCTCCCACTCGCGGCCAGGGCCGCATTCAAACCGGCGACGAGACCCTGGGCGGCCGCTTCTTCGTATCCGGTGGTGCCATTGATCTGCCCGGCCAGAAACAGGCCGGGGACACGCTTGGTCTGCAGCGTCGGATCGAGTTCGCGGGGATCCACGTGGTCATATTCGATCGCATAACCCGGGCGGACCATTCGGACCCGCTCGAGACCGGGGATCGAGGCCAGGATCGCGGCCTGAACCTCCTCGGGCAGTGAGGTAGAGATGCCGTTGGGATAGACCGTGGAGTCATCGAGGCCTTCCGGCTCCAGGAAGATCTGGTGACCATCGCGATCGCCAAAGCGGACGATCTTGTCCTCGATGGACGGGCAATAGCGCGGCCCTGAGCTCTTGATCTGGCCGGAATACATCGGCGAGCGATGCACATTGGCCCGGATCACCTCATGGGTCGCCGGTGTGGTGCGCGTGATGCCGCACTGAATCTGCGGATTGGTGATCCGCTCGGTCATGACCGAGAACGGCTCCGGCGGATCGTCAGCGGACTGCATCTCTACCCCCGCCCAGTCGATGGTGGTCCCATCGAGCCGCGGTGGCGTACCGGTCTTGAGCCGTCCGAGGGTAAAGCCGACGCGCTCGAACGCCTTGGACAGGCCGAGGGCGGGAGCTTCATCGATCCGGCCAGCGGGCCAGTTCTTCTCGCCGAGATGGATCAGGCCGCGCAGAAAGGTCCCAGTGGTGATGACCACCGATCCGGCGGAGAGTTCGCGGCCATCGACCAGACGGATGCCGGTGACCCGGCCGTTTGACATCAGCAGGTCGTCGGCCTCGCCTTCGATCACACTCAGATTCTTGGTCGCGACGATCGCCACCTGCATCGCGGCAGCGTAAAGCTTGCGGTCCGCCTGGGTGCGCGGGCCACGAACGGCCGGACCCTTCTTGCGATTGAGCATGCGGAACTGGATGCCGCCGGCATCGGCCACGCGGCCCATCAACCCGTCCAGCGCATCGACCTCGCGAACCAGATGGCCTTTGCCGAGACCGCCAATAGCAGGATTACAGGACATTGCGCCAATGGTCGCAAACTGGTGCGTGACCAACGCAGTCCGCGCGCCCATGCGCGCAGCACCAGCTGCGGCCTCGCAGCCGGCATGGCCTCCCCCGATTACGATGACGTCAAACTTGTCCTGCATGGCCGCAGCTTCTAGCGCGGGCGTCGCCGGGATTGAAGAGAAATCCACAGGCACTGTTTCACGTGAAACAACGGATGTCCTCTGAAGAGGATCTAAGAGGCAGGACTGTTTCACGTGAAACACAATCTGCTTTAGCCGTCATTGCATAGCGCACGCCCGCAACGAAGCAGTCCTGTCTTTTGCAAGTCAGCTACCCGGCCGTCTGGATTGCTTCGCTCCGCTCGCAATGATGGCTGAAATCTCTATGCTTTTACCGAGAGTTCCACGCCTGAGTTGATTCAATATTCATTTCATTAAAAAATGAATAAAGTAATATTATTTACCTATACAAAAATCCCGGAAGATGCTATCAAGGATATCTTCCACATCCACCCGCCCAAGCAACCGCCCCAATTGCTGCGCTGCAGCACGCATATCTTCCGCAACGAATTCTTCACCATGCCCGGCCGATGCTGCAGCATGCTGCAGCAAACTCGAAGTGCTGCGCAGCAAAAGACGCTGCCGCTCCCGGGTAATCAGCCCAGCCTCACCGCTCCCAAAGTACCGACCGGCGAAGTCAACCAGCAGGGCCAACAGTTGTGCGAGGCCATCGCCGCGCTCTGCAGAAATTGCGATCAACAAGTCTGGCCCGGCTGAGGCAGCCTGGACCAGATCGACCTTGTTCCGGACCACCCAGACCGGCGTCTCAGATTCCGCCAGCCATTGCTCTGGATGAGATGCCCCTGCGCTGGAGTCCACCAGCCAGAGCACCAGATCCGCTTCGGCCGCCCGAGCCCGCGCCCGGCGCACGCCCTCCTCCTCCACCGGATCGGCCGTCTCACGAATGCCGGCGGTGTCGATGATCGTCACCGGATAACCGTCGAGGTCGAGCTGCACCTCGATAACGTCGCGGGTGGTGCCGGCATGCGGTGAAACAATTGCCACGTCGCGCCGGGCGAGCTGATTCATCAGCGTCGATTTGCCGACATTGGGCTGACCCGCGATGGCCACCACCAGACCGTCGCGCAACCGCTCGCTTCGACCCTGCGCCGCCAGCACCTCCTCGATCTCCCGATGCAGCGCCGATGCTTTCGCCAAAGCCGGCGCCAGCAATTCGGCGGATACGTCGCCTTCGTCAGAAAAATCGATGCCGACTTCGACCAGGGCCAGCGCCTCGATGATCTGCTGTCGCCAGTTGCGCGCCTTGTCGCCGAGCAGTCCCTTGAGCTGCCGCAGCGCCTGACGCCGCTGCCGGTCAGTGTCCGCGTGAATCAGATCGTCGAGGCCTTCCGCCTCGGTCAGGTCGAGCTTGCCGTTCTCGAAAGCGCGGCGGGTGAATTCGCCGGGCTCCGCCGGCCGTAAGCCATCGATAGCCGCCAGCGCTTCAAACAAGGAAGCCAGCACTGCGCGTCCGCCGTGGATATGAAATTCGGCAACATCTTCCCCGGTCGCACTGGCCGGTTCCGGAAACCACAGCACCACTGCATCGTCGATCGGACCAAGCTTTTCGTCTGACAGCAGAACATGAGCCGCCAGCCGTGGCGCCGGCAGCTTCCTTGCCAGACGCGTCAGCGCCTCACCTGCCTGAGGACCTGACACGCGGACAATCGCAATCGCTGTCGGCGGGCGGCCGGAGGACAAAGCGTAGATCGTCTGGTCGCGTGGATGCATCGCCTATTTGCCGATGGGGGCGATGCGATGCAATGGGGATTCTGAACCCAGAATCCCCAGATGTTTAAAACAATCGGGGATTCCGGGTCTGTGCATCAGGCGTCTTCGCCGACCTCCGTACATCCCGGAATGACGGTCAACGGTCAGTACAAAGAACCGACACAAAAAAGCGCCGCTGCTTTCGCAACGGCGCGTTTTGCAGTCCTGAAGCTGTTCGCTCGAACAGCCCCGAAACTTACGTATTCATCGAATCGAAGAATTCCGAGTTGTTCTTCGTGTTGCGGAGCTTGTCGAGCAGGAAGTCGATAGCGTCCATCGTACCCATCGGATTGAGAATGCGGCGGAGCACATACATCTTCTTGAGGAGCTGCGGATCGGTGATGAGCTCTTCCTTGCGGGTGCCCGAGCGCGAGATATCGATCGCCGGGAAAGTCCGCTTGTCCGAGACCTTGCGGTCCAGGATGAGTTCCGAGTTACCGGTGCCCTTGAATTCTTCAAAGATGACTTCGTCCATGCGGCTGCCGGTATCGACCAGCGCGGTGGCGATGATGGTCAGCGAACCACCTTCTTCCACATTACGGGCCGCACCGAAGAAGCGCTTCGGACGCTGCAGAGCATTGGCGTCGACACCGCCGGTGAGCACCTTGCCGGATGACGGCACCACGGTGTTGTAAGCACGGCCAAGACGGGTGATCGAATCCAGCAGGATGACCACGTCGCGGCCATGTTCGACCAGGCGCTTGGCCTTCTCGATCACCATTTCGGCGACCTGAACGTGACGCACCGCCGGTTCGTCGAAGGTCGAGGAGACGACCTCACCCTTCACCGAACGCTGCATGTCGGTGACTTCTTCCGGACGTTCGTCGATCAGAAGAACGATCAGATAGCATTCCGGGTGGTTGGCGGTGATCGAATGCGCGATGTTCTGCATCAGCACGGTTTTACCCGTCCGCGGCGGCGCGACGATCAGTGCGCGTTGACCCTTGCCGATCGGCGCGACGATGTCGATGACACGCGCCGAGAGATCGCGGCGGGTCGAATCTTCCAGCTCGAGGCGGAAGCGCTGGTCCGGAAACAGCGGGGTGAGGTTGTCGAAATTGACCTTGTGCTTCGACTTCTCGGGATCTTCGAAGTTGAGCGTATTGACCTTGAGCAAAGCGAAATAACGTTCGCCTTCCTTCGGGCTGCGGATATGGCCTTCGACCGTATCGCCAGTGCGCAAGCCGAAGCGGCGGATCTGCGAGGGCGAGACATAAATATCGTCCGGACCTGGCAGGTAGTTCGCATCGGGCGACCGTAAGAAGCCGAAGCCGTCGGAGAGAACCTCGACGACGCCTTCACCGATGATGTCGGTTTCCTTGATCGCTAGCTGCTTCAAGCTCGCGAACATCAGCTCCTGCTTGCGCATGGTGCTGGCATTTTCGACCCCGAGCTCTTCCGCAAACGAGACAAGCTCGGCTGGCGTCTTGGCCTTGAGGTCCTGGAGTTTCATTTCCCGCATTGGGAGGGATCCTGTGGAAAGTCGGGGAGGGAGCGCGAGGTAGCCAAGACGGATGCGGACGCTGGAAAAGATCAGGAAAGTCCGCAGGTCTCTGGCCAGGAAGTCTTGAGCGAGGAAGGTGCTGAAGGAGCTTCAAACCTGATGCGGTGGCCGGTTCAAAAAGCGAAACCGGTACAAACCACATCCGCCTGCGTGGGGTGGGATGACGCGAATATAGAAAATCGCAGGGTGTCGCGCAAGGAGCCGAAACGGCGGTTGTGATGACAAATTTGGCCTAGAACGGCTTCACGATCACCAAAATGACGATCAGGATCATCAAAATTGTGGGTACCTCGTTGATAATTCGATAGAATTTAGAAGTCCGCGCATTTTTGTCCTGAGCAAAATCACGCACCCGGGCACTCAGGAAGCCATGAACGCCAGACATCAGCAGCACCAGCGTCAGTTTGGCGTGAAACCAGCCCGAGCTGAACCAGTGACCGGCCCAGGCGAGATACAGGCCGAGGATCCAAGTGGCGATCATCGCCGGATTGATGATCGCCTTGAGCAGGCGACGCTCCATCACCTTGAAGGTTTCGGATTGCTTCGAGCCGATCTCCGCATCGCAGTGATAGACGAACAGTCGCGGCAGATAGAGCATGCCCGCCATCCAGGAGATGACGGCGATCACATGCAGCGCCTTGGCCCATTCATACATTCGAAAGTTCTTTCCAGCATCACTGCGTCACATCGCACGTGCCGAGACCGGAACATTTCACCGGAAAGCCGCGTTGCAGGACGCGCCGATACAGAGCGGATCACCGCACTATCCGCAAGCCATCCTTCTCTTAAATAATATTTATAGAATCTTAGGTTTGAGTCTAAGTGACAGTGGATTTCAGCCGCCCAAAACAATCCCGGAACTGTCCCACGCTTATGCACATGGCCACGTGATTTCTCCAAAGCGGCCTGCATGCAAGTTCGATATGCAGCGCAAAGGCTTACCGTCGCCGTGCACTGGATTATCCCAAGACAAACCCGGATAACCCCATTATCATTCAGAGCAGCCTCAGAGCTTTTCCTCTTCATGAGCCCTGTGAAGAAAAAACCGAGTTATCCCGGGCCCGCTGAGGCGATGGTCGATTTCCCGGAAAAGCTCCACAGAGATTCACAGGACATACACGATCATGGTGCCCACCACCGGCAGCTATTTTCATCTTCATCTGGTCTCCGATTCGACCGGTGAGACGTTGATCACGGTGGCCCGCGCCGTCGCGGCGCAATATGCCAACGTCACCCCGGTCGAACATGTCTACCCACTTGTCCGCAGCCAAAAGCAACTCGATCGTGTGCTTTCCGAAATCGAGGAAGCGCCGGGCATTGTTCTCTTCACGCTGCTGGAAAAAGATCTCGTCGGCCGGTTGGAAGCCAAGTGCCAGGAGATCAACAGCCCGAGCCTGTCGATCATCGGGCCAGTGATGCAGCTCTTTCAGGCTTATCTTGGTGCGTCGACCACCGGCCGCGTCGGTGCGCAGCACACGCTCAACGCCGAATATTTCAAGCGTATCGACGCGCTGAATTATTCGATGATGCATGACGACGGCCAGCATGTGGAAGGCCTCGAAGAAGCGGACGTGGTTCTGGTCGGCGTTTCGCGCACATCGAAGACACCAACATCGATCTATCTTGCCAATCGTGGTGTGCGCACGGCCAATGTGCCGCTCGTTCCCGGCATCCCCATTCCCCATCAGCTTGAGACGTTGAAAAATCCGCTGGTGGTCAGCCTGCACGCGACGCCGGAGCGCTTGATTCAGATTCGCCAGAACCGGCTTCTCAGCATTGGTAGCGATACGGCCAATGACGATTATATCGATCGCCAGTCGGTCACGGACGAAGTCACCTATGCGCGCAAGCTTAGCGCCAAATACGGCTGGGCTTTGTTGGAAGTGACACGTCGCTCCATCGAGGAAACCGCGGCAGCCATCATGAAACTGCTGGCCGATCGCCAGCGTCAGAGGATGTCCGAATGACCATTTGGCGCGGCGTGCAACCACTGATCCTGGCGTCGCAGAGTTTGGCGCGTCGTGAGTTGCTGGCGAATGCTGGCATTACGTTTGATGCGATGCCGGCGGATATCGACGAGCGCGGCATCCAGCAGAAATCCGGGTTGAAGGCGCCGGGCGAGATCGCAGCCTTGCTCGCCGAGCGGAAGGCGGCCTTTATCTCGCTGCGTCATCCCGGCCGCTATGTTCTTGGCGCCGATCAAACCCTGGCGCTCGGGGATCGGATGTTCAGCAAACCCGCCGGACGCGAACAGGCGGCCGAACAACTTGCGATCCTCGCCGGTCGGACCCACGAATTGCATTCAGCGCTTGCCGTCGTTTGCGATGGTGCGACGTTGTTCTCCAATGCCTCCGTGGCGCATATGACCATGCGCAAGCTGGATGGTGCGGCGATCAATGCCTATCTGGACGCTGCAGGCGACAAGGTGACGACGAGTGTCGGCGCCTATCAGCTCGAAGGTCTGGGTGTGCATCTGTTCGAGCTGATTGAAGGCGATCACTTCACCATTCTTGGTCTGCCACTACTGCCGCTGCTGAGTTTCCTGCGCGGCGAAGAGATGATCGCGATCTGATTTTGATGAGGACTTGATGCGCGTATTGGGGCTGACCGGTTCGATCGGAATGGGGAAATCCACCACGGCGAAGTTGTTCATGGAAGCCGGCGTGCCGGTCTATGACGCCGACGCCACCGTGCACATGATCTATGACGGCGAAGCTGCACCGCTGATCGAGGCGGCGTTTCCCGGAACCACCGTGAATGGCAAGGTCGATCGCGCGAAGCTATCGCCGCTGGTAGTGCACGATGCCGCCGCGATGAAGAAGCTCGAGCAGATCGTGCATCCGCTGCTCGGCGCCTATCATAGAAAATTCCTGGACGATGCAGAGAAGTCGGGTGCGCCGGTGGCAGTGGTCGATGTGCCCCTGCTCTATGAAACCGGCGGAGAAAAGCGGGTCGATGCGGTAGTTGTCGTGTCCACCAATCCCGAGCAGCAGCGCGAGCGCATCCTGGCGCGCGAGGGTATGACGGCCGAGAAACTCGATGCCATTCTGGCGCGGCAGCTGCCTGACGCCGAAAAGCGCAAGCGCGCCGACTTCGTGGTGGATACATCGAACGGATTGGATCCCGTGCGGGAGCAGATCCGTGAAATTCTCGCCGAGGCTGTTAAGATGCCACAACGGCGGCCCTGACCGTCCCCTGATTCGACAACCGGCTTAGTTCGATGCGCGAAATCGTCATGGATACCGAAACCACCGGCCTCGATCCCCTCCGGGGCGATCGGCTGGTGGAAATCGGTTGCCTTGAAATCTTCAACCGGATGCCGACCGGCCAGACCTTCCATGTCTACGTCAATCCCGAGCGTGACATGCCTCAGGAAGCATTCAACGTGCACGGGCTGTCGGCCGAGTTCCTGTCGACCAAGCCGCTGTTTCACGAAGTGGTCGACGACTTCATGGCCTTCATCGGCGATTCGCCGCTGGTGATTCATAACGGCATGTTCGACCTCGGCTTCATCAATGCCGAACTCGATCGCATCAAGCGCCCGCCGGTGCCGCGCGAGCGTCTCGTTGACACGCTGCTGCTGGCGCGCCGCAAGCATCCCGGTGTGTCGAACAAGCTCGACGATCTCTGCGCCCGCTATGCGATCGACAATTCCCGCCGCACCAAGCACGGCGCGCTGCTCGACTCCGAATTGCTGGCGGAAGTCTATATTGACCTCATTGGCGCCCGGCAGTCGCAACTGATCCTGGCGGACGAAGCGCCTGCGCAGCGCACCGGCAGCATCAATGACGCACCGCGCCGCCAGCGCGAGATCGCACTTGCGCCGCGCGTGACCGAAGCCGATCGCGCCGAGCACCGCGCCTTTGTCGCAACGATGGGCGAGAAGGCAATCTGGAACGAATTTCTGGGAACGCCGTCGTAAAACGACAATGGCCGGGACACGCCCGGCCATGAGGTAAGCTTATTGTTTGGAGCACCCGAACTTAGTTTGCCGGACCAGCGTCGGCTTGAGCCTGACGTTCCAGGTTCTGCCGGTACAGACCGACGAAATCCACGGGATCGAGCATCAGCGGCGGGAAACCACCATCGCGCACCGCGGTGGCGATGATTTCGCGCGCGAACGGGAAGAGTAGGCGCGGGCATTCGATCATAACCAGCGGGTGCAGGTTTTCCTGTGGCACGTTGACGATGCGGAACACGCCGGCATAGGCCAGTTCGAAAGAGAACAGCACTGAGCCGGCGTTCTCGGCCTTGCCCTCGACCGACAGCGTCACTTCATATTCGCTCTCGGAGAGATTGTTGGCGCCGACATTGATCTGGATATTGATGTTCGGCTGCTGGGCCTGCGGTGCCAGCGAGGCTGGGGCGTTCGGGTTTTCGAACGACAGGTCCTTGGTGTATTGCGCTAGCACATTGAGCTGGGGGGGTGACTGCTCCGGAGGGGTGCCGTTGCCGTTTGCCATCGAAAATTCTCCTGAAGCGCTGCCGGGCGGGTGGAACCGGTTCGTCGCGGGCGTCCGCACGAACGGTTGAATGAGGTGATCGCGGCGAGTGGCTATCATAGGCCTGCGGCACTCGACAAGGATGCCACGCCACAACCTGGACGCTAGAAAATCGCTGGTTTGACCCACCGCTTGGGCATCCAGGTGCAAAACCGGTCATATTCGCCCCGAATTCACGTTAAATGACTGAAAGTGCGGGTTTTCCTCGTTCGATCCGATTTCCTCTGACAGACAAACGCGCTAGAATTTATCGAAACGGTTGCGGTCGAGGCTGCCGGTGCGAAGGCCGCTTTGCCGCAGCCGGACACGATGGCGCGCCATTGGCTGGGCTTAGTTTCATGTCTACATGGAGCAGGTTCGCCCATGACGCGATCTCCCGACCTGCGGGAGCCGATTTCAGCACCGCGATGGGCGGCATAGTCTTCCGCCGGGCATGCCCGGCACCGATCAGAAAGCAATAAGACGTGGACATTTACACCATCATCTTCCTGGCACTGGCGGTCTTCATTTTCATCCGCCTGCGCAACGTGCTCGGACAGCGCACCGGCGAGGAGCGTCCGCCCTTCGACCGCGCCGCGCGTGATGCTCTGCCGCCCGAAGGCAATGTCGTGCCGATGCCCGGCGGTCCGATCGATCAGGCTGCGCCGGCACCGGCCGCCGACGTCTCTCCCGCCGAGCGCTGGAAGGGCATCACCGAACCGGGCACGCCGCTTGCCGCCGGTCTCGATGCCATCGTCGACCAGGATTCGTCGTTCGATCCGCGCCATTTCATCACCGGCGCGAAGGGCGCCTATGAGATGATCGTGTTGGCCTTTGCCAATGGCGATCGTCGGTCGCTGAAGGATCTGCTGTCATCGGAAGTGTTCGACTCGTTCGACGCCGTCATCAAGGACCGCGAGAAGAACGAGCAGAAGACCGAGACCCGTTTCGTTTCGATCGACAAGGCTGAACTCGTTGGGGCCGAAGTGCGTGATCGCGCGGCACAGCTCACCGTGCGTTTCGTGTCGCAGATGATTTCGGTGACGCGCGACAAGACCGGCGCTGTGGTCGACGGCAATGCCGACAAGGTCAGCGACATCACCGACGTCTGGACCTTTGCCCGCGATATCACCTCGCGCGATCCGAATTGGAAGCTGGTTGGCACCGGCAGCGTGCAATAACGCTGCCGGGCTCGGCCGGCTTGCCGCGCTGTGCGTGATTGCTGCTGCGTTGGTTCCTGCCTCTGCAGACGCGCGGGTCCGGCGTCACGCCAAGCACGTAAAGAATGATCCTGCACAATTTGTATATGTGCCGCGGCACAATCCACCGCGGGAATGGCCGTTCGAATTCACAGGCAGCCAATATGCGCCGGTGAATTGGGCCGATATCGCCGGCTGGAGCGAGGACGATCACCTCCTCGCCTTCCAGGCTTTTCGCACCAGCTGCAAGCCGATTGTTGCTCAACGCAACTCACCAACGGATTCGAAGGCGCTTGGCACCACGCTCCGCGATCCCTGCCGGGCTGCGAGAACTGCCGAGATTTCCGATGGCGCCAAGGCGCGCGCTTTCTTCGAAGACCATTTTCTGCCGCTGCGTATCTCACGGCTCGGCGAGCCTGAAGGTTTCGTCACCGGCTACTATGAGCCAGTGATCGACGGTTCGCGCACGAAGACTGACGTTTACACCGTGCCGGTCTATCGCCGCCCGTCGAATCTGTTTGTGCGCGGCTATCGCCAGTCATCCGCAAGCATGCCGAATGGCGGCGATGTGTTCCGCAAGATTGGCCGTCGCAAACTCGTGCCTTATTATGATCGTGGTGAGATCGAAGACGGCGCCATCGCCGGGCGCGGGCTCGAAATCGTCTGGCTGAAGAGCCAGACCGATTTGCTGTTCACGCAGATCCAGGGCTCGGCGCGCGTCCGCCTCGAAGACGGCAGCACGGTGCGGATCAATTACGATGCGCATAATGGCTATCGCTATACGCCGGTCGGTCGCGTGCTGATTGATCGGGGCATCATTCCGCGCGAGCAGATGTCGATGCAGCGTATCCGGCAATATATGGAAGAGAACCCGGATGCCGCGAGCGAACTGCGTCGGCAGAATCGCTCCTATGTCTTCTTTCGCGAAGTGCAGCTCTCCGACAAAGACGAAGCCGTCGGTGCGCAAGGCGTGCCGCTGACGCCGGGCCGATCCATCGCCGTCGACAAGTCGTTGCATGTCTATGGCACACCGTTCTTCATCGAAGGCGATCTGCCTGTCGACTCGGATACGGCAAAGACGCCGTTCCGTCGCCTGATGGTAGCGCAGGACACCGGCTCGGCCATTGTCGGTCCGGCCCGTGCCGATCTGTATTTTGGGGCCGGCGCAGAAGCTGGCCGAGTCGCCGGCCGGATGCGCCATCCTGCGCGCTTTGTTATGCTGGTACCGAAGAGTCTCGATCCCTCTGTGCGCGGCCATCACATGCCGCTGCCCGATGCGCGGCCGTCGGAGACAATCGCAAAGCTGTTTCCGCAGACCGAGCCGAAGCCGGTCGAAGCATCGAAGGTCGAAAATTTCGCGATCGATAACAAGGCTGCAGCAAGGCCCGATACGTCCAGGTCTGATACATCGGTCGCGTCGAAGCCCGCGGCGCCAGCCGTGACAATGACGACGCCATTGCCAGTTGCAAAACCAGCTGCGGCTGCAGTCGCGCCCGCTCCGGCATCCCCGCCGGCCGTGGCTACGACAGTGCCATTGCCGGAGGCACGGCCTGCGGTCGCGCCTCAAGTCGCAGCCGAGGCGAAGTCGCAGAAAAAACCCGAAGTAAAACCTGAAGCGAAGCGGGAAGTTAAACCGAAACGTGCCAAAGCCAGGCACCGCGTGTATCGTCGCGAAGCGAAGCAGCCGCAGTCCCTCTTCCGTTTCCCCTGGCAATGAAGCGTTCACGTCCACCGCAACTCATCGATCCCGTGGCGCCGCGCCGTCGCCGCGTGCTGAGCGAAGAGGAGCGCGCGCTGTGGGAACTGGTCGCCAAACAGGTCAAGCCGCTGCGCAAGAAGCGCGTGGTGAAGCCGGAGCCTGCGGAAGATGCGCCAACGCTTGTGAAAGTCGCGGCGCCCAGGAAGATGACCTCGGCACCGCCGGCAATCCTCAAAACCGCAAAGCCTGTGCCGCCGCCCGTGCCGCCTCTGGCGCCGCTCGGCCGTCGCGAGCGTTCGCAGCTCTCGCGCGGTCGCAAGGACATCGACGCGCGGATCGATCTGCACGGAATGACACAGACGCGCGCACATCACGCGCTGTCGGCATTCCTGCATCGCGCCAGCCATGACGGCATGACTTTCGTGCTGGTTATCACCGGCAAGGGCCGGACAACCGGCCCCGAATCCGAACGCGGTATCCTGCGCCGCCAGGTGCCGCTCTGGCTGGGGTTGCCGGAGTTTCGTTCGCTGGTGGTTGGATTCGAGGAAGCGCATATCGGGCACGGCGGCGCCGGTGCGCTGTATGTGCGGATCAGGCGGGCGCGTTCTTAACCTCTCCCCGCAAGAGCGGGGCGAGGGAGCGAAAGGTCGGTGCTTCGTCTCACAAAATAAACCGGCTCAGATCCGAATTCTTCGCCAGATCCCCCACATGCTTCTGCACATAGGCGGCATCGATTCGGATGGTCTCGCCGTTGCGATCGGGCGCAGCGAAGGAAATCTCGTCGAGCACGCGCTCCATCACCGTCTGCAAACGTCGTGCGCCGATATTCTCGACGCTTGAATTCACGGCAACGGCAACGTCGGCCAGTGCATCGATGGCGTCGTCGGCGAATTCCAGCGTCACGCCTTCGGTCTGCAATAGCGCCACATACTGCTTGATCAGCGAAGCCTCCGGCTCGGTGAGAATGCGGCGCATGTCGTCGCGGGTCAGCGCATTGAGCTCGACGCGGATCGGCAGGCGGCCCTGCAATTCCGGCAAGAGATCGCTCGGCTTGGCAATATGGAATGCGCCGGACGCGATGAACAGGATGTGGTCGGTCTTCACCGCGCCATGCTTGGTGGAGACGGTAGTGCCTTCGATCAGCGGCAGCAGGTCGCGTTGCACGCCTTCGCGCGAGACTTCGCCGCCGCTGCGCCCATCACGCACGCAGATCTTGTCGATCTCGTCGAGGAACACGATGCCGTTGTTCTCGACGACTGAAATCGCTTCCTGCACGAGCGCGTCGCTGTCGAGCAGCTTGTCGGCTTCCTCATTCACCAACGGCTCATGCGCATCTTCTACCCGGAGGCGGCGCGTCTTGGTGCCCTTCCCCATCTTGCCGAAGATATCGCCAATCGAGATCGCGCCCATCTGCGCGCCGGGCATTCCCGGGATTTCGAACATCGAGGGGCCGCCGGAGGACTGAACCTCGATCTCGATCTCCTTGTCGTTGAGCTCGCCGGTGCGGAGCTTCTTGCGGAACGACTCTTTCGTTGCTGCGCTCGCGGTGGCGCCGACCAGCGCATCGACCACGCGATCCTCGGCGGCGAGCTGAGCTCGCGCCTGGACGTCCTTGCGCTTGCGCTCGCGGGTTAGCGAGATCGCGACCTCGACGAGGTCCCTGATGATCTGCTCGACATCACGGCCGACATAGCCGACCTCGGTGAACTTGGTGGCTTCGACCTTGATGAAAGGCGCGCCGGCGAGCTTCGCCAGCCGCCGTGCGATCTCGGTCTTGCCGACGCCGGTGGGGCCGATCATCAGGATGTTCTTTGGCAGCACTTCGTCGCGGAGCGATCCGGTCAGTTGCAGGCGCCGCCAACGATTGCGCAGCGCGATCGATACCGCGCGCTTGGCGTCGTGCTGGCCGACGATGAACCGGTCGAGTTCGCTTACGATTTCGCGGGGAGAAAAGTCGGTCATGTCACTCTACGTAAGTTGAGAAGGGCGTGGGGACAAGCGGATCAGATAATAGGTGGGCCGGCCTGCCAGGTTCGGATCGCTTCGAATGGATGAATCAGCATGATCACGTTCAAAGTGAGATTGTCGCGAATGTGCAGGCCGACCAGTACCTCGAACAGAAGCGCGATCGCGACGGTCGCGGCGACTGGGAGCTTCCGCGCAAGGATGAAGCCCGTGATCATCGAGAGTGTATCAGCCAGTGAATTGACGATGCTGTCGCCGAAATAATCCAGCGACATCGTACCCGCGCGATAGCGTTCGATGATCCAGCTCGAATTTTCCAGCAGCTCCCAGCCGCCTTCAATGAGCATGGCGACGATCAGGCGCGCGATCCAGGACAGTCGTGGAAGCAGCAGCCAGGTGGCGGCGTAAAACAAGAAGCCGTGGATGATGTGAGAGAATGTGTACCAGTCGGTGAGGTGCTGTGAATTCTCCGAACTCAGCACCACGCCATGCCACAGCTTCACGTAGCCACAGGCGCAGATCGGCAATCGCCCCATCGCATAAAGAAGAGTCGCCTGCAGGGCGAGCAGGCCGAGTGCGATGACGACGCCCTGCTTGACCGAGAGGTCGCTGCCGGACGACGCGCGGGTATTGTGACCCGCGACGGTCATGCCTCCAGCATTTCCAGCGTCACGTTGCGGTTGGTGTAGACGCAGATATCGGCCGCGATATCCAGCGACTTGCGCACGATGGTCTCGGCATCCTGGTCGGTATCGACCAGCGCCCGCGCCGCAGCCAGTGCGTAATTGCCGCCGGAGCCGATGGCCATCACGCCGGCTTCCGGCTCGAGCACGTCGCCGGTGCCGGTCAGCACCAGCGAGACGTCCTTGTCGGCGACGATCATCATGGCTTCCAGCCGGCGCAGATACCGGTCGGTGCGCCAGTCCTTGGCGAGTTCGACGGCCGCCCGGGTCAATTGGCCGGGATACTGCTCCAGTTTGGCTTCGAGACGCTCGAACAGCGTGAAGGCGTCCGCCGTGGCGCCGGCAAAGCCGCCGATCACGTCGCCCTTGCCCAGTTTACGGACCTTTTTGGCGTTGGATTTGATGACCGTCTGGCCGATCGAGACCTGACCGTCGCCGCCGATCACGACTTTACCGCCCTTGCGGACGGTCAGGATGGTGGTGCCGTGCCAGACCGGAGACGATCCGTCATGGGAAGCCGAATAGGATGCGTTCATGGAAACCCTCTTGAGCGCCTGATCTAGGCACGGATACCGGCCGTTGCAAATCCGGCGACGAAGCATAGGCCAGCGGCCGATGCGCGCGGATTCCGGTCACCATAGGGGCAAAGATCGGTCCGGAATCGGCTCTCCCGCGGTAGCGAAGGTGTCATCTCCCTGTTAAAAGGGCGCGTTTTCAGCAGGCGGAGAGGCGTTTTCATGCGCACGGCGACGATCAAGCGCAAGACCAAGGAAACCGATATCGAGGTCTCCGTGAACCTCGACGGTACCGGCGTATCCAAATCGACCACCGGAATCGGCTTCTTCGACCATATGCTCGATCTGCTCGCCCGCCATTCCCGCATCGACGTCACTGTGAAGGCGGTCGGCGACCTCCATGTCGATTTCCACCATACGGTGGAGGATGTCGGCATCGCGCTTGGCCAGGCGGTCAAGCAGGCACTTGGCGACATGGCCGGGATCACGCGCTATGCCTCGGTCTATATGCCGATGGACGAGACCCTGACCCGGGTGGCGCTGGATATTTCCGGCCGGCCGGTGCTGGTGTTCAAATCGACTTTCCCGACCCACAAGATCGGCGAATTCGACACCGAACTGGTGCGCGAGTGGTTCAACGCCTTTGCGGGCAATGCGGGCGTGACTTTGCACGTCGAAACCCTATATGGCGAGAACAGCCATCACATTGCCGAATCCTGCTTCAAGGGTCTGGCGCGGGCGCTGCGGGCGGGTGTTGCGATCGATCCGCGCAATGCCGGCGAAGTGCCATCCACCAAGGGTCAGCTCGGCGGCTGATCGGCCTCTACGGTTTCGGGCGGAGTTTGCCATGCCGGTCTACACAGTTCACGCACCTCGCGGTGCCGGCCCTGAGCCGTTTGCGGCAACGGACAAGTTCGAGTTCGTGCGCGATGGATTCCATTTCTGGGCGTTCGTCGCCGGCCTGATCTGGCTGATCTATCATCGGCTGTGGTGGGCACTGCTCGGCTATGTCGTGCTGTCGATCGCCGGCGAAGTCGCGCTGTCGATGTTGAAGGTCGATCTCGGCGCCCGTTTTGTCGTGATGCTGCTGTTTGCGCTGCTGATGGGCTTCGAGGCCGCCAGCCTGCGCCGCTGGACGCTGTCGCGTGGCAAGTGGCGTCAGCTCGATGTGGTCGTCGCCGATAACAAGGATGCCGCCGAGCGTCGCTTCTTCGATCGCTGGACCGCGCAGCACAACGCAGTCAACGATCAGTGGGCGAGCGATCGCGGCGGTCCGCCGCCGACCCGTCACGCGCCCGGCCAAGCATTCTCGCGTCCGCCGTCTCTGGCGCAAAACGACATCATCGGGTTATTCCCGCAACCGGGAGTGACACGGTGAGCGTTGCCATTATCGATTACGGCTCCGGTAACCTGCACTCAGCGGCGAAGGCATTCGAGCGCGCCGCGCGCAGCATGGATGTGCCGGAGAAAATCATCGTCACGCGCGATCCCGAAGCGGTGTTCCGCGCCGATCGCATCGTGCTGCCCGGCGTCGGCGCCTTTGCGGATTGCCGCAAGGGACTGGATTCGCTGGACGGCATGGTCGAGGCGATGACCGAAGCGGTGCGCGACAAGGCTCGACCTTTTTTCGGCATCTGCGTCGGCATGCAGCTGATGGCGACCAAGGGCAAGGAGCACGTCACGACCGACGGGCTCAACTGGATCGCCGGCGATGTCGAGAAGATCCAGCCGCGCGAAGAGAATCTGAAGATCCCCCATATGGGCTGGAACACGCTCGACATGGTGCGTGAGCACGCGGTGTTGGAGCGCCTGCCGCTTGGGCCGAAGGGTCGCCACGCCTATTTCGTGCACTCCTATCACCTGAATGCGGTCAACGAGGCCGATGTACTGGCGCGCGCCGATTACGGCGGTCCTATCACTGCCATCGTCGGCAAGGACACCGCGATCGGTACGCAATTTCATCCCGAAAAGAGCCAGCGTTTCGGGCTGGCTCTGATTTCGAACTTTCTGAAGTGGAAGCCGTGATTCTATTTCCCGCCATCGATCTGAAAAACGGCCAGTGCGTTCGCCTTGAGCAGGGCGACATGGCGCGCGCCACTGTGTTCAACCTTGATCCCGCCGCACAGGCGCGCGACTTCGAGACTCAAGGCTTCGAATATCTTCATGTAGTCGATCTCGATGGCGCCTTTGCAGGCAAGCCGGTGAATGCGCAGGCCGTGGAATCGATGCTGAAGGTCATCAAGATGCCGGTGCAGCTCGGCGGCGGCATTCGCGATCTCAAGACGGTGGAAGCCTGGCTCTCCAAGGGCATTACCCGCGTTATCATCGGAACGGCCGCGGTGCGCGATCCAGCTCTGGTGAAGGAAGCCGCGAAGAAATTTCCGGGCAAGGTCGCCGTCGGTCTGGATGCCCGCGACGGCAAGGTTGCCGTTGAGGGCTGGGCTGAGACCTCGACCGTCACTGCGCTGGAAATCGCGCAGCGTTTTGAAGATGCTGGCGTCGCCGCCATCATCTTCACCGATATCGCGCGCGACGGTTTGCTCAAGGGTATCAATTGGGATGCGACGATTGCGCTGGCAGATTCGATTTCAATTCCGGTGATCGCCTCGGGCGGTCTCGCCTCCATCGATGATATCAAGGCCATGCTTGAGCCACGTGCTGCGAAGCTCGAAGGCGCGATCTCCGGCCGTGCGCTGTATGACGGGCGGATTGATCCGGCCGAGGCGCTGAAACTCATCAAGCAGGCGGCATAAGGACCGAGCCATGTTCAAAGTCCGCGTCATCCCCTGCCTCGACGTCAAGGATGGACGCGTGGTGAAGGGCGTCAACTTCGTCGACCTGCGCGATGCCGGCGATCCCGTCGAGGCTGCGATCGCTTATGATGCGGCTGGCGCCGATGAACTCACTTTCCTCGACATTAACGCCACCCACGAAAACCGCGGTACCATGATGGACGTGGTCCGTCGCACGGCAGAAGCCTGTTTCATGCCGCTGACGGTCGGCGGCGGCGTGCGCACGGTGGACGATATCAAGACGCTGCTGCGCGCCGGTGCCGACAAGGTCTCGATCAATTCGGCCGCGGTGGCCAATCGCCAGTTCGTCAAGGAAGCCGCCGAGAAGTTCGGCGACCAGTGCATCGTGGTGGCGATCGACGCCAAACGGTCTGGCTCGCGCTGGGAGATCTTTACCCATGGCGGCCGCAAGTCGACCGGTATCGATGCCATCGAATTCGCCCAGGAAGTCGTTTCATTGGGGGCCGGTGAAATCCTGCTCACCTCGATGGACCGCGACGGCACCCGTTCCGGCTTCGATATCGAACTGACCCGGGCCATCGCCGACAGCATCGGCGTACCGGTGATCGCCTCGGGCGGCGTCGGTAATCTCGATCATCTGGTCGAAGGTATCAGGAGCGGCCACGCCACCGCGGTGCTGGCGGCCTCGATTTTTCACTTCGGGGAATTTACCATTCGCGAGGCCAAGGATCATATGGTCCGGGCCGGACTGCCGATGCGGCTCGACCCCTAGGTCAATCTCTGGCAGGAGTCTGCGCTGCCCAGCCAACAAGGCGCCGAAATGGCTTTTACGCTTCACGATCTCGCCGACACCATCGACGCCCGCGCGGCGGCGGGTGGCGACGCGTCCTATACCCGTAAGCTGCTCGACAAGGGCGCGGAGCATTGCGCCAAGAAATTCGGCGAGGAAGCGGTCGAGACCGTGATCGCGGCGGTTGAGAACGATCGCACCAATCTGATCAATGAAAGTGCCGACCTGCTGTTTCATCTGCTGGTGCTGCTGAAAGCGCGCGGCGTAACGATTCAGGAGGTCGAGGCGGCGCTCGGTCAGCGCACGTCGCAATCCGGACTGCAAGAGAAAGCGTCGCGCAAGAGCGAGTAACAGCGTCGATCACAACGGGGACCGCTTCATGGATATGCGGGCAGACCAACAATACAATCCCTATCGGAATTTCTCGCGCGAGCAGTGGGCCAAGCTGCGCGACGATACGCCGATGACGCTGGAGGCCGGCGAGATCGCCGCCCTGCGTTCGATGTATGATCGCCTCGATCTGCGCGAGGTCGAAGAGATTTACCTGCCGCTGTCCCGCCTGCTTTCGATCTATGTCACGGCGACACAACGTCTGTATTACGCGCAGCGCAAGTTCCTCGGCATCGAGGATCGCAAGATGCCCTATATCATCGGCGTCGCCGGGTCGGTGGCTGTCGGCAAGTCGACCACCGCCCGCGTGCTGCAGGCACTGCTCGCAAGATGGTCGCCGCGGCCCAAGGTCGATCTCGTCACTACCGACGGCTTTCTCTATCCGAATGCGGTGCTTGAGCGCGAAGGCATCATGCAGAAGAAGGGCTTTCCCGAAAGCTACGATCTGCCAACGCTGCTACAGTTTCTCAGTGACATCAAAGCCGGCCGCAATGCCGTCCGCGCGCCTGTGTATTCGCATCTCACTTACGACGTGGTCCCAAACAAGTGGGTCGAGGTCGATCAGCCCGACATCCTGATCGTCGAAGGCGTCAATGTGCTACAGACCGGCCGCCTGCCGCGCGACGGCAAGGCGGTGCCTGTGGTCTCCGACTTCTTTGACTTCTCCGTCTATATCGACGCCGATGAGCCGGTACTGCGCGACTGGTATGTGAGACGGTTTCTGGCGCTGCGCGACACCGCATTCCACGATCCGCGATCCTACTTCAATCGCTACGCATTGCTGTCGGATGAAGAAGCGACGGCGACGGCGCTGGCGATCTGGGAGCGTACCAACCTCGCCAATCTCGAAGACAACATCCTGCCGACGCGGCCGCGTGCGACGCTTATCCTCAAAAAGGGCGCGGATCACGTGGTGGAAAACGTCGCGCTGCGTCGCCTCTAAGCGATTACGCCGCGTGGCGTGAGGTGTCCGTGCTGAAATGCTCGATATAGCGTGCGCCGATCGACGTCACCGGCATCACGATCAGAACGTCGGTGGTGCCGAACTGATGATCGATCACGGCGCCGTCGCCGATCATGGCGCCGATCCGTAGATAGCCTTTGATCAGCGGCGGTAGCGCACGAAGCGCCGCCTTGGTGTCGATGGCATCCGCGGCCATCCGGTTCATCTCGACATAGCGCGACGGATGCGCGCGGGCGCGCCAGGCTTCGGGCGCGCGGGCGTTGTGATGCAGGAACGACAGCGGCAGCGCGAGGCGATCCGGATCGGTGCCTTCAAAACTGGCGCAACCGATCATGACGTCGAACTTGTTCTGTCGCACGTAGCTCCAGATGCCCTGCCACAGTAATTCGACGGTGCGCTTGTTGCGGTAGCGCGGCAGCACGCAGGAGCGACCGAGTTCGAGGAAGCGCAGACCCGCATGGCGCTCGATCATCCCCGACAGATCGAATTCGCTGTCGGTATAGAAACCCCCGTTCTGCATGGCCGCCTCATGGCGTAGCAGGCGATAGGTGCCGACCACCGGCTGCTTGCCGGACAGTGTGGGCTTGGCATCGTGATCGACGACGAGAAGGTGATCGCAGATCTTGTCGAATGCATCCTTGTCGCGGCGTGCCAGCATGGTGGCGGCGTCGGCGATCGCGGTGCCGTTCTTGTAGAATACCTTGTAGCGCAGCCGCTGCGCGCGCTTCACGTCGCGCTTGTCCTGCGCGAGGCGAACTTCAAGCGGACCCATCCGGCCCAGAGAAGTCGTGGCGACCGGAATGCCGTTGGCGGGATGGAGATGCAGCGGCGGTTTGAACCAGGTGATCGCAGTCTGTGCGGCGGCGCTCATGTTCTGGGGCCGCAACATCTGCATGAAACCCTGCTTCGGTCGCACCAGTTCGTTGCCGTGCATGGCCATCCCCAACTCAATCGCCTTGTGCCGCAGGCATCACGCGAATCATCGATGCGGCCTATCCGCACCAGACATCACGGGCGTTCAACAGCCGTGTGACGGACGTGTTGCGGAGGTGTGACAGTGAAAGTGAGCTAGGCGGCGATATGCCGCGATGTAGCAAGTCCCTTGAGGGCTTCGGCGAGTTTATCGCGATCCAGCGGCTTCATCAGGAAGCCGTCCATGCCGGCTTCGAAACAGGCATAGCGATCTTCGACCAGTGCGTTCGCTGTGAGGGCCAGGATCGGGGTACGCCTGACGCGTTGACCGGCCTCGCGCGCGCGAATGCGTTTGGTGGTCTCGATGCCGTCGAGCTTTGGCATCTGGATATCCATCAGGACGAGGTCATAGGGCGTGCCTGCGGAGTCGGAGGCGAGCCAGGATTCCAGTGCCTCTTCGCCATTGGTGGTTACGACCGGCTTGTGGCCAAGCCGCGTTAGCAACGAGCGCATCAGTAGCGCGTTGATCTCGTTGTCTTCGGCGACCAGGATCGAGAGGCTGGGTGCCATCGCCTCCGTTAGTTCCGGTGTGGCCGGATCGCGATCCAACGGATCATCGGCGGCGATCGTCGGTGAGTCCGTCTGTAATGTCAGGCGCGCGGCGAGCGAGGTCGCACGCAGCGGCTTCACCAGATAGCCGGTGAACGCACTCGGCGTTGTGGGCTGCAGCTCATGACGCATCGCCGGCGTGAACAGCACGATCCGTCGCAGCGCGTGCGGAATTGCAGCGTTCGCAAGCTGCTCGGCAGCGTCAGCACCAAGAGCGCGATCGATCATGACGGCGTGCCATGAACGTTCGGGCAGCAGCGCTTGCGCGACGGCGAGATCGGAGACAGTGCAGGTCTGCGCGCCCCATCGCCCGAGTCGCAGGGCTGTGAGCGAAGCTTCGATGGTTTGTGGCGCCACCAGCATCACCGAAAGGCCCGTGAGATCCGGCGGCACGAAGGTCGCGGTGCCGCTGTCGGAAGCGGCGAGCGGGATAGACACTTCGAATGTCGAGCCGGCACCGAGCGTGCTCTGCAGCGTGATGCGGCCGTTCATGCGCTTGACGATGCGCTCGCTGATGCTGAGGCCAAGACCCGTTCCGCCATAATGGCGCGCGGTGCCCTCGTCTGCCTGTTCGAATTCGCGAAAGATGCGCTGCTGCGCATCCGGCGCGATGCCGATGCCGGTGTCGCGCACCAGGAAAGAGACTTCGTTCTGCCAGATGCCGGGTTCGACGATCAGCGCTACGCCGCCGGTCGCCGTGAACTTGATGGCATTGCCGGCGAGATTGAGCAGCACCTGGCGCAGGCGCGCCGCATCGCCCATCACTGTCAGCGGCAATCGCTCATCGACATAGGCCGCGATTTCGAGATTGCGTGCCTGCGCGCGCGGCGCCAGCAATTCGGTGATGTCCTCGATCAATCCGGCTAGTGCAAAGGGGCGATGTTCCAGATCGATCTTGCCGGCCTCGATCTTGGAGTAATCCAGTAGCTCCTCGATCAGCGACAGCAGCGCATCGCCGGAGGTCTTCACGGCCTTGGCGTACGTGATCTGTTCGGGGGTCAGCGGCGTATCGAGCAGCAAGCCGCTCATGCCGAGAATGCCGTTCAGCGGCGTGCGGATTTCATGCGACGCCATCGCAAGGAACCGTGACTTGGCGCGGTTGGCGGCATTGGCATGGTCGCGCGCTTCACCGAGGGCGCGCTCGGTCTGGGTGCGGTCGGTGACATCGCGTCCAACGCATTGCAACTCGGCGGGCTGGCCCGCATCGATCCGCACCAGACCTTCGCGCCAGGCGATCCAGCGCGGACCGGTCGCCGTGGCGATCTTCTGATCGTGCATGCTGGTGCCGTTGGGCTCGTTGGCGATATCGCCCTGCTCCAGCAGCGTGAGTTCGAAACGGCTGCCGATCAATGCTTCGCGTGATTGTTCCGCCAGCGCACAATAGGCATCGTTGACGAAGGTGATGCAGCCTTCGCTATTGCGGATTACGATCAGGTCGCCTTGCGCTTCGAACAGGCTGCGCGCGCGCTCTTCGGCTTCCTTCAATTCCCAGTTCCGGTCGACCAAGGCTTCATTATGCGCAGCCAGTTTGCGCATCCGTTTGCCCATGAAGCGCATGCGGATGCTCATGGTGGCCAGGGCGACGCAGGCCAGCGCGAACAGGAAGCTGGCGCCGATCGCAAAAGCGTGCGGGTCGTAACCTGAGTCTTTCGAGGTCGAACCTGAGATGAAACCATAGGCGCCACCGAAGGCAGCCGAGAACATCACGAAGGAGCGGATGACAAAAGCAAGCCACGGAAAACGGCGCGCAAAGCGGCGGAAGTAGACCTTGATCCGGAAGACACCTTTCGCCACAGATCAGCACTCCGGCTTGTCACATCATGGCTCGCGATTGCACGCGAATACAGGCCGCGATCAGGCGATCGCAGATCTCAGAAACAATGCGGGTATGTTGTTGCCAAGTGCTTGCGCGGTGGCAGTTTTGAATTTGCCCGCGCAGACATGGTTGATGAAGCGTTAATCCTCTTCTTAGAGGCTGGCCGCTGCCATCCGCGCCGGGCTGCGGCTGTGGGCGCTGACGATCAGCGCTGCGGCGTCGCGCGCCGTGAAGCTGCGAGATTTCACGAAGATCCGGTAGTCGGCGTCGCCCTGTTCCGACAGATAGATAACGGGCTCCGAACTCGCCGATGTGTCGGCAATGCCGATGAAGCGCGTCGCGGCCGTGACGGGGCAGGCATCGGGTTCCGCTGCATCGGCATCATCGAGCACGACAAAGTCGGCGGTTTCGGCGCTGTCGACGATCTGCACACGGACGGTCGCCTGCTGGGGATCGCTCGTGAAGCTGACATGCGATTGCGCCTGCCAGGGCATGGCGGCGATCTGGATGGTGGTCTCACCGGTGGAGATGCAGGGATGCGTTCCGCTCACGAGATCGCCGCGGGCGAGAAAGGCTGCTAGCGCCAGGGGAATCGTCGAGGCTAAAATCTTGAAACGCAGCATGACACGGTACTCGCCCTGGCCCCGCAATGCGGGGTTATGGTGAGCAGAGCGTAAACAAAACTCGTTACTATCGCGTTGACGTCCACATCAGTGGCGAGGAGGAGACGTCAAGCAGCTCGGCGAATGTCCTCCGCCAGCGCGCGATAAGACAACGCCTCGGCCAGATGCAGCCGCCCGATTTTCTCGGCGCCGTCGAGATCCGCCAGCGTCCGCGCCACGCGCAGTACGCGGTGATAACCGCGCGCGGTCAGTCGCATCGTTTCGGCGGCATCGCGCAACAATATCAGCCCCTGCGCATCCGGCTGCGCTACCGTTTCCAGCACAGAGGCGGGCGCGGAGGCATTGGTATGTGTGCCCGGCAATCCCGCCGCCGCATAGCGCATGGTCTGCAGATCGCGCGCGGCGGCGACACGCGCCGCGACTTCGGCGGAACCTTCCGACGGTGGCGGCAGAATGAGATCCGCCGCGGTCACCGCCGGGACTTCGATGCGCAGATCGATGCGATCCATCAAGGGGCCCGAGATGCGCGCCTGATAATCCGAGGTGCAGCGATCGATGCGGCCACGTTTGCAGGAGAAGCCCGGCTCGAACGCGTGACCGCAGCGGCATGGATTCATCGCAGCAACAAGCATAAAGCGCGCGGGATAGGTGACGCGGTGATTGGCGCGCGAGACCGCCACCTCGCCATTCTCAAGCGGCGCGCGCAGCGAATCCAGCACGCGCGGATCGAACTCCGGCAGTTCGTCGAGAAACAGCACGCCTTGATGCGCCAGCGAAATCTCGCCCGGCCGCGCGCGCAGGCCGCCGCCTGTGAGTGCGGCCATGCTGGCGGAATGATGCGGTGCGCGGAACGGCCGGCGTGAGGTGAGTGCGCCGTCCTTGATCTCGCCGGCCACCGACGCAATCATCGAGACTTCGAGGAGCTCCGCCGGCGATAGTGGCGGCAGGATCGACGGGAGCCGTGCCGCCAGCATGGATTTGCCTGATCCTGGACTCCCTGCCATCAGCAGGTGATGGCCGCCCGCGGCAGCGATCTCCAGCGCGCGCTTGGCGCTTTCCTGTCCCTTGATGTCGCGCAGATCCAGCAGCGTTTCCTCACGCGCATGTATCTTCGGCTGCGGCCGCGACAGAACCTGCGTGCCCTTAAAGTGATTGGCGATCTGGATCAGCGACGTCGCGGCGATGATCTGGATATCGGGACTGGCCCAGGCGGCTTCCGCGCCGCAGGCTTCTGGGCAGATCAATCCCTCGTCGCGCGCATTGGCGCCGATCGCTGCAGGCAGTACGCCAGCCACTGGCGCGAGCGAGCCATCGAGACCGAGTTCGCCGAGCACGGTAAAGCCTGTCAATGCATCCGGCGGAATCGCGCCGATCGCGGCCATCAATCCGAGAGCGATCGGCAGATCGTAATGGCTGCCTTCCTTGGGTAAGTCAGCGGGCGCGAGATTGACGATGATCCGCCGTGCCGGCAGCGCCAGACCCGAGGCGACCAGCGCGGCACGGACCCGTTCGCGCGCTTCGGATACTGCCTTGTCGGGCAGGCCGACGATCAAAAAATTCGGCAGACCGGGCACGACCTGAACCTGCACGTCGACCGCGCGGGCCTCGATCCCCTCAAAGGCTACGGTGGAAACCCGTTGAACCATGCCGCCCCCATTCGAGATGAGAGCGTAACCTAAGGTTGCTTCTACATCAAGAACAATCAGTGAACGAAATGTAGCGGTAAAGTATGCTGGTTTTGGCTGAAGTCGGCCATTGGCGTAGAAAATCTTAAACACGTCATGCAAAGCATCCTATCAGCTTCGAGACGAAGACCGGGTGCCCGCAGATGTCAGATCGCTTGTCGATGCCGCCAGACGCTCCGGATGACGCCGACCTGATCGCTGCGCTGAAGGCGCAGATCGAAGCCCAGCAAACCATCATCGACGAACAGGCTGCTTCGCTGGCGCATAGCCGGAAGATCTTCGATCGCTCCTCGGCTGCGGCACGAATCGGCGTCTGGGAATGCGACCTCTCCGATGAATCGCTGGTCTGGACCGATGTCGTCTATGACATCTTCGATCTACCGCGTGGCTCGACGCCGATTCGCGAGGAGGCGCTCGCCTGTTATCCCGAAGAATCCGTCAGGGAACTGACGAAGCGGCGCAGCAAGGCCATCGAGGATCGCACGGGCTTCAGTCTCGATGCGGAGATCATCACCTTCAAGGGCAACCGGCGCTGGATCAGGATCACGGCCACTGTCGAGTCGGTCGATGGCGTTGCCGTCCGCATCTTCGGCATGAAGCAAGACATCACCGAAGAGAAAATTCTGGCGGATCGCAATCGCTATCTCGCCGAATTCGATACGCTGACCGGCCTCGCCAATCGCAGCCAGTTTCAAACCAAGCTGTCGCTGTTCGATGCGGCGTCGGCCATCAAGGTGAAGCCGTTCGGCGCGCTGCTGTTGATCGATCTCGATGAATTCAAGCCGGTCAATGACTGTTTCGGCCACGCAGCGGGCGATGCCTGCCTGACCGTCGTTGCAAATCGAATTCGCAACATCTGTGCCGGTGCGGAACTGGTCGCACGACTCGGCGGTGACGAATTCGCGGTTCTGCTGGGGCCTCACGCGGAATTCGAGGAAGCCTCGGAGACGGCGCGTGCGATTGTGACGCAGTTGGGACTGCCGATTGATCATCGCGGACAACAGTTGCGGGTTGGCGCATCGGTCGGCATCGCGCTGGCCGATAACTGCACGTCATCGCAATTGGCAGCCATGGCCGATTCGGCGCTCTATGCGGCGAAGGATGCCGGACGTGGCACGTTCCGGATCTACAAACGCGGAGCGGAGAGACGTCCGAGGGACGCCTCATCCGCGGCGTGAGGATGAATTGCTGCGGAATTCCTGCGGCGGTCACTGTCTCAAGATCGCCGCAGGAAAGCCGCAGGATTTCCGCTAGAGATTCATCACCATCGGCTCGGCGATATAGCGGAAGCCGTCGCCTGATTTCACCACATGACCATAGCCCGGCCACGCGAAGTGATAGGACATCACGGCGGTCTTGTTGGCTGCGAGCATGTCGAGCATCTTCACCCGCGTCGCCGCCGCCATCTTCGGATCGGAGTCATAGGCGAACTCCATCCGCGGCTTCTCCAGCAGCAGCACCTGATGATGGGTGAGGTCGCCGAGGAAGGCGAAAGATTTCCCGTCCGACTGGATCATGAACATGTGGTGGCCGAACGTATGGCCAGGTGCATGCATGGCGGTGACGCCCGGCAGGAACTCCTGGCCGTCCTTGAAGAACACCAGGCGATCCTTCACCGGCAGCAGGTTCTTGCGCGCATGGACGATGAAGTCCTTGAGCGGCGAACCGAGCTTGCCTTCGTCGGTCCAGAACTTGAAGTCTTCCTCGCTGAGATAGATCTGCGCGTTGGGAAATAGCGGCTTGTCATTGGCATCGACGATGCCGCCGATATGATCGATATGGGCGTGCGAGCACACCACGGCATCGATATCGCCGGGCTTGATACCGGCTTCGGCCATACTTTTCTGCAGGCGACCCGTGGTGTTGCCGAACAGTTGCGACGTGCCCATGCCGGTGTCGAACAGGATCAGTCTGTCGCCCATGTTGACGATCGGCGCGTTCTGTTCGAGCACGACATTGCTGCTGCTGAGGAAATTATCCGTCAGCATCTTCTGCACGTCTTCCTTGGGTACGCCGACGAATGTGCCGGAGGGATCGCCGAGCGGCAAAGGTCCGTCGGAGACAACGGTGACTTCCGCGCTGCCTAACATGAAACGGTGGAAGTAGGGCGCCTGTGTGCCGAGCTTTGGTGCCTTGGCCGATGCGCTGCCGATGAGGCCGGGAGCGAGAAGATTTGCGCCCAAACCAGCGCCGAGCGAGAGCAGGGACCTTCGCGAAACTTCTGAAGTCATGCGTTTCTCCACTGATATGCTTTTGCTTGCCGCCACATGTAGCGGGCCGCTCGATTGGTCGAGCGTGCATCGGCATGCTGCGCTTGCCGTCCATGACTGGCAAGCAAAAGCAGCAGGCGGAGAATTGCGACAAATGGAATTCAAACTGCTGCGTCAAGTATTGACGCAGCGCAGCGAGTGACGCGAGCGGAGTTTACTTCCGCTTCGCTTCGATCACGTCCCAGACCCGCGCCGCGACATCCGGTCCGCCAAGCTTGGCGATGGCGCGAATGCCCGTGGGCGACGTCACGTTGATCTCGGTGAGATTGCCATCGATCACGTCGATGCCGACGAACAGCAGACCGAGATTACGCAGTGCCGGTCCGACACGTTCGCAGATTTCGCGCTCACGCGGCGAGAGTTCGGTGGCCTTGGCGGCGCCGCCACGCACCATGTTGGAGCGCAAATCGTCTTCAGCCGGCACGCGGTTCACGGCACCCGCGAATTCGCCGTCGATCAGGATGATGCGCTTGTCACCATGCTTCACTTCGGGGAGGAAGCGCTGGATGACCCACTGCTCCTTGAAGGTCACGGAGAACAGATCGTAGAGCGAACCGAAATTCATGTCCTGCGGCAGCACGCGAAACACCGCTGCGCCGCCATGGCCATGCAGCGGCTTCATCACCACAGCGCCATGCTCGGCGCGGAATGCATTAATCTCGTCCTTGTCGCGCGAGATTAGCGTCGGCGGCATCAGGTCCGAGAAGCCCATCACGAAAATCTTCTCCGGCGCGTTGCGCACCGAGGCCGGATCATTGACCACCAGCGTTTTCGGATGAATGCGCTCGAGCAGATGCGTCGAGGTGATGTAAGCGAGATCGAATGGCGGGTCCTGCCGCAGCAACACCACGTCGAAGGATTCCATGTTGGTGCGGGTGGGATCGCCGAGGGTGAAATAATCGCCCTCGATATCGCGCACCGACAGCGATTGCACTGGCGCCACCACGTCATTGCCGCGCAGCGAGAGCTTGTCCGGCGTGTAATAGGACAGTTTGTGGCCACGCTTCTGGGCTTCCAGCAACATCGCGAAGGTCGAATCGCCCTTGTGATTGATGCGCGCAATGGGGTCCATCTGGACGGCGACGTTCAAGGTCATGCTGGGGTCCGGAATTGTGGTCGGGAAGGCGAAAACTCAGGTACTGGCGTCGAATGCCGCTAACAGATGGCGTGGCAAATGTCTTGGCGCAATCAGCACGACGTCGAAACGCAGGTCGAATTCCGCATGTTCGGGATGCGTCATCAGCCAGGCCTGGGCGGCATCCATGATCCGGGCCTGCTGGCGGGGCGTCACGGCATAGGCGGCCTCGTCCAGGCTGGCGCGGGCCTTCACCTCGACAAAGGCGATCAGGCTGCGTTTCTTGGCGACAATGTCGATCTCGCCATGGGGGGTACGAAAGCGGCGGGCGAGGATGCGGTAGCCCTTGGCCAGCAGCAAGGCAGCGGCACGGCTTTCGGCGGAGAGGCCGGTATTGAACGCGGCAACGCGTTCCGGCGCTGACGGTCTGGCCGCGGGCTTCGGCGCGGAGACTTTGTCAGTCTTCGTCATCGCCGGAGTCCCTGTGAATCTCCTTCGCCAGTTCCAGCGCGCGAGCATAGACGGCGCGGCGCGGCCGGCCGGACAGTTCGACCGCATGTGCCACGGCATCCTTGACGCTGTCGCGCTGCAACGAGCTGCGCAGCAGGGCATCGAGATCGTCCTCGGTCATGGCCTGCGCATCCGCAGCCGGTGGCCCGATGACGAGCACGAATTCACCGCGGGTCTCCAGCCCATCGGCCCCCTTGGCCAGATCGGCAATCGCTCCGCGATTGACCTCTTCATGCATCTTGGTGAGTTCACGGCAGATCGCCGCATCGCGGTTGCCCATGATGTCTGCGAGATCGGCCAGCGTGTCCTGCACGCGGTTGCCGGAGTCGAACATCACCAGCGTGGCATCGATGCCAGCCAGCTCGGTCAGGCGGGATCGCCGCGCCATCTGCCGCGATGGCAGAAAACCCTCGAAGAAAAAGCGATCCGTCGGCAGGGCAGAGACGGCCAGCGCGGCTAGCACCGAGGACGGCCCCGGCAGCGAAATCACATTGAAGCCTGCTGCAGTCACTTCCCGCACGAGTTTGAAGCCCGGGTCGGAAATCAATGGCGTGCCGGCATCGGACACCAGTGCGATGGACGCGCCCTGCGACAGTTTTTCAAGAATTTTTGGCCGTGCCTGTTCGGCATTGTGCTCATGATATTGCTTGAGTGTGCCGGTGATCCCGTAGCGCTCGGTCAGGCGGCGGGTGATGCGGGTGTCTTCGCAGGCGATGATATCGACCCCCGCCAGGGTCTCCAGCGCGCGCAGGGTGATGTCGCCAAGATTGCCGATCGGCGTGGCTACGAGATGCAGCCCCGGAACAGCTTTCGGTGCCATGAGCAGATGGCCGGAGACCGTGAAGGTCCGGGCCGACGGCGCCGCGGCGTCCGCAGGCGATGAGGAGAGGGGTGTTGCGCGCATGGCGGCAATGTAGAGCGAATTGCGCCAAAGGGGGACAGCCGTTTTTTGGGCGTTTGGCCGTGGTTCATTCCCGTCGTGCTAATCCAGCCGCGGTGACGGGGTATGCCGGACATAAAGCTTTTGTTTTGGTTAACTTATCGCCGACAATATGTCTGAATCCGCGCCTCACACTATATAGTGGGTGACGAGGCGGGCCGATCTGATACGGCCGAAAGAAGAGAAGTGATGGCGGATCCGTTCGACCCCAAATCCAGGACCAAGGGCGCAACACGGCGGACGGCTGTCGGCCTGCTGCTGGGCGCGCCGCTGCTCGGAGCCTGCGCGGGTGTGCAATCGACGCTGACCAATGCGTTTGGCACCGGATCGACGGCGCCATCGGGACCGCCTGCCGGACCGGCGCAGCAGTCGCAAGCCATCGGCACCGGGGGCACGAAAGTCGGACTGATCCTGCCGCTGTCGGCTTCCGGCAATGCTGGCGTCGCCGCGCAGTCGATGAAGAACGCCGCCGAAATGGCGCTCACCGAATTCCAGAATCCCAGCATTCAACTCCTGATCAAGGACGACAATGGCAGTGCGCAGGGCGCCCAGCAGGCCGCCCAGCAGGCGCTCGACGAAGGATCCGAAATCATTCTCGGACCGTTGTTTGCGCTGTCAGTGCCGGCCACCGCGCAGCTCACGCGCGCGCGCAACGTGCCGGTGATCGCGTTCTCGACCGATTCCAGCGTCGCCGGCCGTGGTGTCTATTTGCTCAGCTTCCTGCCCGAGTCCGACGTCAATCGCATCGTCGATTACGCCGCGGGCACGGGCAAACGCTCCTTTGCGGCGATGCTGCCCGAGAATGCCTATGGCAATGTGGTCGAAGTTGCGTTCAAGCAGGCTGTCGCGCGCAAGGGTGGCCGCGTCGTCGCTTTTGAGCGCTATGGTGCTGACCGCTCCAGCGCAGCACGCAACATTGCCGCATCCCTCACCGGCGCCGACGCGTTGTTCATTGCTGACGATGGCGACGCGGTTGTCGCAACGGCTGATGCCTTGACTGCGGCGGGTGCCAATCTGCGCAATGTGCAATTGCTCGGCACGGGCCTGTGGGACAACCCGCGCGTCTTCAACAGCGCGGCGCTGCAGGGCGGTCTCTATGCCGCGCCAGATCCTGCAGGGTTTCGTGCCTTTGCGGGCCGTTACCGCGCGAAATATGGCGGCGATCCCGTGCGTACAGCGACGCTTGCTTACGATGCGGTGGCGCTGGTCGCCGCTTTGGCGCGCACCCAGGGCGGACAGCGCTTCGCACCTGAAACGCTCACCAATCCATCAGGCTTTGCCGGCATCGATGGCCTGTTCCGGTTCCGCAGCGATGGCGGTAACGATCGCGGCCTCGCCGTGATGAAGGTCGCGTCGGGTGGTGGTCAGGCCGTGGCGGGCTCGCCGAAGAGCTTCGGGGCTTAGCGCCTACGCCGCCAGATCTGCCACGACAGCATCGAGCACAGGGAAGCCCTCCTGCGTCACGCGCAGGCGACCGTTCTGTTCCACGACGATGGCGCCTTCCTCGCGCAGGATCTGGATACGTTTCTCGTCCAGCGCGCGGCCGGATAGCATCTGATAGCGTGCGGGATCGATGCCTTCGGCAAGGCGCAGGCCCATCAGCAGATATTCGTCGGCGCGTTCTTCGCTATTGAGCAACTCATCCGATGTGACACCGTGGCCGTTGTCTTCCACGCGCATTACCCAGGCTTCCGGCCGCTTTTCGGTGGCGATGGCATGTCTGACACCGTCGATGTCAAGGCGGCCATGGGCGCCAGGCCCGATGCCGGCATATTCCTGGCCGCGCCAATAGACGAGATTGTGTTTGCACTCCGCGCCGGGGCGAGCGTGGTTGGAAATCTCGTAGAACGGCAGGCCCTGCTGTGCGCAGACTTCCTGCGTCACGTCATAAAGTGCGCGCGCGAGGCCCTCGTCGGGGGTCTTGAGCTTGCCGGCGGCGTGCAACCCGAAGAACGGCGTGCCTTCCTCGATGGTCAGCTGATATAGCGATAGATGCTCGGCGGCTTCCGAGATGGCGAGCTTGAGTTCGTCGGTCCACATCTGCGGGGTCTGGTCGGGGCGCGCATAGATCAGATCGAACGAATACCGATCGAACGCGCTGCGCGCGATGGCCACGGCATCGAGTGCCTCGCGCGCCGTATGCAAACGTCCCAGTGATTTCAGCGACGCATCGTCAAGCGCTTGTACGCCGAGCGACACGCGGTTGACGCCGGCCTCGCGATAACCGCGAAAGCGCGTCGCTTCGACGGAGGTCGGGTTAGCTTCGAGTGATACTTCGACGTCGGAGGCAACGTTCCAGTATTTTCCGATCGAATCCAGAATCGCGCCGACGGTCTGCGGCTGCATCAGCGACGGCGTGCCGCCGCCGAGAAAGATCGACGTCACGGTGCGGCCTGGCGTGCGGGCAGCCGTGGTTTCGATCTCCCGTGCGAAGGCCCGCGCGAAACGTACTTCGTCGACGGCGTGATGACGGACGTGGCTGTTGAAGTCGCAATACGGGCACTTCGACAAGCAGAACGGCCAGTGCACATAGACGCCGAAAGCGTCCTGCTGTGCGTCAGCGGGGTTCAAGGCAGATCTCCGCGAGTTTCACGAATGCCCTGGCGCGATGCGACAAGCCCTCGCCGAGTGGCGGCAACCCGTGCTTCTCGACCGCGGTCATTTCGCCATAGGTGCGGGTGTGACCATCGGGCAGGAATGTCGGATCGTAGCCGAAGCCGGCAGTGCCGCGCGGCGGCCAGACCAGCGTGCCATGGGCGTGCGCTTCGACTTCCTCGAGATGACCGTCGGGCCACGCCACGCAGAGTGCCGAGACGAAATGCGCGGTGCGCTTGTCAGGCGAGGTCGCGCCGCGCTCCTGCAACAGGCGTTCGATCCGCGTCATCGCGCCGGTGAAGTCCTTGGACTCGCCGGCCCAGCGCGCCGAGAAGATGCCGGGTGCGCCGTCGAGGGCATCGACGACGAGGCCTGAATCATCCGCGAAGGCCGGCAATTGCGCGACATTGGCCGCGGCAATCGCCTTGATGGCGGCATTGGCCTTGAAGGTGTCGCCGGTCTCGTCGGGCTCGGCGAGGTCGAGTTCGCCGGCCGATACTGCTTCGATGCCATAGGGCGCCAGGAGATCGCGCATCTCGGCAAGCTTGCCGGGATTGTGGGTGGCGATGACGAGCTTCCCAGTGATTCGACGATGCATGATGCGAGTCTACGCCTGCTTGATGACTTGCGGAATCACGCGATGGCCATTTTCTGCAGTTCGACGAGGCGTCCGACGCCCTTTTGCGCCAGGGCCATCAGCTTCAGGAACTCGTCCTGCGTGAACGGCGTCTTCTCGGCGGTGCCCTGCACCTCGATGATGCGCCCGTCGCCGGTCATCACGAAATTGGCGTCGGTGTCGGCCTCGGAATCCTCGGCGTAGTCCAGATCAAGCACCGGTGTGCCCTGATAGATGCCGCAGGAAATTGCCGCGATATTGTCGCGCAGCACGTTGCCGCCGCCGTTCTTGAACATGTTGCGGTTCTTCATCCACGAGATGCAGTCGGCCAGCGCAACCCATGCGCCGGTGATCGACGCCGTACGGGTGCCCCCATCGGCCTGGATCACGTCGCAGTCGATGGTGATCTGGCGTTCGCCGAGCGCTTCGAGGTCGACGGCAGCGCGCAGCGAGCGGCCGATCAGGCGCTGGATCTCGACGGTGCGGCCGCCCTGCTTGCCGGATGCGGCTTCGCGGCGGGTGCGTTCCAGCGTGGCGCGGGGCAGCATGCCGTATTCGGCGGTGACCCAGCCGCGGCCCTGGCCCTTGAGCCATGGCGGCAGGCGCTCTTCCAGCGTGGCGGTCACCAGCACATGAGTGTCGCCGAATTTCACCATGCAGGAACCTTCGGCATATTTGACCACGCCGCGTTCCAGCGACACGGCGCGCAGTTCATCGGGCGCACGACGGCTTGGTCGCATGAGAAAATCCTTCCAAATGTCCAGAGAAAGCCTGTTCGCGGTGCTTTTAGGGGCCACGGACCGCAGCGGCAAGGGCAGGGCAGGTTCCACAACCGCAATGGTGCTTGTATCCGGGGGCTCGGGGCGACAGATTAGGTCCTCAAGGAGTACCCTGTGGCCCACCACGATCCGATCGGCCTGATTTCGCCGCATGCCGGGCTCGCCCAGCTCAATGAGCGATCGCGTGAGATCTTCCGGCAGATCGTCGAGAGCTATCTCGCCACCGGCGAACCTGTCGGTTCGCGCAATATTTCGCGCCTGATCACGGTTCCGCTGTCGCCGGCCTCGGTCCGCAACGTCATGTCGGACCTGGAGCAGCTCGGCCTGATCTATGCGCCGCATACCTCTGCAGGACGGCTGCCGACCGAACTCGGACTGCGGTTTTTTGTCGATGCCTTGATGCAGGTCGGTGACCTCACCGAGCCGGAGCGGCAATCGATCCAGCAGCAACTGTCCTCGGTGGGGCGCTCGCAGACGGTGGAGGCGGCGCTCGGCGAGGCGCTGACGCAGCTGTCCGGGCTGACCCGCGCGGCAGCGGTGGTTCTGACCGCCAAGTCCAATGTGCGGCTGAAACACATCGAATTCGTCCGTCTGGAGCCCGAAAAGGCGCTGGTCGTGTTGGTCGCCGAGGATGGCCAGGTCGAAAATCGCGTGCTGACCCTGCCGCCCGGCGTGCCATCGTCGGCGCTGAACGAGGCGTCGAACTTCCTCAATGCCCGGATTCGCGGCCGCACGCTGGCTGAGGCCCGGCTGGAGCTGGAGACGGCGCTGACCCAGAACCAGATCGAACTCGATCAGCTGACCCAGAAGGTCATTGCCGCCGGCATTGCCAGCTGGTCGGGTGGCGAGAAGGACGATAGGCAGCTGATCGTGCGCGGCCAGGCCAATCTGCTCGAGGATCTCCATGCGCTGGAGGATCTTGAACGCGTTCGCCTCCTGTTCGACGATCTCGAAGCCAAGCGCGAGGTGATCGACCTTCTCGGCCGGGCGGAGACGGCCGAAGGTGTCCGCATCTTCATCGGCTCGGAAAACAAGCTGTTCTCGCTGTCCGGCTCGTCCACGATCATTGCGCCCTACAGCGATGGCGCCGGCCATATTGTGGGCGTTCTCGGTGTCATCGGGCCGACCCGGCTGAACTATGCGCGGGTGATCCCGATGGTAGATTACGCGGCGCGCATCGTCAGCCGCATGCTCGGGGGCTGACAGATCGGCCGAATCCGGCCGGTTGTGCTTGATTTTCGGCGCTCAAACCCCGATATCCCGCTCAGCAATCCCACCATTTTGGCGTGTTTTTGAGAAGGCAGCGTGATGACTGATTCCAATGGGCAGAACGACAATCAGGACAAGACGGCAGCGGCCGCCGATCCGGTGGTCTCCAAGCCCTACATCATGCCGGACGATCCGGAACCGAATTCGGTCGAGGCCCTGACCAAGGAAGCCGCGGAATCGCGCGACAAGATGCTGCGCACGCTGGCGGAGATGGAAAATCTGCGCAAGCGGACCCAGAAGGAAGTCGCCGACGGCCGCACCTATGCGATCGCCAATTTTGCGCGCGAAGTGCTCGATATCGCCGACAGTCTGCAGCGCGCCCTCGATGCCGTGCCTGCCGACACCAAGGCCGCGGCCGATCCGGGCCTGAAGGCGCTCCTCGAAGGCGTGGAACTCACCGAGCGCTCGCTGCTCAACACGCTGGAAAAGAACGGCGTGAAGAAGTTCGACCCGTCGGGCGAGAAGTTCGATCCGAATTTCCAGCAGGCGATGTACGAAGTGCCCGACGCTTCCGTGCCTGCGGGCACCGTCGTTCAGGTCGTGCAGGCCGGCTACACCATTGGCGAGCGCGTGCTGCGCCCGGCGCTGGTCGGTGTCTCGAAGGGCGGCGCCAAGGTTGCACCTGTTTCGGAGTAACAGAGCCTCTGGCTGTCATCACCCGCGAAAGCGGGTGATCCAGTACACGCCGGTCTCAGTGAGTGATCACAAGCGCCGGTGATTACTGGGTCGCCCGATCCCAGCGCGCAATTGCGTGCCAGGTCGGGCGATGACAATGAGAGTATGGGTCAAGCCGCCAGATCGCCCGACTGAATACGCTTCACGCCGGCCTTGTTCATGTCGGCCCAGGCTTTGGCCAGTGAGCCCTGCGTGTCGATGCCGCGGCAGGCATCTTCGACTACATAGACATCGAAACCTGCTTTTCGCGCATCGAGCGCGGACCACGCGACACAGAAGTCGGTGGCGAGGCCGACGATAAATACGCGCTGCAATTTGCGGGCTTTCAGATAGGCGGCAAGACCGGTGGTGGTCTTTCCGTCAGCCTCGGTAAACGCCGAATAGCTGTCGACGTCCTTGTTGAAGCCCTTGCGCAGGATCAGCTCGGTATGCGGGATCGCGAGATCCTTCGACAGCGCAGCCCCTTCAGTGCCCTGCACGCAGTGATCCGGCCACAGCACCTGCTTGCCGTATTTCACCTCAAGGGTCTCAAACGGCTTCTTGCCGCTGTGGCTGGATGCGAAGGAGATATGGCCCGGCGTGTGCCAGTCCTGCGTCATCACCACATCGGCGAATTTCTTTGCGATGGCGTTGATGACCGGCACGACCTTGTCGCCGTCCTTCACCGCAAGGCTGCCACCGGGCAGGAAGCAGTTCTGCACGTCGATCACCAGCAACACGGATGTACGATCGAGGCTGACCTTGCCAGCGGCGGATAGTGTTTTGGGAGCTAGGCTGGTCATGGCTAAGGCTCCAAGCCCCCCGAAAACCTGACGTCTGTTGAGCATCGCGAAATTCCCCGTACCGAATTGGCCAAGCAAATCAGGTCACGGGGAGCTCGTAAAGCGGGCCGTGAGGACGGTCGTGCGTTCTTTAGCGCGGCTCGATGCCGTCACGCACGGCGCGGAAGCGCGGAAACGCCTTGGCCCAATCATCGCGCGGTGCGCTTGCAATAATGCGCATCGTGATTTTGCCGCCGCCGAAGCGCAGCCACTGCACAACGCTGACCGGCGTGTTGTTCTTGCCGCTGACGGCGTCGATACGGGTCTCCCAGCCTGCCATGCCGTCGATCCGCTGCGGCTCCGACATGGTGATGCGGCCTTCGCGCAGGCCGGGAATCGTGCCTGCGGCCTGCTGGGCAAAGCGGCCGCGATCTTCAGCCTTTTCCGGCGCGGAGGCCAGGCTGCCGATCACCACAAAAGGACTCGTTTCGATGCTGTTCTCGTCGCTCGAGTCGGCCAGCAATAGCGCGGCACCCGGCGCCAGCGTGCGGACGGTCTTGAAGTCGCTCATTTCCGAGACCTTGAACGGCATCAGACCGAGTTGTTCTGCCAGCGGGACTTCCTTGCGGACCACGGCGGATGAGAGCATCTGGCGCACCGCGTCGTCGGTGTAGATTTTCTGGGCGTTTTCCGGGACTTGCACGGCGACATAGCCGGAGAAGGTCCCGCCGCCGACGATCATCGAATAGCGCCTGACATTGCCGGTCGCGTCCTTGGCGTTCTCGATCGTGTAGAAGGCCTTTCCGGCCGTGGTCTCGATGCTCTCGGGCTTCGCGGCCATACCAGCCGGATTGGCCTTGAACGCGGTCTCGACCTCGTTGAAGGCGGCGGCTGGCAGCTCGGTCACTAGCACCTTGACGCCCTGATCGGAGGTCTCGAAGCCGACAAAGGTCTTTGCCGGGGCGAGGCCAACCAGCGGGGCCAGACCCACACGGACACCCGGCGGGAAGACGGGGTCAGCCGCCAAAGCGGGGCGGTGGGCGACCGAAATGGCCGTCAGCATGGTCAAGGCGAACAGGGGCGCAGCATGTTTCATGAAAAATCTACTGGGTTTGCATTGAGGCTGTTCGATGGTGCGGGGCTCCGGCCTTGGTCGCCGCGCGCCCGGTCGGAAAGGGCTTTCACGGTTGTCCTGTTCCGCCAACAGATCAAGCCATAAATCCGTTCCCGGCGCCGTCCGCGCCCATCCGTCGCGTATTGGCGAAACAACCGCCAAGGGTCTGTTTCACCAAATATTAATTTCGCGCATCGGTCGTGTTTTCATGGGTCTGGAGTGTGCCAGATGCCTTGCGGCCACCACCCCCCCTCCTATATGAGGCCTACCGTCGCAATATCGCGAATAGTTGATGTTTGGGGGTTGGGAGCGGGGTGCCGTCAGGGCCCAGCCAACCTGCCGCAGAAAAAGGATATGAGAGCATGGGAAAGGTCATCGGTATCGACCTCGGTACGACGAATTCCTGCGTCGCCGTCATGGATGGCAAAACGCCGAAGGTCATCGAGAACGCAGAAGGCATGCGGACCACGCCGTCCATCGTGGCTTTTACCGATGATGGCGAGCGCCTCGTCGGCCAGCCGGCCAAGCGCCAGGCAGTTACCAATCCCGAGCGCACCATTTTCGCGGTGAAGCGCCTGATCGGCCGCCGCTATGACGATCCGACCGTCGAGAAGGACAAGAAGCTCGTCCCCTACAAGATTGCCAAGGGTGGCAATGGCGACGCCTGGGTCGAAGTCGACGGTAAAACCTATTCGCCCTCGCAGATCTCCGCCTTCACGCTGCAGAAGATGAAGGAGACCGCGGAGGCTCACCTCGGCCAGAAGGTCGAGCAGGCCGTCATCACCGTGCCCGCTTACTTCAACGACGCCCAGCGTCAGGCCACCAAGGATGCCGGCAAGATCGCTGGCCTCGAAGTGCTGCGCATCATCAATGAGCCGACTGCGGCTGCGCTCGCTTACGGCCTCGACAAGTCGAAGTCCGGCACCATCGCGGTGTATGACCTCGGCGGCGGCACCTTCGACGTCTCGATCCTTGAGATCGGCGACGGCGTGTTCGAAGTGAAGTCCACCAACGGCGACACGTTCCTCGGCGGTGAAGACTTCGACATGCGTCTGGTCGGCTACCTCGCCGACGAGTTCAAGAAAGAGCAGGGCATCGACCTGCGCAACGACAAGCTGGCGCTGCAGCGTCTGAAGGAAGCTGCTGAAAAAGCGAAGATCGAGCTGTCGTCGACGACCCAGACCGAAATCAACCTGCCGTTCATCACGGCGGATGCCTCCGGTCCGAAGCATCTGACGCTGAAGCTGACCCGCGCCAAGTTCGAAGCGCTGGTCGACGATCTCGTGCAGAAGACCATCGAGCCCTGCCGCAAGGCACTCAAGGACGCTGGTCTGACCGCCGGTGAAATCGGCGAAGTGGTTCTGGTCGGCGGCATGATCCGCATGCCGAAGATCCAGGAAGTCGTGAAGCAGTTCTTCGGCAAGGAGCCCCACAAGGGCGTCAACCCGGATGAAGTCGTGGCCATCGGCGCCGCCATTCAGGCCGGCGTGCTGCAGGGCGACGTCAAGGACGTGCTGCTGCTCGACGTGACCCCGCTGTCGCTGGGCATCGAGACGCTGGGTGGCGTGTTCACCCGCATCATCGAGCGCAACACGACGATCCCGACCAAGAAGAGCCAAGTGTTTTCGACGGCCGAGGACAACCAGAACGCCGTCACCATCCGGGTCTTCCAGGGTGAGCGCGAAATGGCGGCCGACAACAAGCCGCTCGGCCAGTTCGACCTGATGGGCATTCCGCCGGCTCCGCGCGGCATGCCGCAGGTCGAGGTGACCTTCGACATCGACGCCAACGGCATCGTCAACGTGTCGGCGAAGGACAAGGCGACCAATAAGGAACAGCAGATCCGGATTCAGGCATCCGGCGGTCTGTCCGAGTCCGACATCCAGAAGATGGTCAAGGACGCCGAAGCCAACGCTGCCGAGGACAAGAAGCGTCGTGAGGCTGTCGATGCCAAGAACCACGGCGATGCCCTCGTGCATTCGACCGAGAAGGCTCTCGGCGAGCATGGCGACAAGGTTGGTGAGACCGAGCGCCGCGCCATCGAGGATGCCATGAGCGACCTGAAGGAAGCTCTGAAGGGTGATGATGCCGAGGCGATCAAGGCCAAGACCAACACGCTGGCGCAGGCTTCGATGAAGCTCGGCGAAGCGATGTACACCCAGCAGGCCGAGGCTGACGCCAAGCGCGATGCCGAGAAGGATGACGTGGTCGACGCCGAGTTCACGGAAGTCGACGACGACAAGCCGAAAAAGTCGGCCTGATAGGCGAGCGGAACGATGACCCTCATCCTGAGTAGCGCGGTGCGCGTCTCGAAGGATGAGGGTTGTTTTTTGTCAGGCGGGCCTTGTTAGGCAAGTTTTGTTAGTGCGGGAGTAGCATCTTCATCGATGCGTTCTTCTGGGATGCTCCTCGGGATGAGGACCAATTTCGGGCGGATCTGACTGATGTCCACCAAGCAATGTTATTACGAGACGTTGGAAGTCGAGCGCGGCGCGAATGATGCGACCCTGAAGACGTCGTTTCGCAAGCTTGCGATGAAATGGCATCCGGACAAGAATCCAGGCGATGCCGCCGCTGAAGTGAAGTTCAAGGAAATTGCCGAGGCCTACGACGTCCTCAAGGACGGCGACAAGCGCGCGGCCTATGACCGTTATGGCCATGCCGCCTTCGAACAGGGCAATGGTGGCGGCGGTGGTCCGGGCTTCGGATCCGGCTTCGCCTCCTCCTTCTCCGACATTTTCGAAGACCTGTTCGGCATGGCCGGACAGCGCGGCGGTGGCCGCAGCGGCGGCCGCGAGCGCGGGGCCGATCTTCGCTACAACATGGAAATCACGCTGGAGGAAGCTTACTCCGGCAAGACCGCACAGATCGAGATTCCGGTCGCGGTGACCTGCGAAGCCTGCTCCGGCACCGGCGCCAAGGCAGGAACCAAGCCGAAGGCCTGTTCGACCTGTGGCGGTGCCGGCCGCGTCCGTCAGGCCCAGGGCTTCTTCACGCTGGAAAGGACCTGCCCGAGCTGTCAGGGCCGCGGTCAGATGATCGAGGATCCGTGCCCGAGCTGCTCCGGCGCCGGCCGCGTCGAGCGCGAGCGCACGCTCTCGGTCAACATTCCGGCGGGCGTCGAGGACGGCACCCGCATTCGTCTTGCCAATGAAGGCGAAGCCGGCGCGCGCGGTGGTCCGTCGGGCGATCTCTATATTTTCCTGTCGCTGGCCTCGCACGACTTCTTCCAGCGCGATGGCGCGGACCTGCATTGCCGCGTGCCGATATCGATGGTGACTGCGGCGCTGGGCGGCGAATTCGAAGTGCCGACCATCGAAGGCGGGCGCAACAAGGTCAAGGTTCCCTCGGGCACCCAGTCCGGGCGCCGCTTCCGCGTTTCGTCGAAGGGCATGCCGGTGCTGCGTTCGCGCCAGACCGGTGACATGTATGTCCAGGTCGTCGTGGAAACGCCGCAGAACCTGACGAAAAAGCAGCAGGAGCTGCTGGCCGAATTCGAGAAACTATCTTCGGGTGCAACGCAACCTGAAGCCGCGGGTTTCTTCACTAAGGTCAAGGACTTCTTCGGAACGCGGACAGGCTCCTGACGTTGGAAGCTTGACCGTTTCTATTGTTGCCTATACCTCTTTATGACGAAATTCTGACGTTCCGCACGTTCCGCGGTCTGCCTGGAAGCGACATGCCTCTGCACTCGTCCGCGCGTACGTTGAAGAAGCCGCTCCGTCTCGACGACGAGGTTCGCTTCCTCCGTTCATGGATCGATAAGCCGCTGCATATGGGTGCCGTGATGCCGTCGGGCAAAGCTCTTGCCCGCACGATGGCGCAATATGTCGACAATGACGCGACCGGTCCGGTCATCGAACTTGGACCCGGCACCGGCGCGATCACCTCTGCGCTCGTCGCGCATGGGGTGGACCAGAAGCGTCTGGTGCTCGTCGAATTCAATCCCACCTTTTGCGCACTGCTGCGTGAGCGTTACCCGCAGGCGACGATCGTTCAGGGCGACGCCTACACATTGCGCGATACCCTGTGGGATGTGTTGAAAGAGCCCGCCTCCGCCGTCGTCTCCGGCCTGCCGCTGGTCACCAAGCCGATGCTGACGCGCCTCAAGCTGATCCGCGATGCCTTCGCGGCGATGTCGCCGAACGCGCCCTTCGTGCAGTTCACCTATTCGGTGGCGCCGCCGATCCCCAAATCGCTGCCCGGCGTGTCCACAGAGGCCTCCGAGCGGATCTGGATGAACCTTCCGCCGGCGCGCGTCTGGGTGTATCGCAAACGCTAGTGCCGGCCGCGATCGCGCGGTGGCTTCGCCCCGACGATCGGAATCATGGCTGCGATCAAGATCCTCGTTATTCCAGGCTCGCTGCGCACAGGGTCGCTGAATGCGAAACTCGCGGCTGTCGCCATTGACGCGCTGGTTCGCGCCGATGTCGATGCCACCAGGATTTCGCTCGGCGACTTTCCGCTGCCGATCTATGACGGCGACCTCGAGAGCAATTCCGGCGTACCGAAACATGCGCTCGATCTGAAGCGTATGATATCGGCGCATCATGGTGTGCTGATCGTGACGCCTGAATACAACGCGTCGCTGCCGCCGCTGGTGAAGAATACGATCGACTGGATCTCGCGCGTGGAAGACACGCATGAGAGCAAGGGCCAGGTGTTTCGCGAGCGGCCGTTTGCGATTGCGGCGGCTTCGAATGGGCGGCTTGGCGGTGCGCGCTGTTTGCAGGCCTTGCGGCTGGTGCTGTCGGCGTGTCGCGCGATGGTGATCCCGAACCAGCTCACGCTGGCGTTCGCCGGTGAGGCCTATGACGATATGGACCGGCTGAAACACGCCGCCGACAAGGATGCGATGACGGCGATGGTGCGCCAGCTTATCGATGTCGCGCAGCAGATGAAGTGAGACGAGATGACGTTGCAGACCATTGATCCCCGCGACCGCCTGATCGTCGCACTCGATTTGCCGGATGTTGACGCTGCCGAAGCGATGATTGCGCGGCTCGGCGACAGCGTGACTTTCTACAAGATCGGCTATCAGCTCGGCTATGCTGGTGGTCTGCCGCTGGTGCGCAAGCTCGCCGATACCGGAAAGAAGGTGTTCGCCGATCTGAAGATGCACGACATCGGCAACACCGTCGCGCGCGGTGTGGAAAGCGTGGCGAAGCTCGGCGCGACCTTTCTCACCGTGCATGGCTATCCGCAGACCATGCAGGCGGCGGCCAATGCCAGCAAGGGCTCCGGCCTGAAGATCCTCGCGGTGACAGTACTGACCTCGTACGACAACGAGGATCTGAAGGCCGCGGGCTATCAACTCGGTGTCAGCGATCTCGTCGCCGCGCGCGCGCAGCAGGCGCAGGCGCTCGGTATCGATGGCCTCGTCTGCTCGCCGGAAGAGGCGGCGAACCTGCGCAAGCATATCAAGCCTGAGATGTGTCTGGTCACGCCCGGTGTGCGCCCTGCCGGCAGTGACGTGGGTGATCAGAAGCGGATCATGACCCCGGCACGCGCGATTGCCGAAGGTTCGGACTATCTGGTGGTCGGCCGTCCGGTAATGGAAGCTGCTGATCCGAAGGCTGCGGCCGAGGCGATCGTCGCCGAAATTACGCAGGCACTGGCGAACAAGTAAGAACGGGACAGGGAGAGAGACAGATGGCCAAGGCTTACTGGATTGCACGCGTCGACGTGCACAATATGGACGGCTACAAGCAATACGTGGCCGAGAACGGCCCGGTCTTCAATAAATTCGGGGCCAAATTCCTGGTGCGCGGTGGTCAGTTCGAGGCCAAGGAAGGCACGTCGCGCTCGCGCAATGTTGTGCTCGAATTCAAGGACTACGCGACCGCGCTAGCCTGTTACAATTCGCCGGAATACCAGCGGTTGGTCGCGATGCGCAGCCCGCACGGCGAGAGCGATCTCGTGATCATCGAGGGGTATGACGGTCCGCAGCCTTGAGCGGCAGGGCCTTAAGCATGTGTTTGATCTGATTGGTATCTAAGGACTTTAGGTACCGTGGGCGTGTTGCCGCCGTGGCAACGCGCCGCTATACCGCCTTGAGATACTGAGGATCGTTCAATGTCCGATATGAGACTGATCGTTGCTGGCGCCGGCGGCCGAATGGGCCGCGCGCTGATCCGCACCATTTCCGAGACCCCCGGTGCTGTCGTTTCCGGCGCGCTGGAAGCGCCCGGCTCGGAGCTGCTCGGACAGGATGCCGGCGTGCTCGCCGGCCTGCCCGAGAACGGCGTCAAACTCTCGGCCGACCTCTGGACGCTGTCGAAGGATGCCGATGGTATCCTTGATTTCACGGTGCCTGCGGCGACCATCGCCAATGTTGCGATCGCAGCCCAGCGCGGCCTCGTTCACGTGATCGGCACCACCGGCCTGTCGTCGTCGGACAACGCGGTGATCAAGAGCGTGACCGGTCAGGCCATCGTCGTGCAGTCGGGCAATATGAGCCTCGGCGTCAATCTGCTCGCCGCGCTGGTGAAGCGCGTTGCGCAGTCGCTCGATGACGGCTTCGACATCGAAGTACTGGAGATGCATCACAAGGCCAAGATCGACGCGCCCTCGGGCACGGCTTTCATGCTGGGTCAGGCTGCTGCCGAGGGTCGCAAGATTCCGCTCGAGCAACATTCGGCGCGTGGCCGCGACGGGCTCACCGGCGCGCGCAAAACCGGCGATATCGGCTTTGCCTCGCTGCGCGGCGGTACTGTCGCTGGCGATCATACGGTGATCTTCGCCGGTCCCCATGAACGCATCGAGCTGTCGCACAAGGCCGAGGATCGCATGATCTTCGCCCATGGTGCGCTGAAGGCGGCGATGTGGGCGCATGGAAAAAAGCCAGGTTTGTACTCGATGGCTGACGTGCTCGGCCTTGGTGAAATGTAAGAAGAACGAAACGGAATTCTCGATGAACGAACGTCTTCTCGTCCTCGTCCGTCATGGACAGAGCGAATGGAATCTGAAGAACCTTTTCACCGGCTGGAAAGATCCTGATCTCACCGAGAAGGGCGTCGCAGAGGCCAAGGAAGCCGGCCGCAAGCTGAAGGCGCAGGGTCTGACCTTCGATGTCGCGTTCACCTCGGCGCTGACCCGCGCGCAGCACACGCTCAATCTCGCACTGGAAGAGATGGGCCAGACCGGCCTGCCGATCACGAAACATCTGGCGCTGAACGAGCGCGATTACGGTGATCTCTCCGGCCTCAATAAGGACGACGCCCGCGCCAAATGGGGCGAGGAGCAGGTCCATGTCTGGCGTCGATCCTATGACGTGCCGCCGCCCGGTGGCGAGAGCCTGAAGGATACGCTGGCGCGCACGCTGCCGTATTTCGTGCAGGAAATCCTGCCCTGCGTGCTGCGCGGCGAACGCACGCTGGTAGCGGCCCACGGCAATTCGCTGCGTGCCCTGATCATGGTGCTGGAGAAGCTGACGCCGGAAGGCATTCTCGCCCGCGAACTCGCAACCGGCGTGCCGGTGATCTATCGGCTCAATGCCGATGCGACGGTGGCGTCGAAACTCGATCTTGCGGGTTGATCGACGTGCTCGGTGGCGCGGCTAGCGCGCCATCGCAGCCGACACGAAATCCGAGATCGCATCGAGAAAGACGTCCGGCTTCTGCAATTGCGGGACATGCGCGCAGCCCGGAAGCACGATCAGTCGTGCATCAGGTAGTCCGGCAGCAAGCTCTCTGGACATCGGTGGTGGCGTCGCTTCATCGTGCTCGCCGACCAGCACCAGCACCGGCGCTTTGACGGTCCCGATCTCGGGGCGCAGGTCCAGCGTCGCCAGGGACTCGCAGGCACTCTGAAACACGCCGGGATCCGTGCGCAAAAAGGCCTCGCGGCGGTCGCGCATCAGCTCCGGGTTCTGCTCCTGAAATTCAGCGGCGAACAAGCGTCGCATCGCGACATCGGTAACCGCCGGCAATCCCTTGGTCGATGCGGCCATCCCCATGTTGCGGAACGCCTCACGACCGGGTTCGGAAAACGCTGCGCCGCAATCGGCGAGAACCAGACGGCCTGCGATGCCGGGATGGCGGATCGCCATCTGCAAGGCAACGAAACCGCCATAGCCGTTACCGAGCACGATCGTGTCCGCGCCGTCGCCGCAGTCCCTGACGGCCTCCGCCACGCGGTCCGCTACGGCCGCCAGTCCGCCGCTTACGGCGTCTGATCCCCCAAAACCCGGCAATTCGGGAACGATGACACGGTGGGTCTTGGCCAGCGACGGCACGATGCTGTCGAAGCTTGCCCGGTCAGACAGCAGCGAGTGAAGCAGCACGATGGCCGGTCCTTCGCCGAATTGCGCTGCATTGACGGTGCCGTTTGCCAAGCGCCGATCTGCCATTTTTGCCTCTCCCGTCAAAAGCTTGCAGCCCGCAGCCTGATCGGCTGTCGCATCCGCCTGTCCTGTTGTGTCCCGGACCGGAGCCTAAAAGCAAGTCCTCGATCGCGCAAATCTGACTTGACGTGATATTTCACGAGATGCATCTTTGTCGGAGAATCAGAGGAAATATCCGTGCTTCTTCGAGATAATGTCTACAATAGCCTCAGGTCTGATATCCTGATGTGTCGCTTTCTGCCAGGTGATGATATGCGGGAGCAGGAGCTGGCGGAGCGCTATGCGGTCAGCCGCCAGCCCGTACGTGAGGCTTTGCTGCGGCTGGAGCGCGAGCATCTCGTGACGGTGCAGCCGCGCCAGGGTTATCGGGTCAATCCGATCTCGATCTCGGACGCCCGGGACCTGTTGCGGTTTCGCTATGCGGTCGAGCCGGCCTGTGTGTCGGAAGCGATCGAGCACGCCTCGGACAACATCCTGCGCGGATTGGACCAGTACAGGTCGTTCGACGGCTCGGCGGAAGATTTCATCGATTATAACCGCGCCTTCCACATCGCGCTGGCACAGGCGTCCGGCAACCGGCGCATGGCGTCGGCCGCGCGCGATCTGATCGAACAGGCCGACCGGCTGGTGCGTATCAGCATCGCCAACGTCAAGGGCCGCGATCACATGCAGCTCGTGGGCGAGCACGTCAGCCTGATCGACGCCATGCAGCGCCGCGACCAGCGCGGCGCGGCGCGCATCATCAAGGCTCACATCGAGAAAACAGAAAAGCGCGTGCTGCCTGCCTTGGCGCGTAACGCGATCATCGTCGAAGGGAGAGATCTATGAACATTCCAACAAAAACAGGCTCCATCGATGTCGAGATCCACGGCAATTTCGTCGATGGCCGCGAAATCGAAGCCGGCAACGGCGAGATGATTGATGTGCGGAACCCGGCTACGGGCGACGTCATCGCGCGAATCCCCAATTCGACCACGGCCGATATCGATCATGCGATGAAGAGCGCGCGTGCGGCGTTCGAAGGACGCGCATGGGGCGGCATCGATACGCGCGCCCGCGCCCGCCTCATCAACAAGCTTGCCGATGCCTTCGAGGCTAATCTCGACACGCTATACCGGCTGGAAACGTTGAACAACGGCCGTCCAGTCAACGAGACCCGTGCGCAGCTTGCGCGTCTTCCTGATTTCTTCCGCTATTTCGCCGGCGTTGCCCTGGCGCGGCGCGATTCGGTCATCCCGGTCGAAGGCGCGTATCTCAACTATACGCTGCGCACGCCGATCGGGATCGTGGCGAACTGTACGCCGTTCAATCATCCGCTGATGATCCTGTGCAAGTCGCTGGCGGCTGTGCTCGCTACCGGCTGCGTGACGGTCGTGAAGCCTTCGGAATACACGCCCCTGACCACGCTGAAGCTCGCGCAGATCTTCACCGAAGCTGGCCTGCCGCCGGGTGTGTTCAATATCGTGCTGGGCTACGGCCCAAGTGCCGGCAAGATGTTGTCCGAACATCCCGATATCAACAAGCTGGTGTTGACCGGCGGTACCGAAGCCGGGCGCATCGCCGGTGCTTCGGCAGCGAAAGTATTCGCGCATCAGACGATGGAGCTTGGCGGCAAGACGCCCGTCATGGTGTTCGATGATTTCGATGTCGATCAAGCGGTCAATTACGCCGCTTTCGGCGCCTTTATCGGTGCTGGCCAGACTTGCGTCTGCGCTTCCAGGCATATCGTGCAGGCCTCGATCTACGACGAGTTCGTCGCGAAGTTGCAGGCCAAGACGAAGTCTATCCGTATCGGCGATCCGTTCGATCCCAACACGCAGCTCGGCCCGGTGATCTCGGCGCGCCAGCGTGACCGCGTGCTTTCCTATGCGCGTTTCGGTCACGAGGATGGTGCCCGGCTGGTTGCTGGTGGCGTTGCGGCAAAGGTTGCCGGTCACGAAAACGGGTTCTTCGTGGAGCCCACGGTGTTCGCCGATGTTCGGTCGGACATGCGCATCTTCCAGGAAGAGGTGTTCGGTCCGTTCACATCTGTCACGCCGTTCAAGGACGAGGCCGATGCGTTGCGTCTGGCCAATGATTCCCCGTTCGGACTTGCAGCGGCGATCCGCACCCGTGACGTCGCGCGCGCACATCGCGTGGCCGGCCGCGTCAAGGCGGGTATCGTCTGGATCAACGATCATCATCGCCTCGATCCCGCATCGCCCTGGGGCGGCGTGGACGACAGTGGCATCGGCCGTGAATGCGGCACCGAAAGCTTCGATGATCACTTCAACACCAAGAGCGTGATGGTGGCGACGGGCGATGGCCCGTTCGACTGGTATCGCGACACGGCGGCGCAGAAGCGACTGAACTAGAGCAAAGCGATCGCCAACAGATCCCCCACAGAGGGACGGCGCTAATCCGATATGGAAACAAACAGGGAGAGACGACGATGCCGACATCAGTAAATGCGGGCGGCCGGTTGGACCGGCTGCCGATCGGACCGTTCCATTACCGCATCATGACGTTGATCGGGATTGGAATGTTCTTCGACGGCTTTGACATCTACATCGCAGGAACAGTGCTGGGCGTGACGCTCAAGAGCGGCTTCTCGACACTCGCCGAGAATGCGCTGTTCATTTCGGCGACGTTCTTCGGAATGATGCTCGGCTCGTTCGGCACCGGCTTTCTCGGTGATCGCTACGGCCGTCGGTTCTCCTACCAGTTCAATCTGTTGCTGTTCGGCGTGGCATCGCTTGCGGCGGCATTCGCACCAAACATGACCATTCTGATCCTGTGCCGCTTCGTGATGGGCCTCGGACTCGGTGCCGAAAACGTGGTCGGCTACTCGACGATGACCGAGTTCGTTCCCGCGCGTTCGCGGGGCAAGTATCTGGGGCTGATGGCCGTCTGCGTCGTCAGTGGCCTGCCGGTGGCGCTACTGGTGGCCTCGTTCGTGGTGCCGATGTTCGGATGGCGCGCCATGTTCGTACTCGGCGGCATCGGTGCGCTGGTGGTCTGGTACATGCGCAAGAACCTGCCGGAGTCGCCGCGCTGGCTCGAGGCCGTCGGCCGCCGCGAGGAGGCAGAGGCGCTCATGCAGAAGATCGAGAGTGAGGCCGCCCAAGGCAAGCCGCTGCCGCCGGTGACCGCGGTCTCGACCGTGCAGGCGTCCGGCCAGCTGTCGTCGCTATTCGCGCCCCCACTGCTGTCGCGTATGATCGTCGGTTCGATCTGCCTGATCACCATCAACACATTGCTGTATGGCTTCGTGACCTGGCTGCCGGTGTTCTTCATCAAACAGGGATTGAGTGTCGCCACGTCGTTCAGTTACTCGCTACTGATGGCGCTGGGTGCTCCGGTCGGCTCGGCCATCGGCGCGCTGACGGCCGACCGTTGGGGCCGCAAGCCGACCATCATCGGTTCGTCGCTGATCGCGGTGGTGTTGGGCATCATCTATCCGATGATTTCCGATCCGCTTCTGCTGCCAGCGGTCGGTTTCGCGCTCACGATCCCGATCTATGTGCTGGTTGCGTTGCTGTTCGGCATCTATATCCCCGAACTGTTCCCCACCGAAGTGCGCTTGCGGGCGTCGGGGATCGTCAACACGCTGGGGCGCGGCGCAACCATCGTGACGCCGTTCTTGGTGGTGACCCTGTTCGAGGCGCGCGGCGTTGCGGGCGTAATGGCGCTGATGATCGGATTGCTGGTGCTGCAGATCATCACGGTGTGGGCGTTCGGCATTGAGCCACGGAACCGCAGCCTTGAAGAAATGAAGACCGACGAATCCTCAGCGCCCGTGCTGAAGGAAGCGTCTTAGTCGTTCAGTCCAATGGGCCGCAGGAAGCTGCGGCCCATTGCTGCTAATTCGCTCCCACCTGTCCGGCTTCCCAGCCGATCATGGCCTGCTTCCGTGTAATGCCCCAATGATAACCCGTCAGCGCGCCGGATTTACCGAGCGCGCGATGGCACGGCACCACGAAGGAAATCGGGTTCTTGCCCACGGCCGCGCCGACGGCGCGTGAGGCCTTCGGGTTGTCGATCTTGCAGGCGATATCCGAATAGCTGACCGCACGACCCATCGGGATCTTCAGCAGCGTTTCCCAGACGCGGACTTCGAAATCCGTCCCGATCAACACCACCCGCAGCGGCTGGTCCGGGCGCCACAGCTTGCTGTCGAAGATGCGCTGCGCCAGTCCGGCCGTGCCGGGAGTGTCCTCAATCAATGTGGCCGCCGGCCAGCGCCGGCTCATGTCGGCGAAAGCGCGCTGTTCGTCGCCCGGATCGGAGAAAGCGAGACCCGCAAGGCCGCGGTCGCTGGCGATCACGATCGCGGTGCCGAACGGTGAGGGATGGAAGCCGTAGCGCAACTCCATGCCGGCGCCGCCGGTTTTCCATTCTCCGGGTGACATCGCTTCATGGGTTACGAAGAGATCGTGCAGCCGGCCCGGGCCGGAAAGGCCTGAGTCGAGCGCGGCGTCGAGGACGCTGGCGGAATCGCGCAGCAGGTGCTTGGCGTGGTCGAGCGTCAGCGCCTGCATGAACGCTTTCGGTGTCAGTCCCGCCCAGCGGCGGAACAGGTGATGCAACTCGTCCGGCGTCACGCTCGCGGCATCCGCCACGGCCTCGATGTTCGGCTGGTCCCGCCACTGCGAGTGCATGAAGCCGATGGCACGGCGTACGGAATCGTAATCGCGCAGGGCCGCGTCGCGCTGGCCCGGCTTGATCGGGCGATGCTCAGTCATCGCTAGGTCTCTGGCAAGATTCATCATGATATCGATGTAGGCCTGCCCCGACGCGCAAACCACCCGTTTCCCGATGGATCATCAGTTCACCGGATTATAGGTCGGGCCGCGTTTGGCGGCCTGGAGCGCTTCCATCAAGGCTTTGATGAAGCTCGCCTTTTCCTCCGCGCCGAGGAACCGTGCGATCGACACCCGACGGCCGCGCGACACCAGAAAAAGCTGCTCGATGCCGAATTCGGCGTGGCACACCTGATCGATCTGCACCCAGAGTGGATTGAATGCCCATTCCACGACGTCGCCTGATGGGCTGACCCGGCGCACACGGATTTCCGACGGCGTGACCGTGATCTCTTCGGTGGCCCTGGCGCGTCTGTCGTAGACCTTGAAGGCGATATAGATCGCCAGCAGGTCGAGGCCGAAAAAGCCGAGCACCGGCCAGGCGCCCATCAGCAGGAAGGCCATCCCCGCGCCGAACGAGACCATGCTGATGAAACCCATGAGCACGAGGAAGCCCTTGCGACCCAGCGCGTGATGCGGACGCAGCAGCGCGCTGAACAGCATCGGTTCCTGCGAGACGTCAAAGTCGTTGCCTGATGTCATGGTCCCTCAGTATATCCCTTTGATGCCGAAAATCACCCGCAAGCTCGCCGCCAGCGCAAAGTCCAGTCCTGCAAAGAAGGTTGTAGCGAAAGCGGTAAAGGCGCCTGCGAAGAAGGTCGCCAAGCCGAAGCCCATCAAGCTGAAACCCATCAAGTTGAAGCCTTGGACCAAAGCCCAGGTCCATGAAGCCTTCTCGCGCTTCCGCAAGGCTAATCCCGAGCCCAAGGGCGAGCTCGAACATCTCAACCCCTACACATTGCTGGTCGCAGTGGTGTTGTCCGCGCAGGCGACTGACGCCGGCGTCAACAAGGCGACGCGCGCGCTGTTTCCTATCGCCGATACACCGCAGAAAATGATTGATCTCGGCGAAGAGACGGTGCGGGACTATATCAAGACCATCGGCCTCTATCGCACCAAGGCGAAGAACGTTATCGCGCTGTCGGAAAAGCTGATCCGCGAATTCGGCGGCGTCGTGCCGCGCACCCGCGCCGAAATCGAGTCACTGCCGGGCGCCGGGCGCAAGACCGCCAATGTCGTGCTCAATATGGCGTTTGGCGAGCACACGATGGCTGTGGACACCCATGTCTTCCGCGTCGGCAATCGCACCAACATGGCGCCGGGCAAGAACGTGCTCGACGTGGAGCTGGAGCTGGAGCGCGTGATCCCCGACGAGTTCATGCTGCATGCCCATCATTGGCTGATCCTGCACGGCCGCTATACGTGTCTCGCGCGCAAGCCGCGCTGCGAGGTGTGTCTGATCAACGATCTGTGCCAGTGGCCGGAGAAGACCGTGGTCTAGGCGACCGGCATCTTTGTCACGCGACCCGGCTCGATCAACTCCGGTCGTGGTCCGCTCAATCGCTTGTGCATATGGACCATGAAGGCCATGCCGAACAGCGGCGTGGCCAGGTTGACGATCGGGATCGAGACGAAGGCCGCGATGAACAGCCCGGCGGTGAACACCGTCGCCGCATGCTGCTTGCGCATCACCTTGGCGTCCGCCGGCGAGCGGAACCGCATGGCGGCCAGCTCGAAATACTCGCGGCCGAGCAGCCAGGCTGTGGCGATGAAGAAGACGACGAAACCAATACCGGCGAAGAATACGAAGGGCAGCGCGATCAGATAGACCGCGATGGTCAGCAGCGCGGTCTTGCCGCCTTCGGTGATAGCGAGCCCGAACGGCAATGCGACGCCGACCCGCTCCGCGGGATAGTGCTCGCGCTCGACGATATCGGCAACATCATCGACGAACACGCTGGCGACCAGTGACGTAATCGCCGGCATCAGAAAGATTGCGCCGGCGACGACGCCGAGACCGGCGGCAATCGACAAGGTCCAGGACAACACATTGATCATCGTGTGGTAGTCCGACCCGATCGTGCTTTCGGCCCAGACGCCGCCCGAAGTGGCAGCCCAGTTCAACAACCGCTGCATGCCGATTGCCAGGACAGTGATTAAAACCAGGGCAAGTCCGATCGACTTCCACAGGATGCTGCGCATCGGCGGTGAAAGAATTTGCGATAGCGCCTTGGCGGCAGCGACAAGCATCCGATTTTCTCCTTGCAATCACGAAGACGTAACCCTTGCGAAGTTGTCAGACAAGTGCAGCGCAGCATCGACTTCTTCACTGGACGGATAAATAGAAAGAGGTAGTCTCAAGAAAAACAATCATCAGGGAGGACGACATCTTGATCACCAAGGGTACCCGTGCGCTTGTTTTCGCTACTGCCGCTTCTGGCTTGTTTCTGACCGCAGCGCCCGCCTTCGCGCAGCAAAGCATCACCGTCTGGTTCAGCAAGGGGTTTTATAAATCCGAAGATGAATCGCTGCTGGCGGCGATCAAGAAATTCGAAGACAAAACCAAGATCAAGGTCGAACTCTCGCAATATGCCATTCAGGACATGATCCCGAAGACCGTGGCTGCGCTGGATTCCGGTACGCCGCCGGATGTCGCCTATGCCGACACCTACGATGTGCAGGCATCCGGCAAATGGGCCTTCGAAGGCAAGCTGGAAGATATCACCGACATCCTAAAGCCGATGATGGATAAATTCGCGCCGAACACGGTCGAGACGGCCTATCTGATGAACGGCCAGACCAAGAAGAAGGCGTATTACGGCTTTCCGCTGAAGCAGCAGTCGATGCATGTGGAGATCTGGAGCGATCTGCTCGAGCAGGCCGGCTACAAGATCAGCGATATTCCCAAGGACTGGAAGGGCTACTGGTCGTTCTGGTGCGATAAGGTCCAGCCGGCCTATCGTAAGGCGTCGGGCGGCCGTGCCTATGGTGTCGGCCAGCCGATGGGCGTGGAGTCCACGGACTCACTGCAGTCGTTCTACACCTTCATGGATGCCTATAACGTCAAGCTGGTCGATGATGACGGCAAGCTTCTGGTGGACGATCCCAAGGTCAAGGAAGGCCTGATCGGCGCGCTCAGGGACTATACCGACACCTATATCAAGGGCTGCACGCCGCCATCCTCGACGACGTGGAAGGACCCCGACAACAATGTCGCCTTCCACAACAAGAGCATCATCATGACCCACAACTTCACGATTTCGATCGCGGCGAAGTGGTTCGAGGATTCGCAAAACCAGACGTTGACGCCGGAGCAGCGCGCGGCCGGCAAGAAGGCCTATGAAGAGACGATCGTCACGGCATCGTTCCCGCTGAAGCCGGACGGCACGCCGATCAAGTATCGCTCAGACGTGAAGACGGGGATGATCTTCTCGCAGTCGAAGAACAAGGCGGGCGCCAAGGAATTCGTCAAGTTCCTGATGGAAGAAGAAAACCTTGGCCCCTATGTCGAAGGTGCGCTGGGTCGCTGGTTCCCGGTGACCAAGGCCGGACAGGCAAGCCCGTTCTGGCAGGCCGACAAGCATCGCAAGGCAGTCTATACCCAGTTCACGGGTGGCACCTCGTCGTTCGATTTCGTGAAGAATTACAAGTTCACGATCCTCAATAACGAGAACGTCTGGGCCAAGGCGATGAACCGCGTGGTCAGCGAGAAGGTGCCGGTCGAGAAGGCCGTCGATGAGTTGATCGCCCGGATCAAGGAAATCGCGGGTTAGTCCGAGACAAAGCCGGCCGCCCCTCGCGGCCGGCTTTTGCAATGGTGTACAGCATGGCCACGATCACCTATCCCGCTCCCGCCGATACGCTGCCACGCCGGCCATGGTCGGCCCGCCTCACGACGCCGCAGGTCTGGGGCGTCGTGATGATCGCGCCCTATCTGCTCGTGTTCGCCGCCTTCGTGGTCTATCCGATCGGTTATGGCTTGTGGTTGGCGCGGCACCCGGCGAGTTACGTCGCGCTCTATAACGATCCGGTATTCGCGCGCGCCGTCGTCAACACGCTGATCTTCCTGATTATCGGCATCAATCTCAAAATGCTGGTGGCGCTGTTCCTGTCCGGATTCTTCGTGCAGTCGCGCACCTGGATACGTTGGCTGTCGGTGCTGTTCATCCTGCCTTGGGCCGTGCCGTCGATCCCGACCATCCTGTCGGTCCGCTTCATGTTCAATCCCGAATGGGGCGTGATCAATAACCTGATCTTCAAGTTCACCGGCGAGGATGGGCCCAACTGGCTGAATGACCCTGCCATGGGCCTGACGCTGGCGATTCTGGTGCACATCTGGAAGTCGCTGCCGTTCTGGACGCTGATCCTGATGACAGGGCGTCTGGCGATCTCGACGGACATGTTCGAGGCCGCCGATGTCGACGGCGCCAGCTGGTGGCAGAAATTCCGCTTCATCACTTGGCCATCGATGCAGACGCTGTATCTCACCTGCACGCTGCTTTCGATGATCTGGACGCTCGGCGACTTCAACAGCGTCTATCTGTTGACGGGAGGCGGGCCAGCGGATCTCACTCATGTTCTGTCTACATTGGGGATTCGCTATCTCCGCCTCGATCAGCTCGACATGTCGATGGCATCCATCGTTTGCGCGATGCCGCTTGTGCTGCCGCTGGTCTATTTCATGATGAAACGGCTCTCTCGATGAAGAGGTTCACCCGATGAGAGTGCCAACGCTACGAGAAGTCGGCACGGAAGCGCGGTTGCTGCTGATCGGCATTCCCGTGCTGATCTGGACGTTGATTCCGATCTACCACATGTTCCTGTTCGCGATCTCGCCGAAGCAGGATGCGTTCGCGGGCAAGTTGTGGCCCGACCATCCGACGCTGAACAATTTCAGAATCGTGTTCAATCAGCAGCACTATTTCCTGCGCGATTTCTGGGCGCAGTTCTTCAATTCCGTCGTTATCGCGGTGGCTGTTGGTGCGCTGACGCTGGTCATCGCCACCGCTGCGGCCTTTGCCATCAGCCGTCTCCGTGTGCGCGGTGGACGGACGGTGATGAACATGGCGCTGTTCACCTATTTCATTCCCGCCGCATTCCTCGCTGTGCCGATGTATCGCACCATGGGCAATTACGGCCTGCTCAACAATCACTGGTCGCTGATCCTGGCGATGGTGACCATTGCTTCGCCCTATGCGATCTGGGTGCTCAAGCAGGCGTCCGACAAGCTGCCGCTCGAGCTCGACGAAGCCGCCATCATGGATGGCGCGACGCCGCTGCAACTGTTTCGCATGGTCTATGTGCCGCTGATGTTGCCGTCGCTGGTCGCAATCGGGACCTATGCGCTGCTGCTCGCCTGGAACGAATATCTCTACGCCTTTCTGCTGCTGTCCAAGGATACCGAGATCACGCTACCCGTCGCGCTCGGCAACTTCCTGGCCGCTGATGACTCGCCCTGGGAATTGCTGATGACCACGGGCTTTATTTACGCGCTACCACCAGCCGCAGTGTATTACGCCTTCCGGCGCTACATGGTCGGCGGACTCACAGCGGGCGCGGTCAAGTCGTGAAGTGGCGGATCAGGCGATTAGCCTGATCCGAGGCCTGCTCACGTCTTCGTCAGCCACTTCCGCTTCCGTGTCAGTCGTCTCAGGAATGAGCGGCGGCGTGCCGAAGACGTCCGGAAATGGATCGAAAGTGCCCGCCACCTCCCGGAGCGGCTTTTGTTTGTCGGCCCAATGCAACGCCGTGTAGTCGAATCCGAGTTCAATGGTCGGCTTCACCACTTCGAAATAGGGCGAGATATCGAAATCCCTGGGCATATACAGCGATGAATCGCGGATGTGCAGAATCTCGCGACGGGCCTGGCGGCTACCGGCGCGGGTGATTTTCGGCAGAATCGGATAGCGCACGGCATCGAAAGCCTGCGCGATCAATGCCGAGCAGATGATCTTGGTGGGATCGCCGGAGCCGAAAGCGATCATGCGCCGCCGCCAGCGCTGCGGTATTGGCAGCGGGATCAGGAAGCGCATCAGGTCGAGAATGTTCTTGGTGTCGTAACCAAAGCCAATCCGGTTGATGGCGTAGCGACACACAGTGGTGCGGTCCTCGTAAGACAGACCGACCGGGCGGCACAGGCGGGTGTGGAACGGATAATATTTCGACAGCGGTGCCGAGGTGACACCTTCGCCGATATTGGCCTCGATCAGCACATGCGGCTCGCCGTTCGGCTCTGCAGCACCATCGATTGGGCCGACATAGAGCGCGGCATGCGACCAGGTCGATTGCGTGAGATATTTGATGATGCCGGAGACGCGGTTGTTGCCTTCGACCAGCAGCACGTCACCTTCCTCGATGATACCGCGCAGGCGTTCGGGGTCGCTCGGCGTGAAAGGCTCGTAGCCGGGCAGCTCCTTCTGCAGATATTTCGCGATCAGTTTCCCGACCGTATCGAGCATGAGGCCCATGATCGTGACTCCCCCAGCGCGGTTCATGTCGACCGCTTTCCCTGGCTCCATCATGGTCGAGAGCCATTGCAATTTGGTTCATGCCCGCGCGGCGCTGGTGACAATTCATTCACCACGACGGTTGCCGCACACCCTCGAATACGGCAAGGTTCGCGAGACGTTCTCATGCATCATAAAATTTCGGAAACCATGTCATGACGATTTCACGCCGAGATTTCCTGTCGGCGTCCGCAGCATTGACACTTGTGCCGCTGTTCGGCGCAAGGACATTGGCCGCGTCGCTGCCGCGGGATGCTGACATTGTCGTGATTGGCGCGGGCGCTGCGGGCATCGCTGCGGCGCGTCGTATCCAGGCGGCCAATCGCAAGGTGATCGTGGTCGAGGCCTCCAGCCGGATTGGCGGACGGTGCATGACAGACGCGACAAGTTTCGACGCCCCGTTCGATCGCGGCGCGCGCTGGCTGCACACGCCGGAAACCAACGCAGTGGTGAAGCTTGCCCGGCCGGTGGGAATCGATGTCGCGCCATCGCCGCCGAGCCAGAAGCTGCGTATCGGCCGTCGCAATGCCCGCGCCGGCGAGACCGAGGAATTGCTCGCTGCGGTGGTGCGGGCCAATCGCGCCATCGACGAAGCAGCGCGCCGTGCCGACATCTCCTGCGCTACGGCGCTGCCGAAGGATCTCGGGGACTGGGCGGGCACAATCGATTTCGTGCTCGGGGCCTATGCGACCGGCAAGGACCTCAAGGATCTCTCGACGCTGGATCTCTCGCGCGCGCAGGATCGCGCCATCGATGTTGCCACGCGCCAGGGGCTCGGGGCGTTGATGGGCAAGCTCGGCGAGGCCGTTCCAGTGGCGCTGTCGACCCCTGCGACGCGCGTGACCTGGAGCGGACGCGACATCGGCGTTGAGACGGCGTCAGGGCGCATTGCGGCGCGGGCGGTGATCATCACCGCATCAAGCAATGTGTTGTCGTCGGGGACAATCAAGTTCACGCCGGAACTGCCAAAGCGGCAGCTCGACGCGGCGGCAAAACTCAGCCTCGGCAGCTATGACCGTATCGCGCTACAGTTTACTGGCAATCCGCTCGGGCTGGGTCGCGATGAGCTGATGGTCGAGCAAAGCACGAGCACACGTACCGGTGCACTGTTTGCGAACATTGGCGGATCATCGCTGTGTACCGTCGATGTCGCGGGCGCATTCGGCCGCGACCTTGCAACTCAGGGCGAGGCCGCGATGGTGGCTTTCGCCGTTGAATGGCTGACGAAGCTGTTCGGCTCCGATATCAAACCGGCGATCAAGCGTTCTGCAACGACGCGCTGGGATACGATGCCATTCGTGCTCGGAGCCATGTCGGGGGCCGCACCGGGTGGCCAGGCCTCGCGCCGCGTATTGGCTGAGCCTATGGGCAATCTGTTCCTTGCCGGCGAAGCCACGCACGAAACATTGTGGGGCACGGTCGATGGCGCATGGGAAAGCGGCGAGCGCGCAGCAGAGGCGGCGCTCAAGAAGATCGGCGCAATGAAAGAGCCGGAACCAGACAAGCCGGTGCGGACGAAGCAGCGGCGGCAGCGGTCGAGCGGAGCGGGGTTGGAGTAGCCGCGACGTGAGGCTGCTATTGGCGCTACACCGGTAGCGCCAGCTGCATCAGATCCTTGGCCACGATGATCTTGCCGGAAAAATTCTTTCGCACGCCCGAGATCCAGTCCTCGTCGGTGACTTCGGGATCGTCGCCCGGCACGAAGTGGCTGAGCACCAGCACCTTCACGCCAGCCGCGGCGGCGATGCGGCCGACATCCTCGGTGGTGGTGTGGCTTTCCATCAAATGTTTTTTCAGCGTCGCGCCGTTCTTCGTCTTGATCACCAGCCGGTCAACAGCGGGCACGTAAAGTGCCTCATGCACCAGCACGTCCGCCCCCTTGGCGAACTCTGCGAGCTTCGGGTTGTAAGCGGTGTCGCTGGAGAACACGATGACGCCGTCGGGCGTCTCGAATTTGTAGGCGAAGCTGTCGACGATCGGCGGATGCGGAGTGCGGAACGCTGTCACCTTGACGTCGGCCGTCTGCAGAACCATGCCATCCTCCGCGATATCCTTGGCAACGAGCAACGGCCGCGGATCGGGGCGGCCTTCATCTTCGATGCGGGTATCAACGTCGAATTTGTTCAACTCCCAGTAAGTCCGGGTCATTGCCTCGATGCCCTTGGGACCAAACGAGCGGATCGGCGTCGAGAGGCCTGCGGCCCAAGCATTGTAGAACAAGTTGCCGTATTCCAGATTGTGATCGGAATGGTGGTGGCTGATGAAGATATACTTCACTGAGGGAAGCGGCACGCCGGCATTGACCAGTTGCCGGCTGACGCCCATGCCGCAATCGATCACGAATGGCGTGTCGTTGACCACAACGAGGTTGGCGGGATTGGACGCACCGACGCCGACGCGTGGGCCGCCCTTGGTGCCGAGAAATATGATCCTGGTGCGCGGTTTTGCCGGCGTCTGCGCCAGCGCGGGGCGCGCCGCGAAGACCATGGCGCCGGCAGCGGCAAACTTCAGCATGTCGCGGCGATCGATCATGGTCGTCTCCCGTTGTTCTTGAATTGGAGAGACCCTAACGCCGCGCCGGCTGGCGCCGCAAGTCACGCAAGCGTCAGTGAAATATCCCGTCGAACAGCGGCAGGCTGATCAGCGCCGAGACGGCGATTAGGGCGTAGCAGATATTGCGGAACAGCTCGTCGCTGGCCTTGCCGAAAAGTTTCGAGCCGAGCCAGAGGCCGAGACCGAACAGTGGTCCGGTAATCACCGCGAGGCCGAGAATGGCGGAATTCCACAATCCGCCGATCGTATAGCTGATGATGATCAAGACGTCTGCCACCGCGAAGTACAGGATGATATTTGCGCGGGTGACGGCAGCGACTGCCGCGTCTCGCAGCCAATACATCACTATGGGCGGGCCGCCGAGTTGCGCCAAGCCACCAAAAAAGCCGGCGACGCCGCCGACACTGACCGTCACCGGAACGGTCGGCTTACCGGGATAGCGCCAGCCGGAGATCAGTAGCGTCAGCATCGTGACGATCAGTGCGACGATGCCCCAACGAACAGTCAGCGGATCGGCCCAGGCCAAGGCCATCGTGCCGAGCGGCACGCCAATAAGTGCGCCCAGCGAAATGATGCTGACGTCGCGCCTGTCGGCTCGTCTTGCGGCGTTCGGGATCAGCGTCAGCGTGGTCGAAAAGTCGATCAGCAGCAGCAAGGGCGACGCGACCTGCGCGCCCGCCACGCTTGAGGCGAGCGGCATGAAGATCAGCGCCGAACCGAAGCCCGAAAACCCGCGGGCCAGTCCGGCGATGAAGGCGGTGACGGTGATAAAAACGAGCGACGTGGTCGAATACTGGACCAGGCCGAGTGATTCCATCATGCGCGTAACGTGCCGCCCGTCTTCTTCGTTACTTCCGCCACGATCTTCGCTGCCACCGCATCGATTTCCTGATCAGTCAGCGTCTTCTCGCGCGGCTGGATCGTGACAGCGATGGCCACCGACTTCTTGTCGTCGTCGATGCCCTTGCCTTCGTAGACGTCGAACACGGTCACAGCGGTGACCAGCTTCTTGTCTACGCCGGCTGCCGCACGGACGATGTCGCCGGACCTGACCTTGCGATCGACGATGAAGGCGAAGTCGCGTGATACAGGCTGGAACGCCGAGAGCTCCAAAGTCGGTTTGGCGCGGGTCGCCTTCTGCTTGGCATCGGGAATGCGATCGAGGATCACTTCGAACGCCATCAACGGGCCGTCGGCACCGAGTGCTTCGAGCGTGCGCGGGTGCAATTCGCCGAAATGACCGAGGACGTTCTGCGGACCGATCTGGATCGTGCCGGACCGGCCGGGATGTAGCCAGTCGGCGCCACCAGCGACGATCTGCAACGCCTGCATCGGCGCACCTGCGGCTGCGAGAACTGCAAAGGCATCGGCCTTGGCGTCGAGCGCATTCGCAGCGCTGGCGCCGGACCAGTGACGGCCGTTGCCAGCCGACGAGGCGAGGCCACGCCGCACGCCGGATGCAGCCATGAACTGATCCTGCGGGCGATCGCCGCGGAAGATCTGGCCGACTTCGAACAGCGCGAGGTCGGACGAACCGCGATGCGCATTGGCCTGAGCGGCTGCGATCAGTCCGGGCAACAGGCTCGGCCGCATGTCGGAGAGATCGGCGGCGATCGGGTTGGCCAACGCCAGTTCAGGTGCGCCGCCGCCGAACACTTCGGCATGCGGCTTCGAGATGAACGACCATGTCACGGCCTCGACGAGGCCGCGCGCGGCCAGTCCACGCTTGGCGCGGCGGGTACGCTGCTGGATCTGCGTCAGTACCGGCTTGCGCGGGGCGTCGCCGCGCGGGAATGGCGTCATCGGCACCTTGTCGACGCCGAAGATGCGCATGACTTCTTCGACGATGTCAGCCTTGCCGGTGACGTCGCTACGCCATGACGGCACTGCGACCTTCACCACGGGGCCGCTGCCGGCCACCATGAAGCCGAGATGCGTCAGGATGCGTCGCATCTCCGGGAATGGCACGTCGATGGCGGCGAGGCGCTTCACCTCGGCAATCGGGAAGTCGATGATGCGGTCGTCACCGTAAGGTTTGCCGACCACGATGCTCTCCGACGGTGCGCCGCCGCACAGTTCCATCACCAGCTTGGTTGCCAGTTCGAGACCGGGCACCATGAAGACCGGATCGACGCCGCGCTCGAACCGATAACGCGCGTCGGAATTGATCCCGAGCCTGCGGCCGGTCTGCGCGATATTGATCTCGTTCCACAGCGCGGATTCGATCAGTACATCGGTGGTGTCTTCCGAACAGCCGGAGGCTTCGCCGCCCATGATGCCGGCGAGCGACTCGACACCATTGTCGTCGGCGATGACGCAGGCCTTGCTGTCGAGCGTGTAGGTCTTGCCGTCGAGCGCGAGCAGCGTCTCGCCGTCACGTGCGCGGCGGACAACGATGTCGCCCTTTACCTTGGACGCATCGAACACATGCAGCGGACGGGCGCGGTCGAAAGTCAGGAAGTTGGTGATGTCGACCAGCGCATTGATCGGGCGCAGGCCGATGGAGGTCAGCTTCTTCTGCAGCCACTCCGGCGACGGGCCGTTCTTGACGCCGCGCACGAGACGCAGCGCGAAGCCGGGGCACAGCTTGGCGTCTTCAACGGTGACCTTCACCGGGCAGGGAAATTCGCCCTTGATCGGCTTGATGCCGGGATTCTTGAATACACCCATGTCGGCCGCGGCGAGATCGCGCGCAATGCCCGACACGCCGGTGCAGTCCTGACGGTTCGGCGTCAGGTTGATCTCGATGACGGGGTCGCCGAGCTTGGCCCAGTCGGGATAGATCGCACCCACGGGTGCATCGGCCGGCAGCTCGATGATGCCATCGATATTGTCGGGGAGTCCGAGTTCACCCGCCGAGCACAACATGCCCTGGCTTTCGACGCCGCGGATATTGCCGAGACCGATGGTGAAATCCTTGCCCGGGATGAACGTGCCGGGCCTGGCGAGAACCGTCTTCAGCCCTGCGCGCGCATTCGGCGCGCCGCAGACGATCTGCAGCGGTTTGTCATCGCCGGCATTGACGGTGCAGACGCGCAGGCGGTCGGCATTGGGATGCTGCTCGGCCGTGACGATCTCGGCGATCGTGAACGGCTTCAACAGCTTCGCCTTGTCGTCGATATGCTCGACCTCGAGCCCGATCATGGTGAGCTTGTCGGTCAGCGTCTCGAGCGACTCGTCGGTGTCGAGATGATCCTTCAGCCAGGAGAGGGAGAATTTCACGTGCTCAGTCCTCCGGCCAGCGTCGGTACTTCAAGCGGCTTGAAGCCATAGTGATTGAGCCAGCGCACGTCGCCCTCGAACAGCTGACGCAGGTCGGCCATGCCGTATTTCAGCATCGCGATACGATCGATGCCCATGCCCCAGGCGAAGCCCTGATACACGTCGGGATCGATGCCGCAGGCGCGCAGCACATTCGGATGCACCATGCCGCAGCCGAGAATCTCGAGCCAGTCTTCGCCTTCGCCGAAGCGGATCTCGTTCTTGTCGCGGCGACACTGGATATCGACTTCCAGCGACGGCTCCGTGAACGGGAAGAACGACGGACGGAAACGCATATTGACGTTGTCGACCTCGAAGAATGCCTTGCAGAATTCGTGCAGGATCCATTTGAGGTGGCCGAGATGCGAACCCTTGTCGATGACCAAGCCTTCCACCTGATGGAACATCGGCGTGTGGGTCTGGTCAGAGTCGCTGCGATAGGTGCGGCCCGGACAGATTACGCGGATCGGCGGCTGCTGGCTCAGCATGGTGCGCACCTGCACCGGTGATGTATGCGTGCGCAGTAACAGGCGCGAGCCGTCTTCCTTCGGATTGAAGTAGAAGGTGTCGTGCATCTCGCGGGCGGGATGGCCCTCGGGGAAATTCAGCTTGGTGAAATTGTAGTCGTCCGTCTCGATATCCGGACCTTCGGCGACGGCGAAGCCCATATCGGCGAAGATCGTCGTCAATTCGTCCCAGGTCTGGCTGAGCGGATGAATGCGGCCGAGTTCAGCGGGGCCATCGCGCAGCGGCAGCGTCACGTCGATGGTCTCGGAAGCGAGACGTGCATCGAGGGCTGCGGATTTCAACACATCGCGGCGCGCGGTCAGCGCTTGCGTGACGGTGTCCTTGGCCAGGTTGATGGCCGCGCCTTCGGTCTTGCGTTCTTCTGGCGTCATCTTACCGAGAGTCGACAACAGCGCGGAGATCGAACCCTTCTTGCCGAGCGCGCCGACGCGCACGGCTTCCAGGGCGGCTTCGTCGGAGGCATTGGCAATATCGGCCAGAATAGTCTGTTGGAGCGTCGTCAGATCGGACATCAGCAACCTCGATGAGAGAGGCGGGCGCCTCTTGCTGTCTGCGCGTCCGACGGAACGCCGGGCACCAGCTTCTACAGCACGGGTATCACAGGGATTAAGACGTCAATGGCCGGGACAGGAGCGCGTGAACGCTTCTGCCCGGCCATGACAATGTCGATGAATACGCGGAGTGGAGAGCTCAGGCCGCCAGTGCGGCCTTTGCTGGCTTAGGCTGCGAGTGCAGCTTTGGCCTTCTCAGCAATCGCGTTGAACGCCGCCGGCTCGTTGATCGCGAGATCCGAGAGCACCTTGCGGTCGACCGTCACGCCGGACTTGGCGAGACCGTTGATAAACACGCTGTAGGTCATGCCGAGCGGACGGACGGCCGCGTTGAGACGCTGGATCCAGAGCGCGCGGAACGTACGCTTCTTGCGCTTGCGATCGCGGAACGCATATTGGCCGGCCTTGTCGACGGCAGCCTTTGCGGCGCGAATGGTGTTCTTGCGGCGACCGCGGAAACCCTTGGCGGCCTTGTAGACTTTCTTATGCTTGGCGTGAGCCGTCACACCGCGTTTTACGCGAGCCATGACTGATCTCCTTCATCTGAAATAACAAAAGGGGTGATATCCGCCGCAATGAAGCGGCGTAAGGGCGATCAGGCGTTTGGCAGAAAGTACTGCTTGATGTTGTCGCCGTCGGTCTTGAACAGCACGCGGGTGCCGCGGAGCTGACGAATCTGCTTCTTCGTCCGCTTGATCATACCGTGGCGCTTACCGGCATGGGCGGCCATAACCTTACCCGTTCCGGTGACTTTAAAGCGCTTTTTAGCGCCCGACTTGGTCTTCAGCTTGGGCATTTGGCTCTCCTATGGCCACGCAGAAAGCGCCCCGAAAGGCGTTGCGTCGGCTAAAATGCTCGTTAGAGCGTTGAAAATGCTCAACTAACCGCCGTTTGCGGGAAGTCAGCACAGTCGTCGACACGGCAGCCCTTAATCAGCCGGGCGACGAAGGTTGCGCTTATGGCAGAGGAATGCTCCGATGGCAACGATTAACGCGGCTCAACACTCTGTTTAGCGCATGGCTTCAGACTGGTCCGACGCGCCCCGGATGCCTATGTGATCCGGACCAGAGAAACAGAGGGACGACGACAATGGCCCGGAATGCACGTGCCGCCGCAAGGGCGGTTGCCATCCAGCAAGATGCTGCTGCTCAGACCGCCACCCGCTGGATGTTCGCAGCCGCTGGCCTCGCCGCGGCTCTCGCGCTGGCCGGTGCACTCGCCCTCATTTCGGGCTGAGCCGCCCAGCTCCGAACGATCTCAGAATACGCCCAAAGAAAAAGGCCCGCCAGAAATCTGACGGGCCGAAATTCCTGATTACCAACCTCGTTAAGGTCAGTCGGCGCTGTGATCAGCGCGGTGCGAGCACCATCACCACCTGACGACCTTCGAAGCGCGCGTCCTGCTCCACCTTGGCGTATTCGGCGACGTCTGCTTTGACCTTGTCGAGCAGCTTGGTACCGATTTCCTGGTGCGCCATTTCGCGGCCACGATAGCGCAAGGTGATTTTGACCTTGTCGCCTTCTTCGAAGAAGCGCTGCATTGCGCGCATTTTCACGTCGTAGTCATGATCATCGATCATCGGGCGGAGCTTGATCTCCTTGATTTCGACGATCTTCTGCTTCTTGCGGGCCTCGGCGGCCTTCTTCTGCGCCGAATACTTGAACTTCCCGTAGTCCATGATCTTGCAGACGGGGGGGCTCACATTCGGCGAAATCTCGACCAGATCCATACCGGCTTCCATCGCCATCTTGATCGCAGCAATGGTTTCCACGGTGCCGTGGTTGAGGCCGGTCTGATCAATCAGCTGGATCTGCAGATTGCGAATTTCATCGTTGGTGCGCGGCCCGTCTTTGGTTGCGGCGGGCGGGGCTCTGTTGGGACGGCGAATGGGTAACTCTCCAATGTTGTTTAGGAAGGCCGCAGTGTGAAGGAATAAGGCGTTTGGAGCAAGCAAACTCACGCAACGCAGCGTCAATCACTCAAATACGAGGCAATTTCGTCACGCGAAAGGCCATAGGCGCAGTACACCGCTGACTTGGGTCAAATAGAGTTCCCAGACCCGTTCTGCAAGCCGTGGTTGACAGGAGCGCAACGCGGCATCGAGGCGGACGTTCCCTGGGATGGTATGGACGTTGAGGATCGACGTTGACGATCCCGACCTGCTCAATCAAACAGCAATCGGCATTTCAGGGTCGAACAAGGATGGTTTGATGAGCACAACGGTATCGACCGACCCCACTTTCATCACGGCAGGTACAGGCAGTAGCCGCCGCCAGATCGCGATGCGGGTCCGCGACGGCGCTGCTCCGGGCCTGTTCTGGATGAGCGGCTTCAAATCCGACATGCAGGGCGGCAAGGCGGTGGCGCTCGATGCCTGGGCCGCCGAGCACGGCCGCGCTTGCGTGCGTTTCGACTATTCCGGCCACGGCGAATCCGGCGGCGATTTCGTCGATGGCACCATCGGCCAATGGCTGGAGGATGGCCTCGCAGTGTTTGATGCGGCCTGTCAGGGGCCGCAGGTGGTGATTGGCTCGTCGATGGGCGGCTGGATGGCACTCCTGCTGGCGCGCGCGTTGGCCCGACGCAGCAAAGCGGGGCGCGCGACGCTGAAGGGCCTGGTGCTGATCGCGCCGGCGCCGGATTTCACCGAAGAGCTGATGTGGAAAGGCTTCTCGCCGGAAATCCGCGCGGAGATCGAGACCATCGGTCAATGGCTGCGCCCGTCGGAATATGGCGAGCCCTATCCGATCACGCGGCGGTTGATCGAAGAGGGGCGCAATCACCTGCTGCTCGGCGGTACGATCGATGTCGGTTGCCCCGTGCGGATTTTGCAAGGCAGGCAGGACCCCGACGTGCCCTGGCAGCATGCTTTCCGTCTGGCCGAACGGCTGCCGAGTGACGACGTCGTGCTGACCATGATCCAGGACGGCGACCATCGGCTGTCGCGCCCGCAGGACATTGCGCGACTATTGTCGGCTGTGGCGGAGTTTTGATTGCATCACCCGTACCGTTGAATAGGCTCGCCTGAAAAGAGCGATCAATCAGCGGGAGGAATTCGGATGGACGCTACGGCACTCTTGCGCGCATTTTGCGATGCCGTTGAACAGCGTGACGGCCAGAGCTTCGCTGCGCTGTTCACTGAAGACGGCGTCTATCACGACGTCTTCTACGGCGCATTCGAAGGCCGCGTGAAAATCGCCGACATGGTCGACGACTGGTTCTATCGGACCGCGGAAGATTTTCGTTGGGACATGCACACGCCCGTCAGCGACGGCACCACGCTCTATGCGCGCTACACGTTCAGTTATCGCTCGAAACTCCCGGAGGCCAATGGCGGCCGCGCGATGTTCGAAGGCGTTGCGATCATGACGCTGCGTGACGGCAAGATCGTGAGCTATCATGAAGTGGCCAATACGGCGCCGGCCTTCGTCGATTTGCATTTCGCGCCGGAGCGCATCGCCAAGATCGTCGCCAAGCAGGGTGAAGCGCTCAAAGCGCGACCGGAGATGGCGCGACACCTGACGAACTGAGCGCAAGCTGCCATTCGTCGTTCACGCTCCCATCCTTTTCAGCGTCGCCGAGTTGCGTAGCGAGCGCAGCAAATTCGTCTGCGGGCATTAGTTGCGACAGCGCCCATATCGCTGCCCCGCGCACCACAGGACTTTCATCGTCCAGCAGCCGCTGCGCATCGCTTACCAGTGATAGGTCGTTCGAATTGCCGATGGCGATCAGCACATTGCGAATGAAGCGGTTACGGCCAATGCGCTTCACGGGTGACTTCGTAAAGAACGCGCGGAAAGCCGCATCGTCGAGCTTCGCGAGTTCGGCCAGCGACGGGGCACGCAACTCATCGCGTGCGGCGAGTTTGATCTCGCGGCCCTCCTGAGCGAATTTGTTCCATGGGCAGGCGGCGAGGCAATCGTCGCAGCCATAGATGCGATTGCCCATGGGCTTGCGGAATTCGCGCGGGATCGGGCCCTTGTTCTCGATCGTGAGATAGGAAATGCAGCGCCGCGCATCGAGTTTGTAAGGCGCCGGAAAGGCCGATGTCGGGCAGCTGTCGAGGCAGGCCTGGCACGAGCCGCAGTGATCGATGGTGCGCGCATCGCGCGGCAGTTCGAGCGTGGTGAAGATCGCGCCGAGAAACAGCCATGAGCCGAATTCGCGCGACACGAGATTGGTATGCTTGCCCTGCCAGCCCAATCCTGCGGCGCCGGCGAGCGGCTTTTCCATCACGGCAGCCGTATCGACAAACACTTTCACATCGCCGCCGGCTTGCGCGATCAGCCATCGCGCCAGCAGCTTCAGGCGCTTCTTGATGAGGTCATGATAATCGTCGCCGCGGGCATAGACCGAGATCGCGGCGTGCGAGCGTTGCTTGAGGATCTCGAGCGGATTCTCGTCGGGTCCGTAATTGACGCCGAGCATGATGACGGAGCGAACGTCCTGCCACATCACCTTGGGGTCGGCGCGGCGGTCGGGATTGTCGGCAAGCCACTCCATGTCACCATGGGCGCCGGCGTTGAGAAATTCCTGTAGCCGTTCGCGTACGCCGGCGATGGCGTCCGGATCGGTGATCCCGATTGAATCGAAGCCCAGCGCCTTCGCCTCGCGCGTCAGCCTATCCTTGAGATCGGCGGGAAGCGTGGCGATCACATCGTCAGCGGGTGGGCTCAGAAATCGAGATCCACATAGGTCCGCGATGCTGGCACGCCCGCCAGCCACTCGCTCAGCAGCGGTCGGAACGACGGACGGGATTTCACCCGCGCGTACCACGCCTTCGCCGCGTCGTCCTCGCTCCATGGAACATCGCCCAGATAGTCGATCGCCGACAGATGAGCTGCCGCGACCAGATCCGCATAAGTCAGTCGGTCACCGGCCAGAAAATTGCGTGTCCGCGCCAGCCAGCCGATATAGGCCAGATGATAGCGCACATTTGCGGTGGCTGCGCGAATCACATCCATCGCCGGGGCGCCGCCGCCGACCTCTTCGCTCATGAAGCGCTTGTAGATGCGTTCGGTGACCAGTGGGCCGGACGCTTCCTCGAAGAATTTCTCGTTGAACCACGCCATCAGCCGGCGCACTTCGATGCGTTCCGCCATCGCGACAGGTAGCAGGCGGCGATCGCCCATCTCCGGTCCATGGGTCTCGTCGATATATTCGGCGATGATCCCGGCGCCAGGAATGGGCGGGAAACCATCGGTGAGCAGCACAGGCGTAGTTCCCGCAGGATTGAGCGCCAGAAATGCCTCGCGCCGATCCCACGGCCGCTCGTCCACCAGTGTGAGGTCGAGTCCGTATTCGCCGAGTACGAGACGAATGAAGCGGGAATGCGGACAGAACGAGTGATGGTAAAGCGTGTACATGCGGGCCTTGATAGTTATGCGGTCGTTAAGAAAGCGTCTCGGTTGCGTCGGTGGTAAAAGTGTCACGCAGCGCGCGCCAAACTAGCGAAGCTTGGCTCTGAGGCAACCCGCGAATGTGATGGTATTTGCGATTGCAGCAATGAAGGGAATAGGCGAGAAGAACCCGGCTTTTTCAGGCCCACACTGACGAAGGACAGATAAGCAGATGATGTCTGATGCGATAAGGGCGGTGATTCTCGGCATTGTCGAGGGTGTCACCGAGTTCCTGCCAGTTTCCTCAACGGGGCATCTGCTGCTCGCGGAACGCTTCTTCGATCTGGGCGAGGACAATTTCTGGAAGAGCTTCGCCGTGCTGATCCAGCTCGGCGCCATTCTGGCGATCCTTGCACTTTACTTCGGCAAGTTGTGGCATATCGCGCTGAACCTGTTCAAAGGCGACGCTGCGGCGCGCCGTTTCGTGATCGGCGTACTGATCGCGTTCCTGCCTGCTGCCATCATCGGCGCCGCTGCCGGCGGCTATGTCAAAAGCTATTTGTTCAATCCGTGGGTCGTGTGTTTCTCGCTGATCGTTGGCGGCGCGATCCTGCTCTGGGTCGATCAGCTCGATCTTGAGCCTGTGCATCACGATGCCACGACGTTCCCGTTGCCGATGTATCTCAAGATCGGTCTGGCGCAGTGCGTGGCGATGATTCCCGGCGTGTCGCGCTCCGGCGCGACCATCGTCGGCGCTATGCTGCTCGGTGCTGAAAAGCGCGCAGCGGCGGAGTTCTCGTTCTTCCTGGCGATCCCGACCATGGTCGGTGCCTTCGTCTACGATCTCTACAAGAGCCGGGCCGATCTCTCGGTAGATCACGGCGTGATCATCGTTATCGGTTTCGTGGTGTCGTTCATCACCGCGATCATCGTGGTGAAAAGCTTTCTCGGCTACGTGACCCGCCACGGCTTCGCGTTGTTCGCATGGTGGCGCGTGATCGTCGGTACGCTCGGCCTGATCGCGCTGGCGCTGGGCTACTGAATTTTGCCAAACATCCTGCTGTCATCCCCGCCGCGCACGCCCTCGGCGTGCCAGGCGGGGACGATATCGTCAGTTTATGCCGTTATGTGCGAACTGACCGGTGGCTCGGAAGCGCCAGAGATATTGTGGCGCAATCGCTTCTAGCGAATCAGCGGCAATACCCAGGCCATCCAGCGTCAGACCAGCGATCTTGGCGGCTTCCGACACCACATTGTCGACACCAAGCATGGCGACCTGATCCGGCGTCAGTTTGAAGTCGCCCGGGGCGAATTGCAGGAAATAGGACTGTAGCTTGGCGATGGCCGTCGGCACCGGCAGCGTCATGCGCTTGCGCTCGATGGTCGCGAGGATGATGTCGATGATTTCACTCATCGTCAGCACTTCCGGACCGCCGAGTTCATAGGTGGCGCCCGGCTTGGTCTTGCCGTCGACGGCATCGGCCGCAGCCTGGGCGACATCGCCCACATAGACCGGCTGCATCTTGGTCGTGGCGCCGAACACCGGCATCACTGGGGCCATCCGGGCGAGATTGGCAAATCGATTGGTGAACTGATCCTCGGGGCCGAACACGATCGATGGGCGCAGGATGGTCGCGGAAGGCACAGCCGCCAGCACGGCCTGCTCGCCGGCTGCCTTGGCACGGGCATAGGCCGATTCGGAATCGGCATCGGCGCCGATGGCTGAAAATTGCACCATCCGCGCGCCGATCTCGGCGGCGGCCTGCGCCACCGCGCCGGCGCCCCGCGCCTGCACGGCATCAAAGGTCTGCGCGCCGCTTTCGGTCAGGATACCCACCAGATTGACGACGATGCTGGCGTCGCGCATCGCGGCCTTGATCGAGGCGGGGTGGCGCAAATTGGCCTGAACGATATTGATCTGTCCGACACGGCCAAGCGGTTGCAGATGGCCGGCCAGTTCCGGCCGACGCACGGCGACCCTGATCCGGTATTCGCGCTTGGCCAGCGCGCGGACCACATGGCGTCCCACGAAGCCGGATCCGCCGAAAACCGTAACGAGGGTGTCGATGGGGGCAGCCATGGATCAGTTCCTTGAGTCAGTCATGCAAGGGCAAAACGGGGGAATTTAGACCAATTCGCGATACGCCAACGCGCGAGGCCTGTACAGCGGATTTGGAATTGAACGAAGCAATTTGACAAGCGCGTAACGGCCCCCTACTAACCGCGCCACGTGCCTCGCACGTGCCCAGGTGGCGGAATTGGTAGACGCGCTGGCTTCAGGTGCCAGTGGCTTAACGGCCGTGAAGGTTCGAGTCCTTTCCTGGGCACCACGGTGCTCTTAAGTCTCTGATATTCAGAGCAATTCATTGAATTTGACAGTTTGGGGCTGCGCGGTCGATGCGTGCGGGCGCGGAGGTGTTTCTGCGTTGCCGCCGCCGCGAAGCGCGCGCCAACCGCGAACAGACATTGCACCCTGTTTCTAACGGGCCATCGCCTGATCATAGGCCGCGACAGAAGCCTGTGCGGTCGCCTTCACTTCGATAGCGCTCATTCCGGGCCGATACAGGCTGCTGCCAAGACCGAAGGCCTGTACGCCGGCGGCGACATAGTCCGTGAAATTCCGGTCGGAAACACCACCAACAGCCCCGATCACGGCATCCCTGGGCAAAACCGCGCGAATGGCGGCGATGCCGGACGGGCCGAGGATCGATGCCGGAAAGAATTTCAGGGCGGAAGCTCCTGCACGTAGGGCGAGGAAAGCTTCGGTCGGCGAGAACACGCCGGGCATCGTGACCATGCCGCGGCTCGCTGCAATTGCCAACACATCGACGTCGACATTCGGGCTCACCATCAGACGCCCGCCGACATCGGCGACGTGGGCGCAGTCATTCGCGGTGAGGACAGTGCCGGCGCCGATCAGGGTGTCGCTGCCAAATCGTTTGCAGATCCGTGCGATAGATTCGAACGGATCGGGCGAGTTCAGCGGCACTTCGATCATCTCGAAGCCGGTGTCGATCAACGTCTCGACGATGCCCTCCACCTCGTCGGGCTGCACGCCGCGCAGGATGGCGACGAGCGGACGCTTCACGGTGGGCCAACGGATTGGCTGCTTCATCTGAACTGAGCTCCCCACAGATGGATTGCGGCCTTGGTCAGGCCGTGTTGCGACGCGCGTTCGGCATCGACGATGGCGACCTCGAAGCCGGCCGCGGCAAGCGCTGCAGCATAGAGATCCTTGAGCGCGCCGGCGCCGATCAGGCGCACCGGATGCCGCGTGCCATAGCGCGATCCGGCATCGGCGATTTCCGTGCCGATCAGGAGGCCCGACAGGCGCGCCGCGCCGTCGGCCTGTTGCTGGAAGCCGAGCAGTTGCGCCGCGCGCAAGCTGAATAGCGAGGCGGTCAAGCCGACCGGCGTATCGAGCGCGCGTTGCAGGCCATCGCGGAACCCGTCATTCGCGGCGGGCGACCGTGCGTCGTGATCCACCGCGTGTTTCAGGATGCTGTGCTGAGTGATGACTGAAAAGAGCTCGCCGGTCATATAGGTCGTGAATGACACCACGCTGCCGGACTCGATCCAGACCCATTTGCTGTGGGTGCCGGGAATGCAGACCAGACCGGTGAAGTCGGGTTCGGTCACGCCGAGCAGTTGCGTCTCTTCGCCACGCATGACGTCGGGTGCCGCGGCGTCGGCTTGCGCGATGCCGGGTAGGATACGCACGTCGCCTTGCGCGTCGACGCGCTGCGCACCGTCGTGCAAGGCGTCGAGGCGTGTCGGTGTGTGCAGATAGGGCGCCTCGATCCAGCCCTGTCGTGCGCCGGCCATACCACAGATCAACACAGGTACGTTCTGCATTCCGCCAAGTTTGGCAAGGTGATCAGCGAGCACCGGAGCGAAGCCTGCAGCCGCGCAATGCAGCATGCCTTCAGGCCCGCGCGTCTCCGCAAGCACGCTGCCATCGGCGGTCATCAACCAGCCTCGAAAGCTGCTGGTGCCCCAATCGACCGCGACGAAGGCCGGTTTGTCTGCTGTCACGTTTTGCTCTGGCTTGTCATGGCACGAATTTGTGCCGAGCATAGCCGAAAGCCTCACTCTTGGAAGTCTGTTCGCGGCGGTCAAGCTACGGCATTTCGTACCGACCCTCTTCGCTCAACAGTAATTCTCACACAGCATCGGCTCGGAATCGGTGGGTTGGATTACGCGCACGGGCGCTTGCGTCAGATGCGGCGTGCCTCCGCGGCTAACAACAGCGCGAAATGCATCCAGGATCGCCATCGCCATGTCTGGGTGATGCGTCTCGACGGCGCTGTCCAACCAGTCAGGAAGGTCACGCTGGTTCGAGAGAGCGCAATGCCATTCACCTTCGTCATAAGCGAGCCGACGCAGTTGCCACCGCGGCAGTTCGATCGCGATCAAGGCAAGCGCAGCATCGGTCCAGGCGCCGGCAGCGACCAGGCGATCGAGGCGCTGGGCCTCCGCTGTGCGACGCATTGCCGGCAGGCGCTTGCAGGTGGTGAGGCAAATCGCGGTGAAACTCGTAGCGTCAAGCGGAGCTGTTTCGGATGGCGCTTCGGAAAGGGGCGTTCGCTGAATCGAGATGAACGACATGACGGGTCTCCATGAACAGCGCGATCTTCGGAAGACCGCATCATGCAATATCCGTAGTCCGTCATTTGAATACGAGGCAGCTTCGGGCACGAAGATATAAAGGCTGCATAAGCGCCCGAGGATTAGCGGCGCACGCGCACGCGCTCCGCCACGTCTTTATGAGATTCCTATAAGTTCGCTGCTGGCCTCATCTCGAAAACCTACGTCCTGAATGGCACCTGATCGTGCATCGGGCGCGCGAGCCGTTTGCTCCGTGCCGCCGCAGTCATTGCATCAGGAGCATTCCATGCTGGACATCGTCATGCTGGCCCTCGGGCTTGGCTTTTTCATTCTCACCCTGGGCTACGCCTATGCCTGCGAGCGGCTGTGAGGAGCGCATCATGATTTTCGATTACACGCTCGCCGGCTTCGTGTCCGCGGCATTGCTGATCTACCTCACTTACGCGCTGCTGCGGCCCGAGCGGTTCTGAGCGCGCGCACCTCAAAAGGTCAACTGACATGACAATGATTGGCTGGATTCAAATTGCTCTGTACTGCGCGGTGGTTCTCGCGCTGGTGAAGCCGCTCGGCGGCTACATGACATCCGTTTTCAATGGAGAGCGTACTTTCCTCTCTCCGATTCTGCGACCGGTCGAAGCCGGGCTGTACTGGATCGGTGGCGTCGACGAGAAACGTGAGCAGCACTGGCTGACCTATACGGTTGCCATGCTGCTATTCCACGTGGTCGGCTTCCTCGGTCTCTACGCGATCATGCGGCTGCAGGCCGTGCTGCCGTTCAATCCTGCCGGGCAGTCCGCGGTAGCCGAAGATCTCTCCTTCAACACCGCGATCTCCTTCGTCACCAACACCAACTGGCAGAACTACGGCGGCGAAAGTACCATGTCGTATCTGACCCAGATGCTGGGTCTGACGGTACATAACTTTCTGTCGGCAGCGGCCGGCATCGCATTGGCCGTGGCACTGATCCGCGGCTTTGCACGGTCGTCGATGCGCACCATCGGTAATTTCTGGGTCGATATCACCCGTTGCACGCTCTATGTGCTGCTGCCGATCTGCATCGTCTACACGCTGTTCCTGGTCTGGCAGGGCATTCCGCAGACGCTCGGCGCCTATGTCGATGCGACGACGCTGGAAGGTGCGAAGCAGACCATCGCGGTCGGCCCCGTCGCCTCGCAGGTCGCCATCAAGATGCTCGGCACCAATGGCGGCGGCTTCTTCAACGCCAATGCGGCGCATCCGTTCGAAAATCCAACCGCGCTGTCGAATTTCATCCAGATGATCTCGATCTTCGCGCTGGGTGCGGCGATGACCAATGTGTTCGGCCGTATGGTCGGCAACCCCAGGCAAGGCTGGGCGATCCTGACCGTGATGGGCGTGCTGTTCATTACCGGCGTCGCGATCACCTATGGCGCTGAAGCCTCGGGCACCACAGGCCTGAATGCACTTGGTCTCACCGGCGGTAATATGGAAGGCAAGGAGCTGCGCTTCGGCATCGTCGCGTCCAGTCTGTTCGCGGTCATCACGACGGCGGCGTCCTGCGGCGCGGTCAATGCGATGCATGACTCGTTTACAGCGATTGGCGGCATGATCCCGCTGATCAACATGCAGCTCGGCGAGATCATCGTCGGCGGCGTCGGTGCCGGTCTCTATGGCATGCTGCTGTTCGTCGTGCTGGCGATCTTCGTCGCCGGTCTGATGGTCGGCCGCACGCCGGAATATGTCGGCAAGAAGATCGAGGCGCGCGAAGTGAAGATGGCGATGCTCGCCATTCTCGTGTTGCCGCTGATGTATCTCGGCTGGACCGCGGTGGCGGTGGTGCTGCCTTCGGCGGTGGCGTCGATGGCCAATGCCGGGCCGCATGGCTTCACCGAGGTGCTCTACGCCTTCACCTCGGCCACCGGCAATAACGGCTCGGCTTTCGGCGGCCTCACCGGCAACACCTTCTTTTACAACCTCACACTGGCGAGTTCGATGTTCGTCGGCCGCTTCTTCATGATCGTGCCAGCCATGGCGCTGGCCGGATCATTGGCCGCGAAGAAGTCGATCCCGGCTTCGGCCGGCACCTTGCCGACCACCGGCGGATTGTTCGTCGGCCTCGTGATCGGCGTGATCCTGATCATCGGCGGTCTCACCTTCTTCCCGGCACTTGCGCTCGGGCCGATCGTCGAGCACCTCGCGATGACCGCCAGCACCCTGTTCTGATCGGATTTGGAGTTATGTCCATGGAAACGTTGAAACTGCAGAAGCGGGTGCCGGTCTCGGCCATGCTCGATTCGAAAATTGTCATCCCAGCCATTGGCTCGGCTTTTACCAAACTCGATCCGCGACTGATGATCAAAAATCCTGTGATGTTCGTGGTCGAGGTCGTCGCCGCACTCACCACGGTGATCTTCATCAAGAACGTCATCACCGGCGGAAGCGATCTGGGATTTGCGTTCCAGATCATCCTCTGGCTCTGGTTCACGGTGCTGTTCGCCAATTTTGCCGAAGCCGTCGCCGAAGGGCGCGGCAAGGCGCAGGCGGAATCGCTGAAGAAGACCCGCACCGAAAGCCAGGCCAAGCTGCTCACCGGCAGCGACAGCGGCGACAAGAGCTACCGCATGGTCTCGGGCACCAGCCTGAAGGTCGGCGATGTCGTTCTGGTGGAAGCTGGCGACAACATCCCGTCCGACGGTGAAGTGATCGAAGGCGTGGCTTCAGTTAATGAGGCGGCGATCACCGGCGAGTCCGCACCTGTCATTCGTGAATCCGGCGGCGATCGCTCGGCGGTCACCGGTGGCACGCAGGTGCTGTCCGACTGGATTCGCGTCCGCATCACTGCGGCGCAAGGCTCGACCTTCATCGATCGCATGATCAAGCTGGTAGAAGGCGCTGAGCGACAGAAGACGCCGAACGAGATCGCGCTGAACATTCTGCTGGTCGGCCTCACCATCATCTTCGTGTTCGCGACGGTGACGATCCCGAGCTATGCGGCTTATGCCGGTGGTTCGATCTCGGTGGTGGTGCTGGTGGCTTTGTTCGTGACCCTGATCCCGACCACCATCGGCGCACTGTTGTCGGCGATCGGCATTGCCGGCATGGATCGTCTGGTGCGCTTCAACGTGCTGGCGATGTCCGGTCGTGCGGTGGAAGCTGCCGGCGACGTCGATACGCTGCTGCTCGACAAGACCGGCACCATCACGCTCGGTAATCGTCAGGCGACAGCCTTCCGTCCGGTGCGCGGCGTGACCGAACAGGAACTGGCCGATGCGGCGCAGCTTGCATCGCTCGCGGACGAAACCCCGGAAGGCCGCTCCATCGTCGTGCTGGCCAAGGAGAAATACGGCATCCGAGGCCGCGACATGGCCGAACTGTCGGCGACTTTCGTGCCGTTCACCGCACAGACCCGGATGAGCGGTGTCGATGCCGGTGGCTCGTCGGTCCGCAAGGGCGCGGTGGATTCGATACTCGCTTACGTCAACGGTGGCGCGTCGTTCGCCGTGGCGTCCGGCAACACTGTGCGTGCGATGCAGCCGGCCGCGATGTCGGACACGGCACGTGAAATCCAGGCGATCTCCGACGAGATTGCAAAGGGCGGCGGCACCCCGTTGGCGGTCGCGCGCGATGGCAAGCTGCTCGGCGTCATCCATTTGAAGGACATCGTCAAGGGCGGCATCCGTGAGCGTTTCGCCGAACTGCGCCGCATGGGTATCCGCACCATCATGATCACCGGCGACAATCCGATGACCGCTGCAGCCATCGCAGCCGAAGCCGGTGTCGATGATTTCCTGGCGCAGGCCACACCCGAGGACAAGCTGCAGCTCATCCGCGACGAGCAGGCCAAGGGCAAGCTGGTGGCGATGTGCGGCGACGGCACCAACGACGCGCCGGCACTGGCTCAGGCCGATGTGGGCGTTGCGATGAACACCGGCACGCAGGCAGCGCGTGAAGCCGGCAATATGGTTGATCTCGACTCCAATCCGACCAAGCTCATCGAGGTCGTCGAAATTGGCAAGCAGCTCCTGATGACGCGGGGGGCGCTGACCACGTTCTCGATCGCCAATGACGTGGCGAAGTACTTCGCCATCATCCCGGCGATCTTCCTCGCCTTCTATCCGCAGCTTGAGGCGCTCAATATCATGAAGCTGGCGAGCCCGCAGAGCGCCATTCTGTCGGCCATCATCTTCAATGCGATCATCATCATCGCGCTGATTCCGCTGGCCCTGAAAGGTGTCGCCTATCGCCCGATCGGCGCCGGCGCGCTGCTCGGCCGCAACCTGCTGATCTACGGCCTCGGCGGCATCATCGTTCCGTTCATCGGTATCAAGGCGATCGACCTCGTTGTCACCGCCCTGCACCTAGTTTGAGGAGTTACGCTATGTTGAGAGAAATTCGCCCGGCCATCGTTCTGCTGCTCGGCCTCACGGCCATCACCGGTCTCGGCTACCCGCTCGCGATGACGGGCGTCGCCGAAGCGATCATGCCGAACCAGGCGCAAGGCAGCCTCATCGAACGGGACGGCAAGGTTGTCGGCTCGTCCCTGATCGGTCAGGAATTCAAGGGCGAGGAATACTTCCACGGCCGCCCGTCGGCGACCCTGGGTCCCGACCCGCAGGATTCCACCAAGACGGTGCCGCAGCCTTACAATGCCATCAACTCGATGGGCTCCAATCTCGGCCCGACCAGCAAGGCGCTGATCGACCGCGTGAAGGAGGACGTCGAGAAACTGAAGGCAGAGAACCCGTCGATGCCGGTGCCGATCGATCTCGTGACCACCTCGGGCAGTGGTCTCGACCCGAACATTTCGCCGGAGGGTGCGCTGTTTCAGGTGCCCCGCATCGCCAAGGCGCGCAAGCTGCCGGAGGACCGCGTCCGCCAGCTGGTGACAGATAAGGTCGAAGGCCGCCTCGGCGGTCTGCTAGGCGAACCGCGCGTTAACGTTCTTGCCTTGAATCTCGCGCTGGACGCCGCCGCACCGAAGTAGGCCGCCTAGGCCGCAGCCGTAGCGGAGACTATATTGCCTTATGGCAAATCAGCGCCGCGATCCCGACCAACGACCTTCGCCTGAGGCCTTGCTGGAGACAGCAAGGCGCGAGGAAGATGCCGCCGGGCGGCTGAAGATCTTTGTCGGCGCCGCCCCCGGCGTCGGCAAGACTTATGAGATGCTGCAGAGCGCCCATGCCAGGCGCAAGGCGGGCATCGATGTAGTGGTTGGCGTGGTCGAGACCCACGGGCGCGCCGAGACCGAGGCGCTGTTGACCGGCCTTGAGGTGCTTCCCCGCAAGCGCATCGATCACAAGGGCCAGCAACTCGAGGAAATGGATCTCGATGCGCTGATCGCGCGGCGCCCGCAGATCGCATTGGTGGACGAACTCGCTCATACCAACGCGCCGGGCAGCCGCCATCCCAAGCGTTATCTCGACGTCGCGGAATTATTGGCCGCAGGGATCGACGTCTATACGGCGGTCAATATCCAGCACATCGAAAGTCTGAATGATGTGGTCGCCCAAATCACTCATGTGCGGGTGCGCGAGACCGTGCCGGATTCGGTGTTCGATCGTGCAGACGCCATCGAGCTGATCGACCTCACCCCGGACGATCTGATCCAGCGCCTGAAGGAAGGCAAGGTCTACGTTCCCAAACAGGCCGAGCGCGCGCTGGAGCATTATTTCTCGCCCGGCAATCTCACGGCGCTGCGCGAGTTGGCATTGCGTCGCACGGCGGATCGCGTCGATGAGCAATTGCTCACGCATATGCAGGCCAATGCCATTGCCGGCCCGTGGGCTGCCGGCGAACGCATTCTGGTCTGTATCAGTGAGGACCCGCGCTCAGCCGGGCTGGTGCGCTACACCAAGCGTCTCGCGGATCGGCTTCACGCGCCGTGGACGACGGTCAGCATCGAGACGCGGCGCAGCCTTCAACTCACTGAAGAACAGCGCGACCGGCTTGCTGATACGTTGCGGCTCGCCGAGGCGCTTGGCGCCGAAGCGTTGACGATTCCGGGCGCAGGCCGGCGCATCGCCGACGATCTGCTCGGCTATGCCCATGCCAACAACGTCACCCAGATCGTGATTGGCAAGGCATCGCGGTCATGGTGGTTCGAACTGGTGCGCGGTTCGGTGGTCCATGATCTCGTCCGGCGCGCCGGCAATATCAGTGTGCATGTGATCGCCGGCGATGCGTTGCCAACGGAGCCGGCTGCGAAACGTGCGCAGATGACCGATCGCGTCGAGCCGTTCGATGCAAAGCCCTATATTGCGGCGCTGGCGGTCGTGGCGGTGGCTCTTGGAGCCGCAACGCTGCTGCGTCCGATCTTCGGGATCGAGAATGTCGATCTGATGTTTCTCACCGCCGTGGTCGGCGTCGCCGTGCGCTTTGGTCTCTGGCCATCGCTGCTGGCAAGCGTCGTGGCATCGCTGAGCTATAACTTCTTCTTCCTGCCGCCGGTCTATACGCTCACCATCACCGATCCGACCAATGTGGCGGCCTTCTTCTTCTTCATGCTGATCGCCATTCTCGTGTCCAATGTCGCGGCGCGGGTGCGTACCCAGGCCGTCTCGGCCTTTGGCCGTGTGCGCACAACCGAGTCGCTCTATGCGTTCAGCCGCAAACTCGCGGGTACGGCGGCGCTTGACGACGTGCTGTGGGCGAGCGCGTATCAGATCGCATTGATGCTGAAGGTGCGGGTTGTGTTGCTGTTGCCGGAGCAGGGTGTGATCACCGTCAAGGCCGGATATCCGCCTGAGGACGAATTGGACAAGGCGGATCTGGCCGCTGCCAACTGGGCCTGGAGCAATGATCGCCCCGCCGGTCGTGGCTCTGAAACATTGCCCGGCGCGAAGCGGCTGTTTCTGCCGATGCGGACCGGTCGTGGACCGATCGGTGTGATCGGCATCGACGATGATCGCACTGGGCCATTGCTGACACCTGACCAGCGCCGGTTGCTGGATGCGCTTGTGGATCAGAGCGCACTCGCCATCGAGCGCGTACAGCTCGTCGAAGACATGGACCGCGCCGAGCGCAACGTCGAATCTGACCGACTGCGTCAGGCGTTGCTGACCTCAATCTCGCATGATCTGAAGACGCCGCTGGCCTCCGTGCTCGGTGCGGCTTCCACGCTGCGCGATCTATCGCCGAAGCTCAGCGAGGCCGAGAAGGCCGATCTGCTCGGCACGGTGATCGACGAATCCGAGCGGCTGAACCGTTTCATCGCTAATCTGCTGGATATGACCAAACTGGAGTCCGGTGCCGTGGTGCCGAATGCAACGCTGCAGGATCTCGCGGAGATCGTCGGCAGCGCGCTGCGCCGGGCCGGCAAGATCCTCAGCAGGCATCGCGTCGCGCTCGATCTGGCGCCAAACCTGCCCATGCTGGAGCTTGATGCGGTATTGTTCGAGCAGGTGCTGTTCAATCTGCTCGACAATGCCGCGAAATATGCCCCGGATGACACCACCATCACGATCAGGGCCATGCGCGATGCGGACTCAGTCTCGCTGCAGGTGACGGACGAGGGGACGGGCATTCCACCCGCCGATCTCGAGCAGGTGTTCGATAAATTCTATCGCGCCAACAAGGGCGATCACGTTCGGGCGGGCACCGGCCTCGGCCTTGCGATCTCCCGGGGCTTTGTTGAGGCAATGCGTGGCACTATTTCGGCCACCAATCGCGCCGACCGATCAGGCGCCGTGCTGACCATCCGCCTTCCCATCCCGCCGGCCTCCGAAGCTCTGGACACCGCCGCATGAACACCGCCGCCATCAAGGTCCTGGTCATCGATGATGAGCCGCCGATCCGCAAATTGCTGCGCATGGGCCTCAGCACCCAGGGTTATGACATCCTTGAGGCCAGCAACGGCAAGATCGCGCTGGAGAAATTGGCGGAGAAGCCCGCTTTGATCATTCTCGATCTGGGCCTGCCGGACATCCAGGGCCACGATCTGCTGCAGATGATTCGCGCCCGCGACGACAGCGTGCCGATCGTGGTGCTGTCCAGCCGCGGCGATGAAGCTGGCAAGGTGCAGGCGCTCGATCTCGGTGCCGACGACTATCTCACCAAGCCGTTTGGCATGGATGAGCTGCTGGCACGCATGCGGGCCGCGCTCAGGCATCAGCTACAGGTTCATGGCGAGCGGCCGGTATTCCGCTCCGGGGAATTGTCGGTCGATCTGGTGCGTCGCATCGTCAAGGTGGGTGACCGTGAGGTGAAACTGTCACCAAAGGAATATGAGTTGCTGCGGGTCCTGGTGCAGCATGCCGGCAAGGTGCTGACCCATCGGTTTCTGCTGAAGGAATTGTGGGACGAGCTCACCGACGCACAATATCTGCGCGTTTATGTCCGCCAGCTGCGTCAAAAGATCGAGCTCGATCCGGAGCGCCCGCAATTCGTCCTGACCGAAACGGGTATCGGCTACCGGCTGCGCGCCGGAGAATAGCTAACGACAAACCCGTCAAACAGCAGGTTATTTGGTCTGCCGGGCGACCGATGCCGGTGCGTTGTAGTCCAGCAGCCGGATCGCCTCGTCGGCGGCGTCCACCATCTCCGACATCAGCTTGCGCGTTCGCTCGAAATCCGCAGCCGACATGCTGCGAAACAGCATATCGTTCACCGGACGCTGAACGGGTGCCAATTCATTGAGCAGCGCGCGCGCTTTCGGCGTGATGGTCAGAATGACACGGCGGCGATCTTCCTCATCGGTCTCTTTTTCAACAAGGCCGTTTGATACCAGCTTGTTGATCTCGATCGTAATGAACGCGCCGCTGAAGTGCAGGTGCTCGGCGACCTGATTGACGCCGATCTTCTCATCCGTGCCGCTCAAATGAGCAATGGCAATCAGCACGGTGTATTGCGTGCCGGACAGGCCGATCACTGCGCCGAGTTGCCCGCGCACAGCCTGAAGCCGCGCCGAAAACGCCAATGTGTCATGGACAAATTGACGGAAAGCCCGATCCGATCCGTCGACCATCAATTGTGGCCGCGAAATCGTCGGTTCTACCTTCATTTTACGTGATTTGCTCTTAATCGCCATCAGGTCCCCGCACACCTATGAGTCGTATAGCGGCGGCGTTACGCACAAACAAGTTGGAACCAGTGCGTTTTGATAGCAGGCCAGCCATGCTTGACAGCGCGCACTTTCGTTCGATAATATAGCTTTGTTATAAAGCTAATGCGCGTCGCTCAGGTTTCGCGATCAGGAGATGACCATGGGCGCCACTGCGGACGTGGATCCTCGCGCCTTCCGACAGGCGCTCGGACAGTTTGCCACCGGCGTCGCCGTGATCACGGCCGAAGCGGCCGATGGCCAGGCGATCGGCTTGACCATGAGTTCGTTCAACTCGGTCTCGGTGGACCCGCCGCTGATCCTGTTCTCGATCGACCGCAAGGCCTTCAGCCTCAAGGCGATGACCGAGGCCAAAGGTTATGCCGTGAACATCCTCGGCCGCGATCAGGAGCATCTGTCGAACAAGTTCGCCAGGGCGCTCGGCGACAAGTGGGCGGCGGTCGAACATACGCTGGGCCATGAGGCGGCGCCCCTGATCGCTGGCGCGCTCGCACACTTCGAATGCGCGCCATACGCGCAATATGACGGCGGGGACCATGTGATCTTCGTCGGCCAGGTGGTGAAGTTCAGCGCCTATCCGGCCAACGAGCCGTTGGTCTTCTTCCGTGGGGCCTATCGCAGCCTTGCAAGTACCGAGCGCAGCCCGGAATGGCCGCTGCCGATGCACTACTGAAATAATGCACCTGAGAATGCTACCCATGACTGAAAGTGATCGAGGCAACCCATGATCAAGACCGGCGAACAGCATATCGCGAGCCTGCGCGACGGCCGTGAAATCTATCTCGATGGCGAGCTGGTGGATGACGTGACCACCCATCCGGCCTTCCGGGGGGCGGTGGCCTCGATCGGGCGGATGTTCGATTTCCAGAGCGCGCCGGAAAATCGCGAGCTGATGACTTTCGAGACCGAGACTGGCACCCGAGCCAACCGGATCTGGGAATTGCCCGGCAGCTATGATGCGCTGGTCAATCGTCGCCGCGGGCTGGAAGCCTGGACCGAGCTGCATGCCGGCTTCATGGGCCGCGCGCCGGATCACGTCGCCTCCTGCATCGCCGGTATGTATATGGGCGTCGAGGTATTCGAAGCCTACAACGAGGATCGCGCCAAGGCGCTGGCGGATTACTATCGCTACGCCCGCGACAACGACCTCTATCTCACTTACGTGATCATCAATCCGCAGGCCGACCGTTCCAAGAGCGCGGCCGAGCAGGCTGATCCGTTCCTGTCAGCAGGCGTGGTGTCGCGCGATGCCGAGGGTCTGACGATCCGTGGCGCCAAGATGCTTGCCACCGGTGGCATCATGGCCAACGAGGTGTTCGTCACCTGTATCCAGCCGCTGCAGCCCGGCGACGAAAAGTACGCGGTGTCTTTCGCGATTCCGATGAATACCAAGGGTCTGAAGGTCCTGTCGCGCAAGTCTTATGAAGCCGCGTCGCCATCCGTGTTCGACAATCCGCTGTCGAGCCGCTTCGATGAAAACGATGCCGTGTTGTATTTCGACGACGTGAAGGTGCCTTGGGATCGCGTGTTCATCGTCGATGACATCGCGATGTGCCAGAAGCAGTTCCACGCGACTCCGGCGCATGTGTATCAGAACTATCAGGCCATGATCCGGCTCTCGGTGAAGCTGCGCTTCCTGATCGGGATCGCGCACCGGACCGCCGAGACCAATGGTATCGCCGGCTTTCCGCAGGTCAGGGAAATGCTCGGCCAGCTCGCAGCCGAAGTGTCGATGGTCGAAGCCTTCGTCGTTGCGATGGAGACCAAGGGCACGCAGCGCGGCGCTTATTACGTGCCGGACCGGGCGATGCTGTATTCGGCACAGGTCCTCACCCAGCAGCTCTATTCCAAGGTCATCAACACGCTGCGCGAGCTCGCCGGCGGCGGCATGATCATGCTGCCGTCCTCGGTGAAGGACTTCGCCAATCCGGAATTGGCGGGTCTGATCGGCAAGACCCAGCAGTCCCCCGCGGCCAGCGCGATAGAAAAGGTCAAATTCTACAAGCTGGCCTGGGACGCGGTCGGCTCCGAATTCGCCTCGCGTCACTCGCAATACGAGATGTTTTTCGCCGGCGCGACCTTCGTCACCAAGGGCCATGCCTTCCGCACCTATGACTGGATGAGGTCGGCGGCGTTGCTCGACAAAATGCTGTCCAGCTATGACCTAGCCGACGAAGTCTCCACCTTAACGGCGCCGGCTGCCTCGCCGCGCGCTGTCGCTTGATCTGTCCCTTCAGGAAAACCGACCATGGCCATCAATAAACTTCACGATGAATTCCGTACCGTCGATATGTCTTCGGGATGGGAGACGCCCGCGGGCTATCCGGCAGGCATCCAGCAGAAAATCTTGTCGGGGGCGCTCGACGAAGTGAACAAGCGTGGCAGCCGCACCCGCCTGCTGCGCTTTGAGCCAGGCGTCTACACCACCGAGCCGTTCGTGCACGAATATTGGGAAGAAGTGTTCCTGTTCACCGGCGACCTGATCGTCGGCAATGACAAGCAGGGCAACGGCGGCGAGTCCTTCAAACCGAACACCTATGCTTGCCGTCCGCCCGGTGCCTATCACGGCCCGTTCAAGTCGGTCGGCGGCTGCGTGTTGATGGAAATCCACTATTTCGACCCGGCCTGAGCCGTTTCGCGTCTCCTCCTGATGGCGGCGCGCTTTCCTTGTGGCGCGACCGCTGCTTCTTCGGAAGGTTTCTCCTCGGCCGGCGTGGCCGTCTTCGGTTTGATCCGAAGTCGCAAACGTCCGGTTGAGCCCTCTCCGACCTCGAATGTCTCCATTTTGCGCACCAGGTCGCTCAGCTTCTTGAAGCCGTAGGTGCGGACGTCAAAGTCGGACACGGTGTTCGGAAGTTGTTCTCCGACCCGGTCCAGATTGACCCAGCCGTCTTCGTTGCTCAGTTGGGATACCACCTTTTCCAGAATGGGAACTGCGGCAGCGGGGCTTTGCAAGGCTGCTGGTTTTGATGGTTGCTCTGTGCTTGCCGTTGCGCGTTCGGGTCTCAGGTTCTCCGTATAGATGAAGCGCCGGCACGCCTGCCGAAAACTCTCGGGTGTTTTCCGCGTGCCGAAGCCGTAGACGTCAGCGCCCTGCTCGCGCAGCCGTGAGGCGAGACGTGTGAAGTCGCTATCGGAGGACGCCAGGCAAAAGCCGTCGAACCGCCCGCTATGCAGCAGGTCCATCGCGTCGATCACCAGCGCGATGTCGGACGAGTTCTTGCCCTTAGTGTAGGCGAACTGCTGATAAGGATCGATGGCGTGCTTTTGCAGGATGTCGGCCCAGGATCTGAGCTGCGGACTTGAGAAGTCGCCGTAGATCCGGCGGACGCTGGCTTCGCCGAATTTGGAGATTTCCTCGAACAAGCTGCCGGCAATCTGCGGAGACGTGTTGTCGGCATCGATCAGGACCGCGAAACGGGGCAAACGCTGCTGTGCGACGTTCATCTGCAACCTCTGCCCGCTGGATGAATGGCCCGCTCAGTCTGTCAGCTTTTTGCTGCAGGCGAAACATGCCTGGGGGAGCGTATCTCTCGTCAGCCCGGCCATTGCGCGGTAAAGTCACCCAAATCCCGCGAATCGCGGGCGCTGAAAGAGGCAATTGAGACCATGACCATCCGCCTGCATCGCGGCGATTTGCCGGATTTGAGCCGCTACACCGATTCGGTTGCGATCGACACCGAGACCATGGGTCTCAATCCGCATCGCGACCGGCTATGCGTGGTGCAGCTCTCGCCCGGCGATGGAAGTGCCGATGTCGTGCAGATACCGATGGGCCACACGGACGCGCCGAACCTGAAGAAGCTGCTCGGCGATCCCAAGGTGACGAAGATCTTTCACTTTGCGCGGTTCGATCTCGCCGCTCTCTACAACGCGCTCGGCGTCATGCCTGAGCCGGTCTATTGCACCAAGATCGCTTCCCGCCTGTGCCGCACCTATACCGACAGGCATGGTCTCAAGGATCTGGTCCGCGAAGTCCTCGGCGTCGATCTGTCGAAGCAGCAGCAGTCGAGCGACTGGGGCAGCCAGACACTCAGCGAGGCGCAGCTGTCCTACGCCGCGTCGGACGTGCTGCATCTGCATGGGCTGCGCGAGCGCCTCAACGTCATGCTGGCGCGCGAAGGACGCACCGAGTTGGCGCAGGCTTGTTTCGACTTCCTCCCGACCCGGGCCAAACTGGACCTCTCAGGCTGGGAAAACGAGGACATTTTCGCTCATTCGTGACTGGCCTGCGGCGAAGTGACTTTCTGAAACAGTTCAGGGTCCCTCCTGCCGCGTTTCGGTCATACTCCTCGTTCTGGTGGGGCGGGGCTGCAAACCGATGCATTTCAGCGTAGACTGGCGCCGGTTTGGCAGGCCTTTCGGTGTGGCCCTTTTCGGCATGGCCCGTTGGAGCGACGGTGAGTTCAGTTCAGATTCCCAGCTATCAGGCGGGCATGGATGCGCGGTTCAGGGCCGCGGCACGCCATAGCCGTCTGGTGCGTCTGCTGCGGATTGCTGTCCCTGCCGTCGTGATCCTGTCGATGGCGGCAATTGTCGGCGTGTCGATCTTCAATCCGTTCCGGATCCTCGCCAAATTGCCGCTCGACATGGGCAATCTGGTCGTTTCGGGGACCAAGATCACCATGGAGACGCCGCATCTGGCCGGTTTCTCGCCGGACGGACGGCCATATGAGTTATGGGCCAAGGCCGCGACGCAGGATCTGACGGACCCCGACAATGTCGAACTGACAACCTTGCGCGCCAAGGTGATGATGGAAGACAAGTCGACGATGACGATGGATGCCCGCACCGGGAAGTTCAATTCGAAATCGCAGATGCTCTATCTGTATCAGGACATTTTCCTGCAAACGACGACCGGCTACGAAGCCAAGCTGACACAGGCGAACATTGATATTGCCAATGGCACGGTCACGTCGGACGAACCGGTCGATGTCAAACTTCTCAACGGCACTTTGCTCGGGCAACGGATGCGCATCACGGAACACGGTGAGCTGGTTCGGTTCGAGGGCGGTGTGTCGATGAACCTGAAGATGGACCCGCCTTCGCCGGATGCTACGGCACAGCCTGAGACCGTGGCAGAGCCTGAAGTCGCGCCGGAGCCCGTGAAACCGCGGGCCGCCAACGGCAAGCGCGCCAACGCGAAATGAATGTGATGATTTTTCCCGTCAGTAATGTCCGATTCCGCGGGGTGACCGGCGCTGCGATCGCCGTGCTCCTGCTGGCTTTGACAGCCGATGCACATGCGCAGAGCGCGGTGCAGGGTGTGCCGAATGCCATGCAGGGCTTCTCGCAGAATCGCGATCAGCCCATTCAGATAGAGGCCGCATCGCTGGAAATGCGTGACAAGAAAAAAGAAGCGACCTTCGCAGGCGATGTAAAGGTCGTGCAGGGCGACACCACAATGAAATCGAAGACTCTCGTGGTCTTCTATGACGGCGGTGGCTCCGCGAACGAGCCGGCGGCCAAGGCTGCGCCCAAGGCACCGATCAAGGCTGCGCAGCCGGGCCCGGGTGGCTCGTCGGCGATCAAGCGACTTGAAGCGCGCGGCGGGGTCATCGTCACCCAGAAAGACCAGGTTGTCACCGGCGAGACGGCGGTGTTCGACACCCGAACCAATCTCGTCACTATGCAGGGCAATGTTGTGCTCACCCAGGGCAAGAATGTGCTGCGCGGCGATCGTCTGACCGTGGATATGACCACGGGCACCTCACGCGTCGAATCCAACAGCGGCAGGGTCCAGGGCATGTTCGAGTCGTCCGGCCAGAAGGGTGGCGGTGGCCCGACCTCGATCATACCCGGGCCTGGAGGCGGAAAACCCAAGTAACTCGAAGGGTTTATCGATAGGGGCGAGCCGGATCCGGTTGAATCTGGCTGCGTAACCCGTTATCGCCATTGTTTTAATCGACATGGAAGGCTTGGCGTTCGGCTGGGCAAGGGACATCTAGTCCGCCATGCTGTTCCCAGTGATCGAACATGCCGCGACCTGGCGCGGATGACGTTTAGAGGCTGATCGAAGCGCGAATGGTTGATTTCCTCGGCATGTTCCGTCGGCGCGCTCCAAAACGCGGTCCGCAGGGTTTTGCGCGGTCGCCGGTCGACATCACGGCGCTCGGCGACAGCATGGGCGACATGCTGGGCAATCCCAGCCGTGAGGCGCCGCCACTGGCGCGCACCGCCCCGGCCGATACGCCCCAGGTTCCGCAGGCCCGGGGTGAGGCGCCGCGTGCCCCACAGCCTGTACCGGCCCGCCGTCCGGACAAGGCGCCGCCGCGGCCCCGGACCAACGGCGCCGCCGCACCAAAAGCTGCCCCGCGTGCGGGCTATCTGGCCGTCCATAATGTGAAAAAGAGCTTCGGCTCACGCCAAGTCACCCGCGGCGTCAGCATTTATGTTCGTCGTGGTGAGGCCGTCGGCCTGCTCGGACCGAACGGTGCCGGCAAGACCACGGTGTTCTACATGATCACCGGCCTGATCAAGCCCGACAGCGGCGCCATTGAGCTTGACGGCCACGACGTCACCCAGCTGCCGATGTATCAACGTGCGCGCCTCGGCATCGGCTATCTGCCGCAGGAAGCCTCGATTTTTCGCGGCCTCACGGTCGAGCAGAACATCCGTGCAGTGCTGGAGGTCGTCGAGCCCAGCCGCAAGAAACGCGAGCGCGAGCTCGACGGGCTGCTCGAAGAGTTCAACATCCAGAGACTGCGCAAGTCGCCGTCGATCGCGCTGTCCGGCGGTGAGCGTCGCCGTGTCGAAATCGCGCGCGCGCTGGCAACGCGGCCGAATTACATGCTGCTCGACGAACCCTTTGCCGGCATCGACCCGATCGCGGTGGGTGACATTCAAGACCTGGTCCGCCACCTCACCAATCGCGGCATCGGCGTGCTGATCACCGACCATAACGTGCGCGAAACGCTGGGGCTGACAGACCGCGCCTACATCGTCTATGCTGGTGAAATCCTGACGGAGGGATCTCCAGAGGAGATCGTGGCTGACCCGGACGTGCGTCGGCTTTACCTTGGCGAGGAATTCCGCCTCTAGACCAAATTTACAATTCGTCAAGCCGTGTACATCAGGCCGGGAAAGAGATAAGCAAGAAACGGACCAACTTTTGGATCGGTTTTTGCCTCCATGGCGCTGACGCAGAGACTAGAGTTCCGGCAATCCCAGTCGCTGGTGATGACGCCGCAGCTGATGCAGGCCATCAAGCTGCTGCAGCTGTCGAATCTCGATCTCGCAACCTTTGTCGAAGATGAACTGGAGCGCAATCCGCTGCTGGAACGCGCCAGCGACGGTCCTGAGCCGCCGGTGGCCGGCGAGGCCAGCCCCGAGCGCAGCGAGTTCTCCGGTCAGGACGAGGCGGGCTATGCCTCCGGCCATGACGATGGCGGCGACCATTCCGATTTTTCCGATCGTTCAGGCGGCGACAGCTTCGATGCGCCGGCGCCCGACGAGTGGATGAACCGCGAACTCGGCACCCGCGCCGAGATCGAGCAGACCCTGGACACCGGGTTGGACAACGTCTTCTCCGAAGAGCCGGCCGAAGCCGCCGCACGCAACGCACAAGATGCTGCTCCGACCGCCTATACCGAATGGGGCGGCGGCGCTTCCAACGACGATAGTTACAATCTTGAGGCCTTCGTTGCCGCGGAAGTGACGCTCGGCAGCCATCTCGCCGAACAGCTCTCGGTGGCGTTCTCGTCGCCCGCGCAGCGCATGATCGGTCAGTATCTGATCGATCTCGTCGATGAGGCCGGCTACCTGCCGCAAGATCTCGGCGACGTGCATGAGCGGCTGGGCGCCTCTGTTGACGATGTCCAAAGCGTTCTCGGTGCGTTGCAGAAATTCGATCCGCCGGGTGTCTGCGCGCGCAGTCTCAGCGAATGTCTCGCAATCCAGTTGCGTGAACAGAACCGTTACGACCCTGCGATGCAGGCATTGGTCGAGCATCTCGATCTTCTGGCCAAGCGCGACATCGGCAATCTCAGAAAAATCTGCGGCGTCGACGACGAAGATCTGACCGACATGATCGGCGAGATTCGCAGGCTCGATCCGAAGCCCGGTCTGAAGTTTGGCTCGGCGCGAACACAGACCGTAGTGCCTGATGTCTATGTGCGGCCGGGTCCTGATGGCGGCTGGCATGTCGAGTTGAACAGCGACACGCTGCCGCGCGTTCTCGTGAACCAGGTTTATTATTCCGAATTGTCGAAAACGATCCGCAAGGATGGCGACAAGTCGTACTTCACGGATTGTCTACAGAATGCGACCTGGCTGGTGCGTGCGCTCGATCAGCGCGCGCGTACTATCCTGAAGGTTGCGACCGAGATCGTCCGGCAGCAGGATGGCTTCTTTACGCAGGGTGTTGCGCATCTTCGGCCGCTGAATCTCAAGGCGGTTGCTGATGCCATTCAAATGCATGAATCGACGGTGTCGCGCGTTACCGCCAATAAATACATGGCGACAAATCGCGGCAGCTTTGAATTGAAATACTTCTTTACGGCATCGATCGCGTCGGCTGATGGTGGCGAAGCGCATTCGGCTGAAGCGGTGCGACATCACATCAAGCAATTGATTGATGGAGAAAGTCCTTCTCTTATTCTTTCGGACGACACGATCGTGGAACGCTTGCGCGAAGCCGGAATTGATATCGCGCGCCGTACCGTTGCCAAATACCGTGAAGCCATGCGTATCCCGTCTTCAGTTCAGCGCCGACGCGACAAGCAGAGTATGCTCGGCAATGCACTCACGGCACCCGCCACTCCGTCCGATAGGGCACCCGACCGATCCCGCGACACTGCACCAGCTTGATTGCACTCCCGTGGAAACGGGATACTGTCGGTTCAAGGCAGAAGAATCGAGGCATCAGCATGACCCTTCGTATCTCGGGAAAAAGCATCAATGTCGGAGACGCTTTGCGAGGCCGCGTGAGCGAGCGGACCGATGAGGTCCTTCGCAAATATTTCGATGGCAACTATTCCGGTCACATCACGCTCAGCAAAGACGGCTTCGGCTTCCGCACCGATTGTGCGTTGCATCTTGATTCCGGAATTACGCTCGAAGCGGACTCCAATGCAGCGGATGCTTACGCCAGCGCCGATCAGGCGCTGCTTCAGATCGAGAAACGTTTGCGTCGCTACAAGAGCCGGCTGAAGGATCGTTCCGCGCGCAAGACGCATGCTGAAAATCAGGCGATGGCCGAACTCACGGCTCCGACTTTGGACGCGCCGAGCTACATCCTTGAGGCGCCCGATCATGAGGGCGATGCCGACAGTGGCTACGATCCGGTCATCATTGCCGAATCGACCAGGTCGCTGAAGCGGTTCTCGGTGAGCGAAGCTGTCATGGAACTTGATTTCACCGGCGCGGCCGTCGTGCTATTCCTGCATGGCAGTACCGGTCGGGTGAATATCGTGTACCGCCGAGGCGACGGTAACGTGGGTTGGGTCGATCCACCGGTGGTTAAACCGTCCTGACGGCATTGACGCCCAAACGGCCCCTCCCTATGGTCCGCCGCCTTTGACAGGGTTATACCGGTCAATGGATTTCGCATGGGGGGTTCCGGTGCTAGAGTACGTCCGGGCGTTCGCGCCCGGCGCGTTTTCCATCACAGGAACGATGTCCCTTTCCAGTCTTTCTTGACGCTGCCGGTTTTGGTTCTAACTACCCGCTGACGGTCAAACATCCTCGGAACGGTCAATGACGATTACCGATCTGGTCGCGCCCGAGGCGATAATCCCGGCGTTGAAGGTCAACAGCAAGAAGCAGGCGCTGCAGGAGCTCGCTGCGCGCGCTTCCGCGCTCACCGGTCAGAACGACCGCGCCATTTTCGAGGTGCTGTTGCAGCGTGAGAAGCTCGGTACGACGGCCGTGGGCTATGGCGTTGCCATTCCGCATGGCAAGTTGCCGAAGCTCGACAAGCTGTTCGGCCTGTTTGCGCGCCTCGATCGTCCGATCGATTTCGAGGCCATGGACGGCCAGCCGGTCGATCTGGTGTTTCTGTTGCTGGCGCCGGAAGGTGCGGGCGCCGATCATCTGAAGGCGCTGGCACGGATTGCACGTCTGCTGCGCGATCAGGACGTCGCCAAAAAGCTGCGTGCCTCCCGTGACGCTCAGGCGATCTATTCGGTGCTCGCTTTGCCGCCAGCGACAGCCGCCTAACCATCTCACCCCGCAGCTTACGCTGGAATCGCCCGGTTGGACCGGGCGATTCTCCTATTCCGAGCCAGATCCCTGCTTGCGCGGAGATAGAAGGCTGGTTGGCCTTGCCAGCTTACGCCGCGAATTCCTTGGCCGAGATTGGAGCGAGCGACTCGTTGCGCACCGCCTGCCGCGCGGTGATCGATGCGAGCTCGTTCATAGCCGCAGAGGCAGCTTCGGCTTGCGTTTCGGCACGGATCGATTCTGCTTCTTCCGCTGCAGCGACTGCGCGCGACGATGCTGCCATCCGCAGTGCGGTCTGGATCTCGTTGGAATCCGCGCCGCTCTTGAGCAGCAGCAACGTCAGCAGCGCCTTGACGTCGGAATTCATCGCGTCTGCGCTCTGCTTCATGCGTCGCACGGCCGCTGACGTTTCAGGAACGTTGACGGCGGCTGCGGGACGAAGCTTGGCGACGTTGCTGCCTGAAGCTTCTATGCCCTGCATGCGCATCGGATTGGCATATTCTTCCGCCATCATTACCCGCGATGCGGCAGCAAGCTGCAGAGCATTGTGAATCTCCGGCGAACTGGTGCCGGTCTTCAGCAACAGCAAAGTGAGGAGAGCTTTGACGTCCGAGTTCATCGCGGCAGTGTTTTGCATTGTGTTCCTCGCTTGTGAGAAGAGTGACTGAGCTAGTTGAAACGTCGTCCGAACAGCTTTTCGAAGAAGGTTGGTTGTGGCGGCTCGGGGTGAGTGATTTCAGCGACGAGTTTGGGTGGCTTGGGGCGCCGGACGTCACGCTTCGCCCGCAGCTTTGACAGCAGCATGGTCGGCCCAGGCATGGCCGCGGGCTCGGCGAAGGTCGTGAGCGTGCCGTCCTCGAGGCTGCCGCGGATCAGGATTGGTGAGAGAAATATGGGATCTGCGAGTGCAGCAGCCGTCGCAAGGCGCGCGTTATTTAGAGTGCCGAGGCTCTGAACGGCCTCGATACTCCATTGCCCGAGCGGCAAGCGGTCTGACTTGGTCACGAAAGGCGGGCTGCTGTCGGGTGCGGTGATGGGAGGGACGGTGCCGTCGGCGCGCATCAAGAATACGGTGGCAGCTGCGCAGCCCGGTGCAAAGACGAGGATCGCGAAACAGGCTGCGATCACCGGCCGACTATCAAAATCCCAGGAGCCGGTCCGGGGAACTGCCTCTGATTTCGGAGCGGTGATCGTTGCACCGAAGCTCCGTAGCAAGTCTTCGACTTGAACTATCTGGGCTTGTGTCGATCCATTCATGGCGACCTCGAATCTCAACATGACCAGATTTTCTCAAGTCATGGTGAATGCGTGGTCACCATTTTCTTCTGTGAAACGGCAGCAAAGATCAGGCGCAATGATGCCATCGCGTCGGATATCCAGATTGCTATTGATGGGGGGATCAGTTTTTCAGATGGCGCAGCGGATGAGAGGTCGCGTGCGGATCGATTGCGTCCGATGATGTGCTCACGATATTGACGACGGGTTAAATAGATACCGCGTCATGCAAGCCGAGCACCTGCGCGTGATGATCGTCGTTTGGACGCTGGGATACCCGACATTGGGATACGCGGCTGTCACCGCGTATCCTGACGTCTGCATGCTGGCCAGTTCGCGTTAGTGAACGCTGACGGTCTGCAATTCCTGGCTCCATGCATTCGCGATCGCCGCTTCACGGCTGTCGGTGAGCATGATCGGCGTGCCGTCGGCGGCGTGCAGCGCGAACAGCTGCAATCCGGGCGCAATCTCCGGCGCCTGCGGGAACAGTCCCGGCACATCTTCCGAGCGAACCGGCTTCACATAGGCGATCATACCTTCGCCCAGATGCGCCAATGCTTCGGTGGTGACGGCGGCATTTTCATTGATCGTAACAACTTCAGTCATCGTCTCGACTCCTTCTATGAGATCAAGCGGTCGAGTCCGCTACTCGTTCCATACTCAGGATGCATGACCTGATCGAAAACCGGAAACCAGTTTGTCGCGTCATGCATTATTCGTGTTCATTGATAGCGATTGTCTTAATGACCCTTTCAGGCTCAGGCCTGGCCAGATCAATCGACAACAGCCCGTTCTTCAGATCCGCACCCAGCACCAGCATCCCCTCTGCCAGCACGAAAGTGCGCTGGAAGTGGCGCGCGGCGATGCCGCGATGGATGTATTGCCGGGTCTTGTCGTCCTGCTGGCGGCCCCGGATCACGAGCTGGTTTTCCTCGGTGGTCACATCGAGCTGATCGCGGGTGAAACCTGCGACCGCCAGCGTGATCCGCAGGCGTTCGGGTTGACCGTTATTACGGTCGCACCGCTCGATGTTGTAAGGAGGATAACCGTCGGCACCTTTGACGACGCGATCGAGCGCACGCTCAATCTCGTCGAATCCCAAAAGGAACGGACTAGATAACGAAGGAACACGAGACATACCTACAAAGCCCTCTCGAAGCGACTTTGAGGGGCCCTTACGGCACCCCTGGCCAATCGGCACTCTGCCAACCGGTCAATCAACAATATGGGCATGCCAAAGCCCGGTTCAAGCACCTCTAAATTGCCGGGAAACCGTTACTAAGGCCTTGAAACCGATCAGATATCGATCCGATTGCGGCCATCGACGCTGAACAGGTGCAGTTTGTCGCGGGGAGCCGTGGCGCGGATCGAAGCACCGATGGCCGGGGCATCCTGGCCGGGGATACGCACGATGACCTCGCCCTCGGGCAGCTCGCCCGGAGTGGCGCTGACGGCCTTCTCGGCCCGCGCACGGGTGCCATAGACGAAGGTTTCCGCGCCGACCCGTTCGATGGCCTCGACCGTCAGGTTCAGCGTGATGCCGCCGTCAGTTGCGGCCGCGCCGGAAATCGCAAGGTCTTCCGGCCGGACGCCCAGGATACCGGCGTCGGCGGCGCTGCGGCTGTCGCCGGCGAACTGCGCACGGATCTCATTGCCGCCCAGCTTGATCAGGTTCATCGGTGGCGCGCCGATGAAGGAGGCGACGAAAGTGGTCGCCGGCTTGCGGTAGATATCGAGCGGACTGCCGATCTGCTCGACCTGGCCGCCGTTCATCACCACCAGAATATCCGCCAGCGTCATCGCCTCCAACTGATCGTGGGTGACGTAGATCGACGTCGTCTTGAGGCGACGTTGCAGCTTGCGGATTTCGACCCGCATGGCGACGCGCAGCTTGGCGTCGAGATTGGACAGTGGCTCGTCGAACAGGAACACTTTCGGCTGGCGGACGATGGCGCGCCCCATGGCAACGCGCTGGCGCTGGCCGCCGGATAATTGTCTGGGCTTGCGATCGAGCATGCCGGCGAGTTCGAGCGTCTGCGCGGCTTCGCGCACGCGCGTATCGATCTCCGGCTTCGGCATGCCCCTGTTGCGCAGGCCGTAAGCCATGTTGTTGTAGACGCTCATATGCGGATAGAGCGCGTAATTCTGGAACACCATGGCGATGTCGCGATCGGCCGGCTCGATCTCGTTGACGACACGGCCGCCAATATCGACCTCGCCGGAGGTGACGGTCTCAAGGCCGGCAACCATGCGCAGCAAGGTCGACTTGCCGCAGCCGCTTGGCCCGACGAGCACACAGAACTGGCCGTCGCCGATTTCGAACTCGATGCCTTTGATGGCCTCGAAGCCGCCGGGATAGGTCTTACGGACGTTGCGCAGCGAAACGTTGGCCATCTGAATTTACTTCTCCGTCTCGACCAGACCGCGCACGAACAGTCGCTGCATGAACACCACCACGGCGACAGGAGGCACCATCGCAAGGATCGCCGTCGCCATCGCGAGCTGCCATTCGGCGAGTTCATCTGTCGTCGTCAGCATCTTCTTGATGCCGGTGACGATGGTCTGCATGGATTCCTGTGTCGTGATCAGCAGCGGCCACAGATACTGGTTCCAGCCATAGATGAACTGGATCACGAACAACGCTGCCATCGTCGTCACCGACAGTGGCAGCAGCGTATCCTTGAAAAAGCGAAAGGGACCGGCGCCGTCGATGCGCGAGGCTTCGAGCAGTTCATCGGGGATGGTCATGAAGAACTGGCGAAACAGCAGCGTGCCGGTGGCCGACGCAATCAGCGGCAGGATCAGCCCGGCATAGGTGTCGAGCATCTTCAGATCGGCGATCACCTTGTAGGTCGGATAGATGCGAACCTCGACCGGCAGCATCAGCGTCACGAAGATGATCCAGAACGCCGTCTGGCGGAACGGAAAACGGAAATACACCACCGCATAGGCGGAGAGGATCGAGATCACGATCTTGCCGAGCGCGATGCCCATTGCCATGACGAACGAATTCATCAGCATATGGCCGACCGGCTCGCGGCTGGCGCGCGATCCGCCGACGAAAATCGCGCGGTAATAGTTCTCCAGCGTATGACTGCCCGGCAGCATCGGCATGTTGCCGTTGACCACCGTCGCGGCGTCATGTGTCGAGGCGATCAGTGCGACATAGACTGGGAACACGACGATGAACACGCCGAGTGTCAGGATCGCGTAAGCGAGGATGTCGTTCCAGCGGCGGTGCTCGACCATCAGTATTGCACCTTGCGCTCGACGTAGCGAAACTGGATGGCCGTGAGCGCGATCACGATCACCATCAGGATCACCGACTGCGCAGCTGATCCGCCGAGGTCGCCGCCGAGCCTGCCGTCGGCATAGACCTTGTAGACCATGGTGGTCGTCGCCCCGGCCGGCCCACCACCCGTGACGGCGTCGATGATGCCGAAAGTGTCGAAGAACACATAGACGACGTTGACGACCAGCAGGAAGAACGTGGTCGGCGACAGCAGCGGGAACGTGATCGTCCAGAATCGTCGATACGGTCCGGCGCCATCAATCGCCCCGGCCTCGAGCACGCTACGCGGGATCGCCTGCAGGCCGGCCAGGAAGAACAGGAAATTATAGGCGATCTGCTTCCACACCGCGGCCATGACGACGAGCGCCATGGCGTGGTTGCCGTTCAACATCGGATTCCAGTTGAAGCCCATCATGCGCAGCGGTCGTGCCATGGTGCCGAGGGAGGGATGGAAGATGAACAGCCACAGCACGCCAGCGACGGCCGGCGCCACCGCATAGGGCCAGATCATCATGACCTTGAAGGTCGGTGCCGCTTTCAGATTCTTGTCGGCCTGGGTGGCGAACAACAATGCGATCGACAGCGAGAGCGCCGCGACCAGCGACGAGAACACCACGGTCGTCGCCATTGCCTTGTAGTATTCCGGCTGGGCCAGTAGCGCCTGATAGTTCTCCAGCCCGATGAATTCCGAGTTCAGGCCGAACGCGTCCTCGCGTAAAAACGATTGCCAGACAGCCTGGCTGGCCGGCCAGTAGAAAAACACCAGGGTGATGACCAGCTGCGGCACGAGCAACAAATATGGCAGCAGCTTACCCTTGAAGACCGCGGACTTTTCCATGCAGTTCGTCGTGCCCCAGAAAGCAGCCTCATTCTGCTCATGTCATCGCCCGTCCAAGCGCGCAATTGCGCGCGAGGCCGGGCAACGACAGCGTCCGCTTGAATACTACTTCGCAGTCTTTTCGAAGGTCCGCAACATGGCGTTGCCACGGCTCACGGCGGTGTCGAGTGCCTGTTGTGCCGTCTTCTGGCCACCCAGCGCAGCCTCGATCTCTTCGGACCAGATGTCTCGCAACTGCACCATGTTGCCGAACCGCAGGCCGCGCGAATTTTCGGTCGGCTCCTTGTTGGTCAGCTCCTTCAGCGGGGTCTGCAGGATCGGGTTCTTGTCATAGAAGCCGTCGGCCTTGGTCTTTTCATAAGCGGCCTTGGTGATCGGCAGATAACCGGACTCCTGATGCAGCTTGGCCTGCCGATCTGTGTCGGACAGGAAGCTGAAGAATTTTGCGATGCCCTTGTTTTCCTCAGGCTTCTTGCCGCCCATCACCCATAGCGAAGCGCCGCCGATGATCGAGTTCTGCGGCGCGCCGGCAGCTTCGGGGTAGTAAGGCATCGGCACCGAGGTAAAGGCGAATTTGGCGGTACCCTTCGCTGTCGCATAATAGCCGGAGGAGGTCATGAAGAGCGGGCATTCGCCGGAGCCGAAGCGACTCTCGCTGGCATTGGCGCGACCGGAATAATCGTAGGTCTTGTCCTTCTGCAATTCGATCAGCGTCTGCAGATGTTTGACATGCAGTGGCGAGTTGAATTTCAGTTCGGTGTCGAAGCCGTCGAGTCCATTCGCCTTGGTACCGATCGGCACGTTGTGCCATGCCGAGAACTGCTCGATATTGGCCCAGGTCGCCCAGGCATTGGAGAAACCGCAGGTCGCATAGCCGGCCGCCTTGAGCTTCTTGGCGCCCTCGAACACTTCGGGCCAGGTCTTGGGAATTTCGGCAATATTGGCCTTCTTCAGCGCATCCAGATTGACCCACATCACCATCGACGATGAGTTGAAGGGAAACGACAGCATCTCGCCCTTCGATGTCGAGTAGTAACCGGTGATCGCGGGCAGATAGTTGTTTGGATCGAACGGCTCGCCCGCATCCTTCATCAGCTGGTAGACAGGTTTGACGGCGCCCTTGGCGCTCATCATGGTCGCGGTACCGACCTCGAAGACCTGTAGGATGTGCGGTGCGGTGCCGGCGCGGAATGCTGCGATGCCGGCATTCATGGTGTCGGGATAGCTGCCCTTGAAGGTCGGGACCACCTTGTAGTCCGGTTGGCTGGCATTGAAGTCAGCCGCGAGCTTGTTGACGATGTCGTTGTTGCCGCCGGTCATCGCGTGCCACCACTGGATCTCGGTCACCGCTTGCGCGGGCGAAGCGAGCGCCAGCGTGCATGCGAACAGAGTGGCGAGTGCGAATTGGGGGCGGATCATCCAGTTTCTCCCGTTAGCCGTCATCGTCTCGTTGCAACAAAGCTGCGCCGGATGACGTGCATGCGACATTTTGACAGCGCGGATGCTAGGCGGGAAATGGCGGCGTTGGGAAGCCGCAAAAAGTCGAAGACGAACGGGGCTGCGGATCGCGCAGCCCCGTGTTGTTCTTATCGCTTGCGCTCGGAGCCGCTCACGGTTCCTTTGGCGACCAGCTCCTTGATCTCATCACCGGAGTAGCCGAACTCGGTGAGGATCTCGTTGAAGTGCTCGTTGAACTTCGGCGGCACGTGGCGCAGGCTCGCTTTGGTGCGGTCGAAGCGGACCGGCGAGGCGACGCCCTTGTACCAGTCCTTCTCGATGATATCGCCGCGATGCTTCGTGTGGGCATTGGCGAGCGCCTTGTCGATCGACTGTACCGGACCGGCGGGGAGGCCGGCGCCAAGCAGACGCTCGCACAGCGGCGCGCTGTCGTGATCCTTCAGGATCGCTTCCAGTTCGGCCCGCAGCGCATCGCGATTCTGTACGCGGTCACGGTTGCGTGCGAAGCGCACGTCCGTGCCGAGTTCCGGCTTGCCAAGTTCGCGGCACAGCTTGCGGAAGGTGCCGTCATTGCCGACGCCCATGAAGATGTTGCCGTCGCGAGCAGCGAACACGGCATAGGGCACCAGGTTCGGATGCTCGTTGCCGGTCAGTGCCGGCGGCTTGCCACCGTTGTAGAAATAGTTCGCGGTATGCGGGTGCATGATCGCGAGACCGGTTTCGTACAATGTCGCCTCGACGAATTGACCGAGACCCGATTTGGCGCGCTCGGCGAGCGCCATCAGGATGCCGACGCAGGCATAGAGACCGGTCGCCATGTCGACAAGCGCGACGCCGATGCGGGTCGGGCCGCTTTCCTGTGAGCCGGTCGATGCCATCAGGCCGACCATCGACTGGATGATCGCGTCATAGCCGGGGTGGCCGCCATGCGGGCCATCGCCGCCGAAGCCGGAGATGCGGCAATGGATCAGCTGCGGGAATTTCTCGCGCAGGAAATCGTTGCCGATGCCCCATTTGTCGAGCGTGCCGGGCTTGAAGTTTTCGATCATCACGTCGGCGTTTTCGAGCATCCGCATCAGCACTGTACGACCACCCTCGGAGGCGAGGTCGAGACCGATCGAGCGCTTGTTGCGGTTGGTGCCGATGAAATAGGCCGCGTCGTCGTCGTGGAAGGGGGGGCCCCAGTCGCGAGTCTCGTCGCCGGCCGGCGGCTCGACCTTGACGACGTCAGCGCCGTGGTCGGCCAGGATCTGGGTGCAATAGGGTCCGCCAAGAACGCGCGACAGATCGATCACGCGCAGGCCGGCAATCGCGCCGGGAGCTATGGGCAAGCTCATTCAATCAGCCTTCTCTCAAGTGTCGTTGGGATATTTTTATGCCAGAGAGCATGTAAAGGCTGTCAGAGCTAGCGGGCTTCCGGCTGGTCAGCAATGGCCTTGTCCGGGCAGCGGCTATGGCCAGAGCGAGGGTATGGCGCAACCGCCAGACGAACGCGAACGGGCTCGGCCGATGGCCGAGCCCGTTCGTATCGAGAGTTAATTCGTTTGCGCCGCTGTGACTCAGACGATCACGGTGCGGACGTCGATATTGCCGCGTGTGGCGTTGGAATACGGGCAGACCTGATGCGCTTTCTCGACCAGCGCTTCAGCTTCTGCGCGCGCCAGACCCGGCAAGGAGACCGCGAGTTCGACATCGAGGCCGAAACCACCGGCCGAACGCGGGCCGATGCCCACGGTGGAAGTGACCGTCACATCGGCGGGTACCTTCGGGCCGCCCTGCGAGCCCACGAACTTCATCGCGCCGATGAAACAGGCAGCATAGCCGGCCGCGAACAGCTGCTCGGGATTATTGCCGGCGCCGCCTGCGCCGCCGAGTTCCTTCGGCGTGGTGAGTTTGACGTCGAGCGCGCCATCAAGCGTAGCGGCGTGGCCATCGCGGCCGCCGGTTGCCTTGGCGCTGGTCTTGTAGAGCACGTTGACAGACATGGTTGGTCTCCTCGTTGTTTGTGTCTTGCCCCATTGTAATTGCGCACAATTAGATTGTGCACAATACATAAAATGCGCGACGCAATCGAATTGTGCTCAACTGATCGTGAAGGGGTTGGGGTCTGGCGTCAGCTGTGGCCAAATAAGCTCCGGAGATAATCATGGCCAAGAAACCCGCACCTGTTCCGCTGCTGCAGCTCGATAACCAGCTCTGCTTTGCCGTCTATTCGACCGGCCACGCGTTCAACCGCGTCTACAAGCCGCTGCTGGAGCGGCTGAAGCTGACCTATCCGCAATATCTGGCGATGCTGGTGCTGTGGGAGCACGACAATGTGCCGGTCAAGGACATCGGCGAGCGACTGTTTCTCGATTCCGGCACGCTGACGCCGCTGTTGAAGCGCCTGGAAGCCGCTGGCCTGATCAAGCGCACCCGCAGCGCAGAGGACGAGCGGCAGATGCTGATCGCATTGACGGCGCAAGGTCAGGCGCTGCGTGAAAAAGCCAAGGCCGTGCCGCAGGGAATTCTCGCGGCGTCAGCCTGCACGGTCGGTGAAATGGCCGCGATGAAAAATGAACTCGTGGCGCTACGTGATCGGCTGAACGCAGCGCTCGGGGATTAGCGCGGTCAATCTCTACGAGGATGGGTTGGTGCGGCTTGCCGAGCCGAAGCTCGCGAAGCGAGCGAAGGATGGTGGAGCCAGGCGGGATCGAACCGCCGACCTCTTGCATGCCATGCAAGCGCTCTCCCAGCTGAGCTATGGCCCCAATACCTGCGACGCACTGGGTGGGGCGTCGCGCGGCAAACCAAGATCACATATCAGGAGTGATCTCAAGTCTCTTCTGAGCTTAACTTTCTTCGTCGCCCGAGACGTCGCCGATGATGTCGGTCACGTCCTCATCGCCTTCTTCTTCGTCGGCAATGAAGGTCGAATCATCGTCTTCATCGTCATCGATGGTGTCATCGACTTCGATATCGTCCTCGGATTCCAGCACGGCAGCCTTCTTGCCGGTATTCTCCTCGGCGTCGGCTTCCTCCAGCGAGACCAATTCTTCGCTCTCGGCGGCTTCCGGAGTTTCCGCGGCGGCAGATGCTGCAGCTGCGCGTGCGGCTGCATCCGCGCGGGTCCGCGGCGGCGCAATCGGCGCAATCGGCACAACCTCGCCCGTATAAGGCGAAATCACCGGGCTCTTGTTGAGGTCGTAGAACTTCTTGCCCGTCGTGGGGCAAATGCGTTTGGTTCCGAGATCGGATTTGGCCACGTGAAGGGTCCTGGGGATTTTTTGAAAAACGGTGCTTCACTTGGCTAGTTGACGCGCCCCTGTCAATAGCGGTTTGCATGAGAATGACCGCTGCGTGACGCCGCGTGGCTCATATGCTACGAGCCGCCTGCGCGAAGGAACACAATCTTGACCCAATCAGACACAGCCGCCGCCCAGCCGACCCCGCTGACAGCGCGAAAATCCGGCGCCCTGCGCGGTAGCGCCCGCGTGCCCGGTGACAAGTCGATCTCGCACCGGGCCCTCATTCTGGGTGCCCTGGCGGTCGGCGAGACCCGGATCACGGGGCTGCTGGAGGGTGAGGACGTCCTGAATACCGCCAAATCGATGCAGGCGCTGGGCGCCAGCGTCGAACGAACCGGCGATTTTGCGTGGAAGGTCAACGGCGTCGGCGTTGCCGGCTTCGCCGCGCCCAAGGCGCCGCTGGATTTTGGCAATTCGGGTACCGGGTGCCGGCTGGTGATGGGGGCTGTCGCAGGCTGCCCGATCGAGGCGACATTCGATGGCGATGCGTCGCTGCGCAGCCGGCCGATGCGCCGGATCGTTGATCCGCTGGAATTGATGGGCGCCAAAGTCACCGCGAGCCAGGACGGCGGGCGTCTGCCGCTGACGCTCAAAGGCGCGCGTGATCCGCTGCCGATCGTCTATCGTACCCCGGTAGCCTCCGCCCAGATCAAGTCGGCCGTGCTGCTGGCCGGCCTGTCGGCCCCTGGCACCACCACGGTCATCGAGACCGAGGCCAGCCGGGATCACACCGAGCTGATGCTCAAGCATTTTGGCGCCGAGATTACTTCCGAAAAAGAAGGCGCGCACGGCCGCAAGATCACGCTCACCGGTCAGCCCGAATTGAAGGGTGCCGATGTCGTGGTGCCGGCAGATCCGTCCTCCGCAGCATTCCCGATGGTTGCGGCATTGATCGTGCCGGGCTCCGAGATCGTGCTCACCGATGTGATGACCAATCCGCTGCGCACCGGGCTGTTCACGACGTTGCGCGAGATGGGCGCATCCATCGAGGAAAGCGATATCCGCGGCGATGCCGGCGAACCGATGGCGCAGTTCCGGATCACTGCGTCGAAGCTGCACGGCGTCGAAGTGCCGCCGGAGCGCGCGCCGTCGATGATCGATGAATATCTGGTGCTGGCCGTGGCTGCGGCGTTTGCCGAAGGCACGACCATCATGCGCGGGCTGCAGGAGCTGCGCGTGAAGGAATCCGACCGTCTGGAAGCCACCGCGGCGATGCTGCGGGTCAACGGCGTCAATGTCGAAATCGTCGGCGATGACCTCATCGTGCACGGCAACGGCCGTGTTGCCGGTGGCGGCCTCGTCGCCACCCATATGGATCACCGCATCGCCATGTCGGCGCTGGCCATGGGCCTCGCTTCCGACAGACCGGTGACCATCGACGACACGACATTCATCGCCACCAGCTTCCCCGATTTCATCCCGATGATGCGTCGGCTGGGTGCTGATTTCTCCTGAGGTTGCCGGCGTGGATATTTCCGGAGACGGGTGCTAAGCCCGCGCAGGTCGCGCGAGCCTGACTCCCGATCCACCGCCATTCATCGTGACAAGACGAGCACGCGCAACGCATGATTATTGCTATCGACGGTCCCGCCGCATCCGGAAAAGGCACGCTGGGCAAACGGCTTGCGCACCATTACGGTTACCGGCACCTCGATACCGGCGTGATCTATCGCGCGGTCGCCAAGGCGATGCTCGATCTTGGCGCGGACCTGACCGATGAGGCGCAGGCCGTGGCTGTCGCCAGTGAGCTCGATCCCGAGAAATTCGGCAATCCGGCGCTGAAGACCCAGGAAGTCGGTGATGCGGCCTCTGTGGTCTCGGCCATCCCGCGGGTGCGGGAGGTCCTTTTGAACTTCCAGCGGCGTTTTGCCGAGGATCCGCCGGGAGCGGTGCTCGACGGCCGCGATATTGGAACCGTGATTTGCCCCCATGCCGACGTGAAGATCTTCGTCGTCGCCGATGCCAGGGTCCGCGCCCGCCGGCGCACCCTGGAGGCTCTCGGACGGGGCGAGGTGGCCGATGAGGCCGCCGTGCTGGCGGATATCATCAGGCGCGACGAACGCGACCAGAACCGCCCGATTGCGCCTCTGAAGCCGGCCACGGATGCATACTTGCTGGATAACTCCAATTTGGATATAGAAGGCGGCGTCCGGGCCGCCATCGACATTGTCGAGGCCGTCCGAGCGGGCCGGCAACGGGTCTGATTTTTCTTTCTTTCCGAAAGACGTCAGACAAAACCGTTGCCGTCATTGGAGGAAAGCCCGCTCCCGATCTCGAGCTGCGATACGCGCTTCAGGCTCCGGACACCATCAAGACCCTACCCACGTTTCGATCGTGAAGGCATGCTGCCGGCCCGTTCTTGCATCCTCCTGCAAGGCGGTCGTTAGAGGTTGCGGACCCCTGACACTTCACATTTGAGACGCCCATTAACCCGAACGGCCGGCGATACCCGCATCTGGAGAACAAATGGCTTCGACTGCTTCTTCGTATAATCCTTCCCGCGATGATTTCGCGGCAATGCTCGACGAGTCCTTCGCGGGCGGCAACCTTCAGGAAAGCTCTGTTATCAAGGGCATCGTGGTTGCGATTGAAAAGGACATGGCCGTCATCGACGTCGGCCTGAAGACTGAAGGCCGTGTGGCACTGCGCGAATTCGCCGGTCCCGGCCGTGACAGCGAACTCAAGGTCGGCGACGAAGTCGAGGTGTTCCTCGACCGGATCGAAAACGCACTGGGCGAAGCCGTTCTGTCGCGCGACAAGGCCCGCCGCGAAGAGAGCTGGGGCAAGCTCGAGAAGGCCTTCAACAACAACGAGAAGGTTCACGGCGTCATCTTCAACCAGGTCAAGGGTGGCTTCACCGTCGATCTCGACGGCGCAGTGGCCTTCCTGCCGCGTTCGCAGGTGGACATTCGTCCGATCCGCGACGTCGCTCCGCTGATGAACAACTCGCAGCCGTTCCAGATCCTCAAGATGGATCGCCGCCGCGGCAACATCGTCGTGTCGCGTCGTACGGTTCTCGAAGAGACCCGCGCCGAACAGCGTCAGGAACTGGTCCAGAACCTCGAAGAAGGTCAGGTCATCGACGGCGTCGTCAAGAACATCACCGATTACGGTGCGTTCGTTGACCTGGGCGGTATTGACGGCCTGCTGCACGTTACCGATATCGCGTGGCGCCGCGTCAACCATCCGACCGAAGTGCTCACCATCGGTCAGACGGTCAAGGTCAAGATCATCAAGATCAACCACGAGACCCACCGTATCTCGCTCGGCATGAAGCAACTGCTCGACGATCCGTGGCAGGGCATCGAGGCGAAGTACCCGCTGAACGCACGCTTCTCAGGTCGCGTCACCAACATCACAGACTACGGCGCATTCGTCGAACTGGAGCCGGGCATCGAAGGCCTGATCCACGTGTCGGAGATGTCGTGGACCAAGAAGAACATGCACCCCGGCAAGATCGTTTCGACCTCCCAGGAAGTCGAAGTGCAGGTTCTCGAAGTCGACAGCGTCAAGCGCCGCATTTCGCTCGGTCTCAAGCAGACCATGCGCAATCCGTGGGAAGTGTTCGTCGAGAAGTTCCCGGTCGGTTCGACCGTCGAAGGCGAAGTCAAGAACAAGACCGAGTTCGGTCTGTTCCTGGGTCTCGAAGGCGATGTGGACGGCATGGTCCATCTCTCCGACCTCGACTGGAAGCAGCCGGGCGAGCAGGTCATCGACAACTTCAAGAAGGGCGACATGGTCAAGGCCATCGTCCTCGATGTGGATGTCGAGAAGGAGCGCATCTCGCTCGGCGTCAAGCAGCTCGAAGGCGACCCCTTCGCAGAGCCGGGCGACGTCAAGAAGGGCGCTGTCGTGACTTGCGAAGTGATCGAAGTGAAGGAATCCGGCATCGACGTTCAGATCGCCGGCACCGACTTCACGACCTTCATCAAGCGTTCGGAACTGGCGCGCGAGCGTTCGGATCAGCGCGCTGAGCGTTTCGCCGTCGGCGAGAAGGTCGATGCCCGCGTGATCCAGTTCGACAAGAAGGCCCGCAAGGTCCAGGTGTCGATCAAGGCTCTCGAAGTGGCAGAAGAGAAGGAAGCCATCGCGCAGTACGGATCGTCGGATTCGGGCGCGACCCTCGGCGACATTCTCGGCAAGGCGCTCAAGCAGAGCACCGACAAGTAAGCGCGCAAGTAAGTTTCGACTCACTTGTTGCTACCAATTGGGGCCCCGGTTTCACCGGGGCCCTTTTTGCTGTTTCGACCATGTTTTCTTCATATTGCCTCGCAATTGATGTATTTGAGATACCTCAAGTAAACGCTGCCCGGACGACAGATGCAGCATCCGCCAGACGCAAGCTCTCGCCGAGGGCTTAGGAGATTTCCGATGTCGCTTGATTCCGATGTGATCGTCGATCGCCGCAGGATGCGTCGCAAGCTGACGTTCTGGCGCGTGGCAGCGGTGCTGGTCGCGGTCGCTGCGGTGGTCGTCGTCGGCGTCGTGGTGACGCGGTCGGGCTCTGAGGCGCTGTCGTCGTCGGGGGCGATCGCGCGCATCAAGATCGAGGGCCTGATCCAGAGCAACAATGATCGCGTCGAGGCGCTGGAGCGGCTGGAGAAGTCATCCGCGGCAGCGGTGGTGGTACATATCAATTCGCCGGGCGGCACCACGGCTGGCTCCGAGCAGCTCTATGACGCGCTGATGCGCCTCAAGGCCAAGAAACCGATGGTCGTTGTCGTCGAGGGCCTGGCCGCATCGGGCGGCTACATCGCGGCACTCGCATCCGACCATATCGTTGCGCAGCAGAGCTCGCTGGTCGGCTCCATCGGTGTTCTGTTCCAGTTTCCCAATTTCACGGGGTTGATGAAGACCGTCGGTGTCGAGGTCGAGCAGGTCAAATCCTCGCCCCTGAAGGCGGCGCCCAATGGTTTCGAGCCGACCAGCCCGGAGGCGCGGGCAGCGTTGGAATCGCTGGTGAAGGACTCCTATGGCTGGTTCCGTGGGCTTGTGCAGAGCCGCCGCGCCATGGATGACGCGCAACTACAGAAAGTCGCCGATGGCCGTGTTTTTACGGGGCGCCAGGCCGTGGACCTCAAGCTGATTGATCAGCTTGGCGACGAGAAAGCCGCCGTGGCGTGGCTGGTAGCCGAGAAGAAGATCAAGAGCGATCTGCCGGTTCGCGACTTCAAGCTGACGCCTAAATTCAGCGATTTCACCTTCCTGCGCGCTGCTGCGACGATCACACTCGATGCAGTGGGTCTCAACGCGATCGCGCGGCAGGTCGAGCAGGCGGGCCTCGCGCAGGCCATGGACGGCTTCGGTCTCGATGGCATGCTGGCGCTGTGGCGGCCGGCCACCACCAACTAGGGAACTGCTCGTCCTGTTCTTTCCGCACTGCAAGGAAGGCTGCAACAACGGTTTCGGGCATTTGTCACGCATTTTCGAAGGTGCCCGAATTCATTTAGCGTCTTGACAGTTCAAGGCATTTTCACGGAAATGCATCCTCCCGTTCAGAGTCCAACGTCTCGATGATCAAATCCGAACTCGTTCAACGCATCGCTGAGCATAACCCGCACCTCTACCAGCGGGATGTTGAGAACATCGTGAATGCGATTCTCGATGAGATCGTGGCTGCGCTGGCACGCGGTGACCGTGTCGAACTCCGCGGCTTCGGTGCATTCTCGGTGAAGCATCGCCCCGCCCGTGCAGGCCGCAATCCGCGGACTGGCGAGCATGTTCCGGTAGACCAGAAGAGTGTTCCGTTCTTCAAGACCGGCAAGGAAATGCGCGAGCGGCTCAACCGTGAGAATGGTGCGCCGGAAGCCAGCGCGGCGTCATAAAGAACTTTGAGGTAGCGCGCATTCGGGCCGACAGGTCTGAGTCAGATAGCGGAATGCGCGCCCGCATCGCCTTCGCGAGAGACGTTGATGCGCAAATTCTTCTCAGCCCTGGTGGTCATCCCTCTCGCGATCGTCTTCGTCGTGTTCGCCGTCGCCAACCGTCATATGGTCACGGTCTCCTTCGATCCGTTCAACAGCAGCGATCCCGCGGTCGGTGCCACGATGCCGCTATTCGTTGTGATCATCCTGTCGGCCATCCTGGGCGTCATCGCAGGGGGAATGGCGACCTGGTTCAGGCAAGGGCACTGGCGCCGCGCAGCACGTCAGCATGAGGCCGATATCAGGCGGGCCCGTGCAGAACTGGCCGATCTGCGCGCCCATACCGCGACCACGTCACGGAACGGTGTGCAGCGGCTTCCGGCGCCGGGTTCCTCCCATATGGCCGGTGAGCGAGACAAGTCCGGCGCGACGTTGTAGAACCCCGCGCATAGGCTTTTCCTGCCATTCCCGGTATTGCCAGCGGCCATTTGAAGCATGTCTCTGATCGTCAAAATCTGCGGCCTGTCCACTCCGGAGACGCTCGATGCGGCTCTGGTCGGCGGCGCGGATATGGTCGGCTTCGTGTTCTTTCCGCCGTCGCCGCGTCACGTCACGCTCGATGTTGCGCGGGCTTTGGGCAGGCAGGCGAAGGGCCGTGCCGTGAAGGTCGCGCTGTCGGTCGATGCCGATGACGCGGATCTTGAAAACAGTATCGATGCCTTGAAGCCCGATATCCTGCAGCTCCATGGCAAGGAGAATGTGGCGCGGGTGCGCGATATCAAACAGAAGTTCGGCCTTCCGGTGATGAAGGCGCTCGCCGTCGAGACCAGGGCCGATCTCGCTGCATTGCCCGGCTATGCCGCGGTCTGCGATCGCATCCTGTTCGATGCCAAACCACCGAAGGATGCAACGCGTCCGGGTGGTCTCGGCGCGGTCTTCGACTGGCATCTGCTCGAAGGCCTCGATCTGAAGCTGCCCTTCATGGTATCGGGCGGCCTCACCGCCGCCAATGTCGCCGAGGCCCTGCGCATCACGCGGGCCGGCGGTGTCGATATTTCGTCCGGCGTGGAAAGCGCGCCGGGCATCAAGGATCCCGACATGATCCGCGCTTTCATCCGCGCCGCGCGCGCAACGCAAGAGTTGACGACCTGATGACTCAAGCCATTCCCAATTCCTATCGGTCCGGTCCCGACGACACCGGTCACTTCGGCATTTTCGGCGGCCGCTTTGTCGCCGAGACGCTGATGCCGCTGATCCTTGACCTGCAGAAGGCCTATGAGGACGCCAAAGCCGATCCCGCCTTCCGCAAGGAGATGGACGGCTATCTCAAGGCCTATGTCGGTCGCCCGTCGCCGCTCTATTTCGCGGAACGTCTCACCGAGCATCTCGGTGGCGCAAAAATCTATCTGAAGCGCGAGGAGCTGAATCACACCGGCTCGCACAAGGTCAACAACGTGCTCGGCCAGATCATGGTCGCGCGCCGCATGGGCAAGAAGCGCATCATCGCCGAGACCGGCGCCGGTCAGCATGGCGTGGCGACGGCGACGCTCTGCGCCCGCTTCGGCCTCGAATGCATCGTCTATATGGGTGCGGTGGACGTCGCGCGTCAGCAGCCCAATGTGATCCGCATGGAAATGCTCGGCGCCAAGGTGGTGCCGGTGCAGGTCGGCGCTCGCACGCTGAAAGATGCGATGAACGAGGCGCTGCGCGACTGGGTCACCAATGTGCACAACACGTTCTATTGCATCGGCACCGTCGCCGGCCCGCATCCGTATCCGATGATGGTGCGCGACTTCCAGTCGATCATCGGCGAGGAAACTCGTGTGCAGATGCAGGAGATCGAAGGTCGTTTGCCGGATTCGTTGATCGCCTGCATCGGCGGCGGCTCCAATGCGATGGGGCTCTTCCATCCGTTTCTCGACGATCCATCGGTTGATATCTACGGCGTCGAAGCGGCGGGCCACGGGCTCACCAACCTGCACGCCGCATCGATTGCTGGCGGCCGTCCCGGCGTGCTGCATGGCAACCGTACCTATCTCTTGATGGATGAAGATGGCCAGATCCAGGAAGGCCATTCGATCTCTGCCGGCCTAGATTATCCCGGCATTGGCCCCGAACATTCGTGGCTGCATACGATCGGCCGCGTGAAATATCTGTCGGCGACGGACGAGGAAGCGCTCGCCGCATTCCAGTTGCTGTCGAAACTCGAAGGCATCATCCCGGCGCTGGAGCCGGCCCATGCCCTCGCCAAGGTGAGCGAACTCGCGCCAACGCTGCCGAAGGATCACCTGATGGTCGTCAACCTCTCCGGCCGCGGCGACAAAGACGTCCCGCAGGTCGGCGATATCCTGAAGGGCAGGCAGTCGTGACCACCCGCATCGATACCCGTTTCGCCGAACTCAAGGCCGAAGGCCGCGCGGCATTCGTCACTTTCGTGATGGCCGGCGATCCCGATCTTGCAACCTCGCTCGAGATCGTCAAGGCGCTGCCGAAAGCCGGTGCCGACATCATCGAGATCGGCATGCCTTTCACCGATCCGATGGCCGATGGCCCGTCGATCCAGGCCGCCGGCCTGCGCGCGCTGCAGGGCGGCATGACGCTGCGCAAGACGCTGCAGCTCGTGCGCGATTTCCGCGCCGCTGACGACAAGACGCCCATCGTCCTGATGGGCTACTACAATCCGATCTATATTTACGGCGTCGACAAGTTCCTGCCTGATGCCAAGGCGGCCGGCGTGGATGGTCTGATCATCGTCGACCTACCGCCGGAAGAAGACGCAGAGCTCTGCCTGCCGGCAATCAAAGCCGGATTGAACTTCATCCGTCTGGCCACGCCGACCACCGATGACAAGCGCCTCCCGGCGGTGCTCGCGAACACGTCGGGCTTCGTCTATTACGTCTCGGTCACCGGCATCACCGGCTCGGCCAGCGCGGATTCATCCGCCGTGAGCACGGCTGTGGCGCGGATCAAGCGTCATACCAAGCTGCCGGTTTGTGTCGGTTTCGGCATCCGGACGCCGGAAGCGGCGCATGACATCGCGCGGCATGCCAACGGCGCGGTGGTCGGAACGGCGCTGATCGATGCGCTGAAGGGCTCGCTGGACGCCGATGGCAAGGCCACGGCCAAGACTGTCAGTGCGGTCGCCGATCTGGCCGCCGCCCTCGCCCAGGGCGTTCATGGGGCCAGACAGGCTGCCGAATAAGCCACAATTGGCCTCCATCAACCGGGAACAACGGTTGCCGGGCTCCATCCCGGCCGCCATATAGATATCAGAGCGACGCATCATCTCAGCGACGCGGAGACACATATGAACTGGCTCACCAACGTCGTCCGGCCGAAGATCCGCAGCATCCTCAAGCGCGATACGCCCGAGAACCTCTGGATCAAGTGCCCGGATACAGGGCAGCTCGTGTTCTACAAGGACGTCGAGAGCAACCAGTTCGTCATTCCGGGCTCGAACTATCATATGCGCATGGGCGCCACCGCCCGCATGAAGTCGATTTTCGACAACGAGACCTGGTACGACGTCGCGCTGCCCGAGGTGATCGCCGATCCGCTGAAGTTTCGCGACGAGCGCAAATATGTCGACCGCATCAAGGACGCCCGCACCAAGACCGGCATGAACGACTCGGTGAAGGTCGGCTACGGCAGGATGGAAGGCTCCGGCGTTGTCGTCGCCGTGCAGGATTTCGATTTCATGGGCGGCTCGCTCGGCATGGCTGCCGGTGAGGCGCTGGTGCGCGGGCTCGAACTCGCCGTCGAGAAGAAGTCGCCCTTCATCGTGTTCGCGGCCTCCGGCGGCGCGCGGATGCAAGAGGGCATCCTGTCGCTGATGCAGCTGCCGCGCACCACGGTGGGCGTGCAGATGCTGCGCGAGGCCAAGCTGCCTTACATCGTGGTGCTGACCAACCCGACCACCGGCGGCGTCACCGCATCCTATGCGATGCTGGGCGATGTGCAGATCGCCGAGCCCGGCGCGCTGATCGGCTTTGCCGGTGCGCGCGTGATCGAACAGACCATTCGCGAAAAATTGCCGGAAGGTTTCCAGCGCGCCGAATATCTGCGTGACCACGGCATGGTCGACATGGTCGTGCATCGCCACGATCTGAAGCCGACGCTCGCGCGCCTCTGCCGTCTGCTGACGAAATCTCCAGCCATTGCGAGCCCGCCGCGCGCGGAGAGCATTCCGGCCGAGATCCTCGTGGCTCCTGACGCGGTGCCGGCCGCGCACGCGTGAGCACCTCCGCGCCGCCATCGTCGCCCGACCTCGGCGAGATTCTGGCGCGGCTGTCGAAGCTGCATCCGAACACCATTGATCTGTCGCTGGACCGTATGCAGCGGCTGATGGCGCAGCTCGGCAATCCCGAGCGCAAGCTGCCCCCGGTGATCCATGTTGCCGGCACCAACGGCAAGGGCTCGACCATCGCCTATCTGCGCGCGATCTGTGAGGCCGCAGGCCTGCGCGTTCACGTCTACACCTCACCGCATCTCGTCCGCATGAATGAGAGCATTCGCCTTGCCGGCACCTTGGTGAGTGACGACGCATTGCGCGCGGCTTTCGCCCATGTCGAGACAGTCAACGCCGGCGCACCGATCACGTTGTTCGAGGCCGAGACCGCGGTCGCGTTCGATCTGTTCGCGAAGCATCCCGCCGATGTCGTGCTACTCGAAGTCGGCCTCGGCGGGCGGCTCGATGCGACCAACGTGATCGAAACGCCCGCCGCCTGCGTGCTCACGCCGATTACCATCGATCACACCGACTTCCTCGGCGACACGCTCGCGAAAATCGCAACCGAGAAAGCCGGCATCATCAAGCGCCGCGTGCCGGTCATCACGGCCGAGCAAGCGCCTGATGTAACTGATGTGATCGAACAGCAGGCGCGCAGGATGCATGCGCCGCTTGTGAGCGCCGGGCAGGAATGGCACGTCACTATCGAGCGCGGCCGCCTCGTGTATCAGGATGATCGCGGGTTGATGGATATTGCCGCGCCGCGGCTGTTCGGACGCCATCAGTTCGGCAATGCGGGTCTGGCGATTGCGACATTGCGCGCGCTGGATATCTTCAAGATCGATCCTGCCGCCTATGAAACCGGTGTCGCGCGCGCCGAATGGCCGGCGCGGATGCAGCGGCTGACATCGGGCAAGCTCGTCGCGGCGGCGCCCACCGATTCCGAAGTCTGGCTCGACGGCGGTCACAATGCCGATGGCGGGCGCGTCATTGCAGCCGCGCTCGGCGATCTCGAAGAGCGCGTGCCGCGGCCGCTGGTGGTGATCGCCGGCATGATGGCCAACAAGGATGCGACGGGCTTTCTGGCGAATTTCGCCGGCCAGACCCGCCATATCATCGCCGTGAAAATCCCCGGCCGCGACGGCGTCATGGCACCGGATGCGTTGGCCGACGCCGCGCGGAGTCTCGGCATGCGCGTCGAGACAGCGCCGAGCGTCGCCGATGCGCTGCAATCCCTCACCCGGCTCGCCTATGAAGTGCCTCCGCGGATCCTGATTGCAGGCTCGCTCTATCTGGCCGGTCATGTACTTGCGGAGAACGGCACGCTCCCTGCATAGAACGGCATCGATACAAGTGATCTCTGATTGATCTTTGCTTGATTTTAGGGAGGTTCGATGCGCTTCGCTGCCATTGCCGATGTTCACGGCAACCACTTTGCCCTTGAGGCGGTTGTCGCCGATATCCGTACCCAAGGCATCACCGACATCGTCAATCTTGGTGATATGGCCAGCGGTGCGCTCGATGCGCGCCGTGCGGTGGACATCATGATGGGCCTCAATGCCACCAATGTCCGCGGCAATCATGATCGTTACATCACCGACTACAAGCTTGACGACATGTGGCCGTCCGATCGGCTGGCCCACAGCCAGCTAGAACCAGAGCAGATGGACTGGCTGCGCGCGCTGCCCTTCAGCACGATTTATCAGGGCGATGTCTATCTCGTTCACGCGACGCCCGATGACGACAACACCTACTGGATGGAAGCGGTGACCCCCGAAGGCATCGTGCATATGGCTGCGATCGAAGCCATCGAGGAGAAGGCGAAGGGTATCACGCAATCGCTGATTCTCTGCGCCCACACCCACATCGCGCGTGCCGTCAGGCTTCGCGACGGCCGCATGATCGTCAATCCCGGCAGCGTCGGTGGTCCCGGCTATCGCGACGTCACACCCTATCCGCATACGCTGGAAATCGGCACGCCTGACGCCTGCTACGCGATTATCGAGAAGGTGGGCAAGCGATGGCAGGTGACGTTCCGTCAGGTGCCTTACGACCATCAGGCGATGGCGGAGTTGGCGTTGGAGCACCAGCGACCGGAATGGGCGAGCGCACTGGCGACGGGATGGATTCGCTGATGCAAAGAAAACGGTCGGCGTCGCTTCCCTCGCTCCGCTTGCGGGGAGAGGGTGGCGCGGACGAAGTCCGCGGCGGGTGAGGGGGAGCCAGCGAGTGAAACACTGGCTCCCCCTCACCCGCCTTCCACATGCTCCGCATGTGAAAGTCGACCTCTCCCCGCAAGCGGGGCGAGGTTAGGTACACAAAACAAAAACGGCCGGTGAACATCACCGGCCGTAAATTCTCGAATAAAGCGCGCGATCAGACCGCGGCGCTGATCCACTGCTGCAGCTTCGCCTTCGGCGCGGCGCCGACCTGGCGCGAGGCCATTTCGCCGCCCTTGAAGATCATCAGCGTCGGGATCGACATCACGCCATACTTCGATGCGGTCTTCGGGTTCTCGTCGACGTTGAGCTTCAGGATGGTGACCTTTTCGCCCATGGCAGCGGAGATTTCGTCGAGCGCCGGCGCGATCATGCGGCAGGGACCGCACCACTCGGCCCAGAAATCGATCACGACCGGGCCGGTCGCCTTGAGTACTTCCGCTTCGAAATCGGCGTCTGTCACCTTGCCAACGGCCATGGTCGTATCCTCGTCCTGTTCAATGAAAGGCGCGCTGGAAGATTCGCGCGCTGGAATGATGCATCCAACCTATGAACGCCCCCTTGCCGGGTCAAGGTTGGTCACAGTGAGATGATGGCGGCCAGCTCCGCGTCCAGCGCAGCACCGGAAATCTCCATCATTTCAAGCGTTTCCGTCCAGAGCAGGGCGGCCCGGATCGGCCGATCTGGGTATAACTTGGCGAGCACGCCGCGATACAGCGCCAGCTGCCGGATATAGGCCTTGGGCGCCTCGATCAGCTTGCGCGGCGGGTTGTGGTTGGTCTTGTAGTCGACGATCCGGATCTCGGTCTTGGTCAGAACCAGCCGGTCGATCTGGCCCGAGACGAGCACAGGCGATCCGTCCTTTCGCGTCAGTCGTCCGGCCACTGCCACTTCCGCGCGACTGCCGGGGGCAAACAGCTCGGCAAGGCGTTGATCGCCGATCAGCGACAGCACCTGCGTGGCCAGCGCTACGCGGTCGAGATCGGTCCAGTCATGGGCGTTGCGGGCGAGGAAATTCAGGGCGGTCTCGCGACGCTTCTCGGCGGTGATGTCGGGCAGCGATTGCAACAGGCGATGCACGAGGTTGCCGCGCTGTAAGGCCAGTTGGCGCAGCCGTTCGGATTCGCCCGAGCGCTGTCCGCGGCCGTCGTCATCGTCGTCGGCATCCGATGGCCGCAGCAGGCTTTCGCGGCGCGGCTGGTCGCCGACCTTGTCGCGCAGCCACGCCGGCAGCACGATAGGCGCCGCCGCGGTGACAGGCGTTGCAGTGCCCGGCGCGGGTACGACGTCTTCCACCCGCGTATAGCGTTTCACCACGCCGTCCGGCGGCGGCACGCTCTGCATCTGCAGCCCGGAATTCTCCAGGCCCTTCTGGATCAGGTCGTACCAGGACAGCGGCCGCACCTCGTTGCGGTTGCCGGGCATGCAGCCGCCAACGATCAGGCGATCGGCCGCGCGCGTCATCGCCACATAAAGCAGCCGGCGATATTCGTCCTCGGTATCGCGGATCATGTCGGCGCGCGCCGCCGCGACTGCTGGCGGATCGTCCGCCTTCTTGCCGGCCCAGACCACGACGCCCGGGCTGTTCGGTGCGGCGTTGCCCTGCGGGAGATGGATCAAATTGAGTCGCTGCGAATCCGCCGGCGACGATGTGGTATCGACCAGGAATACGACCGGTGCTTCCAGGCCTTTGGCGCCATGCACGGTCATCACGCGAACTTCGTCGCGGGTGATCTCCATGTCGCGCTTCACTTCCGTGTCGGCGGCGCGCAGCCAGGCGACGAAGCCCTGCAGCGAGGCCGGCGCCTTGCGCTCATAGCCCAGCGCGAGTTCGAGAAATTCGTCGAGCGCGTCATTGGCCTCATGGCCGAGCCGACGCAGGATGCGCGCGCGGCCGTGATCACCGCCGAGCAGCCACGCATAGAACGCAAAAGGCGTCTCGCTGGCAAAGCGCTTCTCGCAAGCGATGAGCCGCTTGAAAGCGCCGCCGAGCTTGGGATCGCTCACCGCCTTTTCGCCGAGTGCGTCGCGCAGCGATCCCGTGCGCTCATAGGCCAGCTTGAACAGGTCATCGTCATCGAGGCCGAATAGCGGGCTCTTCAATACGGTCGCCAATGCCAGGTCGTCCTGCGGCAGCAGTAGCGCGTCGGCCAGGTTCATCAGGTCGACGATGGCGATATGTTCGGTGAGCTTCAGCCGGTCGGCGCCGGCGACGGGAATGCCGGCATGTTTCAGCGCCTGGATGATGGCGTCGAAGGCCTTGCCGCGGCGGCGCACCAGCACCAGCATGTCGCCATAGCGCAGCGCGCGACGCTTGCCGATGGGCCCGGTCTCCGTCTTCGCCGCGATCAAGTCTTTGATCTCGGTCTGCACGCGGCGGGCGAGTTTCACTTCAGGGCTGGTCTCGGAGCGCTTGTCGAACGGCGCCTGCCAGCCTTCGATGCTTGGCCGGTCGTCAGGCTGCTCCAGCTCCCACAGATCGATCAGGCTGGGACCGGCATCGTCCAGCGTTTCATGAATCGGATAGCCGTTCTCGACGGCGTGGATACTGCGGAAGATCGCTTCCTCGCGAAACACGTGGTCGACCGATCGCAGAATGGCTGAGCCCGACCGGAAAGAATGGCTGAACGCGATGGGATCGAATTTCATCCCGGCGTCCTTGAAGCGGCTTTGGAGCGCCTTGCGCCGCAGATCGAATTCGCGCGGTGCTGCGCCCTGGAACGAGAAGATCGATTGCTTCTCGTCGCCGACGGCGAAGATCGTGCGCTTGAGCCCGTCGCGCGCACCTTCGCCGGAGGTGAATTCCGAGATCAGATGGGTGATGATGTCCCATTGCCGCGGCGAGGTATCCTGCGCCTCGTCGATCAGCACGTGATCGACGCCGCGATCGAGCTTGAAATGCACCCAGCTCGACGACACCCGATCGAGCATCTCCAGCGTGCGCGCGATCAGGTCGTCGTAATCCAAAAGGCCGCGTTCGTTTTTCTCGCGGCGATAATTCTCCGCGACCTGGCTGGCGATCACCAGCAGCGACTGGGTGCGCTCGCGCATGGCGACAGCGCGGCGGCGTTCCAGCAGCGGGATCACGCGGTCGCCTTCGCGTTGCAAAGCCGCGAGCAGATCGGGCCGGCTGTCGGCGATCTTCTTGGTTGCCAATGATTTCCGGAGCGACTGGTCTTTGGTCAGAAACAGCTCGAGATATTTCTCGACCTGCTCGGTGCCCGACAACGCCAGAGCTTCGCGCAGCCGATTGGCCTGATCGCCATCGGTCTTGCTGCCGGTCTCGAAGATCTCGGCGGCGGGTATCCAACGTTCGCGCGGCAGATGCGGTCCGTCGATGATCTCCAGCTCGACACTGTCTCTGGTATCGCCGGCTGTCACGCCCAGGGTTGCCGACAGCTGCGCCATCGCGGCATCTGTCGAGCCGGCGCGCTCGATCCAGGCCAGGAACTGATCGCGGGACAGACTCGCCTCGCGCACGACGTCGCGGAACGTCACGTCTGCCGCCGAGGTCATGGCGGTCGTCAGCGCGCGGCCTTCGGCGCTATCGGGTGCGGCGGCTGCTTGCAACAACACCTGCAGGCTGGCGCGCTCCATCATTTCGTTCTGGTCGCGGTCGTCGAGCACGCTGAACCGCGCCGGCACATTGGCCTCGAACGGAAACTGCTGCAGCAGTCGCGTACACAGCGCGTGGATGGTCTGGACTTTCAGACCACCCGGCGTCTCCAGTGCACTGGCGAACAATTCGCGAGCGCGCTCGCGCACTTTACGGCTGGGAACAGCGCCGGCAGTTCTGATCTCCGCGTCGAGCGCGGTGTCGTCCAGCGTGACCCAGTGGCCAAGCCGCGTGAATACGCGCTCGGCCATGTTGGCCGCCGCGGCCTTGGTGAAGGTCACGCAGAGAATTTTCTCCGGCGGGACGTCGTTGAGCAGCAGTCGGATCACGCGGTTGACCAGCACATAGGTCTTGCCGGAACCGGCATTCGCTGAAACGAACACCGACGAAGCGGGATCCGATGCGAGCTGCTGCTTTGCACTCGCTGCGGGCGGGATATTGCGCGGGCCGCTCATGACTCGCCTCCCCCAGAGCCACCATTGGCGGACCACTCTTTGATCCGCGCCAGATCGTCATAGCTGCCATAGCGGTTCGACCACATGGACAGGCTCAGCGATGTATAGGCGGTGGCTTCGTCCTCGAAGCTGCGGATCAGCGCTTCCAGCTTGGCGCGTGCTTCGATGGCGGCATCATCGGGCAGTTGCGGTTCGTCCTTGCGCTCGATCCTCAGTTCGAGCAGCCGCTCTTCGCCGGGCGGGTTGTTGCCGCTGAGCCGAACATAGACCAGTTCGCTGACGGACGATCCCGCGGCAATGCCGGCAAATCCACCCTCGCGCAGGATCGCGGCTTCCAGCGTGAGCTGCGGCGACAAGCCCATGCGCACCTGCTTGCCGGTGGGCGGTTGGCCGGTCTTGTAATCGAGCAGCGCGAAAGTGCGGTCGCTGCGATGCTCGATGCGGTCGGCCCGCGCCGAGAGATGGAAGACGCGGCCGTGATCGAGCGGGATCTTGATCTCGCCGCGCACTTCCGCGTCGATGCTGGCGACATTGATGCGGCGGTCGATTTCCCAGGCGCCAAACCACGAAGCGATGCGCAGGAAACGCGGCCACCACAATGCGCGCGCCTCAGGTCGCGCCATCAGGGGCGCAAAATGTCGATCGCCGATTCTGCGCAGCTCGCGCGCGGGATCGTCCGGCAGTGTCTTGCTGTACTCCATCGTGAAATCGCCGAGCGACGCGTGAATCGCCGATCCCCGGTCGGCTGCCGAGAGCGGCATGTCGATGGGATCGAGCGGCGCCAGGCCCAGAATATATTTGGCATAGATCGTATAGGGATCGCGCAGCCAGTCCTCGATGGCGGTGACCGACAGCCTGAGCGGACGTGCAGCACGCGGCGGCCGCGGCTCCGGCTGGGCAATCGGCGTGACGGTCTCGGGTTTATCGAGCTCTTCGGCATAGCGAACATAGTGCTCGCCCGCGGCCAGCGCCGCGTCCCAGCGGGTCTCGCCGGCGACAGCTTCGAGCCGGTGCAGAAAGCGCGACGCGACGGCCGGCGCACCGCCGACTTTCGCCGCGTGGCTCAGGATCACGTCCTCGGTGCCGAGCAACTGCACGAAGTCATGCGCGGTGAGGCCGATACGGCGTTCCGGCAGATCGAGGCCGAGCTGATGCCGCATTGGGCGGCTCAGCCATGGATCGATGCGCGGCGAGGGCGGCCAGATGCCTTCGACGAGACCACCGAGAATCACGCGGTCCGATTGCGTCAGTCGCGCTTCGAGCTGGCCATAGATGCGCAAGCTGGCATTGGCGACTTCCGGCCGGCGCACGATGCGGTCAGCGAAGGCGGTCTGAAACACATCCGGATAATCGCGGAGCTGCATCATCAGCCCGCTGGGGCGCAGCCGCTCCTCGTCGCCGCTCTCGGTCGCGACAGTCTCCATGACGACGAGATCGTCGAATGCCTTGGTCAGCGCCGTGCCCTCGCGCCCGGCCAGCGCGACATCGTTGCCCCTGTCATCGCGCGACAGCAGCTTGATCGCCTCACGATGCCGCAAGGCAACTTCAGCGAAGTCGATCGGCCTGATGGGGTGGATGCCTTCCAGCGGCGCCAGCGCGGTGCGCAATCCGGCGATCAGTTCTTCCGCGCGGTCAAGACGGTCGTCGTCGAGTTTTGCGCGCGGCTCCGCGCCATGCAGCATCGACGCTTCGCGGCGGCGCAGCTTGCCGAGCTCGTCGCGGAAGCGCGCGAAATCCTGCGCCAGTCCGGCGGTGCCGGGCGTCGGCCGCGTGCCGCGCAGCAGCGCGAGTTCGAGCGTCTCGATCGCGTCTTTCCAGGCGTTCGGCGCCGTGCCCAAACGAAACAGCGGATGTTTCAGCAGCGCCAGCAATGTCGCCGGTTCGAGCTGCTCCGCTGCCGCCTCGGCGATGAGGCGCGCGAAGATGCCGGCCGAGGTCTCAGTCAGCGCATCGCCGCCGGAATCGTCGAAGACGAGATTCCAGCGGCCCAGCGCGCCCATCACCCGGCGCGCCAGTGCGCGGTCGGGCGTCACCAGTGCGGCGGACTTCTTGAGTTCATGGGCTTCGCGCATGGCGATCGCGATGGCCAACGCTTCCATTTCCGGATTCGCGGCGGCGATCACAGCAAGGTTCTGCATGCCGGCCGCGATTTTCTGTTCGACGGCCGGCTGAGCGAGACGCGTATGCCACTGCGCCGTGGCGTTGGATGGCCGCATCGCCTCCGAGGCCAGCAATTCGCGGCCCTGCGGCGACGGCGTGCCGAACGTCATCACGTCGCGGCGCGTGATGCCGAAACGTTCCAGCAGCGCATGGAGCGCGAATTGCGGATGGTTCGATGCCGAGGATTCGGTCCGACCGAACGCATCCTTCGTGCCGCCGATCATATTCCACGCGGTGTCGTCGAGATCAGTATCGAGGCCGGGCAGGACGACAGCACCCTGCGGCAGCTGCGCGACCTCGCGCAGGAACTTCGCGGTGGTCGGCATCGAGCCGGTCGAGCCGGCTGCGATGATGGGGCCGCCTTTGTGGGCCTTCAGGCGCGAAGCTTCAGCATCGATCAGCAGATCGCGGCGCACCGCAGGCTCAATCGCATTGTGTGCGGCGAGGATGTCTGGCCATACGTTCCTGGCGATGCTCAGAAACTGCAGCGTGAGTTGCCAATACTGATCGAGCGCGTCGGGCACCAGCCCGTCCAGCGCGCTCCAGTCGACCTTGCGCGTCGCCATGTCGTCCATCAGCCGCGCCAGATCGTCGGCGAGTGCGAGCGTCGAGGCCGGGCCGCCGACGACCAGCGGCGTCTGCGTGGGATCGCTGGGTGCAAGTTGCTTCGCCCATGCGGCAATCAGTTGCGCCAGCAGAAGCCGGCGCTGCAATCCGTCGAGCGCGGGAGGTGCATCGAGCCTTTCGAGCGCCTCAGGCGATGCTGCCTGCGCGAAGGCCAGTTCTTCCTCGTCGACATCGCCGAGCGGAACGATACGCGGCAGCAGCACGGCGTCGGTCCCGAGCACGTCGAGGAATATCTCCTGCGCCATGCGGCCGGCGCGGCGTGTCGGCAGATACAGGGTGACTTCAGCCAGTTTCTCCGGCGCGCCGCGCGCGGAAAATCCCTCGACGAGATCACCGTCGACAAGCGCGGTGATCAGCGTGCGCAGGAACGGCGCAGAGGATGGAATGTTGAAGACGCGCATGAACACCCTGATTCGTGATCAGGGTGCATCATGGCATGGTTGGAAAGGTGACGGGAGTCGCAGGAAACTCAGGCGACGCTGGCGAGGAACGCATCTTCCGCGGCGCGCACGGCGTCGGGCGTGCCGACATGCATCCAGACGCCTTCCATGCGCAGTCCGAACAGGCGCTCCTGCTCGTTGGCCTTATCGAACAGTTTGGTCAGCGAAAATTCACCGGATGGCGCATCCTTGAACAGCGCCGGTGACAGGATCGCGACACCGGCATAGACGAACGGCACCACCTGATTCTCCTTGCGGCGACGCAGCGCACCATCGGTGAGCATCGCGTAGTCGCCGCAGCCGGCATAGCCGATGCTGTTGGCGGTCGGCGCCATCAGCAGCAGGATGTCCATACGTGCGGGATCGAAGGCCTCCGCAAGACGCGCGAGATTCGGCTGCACGCCGTCAATCCACATCGTGTCGGCATTGAGATGATAGAACGGCTCGGAGCCGAGCAGCGGCAGCGCCTTCACCACGGCACCGCCAGTGCCGAGCACCTGATCGCGCTCATCGGAAATGGTGATCTTCGGTTCGGTGCGCGTCGCGACATGATCGATGATCTGGTCGGGCAGGTAATGCACATTGACGACGGCTTCGGTCACGCCAGCAGCGGCGAGCTTGTCGAGCACGTGATCCAGCAGCGGCTGTCCTGCGACAGGGACCAGCGGCTTCGGCAAGTTGTCGGTGAGCGGTCGCATACGCAGGCCGAGACCGGCGGCGAGAACCATTGCTTTGGTGGGTTTTACGGACATAGCGACATTGGCCTTGGTAGAATGATGGGCCTTGATGGAATCGTTCTTGAATTTTTGAGCTGAAATGATGGTAGCACGGCGGCGTGTCGCATGCATGAACCTATCGAGTCGAGCCATAATGGGCCGAGATGACGCGGATGCGACAATTACACCCGCCTGCACAGTCACGTTTCTGCCTCCTGCGTCTCGGAACGTTTCGTCTTTTTCTTTTTGTCGTTGGGTTTGAGAAAATTCACACCAATCTGGTCGCCATTGACCCAGCCGAGTTCGCAGCGGCGATAGGCAAGTCCGGTTGATGAGAGCAGAAGGAAGAATTCCTTCAGGTTCAATCCTTCGACAGAACCATCGACGGTGAGCTTGGCGCCGGTCTCGGAAATATCTTCCATGATGCAGGAGCGACGCCAGGTGCCGTCGATGCCCATCATGTGCGCAGGAAAGCCGCGCTCGAAAACGACCCGATCTCCGGCACGCCGCTCCGTCATGACACGTCCCTTGTCCAGTACGCCAAGCCCCGCACGTGCAGGGCTCAAGCGCAGGATAGAGCGTGTGCGACTAATAAGTAGTTAAGGAAGTGTTAGAGTGTGAGTCGATCAGCGGGACCAACGACTCCGTCATTGCGAGCCGGCAAAATTGCTCTTGCAATCCAGAAGGCAACAAGCGAGGGCTGGATTGCTTCGTCGCAAGGGCTCCTCGCAATGACGACGCAGAGGTCGTAATTCGTCTCGGAAGGAAGGGCCTCTAACCGCGGGGCGGTGGTACATGCGCCGCATACCACTGCTGGAACGGCGCCAGCGTCGGATGCGCCAGCGAGCGGTTGAGATAGGTCCAGATCCGTGGCTGGTGCTTGAGATAATGCGGCTTGCCGTCGCGGCGGTTGAGCCGTGCAAATGTACCAAGCAGTCGCGTGTTTCGCTGTGCCGACATGATTGCATAGAGCTCGGCAAAAGCCGCGGCATCGAAAGCGGGATCGGTCGCGCGCCGCGCCTTGATGTAGCGCGTCAGCATGGTCAGCTCCAGATGCTCGGGCACGTCGATACGCGCGTCCTGCAGCAGCGAGACGAGATCATAGGCGGCGGGGCCGAGCACCGTGTCCTGGAAATCGATTACACCGACCTTGTTGATGCCCTCGCGATCGTCGAGCCAGATGATATTCGGCGAATGGAAGTCGCGCAGTACCCAGGTCTTTGGCGCCGCAGCGGGTTTCGCCAGCAGCGCGCGCCACATCATGACAAATTCAGTGCGTGCGTCATCTGCGAGCGGCGCGTCGCGGTCCGGCAGATACCATTCCGGCATCAGGTCGATCTCGACCAGCAATGCATCCGTGTCGAAGACGGGAATGGCGTAATCGACATGCGGCAACAGCGGCAGCGTCTCCGGCAGCGTCTTGCCGTGCAGCATTGCGAGCATATCGGTTGCGGCCTGATAGCGCTCGGCGATCGGCGCAGGTGGCTCGCCTTCGGTCACCGGCACCGTGCCGAAATCTTCGGTGATCAGGAAACCCGCATCGAGATCGGCATGATGAATCGCTGGCGCGGAGATCCCCTGCGCGCGCAAACCGTTCGCAATGGCGACGAACGGTCTGACGTCCTCCGCCAGATGCACCGCTGCGCTGTAGGACTTGCCGTCATAGACCGGCGCACCATCCGGCCGCTTCGGCGCATTCATCAGGATGAAGACGTCATCACCGCGGATTAGCCGCGCATAGGAGCGCGTCGATGCATCGCCGGCCATGCGCTGTCTGATAGCATCGAGATAGCGCGCCTCTTCGAGAAATTCACGCAGTGCTTTCAGGCGCAGAACGACCGATGCGGCCTTGCCATGACCGGTGATCTCCGCGGCACGCGCCACGGAGCCCAGTGCCGGACGATGGCTGAGCGCAATATCGATACGATCCGGCGGCAGCGTACCATCGGCGCGCTCCGGCCATTCGATCAGCGCGACTACGTCGTCCGGCAACGGCGATAGGCCGATCTCCTCGAGTTCGCTCGCGTCGTTGATACGATAAAGATCGGCATGGATGAGAGGATACGACGGCAGGTCATAGCTCTGCGCCAGCGTGAAGGTCGGGCTCGGCACTTCGAGTTCAGAATCGCTGGCGAGATAGCGGATCATCGCACGTGCCGCGGCCGTCTTGCCGGCGCCGAGATCGCCCGAGAGGGTGATGACATCGCCGGGGCCGATCAGCAGAGCGAGGTCGGCCATCAATTGCGCAGTGGCGGCCTCATTTGCGAGCGCCAGCGAAAATGTGTAGGGCTCGTTTATGATGGGTTCGCTCATTCGGCAGCGTTGCGATGCGCGGTCTGGTCGATGGGGAAGTCGCAGCTGACGGTGGTGCCCTTGCCGACTGCGGAATCGACGCGAACCTTGCCGCCATGCAACTCGACGAAGGAGCGCACCAGCGACAGGCCGAGTCCTGCGCCGCGATGACGCGAGCCATTGGCGTGGCTTTCGAACCAGTCGAACACCTTGTCCTTCACCTCGGGCGGAATGCCGGGGCCGCGATCGGTGACGGTGAAGGTGATGGTGTGTTCGGATCGTCGCGCGGTCAGCGTGATTGCAGCATCATGCGGCGAGAAGCCGACGGCATTGGCGAGCAAATTGTACAGCACCTGCACAACGCGGCTTTCGTCGCCGGTAAAGCTGCCGATGGCGGGGTCGACGTCGATCCGCAGCGCGATGCGGTCGCGCACCAGGCGATCCTGAATGCCTTCGGCCGCCGCCGAGATGGTCTTGCGGATATCGATCGGGCCGAGATTCAGCGTCATCGCGCCGGCATCGATGGTGGCGAGATCCAGAATATTATTGATGATCGCCAGCAGCGCGCCGGTCGAGGTGGTGATGTAATCGAGATATTCGGCCTGCTTCGGCATCAACGGGCCGGTCACGGGATCGCTGAGCAGATGCGCGAAGCCGATGATCGTGGTCAGCGGCGAGCGCAGTTCGTAGGAGACGTGGTGGACGAAATCCACCTTCATCTGGTCGGCCGTCTCCAGCGCCTCGTTACGCTCGCGCAGCGCGCGCTCGACATTCTCGGCGTCCGAAATGTCCTGGAAGGTCAGCATGGTCGCGCCGTCGGGCAGCGGCATGGTCATGCAGGCCAGCACGCTGCCGTCCTTGCGCTCGAGCTTGAGCGGAACAGACTTGCGATTGTCGATCCCGGTAATCGCGCTGCGGATCGCCTGCCATGTCGGAGTGTCGTCGAACAATGGCCGGCACCAGGTTTCGACCATTTCAATATGCGGACGCTGCTCCAGCGCTTCGTCCGACAGCTTCCACATCTTGGCAAAAGCCGGATTGAACAGTTGCGCGCGGCCGTTGCTGCCAAACACGGCGACGGCTTCGGCAAGATTGTCGAGCGTTTCGCGCTGAACACGGATCAGGCCATCGAAGCGCCGTGCCAGTTCGAGGCTCTCGGTGACATCGTCGAACAGATAGGTGACGCCGCCCTCGGGATTCGGCGTGGTGACGATCGAGAGCGCGCGACCATCCGGCAGATACCAGACGTCTTTATGGGCTTCGACGGCACGATAGGCCTCGTGCAGCTTGGCCTTCCAGGCGCGGAAGTCGGGCTGCTCCGGCAGTTTTCGCGCAGCACGGAGACGGTCGAGCACACTGGAATCGTCGGGATTGCCATCGAGGAAGGTGCGGTCGAGATCCCACAGCCGGCGATAGGAGTCGTTGTAGAAGGCGAGGCGGCGCTGGCCGTCGAATACGGCGACGCCCGACGACAGTTGATCGAGCGTGCGGCGATGCGCTTCGGCCATCCGCACCAAGGCGGCTGATAGCGCGGCAGCCTCGCTGGCGTCGATGGCCATGCCGGCGCTGCCGCTGGCGACCTTGGCGGCGTGGACGTCGAAGATGCGGCGTTCACCGGAGATCACGATCGGCACACGCGCGGCAAATGGCTGGTTGTCGTTCAGCGCACGCGCCAGACTGCTGCGGTCATCGCTATCCAGCAGTTCCAGGTTGCGACCGACCGCATCGCCCGTATCAGTCGCTTCAGTCGCACGCGCATAGGCCGCATTGACGAAGCTCAATCGGCCATCGGCCTGCTTGGCCCAGATCGGCCATGGCGCGGCATTGGCGAAGCCGCGGAGAATTTCGGCTTCTTCCGCGAGTTCCTTGTGACGCAGCGAGACTTCGGCGAGCTCGCGGCGCAAACCGCTCAATTCGCGAATCCGGACAATGGCCTGACCGCCGATGGCGCGACCCATCGCCTCGATGGCGCGGCCGCTCGAGGTCGTCAGATTCAGCACAAAGCCTTCGCCGGCATCGAGCAGTGCGTCGACGGCGTGATCCATCCGCAGCGCGGGTTCCGGCGGCAGCCATGTTCCGAACGCGAGAATGCGCTGCGGCTGATGCTGCTGCGGGTCCTGCGACATCATCAATGCGGTGTCGCCGGAGATATCGGGACGGGTTTCGCCTGCGGCCCAGGCGATCAGAACCTGCGGCTCAGTGAACAGCAGGGCGCGAAAGCGGTCGGATTCGACCTGCAGCGTATGTAGCTCCGCGCGCAGCTTCGCCTCGGTCTTGGCCGAGCGAATACGATTGTGCATCAACAGGATGGCGGAAACGACGGAGAAGCCGAGCACCGCTGTGGCGGTCGTCAGCGCGGCGATTTCCTGGCGATTGAGATCGAGTAGATTGGCGAGCGTCTGGGTAATGAAGGGTGCGTCAGCGGCCGACGCCGAGGAGGTGGCCAGAAGTGCAGACGCACTGATGCCGACAAGCCCGTCGCGCACTATGGAAGTGCACGACAGCAAGGTCCGACGCATCGCCGCGATCACGCCTGACATCATTCGCCCCAAACCGCACGTCTTCCCGACCAGCCCCTCACCGATCGCGAATCGTTCGACAATATCCGCTTCGGGAGTCGCCGGGTAAGAGTCCAGACCGTGAACGCAGAGTCCCCGGTTAAAAAATGCAGGCGTGTTTGATTCAAATGCTGCGCGATGTGACGAAATACGCGCTAGCGGCCGGTGGATCCGAAGCCACCGCTGCCGCGTTCGGTCTCGCTGAGCGCCGCGACTACCACAAGTTCCGCATGCGTGACCGGCGCGATCACCATCTGGGCGATTCGCTCGCCGCGTTTGATCGTGAAATCCGCGGGGCCGTGATTGATCAGCAGCACGCCAATCTCGCCGCGGTAATCGGCGTCGATGGTGCCCGGTGAATTCAGCACGGTGATGCCGTGCTTGGCGGCAAGGCCCGAGCGCGGGCGCACCTGCGCCTCAAAGCCCGGCGGCAGCGCGATGGTCAGCGCGGTCGGCACCAGCGCATATTTGCCGCTGGCGAGAATCATCGGTTGGTCTTCGGGAACCGCGGCGAGCAGATCGAGGCCGGCAGCATGCGCGGTCTGATAGGCCGGTAGCGCGAGGCCAGCGCCATGCGGGAGCTGCTGGACGTCGACCTGAACGGGGATGGCAGCGCTCATGATTGGTCTTTCGTGGATTGCGTCGATTTATTTGATGTCACCGCGTCGGCGATTCGCGCGACCAGGGTCGTCGCGACCTGTTCCTTGCTCATCGGCGCCCACGAATCAACGGCGATATCCGCGCTGTCCGTGCTGCGCGTCAGTAGATGCACTGTATTGTTGTCGCCACCCATGATGCCGGTGGCGGGCGATACGTCATTGGCGACGATCCAGTCGCAGCCCTTGCGCGCGATCTTGGCTTTGGCGTTGTCGATCAGGTGCTCGGTTTCGGCGGCGAAACCGATCACCAGGGGTGGACGATGTTCGGGGAGTTTCGAGATCGTCGCGAGGATGTCGGGATTTTCCGTGAGCTGCAGCGGCGCCATCGCAGCACCGGCGGTCTTCTTCAGCTTCTGGGCGCCTTCATTGACGACGCGCCAGTCGGCCACGGCCGCGGCGAAGATCGCGATGTCGACGGGCAGTGCCGCCTGAACCGCAGCGAGCATCTCGCGCGCGGATTCGACATGCGTCATCGACACGCCCGGCACCTCGTCGAGATCGACCGGGCCCGACACGAGAATGACCTCGGCGCCTGCTGCCCGTGCCGCGGCGGCAATCGCATAGCCCTGTTTGCCGGACGAGCGATTGGCGATGTAGCGCACCGGATCGATCGGCTCATGCGTCGGGCCCGCAGTGATCAGCACGCGCTTGCCGGCCAGTGGCTTCGGCATGGGTGGCCGCAGGAATGTGTGAGCGGCAATCGCGATCTCGGTCGGTTCCGCCATGCGGCCGATGCCGGCTTCGTTGCGTTCGGCCATCTCGCCGGCATTCGGCCCGATCATTCTTACGCCGTCACGCTGCAATTGCGCGACGTTGCGGCGCGTCGCGGCGTTATTCCACATCAGCGGATTCATCGCCGGCGCGATCAGGATCGGTTTGTCGGTGGCCAGGAGAATCGCAGAGGCCAGATCATCGGCAAGGCCATTGGCCATCTTCGCCATCAAGTCCGCCGTCGCAGGTGCCACAACAATGAGATCGCATTCACGCGCAAGGCGAATATGCCCGGCATCGAATTCGCTCTGTGGATCGAACAGGTCGGTATAGGCGCGCTCGTTGGACAGCGCGCTGGCGGCCAGCGGCGTGACGAATTGCTGCGCGGCGCGGGTCAGTACCACGCGGACATGGATCTGCCGCTCCTTCAGCCGGCGGATCAGATCGAGTGATTTATAGGCCGCGATGCCGCCGCCGATGATCAGCGTGACGCGGAGCTGATCGCCGATGTTTTTCAAGGGCCTAGGTGAGTTTTCGGGGCCTGGCGCGTCTTGCGGAGCTCTTGCGTCAGTCGTGAGGCCGTCTTGCGACGCCTGGCGCAAAATGACCCGCACCTCGTCCTCAACCGACCGTCCGTTGCGGGCGGCACGCAGCCGCAATTCATCGCGAATGGAGTCGTCGAGCTTGCGGATCGTCAGGCTGGCCATGAGGCGTCTCGCGCTATTCTGATGGCAATGCTAGCATAAAATGCCGGCACTGCAATCAGTCTTAGCGAATCGAGAGCAGCAGTCCCAGAAACGACAGGGCGATCACCCAGACGCCAACCGTGCGCCAGCGGAGCTGCTTGGCCCGTGCCCGCGCGATGGCGGCGATGGTCGCGTCGTCGAGCCTGACGCCGTCGCGGGTCATGGTCTCCAACTGTTCCAGCACCGTCAGCGCCCGTGTTGCCAGGGCCGGCAGACTGCCGGCGACCTTGCCGAGTTCGCCGGCGCCGGCGAGCGCACCCTGAATCTTGCCCAATGGGCCGAGATTGCGCTCGATCCATTCGCGGACGACGGGATCGGCGACCTTCCAGATGTCGAGCTTGGGATCGAAGCTTCGCGCGACGCCTTCGACCACGACCATGGTCTTCTGCAGCAGGATCAATTCCGGCCGCGTGCGCATATCAAAGAGGCCGGTGACCTCAAGCAGCAGCGTCAGCAGCTTGGCCATCGAGATTTCTTCGGCCGTGCGATTGTGAATCGGCTCGCCGATGGCACGGATCGCCTGCGCGAAATTTTCTACTGAATGGTGACCGGGCACATAGCCGGCCTCGAAGTGGACTTCGGCGACGCGGCGATAGTTGCGGGTGATGAAGCCCAGCAGAATCTCCGCGAGGAAGCGGCGCTCCTTCAGACCGAGCCGGCCCATGATGCCGAAGTCGACGGCGACGAGGCGGCCGTCAGGATCGAGGAACAGATTGCCGGGGTGCATGTCGGCATGGAAGAAGCCGTCACGCAGCGCATGGCGCAGGAAGCTCTGGATCACCTTGCGGCCAAGGTCCGGCAGATCGACGTTGGATTCTTCCAGGCCCTTGTGATCGTTCAGCGCGATGCCGTCGATCCATTCCATCGTCAGCACATTGTGCGAGGTACGATCCCAGTCCACTTCCGGCACGCGGAAATCCGAATCGTTGCGGGTGTTCTCCGCCATCTCGGAGAGTGCTGCGGCTTCGAGCCGAAGATCCATCTCCATCGCCACCGAGCGCGACATGGTGGTGATGATCTCGATCAGGCGAAGGCGCCGCGCTTCGGAAAAATGCTCTTCGGCCTTGTGGGCGACGTAAGCGAAATCGCCGAGGTCGCGGCGGAATTGCGCGGCGACATTCGGGCGCAGCACTTTCACGGCGTAGACCTTGCGGACACCATCCTTGTCGATCTCGGCGCGATGCACCTGTGCGATCGAGGCCGCGGCGACCGGCGGACTGAAGCTCGCATAGAGCTGCGCCACAGGGCGCTCCAGCGAAGCGGCGACGACACCTTCGGCTTCGGTCAGGGAGAACGGCGGAAGCCGGTCCTGCAGGCTTTCGAGATCGCGCGCCATGGCGACGCCGACCACGTCGGGTCGTGTCGCGAGAAACTGGCCGAGCTTGAGATAGGCAGGTCCCAGCCGGGTCAGCGCGCGCGACAGCCGCGCGCCCGATTTCGCGCCGGGCCGCTCAATGAGCCGCGCCATGCGTAGCGCGAGCTGTCCCGGCGGCGGCACCAGCGAGGGATCGACGACGCCGAACACGCCTTCGCGCGCAAACACGAAACCGGCGCGGGCCAGCCGCGCCATATGATTGAGTGCAGAGATCACAAACGCCAGCCCGAATGCAGCGCGACGATGCCGCCCGAGAGGAGTTCGTATTTCACGCGGGAGAAGCCGGCCTCGCGGATCATGTCGGCGAAAATTGGCGGCTTCGGAAACTTGCGGATCGATTCGACGAGATACTGATAGGATTCGGAATCGCCGGTGACGGCCTTGCCGAGCGGCGGGATGACCTTGAACGAAAACAGGTCATAGATCTTGTCGAGGCCGGGCACATCCACGGTCGAGAATTCGAGACAGAGAAAACGGCTGCCCGGCTTCAGCACGCGATAGGCCTCAGCGAGCGCGCGGTCGATGCGCGGCACGTTGCGGATGCCGAAGGCGATCGTATAGGCGTCATAGCTCTTGTCGGCGAATGGCAACTCTTCTGCATTGCCCTCGACGAAGGAGACCTGATGTTCGAGATGGTGGGAAATGGCGCGCTCGCGGCCGACATCGAGCATGCCGGTGTTGATGTCGCAGACCGTCGCCGAGAAGCCGAGGCCCGACGCCTTGGCGGCGCGGAAGGAAATGTCGCCGGTGCCGCCGGCGACATCGAGCAGGGCAAACGGCGCGTCCGAGCGTGGCGGGTTGAGCTGGTTAATCATCACGTCCTTCCAGACGCGATGCATGCCGCCGGACATCAGATCGTTCATCAGGTCGTAGCGCCGGGCCACGCTGTGGAACACATCGTTCACCAGCGTCTGCTTGTCGCCTACGGGGACGTCCCTGAAGCCGAAATGGGTGGTTTCGCCCGGCTGATCCATCGTTTTCATCTCAAAAGCCTCATCGCGGCGGACCATAGCGCGCCTGCGGCAATGGGGCTATCACGTCAGCCTCTCAAGGTGAATGACGTGAATCATGCCTGAATTACCCGAAGTCGAGACCGTCCGCCGGGGCCTGCAGCCGGCCATGGAGGGGTCGAAGATCACCCGTCTGGATCTCAGGCGAAAAGACCTGCGTTTTCCGTTTCAGCCGGATTTTGCCGGCAGGTTGCAGGGCCGGGTAATCACCAGCCTTGGCCGCCGCGCCAAATATCTGCTGGCGGATCTGGATTCCGGCGACGTACTACTGATGCATTTGGGCATGTCAGGCTCTTTCCGGGTGGTCTCCGATGAAAATAACGTGATGCCCGGCGCCTTCCATCATCCGCGCAGCGACGAGCGGGCCCATGATCACGTCGTCTTCCATATGTCGTCGGGTCCGTCGGTGATCTACAACGATCCCCGCCGTTTTGGTTTCATGAAGATCTTTGCGCGCAGCGAGATCGAGAACGAGCCGTTCCTGAAGGACATCGGGCCCGAGCCGCTGGGCAACGCCTTCGATGCGGCGATGCTGGCCGGCGCCACCGCAGGCAAGAAGACCAGCCTCAAGGCCGCGCTGCTCGATCAGCGCGTCGTCGCGGGCCTCGGCAACATCTATGTCTGCGAAGCGCTGTTTCGGTCGCATTTGTCGCCGCGGCGGCTGGCCGCGACACTGGCGACCAAGAAGGGCGAGCCGACCGATCATTCCAGACGACTGGTCACGGCAATCCACGAGGTGCTGAACCAAGCCATCAAGGCCGGCGGCTCGTCGCTGCGCGATCACCGCCAGACCGACGGCGAGCTTGGCTACTTCCAGCATTCGTTTCAGGTCTATGACCGCGAAGGCGAGCCGTGCCAGACCGATGGCTGCGAGGGCATCGTGAAACGTTTCGTGCAGAATGGGCGGTCGACCTTCTGGTGCCCGAAGTGTCAGAGGTAACACCGCGTCGGGCCGGCCTTGTCGGCGACTCGTTGTTTGATATCGACAGTTACATGTCCTTCAACGCGGCGGCTGCGGCCTCTGCCACTCCCTTGCGCGATGTCATCAAGGGTTGAATGCGCTGTCCGAAGTTTTCAACGCCCTGGACGAAATCGTCGAAGGTGAGCAACACGCCCTCGGTGCCCGGCACGGTGGCGACGTCGTCGAGCATGCGGGCGACATTTGCGAAAGAGCCGACGAATGTTCCCATGTTGATGTTGACCGCTGATGTGGGGTCCGCCATCTGGCGGATGTTGGTGTCCTTGCCGGACTTGGTGTCGACGGCACCCTGTACGCCCAGCCAGGCGACCGCTTCGTGATCCACGCCGGCTTTGTAGTGCTCCCACTTTGCGAACGCGGCTTCGTCGGTCTCGGCCGCGATCACCATGAACAGGACATAGGTCGTGACGTAGCGGCCGGTATCCCGCGTAGCCTCGATCAGCCGTTCGGCGGCGGGCGCAAAATCGGTCGGGGTGTTGATGCCCTTGCCGAAGCAGAAATTGTAGTCGGCGTATTTTGCGGAGAAGGCCATTCCGGCGCCGCTCTGGCCGGCGCAAATGATCTTCATATCGGCTTGCGGCCGCGGGCTGACGCGGCAGTCTTCCATCTGGAAGAATTCGCCTTTGCGATCCGAGGCGCCGGTCTGCCAAAGCTCGCGGAGAATCTCGACATATTCTGAAAGATATTCGTAGCGACGCGCAAAATACTCGTCGCCCGGCCAAAGCCCCATTTGCGAATATTCGGGACGTTGCCATCCGGTGATGAGATTGAGGCCGAAGCGGCCGTGTGAAATCGAATCGATGGTCACAGCCATGCGAGCGGCAATCGCGGGAGGCATCACGAGCGTCGCTGCCGTGGCGAACAGTTTTATTCGCTTGGTCACTGCGGCCAACCCGGCCATCAAGGTGAAGGATTCCAGATTGTGATCCCAGAATTCGGTTTTCCCGCCGAAGCCACGCAATTTGATCATCGAGAGCACAAAATCGAGTCCGTAATGTTCGGCTTTTAGCGTCACCTCCTTGTTGAGGTCGAAAGTCGGCATGTATTGCGGGGCATTTTCAGAGAGCAACCAGCCATTGTTCCCGATTGGAATGAATACGCCGACCTTCATCTCGCTCTCCTCTGTAACAGGGTGACGCCTCGGGACGTCGCGAACTGTTCTGCTTGCGATAAACCAAGCAACAACCGTGCCGATGTGTGCGCATCGCGCCGATCCCACCGTGAAGGCAACGTGGTTGCGCGCCCGGCATTTCCGGCCATGATCTGCTGCCAACACCGTATTGAGGACTCCCCATGACCGACGCATCGTCTCCCTCCATCCGCTTCAATGACGGCGCGTCCTATGAGCGGATGATGGGCGTCTGGAGCCGCAGCGCCGGCGAGGTCTTTCTGGATTGGGTGGCGCCAAAGCCGGGTCTTGCCTGGGTCGATGTCGGCTGCGGCAACGGCGCCTTCACGCAGCTGATCGCCGAGCGCCATGCGCCGTCGGTGATCGACGGCATCGATCCCTCGGAGCCGCAGCTTGCCTATGCGCGGACGCGGCCGGGTGCTGCGATGGCGGCGTTTCATCTGGGCGACGCAATGGCACTGCCGTTTTCCGACAAGTCCTTCGATGTCGCCGTGATGGCGCTGGTGATCTTCTTCGTGCCGGAGCCGTCGAAGGGCGTTGCGGAGATGGTGCGTGTCGTGTCACCCGGCGGCACGGTGGCCGCCTATGCGTGGGATATGGATGGCGGCGGCTTCCCGCTGCAGCCGATCCTTGGTGAATTGCTGAAGATGGGCCAGATGCCGTCGCTTCCGCCGAGCGTGGATGCATCGCGCCTCGACGTGATGCAGTCGCTGTGGACCTCCGCCGGCCTGGTGGACGTCGAAACCCGCGTGATCGATGTCACCCGTGCCTTCACCGATTTCGACGACTTCTGGTCGGCCTCGTCCGCAGGGCCATCGGTGAAGGCAGCTCTGACGGTGATGACGCCGGAGGAGATTGCGCAGCTCAAATCGCGCGTCCGGACGGGACTTTCGGAGGATGCAACCGGCCGTATCACCTGCAGTGCCCGCGCCAATGCCATCAAGGGGCGGGTGCCCGGCTGAGGCAGAGAAGCCTCTGGCTTCCATAGCGCCAATCGCCGGGATTTTGCCGGTAATATTTCCTCAACTTGAAGGGGTATATAAGTAACGCAATAACCAAGGCGGGCGCAAATGCTGGCGTGGTTGGGTTTTCTATGGTGGTGGAAATGTACCGTAGAGGATGAACCTGTGTCCGTCGAAAAATTCCTCAAGCAGCGGGCCGTCAACGTTGTCGTCAGCGGGCAATATACGCTGTCGAACTGGCTGGATTCCGCAGGCAATCCGCGCAGCTTTGCCTGCCGGACCAGCCGCGTCTCGCCGTTCCGGATGATTGTCGATGTGCCGGTGGTGGGTCGTATCGGCGATCGCATCACGCCTTATTTCGGCGATTTCGGTCAGCTCGAAGGCCGCATCAGCGACACCATCTCCGGCAGCTTCCTGCTCGAACTCAACATGACGCCGCCGATGCGTCAGAAGCTCTCGGACAAGCTGACCTGGCTGGAGAAATTCCAGAAAGACCCTACGGTGCGCGAGGAGCGCAAGCAGGCCCGCCTCATTCCCGCGAGCCCGCATTCCATGCTGACCTTCGCCGACGGCAGTATGAAGAACTGCTTCGTCATCGACATGTCCGTGTCCGGCGCCGCGATCTCGGCCGATGTGCAGCCGGAGGTCGGAACGCCGCTCGCCGTCGGCGCCTGCGTCGGCCGCGTGGTGCGCCATCTCCAGGGCGGATTCGCAGTGAAATTCGTCGAGCAGCAGAACCGCGAACAGCTCGAACGCCGGATCATCCGCGCCCCTGCCGCGCCGCCGCCGCGCGCAACGCCGTTCGCGGCGCAGATGGATTCGATGTACGAGGAAGTGGACTAGAGCATCGGACAGGCGGTTGCCTATGACAGCCAGTTCTCGACTTTCAGACCGCTCACCCGTTTGAATTCTTTCGCATTCGCAGTCACCAGCGTGGCATCGACGGCGCAAGCGTGAGCCGCGATCAGCAGGTCATTCGGGCCGATGGGGACGCCCTTCTTTTCAAGGTCGTGGCGAATGCGGGCGTATTCGGTGTCGGCCGGACTTTCCAGCGGCAGGATATCGAGCTCATTCAGCACCTGCTCTACGAGTTGCGTGAGCCGCGGTGAATTACGTTTGGCGCATCCGAACCGCAATTCGGCGGACGTAATGATGCTGACGCAAAATCCCTCGGCGCCGAGTTTACGAATTCTCTTGGCTACACGACCCGCCGGATTTCGGATCAGATCCGAGACGACGTTTGTATCAAGCATGTAGCGTGGTGTGCTCACAGCTTGATGTCCCGTAGCGGGCGCAGGCCTGCATCGACGTCCGGAAATTCTTCTGTGAATGGCTCCATCGTATCAAGCAATGCCAGCAGGCCGCGCTTGCGTACGGGCTCGATTACGAGCCTGTCGCCGTCGCGGTGCATGACAGCTTCGTCACCCGGTAACTCGAATTCAACGGGAATGCGGACCGCCTGATTGCGACCGTTACGAAATAGCCTGACGTGACGGGAGTCGGTCATCGGCACCTCCGTGGCATATGCTTAAGCATAGGCCAAAAGAGAGCTAATTTCCAGCGGAAAAACTACTTCCGCACGCAGATCACGCGCACCATCGCGGCCTTGGCATCGGTCGAGCTGCTGTTCGCGCTCACGCCATTCGCTTTCACGAAATTCAGCACGAGTTCCGCGGGCACCAGCGCCGCCAGCGGTGCCGCATTCGGCGGGCCGGCAACGAGCAGTGGCTTCAACTGCGCGAGGCCCGCAAATTTGCCGTCGCTGTCGATGGCGGCTGCGCCGGAAAAACCGAACCCCGGTGCGGGTGAGAGGGCCAGTTCGCTGCCGGTGCCGACCGGCGTGGTGGACGCCTTCACGCTGGTGACGGCTGCGCCGCCGCCCTGGTTTTGCGGATCGGCGATCCCTACGAGATCGAGATGGGGCTTCGCTGCGCCAGCGCCAAGCGACAGCGGCTTCAGCTCGCGCGCGCCATAGATGCGCAGCAATGCGAGATCGCGCACCTTGTCCTCGGCGACTTTGTCGGCATTGCCGTAACCAGCGACGACAATGGACATGCAGCCATCGACTGCTTGGCGATCGGTGACGATGGCGCCGTCATCGCTCACGACGATTCCGCTGGCATATTCGACCTTCTTGCGCGGCGGCGGGCCCATCGCCTGTGCGCCGGTCGGGAATGCGTTGAAGGCTGACGACATCGCAATCACCACCGGCTCCATCGTGCCTTCGGTGGCCTGATCGTAAAAGATCGAGAGGATGCGGACTTCCGAGTCCTTGAACTGGCCGCGGATGTAGAACTTCTTCTGGTTCTGCAGGCCGGACAGCACGAAGAAATCCGGCTTGACGACCTGATAGTCGATCTTGCGACCGGGCTCCTTGCGCTCGGCCTCGGCGAGTTTCGCGGTGGATGGTGCGTCCTCCTTGCGGCGCGCCAGCGTGATCTGGATCGTGCCGGTGGAGGACGACCATTTGCTGCCGTTCGCGTCGGAGACCTGCTGCGGCACCAGCTTGCCGGGAATGCCAAGCCGTGCGCCGGTCACCATGTCGGTGACCATTTTCCAGCCGACATTGTCCTGAAGTTTCTTCGCTGCGGCGCGCAGCAGATCGCGCTCCTGCGGGTTCAGGACGCCCGTTTGCTTGGCGCCGTTGTCCTTCTGGAACGTCTTGATCGCATTGACCATGCGATCCGAGACCTCGCCGGTAATGGCGCCGTTATATTGCCCGGTCCAAGCGAGATCTGACTGGATCCCCAGCCGCTCGGCCTGCGCCATGGCATTGGCGGTGTCGGCAGGGGTCTGCAGCGCCGGGCGGATCGGTGTGGTGGTGACGGGTTTGGGTTTGACGCCCTGCACCGCGGGAGGCGTCGCCTGCACCTGTGCGTGAGCCGCAGAGGCTGCCACGATCATCAATGTTGCTGAAAGCATCGATCTCATGACATGTCCGGTCTTGAAGCTGGTGATTGATTTCGGTGGAATTAAGCACATCTCGTGGGTCGGTGACAGCGCGGGAAGGGTTCACGACAATGCGGGACCTGATCTGTGGCCTCATCCTGAGGAGGCGCTTCTTCAGCGCCGTCTCGAAGGATGAGCTGTTCATCTCATGGTTCGAGACGCGCGCAAGAAGCGCGCTCCTCAGGATGAGGGTCGGAGTTTGGAGCGACTATTGCGATGCTGAATGCCGATGAACTCGAGCGCTATGCGCGTCACATTGTGTTGCGCGAGGTCGGTGGTCCCGGCCAGACCGCGCTGCAGGGCGCGAAAGTGCTGGTGATCGGCGCCGGCGGGCTTGGCGCACCGGCGCTGATGTATCTGGCGGCCGCGGGCATCGGCACGCTCGGTGTGGTCGACGACGACACGGTATCACTGTCGAATTTGCAGCGGCAGGTCATTCACGCAACGCCGGATATCGGCGCGCTGAAGACCGACAGCGCTGCCGCAAAGATCCATGCGCTCAATCCGCATGTCAGATTTATCGGCCATGCCGTCAGGCTCAATGCAGCCAATGCGATGACGCTGTTGTCGGGCTACGACATCGTGCTCGATGGTTCTGACAATTTCACCACGCGCTATCTGCTGTCGGATGCCTGCTATCTCGCAAAGAAGCCATTGATCTCCGCGGCGCTCGGCACTTTCGATGCCTCGCTGACCACGATCCGTGCCCATGAGACCAACGCGTCAGGCGCATTGAATCCGACCTATCGCTGCCTGTTTCCCGAAGCGCCGCCGCCGGGCACGGTTCCCAGTTGCCAGGAAGCCGGCGTCATGGGTGCGCTGGCCGGTATGGTTGGCTCGATGATGGCGCTGGAAGCGATCCGCGAGATCGTGGGCTTTGGTGAAGGGCTGGTCGGGCGTCTGCTGATGATCGACGCCCGCAACATGCGCTTCGAGACGCTGCGTTACGGGCGCGATCCGGCGAATCCGCTGAACGGGGATGCACCGAGCATCAGGGATTTGAGCGCGTATTTGTGAGGCGCTTCTTGTCCCTCCCCACTGCGCTGCGCTTGGGGGAGGGAGGCCACTAGCGTCTTCGCGTCTCACGCCCGCTTCTTTTCACTGTCCATATGCGCCAAGTGCTCGTCCGGATAACGGCCGCCGGCTGCCGCATCGGCCGGGATCGCCTCCGCCAGCGCCCTGAGATGCGCGGGCGTGAGTTTCACATCCAGCGATCCCAGCGCTTCAGTGAGCCGATCCCGTCGGCGGGCACCGACCACGGGCAGGATATCCTGGCCCTGTGCGGCGACCCAGGCGATGGCGACCTGTGCGACCGAAGCGCCGATGTCGTCGGCGACAGCGCGGATTTTGTCGACCAGAGCCAGATTCCGATCGATATTCGCAGCGCTGAAGCGTGGGCTGTGGCTGCGATAGTCCCTCGCGTTCATGCCGTTCTTGGTGAAGTGGCCACCGATCAGGCCGCGCGAGAGCACACCGTAAGCCGTGATGCCGATGCCGAGCTCGCGGCAGGTCGGCAGGATGTCATCCTCGATACCGCGCGAGATCAGCGAATATTCGATCTGCAGGTCGGTGATGGGATGTACTTTGTGGGCACGGCGGATGGTCTCGGAGCCGACTTCGGAGAGGCCGATATGTTTGACGTAGCCGGCCTTGATCAGGTCGGCGATGGCGCCGACGGTGTCCTCGATGGGTACATTGGGGTCGAGCCGCGCGGGGCGGTAGATGTCGATGACCTCGACGCCGAGCCGCACCAGCGAATAGGCCACGAAATTCTTGATCGCTATCGGGCGGTTGTCGAAGCCCATGAAGGCCCCGGCGGGATCGCGCATACCGCCGAATTTGACCGAAAGCTGCAGGCTGTCGCGGCTGCGGCCGCGCAGGGCTTCGGCGATCAGGAGTTCGTTGTGGCCCATGGCGTAGAAGTCACCGGTGTCGATCAGGGTGACGCCGGCCTCCAGCGCGGCGTGGATGGTGGCGATGCTTTCGCCTCGGTCGGCCGGGCCGTAGACATCCGACATGCCCATGCAGCCGAGGCCGAGCGCGGCCACTGTGGGGCCAGTCTTTCCGAGTTGAAGGTGTTTCATGGTGGTTCTCCCAGAAGGCGGCCGGACCGATCCTTTGCCGCTGCCGCCCCGATATGAGCCCGCTCCATTGATCCGATAAGCTGGACAATCCCGAAAGGCTTGTTCACTCTGTCGAACAATGAGCGATCTCGATCTGCGCGATCTGGCGGCCTTTCTGGCGGTGGCCCGGACCCGGAATTTCCGGCGGGCTGCAGTAGAGACCCACGTCTCGGTGTCCAGCCTGAGCCAGCGACTGCGCGACATGGAAGAGCGGCTTGGCGTTCGTTTGCTGCATCGCACAACGCGCAGTGTTGCGCTTACCGAAGCCGGAGAATTGCTGCAGCGCAAAATCGCACCGGCCATGGGCGATGTCCATGCTGCGCTGCAGCAAGTTCGCGATTTCGGTGATGTGCCGTCTGGGCGCCTCAGGATCAACGGTCCAGCACCAGCCATCGATATCGTGGTGGCGCCGATGGTTACGCCATTTCTGCAGCAATATCCGCAGGTTGAGCTTGAGATCGTTGCCGAGACGTCATTGATCGACATCGTCGCCAAGGGGTTCGACGCCGGCATTCGTTATGGCGAGGATCTGGCGCAGGACATGATCGCGGTCTCGCTGGGGCCACCGCAACGCTTCGTGATGGTGGCTTCTTCGCAATATATTGCGCAGCATGGGCGACCTATTGCACCGCAGCAATTGCTGCAGCATTGCTGCATCAGAACGCGTTTCGACAACGGTTCTATCCCGGAATGGGAGTTCGAAAAGGACGGCCAGGTGGTCCGGATACCGCCGCGGGGGCCGCTGCTGGCGAGTTATTCCCGGCTCGGGCTGGAAGCGGCCCGGGACGGACTTGGCTTTTACGCGGTGTTTGAGGGCTATGTGCGGGACGACCTCGCGACCGGGAGGTTGGTCAGCGTTCTGGAGGACTGGCTGCCGCCATTCCCGGGGCCGTTCCTGTATTATCCAAGTCGTCGGCAGCCGCCGCCGGCTTTGGCGGCGTTCGTGAGTTTTGTGGCGGAGTGGCGCAAACGGGAGCGGCGGGCTGCGGCCCCGGAGAACCCCAGTGGATCAGAGCGGCAGGGGGATCGCTGAGGCGGTCTCGCGGGTCTGCCAGAAGGTCAGCACGCGCTGTGCCGTGGCAGGCACCAGGCGCTCGAAATTCTGTCGGGCTTCCTCGACATCGGCGGCGGCAGGCGAACGGCCGGGGCCGAGACGTAGCGTCATCAGGGCGCGGACGGTGGCCCAGGAAATCCCGATCGATTTGCCGAGGATCAGCATCGGATCGTCGCGGTCGCCTTTGAGGAGCTGGTCGATGGTCCCGATCCGCACGCCCGACAGAGCGGCGAGGGCGGCGGCGGTTTCCTCATATTGATGGGCGCGGGCAAAGCGCAACAAAGCGCCTTCGTCCAGCTCGTCGGCCTGGTGGAGCTTGCGAATGGCACGCTGCGCGGTGGCGAAGTCGCGGGTGACGGCCAGATGCGTCGGCGTACCGGTGATGTCTTGCATCGCGCGGTTGATCGCGTTGCGCAGTTGGGGGGCGGCGGCGTCGAACAGCCGACGGCGAACGACCTCGACCGACTGTGCCAACAGGTGTTTGAGTTGTTCTGGCGCGAGATCGTCGCGTTGCCCGACCGTGACGGCGAGGGCGCCATCATCGCTGGCGCGGCGAATGAGGCCGGTATAGCCAAGTTGCGAGAAAGCGGCACCGGCATTGCCGGCGACCCGGCGGATCACGTCGCGGTCGCCGCGGCGGACGATCACGTCGGTAATGCGCGGGGTCAGCGTCGAGCGATCGGAGATCGCCAGCAGATGCGACTGGCCCTGGGCCTTGGCGATGTCGACCAGTGTCGGTTCGTCGATCAAGGGTGAGCGGCGCAACAGCGGCCCGGCGATCAGGATCTCGTCATCGCGGACGAGCAAGGCCACCAGTTGCGGCGGTGCGTTGACGAGATCGGACAGCCGTTCGGCCAGCTCTGTGCGTGCTTCGACCTCGGTTTGTGGAACCAGACTCGTCAGAACGCCGTCGAACAGATCGACATGTGCCGGTTGAAAACGGGATGCGCCCCTTAGGAAAAGCTCGGAAATCTTACGCACCGCTTCGCCGCGCCGCTTGGGATCGCCATCTCTGACGATGTTCTCCAGCCCGGGAATGAGCGATTTCGCCTCAGCCATCAAAAAATACTCAACACCACCATACGGAAAGGCTGGGGCACCCTAGATGGGGTTGATGAAGGAACGGTTAGTCCGCAGGATTGGGCTACCGCGGGTTGCAGAAATATTGCGGGGCAGCCACTGCGGCCTTGCCGGGGCGCCGGAAAAGGGCTATATCGCCCACAACTTATTAGGTTCTCATACGATCGCGTTTGAGAGTGGGCCCCTCGGGACCCGCTCTTTTTTATTACCTGAACGGACCTTGGCCATAATCCGGCGGGGCTCGCCCGGGTCCAAAAAGGCCGAAAGCCCGACGCGATACACTTCTGCAGGCTGCACGCGCATTCAGACATCCTCCAACCGGAATACTTCGATCCTGGACATGACCGACCAAAACCCAGAAACCGTTGATACCGAGCTGCTTTCCGAGCCGCGCCTGGTGATCGAGCCGGGTGCTGCGGCGCGGGTATCGGCAGTCGCCACGCCCGTACTTGAAAACCTCGGTTACCGGCTGGTGCGGATCAAAATTTCCGGCGAGCTCGGTTGCACCGTGCAGATCATGGCGGAGCGGCCGGATGGCACCATGCTGGTCGAGGACTGCGAGGCGATCTCACACGCGCTGTCGCCGGTGATGGACGTCGCCGATCCGATCCAGCGCGCCTATCGCCTCGAAATTTCCTCGCCCGGCATCGATCGTCCGCTGGTCCGGCGCTCTGATTTCGAGCGCTATCATGGCTATCTGGTTAAGATCGAGATGGCTGTCGCTGTCGGCGGCCGCAAACGCTTCCGTGGCCTGCTCGGCGCTATCGAAGGCGACGTCGTACTGATCGATCGGGAAGGCGCCCGCGACGGCGAGGACCCCATCACGCGGTTGCCGCTGGAAGATATCTCCAATGCCAGCCTGGTGTTGACCGACGAGCTGATCGCCGAGTCCATGCGCCGCGGCAAGCACGCCGAGCTTGATCTCAAGCGGGAGCTCGGTCTCGCGCCGCCGCCGGCACCGCATGCCAAGCGCAGCGATCCGAAAAAGAGCTTTGCGCCGAAGCCAAAACTCAAGGTCGCGAAAGCTACCAAGAAGCCTTTGCCGAAGAATACCAAAGAACATCGTCTGGCCGCCGACCGTGCGCGCCGAGGCGAAATCGATCCCATCGAAGGAGAATGAGCTATGGCCGCTGTCAGCGCCAATAAACTCGAACTGCTGCAGATCGCCGACGCCGTCGCGCGCGAAAAATCGATCGACCGCAACATCGTCATCCAGGCGATGGAAGAGGCGATCGCGAAAGCGGCCCGCGCGCGTTACGGTTCCGAGACCGATGTGCATGCCGAGATTCATCCCAAGACCGGCCAGCTCTCTCTGACCCGCCACATGCTGGTGGTAGAGGACGTCGAGAATTCGTCTTTCCAGACCTCGCTGTTTGATGCGCAGCGCGCCAATCCGGGTGCGCAGATCGGCGACACCATCGCCGACACGCTGCCGCCGCTGGAATACGGCCGTATCGCCGCGCAGTCCGCCAAGCAGGTCATCGTGCAGAAGGTGCGCGAAGCCGAGCGTGACCGGCAGTACCAGGAATTCAAGGATCGCATCGGCGAGATCGTCAACGGCATCGTCAAGCGCGTCGAATACGGTTCGGTGATCGTCGATCTCGGCCGCAGCGAAGCCATCGTGCGTCGCGACGAGATGCTGCCGCGCGAAGTGTTCCGCAACGGCGACCGCGTTCGCGCCTATGTGTTCGACGTGCGCCGCGAGACCCGCGGTCCGCAGATCTTCTTGTCGCGCACCCATCCGCAGTTCATGGCCAAGTTGTTTGCGCAGGAAGTGCCTGAAATCTATGACGGTATCGTCGAGATCAAGGCCGTGGCCCGCGATCCCGGTTCGCGTGCCAAGATCGGCGTGATCTCGCGCGACTCGTCGGTGGATCCGGTCGGCGCCTGCGTCGGTATGCGTGGTTCCCGCGTGCAGGCCGTGGTCAACGAGCTGCAGGGCGAGAAGATCGACATCATTCCATGGTCGCCGGATATCGCCACTTTCGTGGTGAACGCGCTGGCGCCGGCAGAAGTCTCGAAAGTCGTGATCGATGAAGATCGTGAGCGCATCGAGGTTGTCGTTCCCGACACGAATAACCAGCTATCCCTTGCGATCGGTCGTCGCGGCCAGAATGTGCGCCTGGCTTCGCAGCTGACCGGCTGGGATATCGACATCCTGACCGAGCAGGAAGAATCCGAACGTCGCCAGGCCGATTTCGAAAATTCCACGCGCGTCTTCATGGAAGCGCTGAACGTCGACGAAGTCGTCGGTCAGCTGCTCGCGTCGGAAGGTTTCACCTCGGTGGAAGAACTTTCGATGGTCGATGCCAAGGAACTGTCGGGCATCGAGGGCTTCGACGACGAAACAGCGGCCGAATTGCAGAGCCGTGCACGTGAATACCTCGAGCAGCTCGAAGCTGAACTCGAAGGCAAACGTAAGGAACTGGGTGTGGAAGACGCTTTGAAGGACGTTCCGGGCGTGACCCTCAAGATGATGGTCAAGTTCGGCGAAAACGACATCAAGACCGTCGAGGATCTTGCCGGCTGCGCCACTGACGATCTGGTGGGCTGGACCGAACGCAAGGAAGGCTCCGAGCCGACCAAGCACCCGGGCATTCTCGATGCCAGCGAAATTTCGCGTGAGGACGCCGAGCATCTGATCATGCAGGCCCGCGTCGTGGCCGGCTGGATCACCCAGGCCGATCTCGACAAGGGTGCGCCGCTCGACGCCACCGAAGAAGCGTAAGGACAATGCCACGCGCATGCTCGCCATTGCTGACCAAGCAGATCTGGACAACGGCCCCCGGAGCACCAAGCCCGGGACGATGCGGATGTGCGTGGTTACGCGGAGCGTGCGCTCGATCGATGAACTGATCCGGTTCGTCGTCGCGCCCACGGGCGAGGCGATCCCGGATCTGAAGCGCAAGCTTCCCGGCCGCGGCCTCTGGGTCACGGCCTCCCGCAAGGCGGTGACCGAGGCGGCGAAGCGCAATCTTTTTGCCAAGGGCTTCAAGAAAGCGGTCAAGGCGTCGCCGACCCTGGCCGACGACACCGACAAGCTCATGGTGCGCGGCGTCATCGAGGCGCTGGCCATAACTGCCAAGGCCGGTCAGGTGGTTTCCGGCTTCACCAAGGTCGAAGACGCCCTGCGCCGCGGAACGGTCGGTGTTCTTCTCCACGCCTCCAACGGCGCCCCCGACGGAATCCGTAAACTGGACAGCGTTGCCCGGCAACGCGTGGAATTTGACGCGGAATCCGGCGACGACGCGCCGAAATTGCCGATCATTACGGTTTTAAGCTCCGATGAATTGGATTTGGCATTGGGGCGGTCAAATGTGATACATGCTGCCGTGCTTACGGGCCCGGCGGGCAAAACGTTCCTGTCGCGCAGCCAGACTCTGGTCCAATACCGGCTGGCTGACGACGACATCAACGCAAGCGCCAAAGCTTCGCTGACAACTGCTGCGCCGGAGACGGAGCCGCTGACGCCAACGATCTCGCTGATCGAAACTTCGACGACTGTGCGACCGCGCACAACGCAACAAGATTAGGACTGCTGAATGGTTGATACGAAAACGCCTGGTGACAAGACTCTGAGCGTTCCCAGCAAGACCTTGACGCTCAAGCCGCGCGTCGAGCAGGGCACTGTGCGCCAGAGCTTCAGCCATGGCCGCACCAAGCAGGTGGTGGTCGAGAAGCGCGGCAAGCGCCGTATGCCCGGCGATGCGCCCGCGGCTGCGCCTGTCGCCGCGCCAGCAACTGCTGCTCCCGCACCTGTCGAGACTGCTGCACCAGCTCCCGTTGCTGCTGCGCCGGCGGCTCCCGCTGCAACTGCTGCGCCCGCGGCGCCGGTTGCGCGCGCTGCTGCGCCTGCACCGGCCACACCGGCTTCCCGCACTGCTGCACCTTCTCCCGCAGGGCGCAGCTCCGCTCCGCCTCCCGCAGCGCCGCCGTCGCGCGCACCGCAGCGCCCGCAGCCTCCGGCCCGTTCGGGTTCGGGCGTCGTGCTCCGCACCCTGACCGAAGAAGAGCGCAATGCCCGCGCCAGCGCGCTGGCCGATGCCCGCGTGCGCGAGCAGGAAGAGCGTCGCCTCGCCGAGATCGAGGCTGCCCGCCGCAACACCAAGGAATTCAAGGAACAGGAAGAGCGCGAAGCTGCCGAAGCCCGTCGCAAGGCCGAGGAAGAGCGTCACCGCCAGGAAGAAGAAACCAAGCGCCGCGCCGAAGTCGAGGCCAAGCGCCGTCAGGCTGAAGCCGATGCGAAGGCCGCCAAGCCGGCCACGACGACGGCCCGTCCCGGCGCCCCCTCAACTACGCCTGCGCGTGCGCCCGGCGTCGCTGCCGACGGCACCGACGAGGATGAAGGTCCACGCGTCATTCGCCGTGGTCCCGGCGGCGCTGCGCGCCCCGTGATTGCGCCGAAGCCCACTGCCAAGCCCGGTCCGCAGAAGGAGCGCGGTCGTCTCACCGTGGTCACCGCGCTGTCGGCCGGCGACGTGCGCGAGCGTTCGATCGCCTCGTTCCGTCGCCGCACCCAGCGTCTGAAGGGTCATCAGTCGAACGAGCCGAAGGAAAAGCTGGTTCGCGAAGTCACGATCCCGGAAGCGATTACGATTCAGGAGCTCGCCAACCGTATGGCCGAGCGCGCCGTGGACGTTATCCGTCTGCTCATGAAGCAGGGCGCGATCCACAAGATCAACGACGTCATCGACGCCGACACCGCGCAGCTGGTGGCCGAGGAAATGGGCCACACCGTCAAGCGCGTTGCCGAATCGGACGTTGAAGAAGGTCTGTTCGACAAGGTCGACGATTCCACCGATACCGAGCCGCGTTCGCCGGTCGTGACAGTCATGGGCCACGTCGACCACGGCAAGACGTCGCTGCTCGATGCGTTGCGTCATGCCAATGTGGTGTCCGGCGAAGCCGGCGGCATCACCCAGCATATCGGCGCTTATCAGGTCACGTCGCCCGAGAGCGGCAAGAAGATCACCTTCATCGATACGCCAGGCCACGCTGCGTTCACCGCGATGCGTGCCCGCGGCGCCAAGGTCACGGATATCGTCATCCTTGTGGTGGCGGCCGATGACGGCGTCATGCCGCAGACCATCGAAGCCATCAACCACGCCAAGGCAGCCGGCGTGCCGATGATCGTGGCGATCAACAAGATCGACAAGCCCGATGCAAAGGCGGAGCGCGTGCGCACCGAACTGCTGCAGCATGACGTGCAGGTCGAATCCTTCGGCGGCGACGTGGTCGACGTCGAAGTGTCGGCGAAGAACAAGACCAACCTCGACAAGCTCTTGGAAATGATCGCGCTGCAGGCCGATATTCTCGACCTGAAGACCAATTCGGAACGTCCGGCGGAAGGTACCGTGATCGAAGCCAAGCTGGATCGTGGCCGTGGTCCGGTGGCGACCGTGCTGGTTCAGCGCGGCACCCTGAAGGTCGGCGACATCATCGTGGCCGGCGCCGAAATGGGCCGTGTCCGCGCGCTGATCTCCGATCAGGGCGAGACGCTGACCGCGGCAGGTCCGTCGGTGCCGGTCGAAGTGCTCGGTTTCAACGGTCCGCCGGAAGCTGGCGATCGTATGGCCGTGGTCGAGAACGAAGCCCGAGCCCGTGAAATCACCGGCTACCGTGCGCATCAGAAGCGTGAGAAGTCCGCGGCCTCCACCAATGGCATGCGCGGCTCGCTCGAGCAGATGATGAGCCAGCTGAAGACCTCGGGTCGCAAGGACTTCCCGCTGATCATCAAGGCCGACGTGCAGGGGTCGCTCGAAGCCATTCTCGGCTCGCTCGAGAAGCTCGGCACCGACGAAGTCGCTGCGCGCATCCTGCATGCGGGCGTCGGCGGCATTTCGGAATCGGACGTCACGCTGGCGGAAGGCTTCAACGCCGCCATCATCGGCTTCTCGGTTCGTGCCAACAAGGAAGCCGCTGCTGCTGCCAAGCGCAACGGCATCGAAATCCGCTACTACAACATCATCTACGATCTCGTGGATGACGTGAAGAAAGCCATGTCCGGTCTGCTCGCGCCCACACTGCGCGAAACCATGCTGGGCAATGCGCAGATCCTCGAAGTGTTCAACATCTCGAAGGTCGGCAAGGTTGCGGGTTGCCGCGTCACCGACGGAACCGTGGAACGCGGCGCGAATGTGCGCCTGATCCGCGACAACGTCGTGGTGCACGAAGGCAAGCTGTCGACACTGAAGCGCTTCAAGGACGAAGTGAAGGAAGTGGCGTCAGGCCAGGAATGCGGCATGGCGTTCGAGAACTACGGCGACATGCGCGCCGGCGACGTGATCGAGTGTTACCGCGTAGAGACCATCCAGCGCTCCCTGTAAGTCCAAATCTTACAGAGAGACCGGATTTAAACGAGACGTCATGCCCGGCCTGCGCGAAGCTAGCTTCGCTAGATGGCCGGGCATCCACGTCTTTGAATTTCAAAAGAGCAGTCGTGGATGGCCGGGACAAACCCGGCCATGACGAATTTTGTTTTCGTAGGGAAACCGATGCCCAAGCATCACCAAAAATCTGCCGCGCCGGGCGGCTCGCAGCGTCAATTGCGCGTTGGCGAGCTGATGCGCCACGCGATTGCCGATATCCTGTCGCAGGGTGGGGTCCACGATCCCGTTCTGCAGACCACCATCATCACCGTGCCCGAGGTGAAGATGTCGCCCGATCTCAAGCTCGCCACCGTCTATGTGATGCCGCTCGGCGGCCAGAACACCGAACCGGTGCTGAAGGCGCTTGCGGCGAACAAGAGCTTCCTGCGAACCGAGGTCGCGTATCGCGTGAACCTCAAATACGCCCCCGATCTTCGCTTCCGCATCGATGAGCGCTTCGACGAAGCCGAGCGCATCGACAAACTCCTGCGCACGCCTGCCGTTGCGCGCGACCTCAAACCAGACTCGGACGAAAACGAATGACTGTGACGACCCCAGCCGCCGCCCTCGATTCACGCCTCGATGAAGCGGGCAATGGCGAGCCCACCCTGTCTCCGGCCGTGCAGCACGGCGACCACGGTCAGCAAGGTGACCGCGGCGGCAATGATCAGCGTCAGCATCAGGGCCATCGCGGCAATAACGATCCCCGCCATCAGGGCGGCAAGCAGCGTCAGCAGGGCCAGGTCCGGCGCGACAAGCGCGACGTTCATGGCTGGGTGATCCTCGACAAACCGATCGGCATGACCTCGACCCAGGCCGTCGCGATCGCCAAGCGCCTGTTCCAGGCCAAGCGCGCCGGCCATGCCGGTACTCTCGACCCGTTGGCGTCCGGCGGTCTGCCGATCGCGCTCGGCGAAGCCACCAAGACGGTTCCGTTCGTGATGGACGGCCGCAAGCGCTATCGCTTCACGGTGGCCTGGGGCGAGGAACGCGATACCGACGACACCGAGGGCCGTGCGACCTTCACCAGCCCGAATAGGCCAACGGCCGACCAGATCCGGGCTCTGCTGCCGCAATTTACCGGCAATATCGAGCAGACCCCGCCGCAATACTCGGCGATCAAGATCCAGGGCGAGCGCGCCTATGATCTCGCCCGCGACGGCGAGGTGGTGCCGCTGGTTCCCCGACCGGTTGTGATTCACGAATTAGTCCTGACAGAACAGCCAGATAGCGACCATGCCGTGTTCGAGGCGGAGTGCGGCAAGGGCACTTACGTGCGTGCGCTGGCCCGCGATATCGGCCGTTTACTCGGCTGCTACGGCCATATCAGTGCGCTCCGGCGTACCCTGGTCGGACCTTTCGCCGAAGCCGACATGATTCCGCTGGAACAGTTGGAGGCTTTGTGCGATAGAGCCGCGTCTGGCGAGGGTAGCCTCGCCGACGCGCTACTGCCCGTTGAGACCGCGCTGGACGACATCCCGGCACTGGCCGTCACACGGGCGGATGCGGCAAGGCTCCATCGGGGCCAGGCCGTTTTGTTGCGCGGACGGGATGCGCCCGATTGTAGCGGCACAGTTTATGTCACGGTGGCAGGGCGATTATTGGCCCTCGCTGAAGTTGGCAACGGCGAACTCATCCCCAAGCGCGTGTTTAACCTGACCGGACTGACCGCCAGTTCGGCCCGCAAAGAAAGTAACTGACGATGTCGATTACCGCAGAACGCAAAGCGGAAGTCATCAAGACCAATGCCAACAAGACCGGCGACACTGGTTCGCCGGAAGTCCAGGTTGCGATCCTCTCCGAGCGCATTGCCAACCTGACCGGACACTTCAAGACCCACACCAAGGACAATCATTCCCGCCGTGGTCTTTTGAAGCTCGTCTCCACGCGTCGTTCGCTGCTTGACTACATCAAGCGCAAGGACGAGGCGCGCTACAAGGCGCTGCTCGAGAAGCACAACATTCGCCGCTAAGCGAAATCACGCGCGCAAAAACCCTTTGCGCGCGTTTTTTGTAGCGGAAGCCATGTGCGGCTTTCGCGATAACGTTCAGAAGCAATCCGGCAACTGGACGATGACGGGCAAGGTGCCCGTCGCGCGGCGCGATCCTCCAAAGATCCCCGCGACCATCGGAAGGATGGACGCCATTCAGAATACCAGAGCCATGGCAGGATCGCCGGACGCTGATTTCGCGACATCGCGAACAGCTTCTTGCCGTCTTGCGCATGGCTTTTGTGTTTTGGACTTCAGTGTTTTTGGCCGTCACGTCCTCCGTGAACCCATGAAAGAAACCTAAGATGTTTAATGTTCACTCCGTCGAGATCGATTGGGGCGGTCGTCCGCTCAAGCTGGAAACCGGCAAGGTTGCCCGTCAGGCTGACGGCGCCGTCATCGCCACCTATGGCGAGACCGTCGTTATCGCCACCGTCGTCGCCGCGAAGACTGCCAAGGATGGCATCGACTTCCTGCCGCTGACCGTCGACTACATCGAGAAGACCTATGCAGCCGGCCGCATTCCCGGCGGCTACTTCAAGCGCGAAGGTCGCCCGACCGAGAAGGAGACGCTGGTCTCCCGCCTGATCGATCGCCCGATCCGCCCGCTGTTTGTCGATGGCTGGCGCAACGAAACCCAGATCGTCGTCACCGTGCTGTCGCACGACATGGAAAACGATCCGGACATTCTCGCGCTGGTCGCCACTTCGGCTGCGCTGACGATTTCCGGCGCCCCGTTCCAGGGCCCGATCGGTGCAGCCCGCGTCGGCTTCATCAATGATGAATACGTGCTCAACCCGACCCTCGACGAAATGGCCGACACCAATCTCGACCTCGTCGTCGCTGGCACCGGCGATGCCGTGCTGATGGTGGAATCGGAAGCCAAGGAGCTCAACGAAGACGTGATGCTCGGCGCCGTGATGTTCGGTCACCGCCACTTCCAGCCGGTCATCAAGGCGATCATCGAGCTCGCCGAGAAGGCCGCGAAGGAGCCGCGCGAGGTCAAGACCATCGACGACAGCGAAATCGAGAAGGAAATGCTCGGTCTCGTCGAAACCGAGCTGCGCGCTGCCTATGCGATCCCTGTGAAGCAGGATCGCTACGCTGCCGTCGGCGCCGTCAAGGCGAAGGCGATGGCGCACTACTTCCCGGAAGGTCAGGAGCCGAAATACGACAAGCTCCGCATCGCCGGCGTGTTCAAGGAACTGGAATCGAAGATCGTTCGCTGGAACATCCTCGACACCAAGAAGCGTATCGATGGCCGCGACCTGACCACGGTTCGTCCGATCGTCGCCGAAGTCGGCGTGCTGCCGCGCGCCCACGGTTCGGCGCTGTTCACCCGCGGTGAAACCCAGGCGCTGGTCGTGACCACGCTCGGCACCGGTGAAGACGAGCAGTACATCGACTCGCTGTCGGGAACGTACAAAGAGACGTTCCTGCTGCACTACAACTTCCCTCCCTACTCGGTCGGCGAGACCGGTCGTATGGGCGGCACCAAGCGTCGCGAAATCGGCCACGGCAAGCTCGCCTGGCGCGCAATCCATCCGGTTCTGCCGGGTCACCACGAATTCCCGTACACCGTGCGCGTGGTGTCGGAGATCACCGAGTCCAACGGTTCGTCGTCGATGGCATCGGTTTGCGGTGCTTCGCTGGCGCTGATGGATGCGGGCGTTCCGATGAAGCGTCCGACGGCGGGTATCGCCATGGGCCTGATTCTCGAAGGCGCACGCTACGCGGTTCTGTCGGACATCCTGGGTGATGAAGATCACCTCGGCGACATGGACTTCAAGGTGGCTGGTACCGATACCGGCATCACCTCGCTGCAGATGGACATCAAGATCGCCGGTATCACCGAAGAGATCATGAAGGTCGCTCTGGGCCAGGCCAAGGAAGGCCGCATTCACATTCTCGGTGAGATGTCGAAGGCGCTCAACAACGCCCGTGCCGAGCTCGGCGAATACGCGCCGCGCATCGAGACCTTCAAGATCGCCACCGACAAGATCCGTGAAGTGATCGGCACCGGCGGCAAGGTGATCCGTGAGATCGTCGAAAAGACCGGCGCCAAGGTCAATATCGAAGACGACGGCACCGTGAAGGTGGCTTCGTCGGATGGTGAGTCGATCAAGGCTGCGATCAAGTGGATCAAGTCGATCGCTTCGGATCCGGAGCTCAACGCGATCTATGAAGGCACCGTGGTCAAGGTCATGGAGTTCGGTGCATTCGTGAACTTCTTCGGCGCCAAGGACGGCCTGGTTCACATCAGCCAGCTCGCCGGCGGCCGCGTGCAGAAGACCTCCGACGTCGTCAAGGAAGGCGACAAGGTCAAGGTCAAGCTGCTCGGCTTCGACGATCGCGGCAAGACGCGTTTGTCGATGAAGGCTGTCGATCAGGAGACCGGTGAAGATCTCGAAGCCAAGCAGAAGGCTGCCGAAGGCGCGACTGCAGCGGAGTAATTTTCGCTCACGCGAGATGAGTTGCGAAAGGGCGGCCGAAAGGTCGCCCTTTTTGTTTGTGCGATGTTTCGCGAGGACCCCGAAATATCCTCCTCACGGCGCATGGCGCTTGGGGGAGGGAAAAGAGGAACACGTCTCTCCGACACGTGATGTGCTATGTCCCGCTGCGTCACAATGCCCGCATATGAAACTGGCAGTGATGCGTTGCGTATCTGTCCGACGACCCCGCAAATTTCTCAGGGAGAAGCCCCATGACGACCTCTGCATCGATGTCCCGACGCCATCTCATGCTCGCTGCGACCGGCATCGCTGCCGCGGCCGTCGCGCCCCGTCTTGCTTTCGCCCAGGCGGCTGCGCCGGCCACCCCTACTGCCGGCAATGCGCCATTCATCCTGCCGCCGCTGACCTATCCGGTCACGGCGTTTGAACCGCATATCGATGCCAAGACGATGGAGATCCATCACGACAGGCATCACGCCGCCTACGTTGCCAACATGAACAATTTTGCCAAGGATACCCCGGTGATCGGCGAGAAGCCGCTGGTCGAGGTGCTCGGCAATCTCAACAGCGTGCCTGACGCGATCCGCACCGGCGTGCGCAACAATCTCGGCGGCCATGCCAACCACACCATGTTCTGGCAGATCATGGGCCCGAATGGCGGCAAGCCGGAAGGCGATGTGCTCGCGGCGATCGATCGCGACCTCGGCGGCCTCGAGAAATTCCAGACCGATTTCAACGCCGCCGGCGGCCGTCAGTTCGGTTCTGGCTGGGTGTTCGTGATCGTCGACAAGGACGGCAAGCTGTCGATCGAGACGCGTCCGAATCAGGACAATCCGATCATGGACGGCAAGCGCGCGCTGATGGGCAACGACGTCTGGGAGCACGCTTATTATCTGACCTACCAGAACCGTCGCGCTGATTATCTCAAGGCGTGGTGGAATACGGTCAACTGGACCAAGGTCGGCGAGCGCTATGCGGCGGCAAAGGCCGGCACGCTGGCGGTGTGATGTTTTCCTTCTCCCCGCTTGCGGGGAGAGGGTGGCGCGGACGAAGTCCGCGACGGGTGAGGGGGAGCTAGCGAGTGAAACACTGGCTCCCCCTCACCCGGATTACTCGCTGCGCTCGCAACCCGACCTCTCCCCGCAAGCGGGGCGAGGTTAAGTAAGAGCCGCTTCTACTTCCTCAGATCGCCTTCGTCCGCCGCGCTCTCCGCGAGCGTGGCCGGCTCGATGCCGTAGCGCTTGATCAGCGGCATCTGGGCCACCGCGAAGGCCATGGTCAGCGGGATCACGCCGAATGCCTTGAAGGCCACCCAGAAATCCGTGCTCTGGGTGCGCCAGATCGCTTCGTTCAGAAGCGCCATGGCGAAGAAGAACAGCGCCCAGCGCTTCGTCAGCGCGCGCCAGCCTTCGTGCGTGAGATTGAACATCTGGTCGAACATGATGGCGATGAAGGAGCGGCCGAACAACAGGCCGCCGCCGAGGATCGCTGCGAACAGGCCATAGATGATGGTCGGCTTGACCTTGATGAAGGTCTCGTCATGCAGCACCAGCGTCAGCGTGCCGAACACCAGCACGATGACGGCGGTGACAAGCGCCATGATCGGCACATGCCTGACCACGACATAGGACGCGATCATCGCCGCAACGATGGCCACCATGAAGGCGCCGGTGGCGACGAACAGGTTGAACTTGGCATTGGCGACGAAAAACACGATCAGCGGGCCGAGCTCGGTGGCGAGCTTGAATAGCGGGTGCGGCTGCTTCTTGTCGATCACGTCAGTCATGTCAGCTTTCAATTCCTGCAATCGCCTGCGCGAAATCCCTGGCGGTGAATGGCGCGAGATCGTCGATGCCTTCGCCAACGCCGATGAAATGCACCGGCAGTTTGTACTTTTCCGACAGTGCCACGAGGATGCCGCCGCGCGCGGTGCCATCGAGCTTGGTCATCACAAGGCCGGTGACGCCAGCCGTACGATGAAACGCTTCGACTTGCGACAGCGCGTTTTGTCCCACTGTGGCATCGAGCACCAGCAGCACCGCATGCGGCGCTGTGGCATCGACCTTCTTGATCACGCGCACGACCTTCTCGAGCTCGACCATCAGTTCGGTCTTGTTCTGCAGGCGGCCGGCGGTGTCGATCAGCAGCACGTCGCGTTTGTCGTCGCGAGCCGCGGTGACGGCGGTGAAAGCGAGGCTCGCGGAATCCGAACCCTGCGCGCCGGCGATGACCGGCACCTTGTTGCGTTCGCCCCAGACCTTGAGCTGCTCGATGGCTGCCGCGCGAAACGTATCGCCGGCGGCGAGCATCACCTTGCGGCCTTCGGCGGAGAAGGTGGATGCCAGCTTGCCGATGGTGGTGGTCTTGCCAGAACCGTTGACGCCGACCACGAGGATCACGAACGGCTTGTGCGAAGTATCGATCACCAACGGCTTGGCGACCGCCGAGAGCACTTTCTCGACCTCGGTGGCTACGACGGTTTTGACCTCATCGGCGGAGATCGCCTTGTCATAGCGGCCATGGCCGACGGCGGCGGAAATCCGCGCCGCCACTTCGGTACCCAGGTCGGCGCGCAACAGCACGTCCTCGATGTCCTCGAGCATGGCGCGGTCGAGCTTGCGCTTGGTCACGAGGTCGGCGACCGCGGTGCCAAGGGCGCTTGAGGTGCGCTTCAGCCCGCCGGAGAGCCGTCGCCACCAGCTCAGTTTTGGCGTTTCGGGAGTGTCGCTCATGTCGGGGGTGTGTTAGCCGTTTCGCGCCATGATTCAAAGTATGACCAGCGAAAGTGACGAAGACGTAAGCTTGGAGGCCGAACCCCGGCTGGAACCCCGCACCGATGCGGTGGAGCTGACCGAGGCCGAGATTCTGGCGCGGGTGCTGCACCGTGACGGCCTGATGCTGGTGATCGACAAGCCGGCTGGCCTGCCGGTACATCGCGGCCCCAAGGGCGGCGCCAATCTGGAAACATCGTTCGAATTCCTGCGCTATGGCCTGCCGCGTGCACCCGTTCTGGCACATCGGCTGGATCGCGACACCTCAGGCTGCCTGGTGCTCGGCCGGCACCGCAAAGCGACAGCGTCGCTGGGCCTGCTGTTCAAGCACAGCCGCATCCGCAAGACCTATTGGGCGGTGGTCGAGGGCGGGCCCGCCGAGGAGTCGGGCGTCATCGACATGCCGCTCGGGCGGCTCAATGCCGATCGGGGCTGGTGGATGAAGCCGAATCCCGAGGGTCTCAAGGCCGTCTCGAATTTCACCGTGCTCGGCCGCGGCGGCGACATGAGTTGGCTGGCGCTCGAGCCGGTGACGGGTCGCACGCATCAGCTCCGCGTGCACTCTGCGTCATCCGGATTTCCGATTGTCGGCGACAATATCTACGGCAACGGGCCACGCTTCGGCGAGCCGACACTGCATCTGCATGCGCGGGAGATCGTGATTCCGATTTCGCGCAATAAAGACCCGATCCGTGTCGTCGCACCGGCCCCGCCGCATCTGCATGAGCGGCTCAAGGCGTGTGGCTGGAACGGGGAGTAGGGCTTAGGCGACCGAAGCGAACAGCTTCGGATCGAACGTGCCCTCATATTCAAACGCGGCCGGCCCCGTCATCAGCACGTGGTCGTCGCTCTCGCGCCATTCGATGGTGAGTTCACCGCCGGGCAGCGTCATATGCACCGTGCGGTTGGTCCGGCGGAGACGGGCGGCGGCAACAGCGGTTGCGCAAGCCGCGGAGCCGCAGGCCTTCGTCAAGCCGGCGCCGCGCTCCCAGGTGCGCATCACGATGTGATCGCGATCGACGATATGGGCCAGCGTGATATTGGCGCGGTCCGGGAAAATCGGGTGGTTTTCCAGCAGCGGCCCGAACTTTTCGAGATCATAGGCCTGGATGTCGTCGACCCAGAAGATCGCATGCGGGTTGCCCATCGAGACCACTGACGGGGTGTGCAGGATGGGCGCGTCGATCGGGCCGATCTGCAGCTCGATGCCGCGGGTGTCACGGAATTCCTCGGCCAGCGGAATGTCCTGCCAGCCGAACTTCGGCGTGCCCATGTCCACCGTGTAGAGATCCGGCGTCGGGCCTTGCCAGCAATTGATCAGGCCGGCCTTGGTCTCGAATGTGAGTGCCGTCTTATCACCGCCGGCAAAGGTCTGCCGCGCCACGCAGCGCATGCCGTTGCCGCAGGCGCCGGCTTCGGAGCCGTCATTGTTGTAGATCGAGACGAAGGCGTCGGTGCCGGCCAGCCGGGGCTTCTGCAGCACCATCAACTGGTCATAGGGCACGCCTTCGGGGGTGGCCACAGCGCGGGCGTCGGCAGGCGTGATACCGGATGCCGTATCGCGCAGGTCGATCACGACGATCTCGTTGCCGATGCCGTTCATCTTGGCGAAGGAATGGTTGGCCAGTGCGCTCATGTCGTGTCCCGTTATCCCTGCCTTATATGGCGAGGCTGGCCCGATTGACCAGTGCGGCTATTCTGTGTCGGTTGTTTTGAATGGCCCTGCGCAATTTGGGGAGGGGACGAAAGCCGCGGCTGCGTGTTACCATGGTGCCGTATCGCGCATGTTGCCGGACGCTGCGCGCAGGATGTCACTGGAGACCCTTCGAATGACCCGTTCTCGCCTGTCCCGCCTCGCCACTGCGGCGCTGATCCCGGCAGCCGCGCTGACGCTGAATGCCGCGGCCTGGGCGCAATCTCCGCCTGCCACGCCGCCAGCGGCAAGCACCCCGACCACCCCGCCCGCGCCGGCGACACCAACTCCGGCGGCAACGGCTCCGCCCGCTCCCGCCACGCCGGAGACGCCGGCCTCTGCCGCGCCGGCAACGCCGCCCGCCGCAGCGCAGGCCCCTGCAACGCCACCCGCGCCTCAGGTCCAGGTTGCTGATCCGTTCGGCGAGGAAATCACGCTGTCGCCGAAGCAGATGGTGACGTTCGTCGGCAAGGCCAATTGGGATTCGGCCTTCGACACGCTGATGGATGCGTTCAAGCAGATCACCACCGTGCTCGACAAACAGGGCGTCAAATCATCGGGCAATCCGATGATCGTCTATACGACCACCGATGACACCGGCTTCACCTTCCTCGCGGAAATCCCGGTCGATCAGGAGGTGAAGAACCTGCCGAAAGCGATGAAGATGGGCCTGTCGCCGGATGGCAAGGCGCTGAAGTTCGTCCATCGCGGCTCCTACGACAATATGGACAACACCTATGAGGCGATCACCAATCACCTCGACGACAAGAAGTTAGAGGCGAAAGATACGTTCATCGAGGAATACATGACCGATCCCTTGAAGACGGCGGAAGACAAGCTGGTCATCAATGTCTATGTGCCGCTCAAGTAGTCGAGCCGTAGCTCGGTCATAGCCTCTGGTCATAAAGAAGCCTTGGACGGTCGCGAGAGAATGGGCATGACAAATCATTTCGCTCTCGCTTCGCTGGCCATTGCGCTCATCGCCACTCCTGCGCTCGCGCAGGTCAATCCACCGCCGGTGATTTCCGTCTCCGGCGAAGGCACCGTCTCGGTGCCGCCGGATCTTGCTGTCGTCGATGGCGGTGTCACGACTGATGCCAAGACGGCACGCGAGGCCGCCGAGGCCAACAATACCGCGATGGCCAAGGTGCTGGCGGCCCTGAAAAGCGCGGGTATCGCCGAGAAGGACATGCAGACGTCGCGGCTGTCGCTGTTTCCGCAATATGCGCAGCAGACCCGTCCCAATCCCAATCCTGGCCCCAATGTCATCTCGGGCTATCGCGCCAGCAACCGCGTCACCATCCGCGTACGCGACGTGACCAAGGTGGCCGGCACGATCGACGCGCTGGTGTCGTCGGGTGCCAATGAGGTCGGCGGCATCAATTTCATGGTGACGAAGGCGTCGCAACTGCTCGACGACGCGCGCAGCGAAGCGGTCGCTGACGCGCGGCGCAAGGCGGAGATTTACGCCAAGGCGGCCGGCGTCAAGCTCGGCGCGCCGATCAGCATCTCCGAGGACTCCGGCAGCGCGCCAGCGCCAATGATGTTGCGCAAGATGGGCGCCGACGTGGCATCGGCTCCGGTGGCGCAAGGCGAGGAATTGCTGCGCGTGAATGTCAGCGTGAGCTGGGAAATCAAGCCGGCGCAGTGATGGTAGTGATGATCTAGCCATCACCGCTCCGTTGCCAATGTTTGTCATCCCCGGACTTGATCCGGGGATCCATCTTACGAAGGCGGCGGATGTGGAAGATGGATGGCCGGGTCATCTAGCGAAGCCGCGCTTCGCGCTTTGCCCGGCCATGACGTGGGGAGAGAGCGGTGATACTCGCTTCCACGTCCCGTTAAAAAATCTCCACCACCTGCCCCGGCTTCAGCGCCATAAACTTCTCGCTCGGCAATTCTGCCGCGCTGCATGCGGCAGCCAATCCTTTCACCGGTCCGTCAATCGCCTCATCGGTGAGCTGGAATGTGCTGTGATGGCTGGCCAGCGCCTGCTGCGCGCCGCAATCGCTCAGGGCCTTCACGGCGTCTTCCGGATTCATGTGCTGGTCCTTCATGAACCAGCGCGGCTCATAGGCACCGATCGGCAGGATCGCGAGTCTGATAGCACCATGGGCTTCGCGCACGCGGCGGAAGTGCAGGCCGTCGCCATAGCCGCTATCGCCGACGATGTAGATCTTGCCCGCCGGCGTCTCCAGCACGAAGCTCGCCCACAGCGACTTGTTGCGGTCGAACAGGCCGCGCGCCGTCCAGTGCCGCGTCGGCACCAGCGTGACGGCGAGGCCGTTGCCAAGCTCGACGCGATCTGTCCAGTCATAGGCCTCGGCCTTGATCGTGCTGTTGGCGCTCTTCATCGTGACGTCATTGCCAAGCGGCGTGATCACGCGCGGCGCAAATTTCGCTGATAGCTTCGACAGGGTCGGAAGATCGAGATGGTCGTAGTGACCGTGCGACACCAGCACGACATCGATCTTGGGGAGCTTGTCGAACGCGATGCCGGGTGCGGTGTGGCGCTTCGGGCCGGCGAACGAGAATGGCGAGACACGGTCGGACCACACCGGGTCGAACAGGATGTTGATTCCCGCGGTCTGGATCAGCCAGCTCGCGTGACCCACGTAACTAAAGCGAACGCCCGTACCCTCGACCTTGGCCGGCGGCGTATCGGCAAACTCGTTCTCGACCCAGTCGGGCCAGACCTCGCGCGTACGGCCGCCGCCGAATTGCCATCGCAGCACTTCGCCGAGTGACTTGGGCGGCACGCCGTCGGGATCGAAGAAGATCTTGCCGTCGAAGTGATCGGAGACGGGGCCGTCATAATTGGTCATGCGGGAAGCCCAGAAGGCCGACAGCCCAGCGGCTGCGGCGAGACCGCCCAGCGACGTCAGAAGGCGGCGGCGGGTGAGAATCATGGAGCTGGATCAAATCCGGTGGGACGACGGGCTGCGCCCAACGAGGCGCAGCCCGCATCACATGGAATTTGTCAGTGGATTCCGCAACCCGCGCCGATCCTTTGTTCGCTCAGTAGCCGACGGTGAACCGCTTGCGCGCATGCGCAGGCGTCTCGATCTCGTCGGCCATGGCGATGGCATAATCCTCAAAGGAAATGCTGCTGCCCTTGTCGTTGGCGAGCAGTTGATCGCCGCCAAGCCGGAATGTCCCGGTGCGCTCGCCCGGGATGAACAGGGCCGAGGGCGACAGGAAGGTCCAGTCGAGCTCCTTGTCGTGGCGCAGGATGTCGAGGAACAGGCCGCCCACCGCGGCCTCGGCCCGGTATTCCGCCGGAAATCCCGGGGTCTCGATCAGCTTCAGGCCGGGAGCGACTTCGAGGCTGCCGGCGCCGCCGACCACCAGATAGCGCGGAACGCCCGCCGCCTTCACGGCCGCGATCAGCTTGTGCGGGTCGCTGACGAGGAAATGGATCGCGCTGACGGCGACATCGTGGCCCTTCAGGGCGGCAGTGAGACCGGCAGCATCGTTGGCGTCGGCCTTCAGTGGCGTCACCCCGGCCAGAACAGGGGCTTTCTCCGGGTTGCGGGCGATGGCGGTGACGGTATGACCGCGGCGGGACAGTTCAGCGACAATTTGCGAGCCGGCGCGGCCGGTGGCGCCGATCAGGGCGATTTTCATTTGATATCTCCATGTAGTAACCAATAGAAACTTGCTATTCATTTCGGCAGTAGCTGTGAAGAAGGCACTTTTGCGTTAGCTGGTTACCCCGAGGAGACCGCCGCCATGCAGACCGATATCGAAAGCGCCGCCCAGCGCTGGAAAGCCGGCAACGTCTATGCGAGCAGCTGCCCAACCCGGCTGGTTCTGGACCGGATCGCCGATAAATGGGCGGTTCTGGTGCTGGGCCTGCTCACGGACGGCCCCGTTCGCTTCAACCAGCTGCGGCGGCAGATCGAGGGAATCTCGCAGAAAATGCTGTCGCAGACCCTGAAAAGCCTGGAGCGCGATGGCCTGGTGAGCCGCAAGGCGATCCCCACCGTGCCGGTCACGGTCGAATATGCGATCACTCCGCTCGGACGAACCCTGTCGGATACCGTCGATGCGCTGCGGGTCTGGGCTGAAAACCATATGGGCCAGGTGCTTGAGGCACAGCAGCACTATGATGCCGGCGGAACCCGGAGCGCGGCCGCCTGACCAGGCGATCGCCCTGCAAACCTTGACTTATCGGGCTCCAGCACTGTAAATCCCGCCACTTCTCGAAAAGTTCTCTTTTCGACCCGCCGACCGGTCCTGGAGACCGGAGGTCAACGCCCGACAGCGCGATGCGCCCTCGGGCGCAAAAGTGTTTGGTTATTTGCCATCATGGGGATGGCACGAGCGGAAGCGACAATCGATGTTCGACAGTCTGTCGGAACGGCTTGGCGGAATTCTCGATCGGCTCACCGGGCGCGGTGCGCTGTCGGAGGCTGATGTCGATGCCGCCATGCGCGAAGTCCGCCGGGCGCTGCTCGAGGCCGACGTCTCGCTCGACGTGGTCCGCAGCTTCATTGATCGTGTCCGTGAACAGGCCATCGGCGCCACCGTCGTCAAGTCGGTCACCCCCGGCCAGATGGTCGTCAAGATCGTCCATGACGAGCTGGTCGCCACGCTCGGCGCCGACGGTGAAGGCGGCATCGATCTGCAAGCCGTGCCACCCGTCGCCATCATGATGGTCGGTCTGCAGGGTTCCGGTAAAACCACCACCACTGCAAAGCTCGCCCGCCGTCTCACCCAGCGCGACAAGCGCAAGGTGCTGATGGCCTCGCTCGACGTCTATCGTCCGGCCGCCATGGAGCAGCTCGCGGTGCTCGGCCGCGATCTCGACATTCAGACGCTGCCGATCGTCGAAGGCCAGAAGCCCGCTGAGATCGCCAAGCGCGCGCTGTCCGCTGCGAAGCTCGGCGGCTACGACGTGGTTCTGCTCGACACCGCCGGCCGCACGACGCTCGACGAAGAAATGATGTCGGAAGCGATCGAGATCAAAGCGATTGCTAACCCGCACGAAGTGCTGCTGGTCGCGGACGCGCTGACCGGTCAGGACGCCGTCAATCTTGCACGCTCCTTCAACACCCGCGTCGGCCTCACCGGTATCGCGCTGACCCGTGTGGACGGCGACGGCCGCGGCGGTGCTGCACTCTCGATGCGTGCGGTCACCGGCAAGCCGATCAAACTGATCGGCACCGGTGAAAAGACCGATGCGCTGGAAGACTTCCATCCGAGCCGCATCGCCGGCCGCATTCTCGGCATGGGCGACGTGGTGTCGCTGGTCGAGCGCGCTGCTGCGAATATCGATGCGGAAAAAGCTGCGCGCACCGCCGAGCGCATGCGCAAGGGTCAGTTCGATCTGACCGACATGCGTGAGCAGCTGATCCAGATGACCAATATGGGCGGTCTCTCCGGCCTGATGGGCATGATGCCCGGCATTGCCAAGATGAAGAACCAGATCGCCTCTGCCGGTCTCGATGACCGCGTGGTGAAGCGCCAGATCGCCGTCATCGATTCGATGACGCGTCAGGAGCGCAAGAATCCCGACCTCCTCAAGGCCAGCCGCAAGAAGCGTATCGCTGCCGGCGCCGGCCTCAAGGTCGAGGAAGTCAACAAGGTGCTGAAGATGCACCGGAACATGGCCGACATGATGAAGGCCATGGGTTCCGGCAAGCGCGGCCCGATGGCCGGCATCGCGCAGGCCATGGGCTTCGGCGGCGGTGGCATGCCGTCGCCCGAACAGATGAAGGCGATGGCCGAGAAGATGCCGGGCGGGATGCCGCAGGGTATGCCGTCATTGCCGAAAGATTTCCCGGGCCTGTCGGGCCTGGGCAAACCGACGCTGCCGGGACTCGGCGGCTTTCCCGGTCTCGGGAAAAAGAAATAACGCGACCCATTCAACTCACATTCAAATCGAACACACTTAGGAGAATCCCATGTCCGTCGTTATCCGCCTCGCTCGTGCAGGCACCAAGAAGCGCCCCGTCTATCACGTCGTCGTCGCCGACTCGCGTTTTCCCCGCGATGGCCGCTTCATCGAGCGTCTTGGCTACTTCAATCCGCTGCTCGCCAAGGACAACGAGCTGCGCCTGAAGCTCGACCTCGACAAGACCAAGGCCTGGATCGCCAAGGGCGCACAGCCGTCGGATCGCGTCGCTCGCTTCCTCGATGCCGCTGGCGTTCAGAAGCGCGAAGCCCGCAACAATCCCGAGAAGGCCGTGCCGCGCAAGGAGCGCAAGGCCAACGCTGAAGCCGCCGCTAAGAAGTAAGGCGGAATGCCAACCGCGCAAATCTGCGTCGCGCGCATCGGCGCGCCGCATGGTGTGCGCGGTCAGGTCCGGCTGTGGACCTTCACCGAAGATCCATTCGCCGTGCTCGACTACGGTCCGCTTGCCACCAAGGACGGCAAGCGGAGCTTTGAGGTCGATGATGTCCGCGAGGCCAAGGGCCATCTGGTCGCGACGCTGAAAGGCGTCGCTTCCCGCGAAGACGCCGAGCGCCTCAATGGCGTCGAGCTCTTTGTGGCGCGCGATGCGCTGCCCGACACCGAAGACGATGAATATTACCACGCCGACCTGATCGGCCTCGCTGCGGTCAATGCCGCGGGCGATGCGATCGGCCGTGTCGTCGGTATCCATAATTTCGGCGCCGGCGATATCATCGAGATCGCGCCGCTAGAGGGCGCGACCCTGCTGTTGCCGTTCACCAATGCGGTGGTGCCAACGGTCGATATCAAGGCCAGCAAGGTCGTGATCGAATTGCCCGGTGAGATCATCGGCGACGATCCCACCGCGGCGTAGGGTTTACGCTTTCAACGCCTCCGCTATCGTTGTTGCGAACGGCGTCGTCTTCCGCCCGATCAGCTTACTCAGCGTATGGCTGTCATCGAACAGCGCGCCGTCGGCTGCCGCCGTGTTTGACGTCGCGATCAGATCCGCGAGTTCTTCCGGAAGGCCCGCATTGAGCATGATGGCCTTGAATTCGGCTTCCGGCAGACGAACGTATGGGACTGTTTTGTCGCTCTGCCTTCGGTCGAATATCGGCTGTCGCCGCTGGGACAATCGGCCCTCGGGCCGCTGGCCGGCCTGATCGACTGGGCTGAGCGCAGCTTCGCGGAGATCAAGGCCGCTCGCGCCGCCTTCGATGCCGGTGACACCAGCGAGCAGATGTCGGCGGCCTGACGCGGCGATCGCCGGGGTTTGACGCCTCGCGCCGGACGCGCGATGGAAGGCCATGACTTCCGATCCTTCATCCGCGCCATGGCGCGCCACGGTGCTGACGCTGTTTCCCGAGATGTTTCCGGGCCCGCTCGGCATCAGCCTTGCCGGTAAAGCGCTGGCTTCCGGCCTGTGGGCGCTGGAGGCACGGGATATCCGCGCCTCGGCCACAGACAAGCATCGCAGTGTCGATGATACGCCTGCCGGCGGCGGACCGGGCATGGTACTGCGCGCCGATGTGCTGGCGGCGGCGATCGATGCGGTGGATACGCACGACCGTCCCAGGCTGGTCATGAGCCCGCGCGGTCGGCCATTGACCCAGGCGCGGGTGGCGGAGCTGGCGGCCGGGCCGGGGCCGCTGATCGTCTGTGGCCGCTTCGAGGGCATCGACCAGCGGGTCATCGACGCCCGGGCGCTCGAGGAAGTCTCGATCGGCGACTACGTGCTGTCCGGCGGTGAAATCGCCGCCATGACGCTGATTGATGCCTGCGTGCGGCTTCTGCCGGGGGTCATGGGTAAGTTGGCGTCTGGAACCGACGAGAGTTTCTCTGATGGGCTACTCGAATACCCGCAATATACCCGCCCGCAGACCTTCGAGGGGCGTCAAATCCCGGATGTCCTGATTTCGGGCGACCACGCCAAAGTTGCCAAATGGCGACTGGCCGAGGCGGAGGCGCTGACCGCGGCGCGGCGGCCCGATTTGTGGGCGGCCCGTCCGAAAGCCCCGGAATCAGGCAAAAAGCGGAAACCGCCAAAAATCACGACGGGCGAGTGACAGAGACGGGTGACAACGGCTTCGCTTTCCCGTATAGCAGCGCCAAATCCGTGCAATGGCAGGGTAAGAGTTTCGAGCGCAGCCCGCGCAATGTCTGGGCGCGCCGGCGATGGAGATTTTCGATGAACCTGATTCAGACGCTTGAAAAAGAGCAGTTCGACCGCCTTTCCGCCACCAAGTCGATCCCGGAATTCGGTCCCGGCGACACCCTCATCGTCAACGTGAAGGTTGTCGAAGGCGAGCGCTCCCGCGTGCAGGCCTATGAAGGCGTCTGCATCGGCCGTAACGGCGGTGGCATCAATGAGAGCTTCACCGTTCGCAAGATTTCCTACGGCGAGGGTGTCGAGCGCGTGTTCCCGCTGCTCTCCCCGATGATCGACTCGATCAAGGTTGTGCGTCGCGGCAAGGTGCGTCGCGCCAAGCTGTATTACCTGCGCGATCTGCGCGGCAAGTCGGCCCGCATCGTCGAGAAGAAGACCGAGCGTCCGGCCAAGGTCGCGGCTGTGGCTGCAGCTAAGTAATTTTCCGCATCATCGAATGTGCGAGACGAAAAGCGCGGCGCAAGCCGCGCTTTTTTGTTACGTGAAGACTGCATACCTCCGTCGCATTGGCGTCGTGATCGCTGAGTGCTATATGACTGGAATGTTTCTAGACCTGCACCAGCACGCTTTGCGCATCGTCATCGACGATCATAGTCGGCTGCCCGGTCGCTTCTTCGGTCGCTTCACCACGTCGATCGTGGGCGCGCTTAGAAGCGCGTGAGCAATCTCACGCGTTTCTTTTCCCGTTTCTCAGTTGCTCGCTTTGCGCCGTCGATGCGGCGAATCATTTAGCAGCACGCAACTGGCCCACGTTTTCTTTTGAGGCCTGATCTCATGACTGACTCTGCAAAGCCGACCACCCTGTACGACAAGATCTGGAACGACCATCTGGTCGAGGAAGCCGCTGACGGCACCTGCCTGCTCTATATCGATCGCCATCTGGTGCACGAAGTGACGAGCCCGCAGGCGTTCGAAGGCCTGCGTGCTGCCGGCCGCCGTGTGCATGCGCCGGAGAAGACGCTCGCGGTCGTCGATCACAACGTGCCGACCACCGATCGCACCAAGCCCAATCCCGATCCGGAAAGCACCGAGCAGATCGCGACTTTGGCCGAGAACGTGCGCGAATTCGGCATCGAATATTACAACGAGTTCGACAAGCGCCAGGGCATCGTCCACGTCATCGGTCCCGAACAGGGTTTTACGCTGCCGGGCACGACGATCGTTTGCGGTGATAGCCACACCTCGACGCATGGCGCATTCGGTGCGCTGGCGCATGGCATCGGCACGTCGGAAGTCGAGCACGTGCTGGCGACGCAGACGCTGATCCAGAAGAAGGCCAAGAACATGCGCGCTACCGTCGACGGCAAATTGCCCGACGGCGTCACCGGCAAGGACATCATCCTGGCCATCATCGGCGAGATCGGCACCGCCGGCGGCACCGGCTATGTGCTGGAATATGCCGGCGAGGCGATCCGTGCGCTGTCGATGGAAGGTCGCATGACCGTCTGCAACATGTCCATCGAAGGCGGCGCCCGTGCCGGCCTGATCGCGCCCGACGAGAAGGCCTATGAATTCCTAAATGGTCGTCCGATGTCGCCGAAAGGCGAGATGTGGGAACAGGCCGTGCGCTACTGGGAAACACTGCGCTCCGACGAAGGCGCACATTTCGATCACGAGATCCGTCTCGATGCGGCGAAGCTGCCGCCGATCGTCACCTGGGGCACCTCGCCCGAGGACGTCATCTCGATCTCCGGCAAGGTGCCGAACCCCGCCGATATTGCGGACGAAGCCAAGCGCCTCTCCAAGGAGCGCGCGCTGGCCTATATGGGCCTGACCGCGGGTACCAAGATCACCGACATCAAGCTGGATCGCGTCTTCATCGGTTCCTGTACCAATGGCCGCATCGAGGATCTGCGCGCTGCGGCCAAGGTCGTCGACGGCAAGACCGTCAACGGCCATGTCTCGGCGATGATCGTGCCGGGCTCGGGTCTGGTGAAGGAGCAGGCGGAAGCCGAAGGCCTCGACAAGATCTTCCTGAAGGCCGGCTTCGAATGGCGCGAGCCGGGTTGCTCCATGTGTCTGGCGATGAACCCCGACAAGCTGGCGCCGGAAGAACGCTGCGCCGCCACCTCAAACCGCAACTTCGAGGGCCGCCAGGGCCACAAGGGCCGCACTCATCTGGTGTCGCCGGCGATGGCGGCTGCGGCTGCAATCGCGGGGCACTTCGTCGATATCCGCGAGTGGCACTAATCTAGCTGCACACGGCGGTACATCCTCGATAAGATCGACGGCCTGCTGATGCAGGCCGTCTTTTTATGAGCCATGTTGAACGCCGTCGATGCCCCGCACACCTGCCAAACCCATCGCACTCACCAACACCGCCGCCCGCCGCATCTGGCTGCGCGCGCAACGGCTCGATGCGCGTGCGCCATTCGGCGATGGCGCGGAGGCGGTGAAGGCCGCGGTTCAGCATCTCGGCTATGTGCAGATCGATACCATTAATGTGATCGAGCGCAGTCATCATCACATCCTGTTTTCGCGTATCCCGAACTACAAGCGCGCCGATCTCAGGCAGGCGCAGACCCATGACAAGAGCGTATTCGAATACTGGACCCACGCGCTGGCCTATGTTCCGACCGACGACATCGGCTTCTTCGTGCCGGACATGAAATATTATCGCCGTGAGGGCCATGGCTGGTTCGCCTCGGTGACGCCCGCGGACAAGCGCAAGGTCATGCGGCTAGCCAAGGCCGGTCCGCTATCGATCCGCGATATCGATGATGATGTGCTGCGCGAGAAGGATCACGAATGGGCCAGCCGCAAGCCGTCAAAGCGGGCGCTGCAGCTGGCATTCTATGAGGGGCATCTCACGATCTCTGAACGGCAGGGCATGCTGAAGACCTATGACCTGTTGTTGCGGCACTTTGGCTGGGACAAATTGCCGAAAGCGGCATCGGCGAGCGAGAAATTCGCCTATCTGCTGGATCGCGCGCTGCGATCGCAGGGCATCGTCAGTCTGGACTCGATCTGTCATCTCGATGCGCCGAGCAAGGCCGGCATACGCAAGCTGATTGAAGCGCGGGTACGCAAGGGCGCGTTGGTGGCCGTTACGCTTGATGGCGCCGGCAAGCAGGAGCACTGGACGACGCCCGCGGCGATCGAGGACACCAGCTCGGGCGAGGTGGGGCTCGTGCATGTGCTGTCGCCATTCGATCCCCTCGTGATCCAGCGCAAGCGCACGAATTTGTTCTTCGGGCATGACCATCGCTTCGAGGCTTATGTGCCGAAGGAAAAACGCCAGCTCGGTTACTTCGCACTGCCGGTGCTGGTGGATGATCAGATCGTTGCAGCGGTCGATCTCAAGACCGATCGGCAGAAGCGCAAATTGCTGATGCAGCAATGGAGCTGGGTCGGTGATGGTGCGAAGTCGAAAATGCAGCGCAAGGAATGGAAGCGCCGTATCGAGGAAGAGCTCGGGCGGTTCGAGGCGTTTCAGTTGGGGGAGTGAGCGACTAACACTCAGTTGTCATGACCGGGGAAAGCCCGGCCATGACGGAGTGTGTGGAGAGTCGCTTCAGTCAACCCGACCCATCTCACCAATAAATGTTGAAGCGATGGTGATGCCGCCGGTAGTGCCAGTGGCGGTGATGCCAGGGGCGATAGCGGCAGATCTTGCGTGGGCCGTAATAGGTCCAGACGATCCGGCAGAAGCGTCGCGGCTGGTAGTAGCGCGGGCCGTAATAATAGCTCGGCGCATAGGCGTAATAGCGCGGGCGGAAATGGCGGCGATAGCCGTAATGGCGCGCGCCGTAGTAACGCGCCGGCGCATAATAGGGGCGACGGGCGATCAATGGCGCCGCGTAGCGATAGCCGCCGCCATGGAATGCAGGGCCGCGCCGGAAGCCGCCGCCGACAAAGGCCGGGCCCGGGCGGAAGCCGCCACCGCCACGGAACGCAGGCGCTGCGGCTCGGAAGCCTCCGCCGCCACCGCCACCACGAAACGCCGGCATGCCGCCGCCACGAAATCCGCCGCCGCCTCCGCCATGAAAGGCGTGACCGCCGCCGCCACCGCCGCGGAAACCTCCTCCGCCACCGCCGCCGCGTCCACCGCGATGCTGGACCGGCATGAGCAGCGCGTCGCTAGCCTGTTTGGCTGCGGGTGCCGCGCCGGGATTGATCAGCGAGACCGCCCGTGCCGATGGCGTCAGCGATATCATCATCGCTGCGGCGGCAGCCACGCCGAGCGAGCGCGTCATGAATTGTCTGATCGCAAAACCTCGATCGGCATTCAGGACAGGTTGTCGATTCTGAACATCTCTCATCGGAAACATCCTCCCTCGATCGGCGCATGGGACATCGATCGCGCAAACCTGACAGTGCAGGTCCTCGTTTGCGCGAACGGTGCGTTTGCGCATGGTCGTGTCATGTGAATTGTCGCGCCTTGACCGAAAATTAAGGATGTCGATCTGAACGCGTCATGAATGACGCAGGCGGAAGCCGCGCGGCGCGCACAAAAAAACAGGCGCCGCAAAGGGCGCCTGTCGATGTCGTCTAGAGATCCTGGAATTTACCAGCGGCCGAAGCTGAAGCCCACGCTGAGCGGGCCGCCGCCGAAGCCGACGCCCGGGCCATAACCATAGGCGCCGTAGGGACGATAGCCGCCATAATAGCCGTAGGGCCGGTAGCCGTATCCGCCGTAGTAAGCCGGGCGATAGGCATAGGGACGTCCGTAATAAGCAGGACCGTAATAGGAGCGGTACGGGCGATAGCCGTATCCGTAGCCATAGCGCGGGCCGTAGCTGCGATATCCGTAGTGCCGGTGGCCGAAGTGATGATGGCGGTGGTGAAAGTGACGATGGCGCCGCTGCGCGCTGAAGTCCGTCGCCTTGGCCTTGTTGTCTGCCGCAGCCTTTTGAGGCGTCCGTGCGTCAGCCATTGCGGGGGCGCTGGTCAATGCGCCACCAAGTGAAAGTGTTGCAGCCAGCATGGCTGCGCCTACCCAGTTCTTCATGATTTTTCCTTGCCTCGATCGCTTTCCATCGATCGTCTTTCGTCGCCTTCACCCCATAATGCATATAGCTGCAATGATTTCCCGCGACAGACCGACGCGGTCAACATCTCGTCAAAGAAAACAGGCGCGCTTGCGCACGCCTGTTTGGACTTTAGAGAGAGTCTCAGTAGCGCCAGCCGTGGCGACGCACGTGGTGCGGCCGGTGCCAGCCATGATGGCGGCGGATGTGATGCGGACGATGCCAACCGTGGTGACGCCGCATGCCGTGATGCCCGCGATAGCCGCGATTGTGGTGATGACGATACTGCACCTCAGTCGTCAGCTTCTCACCGCCTTGCACGGACGATGCGATGCCCGGGCTGTTCAGTGAGACTGCATTTGCCTGCTGCGTCGGCGCTGCGACAAACAGCAATCCTGCGATGGCGGCTAGGCCGAAAAATTTCTTCACGTTCACGTGTTCTCTCCTGAGTCTGCTGCGTTCATGTCAAGATGCAGCTTCACGAATGGATCATCGCCCATGTGCATGACGCTAGGGCGCAGGAGGTGAACGCGATGTGAATATGCTCGGTGCGATATGTCGCATGGTTTTGTGACGCATCGCTGGAACGAAAGTCAGCGCATGCGAACGCCATCTCCGCAGTTGCAAAGTCCCAGCCTGACGTCATTCAAAATTAAAGGATGAAGTGTCGGCTCAGCCGCGGCGCCAGTAGCAGTTCATGCGCGGCACGATCACCGTGCCGCTCGGGCGATATTCCTGCACCAGATTGGCGGTGCAATCGCGCACGGCATTCGGGCCGGGATTGTAGCTCGGATAAACGCCGCGCTCATCGGGCGTGCGATAGATGCGGACGCGCGGCCGGGCACGGCGGGGCTGAACGTTGTCGCCGGATTGGGCGACCTGCGTGGCCGTCTGCGCCTGTGCGGTGTTCGCCGTCGGCAACGCGCCGAGCGCAACCGCCAATCCCAGTGCCGCCATCATGATCCGCATCTTAACGCCCCAAACCGCCATACGTATGATCCCGAAAAGTAAATGCCGGTTTTCGGACAGGATCATGCCTCAAACGCCGCCGCAAAGTCTCCGATTGACGCCCGCCCGTCAACCGCTCGTGAACGCACTGCACCGGCGCATTGCCATGTCATGGGAATTGGCTAGACAGGGAAACATGTGGCACCAGGCAACAGCTCCCGATCTCGCGGAAATGGAGGACATGGCCCATGCCATGCTCGCCCTTCTGCCGGAGGATTTCCGCAAGCTCTGCGCGGGCGTGATCATCCGGGTCGATGATTTCCCCACCGACGAGGTGCTGGAGGAGATGCAGGCCGAGACTGAATTCGACCTGCTCGGCCTGTTCCAAGGTGTCGGCCTGCCATTCCAGAGCCAGGACAATACCGGGCAGTTGCCCAACATGATCTGGCTGTATCGCCGGCCGATCCTGGATTACTGGGCCGAACATGACGAAACCCTCGGCCATATCGTCCGCCACGTGCTGATCCACGAGATCGGCCACCATTTCGGCCTCTCGGACGCCGATATGGAGGCCATCGAGGCTGGCGTCGCCGATTAGCCCTGCATAAATCACCCTTGGACGGGCCGCCCGATCGGGCTAAAACGCCCGCTCAATCCGAGGATACGTTCATGGACAAGTTCACCACGCTGGAAGGCGTCGCAGCGCCGCTGAAGATCATCAATGTCGATACCGACATGATCATCCCGAAGCAGTATCTGAAGACCATCAAGCGTACCGGTCTCGGCAAGGGCCTGTTCTCGGAAGCGCGCTACCTCGATGACGGCAGCGAGAACCCGGATTTCGTGCTCAACAAGCCGGCCTATCGCAATGCCAAGATCATGGTGGCCGGCGATAATTTCGGCTGCGGTTCGTCGCGCGAACACGCGCCGTGGGCGCTGCTGGATTTCGGCATCCGCTGTGTGATCTCGACCTCGTTCGGCGACATTTTCTACAACAACTGCTTCAAGAACGGTGTGCTGCCGATCCGTGTCTCGCAGAAGGATCTCGACGCGCTGTTCGACGATGCCGAGCGCGGCGCCAATGCGACAATCACCATCGATCTGCCGAACCAGGAAATTCGTGGCCCTGACGGCGGCACGGTAAAGTTCGAAATCGATCCGTTCCGCAAGCACTGCCTGCTCAACGGTCTCGACGATATCGGCCTGACAATGGAGAAGAAGGCCTCCATCGACAGCTACGAAGAGAAGCTCAAGACCGCACGCGCCTGGGCCTGATCTCACTTCGGAAGGTGACGCGTGATTCCTGACGTCGTCACCTTTTGGGAGGGCCCGCTCGATGCGCTGCGCAGGCTGTGCCTGCGCTCGCAGGTCGAGGCCGGCCACCGCGTCACGCTCTACAGTTTTGCACCGATCACCGATCTGCCGGATGGCGTGAGCAATGCCGATGCGGAAGCTGTGTTGCCGCGGGCTTTCGCCGAGCGGCTGCGCTCATCAGCTCCCGATGGCGCGTGGGTTGGCTGGACCCCGCTGCAGTTCAGCGATTTCTTTCGCATCCGGCTGATGGCCGAAGGTCTTGGCCTCTGGCTCGACGCGGATGTGCTGCTGCTGAAGCCCATCGAGATCGATCCGGCAAAGCCTTATTTCGCCTGGGAGAAGCGACGTCAGCTCGGCAATTCGGTGCTGTATCTGCCGCCTGACGATCCGATCGTTGCGGCGTTCGAGGCGCTGATCAGGCAGGACGAGTTGACGCCAGACTGGATGTCATTGCGCCATCGCCTCGCTTTCGCATGGCGCAAATGGCGCGACAGCACGAAGCGCGCCAGCGACGTCCGCGTCGCGATCTTCGGCCCGGCATCGCTGACGGCGCTGGCGAAGCGCCATGGCGCGCAGCATCACGCGCTGCCGCGGAAGTCGTATTATGCGATTCATGCCGAGCCGAAACTGTTCTTCGAGCCATCGAATTTCAAAGCGCTGCTCGATGATCCCGGGATTCTAGGCTTCCACATCTCGCCGAAGGGGCGCGGGAAGGAAGCGCCGATGCCGGGAAGCTTTTATGCGTGGGCGACGGAGCGGGTCGGCGCACGTTAGTATCAGCCTTTGAATCTACAAATTTCGCGCAACGGCCCGCGGTATCCCTCCCCCTTGCGGGGAGGGTCGGCCGAACCTGACGATGCGAAGCATCGTTCAGGTGGAGGCCGGGGTGGGGGTGCCACACGTGAGAGCATCGCCTGTGGCACCCCCACCCGTCGCGCTGCTCGCTGCGCTCGCAACGCGCCACCCTCCCCGCAAGGGGGAGGGTGAAGAAAGCGCGTCGTTGCTGACTGGTACTAGCCCCCCATCGCTGCGATCGCGTCCGAAATCGCGATCGTGCGCTTCGCCATCTCCGCATGCAGGCGCTCGACCATCTTGCCGTCGAGCTGGATCGCGCCGCGCTTGGCGTTTTCCGGCTGTTCGAAGGCGGCGATGATGCGGCGGGCCTGGGCGACTTCGTCGTCCGGCGGCGTGAAGACCTTGTTGCAGGCCTCGATCTGGCTCGGATGGATCAGCGTCTTGCCGTCGAAGCCGATGTCGCGGCCCTGTTCGGCTTCGGCGATGAAGCCCTCGGTATCGCTGAAATTGCTGTAGGGACCATCGAGAATTTCGAGACCATGCAACCGCGTCGCCAGCACGCAATGGGTAATCATCGGGAGCATCGCCGCGCGGCCGGGCATCATGCGGATGCGGGTCTCGCGGGCGATATCGTTGGGGCCGAACACGAAGCCGGCCAGGCGATTTTCGGAATCGCGCGAGGCGGCCGCGAGTTCCTCTGCATGCAGGATGGCGCGCGAGGTCTCGATCATGGCCCAGACCTTGATCGACATGTCGGCGCCAATGTCACTCAGCCGATCGGCAACGGCTGAGAGATCCTCGACGCTGGAAATCTTCGGCACCAGGATGCCATCGGGCTTGGCCCTGCCGGCCATGGTCACGTCGTCGATCCACCACGGCGAATCCAGCGCATTGATGCGGATGATAACCTCGCGCTTGCCGAAGCCGCCGGCATTGAGCGTTTGCGCGATGGCATCGCGCGCGGTTCCCTTGGCATCCGGCGCGACGGCGTCTTCGAGGTCCAGGATGATGCCGTCAGCGGCCACGGTACGGGCCTTTTCCAGCGCGCGCGGGTTCGAGCCGGGCATGAACAAATGGCTGCGGCGCGGACGGATCATGGCGTCATTTCCCTGTGATTATGGCCTGTTCGTTATTCAGGCATCCGCGATAACATTTCAGCCCGCCGCCCGGAAGGCTTGTTCGCGCTGGCGTCCTATGGTTATCCGTGGGGACCGTATGTTTGAGCGTGATCTCTCGACAAACGCCCCCGTTTGTCGGCGAAAACCGGTATCCACTTTTCGGGATCATGCTCCGAACGAGGCAGACCATGACATCATTTCCGAAGCAGCTCATTGCCGGTTACCAGACCTTTACGTCGGAGCGATTGCCGACCGAGCAGTCGCGCTTCCGCGAATTATCGGAAAAGGGCCAATCGCCGGAAGTCATGGTGATCGGCTGTTGCGACTCGCGCGTATCGCCAGAGGTCATATTCGACGCCAGCCCGGGCGAGCTGTTTGTGGTGCGAAACATCGCCAACCTCGTGCCGGTCTATCAGCCCGATGGCGGCGCCCACGGCGTCTCGGCGGCACTGGAATATGCGGTGCAGGTCCTGAAGGTGAAGCACATCGTGATCCTCGGCCACGCACAATGCGGCGGCATCCGCGCTTTCGTCGACAATGCGGCGCCGCTATCACCGGGTGACTTCATCGGCCGCTGGATGTCGATGTTCATCAAGCCCGACGAGAAGGTCGAGATCCGCGAGCACGAGGCGTTTCAGGATTTCGTCACCCGTATCGAGAAGGCCGCCGTGTTCCGCAGTCTGGAAAACCTGATGACGTTCCCGTTCGTGAGCAGCAAGGTCGAGAGCGGCGAGCTGGAATTGCACGGCGCTTACTTCGGTGTCGCTGTCGGCTCGCTGTCCGTGCTCGATCAGGCCGCGAAAGAGTTTCGGCCTGTGGCGTAAAACAAAAAAGCCGGATGCTGAGCATCCGGCTTTTGATTGTTGGAGATCGAAGGTCCGCTTACGCGGCCTTCTTCTTCGCCGTGATCAGCTTGCGGTTGATCAGGCATTCCGCGATCTGTACGGCGTTGAGCGCCGCGCCCTTGCGCAGGTTGTCCGACACGCACCACAGAACGAGACCGTTATCGACCGTCGAATCCGTGCGGATGCGGCTGATATAGGTGGCGTCTTCGCCGGCGGCCTCATAGGGCGTGACGTAGCCACCCGGCTCGCGCTTGTCGATCACGAGGCAGCCTGGCGCATTGCGCAGGATGTCGCGGGCTTCATCTTCCGAGATCGGATTCTCGAATTCGATGTTGACCGCTTCCGAGTGGCCGACGAACACCGGCACGCGCACGCAGGTCGCGGACATCTTGATTTTGGGATCAAGAATCTTCTTGGTCTCCATCATCATCTTCCACTCTTCCTTGGTGTAGCCGTCCTCCATGAACACGTCGATCTGCGGGATGACGTTGAAGGCGATACGCTTCGGGAATTTGTTATTGACCAGCTCGCTGTTGGTGTAGACGGCCTTGGTCTGCGAGAACAACTCGTCCATCGCATCCTTGCCGGCGCCCGACACCGACTGATAGGTCGAGACGACGACGCGCTTGATGGTCGCCTTGTCATGCAGCGGCTTCAGCGCCACCACGAGCTGCGCAGTCGAACAGTTCGGGTTTGCGATGATGTTCTTCTTGGTGAAGCCATCAACGGCAGAGGCATTCACTTCCGGCACGATCAGCGGCACGTCGGGGTCCATGCGCCATGTCGACGAGTTGTCGATCACGACGGCACCGGCCGCGCCGATCTTCGGCGACCATTCCTTGGACACGGCTCCGCCGGCCGACATCAGGCAGATGTCGACGTCGCTGAAGTCATAGGTCGCGAGGTCTTTGCATTTCAGGGTTCTATCGCCGAAGGAAACCTCAACGCCCATGCTGCGGCGCGACGCGAGCGCCACGACCTCGTCAGCGGGGAATTTACGTTCATCCAGAATGCTGAGCATTTCACGCCCGACATTGCCGGTCGCTCCGACCAGCGCGACTTTGTAACCCATCGTTCACTCTCCGAAGAAATATGCTTCACCCCCACATACCGTGGAAAGGGAAGAGCCGCGCTTCTATGCGAGAAACGTCGCAAAGACAACGTCCTAAGCGTGTTTGCGTGTGTTGATGCGTTCAATTTTGGTTTCGCACCACCCAAAGTCGGCAGGTGTCCATCCGGCCCTGCAGAGCTTTGCCGACGAGTGCGGTGCCATCGCCGTGCGTCTGCTCGCCTATATGGGGGCGCTGGCACTGGTTGTCATGGCCGCGGCTACGGTTTTCGACGGACTGGAATTTGACCTCAGCAGCGAACCGGCGGTCAAAGCCGGCTGGAGCGTCGCCAGCCGTTCCCATCCCGCTTTTGCCGTCAGCCAGTTTGATTCATTAGGTAAAACAGCCTCTTACGAGATTTTGAGGCACCCCGAAGGCGGCCGCAAGGATGTCCTGCGCTGGGCGTCGCCCGGGGAGCCCCCGGTGGCCGAGCTGGAATTGTATCGCCCTGGTGCCGAGGCTGAGCGGGCAGGTCCGCCGGCAGCGGACATTGCGGGCCGCATGGACCCCGGCGGCGTTCGCGAAGTGGTGGGCGAGGGCATTATCGACAGCAAGTTCGGGCCGGTCGCCCTGATGGGCTTTTCCGACCGGCTGAAGGACAGCAAGCGCTGCCTCGGCTTCATGAAGACGCTGGAGGTGGCCAATCTCAGGATTTCCGGCTGGTCGTGCCAGGGCGACGGCCTGCCGGCGCGGCGGGCGGCCATTGCCTGCACGCTAAACCGGCTGGTGCTGCTCACCGCCGGCAATGAACCCCGACTGCAGGAGGCCTTTGCTCAGGCAGATTTGAAGCGGGCCGGCTGCATCAGCGGCGCGGCGCTGTCAGCCACTTCAGCCGATTGGGTCACGGGTGCCCAGAACCCGCTGCTGCGCGGCAGCTTGTGACCTCTTCGTGATGGGTTGGACCAAGACCTTGGATTACATGCAACATTCGGCCACACCGCGCATTATATCGACGACTGTGGCCGGATAGACCTTGTGGCCGGATACCCCGGCCAGCTAAATTGGCCGCAAATCGGATTTGCCGACTCGGCTTTTGAACGCCGATCTTCTGACTGCAATGAGGACCTGATGACCTTGAAATTCCCCGCCGCGAAAACTCTCGCCATGTTGTTCGCGACGGTTGCCGTCATCGCGACCGCCGTTGCCGTCTCGCCGGCCGATGCCGCCACCAAGAAGAAGGTCCGTGTGTCTGATCGTGACGCTGTTTATGGCGCGCGCGGCCCGAACGTGTCCTATCAGCAGGGTCGCACCCGCGTTTACGTGACGCGTCGCTCCTGGCTCGATGCCGGCGTCGAAGTGCTCCCGGGTGACCGCAAGTTCACTGATTATGCCTATCCGCCCGGTTACTCCTTCGCCCGCGACAACAACAACCGTCCGCTGGACCGCCAGCCGCTCAACTCGCAGTGGGATCTCGGCGGTTATCCCGAGCGCTTCCCGCTCTACTGAGCGCGGCGACATCCAAATACGAAAATGCCCGGCTCAGCCGGGCATTTTTTGTTTGTGGGAGAGGTTCGAGCGCGCTTAAGCGTGCAGCGTCTGCAATTCCTTCAGCAGTGCTTCACCCATGCCGGATGTGCTCACCACGGTTGACCCTTCCGACTTGATATCGGCCGTGCGTAGTCCCTTTGCCAACACCGCGGCGATGGCCTGGTCGACCTTGTCGGCCAACTCACCCATGTCCAGCGAGTAACGCAGCGCCATGCCGAACGAGGCGATCATCGCCAGCGGATTGGCCATGCCCTTGCCGGCAATGTCCGGCGCCGAACCATGCACCGGCTCATACATTGCCTTGCGCTTTTTGGTCTTGGCATCGACTTCGCCGAGCGAGGCCGAGGGCAGCATGCCCAATGAGCCGGTCAGCATCGCTGCGATGTCGGAGAGCATGTCACCGAACAGGTTGTCGGTAACGATGACATCGAACTGCTTCGGCCACTTCACGAGGTTCATGCCGCCGGAATCAGCGAGCTGATGCTCGAGCGTGACGTCCTTGTATTCGCGGCCATGCACCTGGGTGACAACCTCGTTCCAGAGCACGCCCGACTTCATGACGTTACGCTTCTCCATCGACGTCACCTTGTTCTGACGCTTGCGGGCCAGATCGAAAGCGACGCGGGCGATGCGCTCGATTTCATAGGTGTCGTAAACCTGCGTATCGACGGCACGCTTCTGGCCGTTGCCGAGATCGGTGATGGTCTTCGGTTCGCCGAAATAGACGCCGCCTGTGAGCTCGCGCACGATCATGATGTCGAGGCCCTCGACGACCTCACGCTTCAGGCTCGATGATTCCGCCAGCGCGGGATAGCACACGGCTGGGCGCAGATTGGCGAACAAGCCGAGATCCTTGCGCAGGCGCAGCAAGCCGGCCTCGGGGCGATGCTCATAAGGCACGCTGTCCCACTTCGGGCCGCCGACGGCGCCGAAGATGATGGCATCGGCGGCATCCGCCTTGGCCATTGTGGCATCGGTGATAGGGAGCTTGTCGGCATCATAGGCGGCGCCGCCAACCAGGCCGTTCCCGATCGTGAATTTGGCGATGCCCTGGGCATCGATCCAGTCGATCAGGCGCTTCACTTCGGCCATCACTTCAGGGCCGATGCCGTCGCCGGGGAGAAGCAGCAATTTGTGCGTTGCCATATTCAAGTGCCCTTGCAATCCGTTACTGATTGCCGCGAGTGCTAAGACGTCATTGCAGGAATGGCAAGACAGTGTTGCCGAAGGGATGATTGCGGGTGCCGTGAAACCTGCGACATTGCTGACGCAGCGGAGATCCCCGTGACGTCATCTGTGCCTTCCCCGGCGCGCCCTAACCCGGCGTGGCTGATACTCGTCCTGTCGCTCGCGCCGGCCATCGGGCTCGGCATCGGCCGCTTTGCCTATTCGCTGGTGTTGCCCGATATGCGCGACAGCCTGCAATGGTCCTATTCGGCGGCCGGCTTCATGAATACCGTCAACGCCGCGGGCTATCTCGCCGGCGCACTGGTTGCGGCCGGGCTCGGCAGGCGCTTCGGTCTGATCGCGGTGATTCAGGGCGGTACGCTTGCTTGCATCCTGTCGCTCATCGTTTGCGGCGTCACCGTGGATTTTACGCTGCTCAGCATCGCGCGGCTGGTCACCGGTTTTGGCGCGGCGGTTTCGTTCGTGGCCGGCGGCGCGCTCGCCGCCACCATCGGCCTCGCTTATCCCGAACGGTCGTCCTATCTGCTCAGTCTGTTTTATGCCGGGCCAGGTATGGGTATCCTCCTGTCCGGTCTGATCGCGCCGTTCGTGCTGCAGGGCTTTGGTCCGGGCTCCTGGTGGATCGTGTGGTTGGTCCTCGGTCTCGTATCGGTCGTGATCGGCCTGCCGCTGTTGCGCCCGCGCATCGATGCGGCTGATGACACGTCAACGGACGACAAGGCGCCGCTCGCGATCCGCCCGATGTGGATTTACCTCATTGCCTATTTCATGTTTGGCGCCGGCTATATTGCCTACATGACCTTCATGATTGCCTATGTGCGCGATGGCGGCGGCAGCGCTTTGGCACAAAGCGCGTTCTGGTGCCTGATCGGCGTCAGCTCGTTCGCGTCGCCCTGGCTGTGGCGTAATGTGCTGGCGCGTGGCCAGAGCGGCCGCGCCATGGCAATCATTCTTGGCACCAATGCGGTAGGCGCAGCGATGCCGCTGCTCGGGCATTCGCCTGTGGTGCTCGGCATCTCCGCCGCCATTTTCGGCGTTGCATTCTTCGCGGTGGTTGCGGCAACCACGGCCTTCGTGCGCTTCAACTATCCTCGCGCGGCATGGTCGAAGGCCATCGCGGCGGTGACGATCGTGTTCGGCATCGGCCAGACTCTTGGTCCGATCGCGGTGGGTGCCATTTCGGACGCGACCGGCAGTCTCACATCCGCTCTTGTGGTCTCAGCAGCGACGCTGGTGTTCGGTGCGGTGCTGGCGATGTTCCAGAAGCCGATCAGCTCCCGCTGAAATCGTTATAGCCCTGATCTTCCCAATAGCCGCCCTTGTAGTCGTTGGTGACTTCCATCGCGACGACGTATTTCGGATTCTTGAATCCGAGTTTGGTCGGTACGCGGATCTTCATTGGGAAACCATAGGCCCGCGGCAGAAGCTGATTGTCGAACTTGAAGGTCATCTGCGTCTGCGCATGCATCGCCGTGGGCATATCGAGCGAGCTCGCATAGTCCTCGGCGCAGCGAAAATGAACCCACTTCGCATTGGTGTCCGCGCCGACCAGTTTCAGGAAGTCGCGCAGCGGCGTGCCCTGCCAGGAGCCGATGGCGCTCCAGCCTTCCACGCAGATATGGCGGGTGATCTGCGATACTTCCGGCAGCTTGTGCAGTTCATCCAGCGTCCAGGACCTCTTGTCCTGCACCAGACCGGAGACTTCGAGCTTCCACTCCTTGCCGTCCACATTCGGTGCGTCGTCCTCGGCGTAGAAGGCGTTGAACGGGAACGGACGCTTGATGTCTTTCTCGGAATAGGTCGGCGCCAGCGTGTTCGGATTGAAGATTCGGGCCTGAACCATGTCGTTGAACTTGGACATATGCGTCAGCAGGTTTTCAGCCGAGAGACTGTCGCTCACATCGCAGCCGGTGAGCAGCGTTAACGCACCGAAGCTTGCGCCCGACGCGATGAAACGGCGGCGCGACAGGTCGGGCATTAGCTTCGTGGCGTCCTTGACGAGGAGATCCTTGTCGACGCCGGGAATGATGAGGGAGCGAATTTTTCTGATCATGGTCGTGTCCCTCAGCGTCCGATAATCATTGCACGCAAACTCTTCGGCACGATCAGGGCCAGAGCGATATGGATGACGAGGAAGCCGACGATGGCCGCCATCATGAAGAAATGCACATAGCGGGCAGTGTCATAGCCGCCGAACAGCGCAGTAAGATATTGCAACTGGACGGGCTTCCAGATCGCGAGACCCGACAGCACGATCAGAATGCCGACCACAATGATCCCGGTATAGAGCAGCCTCTGCACCTGATTGTAGGTCGAGAGATCAGCGTGCGAGAGCTTGCCGGTCAGCGCAGCCTTGGTGTCGTCGAGTACACCCTTCGCCGAGATCGGCAGCAGCTTCTTGCGGAAGCGTCCGGTGACCATGCCAAGAGTGAGATAGACGAGGCCGTTGATCACCAGCAGCCACATGGCGGCGAGGTGCCACATGATGCCGCCGCCGAGCCAACCACCCAGCGTAATGGATGATGAGAATGTGAAATTGAACAGCGGCGAGGCGTTGTAGATCTGCCAGCCCGACATGATCATCAGCACGATCGCGACAGCGTTGATCCAGTGCACGACGCGCACCCAGGCGGGCTGGATGACTTTGGTGTTCGTAACCTTGGTTGCGGCGTGGTCGCCGGCGGCTGTGATGCTCGACATAGGCATATCCTGGCTGAGCAGTGGTTCGATTGGTGCTCGGTGACGCGAGTTATTACCAGCTATACGGCATAACCGGTCGTTCGTTACGGCGGCTCCTGTAACAACCCCGGTCGGGCCGGCTCATATCGATCACAAAAAAGCGAGCCGGGCTGCCCCGGCTCGCTCCTTTTGCGCCCCTCGGTATCCTTCGGGGACGCGCGCGCATCCAGTGGGGACAAGTCAGGATGCGCGAACTTGTTGCGCAGAAGCCGGAGATCAGGCTTTCGGCATCAGGACAGTATCGATGACGTGAATCACGCCGTTCGACTGGTTGACGTCGGCGATGGTTACAGTCGAGGAACCGCCCTTGGCATCGACGATCATCACCTTGCCGCCCGAAGCCTTCACGGTCAGCTCTTCGCCTTCCACGGTCTTCAGCTTCTGGCCGTCCTTGAGGTCGGCGGCGTTCAGCTTGCCGGGCACCACGTGGTAGGTCAGGATCTTGGTGAGGGTCGCCTTGCTCTCAGGCTTCACCAGCGTATCGACGGTACCAGCCGGCAGTTTGCCGAAGGCGGCGTTGGTCGGTGCGAACACCGTGAACGGGCCCTTGCTGGAGAGGGTATCGACCAGGCCGGCGGCCTTCACGGCGGCGACCAGCGTAGTGTGATCCTTCGAGTTGACGGCGTTCTCGACGATGTTCTTCGACGGATACATCGGCGCGCCGCCGACCATGACGGTCTTCTCGCCCGACATTTCGCTCTTCATCATCTTCTTGTCTTCGGCCTGCGCGGGGGCAAGCACGGCGCCAGTGATGGCGAGGGTGCTGAATGCGATGGCCGACAGAAGTGCAATGCGCTTGGACATGGATCGTCTCCCGAGTGATGTAAGTGACCAGCGATCTCGCTGGTGCGATGAATGGCATCAACCGCGGCAATCCCCTGGAGGCCAGATTGCGCCGTCGATGCCCGAGTTACGCGAGGTCTCGGGACCAGTTTCAGGCTATATTTTTCGGCGCCGTTGAAACTTTTACGGGCGCATCCCGTTCGCGCGAGGCAACAACGCGTTCGATGCATCGCGTTTGATACAATCACGCGCGGAAACCGCGGCGGGATGACGCGACCCAGGGGGCCGATCCACCAGATATGGGGGCGATCCCCATGGGGCATGCGTTGCCTAGATATGGCCATTCTTGCTAAGGAACGGGACAAATGACGCGATCGTCAGGCTAGCTGCACCGGTCGCTCCCGCACTCCTGCACCGCGTGACCTTGCCATGAACGCCAACCTGTTTTCTCGCCTGTTCGACAAACTCGACGATGCCTCACGTCTCGCGATCGAGACGCCCGAGGGCAAGCACATCAGCTATGGCGACCTGATCGCGCTGGCGGGCCAGATGGCCAATGTGCTGGTGGCTCGCGGCGTCAAGCCGGGTGACCGCGTCGCGGCGCAGACCGATAAGTCGGTGCCGGGCCTAGTGCTGTATCTGGCGACGGTGCGGGCCGGCGCGGTCTATCTGCCGCTCAACACCGCCTATACGCTGAACGAGCTCGATTACTTCATTACCGACGCCGAACCGTCGCTGGTGGTGTGCGATCCCTCCAAGGCTGAAGGCTTCGCCGCCATTGCGGCCAAGGTCGGTGCGAAGGTCGAGACGCTGGGCGCCGACGGCAAGGGTTCGCTGACCGATGCGGCAGCGAAAGAGAAGCCGGACTTCAGCACGGTCGAGCGCAAGAACGAAGATCTCGCCGCGATCCTCTATACGTCGGGCACCACCGGCCGCTCCAAGGGAGCGATGCTGAGCCACGACAATCTGGCGTCGAACTCGCTGAGCCTCGTTGAATACTGGCGTTTCACCAAGGACGACGTGCTGATCCACGCCCTGCCGATCTATCACACGCATGGTCTGTTCGTGGCGAGCAATGTGACGCTGTTTGCGCGCGCGTCGATGATCTTCCTGCCCAAGCTCGATCCGGAACTCATCATCAAGCTGATGGGCCGCGCCACCGTGCTGATGGGCGTGCCGACTTTCTACACGCGTATCCTGCAGTCGCCGAACCTGACGAAAGAGACTTGCTGCCACATGCGGCTGTTCATCTCCGGCTCCGCGCCGCTGCTGGCCGATACGCATCGCGAATGGTTTGCGCGCACTGGCCACGCCGTGCTCGAGCGTTACGGTATGACCGAAACCAACATGAACACGTCGAACCCCTATGACGGCGAGCGCGTGCCTGGCGCTGTCGGCTTCCCGCTGCCCGGCGTGTCCGTACGCGTCACCGATCCGGAGACGGCCAAAGAACTCGCGCGCGACACCATCGGCATGATCGAGGTGAAAGGGCCGAATGTGTTCCAGGGCTATTGGCGGATGCCGGAGAAGACCAAGGCGGAGTTCCGCGACGACGGGTTCTTCATCACCGGCGACCTCGGCAAGATCGACGCCAAGGGCTATGTCCACATTCTCGGCCGCGGCAAGGATTTGGTTATCTCGGGCGGCTTCAATGTCTATCCGAAGGAAATCGAAAGCGAGATCGACGCCATGCCCGGCGTGATAGAAAGCGCCGTGATCGGCGTACCGCATGCAGATTTCGGCGAGGGCGTCACTGCCGTGGTCGTGAGCGACAAGAAGACCGCGATCGACGAGGCCTCCGTGCTCAAGGCGCTGGATGGCCAGATCGCCAAGTTCAAGATGCCGAAGCGCGTGATCTTCGTCGACGATCTGCCGCGCAACACCATGGGCAAGGTGCAGAAGAACGTACTGCGCGATAGCTACAAGGATATCTACGCGAAGTAGGTCCCCGCGCGGTCCCTCATGGTGAGGAGGCGCGCAGCGCCGTCTCGAACCATGAGATGCTGTGTGGCCATACCCTAGATCACATGCTCCGGCGCGAGTGCGCAGGCCGAATTCGGATCCATCTCGATCTGGATCGTCGCGTGCTCAATGCCGAAGTCACGCTTCAGGCGCGCGGCGACTTCCATCAGATAGGCGTCGCCGGGTGCGCCTGACGGGATCACCATGTGACAGGTCAGCGCCACTTCGGTTGTGCTCATGGGCCAGATATGCAGGTCGTGCACCTGCGCGACGCCGGGGCATTGTTCGAGGTAGCCGCGCACGGCAACGGGGTCGATGCCGCGCGGAACGGCGGCGAGCGACATCGCAGTGGAGTCGCGCAAGAGGCTCCAGGTGCCCCAGACGATCAGCACACAGATGACGAGGCTGGTCAGGGCGTCGATCCACAGCCAGCCGGTAAACATGATGGCGATCGCGGCAATGACCACGCCAACCGAGACGGCAGCGTCGGCGACCATATGCAGATAGGCGCCACGAATGTTGAGGTCGCTGTTGCGGCCCGAGGCAAACAGCCACGCGGTCACGCCGTTGATGACGATGCCGATGGTGGCGACGATAATCACGGTGACCTCGGCTACCGGTTCGGGATTGAACAGTCTTAGCACGGCTTCCCAGGCGATGGCACCGACGGCAACCAGCAGGAACACCGCGTTGAAGAGCGCCGCCAGAATTGAAGAACCGCGCAAGCCATAGGTGAAGCGCGGCGTCGGCGCGCGCTTTGACAGCACAGCTGCGGTCCATGCCGCGATCAGCCCGAGCACATCCGAGAGATTGTGCCCGGCATCGGCCACGAGCGCCATCGAGCCGCTGGCATAGCCGTAAATCGCCTCGATGACGACGAAGACGGTATTGAGGCTGATGCCGATGGCAAAAGCCATGCCGAAATTAGCGGGCGCATGCACATGTCCGCCGGGACCGTGGGAATGACCGGCGTGATCGCCTTGCGCGTGGTCGTGGCCGGCATGGTCGTGTGTGTGACCGTGGTCGTCATGATCGTGATGTGAGTGCGCCATCGGTGTTCCGTCGTGTGGTCTGACGGCATCCATAGCAAGTTGTGATCCGGATACTATTACGGTAGCTGTTGTGCGTCGGCCGCTCTGATTTACGGGGTCATATTAGAGCGATGACAAACCGGCTGCCGACGATGAATAGATAAATTCCAAACGCCATTTCCAGCGCGCGCTTCGACATCGCATGTGCCGCCTTCACGCCGAGCGGCGCCACCAGCAGGCTGGTCGGCATCACCAGCAGCGCGCCGATCAGCGAGACATAACCGACAGTGAAGGGAAGCTGCAGCGCTGCGACATCGGGAAAGCGCGCGGCGGCCGGCCAGCCGGCATAGATGTAGCCGATGGCGCCGGGGATCGAGATCAGCACGGCGAGTGCTGAGGATGTCGCCACCGCCTGATGGATAGGCCGGCCATAAAAGGTCATCAGCAGGTTCGAGAACAATCCGCCGCCAATGCCCATCAGCGTGGAGAGAAGACCGACGAAGAAGCCGTAAATCTTCATCAGTGGGCCGTCGGGCAAGTCGTGGCCGAGCTTCCAGCCGTCGCGCGCGAGCAGCAGCCGTGCCGCCGCGGACCAGGCAACGGCAACGAAAACGATCTTGAACAGCCGCTCCGGCGCATAGCGGGCGGTGACACTGCCGATGACGACGCCGATCAGGATCGGCCACCACCACTTCCGCAGGATCTCCATGTCTACGGCGCCGCGGGCCATATGGGCACGGAAGGACCGGATCGAGGTCGGGATGATAATGGCCAGCGAGGTGCCGATACAGAGCGGCATCCGTACTTCCAGAGGCACTCCGGCGATGCGGAAACACTCGTAAAATACGGGGACCAGGATGGCGCCCCCGCCTATCCCGAAGACACCTGCCAGGAAACCGGCCAGTGCGCCGACGGCAATAAGAAGCGCCGCCAGTTCGACAATCTCGGTTACATTGAGCCCAGCCATTCCCGCTCCGATTGCCATTTGCTATCGCATCATGAAGTTCTCATGAATCGCGCTTCACCAAGGCTGTCAGCAACAAGCCCGGCACCTGTCAATACCCGCAAATGCAAGGCTCATTTGAAGCTCTGAACGATTGTTCGGAGTATGTCATTTCGCGATTGCACTGGTTGTTTTGAGTTCGTAAATAGAATTGCTCTACGCGATCCCCAATCGGGCACCGTCTGCCCATTAACCTGTCAAAGTTGCTAAATGACCGCTCGGATCGAACGACCCCTTTCGCCGCATCTCCAAGTGTACCGCTGGACCCTGACGATGGCGCTGTCCATCGTCCATCGCGCTACTGGCGTCGCCTTGTATTTCGGCACCTTGCTTCTTGTCTGGTGGCTGATCGCCGCTGCGTCCGGCCCAGCCGCCTATGCCCATGTGCAGGCCTTCACCGGCAGCATCATCGGTCGCCTGATCGCATTCGGCTACACGTGGGCGCTGATCCATCATGCCATGAGCGGCATCCGCCATCTGGTCTGGGATCTCGGTTACGGTTTCAAGCCATCCGAGCGTGAATGGCTCACCTGGGCCGCATTGATCGGCGGCATCGGCATCACCATCCTGCTCTGGATCGTTGCCTACGCGATCGGAGGCGGACGATGAGCGGTTCCAACTCTCCGAAGTCGGTGCGCACGCCGCTCGGCCGCGTCCGTGGTCTCGGCTCCTCGCATTCGGGCACATCAGACTTCTGGCGTCAGCGCCTGACTGCAGTGGCCATGCTACTTCTGTTGATCCCTGTGATCTTCATCGTGATGTCGGTTTTCAGAAGCAATCAGGCCGGCGTCGCGCAGGTCCTTGGTTCGCCGATCGTGGCCATCGTCATGTTGCTCTTCATTGTTGCCAGCGTCTGGCACATGAAGATCGGCATGCAGGTCGTGATCGAAGACTATGTCCATGACGAGAAGATCAAGCTGATCTCGATCATCGGCAACAATTTCTTCTCTGCCGCTGTGGCGCTGGCATCGATCTACGCCATCCTTAAACTTTCATCCGGAGTGTAGCGCATGGCCGTCAACGGCACTGGCGCGAACGGCGTTGGCGGCCCCGCCACCAACGGCCACGCCTATCCCATCGAAGATCACACCTATGACGTCGTTGTCGTTGGCGCCGGCGGCGCCGGCCTGCGCGCGACCGTTGGCTGCGGCGAAGCTGGCCTGCGCACCGCCTGCATCACCAAGGTGTTCCCGACCCGCTCGCACACGGTTGCAGCACAGGGCGGCATCTCCGCCTCGCTCGGCAACATGCACGAGGATAACTGGCGCTGGCACATGTACGACACCGTGAAGGGGTCGGACTGGCTCGGCGATCAGGATTCCATCGAATATATGGTGCGCAACGCGCCCGATGCCGTTTACGAGCTCGAACATTGGGGCGTGCCGTTCTCGCGCACCGAAGACGGCAAGATCTATCAGCGCCCGTTCGGCGGCATGACCATGGATTACGGCAAGGGCCAGGCCCAGCGCACCTGCGCGGCCGCCGACCGGACCGGTCATGCCATGCTGCACACGATGTACGGCCAGGCGCTGCGCCACTCGGCCGAGTTCTTCATCGAATACTTCGCCATCGATCTGATCATGGACGATCAGAACGTCTGCCGCGGCGTCATCGCGCTCAAGCTCGACGATGGCACGCTGCATCGCTTCAAGGCGCAGACCGTCATTCTCGCCACCGGCGGCTACGGCCGCGCTTACGCCTCCTGCACTTCGGCGCATACCTGCACCGGTGACGGCGGCGGTATGGCGCTGCGGGCTGGTTTGCCGCTGCAGGACATGGAATTCGTTCAGTTCCATCCGACCGGCATTTACGGTTCGGGCTGTCTCGTCACCGAAGGCGCGCGCGGCGAAGGCGGTTATCTCGTCAATGCCGAAGGCGAGCGCTTCATGGAGCGCTACGCACCGTCGGCCAAGGATCTCGCCTCGCGCGACGTGGTTTCGCGCGCCATGACCATCGAAATCCGCGAAGGCCGCGGCGTCGGCAAGAAGAAGGATCACATCTTCCTTCATCTCGACCATCTCGATCCGAAGGTGCTGGCCGAACGTCTGCCGGGCATCTCCGACTCGGCGCGCATTTTCGCCGGCGTCGATGTAACCAAGGAGCCGATCCCGATCGTCCCGACGGTGCACTACAATATGGGCGGCATCCCGACCAACTATCACGGCGAAGTCGTCACCAAGAAAGACGGCGACGACAATGCGGTGGTGCAGGGCCTGATGGCCGTGGGCGAAGCTGCCTGCGTGTCGGTGCACGGCGCCAACCGTCTCGGCTCCAACTCGCTGATCGATCTCGTGGTGTTCGGCCGTGCGGCCGCGCTGCGCTGCGCTGAGAAGCTGACGCCGAATGCCAAGCAGCCCGACCTGCCGAAGGACTCGGCCGACCGCGCGCTTGGTCGTCTCGATCACTACCGCTATGCGAAGGGTGGCACTTCGACCGCGAAGATCCGCGAGAACATGCAGCATGTGATGCAGACCAACTGCGCCGTGTTCCGCACTGGTGAAGTGCTGAACGAAGGCAAGGAGTTGATCCACAAGGTGTATGGCGGTATCGGCGATATCGCCGTGTCTGACCGGTCGCTGGTGTGGAATTCGGATCTCATCGAGACCCTCGAATTCGACAACCTGATCACTCAGGCCATCGTCACCATGGACTCGGCTGCGAACCGCACCGAGAGCCGCGGCGCGCATGCGCGCGAGGACTTCTCGGATCGCGACGACAAGAACTGGATGAAGCACACGCTGGCGTGGATCGATGGGGGCGGCAAGACCACCATCGATTATCGCCCGGTGCACGACTACACGATGACCAACGACGTTCAGTACATCGTGCCCAAAGCGCGCGTGTACTAATGATGACAGCGAAGGCTTGAGAGAATGGCTGAGTTCGCACTTCCGAAGAATTCCAAGATCACCGGCGGCAAGGAATGGCCGAAGCCGGCCGGCGCCACGCAGACGCGCGAATTCCGCGTCTATCGCTGGAATCCGGATGACGGCAAGAACCCGTCGGTCGACACCTATCACATCGATACCAACGACTGCGGTCCGATGGTTCTCGATGGTCTGATCTGGATCAAGAATAACATCGATCCGACGCTGACCTTCCGCCGCTCTTGCCGCGAAGGCGTCTGCGGCTCCTGCGCCATGAACATCGATGGCCAGAACACCTTGGCCTGCACCCGTGCGATGGACGAAGTCGACGACGGCGCCATCAAGGTCAATCCGCTGCCGCATCAGCCCGTCGTGAAGGACCTGGTGCCGGATCTCACCAACTTCTACGCCCAGTATGCGTCGATCGAGCCGTGGCTGAAGACCACCACGCCGACCCCGCAGAAGGAATGGAAGCAGAGCCATTCGGACCGCGAGAAGCTCGACGGCCTCTACGAATGCATTCTGTGCGCCTGCTGCTCGACCTCGTGCCCGAGCTATTGGTGGAACAGCGACCGCTTCCTCGGTCCGGCTGCCCTCCTTCAGGCCACCCGCTGGGTCAAGGATTCCCGCGACGAAGCCACCGGTGAACGTCTCGACAATCTCGAGGATCCGTTCCGGCTCTATCGCTGCCACACCATCATGAACTGCGCCAAGGCGTGCCCGAAGGGTCTCAACCCCTCCGAAGCTATCGCCGAGCTGAAGATGAAGATGGTCGAGCGTCAGGTCTGACGTTTTAAGGATCCGGGTTTGCCGATCAGGACACCGGTCTGCGCAAGCAGGCCGGTGTTCTTTTTTGCTCACGATTTAAGCATGTTGCCTCCTCGAACCCGATCCCTCGGAGCCGCGGCGCTATTTCTCGTTGAAAAGGGGACTCGCCAAGGTTGGCACGGGCTGTGCTAGCCTGTGCCTGATAATTGATCAGGGGAGTTTTCATGTTTCGTCAGCTGGGTTTGAGCGTCATGGCGGGTGCAGCGCTGCTGGCGTCTGCGCTATCCGCGAGCGCCGACACCGATGTCAAATTCGCGCTCGACTGGAAATTCGAGGGTCCGTCCGCGCCGTATTTCGTTGCGCTCGACAAGGGCTACTACAAGGCCGAAGGCCTCAACGTGACCATCGACTCCGGTCCAGGCTCGGTCGCCGGCATCGCGCGGGTCGCGGCGGGCACCTATCCGATCGGCTTCTTCGACATCAATTCGCTGGCGCGCTTCCGCGACCAGAATCCGGACAAGGACGTCAAGGGCGTCCTCATGGTCTATGACAAGCCGCCCTTCTCCATCGTCAGCATTGCGAAGTCGGGCATCAATTCGCCCAAGGATCTCGAAGGCAAGATCCTTGGCGCGCCGGCGCCGGACGGTGCCTTCGCGCAGTGGAAGGCCTTCGTCAAAGAGAACAAAATCGACGACAGCAAGGTAAAGATCGAGAATGTCGGCTTCCCGGTACGCGAGCCGATGCTCGCTGACGGCAAGGTCGATGCGATCACCGGCTTCTCGTTCTCGTCCTACTTCAACCTGATGTCCAAGGGCATCGCCGAAAAGGACATCAAGGTAATGCTCATGTCCGACTACGGCATCGTGCTCTATGGCAATGCCATCATGGTGAACCCCGAATTCGCCAAGGCCAATCCGAAACTCGTTGCCGGCTTCGTGCGCGCGACCGTCAAGGGCATCATCGACACCATCAAGGACCCCGACACTGCCATCAAGTCGGTGATGAAGCGTAACGAGACCGCCGACGAGAAGATCGAACTCGCCCGTCTCAAGATGTCGCTGAAGGACAACTTTGTGACACCGTGGGTGAAGGCCAATGGCGTCGGCGGCATCGACGAGAAGCGCATGACGGACGCTATCGATCAGATCGCCGTGACCTACGAGTTCAAGAATCCGAAACCGAAGGCGGGGGATCTGTTCACGTCGGAGTATCTGCCCCCGGCCGACGCACGCAAGTTCTAAGCGTCACGACAGAAGGCCAGGTCGTCGCGCATGGAAGCGTTCGTAGATATCGATGGCGTCACGCTGAAATACCGTGGCGCGTCGGGTGACATTGTCGCGCTTCAGGATGCGACGCTCAAAGTCCAGCGCGGCGAATTCGCCGCGGTGGTCGGCCCCTCCGGCTGCGGCAAGTCCACTTTGATGCGGCTTGTCACGGGCCTGCACAAGCCGACGGCCGGCACTATCGCCATCGACGGCAAACAGGTGACAGGCCCGGTCAAAATGGCCGGCATGGCGTTCCAGAACGCCAACATGCTGCCGTGGCGCAAGGTGATCGACAACGTCCTGCTGCCGCTGGAAATCGTAGAACCACATCGCTCGCAGTTTCGTTCCAAAAAAGTGGAGTTCCGCGCCAAGGCCGAGCAGCTTCTGGCTACCGTCGGTCTCGCCGGCTTCGGCGACCGCTATCCCTGGGAGTTGTCCGGTGGCATGCAACAGCGCGTGTCGCTGTGCCGCTCGCTGATCCACGAGCCGGCGCTGCTGATGCTCGATGAGCCCTTCGCCGCCCTCGACGCGTTCACGCGTGAGGAACTGTGGTGCGTGCTGCGCGATCTCTGGCAACGACTGGGCTTCACGGTGATTCTGGTGACGCACGATCTGCGCGAGGCGGCGTTCCTCGCCGACAATATCTACGTCATGAGCGCGCGCCCCGGTCACATCGTCCAGATCAAGCCAGTGGATTTCCCGCGCCCGCGCGATCTGCAGGTGACCTATGAAAAGGAGTTCGGTGACATCGTAATGGAGCTGCGCATGAAGATCGCACAGGTGCGCCAGTCATGAACCCGCGGACTCTCGAGAAGCTTTCGCCCTGGCTCTTCACCATTGCCATCTTCCTGGTCTGGGAGCTGGCTTGCATCGTCTTCAAGGTCAACACGTCGGTGCTGCAGCCGCCATCGGCCGCCTTTGCGGCGATGTTCAAACTCTGGCGTGTGTTTCTCTATCATTCCTGGGTCACGCTCTGGGTGACCATGGTCGGATTTGCCCTGGCCGTCGGCTTCGGCATCATCCTCGGCCTCGTGGTGGGCTGGTCGCGGGCGATCTATCGCGGGCTCTATCCGGTCATGATCGGCTTCAACACCATCCCGAAGGTTGCCATCGTGCCGCTGCTGATTCTGTGGTTCGGCATCGGCGAAGTGCCGGCAATCGTCACCGCCTTCCTGATTTCGTTCTTTCCGATCGTGGTCAATATCGCCACGGGTCTGGCGACAACCGAGCCGGAACTCGAGGACGTGTTGCGGGCCCTCGGCGCTGGCAAGCTCGACATTATGCTCAAGGTCGGCATTCCGCGTGCGCTGCCATATTTCTTTGGCTCGCTGAAGATTGCTATCACCCTGGCATTCGTCGGCACTGTTGTGTCGGAGACGCTCGGCGCCAATGCCGGGCTCGGCTACCTGATCGCGCTGGAGGGCGCCAGCTTCCGTATGGCGAATGTCTACGCCGCCTTGCTGCTGCTCGCCTTTGAAGGCGTGCTCATGTACGCGGTCTTCGCGGGGATCGAGCAGCATTTCACCAAATGGGCCTTCCGGTCGCAAATGAGCGCGGCCGGCTAACGCCACAGGACCTCCTCCCGGCTACGGCGGGTTCCCGCCCGCGGAGCGGTTGGTGAGACACCGCCCTTGCGCTAGACTGCAGGGAGTCGGGCAGGTGCTGTGAAGACCGAACACCAAAATTCGTTGAGAACGCTGCAATGGATGATGGCCGCTTCGCTGGCCCTTCCGCTTGCACTGTTTTTGTTCGCGGCGGCGACATCGTGGGTGTCGACCCGCGAGATCGCCGACCGCGAGATCGAGCGTGCGCTCGATGTGGCGCATGAACACGCTTTAAAGGTGTTCGAGACGATCGACCGCAGCCTGTCCGAAATGAACGAGATCGTACGCGGTAAATCCGACGACGAGCTGCGTGCGCAATCGGACCAGATGGCGGGCCGGCTAAAGCAACTCACCGATGCGCTGCCGCAGTTGAAGTCGGTCTGGGTGTTCGACAATAAAGGCCGCGCGCTGGTCAACAGTCTGGATCTGACGCTGCCGGATCTCGATTTCTCTGATCGCGATTATTACAGGGTCCATATCGCAGGTGATGCCGGCACGTTTATCGGTCAATCATTGTTGCCGCGGCCGCCCTATCAGGGCGCGGCGTTCTTTGGTGTGAGCCGCAGGCGGGTCTCGGCCGACGGCAGCTTCGCCGGCGTGGTGCAGGCCTCTGTCTTTCCGGAATATTTCGATCGTTTCTATGCGCGCATCGGCCACGATGCCGGGAGCTTCTTTGCGCTTGGTCTCACCGATGGTTCGATACTGGCACGATATCCGCAGCTCGATCGTGAGGTGCGTCTCGATCCCAAGGGGCCCGTGGGTCGCACCCTGTCGGCCCATCCTGCTGGAGGACTGGTCACGCTTGTCTCGCCCGGCGACAATGTCGAGCGCCGTATCGGCTATCAGCAGCTCGCCGGCTATCCGGTCTATGTCGCGGCAGGTCTTGAGACGTCAGCGATCCGTGCGCGCTGGCTGCGCACCATCAGCTATCATCTGATCTTCGGCGTTCCTGCGACGGCATTGCTGTTCCTGTTGCTGGCATTCGCGATCCGTCGCACCCGCCGGCTCAATTTCGAAGCGATGAAACGGCGTGAGGCCGAAGAAGCGCTGAAACATGGCCAGCGGCTCGAAGCACTCGGCCAGTTGACTGGCGGCGTCGCGCATGACTTCAACAATCTCCTCACCGTGATCCGCTCGTCAGTCGACTTGCTGCAACGGCCCGATCTCTCGCCGGATCGTCGTGCCCGCTACATTGCAGCGATCTCCGAAACAGTGAATCGCGCCGCCAAGCTGACAGCGCAATTGCTGGCCTTTGCGCGGCGCCAGACGCTGAAGCCTGAAGTATTCGACGTCGGCCAATGCGTGCATTCGGTGAGCGAGATTATCGGCACGCTGACGGGCGCGCCCATCGAGATTATGACCCATGTGCCCGATGAGGCGTTGTTTGTGGATGCCGATATCGGCCAGTTCGAAACCGCGTTGATCAACATCGCGGTTAACGCGCGCGATGCCATGGCGGGCGAGGGGCGGCTGACGATCGCCGTCAGCGCGGCAGAGCAAGTCCCCGTTGCGCTTGCCCTGAGGTCTGACGGCTATGTGGCGATCTCGGTATCCGACACCGGCAGCGGTATTCCTGCCGATCAGTTCGAGCACATCTTCGAGCCATTCTATACGACCAAGGAAGTCGGGCAGGGCACAGGCCTCGGACTTTCGCAGGTGTTCGGCTTTGCCAAACAATCCGGCGGTGAGGTCGTGGTCGCCAGCGAAGTCGGCAAGGGCAGCACTTTCACGCTTTATCTGCCGCGCGTCTCCGGCGACAGCATCGCGCCGGCGCTGTCGGCGAGTGAAGCGCCCGTCGTCGATGGCCACGGCATGTCGGTGCTGGTCGTGGAGGACAATCGCGACGTCGGGACTTTTGCGACCGATGCGCTGAGCGAGCTTGGCTACACCACGGTGTTGCGGCCGAACGCTCACGAAGCGCTCGTCGAACTCGCCCGTCATGCCACGCACTATGACGTCGTGTTCTCCGATGTCGTGATGCCTGGAATGACCGGCATCGAACTGGCGCAGGAGATTCGAAAACTCTATCCGGATCTGCCGGTGGTGCTGACCTCCGGCTACAGTCACGTGCTTGCGCAGAACGGTACCTTCGGGTTCGAGCTGCTGCATAAGCCCTATTCGATCGAGCAATTGTCGCGGGTGCTCACCAAGGCCGGCACCTGGCGCAAGGCTCAGCGCGAAGCCGTCTGAGCCGCCGGGAACTCCAAGGAACCTTTTGATTTCCTTGGCGTTATCGCGCCATGAGCAAACATTCAGTTAACGAAGCCAAGCCTGCATCCGACGCGTCCGATCTGAAGGGGCCGATTGTCGGGGTCGTTGGCGAGGACGGCAAGCATATCGAGCCGCCGCCGCCTGAAGTCGTGGAGCCCGATCCGGACCTGACGCCGGAAGAGGCCGAGCAGGCACGCAAGGACTATCTGCTGACGCGATTCTGGATCAGCGCGCGTGGCTTCTGGGGCAAGTCGGGCGACAGACTAGCCTGGGTGTTCTCGGTCGGGCTGCTGCTGCTCATCGTCGCCAATGTGGCGTTTCAATACGGCATCAATGTCTGGAACCGCGCGATCTTCGACGCCATCGAGAAACGCGATGCGGCCAGCGTGTTTCATCTCACCGGCGTGTTCTTTCCGCTCGCCATCGGCAGCGTGCTCCTTGGCGTCGCGCAGGTCTATGGCCGCATGGGCATCCAGCGTCGCTGGCGCGCATGGCTGACCAATTCTGTGGTGTCGCGCTGGCTCACCAGCGGCCGCTATTATCAGCTCAATCTCGTCGGCGGCGATCACCAGAATCCCGAATATCGGATCGCCGAGGATCTGCGCATCGCGACCGACTCGCCTGTCGACTTCGTCTCCGGCGTCATCGCGGCATTTCTCTCCGCCACCACTTTCATCGTCGTGCTGTGGACGATCGGTGGTGCGCTGACGCTGACTGTAGGCGGCAGTCTCATCACCATTCCCGGCTTCCTCGTCATTGCCGCGATCATCTATGCGGCCATTGCGTCCGGCTCGATCATGGTGATCGGCCGCCGCTTCGTGCAGATTTCCGAGGACAAAAACCAGGCCGAGGCCGAGTATCGTTATGCGCTCACTCGCGTGCGCGAGAACGGCGAGAGCATCGCGCTGCTCGGCGGCGAGGAAGAAGAGCGCGACGGGATCGACAAGACCTTCGGCAACGTCCTCAGGCAATGGGCGCGTCTTGCCGGACAGCATATGCGCACCACGCTGGTGTCGCAGGGCTCGAGCCTGATCGCGCCCGTTGTGCCGCTGCTGCTGTGCGCGCCGAAATTTCTCGACGGCAGCATGTCGCTCGGTCAGGTGATGCAGGCGGCGTCTGCCTTCACCATCGTGCAAAGCGCATTCGGCTGGCTGGTCGACAACTATCCGCGCCTTGCCGACTGGAACGCCTGCGCGCGCCGCATTGCCTCGCTGATGATGTCGCTGGACGGCCTCGAACGCGCTGAACTCGGCGACGGTATCGGTCGTATCAAGCGCGGCGAAACGACGGATGAGACGATGCTGAGCCTGCATGATCTCTCCGTGACGCTCGATGACGGCACTGCCGTCGTCGGCGATGCCGAAGTGAAGATCGAGCCTGGCGAACGTCTGCTTGTCGCGGGCGAGTCCGGCACCGGCAAAAGCACGCTGGTGCGTGCCATTGCGGGCCTGTGGCCATGGGGCGGCGGCAGCGTCAATTTCCATCCGGACCGGCGGCTCTTTATGCTGCCGCAGAAGCCCTATGTGCCGTCAGGCACCTTGCGCCGCGCAGCCGCCTATCCCGCGGCGTCGGAGGACTGGACCGTCGAGCAGATCGGCGACGCCCTCGACAAGGTCGGGCTCGGCCATCTCAAGGAGAAGATCGAGGAGGATGCGCCGTGGGACCAGACGCTGTCCGGCGGCGAGAAGCAGCGTCTCGCTTTCGCACGGCTGTTTTTGCACCGCCCTGATATCATTGTGCTGGACGAAGCGACCTCGGCGCTGGACGCGAAGAGCCAGGACAAGATGATGGAGCTGCTCACCAAGGAGCTGCCCAACGCCACGGTGGTATCTGTCGCGCATCGCGTCGAGCTTGAAGCCTTCCACAGCCGCAAGATCGTGCTGGAGCGCCGCAAGGGCGGCGCCAAGCTGGTCAGCGACATCGATCTCATCCCGCGCAAGGGTAAGCGCCGTCTGCTCGGCCGCTTCCTGCGCCAGCGCAAGCCGGCCAGGAGCGCGGCGTGACACCAGGCGCTATGAGGCGCTTGCTGCGTGTTTCAACTTAGAAGAAGTTGATCTTCAGCGCCGGCGACAGGAAGATCGCGATATTGGCGAAGAGGCCGCCGGCATAGGCGGCTGAGCGCAGCGACGATTTATCCGCGATGTACAGCAGCGCGTGCGCAATCCGAAACGCGAGATAGAGCGCGGCCAGCACGCTCACGGTCGTCGCCGATGCGCCAAAGTTCAGCGCTGCGACGACCGAGACTGCGTAGAACGGGAAGCTCTCGAAGGCATTCTGATGCGCGGCATAGGCGCGGCGTTTGGCACCTGAGAGGTTCTCGGCGCTGTCGCGCGGCGCGCTGTTATCGCGCGATCCCGCTTTGGCATAACCAATAATGATCAGCGGCAGCAGTGCAGCAATCAGAATGCTCCAATAGGCGAACGGCATCGAAATCCCCCAGGTCAAATAGTATGGCCAAACTGCGTCTTGATGGGCGGTTCCTGTTCCGCTGTCAAACCCGCCTTCATCCGGCCCGTTGTCGCGGAACATCGCATCGATCGCGTCGTTGTTAGTTCAGCCCCAACGGAGACAGATGATGGCCAATGACGATACCCGTGATATCGAACGCACCTGGGAATTGATGAAGAAGATTGGCTTCGCCATGCTGGTGACGCATGATGGCGACAAGCTACGAGCGCGCCCGATGGCTGCCTATGTGGATCGCGAAGCCGATGCGGTCTACTTCCTCAGCGATGCGCGCAGGCACAAGGATGATGAGATCAAGCGCAATCCGAACGTGAATCTCTCTTTCGCAGATGCGAGCGATCAGAAATATGTCTCGGTGAGTGGCACTGCTGCCGTCTCGAACGATCGCGCCAAGATCAAGGAGCTGTTCACCACCTCCGCAAAGGCGTGGTGGGACAGCGCAGAAGATCCGAATATTCGCGTGCTGAAGTTCACGCCTGACGATGCCGAGTTCTGGGATTCGCCGGGCACTGTGATCAGCTATGTAAAGATGGCCGCTGCGGCTGTAACTGGTACGCGCCCGGACATCGGCACCAACCGTAAGGTCGCAATCTAGATGCCTAAAGACGATTCACCCGGCATCGATCCCGTCGAGGACCCACCGATCAAGCCCGGTCAACCCTCCGAACCGCCGCAGGAGAGCCCGCCGGGCAATCCGCGGCCCGAGGTACCGCCGCCGGTGCGCGATCCCGGTGAGCCGTCGCGACCCGAAGAGTTGCCTGGAGATGTGCCTGATGAGATGCCGGTGCCAAATCCTGATATCAATCCGGGTCAGCAGCCGCCTGCAGTGATGTAGCGAACTACAGATCGATGGCCTGAACGCGCAATGAACAAAGCGCGTTTGGGCCATTGTCGTGTCGAAAATAAAAACGAATTTGCATTTGCCTGTCGCCACATTCCGGCCCAATGCATATCAGTTGATCAATGTGCCGATTTGTTCGGCCGACAAAAATCAGTTTGTTGAAGATCCTTATCCGGGGCCCAAGGTCTATCATGACAAAACTTCGTCTCGTATTACTGGCCACGACGACGCTCGGCGTTGCGCATATCGCAGCGACCGCTGCTTATGCGTCGAGTGTCGATGCGCCGATCGTGCTCGCGCAGGCCGCACCTGCTGCGCCTGAAGGTGAGCCCAAGGCTCCCCCGAAGGCACCACCCAAGGCTCCGCCAGCTGCTGCGCCTCCCGCCGCTGCGCCGCCGGCCGCACGCCCTGCGGCGCCACCGCCGCCGCCACCGGCTCCCCCTGCTGCGCGTCCCGCGCCTCCGGCACCTCCTGCTGCGCCGCCGCCTGCGGCTGCACCTCCGCGCGCGGCACCGCCGCCACCCCCACCACCTGCGGCCGCTCCGCCGCCGCGCCCAGCTCCGCCGCCGGCTCCCGTCGCGCCTCCGGCCCCGCGCGCCGCACCTCCAGCGCCCACCGCTGCGCCTGTAGCTCCGTCCGCGCCAACGCCGCCCGCTGCGCGTCCCGAACGTCGCGAGCCCGGCGAAGGACGTCCTGAGCGCCGTGAACCCGGTGCCACGCCGCCGGCCGGCGCACGTCCCGCGCCTGCAACGCCACCGGCCGCGGCGCCAGCGACACCGCCTGCAGCAACTCCGCCTGCCGCGCGTCCGGCACCTGCTGCTGCGCCGACACCGGCTCCAACACCGGCAACGCCGCCAGCGGCTGCGACTCCCCCTGCGGCAACGCCTCCTGCTGCAGCACCGGCGCCGTCGGCAGCTCCGACTGCGCCTGGCACACCGCCTGCTGCGGGTGCGCCTCCGTCGGGTCGCCCCGGTGGTCCTGATGGGCGTGGTCCTGACGGACGAGGTTCGGATGGTCGCCGTGGTCCTCCTGGTGGTCCGGGCGCAGGCGCGCCCGGTGCACCCGGCACGCCGCCCAACTCTGCTGCGCCCGGTGTCGCGCCGAACGCGACGGCACCCGCCGCAGCGCCGGCCGCCAGCACTGCTGCACCTCTCGTGGTCGCCCCCGGTGGCGGCAACATCAAGGTCGTGCAGCCGCCCGCACCGACCGTAACGGCACCGATCCCTCAGGCGCCGCCGCCGGCAGCAGCGCTGACGCCGATCGCACCAGGCGCTGCCCCCCAGGGGCCGCGCAACATGGGCGATTTCCGCGGCCAGCGCAGCGAGCGCCAGGAAGGCGGTCGTACGATCATCACCGAGCCTGGACGCATCATCGTGCAGGATCCCAGCGGTCAATCGTTCATCCGCCACAACGAGGTCGATCGCTTCCGCTACGGCGCGCGTGACATCCGTACGGACCGGGTCGGCGGTGAGGATCGGACCATCGTGATCCGTCCCGACGGCTCGCAGATCATCACGGTGGTCGGCCGCGACGGCCAGCTGCTGCGACGTATCCGCAGGGACCGCGAGGGACGCGAGATCATCATCATCGATAACTCGTTCCGCGGTCCGCGCGGCCCCGGCGGTCCGGGTGGACTCGGCTTCTATGTCGATCTGCCGCCGCCGATGATCCGGATTCCGCAGAACCGTTACATCGTCGACTACGATCAGGCCTCGCCCGATCTCGTCTACGATACGCTGATCGCGCCACCGGTGGATCGCATCGAGCGCCGCTATACGCTCGATGAAATCCGCTACAGCCCGATGGTGCGCCAGCGCATGCCGTCGATCGATCTGGACTCGATCAACTTCGAGCTAGGCTCGTGGGATATCCCGCCGGATCAGGCCTCGAAGCTGCAGGTGATCGCAGATGGTCTCAACCGGGCGATCTCGCGCAATCCACGAGCGGTGTTCCTGATCGAGGGTCACACCGATGCGGTCGGCTCCGACGTCGACAATCTGTCGCTGTCGGATCGCCGCGCCCAGTCGGCGGCAGAATTGCTCACCCAGCAATTCCAGGTGCCGGCGGAAAACCTGACGTCGCAGGGTTATGGCGAGCAGTATCTGAAGATCCAGACCGACGGTCCGGAGCGCCAGAACCGCCGCGTCACGATCCGCAACATCACGCCGCTGTTGAACGGCGGTCAGGCGTCGCTACCCCCGCCGCCTCCAGGTACCGCGCCGCCGCGTCGCTGAGCGGTTTGATATGAAAGAAAATGGCCGGGAGCGATTCCGGCCATTTTTGTTTTGATAGTACGCTGCTGCCAATGGCTTCCCTCCCTCAAGCGGCATAGCCGCGCAGTGGGGAGGGGCGGCCGATAGGCCGGGATGGGGTGTCTCCGCAATTGAGAGCGCCGTGTGCTGCGCCACCCCACCCGTCACGATACTCGGCTGGACGCTCGCATCGCGCCACCCTCCCCATTGCGCGGCTGAGCCGCTTGAGGGAGGGAAAGACGCTACTACTTCGCCGCCAATCCCAACGCATCCGCCATCACGCGAAACACTTCCGTATTGTCCATCGAACCCTTCACACGGTCGCTGCCGGGGCCGGTGGCGGTGAGGATTACGTCCTCGCCGGAATGCACGCTGGCGCCCATCATGGCCGGCAGATTGCCGAGCCGCAGCATGCTGCCCGGCGCATTCTTGTATTTCTCGTTGGCCTTGAAAGTGCCGGGCTCTTCGCCCTTCTCGGTCGGATCGTTCGGGTTGTCGAGCTTCGGCCGCAGCGTCTCATAGTGGTCCGGCAGGCTGGCCGACATGATCGCAAGCCGCCGGCTGACATCGACGCGCGATGGATAGCCTTCGGCGTCCGGCGCGGGATAGTTCGGGAAACCGGCCTTCTCATAGACGCTAAGCCGTTCGCGCAGCGGCAGGTTCGACTCCTTGCTCATGTCGTCATTGACGGTGCCGACCAGGCTGTTGGGATGGCTGTGGTCGGAGACGACGAGGATGAGCGTATCGTCGCCGCGCTTGGCCGCCCAGTCGCGCGCCAGCTTCACGGCATTGTCGAGCATGATGACGTCATAGACGGCGCGGTCCATGTCGAGCAGATGCGCGTATTTGTCGATCAGGCCCGACTCGACCATCAGGAAAAAGCCGTTGTCGTTACGCGATAGCACCTTGAGCGCGGCATGCACCTGCTCGGTCAAATCAGGCTGCTGCGGAAATTTCTTCACGCCGCCGCCGCCGAGGAACTTGCGGTCCAGCACGCCATCCATATTGCCGGGCGTGAACAGGCCGAGCAGCTTGCGCGTCTCCGGCTTCTTGGCGAGGCCGTTCAGTTCGGGCGCGGTGGTTGCAACCGAATAACCGGCATCGCGGAAGCGCGCGACATAGTCGACGTCATCCTTGCGCTTCGAGGTGGCGGCTGCCTGCGGCAGGAAATTCGCTGCGCCGCCGCCCATCAATACGTCCGGCTTGGCCGCAAGGAACTGCGCGACGATCTCGTCATAGGCCGCGCGGCGGCGGGTATGCGCGATCATCGCGGCGGGCGTCGCGTCCTCGACCTCGGTATTGGTGACGATGCCGATCGCCAGATCGAGCTTGCGCTTCGCGAGGCTGGTGATGGTTTCGACCTGCGGGTCGTCGAATACATTCGCCGTGCGATCCGCATAGACGCCCATCGCATTGGTTGCGGTCTTGTGGCCGGTGGAATAGGCGCTGGCCGAATTCGCGGAATCGGTGATGATGGAATCGGAGCCCGCCGTTGCCACCATCGCCATATGCGGCATGTCGTCCATCGCGAGCTTGCCGCGGCTCTTGCCTTCGGTGATGCCCTTCGAAAGAATTCTGGCGCCGACGCGGTGCGCCAGCGACATACCGTCGCCGATAAACAGGATCACATTCTTCGCCTTGCGCGGGCCGGTATCGTAGACGTTCCACGTCACCGCGCGGCTGCGTACGCCGTCGCTGACTTCGATCTTGTAAGTCCCGACTTTGTCGAGCGTCACGTCGCGCAGCAGCAGCGCGGACTGATCCTTGCCGTCTTCCCTCGCGATGTAGTCCGCGGATTTGCCGAACGCTGCGGTCTGATCGGCGCCGTTGATCGTCACCTTGATGTCGGTGACCTGAACGAGTTCGGGAAACTCGACCTTGAAGTCGAATTTCGCGCTCGCGAGGATATCAGCGCGGTCGAGCGGGTAGATCGCCTGTGCTGGCAGCGAGGTGCTCGTCAGTAGCAGCGTCGCAGCGGCCGCAATAAAGGTTCTCGTCATGATGAATATTCCCCCTGAGGCGCCCGGCTTAGGGCGCTGGCCTGCATTACGACAGTTGGATGACTGGCAGGTGACGTGCGGCCGTGCCAACGGAACGGAGGCCAAAATGCTAGGTCTCATAGTTCGCGGAGCTCTCAAGATAACTGCAAAGCATATCTGCCAGGCCTTGCGCAAAAAATTCGATCTCGGCCGCTGATCGCGGGCGGATGGAAAAGTCCTTTCCTACTCCGCTCAAGGTCGAGGTGATGACATCGACGACGAGCGATCTCCTCTCCTCGGTCGCCGCTGGCAGTGCATGCGCGATGAAGGACGCGAATGTGCGTCGTCCTGCCGCTTTGGCCTTGCGGGATTCCGGAGCATCCCGATAGAGCGGCGCCGCGCCATCGAGCGCATGGCGAATGTCGGCTTCGTCGCATTCCGATTTGATGAAGGCATGGACCAGTTTGCGAAGACGCGCAGATGGCGATGCACTTTCATCCTCCAGAATCTGGCGGAGCATGTCGTTGGTGTCTCGCCATTCGTCGCTCTGCAAACGAAACAGGATCGACGCCTTGTTCGGGAAGTATTGATACAGCGATCCGACGCTGACACCGGCCTTCTCCGCCACGCGTGCGGTGGTGAAGCGGTGAAATCCTTCTTTCGCCAAAACCTGAATAGCAGCTTCGAGAATGGCGCTGACCAGCTCTTCGGAGCGAGCCTGTTGCGGCTGCTTTCTCGAATGAATCGAAGGACTTGTACGCCGGGCCATCTACGGCCTCCGCAATGCGATTAGCGAATGCGAATAAATATTCGTATTTGCAGGAGGACGCAATCAAGCGTCTCTTTTGCAGGAAATATCATGACCACACTCACGACGGATCCCGTCGGCCCCCTTCTCAAGCGTCTGTTTGAAGAAGCGGATGCCGCACGGTCCCGCACCAGCCAGGCCGTCGCCGACCTGTCTGAGGACGATCGGCAGCGGATGATGCAGAGCAAGACCGACTATGTCGATCTGTACAGCCGGTTCAGGGACGTCCCGCTTGCCGTGTCGCCCGCGACCGGTGCGCTGCTTTACATGCTGGCGCGATCGACCAGTGCTCGATCAATCGTCGAATTTGGCACGTCATTCGGGATCTCGACGCTGCATATGGCGGCAGCACTGAACGACAACGGCGGAGGCCGCCTGATCACGAGCGAATTCGAACCCTCGAAGATCGTCATCGCGCGGCAGAATCTCGCCGAAGGCGGCCTGATCGATCTCGTTGAATTCCGTGAAGGCGATGCGTTGCAGACATTGCGTGCCGATCTGCCCGATAAGATTGATCTGCTGCTGCTCGATGGCGCCAAGGCGCTCTATCCGGAAGTGCTTGCGATCGTCGAAAGCCGTCTCCAGCCCGGCGCTTTCGTCATCGCTGATAATGCGGATTACAGCCCTGATTATCTCGCTTATGTCCGCGATCCCGCGAACGGCTACCTGTCGGTCCCGTTCGGTAATGACGTCGAACTGTCGATGCGCGCGTAGCGATGAAGGTGCCAGACCTAGACGCGAGAGTAGGATGGGTTTTGCTTACGCTCAACCCATCCTACGCGTCACAACGCCACGGTCGTCAGTTCTTGTCGTTGTCCAGCTTCGGAATGTTCGAACCCTCACCGGCCGATAGCAGACCCGTCTTCGCATAGAGATCCAGCTTGGCGCGGGTATCGGTGATGTCGAGATTGCGCATGGTGAGCTGGCCGATGCGGTCGGCTGGCGTAAACGGCGCATCCTCGACCTTCTCCATGCTGAGCCGCTCCGGCGCGTAGGTCAGGTTGGGGCTCTCGGTGTTCAGGATCGAGTAGTCATTGCCGCGGCGCAGTTCGAGCGTCACTTCGCCGGTGATCGCGCGCGCGACCCAGCGCTGCGCCGTCTCGCGCAGCATCAAGGCCTGGGAATCGAACCAGCGGCCCTGATAGAGCAGCCGCCCGAGCTTCATGCCGCTCATGCGATACTGCTCGATGGTGTCTTCGTTGTGGATGCCGGTGACAAGACGCTCATAGGCGATGTGCAGCAGCGCCATGCCTGGCGCTTCATAGATGCCGCGGCTCTTGGCCTCGATGATCCGGTTCTCGATCTGGTCGCTCATGCCGAGGCCATGGCGGCCGCCGATGACATTGGCCTCGAGGAACAGCGCGACAGGATCGGAGAAGGTCTGACCGTTCAGCGCAACGGGCTGGCCATCGACGAACCGCACCACGACCTTCTCCGCCTTGACGGCGCAATCGTCGCGCCAGAACGGAACGCCCATGATCGGGTTGACGATCTTGATGCCGCTGTCGAGCTGTTCGAGATCCTTGGCCTCATGCGTCGCGCCGAGCAGATTGCTATCGGTCGAATACGCCTTCTCGGCGCTCATCTTGTAGGCGAAGCCGTGGGCGGTCATGAAGGCCGACATTTCGGCGCGGCCGCCCAGTTCGTCGATGAATTGATCGTCGAGCCAGGGCTTGTAGATCTTCAGCTCCGGATTGGTCAGCAATCCGTAGCGGTAGAACCGCTCGATATCGTTGCCCTTATAGGTCGAGCCATCGCCCCAGATATTGACGCCGTCTTCCTTCATGGCCGAGACCAGCATCGTGCCGGTCACGGCGCGCCCGAGCGGCGTGGTGTTGAAGTAAGCGATGCCGCCGGTCGAGACGTGGAACGCGCCGGATTGAATGGCGGCGATACCTTCGTGGACCAGCTGCGTGCGGCAATCCACGAGGCGCGCTTTCTCGGCGCCAAACTCCATGGCCTTGCGCGGAATCTCGTCGTAGTCGGCTTCGTCAGGCTGCCCGAGATTGGCGGTATAGGCGAAGACCTTGGCGCCCTTCTGCTTCATCCACAGCAGCGCAGCTGACGTGTCGAGGCCGCCGGAGAAGGCGATGCCGACATTTTTGCCCTTGGGCAGGCTCTTCAGGATCGTAGTCATCGAACGTCCAATCGGGCAATTTCGGTTGAATTGGGTGCGGGACCGACCTCGCGACCGCGCAATTTCTGCCGCCAGCGATAGCCCGGCCAGGCAAAGCGCGTCAACGCAGCATCAATCTCCTCGTCGGTCTTCCGGGTCGAGGGCCAGCGGTAAATCCATCCGTGAATCAACCAGATGACCAGGAATGAGACGAGGCCGGCGATGGTCACGTCGGTAAAGAAGTGGCCGCCGAAGGCCATCCGCCAGCCCGAGGTGGCGATGCCGAACACCGTCGCTGCCACATAGGCATAGGGCCGCACCGACGGCGGCGCGAGCGCGGCGGGGGCGTAGGTCCAGAACGCCGTGGCGCCCTCGCCCGAGAAGAACGAGCAATTGCGCCCGCATTGGCCGGTCGGATCCCACCAGGCCTTGAACTGCCAGGGACCATTGAATTCCGAGACCATTACCGGCCGCGGCCGACCCCAGAAGGTCTTGAAGGTCAGATTGGTCAGGACCCCGGCCGACATCAGCATGGTGAGGATCAGGAAGGCCACGGTGCGGCCCTTCACCAGCAGCGGTCGGTTGGGCCAGATCAGCTTCACGATCAGGGCGAGGATCGAGGGGGCGACGAAAGCCCAGGCAATCCACATCGCTGCATCGCGGGCGAACTGCGCGTAGGGCAGCGCAGTCGTAGGGAAGCGCCTCGTTTCGGGATCGTAAAACAGCGCTCCGAGCTTAAGGTCGAGTTCGGGCCAGACTCCGAAGACAATGGCAATGACGGCAAACAGCCCAAGCGCGATGAGGAGTCCGGTCCGGTTCATGGCGGGCGGTTTAACCGAGGCAGGAGTTGAAGGAAAGGCAGCGCATTATGGGCCGGCCGCGACATCGGGCTGCGGAGGCGCGCGCCGTGGCTGCCGCCAGGCGCCGGCGTTGCGGCCAGCGATCACCCAGTAGATCAGCCCAGCGATGATGCCCGCGCCGGTCATGACTTCGAGATGCCTCCGCACAATGCCGTCGAAACTCATCGTGGCAGGGTCATAGGGGATCAGGCCGAGATAGCAGGCGAGCCCGACCGCCGCGCCGCCGAGCGCATAGACGATGACGCTGCGAATGTAGAAAGCCTCAGTAATGAGGACGACGAGCATCGCCGGGATCAGCGCAAAGCCGCTGATGAAGATGAAGCCGAAGCCCAGCAGGATGTTGATCGTGTTTGGATCGATGACGCCGGTATCGAGTGCGCTGAGTTCCGGAAACAGGATCGAGAACACCACGATCGCGCCGCCGACGAGACAGGCGGCGCAGAAGCCGAGAAAGATGACGAACAGGCGGCCGATCAGCGCCATATCAGCCCGACACTCGGGTAGAAAGAAAGGGGATCTCAGACAAACGGATCTCGGCATCAAGGCCTGTCGCCTCAAACAACATTTCCAATGCGTCTTGCTGCATCTTTTGGTTCGGATGAGGTCCTACGATGACGGCCTTAATGGGCAGAGTATTATTAAATTCCGTGACTTCCAAATAAGGCACGACCGCACCTCTCCTAGCTCTAAAGCGGATTGGCTTCGCGATGCCCTTAAATTTTGGCTCTAACGTAACTCGCTTCGTTCGCACTGGGGCAAGAACCATTCGATATTCGCGTTCCTCGCAGAACCCGCGATGCTTCAGAAACGGTGCTATATGAATAAAATCTCGAACCGCTTCATCTATGTTCTTTCGCCCCGTGATATCACTAATGTCAGCTTTCCCGAATAGCCGCGCGATCATCGCGCCCGCTACGCCATGAAATTTCTTAGGGTCGAACAGTTTCTCAAAGTCGCTGTAGAGCACATCCGCCGTCTTGGACGCTCCGTAAACATATCTGTCGTTCTCGGCATTCATAGCGATGTCTATGCCGCTTTCATCGAATTCGATTGCAAATCCCCCTCCGTCTGAATAGCCGCGCCATTGGCTGAGCAGGCCGTGCCTGAAATCGTCGCTCTCGGAGGAATGTCTGCAGAACGATATTATGAAGAAAGGACTTATTCGATCGATGACGGTCTCGATTGAATTTAGCATGGCATCCGCTTGGGTCGCGTGACCGGCGCGTCCATACTCATCATAGAATTCTTTTTTTAGCAGACCGCGCTTGACGAGCTTCGGAGTGATGTCTGCAATTTCGACCTCCAAAATCGGTCGTATGAGGTCTCGAATGATTGCAGCTTCGGTTAGGTCATTGAGGCAGCGGTAATGTGTCGCGAACAGAGACTTCGATTGAAGTATCCCCGTCAAACCAGAGGCGTCGGTATAGTGAAAGATCGACGCCATCGTTTCATCAGTCCGTCATCGCCATCGCGCGCAAAGCCTGACGCTCGCGCGCCGACAGTTTCTCGGTCTCCGACTTCAACTGGCCGCAAGCGGCGAGAATGTCGCGGCCGCGTGGCGTGCGCACCGGCGAGGAATAGCCGGCATTGAAGATATATTCGGAGAACTTTTCGATCTGGTCCCAGTCGGAACATTCGTAGCGCGTGCCGGGCCACGGATTGAACGGGATCAGATTGATCTTGGCATGGATGCCCTTGAGCATCTTGACCAGCAGCTTGGCGTCCTCGAGCGAGTCGTTGACGCCTTTCAGCATCACATATTCGAAGGTGATGCGCCGTGCGTTGGACGCGCCGGGATAATCGCGGCAGGCCTGCATCAGTTGTTCGAGCGGATATTTCTTGTTCAGCGGCACCAGCTCGTTGCGGAGTTCATCGCGCACCGCATGCAGCGAGATCGCCAGCATGACGCCGATCTCGTCGCCGGTGCGCTTGATGTTCGGCACCACGCCGGAGGTCGACAAAGTGATACGCCGTCGCGAAATGCCGATGCCTTCATTGTCCGACACGATCAGCAGCGCGTCGCGCACCGCATCGAAATTGTAGAGCGGCTCGCCCATGCCCATCATCACGATATTGGTGACGCGGCGGTTGCCGTCTGGCGTTTCCCTGTCGGCCCAGTCGTTGAGGCGGTCGCGGGCAACCATGATCTGGCCGACGATTTCGCCGGCCGTCAGGTTGCGCACCAGCCGCTGGGTACCGGTGTGGCAGAACGAGCAGTTCAGGGTGCAGCCGACCTGCGACGAGACGCAGAGCGTGCCGCGGTCGGTTTCGGGGATATAGACGCACTCGACCTCGTGGGCCTTCTCGCCGGCGGTACCTGAAGGCAGCCGCAGCAGCCATTTCCGGGTGCCGTCATTGGAGATCTGCTCGACCACGACCTCGGGCCGTGCCACCGTGAAATGCTTCTCGAGGTCTTCGCGCATGCCTTTGGAAATACTGGACATTTCGGCGAAGGTCTGGACGCCCCGGACATACATCCAGTGCCAGATCTGTTGCGTCCGCATCTTGCGCTGGGCCGGCGCCACGCCGATGGAACCGAGCTTTTCCGCGATTTCCGTGCGCGACAGGCCGATCAGCGACGGCTTGGCCAGTGGCACATAGGTCTCGGTGGCGATCTTCTCCAGCGGCATCTCGCCCGCGGGCAATGCGCGGGAAGCGTCGATGGCGGAGCCGGCCTCGGCTGAAACGGGGGTCATGGCGTTCGATCTATGATGTCGCGGGAAATCAGGCCTTAAACAGGCCGACCTCAAATAAGCTTTTCGCGCCCGAATGAAAAGGCGCGAAATGCGGCAATATTAACGGCGACAAGGATTTAGCCGGTGTTTGGCGGCAATTACCGCCGGCAATCCTGCGCCAGCCGGTCCAGCGCCTGGGCCAGGCCCTTCAGCGAAAACGTGTCGGTGGTCTCGGTGCCCTTGGCGGAGACGCCCTTCACGGTCACGTCGGCCGCCTTGCGCAGGGCTTCCACCATGCGCTCTTCTTCGGCGGCATTCTTGATCCAGAGCCCGTCGCCCTGCGTATACATCGCATAGCGCGCGCCGCCGACTTCCAGCGTGGACTCGGAGCCCGGCTTCAACTGATAGCCGATCATGATCGAGACTTCGTTGGTCACCTTCTCGGCCGGGCGGGTCGAGACGAAGGCGTAAGCGGGATCGCGCGGGCGGTTCGCCGGATTGGTCTTTGACGACGCCGGCTTGGCCAGAGCAAAGCAGACTTTCTTGCCGTTCGGTGTCGCGGTGTAGGCGCCCCACGAGCCGAACTGTCCGACCAGCGTGGGCTCGGCGCCACCCGCTGCAGCAGGCGCCGCGGCTGCTGGCTTTGCCGGTGTGGGCGCTGCCTTCGGTGCGGCGGCCTTGCCTTTCGATGCAGCGCTCTGCGCCTGCGCAAGATCGGAGATACCGACCATCGCTATACTCATCGACACAACTGTCAGGAATCGCCGCACGGACATCAAGTCTCGATCCTCTATCATTGTGACTGGAAGATGGCTCGCAACAAGACGGCTTTACCAAGACGATCTGGAATCGCTGACGTCACGATGTCTGCCATATCCGCAAATCGCTTTCTTGAAAAGGCAGACGCGACTCCCGCAAGGATAGCAGTCCTTGCCTTGCTGCGCGCTGACGGCGCAGGAGTCATCCTCAGTTTTCTGCTCAGTTTTTTGCACGCGCCGCACGCTGCGCTGCCCACTGCGCATCGCTCCACTGCAGCAGATCCTCTGCGCCAGATGCGCGCAGGTGTGCGCCCCCATCCTGCACCACCATCTCGCCATTGATATAGCCGGCCTGATCGGAAATCAGGAAGCTTGCGAGATTTGCGAGCTCGCTGTGTTCGCCGACGCGGCCGAGCGGGTTCTGCGCCGCAGGGCCGCTGTCGCGTCCCTCGGGCCGCAGCTGCCCGGTCGCGCCGGTGGTGGGGAACGGGCCGGGCGCGATCGCGACGGTGCGGATGCCTCTGGGTCCCCACTCCACCGCGAGCGACTTCGTCATTGCAAGGATTCCAGATTTGGCCATCGCCGATGGCACCGTGAAGGCGCGCCCGGTGATCGTGGATGTCGAGAGGATGCTCAGCACGACGCCCTTGTGGTGTCCTGCGATCCAGCGTCGTCCGGCTTCAAGGGTGCAATACATGGCGCCGTGCAGCGTCGGTGCGAGGATCGCATCGGCGGCGCGGGCAGAGAGGTGCTCGCTCTGTGCGATGAAGGTGGCCGCGGCATTGTTGACGAGGACGTCGAGTGGCCCGTCGCGCCAGATTGTCTCCATCATCGCCTCGACCGCCGCTGCGTCACGAATGTCGCAGGTGAAGGTGCTGACCTTGGCGCTGAAGTCGGTACGCAGTTGTGCTGCAGTTTGTTCGAGCTGTTCAAGTCGGCGACCGCAGATGATGAGCTCGGCACCCAGCTCCGCAAAGCGGCGACTCATGGACGCACCGAGGCCGGAACCGCCGCCGGTGACCAGAATGCGCTTGTTGGCGAGCAGCGTTGTTTCGAACATGGGACGGTTCCTCGGTTGGCCGCGTGGCGGAATTACCTTTTCTCGAATCAGATTGTAGCGCGCCGTCAAATCCGGCATGACTCCCTTCAACTGTCTCAAGCCGAAGGTCAGATGATCAGATGAAAGCCATTCTCTGCTCGCAATTCTGCGAACCCGATGATCTCGCTCTCGCCGATATCGATGATCCCGTTGCCGGTGACGGTCAGGTCGTTATCGCCATCAAGGCGGCGGCGCTGAATTTCTTCGACATCCTGATGATCCAGGGCAAATACCAGATCAAGCCGCCGTTCCCGTTCTCGCCGGCTGCGGAAGTCGCTGGTGTGATCGAGAGCATCGGCAGCGGCGTGACCGGCCTCAAGGTTGGTGACCGTGTGGTCGCATCTGTGGGCCACAATGGCGCCCGTGAAAAGATCGCGGTGCCTGCGGCATCCGCCGTGAAGATTCCCGACAATCTCGATTTCGATCGCGCTGCCGGCGTGATCATCACTTACGGCACGGCGCTGCATGCGCTGGAAGACCGCGCCAGCCCGAAGCCCGGCGAGACGCTGGCCGTGCTCGGCGCCGCGGGCGGCACTGGGCTCGCGGCCTGCGAACTCGGCAAGCTCTTGGGTCTCAAGGTCATCGCCTGCGCATCGTCGGACGAGAAGCTGGAATTCGCCAAGAAGCACGGCGCGGATATTGGCCTGAACTACGCGACCGAAGATCTGAAGGAAGGTCTGAAGAAGCTGACGGACGGCAAGGGTGTCGACATCATCTTCGATCCGGTGGGCGGCAAATATGCCGAAGCATCGCTGCGTGCCATCGCCTGGGAGGGCCGCTTCCTGGTGATCGGCTTCGCTGCCGGCGACATTCCGAAGATGCCGCTTAATCTAGCGCTGCTGAAGGGCTGCGACATCCGCGGCGTGTTCTGGGGCGCCTGGGTACGGCAGAATCCCGAAAAGAACCGCGCTAACCTGGAAAAGCTGGTGAAGTGGGCCGCCGAAGGGAAGATCTCATCCCATGTCGACAAGACTTTCCCATTAGCCAAGACAGCCGATGCGTTGAAGGTACTGGCGGGCCGTCAGGCCATGGGCAAAGTGATCCTTCATCCATAAACTGAATGAGGCGGACGCGGATTACGCGTCCGTTTCACCCTTCGCCAATCCACGTGCGATGGCCGCTCTGGCGGCTTCGCGGTGGTCCGCGTTGATGTGGCTCGCCACCATGCGCAAGGCGGTGGCCAGCACCGCGGCATCATCAGTGAATCCCAGAACGGGCAGCATGTCCGGCACGAAATCGAATGGCAGCACGAAATACGCGATGGCGCCGAGCAGCGCCGCCTGGACATGGCGCGGTGTCTGCCGGTCGAAGGCGCAGTAGTAAGCCGCCAGCAAATCTTCGGCGAAAGGCAGCTTGACCGCCAGTCGCTTGAGCTTGTGCCAGAACTGCTTGCGTACGCTTTCGCGGTCTTTGGCCAGTTCATCGGCTGGCTCGAAGCCCACGCTGTGGTCGGTTGCCATCGGCAATGTCCTCACGGCTGGAGTTTGCAGCCTTTCCGGTAAATGGTGATCCGGCTCCGGCGTCGCAACATTCAGCAACGCTCAGGAGTGGCCGAGTTGCCCGGCGATGGTATTCATGGCCCTGGCCAGATCGACGTCGCGCTTGGTGACGCCATCGGCGTCGTGGGTGGACAGTACTACCTCCACTGTCTTGTAAACATTGCGCCATTCCGGATGGTGGTCGCTCTTCTCGGCGACCAGAGCGACCCGCGCCATGAAACCGAAGGCCTCGTTGAAATCCTTGAACGTAAAGGTCCGGGCGATGGCATCGCGCCCGGAAACCTCGCTCCAGCCCGAGAGCTCCTTGAGCGCCGCCTTGCGGGCCTCGGCCGAGAGTCGTTCCACCATGCCAACCTCCTGCTTCACTTGAACTTTACTCTAACGCCCGGTGACACAGTTGGGATCCATGCCACAATAAGGCAGCAAATGCCGCGCATGCAGGAAAGTAACCAATCGCGCCGGTAACCATGCTGCCGGTGGAACGGCGCGTCGACCTGAAACTTTGCTACATTGTCGCTCGAACCCATTTGGCGCAGATGAATTTGAAGCGATTGTTTTCCAGATCCATGGCAGACGGTCCCGATGTTATCGGGCCGATAGGGCCGCCGTCACCGCGGTCGATCCGGCGCAAGATGACGCTGATTACGCTGGCCGGGACTCTGGCGATCGTTGCTGCCGTGGCTGGCGCTTACTACTTCGCCATGAAGCCGGTACCGCTGCGGATCGCCGTCGGTCCGCCGAACAGCGACGACGTCAAGGTGGTGCAGGCGCTGGTGCAATCGTTCTCGCGCGATCACTATACAGTCCGGCTGCGACCGATCCTCACCGAAGGTGCCACTGCCAGCGCCAAGGCGCTTGCTGATGGCAAGGCCGATCTCGCGATCATCCGCGGCGATCTGGAAGTGCCGAAGAATGCGCGCGCGGTCGCCACGCTGCGCAAGAACGTCGCTGTGATCTGGGTGCCGCCGGCCGCCAAGGGCAAGAAGTCCGGGCCGAAGATCACCAAATTCTCGCAGCTCGCTGGCCGCCGTGTCGGCGTGATCGGCAAGACGCAGGCCAACGTCAACCTGCTGAACATCATCCTGCGGCAATACGGCGTCGATCCGGCCAAGGTCACCATCGTGCAGTTCTCGACCACCGAAGTGGCCGAAGCGGTGAAGGACCAGAAGGTCGATGCGTTCATCGCGGCCGGTCCCGTGAACAGCAAGATCACCAATGATGCGATCCAGGCCTCGAGCCGCGATGGCACGCCGACCTTCCTCGCGATCGATTCGGCTGAAGCCATCGCGCAGAATTTCCCGATGTATGAATCATCGGAAATTCCTGCAGGCGCCTTCGGCGGCGCGCCGGCGCGGCCGGACGATGACGTCAAGACCATCAGCTTTTCGCATCACATCGTGGCACGGCAGAGCCTGTCGGATGTGACCATCGCCGCCTTCACGCGGCAGCTGTTTGCGATCCGTCAGCAGATCATCAATGACTTCCCGCTGGCGGCGAAGATCGAGACGCCGGATACCGATAAGGATGCGGTGATCCCCGTGCATCCCGGCGCGGCCGCCTATGTGGATGGCGAAGAAAAGACCTTCCTCGATCGCTACAGCGATTACATCTGGTGGAGCCTGATGGGGCTCTCGGCGATGGGCTCGATCGGCGCCTGGTTCGCCAGCTATCTGAAGAAGGATGAGCGCAACGTGAATGTGTCAGAGCGCGATCGTCTGCTCGACATGATTGCCGCCGCGCGCAAGAGCGAGTCCCTCGAAGAGCTCGATACGATGCAGGCGGAAGCCGACGATATTCTGCGTCATACGCTGAATTGCTACGAGCATGGTGCCATTGAGGAAGGCACGCTGACAGCCTTCAATATTGCGCTCGAGCAATTCCACAACGCCGTCGCCGACCGCAAGGCGCTGATCGGCATGATCCCGCCGGAGCCGATGAATCCGCCGGAGCAATTGCGTCAGCCGCCGCGGCCGCTGGCGGTCTAGAGTCTTTCGTTTTGACGCGTTTTCTTCACGCGAACCGGGACCACTTCGCTTGAAAACGCTTTAGCGCTTGAGATAGCGCCAGCCGATCACGACGCCGCTCGCCGAGACGATGGTGCCGAGAATCGACAGCAGCCACACCACGATGTCCCAGGCCGGGCGATACATCAGCAGCAGCTGAAAATCGAAACTGTGCAGCGCATTGAACAGCCAGCGATAGGTACGCCGGCTTGAGTCGACGCGGCCGAGAATGTCGCCGGTGACGGGACTGATGTGAAACCAGGTCTGCGCGTCGTCATCGAATTTGGCGCGCAACACCGGCAGCTCGCGGTCATTGTGATGTGCGTACCAATAAGCGTCGTATTTTCTGAGGCTTAGCCGGTTTTCGATCCGCGAATCCGGAAGCAGTTTTGTTGCGGCGTTCCAGAGGCGGTCTTGCGGCAGTCTTGCGATTTCGCCGCTTGTCGGATTGATCGCCATTTTCGTGCCGTCGCGCTTCGCGACGATCATCAGCGGCATGCCGTCGATCCATACGAAGCGCGCTTCGACCGCGGCCTTGTCCGCCGGTGCGCGAATGGCCGCAGCGATATCAGGCGCGTCATGGCCGGCATAGCGTTGCAATACCTCGCGTGGCGTATTGCGGTCGGCAAAAACGCGGCCGGGATCGAGCGACAGCCAGCCCGAGAACATCCAGGTCAGCACGAACAGGCCCGCGATCAGTCCGGTGACGTGATGCCACGCCATCCAGCCGCGATAGGGCGTGATGTTGCCGTTCGCATAGCGTCGCTTCAGGCGAACGCGCAGAATACCGATCCAGATTCCGGTAACGCCGACGATCAAACAGATGCCGGAGATCCACAACACCACGAGCCGCCACAGCGGACCGTCCTTGCGCAGCAAGGTCGGATAGATCCAGTGCGGGATCGAGCCGAGCCAGTTCCAGACGCGTTCGGTGCGGTTGGTATCGAGCGCGATCTCGCCGGAGCGTGAGGAGACGTAAAGCTTGGTGCCGGCATCGTCGCCGAGGGTGATCAGATAAAATGGGCGTAGCGGATCGTAGCGCGCGGTGACGCTCCATTGATCGCGATCGACGATCTCGTCGAGCTGAGGCGACTTGCTGGCGGGATGATGCCCGGCAACGGCAAGTGCCTGCTGTTCGTTGACCTCGGTGATGGTACGGCCATCGACGGCGGAGATGGTTTGCCGGTTGCCGTCCCAGCCAGTCAACCGATACACCGGCTCATCGGCGATCATGTTCAATCGCAGTTCACGCGGATAGTGCGTGGTCTCAGCCTTCTTCATCGCCTCGTCGGGAGAGAGCGCCACTTTCTCCCAGACGATATCGGGCAATGCCGCCAGCCGCTCTTTATCGGAGAGGCCGGGAAACGCGACATACATCATCACCACGCCGGAGATGAACCACATCGCGAAGAAGAGACAGGTGACGATGCCGACCCAGCGGTGACCGATATACAGCCACCGCCGGAGTGTTCGTGTCAGTGTGCGTGGCACGCTCAGAACTTTACATTGACGGCGAGTTGAGCGGTGCGCGGTAGGCCGAGCAGCCACTGATTGGTGCCGCCCGATGTTGCATAAACCTCGTCGAGCAGATTGTAGACTCGGAACGACACCGTCGTATTGCGGTCGGCCTTCCACTGCACGCCGGCATTGACAACCTGATAGGCAGGACGCACGAGCGTGTTGGCGTTATCTGCATAGATGCGGCCGACGAATTGGACGCCCACATTTGCCGACCAGTCCGGTGCAAAGGCCCAGGTCGCCCAGATGTTGGAGACGTTCTGCGGCACATTGGCCGGCACGTTGCCGGCGTAGTTCACCGCAACGCCGCCAACTGACTGCACGAAGTCATCATATTTCGCGCGCAGGAAAGCGGTATTGGCATCGATGCGCCAGCCGTGGTCGAGGGCGAGGCCGACCGAAGCCTCGACGCCGCGCGACGACTGCTGGCCGACCTGGACGACCATTGACGGCAAGTTCGGATCGCGCGCCAACAGGTTGTTTTTGACGATCTGATAGCCGGCTAAGGTCCACTCGCCGCGGCCACCCCAGAACGATTGTTTGACGCCGATCTCGACCTGCTTACCTGTCGCTAGTTCGAAGTTCTTGTTTGTCGCCGCCAGCGAGACTAGTCCGCCAACCGGATCTACGGCTGTAGAATATTGGCCGTAGAAGGCCAGGTCCTTGATGGGCGTATAGACCGCTCCGGCGCGCCAGCTGGTCGCTGAGAAGGATTTCTCGAAACTGTTACCGGGGGTGACGTAGTCGGTGCGATTGATAGTCGGCTCGTCCTGCCGGATCCCAGCGATCAGAGAGAGTTGTTCCGTGATCGACAGACGGTTCTCGGCGAATAGGCCGTACTGGTTGGTCGTGGTGCTGAAGCCCGGAACCGTTTGGGTCGTTGTCGCAGCGAAGGAGCCAGGGAAGAAATCGGTGAGCGACACCGACGACGTGCCGCCATAGGGCGAGTTGTTGGTGTGTTTGAAGTCGATCTGGTTGACGTCGAAGCCGGCGACAAATTCGTTAACCATGCCAAAGATATGGCCGCGGAACGTCGCGTCGAAGCGGTCGCCGATCTGCTGCTGGTCGTGGAAGATCTCGATATAGTCGCTGCGATTGATGCGGCCCGTTGCGGCGCTGAAGTTGTAGGTCTCGACGTCTTTCCAGTGCCGCTGGCTGTTCAGGTAGTACAGGGTGTTGCGCAGCGTAATGCTGTCTGTCACCTGCCACTCGGTCTTCACCTGGTTCCAGCTGTCCTGATAGCGGATGCTGCTGTCGCCGACATTGTAATTCCTGAAGCGCAGGGACTCATCGAGCTTGCCGTTGATCAGCGGTGTGCCGAAATAGCGCGACGGGCTGCGATCGCCGTAATCCGTAGAGATCGTCCAGGTGATGTCTTCGGTCTGCTTGATCTGGACGGCGGCATGCACTTCGACATTGGAGGTGTTGTCACGATCGACCCAGCCGTCCGACATGTTGCCGGTCGCGGTGATGCGATAGGCGACATCCTTGTTGATCGGTCCACCGCTATCCACTGCAATGCGCCGGGTCATGTTGCTGTCGAGCGAGATTTCGGCCTGATTGCGCGGCACCCAAAGCGGCAGTTTCGAGATGACGTTGATGGCGCCGCCGACGGCACCTTCGCCATACATCACCGATGCCGGGCCGCGTAGCACCTCAACGCGCTCAGCTGACCAGGTATCATAGGGGAAGGTCAGTGTGCCCGAGCCGACATAGAGCCGTGTGCCGTCATACAGAGTCATCACGGTGCCGTTGCCGGTGAAGCCGCGGGTGTTGAAGGCGATGCTGCCATTGCCCGGCGCCGGGCTTGCGGTGAAGCCGGTGGCGTTCTGTGTCACGGCGTCAATCAGGTTCTGCTGGCCGCGTTCGGCCATGGTTTCCGCCGAGATCACTTCGACGCTGGCCGGCGTCTGCAGGCGCGTGAGGCCGAGGCGGCTGCCGGTGGATGTAGTGCCTGTGAGGTTGAGCGTCGGCGCTGCGAAGACAGCGCCTGTCGGCGTGGCAACCGGCGCGCCGGTATTGGCAGCGACATTGCGCTGTTGCCGCGAGCGCGTAGCGCGCGATGCATTGCCGTTCGTGGCGCGGCGTGCGCGCTGAGGCGTCGCTGACGGCTGAACGACAACAGGATCGAGCGTCTGGCTCGACTGTGAGGTTTGCGACCAGCTTTCGCTCGGACACAACAAGCAGGAGAGAGCAACAGAATAAAGAAAGGGAGTATGTCGCTTCAATGCGACGGGAGAAACGGAGGTCATGAACAGGACTCGCGGTTACGTGGCACGTCACCGCAAACCAAGTCGCCCCGCCCAAACAGGCAGTGTGACTTCCACCAGGACACCCCGCCCAATGTGCTCGCGTGTGACCACGACTGGCGGCAGGTCTCCTGGCTCGCGGGTCAATGCCTGTCGCCGCCTTCCCAGGTGAACACCCAGTGGCTCTTGGCGCAGGCTCGCCGCTTACAGTTGCGGGGGCAGCCGCGGAATCGGGGGATCCCCCTCACCGCATTCCCTTTTGATCCCCGAAGGGAACCGTCGCGTTCACGTTAAGGTGAAATTTCCAAATGTGTCAATCAAGCTGCCAGCCATTCGCAACTTGCTTTGGCGGGTGTTGATATTGCGCATCACCTGTCATCGCAGCGTCAAGTGTTCTGCCTAGCACCACGGGTGCCAGAGCCAGGATCAGGAGTTCGCCATGGCGCTACGTATCTCCCGCCGTCGTTTTCTCGCGCACTCAGCCGCAGCAGGCGCGAGCTTCCTTGCGATGCCCTATCTCAGCCGCGCCGCCGATCGCCCGATGGTGTCGCATGGCATTCAGTCCGGCGATGTCGGGATCAATAGCGGTATGATCTGGTCGCGCGCCGATCGACCGGCGCAGATGATGGTGGAAGTCGCCACTACCGAATCCTTCAGCAATGCGCGCATGTTGCCGGCTATCACGGCGCTGCCCGAGAGCGATTTCACGGCGAAGCTGCTGCTCGATAATCTGCCGGCCGGGCAGGATATCTTCTACCGCGTCAAATTCCGCGATCTCTCGCATACCGAGATCGTCGGCGAGCCGGTGATCGGTCGCTTCCGCACCGCGCCGGCGGATCGCCGCGATGTGTCCTTTGTTTGGGGCGGCGATGTCGCCGGACAGGGCTGGGGAATCAATGCCGAGGATGGCGGCATGGTCACCTATGCCACCATGCGCAACCACAACCCGGATTTCCTGATCCATTCCGGCGATACGATCTACGCCGATGGTCCGATCCTGCCTGAAACGAAACTGCCTGACGGCACGATCTGGAAGAACACCATCACGGTGCCGGAGAAGGCGAAGGTCGCCGAAACGCTCGATGAATTCCGCGCCGCGCACAAATACAATCTGCTCGACGACAATGTTCGCGCCTTCAATGCGCAGGTGCCGATCTTCGGCCAGTGGGACGATCATGAAGTCACCAACAACTGGTCGCTCTCGAAGCAGTTGCCGTCGTCTTACAAGGAGCGCGACATCACGCTGCTGGCTGCGCGCGGCGCCCGTGCCTTTCACGAGATGTATCCGATCTCGGTCAATCCGGCCGAACCCGGCCGCGTCTATCGCACGCTCAATTACGGCCCGCATCTCGATGTCTTCATGCTGGACGAGCGCAGCTATCGCGGGCCCAACGGCCCGAACCTGCAGGAGAGCTATGGTCCCGATGCGTATTTCATCGGTCCGGAGCAGATGGCCTGGCTGAAGCGCGCATTGATGGCCTCGAAGGCGACCTGGAAGGTCATCGCCTCGGATATGCCGATCGGCCTCGTCGTCTATGACAACGCCGCCGACAAAACCGGGTCTGAGGCCATCGCGCAGGGCGACGGACCAGTGCGGGGCCGCGAGCTGGAAATCGCCGATATCCTGCGCTTCATCAAATCGGCCGGTATCCGCAACACGGTCTGGCTGACCGCCGACGTGCATTACACGGCGGCGCATTACTACAATCCGGAAAAGGCGCAGTTTCAGGATTTCGAGCCGTTCTGGGAGTTCGTTTCGGGCCCGTTTCACGCCGGAACCTTCGGCCCGGCGGCGCTCGACAATACCTTCGGTCCCGAGGTCCGTTTCGTGAAGGCGCCGGGGCCCGATAAGCAGAATTTGCCCCCGTCGGCCGGCATGCAGTTCTTCGGTCACGTCAAAATCGACGGCCAAAGCGGCCAAATGACCGTTACCTTGCGGGATCGGGCCGATATGGCCCTTTGGGCCACGGTTCTGGACCCGAAATTGGGCTAACCATTTGGCAGATTCGCATTGTTTTTCGGCGATTTCCCCCTATATTGCGCCGCAACGCGTCCGAGTACCCGGCCCCTTCTGGCCGGGTTTGCTTTTGGAGGGATTGCCCCAGCGCGTTTTCAGACGAGGCAGTTATCGAACGCGCTCGAGCGCAAGGCATAAGCCTTTTGTTGTCGAGCATGTCTTGTTGAACCCGCTCAAGGGCACCCAGACCGTAACCAGAAGAAGACCTATGAACCTTCGCAACATTGCTATCATCGCCCACGTTGACCACGGCAAAACCACTCTCGTGGACAAGCTGCTGCAGCAGTCGGGCACGTATCGCGACAATCAGCGCGTCCAGGAACGCGCGATGGATTCGAACGACATCGAAAAAGAGCGCGGCATCACCATTCTCGCCAAGTGCACCTCGGTGCTGTGGGATGAAGTCCAGATCAACATCGTCGACACCCCGGGCCACGCTGACTTCGGCGGCGAAGTCGAACGCATCCTGTCGATGGTCGATGGCGTGATCGTGCTCGTCGACGCCGCTGAAGGCCCGATGCCGCAGACCAAGTTCGTGGTCGGCAAGGCGCTGAAGCTCGGCCTCAAGCCGATCGTCGCGATCAACAAGGTCGACCGTCAGGACGCCCGCATCACCGAAGTCGTCAACGAAGTGTTCGACCTGTTCGCAGCGCTCGACGCCACCGACGACCAGCTCGATTTCCCGATTCTGTACGGATCGGGCCGCAACGGCTGGATGGCCGACAGCCCGGACGCGTCGCATGATGTCGGCATGAAGCCGCTGTTCGATCTCGTCATCAAGCATGTCGCGCCGCCGGTGGTCGAAGAAGGTGCGTTCCGCATGCTCGGCACCATCCTCGAAGCCAACCCCTATCTCGGCCGTATCATCACCGGCCGCATCTCGGCGGGCTCGGTGAAGCCGAACCAGGCCGTCAAGGTGCTGTCGCGTGACGGCAAGGTCGTCGAAACCGGCCGTATCACCAAGATCCTGGCCTTCCGCGGTCTCGAGCGCCAGCCGGTGGAACTCGCCGAAGCTGGCGACATCGTTGCCATCGCCGGCCTGCCGAAGGGCACTGTCGCCGATACCTTCTGCGATCCGTCGGTTGAAATTCCGATCCAGGCGCAGCCGATCGATCCGCCGACCGTGTCGATGTCCTTCATCGTCAACAACTCGCCGCTCGCCGGCACCGAAGGCGACAAGGTCACCAGCCGCCTGATCCGCGACCGCCTGTTGCGCGAAGCCGAAGGCAATGTCGCGCTCAAGGTTGTCGAATCTGCCGATCGCGACGCGATGGAAGTGTCGGGCCGCGGCGAATTGCAGCTCGCGATCCTGATCGAGAACATGCGCCGCGAAGGCTTCGAACTGTCGGTGTCGCGTCCACGCGTGGTTCTCACCAAGGACGAAAACGGCAACACGCTGGAGCCAGTCGAGGAAGTCGTCATCGACGTCGATGAGGAATTCTCCGGCGTGGTCGTTCAGAAGATGAGCGAACGCAAGGCCGAGATGATCGAGATGCGTCCTTCGGGCGGCAACCGCCTGCGTCTGGTGTTCTACGCGCCGACCCGCGGCCTGATCGGCTATCAGGGCGAACTCATGACCGATACCAAGGGTACCGCGATCATGAACCGTCTGTTCCACGACTACCTGCCCTATAAGGGCGAGATCGCCGGCCGCCGTAACGGCGTGTTGATCTCCAACGACCAGGGCGAAGCGGTGGCCTACGCCATGTTCAAGCTGGAAGATCGCGGCCCGATGATGATCGAGCCGGGCTGGAAGGTCTACAAGGGCATGATCATCGGCGAGCACACCCGCGAGAACGATCTCGAACTCAACGTTCTCAAGGGCAAGCAGCTCTCCAACATCCGCACCACCTCGAAGGATGAAGCGGTGCGTTTGACGCCGCCGATCCGCATGACCCTCGAAAAGGCGCTGGCCTATATCGAGAGCGACGAGCTGGTCGAGATCACCCCGAAGTCAATCCGCCTGCGCAAGAAGCATCTCGATGCCAACGACCGCAAGCGCGCCGAAAAGACCAAGGAAGTGATCGCGTAAGCGAGAGCATTCTTTGACTGGTTACGAAATGCCCGGCGAAAGCCGGGCATTTTTGTTTGGTGCGATGCCTTCACTCCGCCCCTCATGGTGAGGAGGCGCGCAGTGCCGTCTCGAACCATGAGTTGGTGTCGCGCCGACGCTCGTGGCCATCCTTCGAGACGCCGCTGCGCGGCTCCTCAGGATGAGGGCGGAGTCAATTTGCCGGCGCTCCCACCTGCTTCAACGGATCGGCCTTCGCAAACGCGTCCATCGCCTCGCAGGTAGCGACGATGCGATTGATGGTTGGAATACCTGCAATCTCGATCTTCAGCACCTTCATGGTTGCGGTGATGCTGAGCAGACAGATGTCGGCGATGGTCACCTCGTCGCCATGACAGAAGCGGCCGGTGGCGGGCTCGCTGGCGAGGCGATTCTCCACGGCGACGAGGCCCGTGGTGAACCAGTGCACCAGCCAGGCGCGAACTGCGGCATCGTCGAAGCCGGCGGTGATGGCGAGATATTTGCGCACACGCGGCGTAATGAGCGGGTGGGTGTCGGCGGCCAGCATCGCGGCGATCGAACGCACGCGGGCGCGGCCGTGTGGATCGCTCGGCAGCAGCGGCGGGGTCGGATGGATCTCGTCGAGGAATTCCAGGATCGCCAGCGACTGCGTCAGCGGCAGGTGGCCGGGCTCGATCAGGGCCGGAATCGCGCCGAGCGGATTGATCTTGAGGAACGCGTCGCCGCGCTGCTCGCCCTTGTCGAGGTCGATCACGCGCTCGTGCGCTTCCAATCCCTTCAGGTTGAGCGCCACGCGGACGCGATAGGTCGCGGACGTCCGCCAGAAGCCGTAGAGTTCAAAATCGTGTGGGGCTGTCATGCATCTTCTCCGAGGGCAGCGGTGGCTTGAATAATTCAAGCAAGCCTTTATCCCGTTGTCACCCGTTTCCCATCCGCTGTGAATACCGACGCGATGACCAGACTGCCTTCCGAAGTAGATGTCGCCATCATCGGAGCCGGCGCTGCCGGCCTCGGCGCCGCGCGTATGCTGGAAGGTTCCGGGCTCTCCGTGATTGTGCTGGAAGCGCGCGACCGGATCGGCGGCCGTGCCCATACGATCATGGCGGCCCCCGGCATTCCGTTCGATCTGGGCTGTGAATGGCTGCACTCCGCCGACAAGAATGACTTCGTCGGCATCGCGAAAGAGCTCGGCTTCGCCGTGGACAAGTCGCGCCCGCCGTGGCGCGATCAGGCTTATGACGTCGCCTTCTCAAAGGCGAAGCGCGATGAGTTCTTCGCCGCGATCGACGCGTTCTATGAGCGCGCCGAGGAGGCCGCAGAAAACGAGATCGATGCGCCGGCGGCGACATGCCTTGAGCCCGGCAATCCGTGGAATCCGATGATCGATGCGGTCTCGACCTATATCAACGGTTTCGAGCTCAAGGATGTGTCGCTGCACGACATGGATGCCTATGAGGACACGGACATCAACTGGCGCCTGCCCGATGGCTACGGTGCGCTGATCGCGGCCTATGGCGCGCCATGTTCGGTAGCGCTGAATACCGAAGTGACACTCATCGATCATTCCGGTGCGCCTATCCGCATCGAGACGTCGCGCGGCACGCTCCGTGCAGCGAAAGTCATCGTCTGCGTGCCGACCAATCTTATCGCCAACGAGAATTTCTGTTTTACGCCGCCTTTGCCCGGCAAGGTCGAGGCCGCGGCCGGCCTGCCGCTCGGCGCCGACAACAAGGTAATGCTGGCGCTCTCCGACGCGGAGAAGTGGCCGTCCGATATCGGGTTGCGCGGCGCCGCCCTGCGCACCGGTGTCGGCAGCTTTCATCTGCGCCCGTCCGGCCGCCCCTGCATCGCCGGCTTCTTCGGGGGCAGGTTCGCACGCGACCTGGAAGACGCCGGCCAGGGTGCACTCGCCGCGCAAAGCATCGACGAGATCGTGGCGCTGCTCGGCTCAGACATCCGCAGCAAGCTCACGCCGCTCGCGGAATCCCGCTGGGGACATGATCGCTTCGCGCAAGGCGCCTATTCGGCGGCAAAGCCCGGCCATGCCGATGCGCGCGCGGTTCTCGCGGCGCCAGTGGATGGCAGGCTGTTCTTTGCCGGCGAAGCGACATCGCCGAATTTCTTCTCGACGGCGCATGGGGCGCGAGAGAGTGGAGAGCGGGCGGCGAAGGACGTGATGGCTACAGGCAAGCAGAGCAAAGCGTAGACGCTCGCTTACTCTATCACCCTCGCCCTCATCCCCGCGTCCGGCACGATACACGCCTCGGTCTTTCCGAAGATACGATAGCGGTTCGTTGCGATCAGGCTGTAGACCGGATTGCGCAGCGCCTTCGGCACGGCGAACAGCATGCGCACCCATTGCCAGCCGGGCAGGGTCGACAGCACCGTCAGCGCCGCATCGGATCTGACATAAGCCACGCCGCCATGGATCACCGCATTGGTGTCGGGATCGGCGGGATCGATGCCGAAATGGCGGGCGAGGCGGCTGCCATAGTCGGACTGGATCGGGGTGAAGCGAAAGCGATGATCAGTGTCGCGTTTGGCGACGAACTGGATCCAGCGCGAGCAGAAGATACAGACGCCGTCATAGAGGATGACGTCGTCGTCGGGCCAGGGCTCGGTCACTGCACTGTCCACTCCGGTTGCGCAGGTTTGCGCGTCATCGCTTCCTCGCCGTGATGGCCTTCAAAGCCTTGTCCAGCGCAGCACCATAGATGTCGTCACCGCCGTCGCTTTCCGCAAGCCAGTGGCCTTCGTTGTGGAAGGCCGGCAGTTCATGAAAATCGACTCTGTCGCCGCCTTTGCGAAACGCATCGGCGAGCTGACGTGACAGGGCCGGCGAAAAATAGCTGTCATTGCGCGCAACGAGCCAGATCACTGGTGTGTGCGCCGTCTGTCCGAAGGTTGCGGCAGCGGCGATCAGGCGCTGCGGCGCGCAGACGTCATTCGGCCGGTCATTGGCATGGCCGCCGCGTCCGGGGGCAAAGGCAATGATCGCTCTGACGCCTTGCGGATTGGCGCCGGCCATGGCGAGCGCGCCCCAGCCGCCCGCGGAATGGCCGACGACGATCGTACCGTCGCTGCGAATGAAGGGTTGTTTGCGAATGTCAGTCATCGCTGCGGCGATACTATCCGCCGTGGCGCGGCCGGCGCCGAGATAGTCGGCATTGTCGCAGCCGCCCTGGTCTTCGAGATAACGCCCGCCGGTTAAGCCATGGCCGGGGCGCTCGGGCACCAGCACGGCGTAGCCACGCCCAACGAACCAGGAGGCCAGTGCGCGATATTCCGGTTGCGGCATCTGCGCGCGGCGCAGCGCATTCTGCGTGGTGGCATGCGCAATGACAGCGAGCGGGAACGGGCCATTGCCGGGTGGGCGGAATAGCACCGCGCGGGAACTGGTATTTGGATCGGGCGACGCTACCGACCAGACCTGCCGGCGATGCGGCGCTTCTTCCGGGGCCTGCGCGCCTGATGTCTGGGCTGCGGCAGTAGCGGCGCTTCCGAGCAATGCAGCCAGCAGGCAAAGCGCTTGGACGTGTTTCATGAGCGCTCAGGGACTTTCGTGCGGACGCAATGCCTGTCGAACTCTACACGCCGCGAATCACATTGATGCAGTTGTGCACATCGATACGCGTGTGCAACTGCGACACGACTCGCGCGATACGTGCCAGCAGTGGAAAACATGGCGTTCGGCGCGCATTGGATGCAGCTCTGTCCTTTTTCGATACAACTCTTTCGGTAAACTGATGCTGAAAATCCACACGTTAACCGATAATTAACGATGGACCTTGAAGAGCGCCCGCCGACTTGCTTTGATCCCCTCATGAGCACAACCCTGATCGAGGTTCGGCCGGCCAAAGCTGCGGATGCAGCCGCGGTGGCGTCCACCCATGACGAAGCCTGGCGCGCGGCCTATCAAGGTCTCATCCCGGGCCCCGAATTGGAAAAGCTGATCAACCGCCGCGGTCCCGGCTGGTGGGATTCGGCGATCCGCAAGGGCAGCCGCGTCAGCGTTTTGTGCTTCGGTGACAAGGTCGCCGGCTACGCCAATTACGGTCGCAACCGCGCCCGCAGCCTGCAGTTCGAAGGCGAGATCTACGAACTTTACCTGCGTCCGGAATTCCAGGGCCTCGGCTTCGGCCGCCGGCTGTTCGCCTCCGCCAAGCGCGATCTCGTGCAGAGCGGGCTGAAGAGCATGGTGATCTGGGCGCTGTCGGACAATGAGGGCGCCACGGAGTTCTACCGCGCTCTGGGTGGCCGTATGGTGGCCCGTTCCTCGGAGCGTTTCGGCGCAAAATCGCTCGATAAAGTGGCATTCGCCTGGACGAATTAAGCCATTAAGCCGGTTCATGATTTTCTGGTCTCGCAGGCGTTGAATCCGGGCTCTCGCTCGGCTACGCCTGTCGCAACCTGCCCTATGAAATCTGGAGTGTTTGATGCGTCTTGACGCAATCCCGCTCGGCGCCAAGGCGCCGCATGAAGTGAACGTCGTCATCGAGGTCCAGGTGGGCGGCGAGCCCATCAAATATGAGATGGACAAGGAATCCGGCGCACTGTTCGTCGATCGCTTCCTCTACACCCCGATGCGCTACCCGGGGAATTACGGTTTCATCCCGCACACTTTGTCCGGCGATGGCGACCCCTGTGACGTGCTGATCGCTAACACCCGCGCCATCGTGCCGGGCGCCGTGATGAGCGTGCGTCCCGTCGGCGTGCTGTTGATGGAAGACGAAGGCGGCCTCGATGAGAAGATCATCGCCGTGCCGACCTCGAAGCTGACCCAGCGCTACGACAAGGTGAAGAACTACAGCGATCTGCCTGAGATCACGCTGCAGCAGATCCAGCACTTCTTCGAGCACTACAAGGATCTCGAGCCCGGCAAGTGGGTGAAGGTGGTGCGCTGGGGCGACGCCGCCGATGCGCAGCGCCTGATCCTCGAAGGGATCGAGCGCGCCAAATCTGCAAAAGAATCGGCCGCCAAGACCAAGTAACAGAGACCGGCGTAGCAGAAGGGGACTTCCGATGCGCCGATGGATCAAACTGCTCCGAACGGCCGCGCTGATCGTCATCGCGGCCGTTTTGCTGCTCGCGGGCATCGTGCTCGTCAAGACATTCAGTGGAGGATCGCGGCAGCTTCAGGTGACCGCGGCGGCGAAAGCGCCGGTCAATGAGCAGGCGGCGGCAGAGCGACTTGCGGAAGCAATACGCTTCCCGACCATCTCCAATTTCCTCAATCCCGATCAGGCCGCCGAACCGCTGCGCGCGATGCAGGCGCATCTGGTGGCGAGCTTTCCGGCCTTCCATGCCGTGGCGAAGCGCGAACTCGTCGGCAACTACAGTCTGCTCTACACATGGGAAGGCAGCGATCCTGCCTTGAAGCCGATTGCGCTGCTGGCGCATCAGGATGTCGTGCCCGTCGCACCGGGCACCGAGAAAGACTGGCAGCAACCGCCGTTCAAGGGCGTCGTCGCCGATGGCTTCATCTGGGGCCGTGGCTCCTGGGACGACAAGGGTAATCTGTATTCAATCCTCGAGGCCGCCGAGGTGATGGCGAAGCAGGGTTTCCGCCCCAAGCGCACCATCTATTTCGCCTTCGGCCATGACGAGGAAGTCTCCGGCACCCGCGGCGCAAGGGCGATCGCGGCGCTGCTGACGTCGCGTGGCGTCAAGCTCGACTTCGTGCTCGATGAAGGCCTTTTGATCACCGAGGGCATTCTCAAGGGGCTCGACAAGCCGATGGCGCTGATCGGCGTCGCCGAGAAAGGCTATGCGACGCTGGTGCTGACCGCGCATGGCACGCCCGGTCACTCGTCGATGCCGCCGCGCGAGACTGCCATCGGCATGATGAGCGCGGCGCTGACGCAGCTCGAAAACAAGCGCCTGCCGATGCAGATCCGTGGCACCGTCGGCGAGATGTTCGACACCATCGCGCCGGAAATGAGCGGCTTCAACCGCGTGGTACTGTCCAATCTGTGGCTGTTCAAGCCGCTGTTGCTGCGCGAATTCGAGAAGAGCGGTCCGACCGAGGCAACGGTGCGCACGACCACGGCGCTGACGATCTTCAAGGCCGGCGAGCAGGACAATGTGCTGCCGGGCAATGCGGAGGCCACGGTGAATTTCCGGCTGTTGCCCGGCGATACGCAAGCTAGCGTCACCGAACACGTACGCAGCGCGGTCAGCAACGACAGGATTTCCATCGCGCCGTTCCCCGGCAATACCGATCCGCCCCCGGTGACCGGGACCGCGAGTCCTTCTTATCGCGCGCTCAATCAGACCATTCGCGAGATTTTCCCGGATGCGCTGGTGGCACCGGGCCTGATGGTCGCGGCAACGGATTCGCGGCACTATACGAATGTGACGGACAACATCTTCCGCTTCTCGCCGGTGCGCGCGACGTCGGAAGACCTCAAGCGTTTTCACGGCACCAACGAACGGCTGAGCGTCGCGAATTACGCAGACATGATCCGGTTCTATCGACGGTTGATCGAGAATACGGCGAACTAAACCGCCGGCGCTGCGAGCTTGTGAATCGCACAGGCCGCGCGCAGCGTGTTCACCAGCAGGCAGGCAACGGTCATCTGGCCGACGCCGCCGGGGACCGGCGTGATCGCGCCGGCGGTCTTCAGCGCTTCCTGATAGGCCACGTCGCCGACGAGACGCGTCTTGCCTTCGGCACCGGGCAGCCGATTGATGCCCACATCGATCACGGTCGCGCCGGGCTTGATCCAGTCACCGCGCACCATTTCAGGGCGGCCCACTGCCGCATAGACTAGATCGGCCTGCGCGCAGAGCTTGGCGAGATCGCGCGACTTCGAATGCGCGATGGTCACGGTGGCGTTTTCATTGAGCAGCAACTGCACCAAGGGACGGCCGACCAGATTGGAGCGCCCGATCACGATGGCATTCATGCCTTCGAGTGATTTGTGCACGCTCTTGGTCAGGATGATGCAGCCGAGCGGCGTGCAGGGGGACAGTGCGGGCATGCCGCTGGCGAGGCGTCCGGCATTGATCGGGTGCAGGCCGTCGACGTCCTTGGCGGGATCGATGGCATTGACGACGGCGTCGGTATCGAGACCCTTGGGCAGGGGCAGCTGCACGAGAATGCCGTGGACGGTGGGATCGGCATTCAGCTTCTGCACCAGCGCGATCAGATCGGCCTGTGCGACATCAGCCGGCAGCTTGTGTTCGAAGGAGGCCATGCCGGCTTCCTGGGTCTGCTTGTGCTTGCTGCGCACATAGACCTCGCTGGCAGGATCGCTGCCGACCAGCACTACGGCGAGGCCAGGCGTCACGCCATGCTCGGCTTTGACGCGCGCGACTTCGGCGGCGACGCGGCCGCGCAATTCGGCGGCAATGATCTTTCCATCGATGATGCTGGCGGTCATGTGTCGGTCCTGTCGTCTGTATCGTCGGGCGTTGCTGCAGTGATCTTGCGCAGCATCGCGCCCAGTTTCGTCGGGTCGCCGTCGACCGCGATCTGCTTCACGCGCGACGTGGTGCCGGACAGCACGCGCACATCTCGCTTCGGCACGCCGAGCCGCTTGGCAAGCAGTTCGGTCACCGCGCGGTTCGCCTCTCCGCCCTCGGCGATGGCGCGCACCCGCACCTTCACCACCGAGCGGCCATTGGCCATCGTCTCGATTCCGTCGATATCGTCTCGGCCACCCCGCGGCGTCACGCGAACGGCGATGCTGACACCGTCAGTCGCGTAGCGCCAGGGATCTGCCACGAAGCCGGCGGCCGATCAGAAGACGCTGGGATAGATGTAGTAGGTGATCACCCGCTGCAGGAACATGATGATCAGGATCAGGATGATCGGCGAGATATCGAGACCGCCGAGGCTCGGCAGCATCCTGCGGATCGGCGCCAGCACGGGCTCGGTGATCCGGAACAGGAATTCGGCGATCGCGGAGACGAACTGGTTGCGGGTGTTGACGACGTTGAAGGCGATCAGCCAGGACAGGATCGCCGAGGCGATCAGCAGCCAGACATAGAGATCGAGAATGATCAGCACGATATCGAGAACGGCGCGCATGGCGGGGATGGCTCGCGGGTTAGGTCGCGGATTCGACTGTCCGCTAAATATCGGTTCAGCCCCCCTCAAACAAGGGAAGTTCCGGGCGAAAAGTGCCGGAAAACCGCGCTTTTGCGACGTTCTTGACTTGCCGTTAACGGGGATTGTAAATGGCGCCGATTGCTGACCGGATCGCATGGGCGACCCGGTTCGTATCGGGGCCATAGCTCAGCTGGGAGAGCGCGTCGTTCGCAATGACGAGGTCGGCGGTTCGATCCCGCCTGGCTCCACCATCCTTCGCTTGCTTCGCAAGCTCCGGCTCGGCAAGCCACCCTCCCGACCATAAAAAGCGAAGCAAACGAAGGATGTCTCGCCGAAGCCCGCAGGGCGTAGGCAGACCGGCTTCACACCCGTCTCAACTGCAACCTTGCCACCGCCCCCGCGATGAAGCCGCGCGGAAAAAGCCGCAGCAGCAGCGGCACGATCTTGATGCCGAGGCCGGGGAAAACTGTGCGCTTATTGGCCATCAGGCCCTGATAGCCCAGCAGGGCGACGTCAGCCGCCGAGACATTGAGGATCGCCGAGTCGAGGCCCGGCGTGAATCCGGCGCGCGCCTGGAATTCCGAAGGCACCGGACCGGGGCACAATGCGGTCACGCGCACACCCTTGGAGCCGAGCTCCTGACGCAGCGCTTCGGTGAAGGACAGCACATAGGCCTTGCTGGCGTAGTACACGGCCATTCCGGGACCCGGCAAAAAACCCGCGATCGAGCTGAGATTGAGAATGCCGCCCTTGTTGCGGATCAGGCTCTCGGAAAAGCGCAGCGACAGATCCGTCAGTGCGCGCACATTGACCTCGAGCATGCCGAGTTGCCGGTCGCGGTCCATGTCGATGGCGCGACCGAACATGCCGAAGCCGGCATTGTTCACGACGTACTCCACCTCGACATCGGCAGCAGCGAGGGCAGCCGCGATCTGGGCGCAGGCGTCGCGCTGTTCTAGATCGCAGGGAATGATGATGGGCGCAGCACCGCCCGCAGCAGTGATTTCAGCGGCCAGCGCATTCAGGCGCTCGGCACGGCGTGCAACCAGAGCGACGCGATGCTTGTTCGCAGCGAAGATGCGCGCGAACTCGGCGCCAATTCCGGCCGAGGCTCCGGTTATCAACGTCACGCGCTCAGTCACAATAAGGTACTCTTAAAATACGTGAGGACGATTTGCATGCGTCTACAGGCGTAATAGGGATACCCGTGATGTGCAAGTCGGAATGACCACCGGAGTACCGCAGGACCTCCAGTTCCCGAGCGTGTAGCAGTGGCATGAATTATCGGGGACCGCGCATTAAACTTTGGTTATGCGTCGTGGTGCCGTCATTTGCCGGTCAGGCTGCGCCTGCTCAGACAGTCGTATCCGTTGTGGCCGTACCGCCCGCCACGCGTCGTTTGAGCTCCATCCGGTCACGTGATGAAACTGCGAGCAGGTCGGCTGCGCGCCAGACCACATTTTCCTCGAACTCACTGACGCGGCCGTCAGCATAGACCAGCTGCCACATCATCTCGACGAGACGGACACGACCGGGCTCGTCGACCACGCGCATGATGACGCTTGTAAAGTGATAGAGATCGACGGCCTCGCCTTCGACGAGGGTGGCAGCCGAGATGAGCCTGTCAGCCGTGCCTGGATCGAGCTCGAAACGCGACTCGATCAGGCTGTGCAACTTGGCTCTCTCGATAGCTGAGGGCTCCCCGTCCAGCGAGATGACGTGAAGCATCAGTGCCGTGGCGGCAAGACGGAAGCCGGTATCGTCGAATGCCTGATTTCCGTGCGCATCGGGAGACACCACGTCGGCAATGAATTGGCGCAGTTTTTCGAGCATTATTCCTTGAACCAGATGATCGAGCGGGCTGCCATGCGGCGAAAGCGCTCGTGCTTTGTGGCGCGAAAATGGAACGCGCGCAATGCGGCCGGGTTCCCGAAGCGCTGATGACAGTTAAGTAACGATTGAGACGATCGGTAGTTTACGGGATCTCGTGTCACGGAATCTCATAGACCACGATCTTGTCGGCGATGCCGCGCAAGGCGGCGTGCTTCTGGATCGGCGTGATTTCGGCCTTCCTCAGGATGGCTTCCACGGCCAGCGCTGATATCACCGGGCTGGTGACGTGGATCGCCTGCGAGGTTGACAGGCCCTGCACCCTGGCAGCGATATTGACGGTCTGGCCAAAGTAATCCTGCCGCTCGTTCAGCATCACAGCGAGGCAGGGCCCCTCATGGATGCCGATTTTGACCACGAGGTCCTTGGTGCCGCGCTCCTCGTTCAATCGCTCCATCGCGGCGCGCATGCGCAGACCTGCGGCCAGCGCCTGTTCGGGCCGCGTAAAGGTCGCCATGACGGCATCCCCGATGGTCTTCACGACGGCTCCCGCTTCCGACGCAATGATCTCCAGCAGTGCGTGGAAATGCGCACGCACCAGATCGAAGGCTGCGAGATCGCCGACGCGCTCGTACAAGGCCGTCGAGCCCTTGAGGTCGGTGAACAGGAAAGTCAGCGAGGTAATCTTCAGGCGCTGATCGATGTTAAGGTTGTCGGCCTTGTAGACATCGCGAAAGGTCTGGTTGGTGAGTATCCGCTTGGCCGTGAGGAACGGTTTGCGCTTGCCGATCAGGTGATGGAGGCCCTCGGCCGCGACAAATACCGATGGCAGCACGCGCACCTCGGTCTGGTTCTCGAGGGACAATCGCAACGGTCCGGGTTGCAGCGTGATGGTGCCGGTCGGTGTATGCTGCCGGTTGTAGATCAGCGACAAATGCTGTCGTTCCTTGGTCGGCTCGCCCTGCACGTCAATGAACTGCGCGGCATGGGTTACCGGCTCAAATACGATGACGAATTCCGACGGCAAGTGCAGCGACATCACCGCTTTTTCATGTGCCGGCAATTCCATTGCGTCCAGTGTCACTTCATCGGTGAGTGACGCAAACGATTCCTGATTGAGATCGACGCCTGAGCTCCAGAACACCTGCTTGAAGTATTCCCAGAGCGGCAGCGTATTGGGGTCGTGTGCAGCGATGTGCCTGACGCGCGGTGCGACCGTGAACGCCACCTCGACCTGCTCGTCAACCGACGCTTCATAGCCGCAGGCGCAGAGCCCGCAATGGTAGTCGTCATGGCGCAGCGATTTCAGCGTGCTGTGGGCGTCGAGGACGCCGCTGCAGCCCGGGCACAACACATTCCAGGTCAGGTCGAACAGGCCGAGGCGGGAGGCATGCAGGAAGCCGGAAATGACGCGCTCTTCGTTCAGGCCGCGGCGTGCCGCAAAATCCAGCACGTTGATACGATTGAGTTCGTGGTCCGCGCCGTCGCGGATCAGTTGTGCAATGGCATCGGCTACGGCCGGATCGGTCGCCTGGTTCAATGTCGCGAATAGTGCCTGAACATCACTCATGGCATCAGTTTAGGCCAAATAGTCGCTACGTCCAAGACAGGGCTTTGACGCAACACTTCAACTTGTCGTTCCGCCTAAGTGCCATGAGCGCGCGCGGGGGCGGGGAAGACGTGAGGAGAGGGCGTGCTAAAATAACGTCAACGCCGCTCAATGCGGAACATTGGCGAGCGATCCGGTTGTGTCGTCACCACGCCGATAGGCATGACGGGCGCTTTATCCGGTAGCTCGACGCGGATAGCGCCGATGATTTTCGCCAGCGCCAATGTGGCCTCGACAAGCGCGAAATGCGCGCCGATGCAGACCCGGGCACCGACGCCGAAAGGCAGATAGGCGAAGCGGTCCGGCGGTGTCGCGCCGGGCATGAAACGGGACGGCATGAAGGCGTTGGGCTCGTGCCACAATTTCTCGTGCCGATGCAGTAGCCAGGGCGCGATCAGGATCACGTCCTTGCTGGCGACGGACTGGCCAGCCAGACGATCAGGGCCCGCGGCGGCGCGTGCGATCAGGAAGGCGGGCGGATAGAGCCGCATGGTCTCATCGATCACCGCGCGGGTGAACTTCAGATGCTCCATGTCGAATGTGCCGCTCGCGCTGGCGGCACGGGCTTCGGCCGCGACCTGCTCCTGGGTCGCCGGGTCCAGCGTCAGCATATACAGCGCCCAGAATAGCGCCGTTGCCGTCGTCTCATGGCCGGCGAGGATCATCGTCGCCACCTGATCGCCGAGCTGCCCATCGGTGAAGGATGCGCCGGTTTCCGGATCGCGCGCGGCCACCATCAGGTCGAACAGATCGCGCGGCGCGTCGTCGTTCTTGCCGGCGGCGCGACGTGCGGTCATCAGCTCGCCGACGAATCTCGTCCAGCGTCTGCGAAAGAAGGCGCGCGAGATATCCTGCGGCGTCGGCCAGCCCAGCGGCAGCAGCAGATCGAGGAAATGCGGCCGTGCCAGGTTCATGCCGTATTCCATCACGAAGTCGCGCAGCTTCGCGCCATGCTCGGCCATGCCGAAGGAGAACATGGTGCGGCCTGCGATCTCCAGCGTCATCCGCTGCATGATCGCGCGCAGATCGACCGGCTTGCCCACGGCGCGATGCAGGTCGGCCAGCGTGTCATCGACCGCCGAGATCATGTGCGGCACCAAAGTCGTCACCGCGCGCGGCGTGAAAGCGGGCGCCAGGGTGCGGCGCTGGTGTTTCCAGGTGCGGCCTTCGGCGAGCAGCAGGCCCTCGCCGAGCATCGGCCGCAGCACGCGGAATGCAGCGGGCGTGCGGGTATAGTTCTCGTAATTGTCCACCAGCACATGGCGGATCGCGTCGGGATCGTTGAGGATGAAGCTCGCGTGGCCGAAGAAGCGGCCCTTGACGATGTCATCTTCATAGGCGCGCTGACCCCAGGTCTCGATGGCGCTGCGGCGCATTGCCGACATACGCCCTAGCGCACCCATGTTTTCGGGCGCACGTGGCGGGCTCGGCGGCACCAGGGGCGCTCGCGCAGAGGAGAAATCGTAGACCTCGGCAATGCTCACGATGGGCCTCGCAATTGATCCAGGGACCGGAGCGTCTCGTCATTATAGCAGGCGTCCATCCGCGCGCCATGGAGGCCTCGATGGAAAGCGTGGCCGCAACGCACGCATCGACCAATATTGCGGTCCAGCGGGCGCATCCCTCGGAACGATACTCACGCATGCACATTAGGGAGGCAGTGGCTCCATATCGGACCGGCCTGAGGATTTAAAATGATCGATACCGTTGTCGTCCAACCCAATGTAAGCGTCGACGAACCGCAAACCTCCGGCGTATCGTGGGCTGCGGTTGCAGCCGGTGCCGTGGTTTCGCTCGCACTGACGCTCGTCCTGATTGCCTTTGGCACAGGTCTCGGTCTGTCTGTCGTGTCTCCGTGGGCAAGTTCCGGCGCCTCCGCGACCACGTTCAAGATCACGACCGGTATCTACCTGATCGTCATCGCGATGATCTCGTCATCGCTCGGTGGTTATATTGCCGGCCGTCTGCGGTCGCGCTGGATCGGCGTGCATTCGGACGAAGTCTACTTTCGTGACACCGCGCATGGATTCCTGGCCTGGTCGTTCGCGACGGTTTTGGGAGCGATCCTGCTGGCATCTCCAGCAACCACTTTGCTGAGCGGAGCCGCGTCGGGTGTTGCTGCCGGTGCAACCGCTGCTGCAGCCCAGTCAGGTCCGAGCGATGGCTACCTGGATTCGCTGCTGCGTCCGACGACGCCGTCGGCCGATGGCACCAGCGCGGAAGCGCGTGGTGAACTGTCACGTGTGATGGCTGCCAGTTTCCGTGGTGGAGATCTCAAGCCTGCCGACCGCAGCTACGTCAACAAGGTTGTCGCCAGCCGCACCGGTCTGAGCGAGGCAGATGCCGACAAGCGCGTCACTGAAGTCATCAACGATGCGAAGACCGCGGTGGATGCCGCACGCAAGGCCGCGATGCAGCTCGCATTCTGGCTCACGGCGTCGCTGCTGATCGGCGCCTTCTCCGCCAGCCTTGCCGCGACGGAAGGTGGCGGGCTTCGTGACGGGACCTGGAAGAAGCGTCGTTAACCCCAATCAAAGGAGACAACCATGCCCATTCTTCTGTGGCTACTCGGAATCCCGCTTCCCCTCATCATCCTGGTACTATTGCTGCGATAACAGAATAACGAAAGTGCCCCGCACATGGCGGGGCTCTTTGCGATTTCGAACAATGCCTCACGCGATCTAATCGGAGACGCGCAGGAAAGTCAGCAAAGCGGTTATATAGAAAGCCAGACCGCTGAGGCGCGCGAGTTGGCGTGATCTACTCGGTGAATTCCGCCACCGTGATCCGGTTTTCCGACGCCGGCCAGGCGCGCGCCACGATCCGCTCCTGATTGAACAGCGCCGCCACCGGACGTCCAATGTCCGTGGCCGGAAGGCGGATAGTCGAGAGCGAATCCGTGGGCACGCCGGCTTTCACGTCGGCCGGCTCCTTGCCGTCGAGCAGCACGACATCGCGCGGTAATCCAAAATAGCCACGGACGCGCGACATCGACACCACTGCACCGGCATTGGCATCGGTGGGTCCCAGCGGCCGGCCGGCGCGTAGATGCACGACCTCGGACGAGCGGGGGAATGGCGAGCGATAGGAATGCGTGATCGGCGCTCCGGCCGATGTCAGCACGATCTCAACAGGCCAGGCCGGATCGACCCGAACGGGACCCCAGCGGCCATCGGCGGATGTGCGGGCCGAATGGAGCGCTGCCCCGATCCGCTCGCCAGTGTCCGGCGCCACGCGGTACACCTCGACCAGGGCATCCGCGACCGGCCGGTTGGTGGGCACGCCGCCGGGCGTGCCGGTGACGAGACCGCTGATTTTCACCTCAGCTTCCGGCGCGATATCGATCCGCACGGGCTCGCGGCCGACGATAAATTTGTAGATCTCGCGGAAGGCGCGAGGGTGAAAGCCCGTCTCGCGATGATCGATGGCGCCGAGGACGAGATTGGTGGCGCCGCGCAGCGCCGGACCATCGGCGGTGACGCCGGTGGCCACGCCCGGCTTGCCGAGCAGGCGACCGTCGGCCTGCGCATATTTGTCGATGCCATCGCTGCGGAGGGTGAGGAAGGCGGTACCTTCAGTCACCTCAGGGCCTTCGCCGGGATTGAGGCTCTTGAGGAACGGGCTGCGGCCATTGAATTCGCTGCCGGGACTATCGGTCCCGTCGAACACGCCGTGATTGGGGGTGCCGCATAGGACGGCGTGGCTGACATCGGCGCTGCCGCCATTCTTGATGTAATTGCGCACCGCATTGCCGCCGCGCGAATTGGCGACCAGCGCCACTTTCGCAGCACCAGTGCGCTTTTTCAGTTCCGCGATGGCTTCGCCGAGTTCGCGGCGCTGGTCTTCGGTGGAGGAGCGGCCCTGCTGCGCCACAGCATCGTCGGAACGCGCCAGCGGATCGGTGAAATTGAGCGCCATCAGGCGGTTGCGCGGGATGCCATTGGTTTCCATGCGCCAGATCTGCGTCATCCAGAGCGCCGCGTGGTCGCCATTGCCGTGGACGAACAGGATCGGGGGAATGTCGGAACCCGCAGTCGTGCCGGGGCCGGTCTGTGCTGCGGCCTCGAAACGGAGCGCATGGGCAGCCAGCGGCAGCATCGCTGCGCCCGTGAGTATGGTCCGTCGCGACAGCGCCATGGTTGGTCTCCCTCTATCTGCACACGTCCGGTGCTTGCCACTGTGATAGCGGAGCAGGCACTGGACAGACAACGCGTTTCGCAGGCATCAACTTGATGTGCCCGCGGGGAATCAGACCCGCATGGCCCTGCAGTCGCTATCTGCAGCAGACGACGGGACGATGATGGCCGAAGCAGCGAAACCAGTGGTTCTTCCCTCCGACGGCATTGCCGCCCCGCTGCGGTTTGCGGTGTTCCGGCGGATCTGGCTCGCCAGCCTGCTGTCCAATCTGGGCCTGATGATCCAGAGCGTGGGCGCTGCCTGGGCCATGACGCAGATGACCGCGTCGGCCGACAAGGTGGCGCTGGTGCAGACCGCCTTGATGCTGCCGATCATGCTGATCTCGATGCCGGCGGGCGCCGTGGCCGACATGTATGACCGCCGTGTCGTGTCGCTGGCTTCGCTGGTGCTGTCGCTGGTCGGCGCCTGCGTACTGACCATGCTGGACTGGACCGGTCACATCACGCCGAACATCCTGCTCGCCTTCTGCTTCATCATCGGCAGCGGCATGGCGCTGTTCGGACCGGCCTGGCAATCCTCGGTCGGCGAGCAGGTGCCGCCGGAGGTACTGCCATCCGCCGTGGCGCTGAACGGCATCAGTTACAATATCGCGCGCAGTTTCGGCCCGGCGATCGGCGGCATCGTGGTCGCCACCGCCGGTGCCGTCGCAGCCTTCGCGGCCAATGCGGTGCTGTACATCCCGTTGTTGGTGGTGCTGTTCCTGTGGCGTCGCAAGGTCGATGTGTCGCGGCTGCCGCGTGAGCGGCTGAGCCGGGCCATCGTGTCCGGCGTGCGTTACATTGCTAATTCGCCGTCGATCAAGATCGTGCTGACGCGCACGCTGATCACCGGCATCTGCGGTGGTTCGGTCTCGGCGCTGATGCCGCTGGTTGCGCGCGACCTGCTGCATGGCGGCGCGCAGACCTACGGAATCATGCTCGGAGCTTTCGGCATGGGTGCGGTGATCGGCGCAATGAATATTGGGCATGTCCGCAAGCATCTGAGCGGCGAAAGTTCGATCCGGGCCTGTGCGCTGATCATGGGCGTCGCGATTGCCGTCGTCGCGGTCAGCAGCGAGCCGGTCATCACGGCGGCGGCGCTGGTGGTGGCCGGCTCGGTCTGGATGCTGGCGGTCGCGCTGTTCAATATCGGCGTACAGCTCTCGGCGCCGCGCTGGGTTGCCGGACGTTCGCTCGCCGCCTTTCAGGCTGCGATTGCCGGGGGCATCGCGATTGGCAGTTGGGGCTGGGGGCATCTCACAGACATGGTCGGCGTCGAAGCGGCATTGCTGGTGTCCGGCGGAGCGATGTTTCTCTCGCCGCTGTTTGGCCTGTTCCTACGGATGCCGCCGACCGGCGCGCGCGACGAGGATGCGGAGCGTCTTGAAGATCCGGAAGTGCAGCTGCAATTGACCGCGCGCAGTGGTCCGCTGGTGGTGGAGATCGAATATCGCGTGGATCAAGAGAATGCGCGCGCATTCCACGGCGTGATGCAGGACGTGCAGCTCTCGCGCCAGCGCAACGGCGCCTATGGGTGGTCCATTGCGCGCGATATCGCTGATCCCGAACTGTGGACCGAACGCTACCACTGCCCGACCTGGCTCGATTTCCTGCGCCAGCGTAATCGTTCGACGCAGTCCGAGCGCGCTTTGTATCAGCGCGCTGCGGACTATCATCTGGGGCCGGATCCGGTTCGCGTGCGTCGCATGCTGGAGCGGCCGTTCGGTTCGGTGCGCTGGAAGGACGATACGCCCGATCGCGCAGCGACCGAGGTGCTTCCTGTCGCGACGCCGGCCGGCAGCAGCGGTTAGAGCTTCTTAATCTTGACGCGTTTTCCTGACGCGAACCGGTGCTCACTTCGCTCGAAAACGCTAGTCGCGCTATTGATTATTCTCGGCGAGAACTTTCGCGCAGGCCTTGCTGAGCTTCGAACGGTTTTCCTTGAGGCAGCTGAGCACGACCATGTCACCATCGTTCATCTTGGCGCGGCAGAAGCGCGAGACGTCGCGTGAGCAGGCCGACTGATTGGCTGATGTGTTACCGCCCTGCGCGAAAGCGGACGTTGCGATCAGCAGGAACGGGATGATCAAAAGTCGGGTCATGAAATGGGCCTCCCTAAAAATTGGCTATCTGATTCTATGGCGCGCAACGAAGTACGCGGGAATGGCGCAATGATGGCGAGCGTCCGGGGCCAAGTTTACGGATTGCGCGTTACGTCATTCAGGCGAAGCGTCGCTGCTTAACTTCGTGATCCCGAAATCACGAGATCGTCGCGATGGATCATTTCGGCGCGGCCGCTGATCCCAAGAATAATCATCACGTCCGGAGATGAGCGGCCTTTGATCTTCTCAGCATTGTCTGCGTCATAAGCCACGAGGCCGCGGCCAATTTCGTGCGTGTCCGGTCCGCGCACGATAACGGCGTCGCCGCGTGCGAAGTCACCTTCCACCTTGATGACGCCGGCAGGCAGCAGACTCTTGCCGGCACGGAGTGCGGCGACAGCACCTGCATCAATGGTCAGCGTGCCCTTCGGTTCCAGCGATCCCGCGATCCAGCGTTTGCGCGCTGTCACGGGATTGGCAGGCGTTAGGAACCAGGTGCAGAGGCCGCCATCGGCGATCTTTTGCAGCGGATGTTCGACCTTGCCGGACGCGATGATCATATGCGTGCCCGCGGTGGTCGCGATCTTGGCAGCTTCGATCTTGGTGTACATGCCGCCGCGCGACAATTCGCTCTCGGCAGCGCCCGCCATGCCTTCGATCTCGGCAGTGACGCTGTCGACGATGGGAATCAGCTTCGCATCGGGATTGGCGCCGGGTGGTGCAGTGTAGAGCCCGTCGATATCCGACAGCAGCACCAGCAGATCGGCGGATGCCATGGTCGCGACGCGCGCCGCGAGGCGATCATTGTCGCCATAGCGGATCTCGTTGGTCGCCACAGTGTCGTTCTCGTTGATGACCGGCACCGCGCGCCATTCCAGCAGTTTGCCGATGGTCGAGCGCGCATTGAGGTAACGACGACGTTCCTCGGTGTCCTGCAGCGTCACGAGAATCTGTCCGGCACCGATGCCGTGATGGCCCAGTACTTCCGACCAGATGCGCGCCAGCGCGATCTGCCCGACGGCAGCGGCGGCCTGGCTCTCTTCCAGTTTCAGCGGACCGCGCGGAAGCTTGAGGCGGCTGCGGCCGAGCGCGATCGAGCCTGATGAGACCACGAGGACGTCGCGACCGTCCGCATGCAGCTTGGCGATATCGGCGGCCAACGCCGCAAGCCATTTGGCCCTGACTTCGCCGGCCGCGGAATCGATCAGCAGCGACGAGCCAACCTTGACGACGATACGGCGAAAGTTCTTCAGCTCGGGGCGCGACATGATGTGGGCTTTGGCAGTGCGTGTGATGCTTGGACGGACGTCAGAGGCAGATCAGCTCGTCGCCGGCGCCCATGGCGCAGACTGCGCTGCGCTCTTGGCCTTGTCCGACACCGGCGCTTCGCCGATCACCGCGACCAGCGCCCGCAAAGCTTCCGGCACGCCTTCGCCCGTCGCGCCTGAGATCAGCAGCGGCGTTTGCTTCGCAGCGCGCTTTAGCCGGTCCCTCTGCTTCTTCAGCTCGTCCGGCTCGACCGCATCGATCTTGTTGAGCGCGACGATCTCGACCTTGTTGGCGAGGTCGCCCTCATAGGCATCGAGTTCGGCGCGGACGGTCTTGTAGGCCTTGCCCGCATGTTCGCAGGTCGCATCGATCAGATGCAGCAAAACACGGCAACGCTCGACATGGCCGAGGAAGCGATCGCCGAGGCCGGCGCCCTCATGCGCGCCTTCGATCAGACCGGGAATGTCGGCCAGCACAAATTCGCGCGCGTCGACATCGACGACGCCGAGCTGCGGATGCAGTGTGGTGAACGGATAGTCCGCGATCTTCGGCCGTGCAGCGCTGACCTTGGACAGGAAAGTGGACTTGCCGGCATTGGGCAATCCGACGAGGCCCGCATCCGCGATCAGTTTCAGCCGCAGCCAGATCCAGCGCTCTTCGCCGGGCTGACCGGGATTGGCATTGCGCGGGGCGCGATTGGTAGATGACTTGAAATGCGCATTGCCGAAGCCGCCATTGCCGCCTTCGGCCAGCACATAGGTCTCGCCGAGCTTGGTGAAGTCGTGGATTAGCGTCTCGCGATCCTCATCGATGATCTGCGTGCCGACCGGAACTTTGAGCGTGATCGGCTTGCCATTGGCGCCATGGCGGTCCTTGCCCATACCATTGGTGCCGCGCGGCGCCTTGAAGTGCTGCTGGTAGCGATAGTCGATCAGCGTGTTGAGGCCGTCGACCACTTCGATGATGACATCGCCGCCGCGGCCGCCATTGCCGCCGGAGGGACCGCCGAATTCGATATACTTCTCGCGGCGAAAGGCCACGCAGCCGTTTCCGCCGTCGCCGGAGCGAATGTAAACCTTGGCTTCATCGAGGAATTTCATGGCGTATCCGTATCGCAGGGGGGTGGTCGCGGCAACCACTTCATCGTCGGCGCATCGTGAAAAGCCCTTATTTTCGGGCCTTGCTGCGCATCTGGTGGCGTCCTAAACGACAACATCGCGCCGTTAACCAAGCCGCACCCAGAAGCTTACCTAAAGGCTCATATAGGCATGTTTGCGACCATTTCGACCGCAGCCGACAATCGTGCCGCCCGGCTGGCCGGTATCGGCCTGATGCTCCTGGGCATCAGCATGTTCTCCTGCGGCGATGCGATCGGCAAATTCCTCGTCGGCACCTATTCGGTCGGGCAATTGATGCTGCTGCGGGCCTGCGCGGCACTGGTGCTGCTGGCGCCGTCGATCTGGCGGCATCGTGCGGACTTCCTGCAGCTCGATCGGCCGGGTCTGCAGCTCATTCGCGTGGTGCTGTCGACACTGGAAGTCGCGGCGTTCTTCTGGGCGGCGGCCTATCTGCCGCTGGCGGATGTCATCACCTATTATTTGGCCTGTCCGATCTTCGTCACCGCGGGCTCCGCGATCTTTCTCCGCGAATCTGTCGGCTGGCGGCGCTGGAGCGCGATCTTCGTCGGCTTCTGCGGTGTACTGATCGCGCTGCAGCCCTCGGCGCAGACGGTGACATGGCCGGCGCTGATCGCGCTCGGCGGCAGCCTGTCCTTCGCCGCGCTGATGCTGATCACCCGCTCGCTGCGTTCCGCGCCGGACGTCGTGCTCGCGACGACCCAGTTTATCGGCACGTTTACTTTCGGCGCCGTATTCACGGCGTTCGGATGGGTGACGCCCGATCTGCGCGATCTCGGCCTGTTCTTTCTGGCGGGCGTTGTCTCGGTCTGCGCGCTGCTCTGCGTCAATCGCTCGCTGAAGCTGGCGCCGGCGAGCACTGTGGTGCCGTATCAGTATTCGATGATCATCTGGGCGGTGATCTTCGGCTATCTCGTGTTCGGCGAATTGCCGTCGTGGGCCACGCTGATCGGTGCGGCGGTCATCATCGCAGCAGGGCTCTATATCTTCCTGCGCGAGCAGCAGCTCGGAAAGATCGCCGACGAAGTACCGCCAGCGGTGTGAACTTCTTTTCCCTCTCCCGCAAGGGGAGAGGGGAAGTAAGAGTCGTTCACCGTCGCGTCGACGTTCCCCAGTTCTTCAGCGAACTCCACACGCCCCGGGTGAGGCGGAAGCAATCCACCGGCGTCGATGAGCCGATGGCCTCGAAGCGGTGCAGTTGAACGCCGCTCCACTGGAAGCCGCACTTCTCCAGGATGTTGCGCGACGACGGATTGGCGACGCGCGCGCCCGAGATCAGGTGATCGATATCGAATTCGTCGAATGCGTAATCGATCGCGGCACGTGCGGCCTCGGTCGCAAAACCCTGGCCCCAGTGATCGACGCCGAGCCAGTAGCCGAGCTCGGGCGATTCGGCTTCGCGCCAGTCGATTCCGACCATGCCGATGGGACGACGATCGAGTTCGATCAGGAACACGCTGTCGCTTGCCGTGCCGCTCAGCGAATTGACGAAATCGACTGCGTGATCCTGCTGATACGGGAAGGGCAGGCGACGCGTCATCTCGGCGATGCGGCGATCATTGGCGAGAAGCGCGATGGCTTTTACGTCCGCGAGTGTCGGCTTGCGCAAGGCCAGCCGTTCGGTCTCGAGGACGCAGCCTCTGGTTTCTCTCAACGTCGGCGTCGGAATATCCTGCAACATCTCGGGCTCCTGTGTGCGCCCCGAAGCGACGCACCAAACGAAAAGGGGAGGCCGGTTTCCCGCCTCCCCTGGAGCCCAATTCTGGCGCTCCGCCGGTTCAACAGGACCCGGCGGACTCCAATGTGTCCACCGTTTATTCGGCCGCGGCTTCAGTAATCGGGAGTACCGATACGAAAGTGCGGCCGTTCGATTTGGCGCGAAACTCCACGTGGCCTTCGACCTTGGCGAACAGGGTATGGTCTGTGCCCATGCCGACATTAAGGCCGGGGTGCCAGGTCGTGCCGCGCTGCCGCGCAATGATGTTGCCGGGAATCACGCGTTCGCCGCCGAACGCCTTCACGCCGAGGCGCTTGCCAGCCGAATCGCGGCCGTTGCGCGATGAACCGCCTGCTTTTTTATGAGCCATAGCCCGTCTCCGATCTCGATAAGTTCTAGATCAATTCCTTGAAGGAATTGTCTCACAGATTCTCAACTTTTCGCAGCGGCTTATTCCGCGGCGGGCTTTTTCTTCGCAGCCGGCTTCTTGGCTGCAGCAGGCTTGGCGGCGGCTGCCTTCGGAGCAGCGGCCTTCTTCGCCGGCGCCTTCTTGGCAGGAGCTTCGTCGCCATCAACCGGAGCGGTCACGACCGGCTTCTCACGCTTCGGACGAGGTCCGATCGTCGGCGCCTTGCCGTCGGCCAGGATCTCGGTGATGCGGATCATCGTGAGTTCGTCACGGTAGCCACGCTTGCGCTTCGAATTCTTGCGGCGGCGCTTCTTGAAAGAGATGACCTTGGGGCCGCGCTTGTGATCGAGCACTTCGGCCGCAACCGACGCGCCGGCCACCAGAGGCAGGCCGAGCACAGGCGTATCACCGCCCAGCACGAGAACTTCACCAAGCTGCACGATCGTTCCGACATCGCCGGCGATCTTGCCAATCTCGAGCACATCATCCGGAACGACGCGGTATTGCCTGCCGCCGGTTTTGATGACTGCGAACATCGTTATATTCCTTCGTGTTCGATCCCATCCTCGGATCAGATCCGGGACGGCTTCTTGTTCAGTCGATAAGGGTTCACCGCGACTTCCAGGAAGTCGCGCATCTTTGCGTTTTTGGTCGACGTTGCGACCCCACGCAAAAACAATCGGCGCCAAGCAAAGCTTGCGCCGAAGCGTGCTTTATAGAGGGTGAAGGTGGAGAGTCAAGGAAAGACGGGCGAAAAGCGAGCCAAAAACAGAGTCTTGGGGGATGGGTCGGTGCCTGCGATGGAGCGTACCATTTAACCTGCCGCCCCGTTTTTCGGACGCCTGCCTTCAGTCGTCATGCCCGGGGCGCGCGAAGCGAGCTTCGCTACATGACCCGGGCATCCATCTTCGGACGGAATGGCGGAAAGGTGGATAGTCGGGTCAGGTCCGGCCATGATGGAGTTTTGTTTTCCAAATCAGAGGCTTAGCCTCTCGGTCGCCCTCACGACGCCAGGCTGCGCATTTCCTTGATCAGGTCGGACTTGCCCTCGAAGCCGATGCCCGGGAGTTCCGGCATGGTGATGTGGCCATCAATCACCTTCACGCCATCCGGGAACCCGCCATAGGGCTGGAACAGGTCCGGATAGGACTCGTTGCCGCCGAGGCCGAGGCCTGCGGCGATGTTGAGCGACATCTGGTGGCCGCCATGGGGGATGCAGCGGCGCCAGGACCAGCCGTAGCTCTTCAGCATGTCGAGCGTGCGGAGATATTCGACGAGGCCGTAAGACAGCGCGCAGTCGAACTGCAGCCAGTCGCGGTCCGAGCGCATGCCGCCATAGCGGATCAGGTTGCGCGCGTCCTGCATCGAGAACAGGTTCTCGCCGGTGGCCATTGGGCCGCGATAATGCTCGGCGAGCTTTGCCTGCAGCTCGTAATCGAGCGGATCGCCGGCTTCCTCGTACCAGAACAGGTCGTATTCGCGCAGTGCCTTGGCGTAGGCGACGGCCGTGTCGAGATCGAAGCGGCCATTGGCGTCGACAGCGAGTTTAGCCCCTGCTGGAAGCAGTTTCAGCACATGCTCGATGCGCTTGCAGTCATCGGCGAGCGGCGCGCCGCCGATCTTCATCTTCACGACATTGTAGCCGCGATCGAGATAGCCCTTCATTTCCGAGGCGAGGCCTTCGAGACCCTTGCCGGGATAATAGTAACCGCCCGCGGCATAGACGAAGACCTTCGGGTCAGCGGTGGTGCCATAGCGTTCGGCGAGCAAACGGAACAGTGGCTTGCCCGCGATCTTGGCGACCGCATCCCACACCGCCATGTCGATGGTGCCGATCGCGACCGAGCGCTCGCCGTGGCCGCCCGGCTTCTCGTTGGTGAACATGGTGGCCCACACCTTGTGCGGATCGATATTCTCGCCCGAGGCGTCGATCAGGCTGTCGGGTTTGGCTTCCAGAATGCGCGGCGCGAAGCGCTCGCGGATCAGGCCGCCCTGACCGTAGCGGCCGTTGGAGTTGAAGCCGTAGCCAATCACCGGCTTGCCGTCGCGGATCACGTCGGTGACCACGGCAACCAGGCTCAGCGTCATTTTACTGAAGTCGATGAAGGCGTTAGCGATAGGGGAGGCAATCGGGGCAGTACGCTCCCGGATGTCGACGATGCGCATGAGGCGCTCCTGCGGCTGGGGTGAGACGGGCTTGCGGAGAGGCATACGCCTCTCTTAGCCATCTCTGAAATGGTCAGTTTTCATCTAAGAAGTTCCAAGATAAGATGGCTGGTACCATCCCGGACGTCCCATGCAAAGCTTCGATCCAATTTCACTCCGCCTGTTCATCGCTGTCTGCGAGGAGCGCAATATCGCCAATGCCGCAAAGCGCGAGGCCATCGTGCCCTCAGCGGTGAGCAAGCGTATCAGTCAGATGGAGCAAGAAGCTGGCGTCCAGTTGCTCGAACGCGGTCGCCGCGGCGTCACCGTGACGGCGGCGGGTGAAGCGCTGTGTCGCTATGCACGGGAGTCGTTGCAATTGCTCGACCGGATGCAGGCAGAACTCGGCGCCTTCGCCGATGGCGTGCAGGGCCACGTACGGGTGTTTGCCTCGAAATCGGCGGTGGCGCAGGTGCTGCCCGAAGACATCAGCCTGTTTGCGAAGCGCTATCGTGACGTGCGCGTTAGTCTCGAAGAGCGCGAGATCTGGGAAGTCGTGCGCGGCGTCGAGGAAGGGCGCGCCGATATCGGCGTGTGCTGGAATGCCGTCGACCTGCGCGGTCTCAGGACGTTTCCCTATCATCGCGATCAGCTCGCGGTAGTGGTGCATCCCGATCATCCGCTTGCGAAACGCACGTCAGTATCGTTCGAGGACACGATCGACTTCGAGCACGTCGACATCGTCGCGCGGAGCATCATGCAAACCATGCAGCGCAGTGTCGCGGCGGCAGCCGGCAAGCAGATGCGCTACCGCATTCAGGTTTCCACGGTGGATGCCGCCTATCGCATCGTCGCCGCGCAACTGGCTGTCGCGATCATCCCGCAGGAAGAGGCCTCCACGATCCAGCAAACGCTGGGGCTGAAAGTCATTCCGCTCAGTAATGATTGGGCGAAACGGCAATTCATCGTGGCGGTGCGCGACAAGGGCCTCAGCCGGCCGGCGCAATTGCTACTGGATAGCCTGAAGGAGAGCGCGAGCGAATGAGAATTCGCCACGACTGCGGTGTCGTACATGATCTTGAAGATGGATCGCGCAATCGATGTCGCGGAGCTGAGACCGACTTGCCTGGTTGTTGCGCGAGCTAACGGCTCACGCGCGCATCGGCGACGGCACGCTGAAACAGCGCTGTCATCGCGTCCGAGATGCCCTGGGTTGGGCTGACTTCAAAATAGAAGCCCGGCGAAGCGCAGCTCTGCATATTGCTGGCGATCTGGCTGTTGGGCGAAGGTCCGTAAGGGCCAGCGTTGAACGGTGCGATCCAGCTATTGTACCAGGCGTTGGTCGGAAGTGCGAGGTAGGTCGTGTAGAGCACGGCAATCTTGATGCCGCGATTCTTCAGCGTGGTGCAAAGCGCCGGATTGATCGGCGACTGGCATCGTCCACCAGTCGTCGGTTTCAGGCAGTTGCCGGGATTGTATTCGTCAGCCACGCCATCGGATACGAAGAAGAGATATTTGAGCGGTGCACCGGCTGTACCGGCTCCGGGGGCGCTGATGGCGGTGTTGATCGCCGGGAATATAGCGCTGTAGCCGGTGTCCTGATCGTTGTTGTCGTTCTGGCCGTTCACCGTCATCAAGTCGATGTTTCCGGCCGCCGTCTTCGCACTTGAGAGGCTGGACGACAATGTGAACAGGGCTCTCAAACCGGACGTCGAGGCGGCCGCGCCGAAGTCGTAGATCGCCATGCGGAACTGGTTGGAATAGGTCTGCGTACTGGCCGCGGTATCCATCAACTTCTGGGTGGCTGTACGCAGCACGTCGATGCGCGTGATCACGCCAAGTGTCTTGGCGAGTTTGTAGTAGTTGTTGCTGTTGTTGAGGTCGTGGCAGGCAAAGGCGCAGCTGTCCGACGTATTCTTGACCATCAGAGCCACGTCGGCCGGTGTTGCGCCGACGCCCATGGATGGCGAATTGTCGAGCAGCAGGTAGAAATCGATGTAATTCGGCATCGTCGCCGTCGCGACAGAACTGCCGGTGACGGTCATTTTGGAAAAGCCCATGACGGATGTGAGACTGGTCGGCACATCCGCCGAGAATTGCATAGTGGCCGTCACGACGCCGTTGGCGCGATTGACGGTCGCTGTCGTGCTGGTCAGCGTGAAGCCGGTCCTGCCTGATGTGTTGCCCTTGAAAATATTGATTGCGTCGACGTCGCCCCCGGGGACGGCGCCGTCCGCCGCCATCGAACCTGCGGTAATGAATGCAGCAGACTTCTGCACGATGGAGCCGACGCTCGCAGTATCAAGGGCGGCTTGCAGTTGAGATCTGATCTGTAGTGCACGCGTATAGTCGACCGCGGCGCCAACCATGGAAATAAGGGGGATGCATGTGATCGCGAATATGATCGCGACATTGCCGCGCCGGTCGCGGCGAAAACGATCGGTTAGCCCAAGGAATGATAGCCCGAGGAATGACTTCAGCATGAATACGCACCCGTATGAATGCAGAGATAATTACCTGAGCTGATAAATTTACTGTTAGGTCGATCGCAGAAAGGTAGTGGCTTGGGTTGCTGCCCTGTTGGTTAGTTAAGGATGTTCTACCGGTATCATTGAAACCGGCTCGCGCGACCGACGCAAAAGGTGAGCGGTACGATCATCCCGGCGGGGCGATGAAACAAACCGGCTCCCGGAGCATTGTCATGCGGTTCTAGTCTGGCAGGGGCAATATGGCTGAAGACACAATGACGACCGTCGGCATCGGCAATCACGGTGCCAAGCGGCTGCCATCCGTTGACGTGGATACGTTCAACATCGAGCTGAAGGACGACAACGGCTTTCTCGGTGACCGCGCCAGCAAGGGCGCTTTTCAGCGCATACTGGATGATCTCAGAAAGCCATTGAAGAAAAACGGCGACGATCCGCTCGGCAAAAAGGCTGCCAACGAGATCAGTAAATCCAGCCTCGACGAAATCCTGCTTGGCGACGATGTGGCCGCGGCTGCGCTCGTCCATGGTGCGATCGAAGAATTCGCGCGGGAGCTGGCTTATGTCACGCAGCGCTTCTTCAAGACGAAGGCCTGGGCAGATACGGAATGCATCGTGGTCGGCGGCGGTTTCCGCCAGAGCCGTGTCGGGGAACTTGTTATTGCGCGTACGGACATCATTCTCAAGGCCGAGGATCTCAAGGTTACGTTGGTGCCGATCCGTTTTCATCCAGATGAAGCCGGCCTGATCGGTTGCCTGCATCTGGCGCCGTCATGGATTTTCGAAGGTTACGACAGCATTCTTGCGGTCGACATCGGCGGCTCCAACATCCGTTGTGGCGTGGTCGAAACCGCATGGAAGAAATCGAAGGATCTCTCCAAGGCTGCGGTATGGAAGTCCGATCTCTGGAAACATGCCGATGATGAGCCGACGCGTGAAGGCGCCGTCAAGCGGCTAGTGAAGATGCTGAAGGATCTGATCTCCGCCGCCGACAATGAAGGCCTCAAGCTGGCGCCGTTCATCGGCATCTCGTGCCCGGGGGTGATCAACGAAGACGGCACCATCGCGAAGGGAGCGCAGAATCTTCCGGGTAATTGGGAAAGCAGCAAGTTCAACCTGCCGGCCTTGCTCGCCGAAGGCATTCCCACAATCGGGGATCACGATACTGCGGTGCTCATGCACAATGACGGCGTTGTCCAAGGCCTCAGCGAAGTCCCTTTTATGCAGGACTTCGAACGATGGGGCGTGCTGACGATCGGAACGGGGCTGGGCAATGCTCGCTTCACCAACCGCAAGAAAGAGAAGGACGACAAGAAGGCGAAGAAAGACAAGGATTGAGCAGGACCATTGAGCGTCCCGGTGCCGCCTCGGCCAATGGCCGAGTGCATGCATCCGTCGGCGAATCATCCTTGCGCCGCCATGGCTCGTCATGCCGCGCGTCCAACCATAGCGTGCGTTGCCGCTGCGAATCTGCAACGAAAAGGCTGGCTTCCTAGTCTACGCGCCAGCCAGAGCCAGCTTTTGCGGCTCTGCGGGCAATTGGGTGCGGATTTTCCGCTCTGCGCGTCTTGTCTGGCCCGCCATCCTCGCCTAGAACTCCGCGCAACCACCCACGGGCGACCGTGGGTCTTGGCGCCTTGGAGAGGTGGCAGAGTGGTTGATTGTACCGCACTCGAAATGCGGCATGGGTGCAAGCCCATCGGGGGTTCGAATCCCCCCCTCTCCGCCAGCCAGATAAAAATCGCAATGAAATCAATGGGTCATGGGAAGTAAGAGGCTTTTGCCTCCCGTTTGGTGCACACGGGTGGTACGCATGGCTCTATCTATGCCTTGTGCGCCTCGCGTTGCCGTCATTGAGCGTCAAGCTTACGAAACATCACGAGCGCATCAACATATTCGCCAGTCGGAAGCCGAAAAGCCTCAGGCAGCCGCCCGACAATCGCGAAGCCGAGCGTGGTCCAGAGTTTCACCGCACGTATATTGTTGCTCACGACACAGTTGAATTGCATCGCGCGAAATCCGGAGCTTCTGGCATAGTCGAGCGAGTATAGGCACATATTGCGCGCCACACCGCCGCCTTGCGCGCTCGCCAGCGTCATGTAGCCGCAATTGGCCACGTGGCTGCCACCACCGTCCTGGTTGGCGCGCACATAATAAGATCCCACGATCTGACCTTGGCGCACGGCAACGAAGGTTCGTTTATCCGGACCGTGCCAGTAGGACAAAGCATCGTCCTTCGTCATCAGGGGGTCCAGGGCGTAGGTCGTGCCTGCACGGATGGTCGGCTCGATGACCGACCAGATGTCTGCCCGGTCTGCCGGCTCAGCCGGGCGAATGACCAGGTCGTCGGAGTGTATGACCATAACAAGTGCCGCCTAAGCCGGACTGAATATACGCCGACCTTCGCCGGCATCTTGCCCGTGGGATTGACCGATTATTCTGCGGCGTTCCTCGGACGGGTTGGTATTGAAGGCGGCCTTGAACGCCTTGCTGAGATGCGAACCGTCGACGAAGCCGGTTTCGGCGGCGATTGCGGCCAGCGATAGGTCGGTCTTCAACATCCACCGTGCATGTTTCAGGCGCAGCCGCAGATATGTCGCCTGCGGCGACTGTCCGGTTTCCTCTTTGAAAAGGCGCTCCAGTTGCCGCGTGCTCAGACTGACCTTGCCGGCCAGTCGCGCGACAGACAGCGGCGCTGATAGGTTCTGCTCCATCATTAACAGCGCGCGCGAGATCCGTCCGTCGGTCTCGGCAAATTCGGTCGGTGGCGCCGATTGAGCCGAGGATCCGGGTTTCATGCGATCGATCAGCATGATGTGGAGCGCTTTCTGCGCGCTCGACAGGCCCATGCGTTGTTCCACGATATGGGCGGCGAGGTAGGCAACGCCCATGCCGCCCGAACACGTGATGCGGTTGCCGTCGATGACGAAGAGCTGGTCGGCCACCGGGAGTGTCTCGCCGAATTCCTCCAGGAAATCGCGATAGTGGTACCAGCTGATGCAGCACTTTTTCTGGTTGAGAAGGCCTAGACGCCACAGCACGAAACTGCCGGTGCAGACGCCGATCAGATCGACCTTGGTGTTCGCAGCCTCCAGCAGATAGCGCTTGATCTTGTCATCGATCTGCGGGCCCTGATGCAGCAGGCCGCCCACGACGACGACATAATCGAGCTCGCGCGGATCGAGGAACCGGGAATTCGGATACATCAGCAGACCGCAACTCGAACGGATCGGCTCGTCGGTGTCGGCCATGATGTGCCACTGGCAGCGGATCGGCCGACTGTTGTCGCCCTCGTCGGCGGCGAGACGCAGCACGTCCACGAAGCTGGCCAACGCAGTCAGCGTGAAATTCTTGGTCAGAATGAAGCCAACGCGCAGCGGACGGACCTTTGGTTGCATCACCCCTGCCTTCGCATTCACCATATGGTCGAATGGCAATCCGGGTGGTCGCCGCGAGACGATGCTCCAAAACGGACCCATGTCGCATCATTACATACCTCCAGCGCGCCGGGGCAGGCATTTGCGACGGACTGATCCTAAAAATACATTGCCGCGCGCGCAAGGGCGGCGAAGCGTCTCGCTTGGCGTGCGACGTTGGGGCGTCGGCTGGGAACCGGAAGCCCAGGTCGGCCGGTTCGGCGCAGGAGGGTCAGCCGGCTGACGGCGGTTCTTCTGGCGTCGCGAACTGCGCTTCGCGGCCGATCGCAGCAAGAAATGCGTCGAGTGCACCGACCGACAGCGATGTCGTGCGGCTGTTGATGACGGGGTGGCAATTGATGCGCTCCGCCGACCGTAAGCGCGCATCGATGACGGGAGTGACCGCCTGATTGGCATCGTTGTAGAGCGCCAGAATCGAGACCGATCCCGGTTCGATCCCAAGCAATTCCTTCAGGGCTTCCGCGCTTCCAAATGACAGCCCGCCCTTGGCGCCAATCGCCTTTGCCAGCGACTTCAGGTGAACGGTCGCGGCTTCGTCGGTGACGAACAGGAAGAACCGCTTCTTGCCGTCGCGGAGGAACAGGTTCTTGGTGTGAATGCCGGGAATGTCGCCGCGTAGCGCACGCGACTCTTCCACCGTATGCACGGGCGGGTGTTCGAACGTCTCCACCACGATCGACTTGTCTTTGAGATACTGAAGAATCTCGTCGCTGCGTTCGATGCTCATTCTGCGTGTCCTTGATCGTCGGGGCGGGACTGCGCGCGCCCGGGGCATGCCGTCCTGTCTACATGGCAGCGATCCGTGTCGCATGGATACGCCGCGAATTCGAGACCCTGGCGAGCGAAGCCGGGCGGCTTGTCGCAAATCTACGTGTTTCGTGTCGGGGCTTTGCAAACCTGCGGCGTTCCGATGTCGCTCTGATCCAACATGATTGGCGGGCTGATGCTGGCCGCGAAGCGGCAGCGAGTTGTAGGCTCCGTCCAATCACAACGTGGACAGCCATGCAGAAATTTTCAGCGCTTTCATTACTACGGGCAGGGCTGACCGGTCATGCCGGCTGGCAGCGACAGTGGCGGTCGCCTGAACCGAAGCCGGGCTATGACGTCATCATCGTCGGTGGTGGTGGCCACGGGCTTGCAACGGCCTACTATCTGGCCAGCCGCTACGGCGTCAAAAACGTTGCCGTTCTCGAAAAGGGCTGGATCGGCGGCGGCAATACCGGCCGTAACACCACGATCATTCGCTCGAACTATCTGTTCGACGAAAGCGCCGGGATCTACGAGCACGCCCTCAAACTGTGGGAAGGGCTGTCGCAGGAACTGAACTACAATGTCATGTATTCACCACGCGGCGTTCTGATGCTGGCGCACAACATTCACGATGTGCAGAGCTTCAAGCGACACGTTCATGCCAACCGTCTCAACGGCATCGACAATGAATGGCTGTCGCCGGAGGAATGCAAAGAATTCTGTCCACCGCTGAATGTCGGTGGGTCCATGCGCTATCCGATCCTCGGCGGCGCGCTGCAGCGCCGCGGCGGCACGGCGCGCCACGACGCTGTCGCCTGGGGCTATGCCCGCGCTGCTGACGCGCTCGGCGTGGATATTATCGAGAATTGCGAAGTCACCGGCATCCGCCGCGCGCCGACCGGCGAGGTGGTGGGCGTCGATACGACGCGCGGCAGCATCAATGCGAAGCGCATCGGCGTCGTCGCGGCCGGCAATACCAGCACGGTGATGAACATGGCCGGCGTGCGTCTGCCGCTGGAAAGCTTCCCGCTGCAGGCGCTGGTCAGCGAGCCGGTCAAGCCGATCTTCCCCTGCGTGGTGATGTCGAACACGATCCACGCCTATATCTCGCAGTCGGACAAAGGCGAGATGGTGATCGGTGCGGGAACGGATGTCTACACGTCCTATACACAGCGTGGCGGTCTGCACATCGTCAATCATACGCTGGATGCGATCTGCGAACTGGTGCCGGCGTTTCGGCGCCTGCGCATGCTGCGCAACTGGGGCGGCATCGTCGATGTCACGCCGGATCGCTCGCCGATCGTGGCGAAGACGCCGGTATCCGGGCTGTACGTCAATTGCGGCTGGGGCACCGGCGGCTTCAAGGCGACGCCGGGATCGGGCGAGGTGTTCGCCAGTACGATCGCCAAGGATGAGCCGAACAAGATCAATGCGCCGTTCACCATCGAGCGATTCCGCGATGGCGCTGTGATCGACGAAGCGGCTGCGGCCGCCGTGGCGCATTGATAGCGGGGAAAACGAGATGCTCTTGATCAATTGCCCCTATTGCGGGCCGCGCCCGGAGGCCGAATTCGTCAACGGCGGGCAGGCGCATATCGCCCGCCCGGCCAATCCGATGAGCCTCACTGACGACGAGTGGGCCGCCTATCTCTATATGCGTGACAACACCAAGGGGTTGCATCACGAGCGTTGGCGGCACGCCAATGGCTGCGGCCGTTTCTTCAATGCCAGCCGCGACACGACCACGGACATCATCAAGCGCACCTATCGCATGGGCGAGCGCCCCGAAGCCGAACATCAGGGTGCCAAGCCATGACGGGTACATATCGCGTGCGGCGCGGCGACGTCGCTGAAAGCCGCAACGCAATTCATTTCACGTTCGACGGAAAGTCGTATCAGGGTCTGGCCGGCGACACGCTGGCCTCCGCGTTGATCGCCAATGGCGTGCATCTGGTCGGCCGTTCGTTCAAGTATCACCGGCCGCGCGGCTTCGTTTCCGCCGGTTCGGAAGAGCCGAATGCGCTGGTCGGTGTCGGCGCGACCCAGTCGCGCTATACACCGAACCTGCTCGCGACCCAGGTCGAGATCTATGACAGGCTGGTGGCCGAAAGCCAGAATCGCTGGCCGTCGCTGGAGACCGATGCCGGCTTCCTCAACGAATATTTCTCGGCCTTCCTGCCGGCTGGTTTCTACTACAAGACCTTCATGTGGCCGCGCACGGCCTGGAAGAAGCTCTATGAGCCGGTGATCCGTCGGATGGCCGGTCTCGGCAAGGCGCCGGCTGAGCCGGATGCCGATCGCTATACGCAGGTGTTTGCGTATTGCGACGTGCTGATCGTCGGCGCCGGACCTGCGGGTCTTGCCGCAGCGCTCGAAGCCAGCAACAGCGATGCCACCGTGATCCTGTGCGACGAGCAGGCAGAGATGGGCGGCTCGCTGCTGTCCGATCGTTCGGCATCGATCGACGGCATGCAGGCCGCCGAATGGACCCGCGCGGCGCTCGATGAATTGCGTAAGCGCCCCAATGTGAAGCTGATGTCGCGTACGACGGCGTTTGGCTGGTACCCGCACAATTTTGTCGGTCTCAACGAGCGCGTCACCGATCATCTCAGCAATCCCGCGACGAACCAGCCGCGTGAGCGGCTCTGGCAGGTCAGGGCCAAGGAAGTCGTGCTGGCGGCTGGCGCAATCGAGCGGCCGCTCGTCTTCACCGACAACGACCGGCCGGGCATCATGCTGGCCGATGCTGCCCGGACCTATGTGAATCGGTACGGCGTGGTGCCGGGCAAGCAGGTGGTCGTGTTCACCGCCTGCGACAGCGCCTATCGCGCGGCTCTGGACCTCAAGGCAGCCGGCGCCAGGATCCAGGTGATCGTGGATCTGCGCAAGAGCGCGTCGGGCCATTGGGTCGACAAGGCACGCGCCGAAGGCATCAAGGTCCGCTCCGACAGCATCGTTCGCGGCACGTCAGGCTGGCTGCGGGTAAAGTCGGCGCAGATTTCCAACGCGCAGGGCGGCGATGCCGAGACGGTGGCTTGCGATCTCATCCTGATGTCCGGCGGGTTCACGCCGTCGGTGCATCTGTTCTCGCAGAGCCGCGGCAAGCTCAGCTACAGCGAAGAGCTGCGGGCCTATGTGCCTGGCGAGTCTGTCGAGCGCGAGCGCTCGGTCGGGGCGTGCAAGGGACTGTTCGCGCTCGAAAGCGTCATCGAAAGTGGCGCCAAGGGTGGCCGGGACGCTGCGGCCAAGGCCGGCTTCTCCCCGCGCGGCGAGCGCAGCTATACGGTCTCCGCGCAGTCGGTGGGTGCCGATGCGTTCATCGGCTCCGTGACGACCGATCATCAGGCGGAAAAGCGGGCCTGGGTCGATTTCCAGAATGACGTGACGGCCAAGGATGTCCGGCTCGCGACCCGCGAAGGGTTCCGGTCGATCGAGCACGTCAAGCGCTATACGACCACCGGCATGGCCACCGACCAGGGCAAGCTGTCCAACATGAACGCCCTCGGTGTCGTGTCGACGCAGATCGATGTCGCGGTGCCGAAGGTCGGCTTGACCACGTTCCGGCCGCCTTATACGCCGACGACCTTCGGATCCTTTGCCGGCCAATCGCGTGGTGATCTGTTCGATCCCGTGCGCAAGACCAGCATCCATGCATGGGCCGAAGCCCAGGGCGCACGGTTCGAGGATGTCGGCGTCTGGAAGCGCGCCTGGTATTTCCCGCAGGTCGGCGAGGACATGCATGCTGCCGTCGCGCGCGAATGCAAGGCGACGCGCGAGTCGGTCGGCATCTTCGATGCCTCAACGCTCGGCAAGATCGAGATCGTCGGCAAGGACGCCGCCGAATTCATGAATCGCATGTACACCAATGCCTGGACCAAGCTGGAGCCCGGACGGTTGCGCTATGGCGTGATGCTGCGCGAAGACGGCTTCATCATGGATGACGGCGTCGTCGGCCGCATGGCGACGGATCGTTTCCACGTTACCACGACGACCGGCGGCGCGGCCCGCGTGCTGTCCATGATGGAGGACTACCTCCAGACCGAATGGCCGGATCTCGAAGTGTGGCTCACCTCGACCACCGAGCAGTGGTCGGTCATTGCCTTGCAGGGACCGAATGCGCGCAAGGTGCTCGAGCCGCTGGTCGAGGGCGTCGATCTGTCGGCCGATGCCATGCCGCATATGAGCGTCCGCGAAGGACGTATCTGCGGCGTGCCGACGCGGCTGTTCCGCGTGTCGTTCACCGGCGAACTGGGCTTCGAGGTCAACGTTCCCGCCGGCTACGGCCGGGCGGTCTGGGAAGCGATTTTTGCGGCGGGGAAACCCTACGGGATCACGCCCTACGGCACCGAGACCATGCATGTGCTGCGCGCGGAGAAGGGCTACATCATTGTCGGTCAGGAAACCGACGGCACGGTGACGCCCGATGACGCCGGCCTCGGCTGGGCCGTCGGCAAGGCGAAGCGGGATTTCGTCGGCAAGCGCTCGCTGTCGCGGCCGGCGCTGGTCAGGGAAGACCGCAAGCAACTGGTCGGGTTGCTGACGACGGACCCCAAGGTGGTCCTCGAAGAGGGCGCCCAGATCGTGCTCGATCCCGCGCATCCCATTCCGGTGCCGATGATTGGACATGTCACCTCCTCCTACTGGAGCGCGACGCTGAACCGTTCGATCGCGCTGGCACTCGTTCGCGGCGGTCGCTCGCGGATGGGTGAGGAGCTCTCGATCCCGATGCCGGATGGCGTGATCAAGGCGAAAGTCGTCGACTCGATATTGTTCGATCCGAAGGGGGAACGTTTGAATGCTTAGTCCTGCGATCATGCGTTCGAACGCGTTGTCCCCAATGCAGTCATCCGGCACCACTGCTGCGTTCGCCACGACGCTCTCGATTCTTCCCGATGCGGCGAAGTTGGTATTTCGCGGCAAGACCGAGGCGATCGAAGCTGCCGGGGCGCATTTTGGCGTCAAACCGAGCCTTGAGGCCTGCCGCTTCGCGGCTGTCGGCGGCCGGTCGGTCTATTGGTTGGGGCCGGACGAATGGCTGTTCCAGGCGGTGAACGAGAATCCGATCGAGGTATTTGGCGGGATGTCGGTAGCGCTGCAGGGGCAGGCCTGCTCGCTGGTGGATGTCAGCCATCGTTCGGATGGCATCGCGGTTGCAGGTCCAACGGCGGCGCTGGTGCTGAACCATGGCTGCCCGCTGGATCTGTCCCTCAAGGCGTTCCCGGTCGGGATGTGCACGCGCACGGTGCTGGGCAAGGCATCACTTCTGCTGTCACGTTCTGAAGAGCACGTGTTCCACGTGGATGTATGGCGTTCGTTTGCGCCCTATGTCTGGCAATTCCTCGACGAAGCGCGAAGCCTGTCCTAGCAGCCCGGCTGCGCCCTGGAGACCGCGCGATGATTGGAACGTTCGATCTCTTCAAGATAGGCATCGGGCCGTCGTCGTCGCATACGATGGGACCGATGAAGGCCGCGGCGCTGTTTGCCAGCCAGCTTGCGGAGCGCGGCCTGCTGAAGGATGTCGCGCGCGTGAAGGTCGAGCTGTTCGGCTCGCTGGCCTGGACCGGTCGCGGCCATGGCACCGACAAGGCGGTCGTTCTCGGTCTTGCTGGCAAGTTTCCGGAAACGATCGATCCGGAAGAAGCGGAGACGCTGGTCGATGACGCCCGCGCGGCGGGCACGCTGCGGGTTGCCGAGCGGCGTAACGTTCCGTTCGATTTCGCCAATGACATCATCTTCGACGGCGTGACCGAGCCGCCAAACCATCCGAATACGCTGGCACTCTCCGCTTTTGGGGGGGACGGTAATCTCCTTCACGGCGAGCGCTGGTGCTCCGTTGGCGGCGGCTTTGTCGTTCCGGAAGCGCAGGTCGGCGTCGTCGGCATTGTCGAGGACGTTCCTGTCCCGCATCCTTTCAGGTCTGGCAAGCAGCTGCTTGAGATCGGTGCGAAAACCGGTCTGTCGATTGCGCAGATTGTCATGGCCAACGAGATGTCGTCGCTACCGGCGGAGGAGATCGAGCAACGGCTCGATCGCATTATCCAGGTGATGATGGACTGCATCGATCGCGGCATGACCAAAGAGGGGCAGCTGCCGGGCGGGCTGAACGTCAAGCGCCGCGCGCCCTCGCTGCATCGGCGCCTTGTCGCCGCTGCAAGCTCGAACAGCCGCGCCCAGCATGAGGTGATGGATTGGGTCAGCCTGTATGCTATCGCGGTCAATGAGGAGAATGCGGCCGGCAGCAAGGTGGTGACGGCACCGACCAACGGCGCGGCCGGCATCATTCCCGCCACACTTCGCTATTTCCGCGACCATTGCCGCGAGGCGTCACCTGAAAACATGCGCGTGTTCCTGCTGACTGCCGCCGCCATCGGCGCGCTGTTCAAAATGAATGCGTCGATTTCCGGCGCGGAGGTCGGCTGCCAGGGCGAGGTCGGCTCGGCCTGTTCGATGGCGGCGGCGGGGCTTGCGGCCGTGCTCGGCGGCACCAACGAGCAGATCGAGAACGCTGCCGAGATCGGCATGGAGCATCACCTCGGCATGACCTGCGATCCGATCGGCGGGCTGGTGCAGGTGCCATGTATCGAGCGCAACGCCTTTGGTGCCGTGAAGGCGATCAATGCGGCGTCGCTCGCGCTGCAGGGCGACGGCACCCATGTGGTGCCGCTCGACAAGGTGATCGCGACGATGCGCGAGACCGGGCGCGACATGCAATCGAAATACAAGGAGACCTCACTGGGAGGTCTCGCTGTCAATCTGGCAGAATGTTGAGGAAAGACCATGACCCAAGCCGAACGCGAGGCATTCTTCACAACCGATCTCGCCCAAGCAGATCCGACCATCTCGTCGTCGCTTGCCGGAGAACTCGGCAGGCAGCGTGACGAGATCGAACTGATCGCGTCCGAGAACATCGTATCGCGTGCAGTGCTGCAGGCGCAGGGCTCGGTGCTGACCAACAAATATGCCGAAGGCTATCCCGGCCGGCGCTACTATGGCGGCTGTCGCTTCGCCGACGAAGTCGAGGAGGTTGCGATCGAGCGCGCCAAGACGCTGTTCGGCTGCAGCTATGCCAATGTGCAGCCGAATTCCGGGAGCCAGGCCAACCAAGCAGTGTTCATGGCGCTGATGAAGCCCGGCGACACCTTCATGGGCCTCGATCTTGCGGCAGGCGGTCATCTCACCCATGGCGCCAAGCCGAACATGTCGGGCAAGTGGTTCAACGTCGTCAGCTATGGCGTTCGCCGCGACGACTGCACCATCGATATGGAGCAGCTCGAGAAGCTGGCAGTGGAGCACAAGCCGAAGGTCATCGTCGCCGGTGGCTCGGCCTATTCGCGGTTCTGGGATTTTGCTGCGTTCCGCCGCATCGCGGATGCGGTCGGTGCCTACCTGTTCGTCGACATGGCGCATTTTGCTGGCCTCGTGGCGGGCGGCGCCCATCCGTCGCCGTTCCCGCATGCGCATGTGGTGACCTCGACCACTCACAAGACGCTGCGCGGCCCGCGCGGCGGACTGATCCTGACCAATGACGAGGACATCGCCAAGAAGATCAATTCGGCGATCTTCCCGGGATTGCAGGGCGGGCCGCTGATGCATGTCATCGCCGCCAAGGCCGTGTCGTTCGGCGAAGCGCTGCAACCATCGTTCCGTCAATATGCGGCCGACGTCGTCGCCAATGCGCACGCGCTGGCGGACACGCTCTCAAAGGCCGGCTATCCGATCGTCACCGGTGGCACCGACAATCATCTGATGCTGGTCGATGTCCGGCCGAAGAACCTGAATGGCAAGCTCGCCGAGGCGGCGCTCGGGCGAGCGAACATCACCTGCAACAAGAACGGTATCCCGTTCGATCCGGAGAAGCCGACCATCACGTCGGGCATCCGGCTCGGCTCACCGGCCGCGACGTCGCGCGGCTTTGGCGTCGGTGAATTCGAAGAAGTCGGCAAGCTCATTGCCGCCGTCCTGGATGCGAATTCCGGTGCGCCAGACCAGGGAGCGCCGGAGGTCGAGGCAAAGGCACGTGGCCGCGTCGCCGAGCTGGTTGCGTCGTTTCCGATCTATCGGTCCTGATCAGGCCGCTTGATGGAGCGTTTCGGAGACGGGCGGGCCGACGGGATATTCATCCAAGGGCTGAATGTTCACGCGCGCCAGCGCCGTGCGTGTCACCGTCCACAAGCCGCAGGCGCCGATCACGGCGATCTTCGAAGGTGTCGGCAAAAGGCTGACGCGACACCGCGCCGACAGGCATCGTCAGATCGCGTGATGCAGGGCGTCCGCCGTCCCGCTGTGCGGCAGCCACACCGACATGTTTCCAGTCCATGGCGATCGCAGCCGCGCGATTGATCCCACCACCGAGACAAGCAAGATGACGAAGAAGAACTGGATACTGACCTTCTATTGCCAGGATCGCCCGCGTATCGTGTCGACCGTCGCGACGGCGATTTCCGATGTCGACAGCAACATCCTGGAAAGCGCGCAGTTCTGGGACCGGACGACCAACCGCCTGTTTATGCGCATTGCTTTCGAGACGCCGGATGCGGTCAGTCGAAAGATACTGGAATCTGTGCTCAATCCGGTGTTGTCTCGATTCGAGATGAACGCTGTTCTGGTCGATGCAGCGTCGCGTCCCCGGGTGATCATCATGGTCTCCAAGTCGGACCATTGTCTCGAGCAGCTGCTGTATCAGGTCAAAGTCGACTGGCTGAAAGCCGAGGTCGTCGCGATCGTGTCAAACCACCGCGACTGCGAAGCGATCGCCGAGAAGGCGGGGATCCCGTACTATCACTGGCCCGTCAGCAACGAGACCAAGCCAGAGCAGGAGCGGCAACTCTATGAACTGTATCTGAGGGAAGGCGCCGATCTGGTCATTCTTGCACGTTACATGCAGATCCTGTCGGACGATCTGTCGAGCAAGCTCTATGGTCACGTCATCAACATCCACCACTCCTTCCTGCCGAGCTTCAAGGGCGCGCGGCCCTATCACCAGGCCCACGACAGGGGCGTCAAGATCATCGGCGCTACCGCGCATTACGCGACGCCGGATCTCGATGAGGGCCCGATCATCGAACAGGAGACCGAACGGGTGACGCACGCGTCGTCCTCGGACGATCTCGTCGCCGTTGGGCGCGACATCGAGTCGCGAGTGCTGGCGCGCGCTGTGCGGCTTCATCTCGAGCGTCGTGTCCTTTTGAATGGACGCAGAACGGTGGTGTTCTAGCGCCCGGAATGCGACGACGAATGCTCGTTTGAAAAGCATCGACAGGCCAAGATTTGATCTTCGCGATGAATTTTGCAGCGCAGCGGAAATCATTGTGTTTGCTACGCAAAATAGTCCGACGAGCAGTCGGCGCGCGAACCAAGAACCGGCAGTCGATATTCGGTAGTTATGACGCAATTCTACAAGCAACAGCGCGCGTGCATCCTATCTGCCGCATTCGCGGACCACTAGCGTTGCAGGCTGGATCAACCTGGAAGGATCAGCGATGGGGACGATTAGCAAGCGTGGTTTGGCCGCATTGGCCGTTGCGAGCGTGTTGCCACTGGCCTTTGGCAGCTTCAGCGCGGCCTTCGCCAAGGACAAGGTGAAGATTGCTTTCGTGGGTCCGCTGACCGGCGCTATTTCGCCTCACGGTATTGGCGGACGCAACTCGGCCGAACTGGCCGTGAAGCTGATGAATGCCGAGCCCAACACCAAATATGAGTACGAGCTCGTCGTGCTTGACGACGAATGCAAGCCCAACGTGGGCGTGCAGGTCGTCACCAAGATCGCGTCCGATCGTTCGATCATTGCCGCGATCCCGCATTACTGTTCCGCGACTGCGATTGCCACCGTCGATATCTTCAATCGCTTCAAGATGCCGATGGTCGTGTGGGCGGCAGTGCTGCCCGAAATTACCTATGCCAAGAAATATCCGGAAGTGCACCGCGTCAGCGGCATCCTGATCGGCCAGAACCGCATCGGCGCGCAGTTCATGAAGGCACGCGGCTACAAGAAATTCGTGTCCTTCGCCGACTCCACCGACTACGGCAAGTCGATGAACAAGTACTTCACCCAGTTCACGCTCGAGAACGGTAATGAAATCCTGGGCAGCTTCTCGGTCCCGCCGGATCAGCAGGATCTGTCGGCCGAGCTGACCAAGATCAAGGAGCTCAATCCGGAGGTCATCTATTTTGGTGGCCTGACGCCGCTCGGCGCGCGCCTCCGCACGCAGATGGCCAAGTTCGGCATCAACGCGCAGTTGGAGGGCAATTCCGGCATCATGGGCGACGCGTTCGTTAACGCCGCTGGTCCGGAGCTCGCCGAAGGCACGCTGACCTTCTTCGACAGCCCGCCGCTGTCCAAGATGCCGGGCGGCAAGATGTTTGCGGATGCCTACAAGGCCGCCGGCTATTCCGAACCGCCGGAAGCTTACGGACCGTTCGCCTATGTCGCCACCCGTCTGGTCATGGAGACCATCGAGAAGGTCGGGCCGGATCGCGCCAAGGTCACCGCCGACCTTGGCGATGTGAAGGACCGTCCGTCCATCGTCGGTCCGGTCACCTTCGACGACCATGGCCAGAACATCACGCCGCTGACCACGAGTTATGTCGTCCAGGACGGCAAGTGGGTGGTCTGGGAAGAAAGCGAATACGTGTCCGGCAAGCGCAAGCTCAAGAACCTGCCGTAAGCGCGGATCGTCGGGACATCCCATGGGTATGATCGGTCAACACCTGCTGAACGGCTTGATGCAAGGAACGATCTATGGCCTCGTTGCCATGGGGTTCACCATCTTCTTCGGCGTCATGAACGTGATCAAGTTCTCGCATGGGGACGTGCTCACGCTCGGCGCCTTCGGAGGCCTCGTCGCCGTCTGGGCGGCGAATGCGCTGGGACTGTCGGTGCCGCTGCAGTTCATTGTCGCGCTGTGCGTGGCAATGGCACTGACCGCGGTGGTCGGCGCCGGCATCTCGCATTTCCTCATCATGCCGCTGCGCAATGCGCCGCCGCTTAATATGCTGCTGATGACGATGATGGTCGGTACGGCCATCCGTGAAGCCATCCGGCTGTTCTTTCCGAACGGCACCAATCCGCAGCGCTTTCCGGAACTGCTGCCGGCCGGTGGTTTCAATATCGGTCCGTCGTTCTTTCGCACCGACGCGATTATTCTGATCATTGCCGGCGCCGCCTCGATCGGCGCCGTTTACTGGATTATCAACCACTCCAAATTCGGCCTCGCGATGCGGGCGGTGGCCGAAGATACCGAAACGGCACGTGTGATGGGGATCAATTTCGGTCGCATCATCCCGCTGACCTTTGCATTGGGCTCCATCACCGCAGGCTTCGCCGGCATGATCTATGCGCTGTATTACAGCGAGATCAATTATAGCATGGGCCTGCTGCTGGCCGTGATCGGCTTCACGGCTGCGATCGTGGGCGGTCTCGGCAATATCTGGGGCGCGATCATCGGCGGCTATCTGTTCGCGGGGCTGCAGACTTTCGTCGTCGCCGCGATGCCGTCGATGAGCGACTACAAGAACGTGTTTGCTTTCGTGCTGATCATCGTCCTCATCACCTGGAGGCCGACCGGGCTTCTCGCCGAGCGCGGGAGCGAGCGGGTATGACGCCGACCTCTCGGATGCTTGCACGGGTGCCGGTGTGGCCGCTTTTTGTCGCTGTGGCCTTCGCTGCAGTGGCGCTCACTGCGCTGGTCCTGATCGAAAACCAGAAATTGCTCGGTGCCGCATTGGCGATTACGGCTGCGGTCTGCTTCTGCGCCGCTCGGTTCGGAGGCGTCGCCGCGACGGAAGTCGCCGCTTCGGAAAATCCCTGGCTGCTGCGTGGCCTGATAACGGTGGCCTCGCTCGCTGTCATCTTCGTGCTGCGCGACGACAATTTCGGCCTGCTGATGCTGGCAACGGTGCTGATCTACGCGACGATCTGCCTCGGCCTCACTGTGCAGATGGGCTATGCTGGCCTGACCAACTTTGCAGCCGCGGCTTTCGCCGGCACCGGCGGATATACCGCAGCGATGCTCGGACGGCAGGGCGGTCTGCCCGATGCGCTGGTTTTGGTCTGCGGCGGCTTGGTCGCGGTCTTCATCGGCTCGCTGCTCATCCTCCCGGTGCTGCGCACCCGCGGACATTACGGTGCGCTGACGACCATGGCGTTCGGCGTGATGTTTAATGTCTTTCTCGATGCGAATGACTTCTTTGGCGGTCCGCAGGGCCTGAAGCTACCCGGTATCAATCTGTTCGGCTGGGACTTCACCAATGACATCCATATCTTCGGCCTCGTGCTGTCGTCCTATGTGAACTACGTGATCCTGACCGGTATTCTGACGGCGCTGGCGATGATCTTTGTCGGACTGCTGGACCGCTCATGGGTCGGTGTCTGGTTCGATGTGGTGCGCCTCGATGAGACCGCAGCATCCGTTTTCGGACTAAAGATAGCTTACTGGAAAGTGCTGGCATTCACGATCGGCAACTTTTTGGCCGGCCTGATGGGGGCCGTCTATGCGAAAATGACGGGGTTCATCGCGCCAGCGAATTTCACATTCGGCGACTCGCTGGTGATGGTGTCCATCGTGATCCTGGGCGGCATTGGCAATCGCTGGGGTGTGCTGCCGGCGGCGCTGATCGTCGTCCTGCTGCCCGAAAAGCTCCAGTTCATCCAGGAATACCGGCTCATCTTCTACGCCGTCCTGGTCATCGCGATTCTGACCATGCGTCCGGACGGCCTCGTGGCGCGCCGGGTCCGGAAACTGCATACAGAGGCAAGCGCATGACGAGCTTGTCCAACGACGTGCTGCTCGAGAGCCGCGGCTTGACGGTCCGTTTCGGCGGCCTGTTCGCACTTAATGAGTTGAACATTGACGTCCGCAATGGCGAAGTGCTCGGACTGATCGGGCCGAACGGCTCCGGTAAGACCACGTTCCTCAATGTGATCAGCGGCGTCTATTCCGCAAGTGCAGGCAAGATCTTGCTGGGTGACATCGACATCACCCGCGAGAAGGCTCACAACATCTCGTCTTATGGCCTGTCGCGTACGTTCCAGCGATCACGCTTGTGCCTGTCGCTGTCGGTGTTCGACAATATTGCACTGGGTGCGCAGCGAACGCTGAATAATGGCCTTTGGCACAATATCGTGCAGCGGAAATCATTCGCCGCGGAAACGCAGAAGATCGCGGAAGAAGCTCGCGAGCTGCTGCGCGTCTTCAATCCTGCGCTGCCGGACAAACTGTTCGATCCGGCGATCTCGCTCGGCATGATCGATCGGCGCAGGGTTGAGATTTGCCGCGCATTGATCGGCAAGCCAAAGCTTGTGCTGCTCGATGAACCGTCTGCCGGCATGACCCATGACGAGACGGATCAGGTGGTGGATGAAATTCTCGGCATCCGCAAATCGCTCGGCGGGCTCACGATCATCATTGTTGAGCACGAGATGGGCTTGATCGAACGCGTCACCGATCGCTGTGTCGTGCTGAACTACGGCAAGAAGATCTGCGAAGGCAAATTCCGTGATGTCGCGGCCGATCCTGTGGTCCGCGAAGCCTATCTGGGGCAAGCATGAGCGGTCATCTCACAGTCGAGAACATCTTCACCGCCTATGATCGGGCCGACGTGCTGTCCGGCATTTCCATCGACGTGCAGCCGGGCAAGATCACCTGTATCCTCGGTTCCAATGGTGCCGGCAAGTCGACGCTGATCCGCTCAATCCTGCGACTGACGCCGCCGCGCGCCGGCTCGATCGCTTTCGAAGGCAAGACGCTCGATCAGATGGCGACCCACGAGATCGTCGGTCTCGGGATTGCCTGCATTCCCGAAGGGCGCCGGATCTTCGCGAAGATGACCGTCGAAGAAAATCTTCGGGTCGGCGCCTATCTCGTCAATGCGGAGAAGACGGTCAAAGCGCGCCTTGGCAAGGTGTATGAGGTGTTTCCGCGCCTGAAAGAGCGCGCCAAGCAGCTTGCCGGCACCATGTCCGGCGGCGAGCAGGCGATGGTGTCGATCGGCCGCGGGATGATGACGGATCCCAAGCTTCTGATCATCGACGAGCCATCGCTGGGTCTGTCTCCACTGTTCGTGCAGGAGAACTTCAACATCGTCCGCCGGCTCAACGAAACCGGTGTGACCGTCCTCCTGGTCGAGCAGAACGTCAACCAGACCCTCGCCATCGCCCATTACGGCTATGTGCTGTCGCAAGGCAAGATCATCGTCCAGGGCGACTCCGAGATGCTGGCAAAGAACGAGGAAGTCCAAAGCGCCTACTTCGGTGGAGCGCACTGATCAGAAAGAACGTCGCGCTAGCTGATATGGCTGCCGCATCATAACGAAAAGTCAGACTATCATCTGAAAGGAAACGTCATGTCCTCAACCATTCATGAAAACGCCATCGTCGTCGATGGATTGATCATCTCGGACTTCGGGCGTCCGGTCTTCGAGGACATGCGCAAGGGTGGATTGACCGCCGCCAACTGCACCTGCTGCGTCTGGGAAGGCTTCGAAGCCACCATGCGCAATGTGGTCAAGTGGAAGCGCTGGTTCGCAGACAACGGCGACATCCTCAAGCAAGTTTACACCACCGCTGACATCCTGAAGGCCAAAGAGGAAGGCAAGACCGGCATCATCCTGGGCTGGCAGAACGTCACTGGTATCGAAGATCAGATCGGCTATCTCGGTCTGTTCAAGGAGCTCGGCGTCGGTATCATCCAGATGGCCTATAACACGCAGAACCTGGTCGGTACCGGCTGCTACGAGTCCAAGGACGGGGGTCTGTCCGACTTCGGTCGCGAGGTCGTTGCCGAGATGAACCGCCTCGGCATCCTCTGCGACCTGTCGCATGTCGGATCGAAGACCAGCGAAGATGTCATCCTCGCCTCCAAGCAGCCGGTTGCTTATTCGCACTGCCTGCCAGCCGGCTTGAAGGAGCATCCGCGCAACAAGTCCGACGAGCAACTGCGCTTCATCGTCGATCACGGCGGCTTTGTGGGCGTCACCATGTTCCCGCCTTTCCTGAAGCGCGGTCCGGCATCGACTGTGGACGATTATGTCGAGGCAATAGAATACGTCATCGATATCTGCGGCGAAAACAGCGTCGGTATCGGCACCGACTTCACGCAGGGCTATGGCCAGGAATTCTTCGACTGGATCACCCATGACAAGGGATATGGCCGCCGCCTCACCAATTTCGGCGACGTCATCAATCCCGAAGGCATCAAGACCATCGGCGAATGGCCGAACCTTACCGCCGCCATGGAGAAGCGCGGCTGGAAAGCCTCACGCATCGAGGCCGTCATTGGCAAGAATTGGGTCAATCTCCTGAAGACTGTCTGGGGGGCCTGAGATGGGGAAGCCGCAGGTTGACATCAATGTCGATGACCAGACCGGGCGTTGGTCGGTCGACGCGACTAATATGATTCTGGTGCCGCAGCATTTTTACATGAACAACCACTTTGCCATCGAGGCGGCGGTGGGAGCTGCGGAGCTGGAGCGCATTCTGCGGCCGGCCGGCCATCGCTCGGCCTATTACTGGTGCGAGAAGGAAGCCGAATTCCACGGCATGTCCGGCGTCGATGTGTTCCGTCACTATATGCGCCGCATCACGCAGCGCGGATGGGGCCAGTTCGACGTGCTCGACGTGTCGCCGGAAATAGGGACGGCGACAGTGCGTTTGCGAAATTCAGCAATGGTTGATGGCGAGCGCCGCAACAGTGGTCGCAAGGTATGTTACATGTTTGCGTCTTGGCTTGAGGGCTCGCTCGAATATGTTGCCGCAAGTGCCGGTCGTGAGGTCAGGCTGCGGGCGCAGGAGGTCTATTGCGAGGCTGAAGGCGCTCACGATCATTGTCTGTTCAAGGTCGAGCCGGCTTAATTTACGCTGGGGACCTCTGTAACGATATTAGGACGCGCCTAGGCAGGTTTCCGAATAAAGATGTGGTCAGCCGTGCCACTTCGCTTCAGCTTGGCGCCGAGTGACGGATCGACCAACTGAATGGCGGAAGCAATCTTGCCCTCTGTCTCATCCTCTGACGTGTATTCCAGCGCATGCAAATCGTGCCTGGCGCGTCGGCGCTTGAGCGAGCTGAAGCAGTTCGGCCGCAGACGTTCCGATACGTCGGTCATCAGTGTCCACGCATAGTCCTCGATCTGGAGAACGGACCTGACTTCGTCGTCCCAGCCGCAGAGCACAATTTCCATCTGCGAAAATCCGCCGTTGTCGGCGGCAAACGCTGCTGCTGCTGCTTCCACTGACTCGGCGATATCCGTCGTGCTGCCTGCAAGGATGTCCCTGATCACGATTGTGATTAGCCCGTGGCCGCCGGCGGCGCCTTTCATGACGAGGTGAGCTTCCGGAGCCTGATGGCGTCCGAACCTGCGCCCTAACTGCATTTGTTCAGCGAATTTTTCCAATGGATGATCATCATTGTTACAGGCATGAGCGAGGATCGTGCTGTCGATACGCGGCTTCACATCATCTTTTCGCCAGTAGGTGTCCGGCAGCCAGACGGTTTCGATTTCCCGCTGCGCATTTGTGAGCGCCCATGCCTGATCCAGCAGGAAGGACTCCGGCAGATTGGGGTGGCTGCAGGTGAGGCGCCGCCAGATGTCGAGCAGCGCTTCGGCGCGCTCGGTCTGATGGAAGAACAGCGCGCCAGTATTCATCACCCCATTCGGGCGACGGTTGACTGCGAAGTCACAGCCCAGCGCCTGCGGGAGCAGTGGAAGATTGGCGAGCCGCGCCTGAGCGTCGATCCAGAACACCGGGCGGCATGCCTGGCTCCACTGCTCGATGATGAAATCGACTTTCGACGTGCCTTGCCGGGCCTTGCTGCAGTTCGGTGATATCTGCGTTACGACGTGATCGAGGCCCAACCGCTTCAGATCTGCAGCAAGGCCGGCATCCTCGCCCTGAATGTCTGAACTCTCGAATGACGAGATGAAAAGCGTATCCTGCTTTCGATATAATCCGGTCGGCACCGTGAGCGGCTTGACGCCGCCCCACCACACCTGATGCGGCGCATCCGCGCCCTCGGCGCCGAGTGACCCGTGTGCGTGTAATTTCGACTTCAGGCCGTCGAAGGCTGGGCTCTCGCCAACGAGCAAAATGACGATTGCATTCTCGTGCAGGGATTCGATCAGCGCCTGAACGCGCACAGCGTGCGTCGCTTCGAACACAATGACCGCAGCGCCAGGCTGAGATACGGCACTGACGCCATCCCAGTCGACAATGCCATGGCACCGGCTCGTTACCTGACGCAAGCGTGCAAGTTGAAGCGCGCCCAGTCGCGGCGGGCGCGCATGCTGCCGGAGGATATCGTCCAAGCTGTCGTTCATCGCCGCTGTCTCGTTCGTTTGAATGCTTTGACTGATACGAACGAGCTGACGTCGTCAGGCGGATATCTCTGCGATGCGTCGGCACAATATGCTTCTATATGTTTCAGGTCGGTGCGATTTGTTTCTACTGTGTGTATCTTCATTGCGCGTGCACATTGGATGCACGCGATCAATGTTCTGAAACAAAAAAGATCGCGATGCGCCGCAGATGAGCGCCGCATGCAAGCGTTTTTTCTTTTTCCGACGACGCAGTCCGCTATTTTCAAATTGCGATTCGGCAAGAATATCCCAGTGAAGGTGTGACGTTGCCCACTGCCGGATCCATCGCTGCAAAGTTGCCAGCATCAGTCTTCGATTGCTGAGTGATGTCGTATCGCTGCAGGTGTTGTCGTTGTGTGCGTAAGAATTCTTTGCATCACTCACCGCAGTCGATGCGATTTCTCGAGATGCTTTGATGAGTCGTTCCCATCAGGCCCGACGTGGCCGCAACAGCCAGTGTAGAAATTTCTGCCTAGTTCTAGGCAGCTTTTTCCCATCAAGTATTTGTAAAATAAGCAAAATTCATCGCCTGATCGTCGCGCGTCACCCGTTCAAGAGTGAGAGGTCGACCAGAACGGCCGTTTGTCGGCGGAGAAATGGGAGAAGGGCATGACGTACGCGCTCCAGATTGCAGACGCTGTCGAAACAATGCCGGTGCAGCTCGAAGCTGCGGAGGATTCTCTGATGCTCGACGCGTGCGAGCCCGCGGGCGATAGTGACGAAGAGCTGCTGGACAGATTAGCCGCAAATGACGAGATGGCATTCAGATGTCTTGTCGAGCGTCATATCGATCGTGCGTTTGGCGTTGCGCTTCGGCTTCTCGGCAGTCGCGCCGATGCCGAGGATGTGGTGCAGGACACGATGCTGAAGGTCTGGACGCATCGCGGGCAATGGGAGCACGGCCGCGCAAAATTCTCGACGTGGCTCTACCGCGTTGTCACCAATCGCTGCATCGACCTGCATCGTCGGCCACGTACCGACAATGTCGATGCCGTGCCGGAGCCAGCCGACATCAAGCCCGATGCGTTCAGTACGATGCAGCGTGATGAAGTGGCGAAATTGCTGGAGACGGCGATGCAACGTCTGCCTGAGCAGCAACGTGTCGCAGTGATCCTGTCCTACCATGAAAACATGTGCAATGGCGACATTGCCGAAGTCATGAACACGACTGTGTCCGCGGTCGAGTCGCTGCTCAAGCGCGGGCGGCAGCAGCTGCGCGAAATCTTGCGCCGCCACGAGCCGGACATCCTGCACTCGTTAAGCGATTGCTAACCATAAATATCCGGTCTCGAAATAAACCGCGCCTGAATTGTGAGGGCCATTCCGTTTAGCGAATGGACGGGGGCTGGCCTGCGTCCAGAGGTCCCCGATCGGTCCGCATCCGCGGCCACATTCAAGGAGCAATTTAATGCCCGTTATTTCAACCAACACCGCGGCCAATTCTGCAGTCCGTTACCTGAATATCAACTCGTCGCAGATGTCGAGCTCACTCTCAAAGCTGTCGAGCGGCTCGAAGATCACCCAGGCATCCGACGACGCCGCCGGTCTCGCGATTTCGACGCGCATTTCATCCGACGTCACCACGCTGCAGCAGGCCGCAACCAACGCCTCACAGGCGACCTCGATCCTGCAGACAGCGGATGGCGGCGCCTCGAACATCAGCGACATTCTCTCGCGTATGAAGTCGCTGGCATCGCAGTCCTCCTCGGCGACGGTGACCGACAGTAGTCGCGCCTATCTCAATTCGGAATTTACCGCATTGAGCGATCAGATTGACAGTATCGCGACCGGCACGCGCTATAGCGGGCAGAGCCTGCTGGATGGTACCAGCGCATTCGCCGCGGGTGCGTCCGTTCTGGTAGGCTCGACGTCGGCCGATACGATCACCGTGAAACTCGACGATCTCACCTCTGCCACGTTGGGTGTCGATACGCTCGATGTCAGCACGCAGGCCGGCGCCACTGCAGCCATCGACGCGCTCGACACTGCCATCGATACGGTCTCCGCCGCCCGCGCGACGATCGGTGCGCAGGAATCGCGCTTCAATTTCAGCGCCAGCTCGATCTCGACGCAGTCCCAGAACCTGCAGGCCGCTAATTCCGCGATCACCGACGTCGACATCGCAGCCGAGCAGGCCAAGCTGTCGTCTTCGCAGGTCAAGGTGCAGGCTGCGGTCGCCGCAGAATCGTCGGCGAACCAGATGCCGCAATATCTGCTGAAGCTGCTCGGCTAAGCCGCAGCAATCGCGAGCCGGCGGCAACGCCGGCTCGCACTCTCGTGCAGGAAAGTAAGGTGGCATGGCGACGGTGACGAGTTCGACTTCCGCGGCAGCAACCGCGGCCTTGGCGACGACCACCTCCGGCACGAAGACGACGACCAGCGTCGATTGGGACGCCTTGATCGAGGCGCAGGTTGCCACCAAGACGGCAGCCGCGACCACGATCCAGACCAGTATCACCGCGAATGAGGCCAAGATCTCGGCCTATCAGCAGTTGCAGACGCTGCTTACGACGCTGACGACCGACACGACCTCGCTCTCCAAGTCGATCGTCAATTCACTGTCGTCGAGTGCTTATGGAGCGCGATCGGCGACCATTACATCCACTGGCGACGTCAGCGCCAGTTCTGCCGTCTCGATGGCCATCAGCAACGGCGCGGCGACCGGCGATCACACGCTCACGGTGACCCAGATCGCCACAGCCCACAAGGTGATCGGCACCGCCGTCGCCGACAAGAGCGCGGATCTCGGTCTGACCGGCACTTTCTCGATCGGCCTGGAAGGCGGCACCAGTGCCGATATCTCGGTCACCAGCGGGATGACGCTGGAGGATCTCGTCGATACGATCAATGCACAGACGTCCACGACGAACGTCCAGGCCTCGATCATCCAGATCTCGAGCAATCAGTACGAGATGATCCTGTCTGCAACCAAGGATAATGCGGATATCACCACCAGTGTCGTGTCGGGCGACGATGTGCTCACGACCTTGGGCGTGACAGATAGTTCCGGCGCGTTCACCGACGTGCTGCAGGAATCGCAGCCCGCAATTTTCAGCGTCGACGGCATTACGCTGACGCGCGACACCAATAACATCACAGACGTACTGAGCGGCGTCTCCTTTAGTCTGCTGCAAAGCACGCCATCGGGATCGACAGTCAAGATCAGCATCGATGTCGATACAAGTTCGATCCAGACTGCATTGCAGCAATTCGTCACGTCCTACAACGCTGTGCGCGACTACGTAACCACGCAGCAGACGCTGTCGTCGAGTGGAACCGCAGACACGAGTGCGGTGCTGTTCGGCGACGGCACCATGCGTAGCGTCACGACGCAGATGGAGCAGGTCCTGAACTCCATCGTGGGCGATCTGTCGATGAGCGATCTCGGCCTGTCGTTCTCGGACACGAACGATCTTGTGCTCGATACGAGCACGCTCGCCACAACCCTGGCCGACAATATTGACGGTGTCATCGCGCTCCTCGCCACCAAGACCACGAGTTCGTCGGCGGCGCTCGCGGTTGTCAATACAAGTTCATCGCCGCCATCGTCCTTCGTGATGGATATTGCGGTCGATAGCTCCGGTGCATTGTCGGTCTCGGTGGGGGGAGACAGTTCGCTGTTTACCGTGTCCGGCCGAACGATCATCGGAAAGGCCGGCACGATCTATTCCGGCATGGCCTTCAGCTACAGCAGTACGTCATCGGCATCGGTGACCATCACGTCGACCATCGGGATTGCGGCGCAGATCAACGCGATCTCGAGTGCCGCATCGAACAAGACCAGCGGTTCACTGCAGGATCTGATCACCAATTTACAATCCCAGGATGACCGGATGCAGCAGCAGATCGATGACATCAACGAGCGCGCCGCGATCTATCGTACAATGCTGACCACCCAATACGCCAAATATCAGTCGGCGATCTCGTCGGCCAATTCCACCCTGGATTATCTGTCCGCCCTTCTCAACGCGTCGAGTGATTAGTCATGCAGCATCAAGCGAATTTTCAGGCCGCCCAGGCCTATCGACAGGCGGCGGTCGCGGTGCCGCCGTTGCGGGCGGTGGTCATGATGATCGATGGGGCGATTACGGCATTGCAGAAATCGGTGACGGCGTCCGAGGAGAAGAAATTCGAGGAGAGCCACGATCTGATGATCCGGGCGACTGCCATCCTGCGCGGGCTGAGCCATAACCTGAATTTCGATCGCGGAGGCGAGGTCGCGGAGGGCCTGCACACCACTTATCATACGCTGATCATGGCCTGCCTGCGGTCGTTCGGGCAGCCGAACGCGGCGCAGTGCTATGGCCGGATCATTGCGAGCCTGACCGAGCTTCGTGACGCCTGGATTGTCGTCGCCCGGAGTGCCGCGAAGCCCGCCTGATCAGATCGACACCGGCGGGCACGGTGAATTCATTGCACCTGCAGAGTTTAGGATCGTTCGATGTCTTTTTGTGGTTGAAAAGTCGGGGCAGCATTGCCTCGCGGCCCGGTCTGCCTTAGGACGCTGGCGTGCCAGTCCGAGCGAGGGCTGACATGCAACGTACGATCAGGTGCGTGCCGGGCGAGTTTCCAGAATGGACATTCCCGAGTTTGAAGACCTGTTGGGTCGGCACGGTGAAGACGTGTCAACCTGGCCAGATAACCGACGGGACGCCGCGCTCGCATTGCTGCGGACGTCGGAGCAGGCGCGTGCGGCGATGGCCGAGGCGCAATTGCTGCGCCGTGCCCTGCCATCGGGCGTCGTGCACGCGCCGGATGGCTTGGTAGACCGGATTATGCAGAAAGCTCGGCAATCCGATGTGGTTCCCGCGAAGCCGGCAACCAAGTCTGACAGCAAGTAGCTGACGCTTCCGCTGCGGTCGCTCTAATCCCGCCAGTGCTGCGGACAATTCCGTGCGCGACTGCTTCCCGTTTCGGCCGTCTACAAACCTCCCTCGGCCGTCCCAGCGGGCAATTTTTGCCGCGCCTGAGCGCCAATAGCTCGCGCCAAAAAATTTCAGAAAACCCCCGCGGCACAGCGCTTTCTTGTAACGGGGCGTGATGGCTCGCGGGCCGGAGCAGCCTGCAAAGAATCTTTGCCTGAACGGCCGAGACCACCCGTTTCAATAAGGAACGGACTTCACGAGCACTCTTCTCACTGACGCAATTCCGCAGCGCTACGCGCGCGGATACCGCCGGAGCACGCCATGACTGTAGCTGCAACGACGTCAACCACGACCACGACTGCCTCGACGGCGTCGTCCTCGTCGGTGACCTCGGCCATTACGTCGCAGCAATTTCTGAACCTGCTGGTGACCGAGTTGCAGAACCAGAATCCGCTCGACCCGACCAATTCGACCGACTTCATCAATCAGCTCACATCCTACGCCAACTTCGATCAGCAGCAGACGTTGAACAGCAATATGGGCACGCTGGTGTCGTCGCTCAACAGCCTGCTCACGCTGAACTCGTCGAACTATATCGGCCAGACTGTTACCGCCAAAACCGACACCGGCACGCTGAAGGATGGCCAGATCTCGTTTGGCTATTCGCTCGAGTCCGCCGCCTCCGATGTCACGCTGAGCGTCAAGGATTCATCCGGCAACACGGTGTGGACCGGCAGTGGAACCACGACCTCGGGCACCAACAGCTTCACCTGGGACGGCACGGCGACGGACGGCACTCAGCTGACCGACGGGGGCCAGTACACGCTCAACGTCTCGGCCACCGATAGCACTGGTCAGTCTGTCTACGGCTACACGACCGTCACCGGAAAGGTGACCTCGATCGACAACTCGTCCGGCACCCCGATGCTCAATATCGGGAGCACGTCTGTGAGCACCAGCAACGTCATCGGCGTCACTTCCTGAGTTTACTTTGGAGTACTGATTATGAGTCTATCCGGCGCGCTGTCTTCAGCCATCTCCGCTCTTAACGCCCAGAGCTCGGCTCTGGCGATGATTTCCGACAATATCGCAAACTCATCGACGGTCGGCTACAAGACAAACTCGGCATCGTTCGAGTCGCTGGTGACGGGTTCGTCCAGCGCATCGGCCTATTCGTCCGGCGGCGTGACGACGCTCTCGAAGTCCAATATCACGACGCAGGGCCTGCTGACGACAACGTCGACCTCCACCAACATCGCGATCCAGGGTAACGGCTTCTTTCCGGTGACGACGTCGCTGACCGGCGGCTCGACGCTCTACACGCGCAACGGCGGGTTCACTACGGATTCTGACGGCTATCTCGTCAATAACGGCGCCTATCTTCTGGGTTGGCGCACCGATGCGGCCGGCAATGTTATTGGCAGCGCCAGCAGCGGAAATCTCACGGCAATCGACACGAGTGTGGCGCAGACCAGCGGTAGCGCGACAGCGACCACCACCTTCTCGGCCAATCTGCCGGCGGATGCCGCGGTCGGCGATACGTTCACTACGTCGATGTCGGTCTACGATTCGCTGGGAACATCGAGCTCGATCCAGGTGACCTGGGCTAAGACTGCGGATAATACTTGGAGCGCCAGCTTCGGCCAGCCGACGTTGTCGTCGGATTCGACGACGACAACCGCGGCAGCCCCGACCAGCACCGTGTCGGTTTCTTTCAATACCGACGGTTCGCTGGCCAGCACCAATCCCAGTCCGGCAACGCTGGCGATCACTGGCTGGACCACAGGGGCGGCGGACAGCAACATTACGCTCAACCTCGGCACCGTAGGCGGCACCGATGGGCTGACGCAATATGCCTCCGGCCTATCCACGCCTGCGGTCAATATTACCCGCATCGAGTCCGATGGTCTGGCGTTCGGAAAGCTAAGCAACATCTCGGTCGGCGACAGCGGCATCGTCAACGCCACATATTCGAACGGCCAGACCATCGCGATCTACAAGATCCCGGTGGCGACCTTTGCCGCTGCGGATCAGTTGGAGGCCCAGAGCAACGGGCTCTATTCGGCGACGGCAGAATCGGGAACGGCTGCGTTGCAGGAATCCGGCACCAACGGCGCCGGCACCATTTTTGGCAGTGAGCTGGAATCCAGCACCACCGATACCAACGAGCAGTTCAGCAGCATGATCTCCGCGCAGCAGGCCTATTCGGCTGCGTCGCAGGTGATCACCGCCGTCAACAAGATGTTCGATACCCTGATCTCAAGCATGAGATGACCGCGATGGTGGCCGAGGCAGACGATGACGCGCTATTGCGGCGACTTGACCGGTTGCTGGCCGCCGCGCAGCAGATCGATCGTGGCGATCGGCGCATGATCCTGGCGCTGCAGGGCGATCTCAGCACGCTGCGTACCACTTTGCAGCAGCGCCGCGACGCGCTCGCGCAGAAACTCAACATCGCTGGCGCGCGCAGCAAAGCAGCGACGGCATATTCACGGATAGCCTCGCTCGGACGGCACGCCACGGCAGCCGCGCCCCATCTATCGATCACGGAGTAGCCACATGATGACTCGAAGCCCGCCGCTGCAGCCAGCGAGCGCCGATGACGGATCCCGCCTCGAGGATCTGGTCGAACTAATCGAACGCCTGATCGACGTCGTGACCGAAGAGAATATCGCTCTGGCGATGGGGCTGCCGGCCTCGCAGTCGCAGCACACGGCGATCAAGCTGGAGCTTTCGGAGTTGTTCGAGGCCTGGGTCAAGGAAGTCGGTCGCAAGAACATGCTGCTTGGCACCAGCGATCGCCAGCTGCAGGCGCGCGTCCTCACCCGGCTCGAACAGCTCAGCGTCGCGATGGACGAGAATGTTACCCGCCTGCGCGCCGCGATCGAGGCCAGCCAGCGCCGCATCGACGCCGTGATGGCCGCGATTCGGGAGCAGATATCCGACAGCGCGCCCTACGGCGCCAATGGTCGCATCAATGCGCAGTCGGCATCCTACGCACGCAACGTGCGAATCTGAACCAAGTCGTAATATGAGGTCGCCACCGTGTCGCTGGAGATAGCCCGCAGCATCGCCGTCAGTAGCCTGATGGCCAGTCAGGTCCAGATCAGCGTCGCCTCGTCGAATATTTCGAATGCTGACACCACCGGCTACACGGTCAAGACCGCCAATCAGGTCGCGACCACCAGTGGCGGCGCCGGGACCGGCGTGTCGATCACCGGGATCACCAGCAGCGTCGACAAATTGCTGTTCAAGTCCCTGATCTCTGCAACCTCGGAACTCGGCGCAGCCAACACCAACAACGACTATCTCAACCGGCTGCAGGCACTGTATGGCAGCACGACCGGTGCAGAAGACACCGGAACTTCGATCGCGAACACGCTGGCATCGCTGGAATCCGCCATATCGTCGCTCGCCGGCACGACCAGCAGTGCCTCGCTGCAAGCCAATGTGGTGAGTACGCTTGATAGCCTCGCATCGCAATTGCGCGAGACGTCTTCGGGAATTCAGCAACTGCGCGGCACTGCCGATGCCGCGATTTCCTCCGATGTCGATCAGGTCAATGCCAGCCTGCAGGCCATCGCCAGTTTGAACGCCCAGATCAAACAGGCGGCGGCCGCTGGCCAATCGACGGGCGATCTCGAGGATCAGCGCAATGTCGCGCTGCAGACCGTCGCGTCGAAGATGAATGTCAGCTATTTCATTTCATCGACGGGGGATATGCAGGTTTATACGGCGTCAGGCCAGACGCTCGTGGACAACAGCGCGCATCTGCTTAGCTTCACGGCGGCATCATCCGTTACGGCTAATGCCAGCTACTCGGCCGGTTCGTCCAGCGGGCTCAGCGGCATTTCCGTCAACGGCGTCGATGTCACTGCGCAGATCACATCTGGCGAAATCGGCTCTTTGCTCAGCCTGCGCGATAGCGTCTTGCCCGCAGCGCAGTCGCAGCTCGACCAGCTTGCCAATACGCTGGCAGACACCCTGAATGCCGCAAGCAATCAGGGCACGTCGTTGCCGCCGCCAACGACGCTGACCGGCACCACGACGGTCACGGCGGCGATTGCGCTGGATGCGACCGGAACGGTCCGCATTGCCGTTGCCGACCAGTCGGGAAGTCTGGTGTCCTATGCCGATCTCGACCTGTCGACCTATGCGACGGTGGGCGACCTGGTCTCGGCCATCAACGGCATTTCCGGCCTCAGCGCATCGTTCAATGCCAGCGGGAAGGTGGTGATCGCCAGTTCCAGCAGCAGCAACGGGGTCGCCATCAATGAGATGACGAGCGCCGTCGGCAGCAGCGGAATCGGCCTGTCCGACTATCTCGGCCTCAATGACCTCGTGACCGGAACCGGGGCATCCAACATCGCCGTGCGCAGCGACATCCTGGCCAATTCAGGTTTGTTCGCCGTCTCGATCCTCGATGCATCGGCAACGCTGACGACGGGCACCAAGGTACTCACCGCCGGCGCGACCGACGTGGTCGATGCGATCTACGCGGCACTCACGGATTCCCGTACCTTTGGCGCGTCTGGTGGGCTCGGGTCATCGACCGGTTCGTTTGCGGACTACGCGGCCACGGTCATCGCCAATGTCGCGTCGAAGGCAACGCTCGCGGCCACGACCTATACATCAAAGTCGACGGCACAATCGTCATTTGCCAATGCGCTGGCGTCGCAGTCGGGCGTCAATCTCGACGAAGAAACCGCGAAGATCAGCACATTGCAGAATCAGTATACGGCCGCGTCGCAGCTCATGCAGGTCATCAACGAGATGTTCTCATCGCTGCTCACCGCCGTGCAGAGCGCGAGCTGACGGGAACCGACTTGATGCAGATGCGCGTTGCCACCTTTGCGATTAACGACCAGATGATCGCATCCGCTTTGCGCACGCAAAGCACCATGGCCAATCAGCAGATCCAGGAGGCTTCGGGGCTGATCTCGTCGGATTTTGGCGGGTTGGGGTCATCGGCGCAGCAGGTGCTCAATCTTCAGGTCTCGGTGACCCGGGCGCAGTCCTATATCGATGCCGCCACGCAGACCAACAGCAAGATCCAGGTGATGTACTCGGCCGTCAATTCGGTGTCTGATCTGGTGACGCAGTTCCGGACCTTGCTGACCAGCGCATCGAGCGCTTCGAGCACGGACGCAGCCAGCGTGACAGAGACCGCGAAGAACATGCTGGAGCAGATGGCGTCGCTGCTCAACACGCAATACAACGGCGGCTATCTGTTCGGCGGTTCTGCCACCAAAACCGCGCCGGTGGATATATCGAGCGCGACCTATGCCGCAGCATCGTCGCCGTCCACCGCAGACACCAACTACTATCAGGGCGACAGCCAGCTCGGCGCTGTACGCGTCTCGGACAATCAGACGGTCTCTTACGGCGTCACGGCGGACAATACCGCTTTCGAGCAGATCCTACGGGCCATGAATCTGGTAGCGAGCAATTCGCCGCTTTCGACCGACACGCTCAATGAGGCGCTCGATCTGGCAGTCGATTCCATCGACAAGCTTGGCGTGGTGCAGACGCGGATATCCAACGCATCGGCCTCAATCGAGCGGGCCAGTGCCTACCAGACCGAGTATCAATCCTATGCCCAGACGCTCGGCAGCGATCTCACCAGTGTCGACGTTGCAGCGGTCACCGCCAAACTGTCGACCTATCAGGCCCAGCTTACGGCATCCTATGCCGCGATTGCCAAGGTTCAGAGCCTGAACCTGGCGAGCTATCTGCGATGATTTGGACGCGAGCGCGACCCTAAATGCGTCTTTCTAAGTTATCCTGTCCCAGCGCGTCGAGTTGGCCCGAAATCTTCTGATGAAGACCGATATGCCGTTGGCCGATGTTGCACAGGCTTGTGGCTTTGCCGATCAAAGCCACTTCACCCGCATCTTTTCCGCTGCGACCGGATTGCCGCGGGGCTTGGCGCCGCGCGACTGGCAATGCAGGTTCCTCAGCGATTTGCTGAAGAAGGCCCACCGATGTCGGGCAGGGTGGTGAAGCCACGCATCAGGGTCCTTTCGGCCTCCGCGATGGCGGCGAGGTGGATGTCGCCGACGAGGCTTGTGCGCCAATCAGTGCCCGTATCAGCGGGAAGTGGTGCACGGGTCAGCAGCGACTGCAGACGCTCAATCACAATGAACCGACAGAGCCCGATCCTCAAGAAAGCCCCCACGTTCGTTGTGCGATATGGCAAGCGCCGCAAGCACTGTCCGGTTGTTGATTTCAAGCTTCTGATAGATGTGATGGAGATGTTGCTTGATGGTGCCGTCAGCAATATTCAGCCGCCGCCCAATTTCCTTGTTCGACAACCCTTCAGAGACCAGGCGCATGATCTGACGCTCGCGCTCTGTCAGCACCGCCAGAACACTCTCCGTGATCGCGATACTCTTCTGTTCGGAGGGTATAACGTTATTGACCGCGGGAAGCGGCAATAGCCTTTGGCCAGCCGCGATCTCCCGCAAGGACTGCACCAGGGGTTCGAGCGGCATGTCCTTCAGGATGACACCGTAGGCGCCAGCGGCGGCCGATAGAGCCAGTTGGCGATCTTCAACGACAGCGGTGAAAAAGACGACCCGCGTTGAAAGCCCCTCGGAGTTGGCGATGGCAACGATTTCCAGCCCGGTCAGGCCTGGCATTTCGATGTCTATAATGGCGATGTCCGGCGTTAAATTTCGAATCGCTTCGATACAGCTCGGGCCAGTGCTGCAGCACGCGACAACCTTGAAGCCGTTTTGCGCTTCAAGCACGCTCGTCAAACCTTGCAGAACCACAGGATGGCGGTCTGCGATCACGACACTGGTGCAACGCATGGGCGGTCCTCAGCCTAGCCCCCCAAAACTTAAACTCCACGCAACCCCGGATATTCCCTTCTTAGCCTAATTTTCTGGAGGCTCAAATTCGTTACGCTACATCGCAACGCAACAAAGAAAACGCGTAACAACTTTGGGTGGACGTATCTGAAATGGTCACTCAAGGATAGATGTCCCGTATGACGAAGCACGCACTCCCTCTATGAAGTCTGCGGTGATTCCCCCGTTTACTATTATGAACGACATCCCTCAGTACCGGCCCATCGCCTATAACTAAAGGTATATAGGGAGATCGAGAATTCGCATCTAACATTCATAAAATCGTCGCAAACGAGAAGGGAGGCGTCTTCAATTCGACGACGAAATGCTTCTAAAAAGACAGAGTTTCTTGCCGACTGAAAATATTCCAATGCCAAAATTTCTGCCGAAGAAGCGGGCTTAACCGCCGACAGATCACCAAGAATGAGCTGAATTTCAATCGCTCAATTTTTTTTAAATCAGTTGCGTATGGTTGGGAGGATCGCGATGCGGAGGCAACAATCTTTTTTTACAATTCTCGTTGGGAAAAATACTTTACTCAGAGAAGGTCTTGCCAGGATTTTACGCTCAGCAAATTTTCGTATCCTAGCCTCAGTATCAAGCGTGGATGATTTGCTCCCGGGTCAACCGCAAGCACACCAGCCCCTGCTTCTTATTGCTCACACCGGCGATGATTTTGACGCCGCGATTGAACAAATCGAACTTTTCAGGGACTATCATCCGGGCGGGCGCATTGCGATCGTGGCCGATCATTATCGAATGGACGAACTGGCTTCTGCATTTCGGGCAGGTGCCAACGGCTACTTTGTCAACGTTATGACCTGCGATGTATTCATAAAATCCATCGAACTGATAATGATGGGTGAAACGATCTTTCCTCCGGCATTTCTATCATCTGTTCTTGCTCCCGAAGGCAGTCACCTGGGCGAGACGGGCGCGCGCGACCAAAACAAGACGCAGGCGATTCTTATCGCTACAGAAGATATGACCACGCCGCAGCTTTCTCCGCGGGAAAAATCAATTTTGCACTGCCTGATTGAAGGCGCCTCCAACAAAAGCATCGCGCGAACGATCCATATCGCCGAGGCAACTGTAAAAGTCCACGTCAAGGCGATCCTTCGCAAGCTCCGAGTCCAGAATCGGACACAGGCAGCGATTTGGGGGATGAACAACGGATCACTGGCAGAACCGGCAAACAGCAACTCTCCGCCTTTAGCTGGCGATTCGAACGGTCGGCTTTCAAATCCCGTTGCGATGATCTCCGAGATCAAGAAAAACGAGACGTCAGTGCCACTGGGTGTGATCAACCACGAGCCAAATCATATTGAGGTCTCGCGCATCGACGGTCTGATCCGTAAGGGCATCAACGGAAAGATCTGCGGCGCGGCACGAATCGGCAAATAGTCAGCGATTGTTGGCGTAGGCGAGCAAGTCGCGCCGACCGGTGGTTGTCGGAGCGTGGCGCTCGCGCCGGTGAACGATCGAACATGGATACGTGAGGCGCTGACGATCGCGCGTGTTCTTGCGACGCGCTTCAATAAATCATTCCACCGATCTTGGGCAACGGTTAGTGCGATGTCGCTCGCGCGCGTGAGGGATGCCGGCGTCAGTTTCTAACAGGCTTTCTGAAAAGCCGGCTCGTTGCGCTGTCGTCGTCATTCCAAGCGCGGCGATGTCAATCGGGCCTCGCGATATCGCGCGCCAGCGATGCAGCCGAAGTCCGGTTTGGTCTGTCTCGTCCCATCATGCGCCACTGCGAGCTGCAGCTTTGCCGCTGCAATACAGTGCTCGCGTGCAATCCAACTATCATTCCGACATCTCATGCAAACGCACGAAGACGCGTGGATAGTCAGCGTCTAGTTTTCTCGTCAATGGCATTCCGGTTTGGCCATCAACACCAGGTCGGGCTGTCGCGTTGATATGATGAACGATTGCGCGCTTCAGCAACACAGGAGGATAATATGAAGGCTGTCATTCAATGCGGCGGAAAGGGAATGCGCTTGCGTCCGCATACGTCCATCTTGCCGAAACCGCTTATGCCGATCGGATCGCGGCCCGTCCTCGAGCTCCTGCTCAAATGGCTCAGGCGAAATGGCATCAGAGAAGTCTTCATCACGACTGGATATCTGGGCCACCTTATTCGCAGTGTTTGCGGCGACGGCAATCAGTGGAACATGCAGATCGTTTACACGCAGGAAGTGGAACCGCTTGGAACGATGGGCCCGCTGTCACTTTTGCGAGAACAACTCGACACGCCGTTTCTGGTCCTCAACGGCGATGTGCTCACGGACCTGAATCTCAGTCAGTTCGTGAGCTGTCATCGCCGACACCAAGGTCCCCTCACCATCGCCACCGCCACACGCCCCACCAAGATGGACTTTGGCGTGATCGACGAGACGGGCGGTTGCGTCACCGGATTCCGCGAGAAGCCCGAACTGTCGCATCTCGTGAGTATGGGCATCTACTGCATGGATCCCTCGGTGCTGGACCGTATTCCGTCAGGTGTTCCATTCGGCTTCGACGACCTGATGGCCCAGATGCTGGAAGAGGAAATACCCGTGAACGTATTCAAGCACAACGGCATGTGGCTCGACATCGGGCGGGTGGACGACTTCCTCAAGGCTCAGGATATTGCATGGGACGAGCAGTCGCCCCCGGCATTCGTGGCAACCGTCGCGGCCTGACGAAGACGCTGCATGTCACGGCTGCTGCTCGTGCAATCTCAAACGTATCGCCGAATCCGGGATTGGAGATGAACACATGCTATTGGTATCAGAGCCAGTCCTGGGTCCGGACGAGCAAACAGCCCTAGCCTCTGTCATCGAGAGCGGCTGGGTTACGATGGGAGACCGGGTCCGGGAATTCGAACAAGCGTTCGCTCATCTTCATGAGGCCGAGGATTCGATCGCCGTCGGCTCGTGCACGGCAGCCCTCCACCTCATCCTGCACGCGCTCGGCATTGGGCCGGGCGACGAAGTTCTCGTTCCATCGCTGACCTTCGTCGCCACGGCCAATAGCGTTCTCTATGTGGGGGCGCGCCCCGTCTTCGTCGATATCGATTCGGCCGAGATTCCGTTGATGTCGCTGGATGATGCTGAAGCCAAATGCACATCGAGAACAAAAGCGATTATTCTCGTCCATTTCGCCGGTTACCTCGCGCATCGCGACACTTGGCAGTCTTTCGCTCGTCGCAAGGGCCTGCTCCTGATCGAGGATGCAGCTCATGCGCCCGGACTGCCCGCAGTGGGGACCTATGGCGAGGCGGCAGCATTCAGCTTTTACGGCAACAAGAACATGACGACCGCCGAGGGCGGCGCCATTATCGCCCGCAGCCGCGCTTTGAGGGAAACCATCAAGCGAGCACGGTCTCATGGCATGACAAGCAGCACGCGACAGCGCCTCACCAGTCGTCGTCCCGATTACGATGTTACGATCCTCGGATTCAACTATCGTATGGACGATTTGCGCGCTGCCGTTGGCCTTGCCCAACTCAAGAAACTTCCGGAATGGAATGACACCAGGCGACGCCTGTCACTGTGCTATCGTCAGTTGATGGCGGAGCATTGCCCAGCGGTGATGATACCCTTCGCGAATCCTTGGCCATCGGCGCACCATCTGATGCCGGTCGTCCTGCCGACGGCAACCGATCGGCAGCCTGTGATCGATCGGCTACGCAAGCGCGGCATACAGACTACGATTCACTATCCCGCCGTCCACCACCTGACATTCTACAGAGAACTCTATCCCGATACGTTCTTGCCGCGCACCGAGGAGTTTGCCCAACGGGAGCTCACGCTGCCGCTGCACCCCCGGATGAACCCGGCCGACGTGGAACAGGTAGTGAATTCCCTTGCAGCCGCACTTGGCACAGAGTTTCCATTAGGGGCAATCGCGTAGCCATGCGCGGAGCAGCGAACCAGCTCCTGGCGTCAACTCCTGCTACGCAGGTAGGCTTGCGGCGCGCCCTTGACATTCTGTTTGCCGGTGCTGCGACAGCCTCTCTCGCTCCTCTCTTCCTGATCGTAGCACTTGCTATCTGGATCGAAGGCGGAAGGCCGATTCTGTTCTCGCAACTTCGTCTCGGGCAAAATGGACGACCGTTCCGCATGTACAAATTTCGCAAGTTCAGGCCGGATTGCGACCGGCATGGATGTCCGCTCACAATGGAGGGAGACGGCCGCCTGACTAGGATTGGCCGCATCCTTGCCGCGAGCAAGCTGGACGAGTTACCGCAACTCTGGAACGTCTTGCGCGGCGACATGGCGCTCGTGGGACCGCGGCCTGAATCGCTCGCATTCTTCGACTGCTTTCACGGTGGCTTCGAGAAGCTTCTCGACCACAAGCCCGGTCTTGTTGGTCCGTGCCAGGTCATGTTTCGGCATGAAAGCAAGCTCTATCCCGCTGACGTTGCGGCTGTGGATTTCTATCGACAAGTTCTGTTCCCGACCAAGGCGAAAATCGATCTCGCTTATTTCCCGCGCCGAACACTGGCTTCTGATCTCGGCTGGATTGTTCGTGCGGCCTGGGCAATCGCGGTGGGATCGTGGACCGAATACACGCGGAAGAATCAATCGAGAGAATCTAAACAACAAACCGGACATTGACGGCCATGAATTACCTTGGTGCCAGAATTCTCGTCACGGGAGCCGACGGTTTCATTGGCTCGCACCTGACCGAAGCGCTTGTTTCGGCAGGGGCCAACGTTACCGCTCTTGCCCAGTACAATTCCTTCGATAGCCATGGTTGGCTGGACGACCTTCCGGATTCGACCCGAAAGAAAGTCAACCTGGTTCGCGGCGACATCCGCGATGCGGCTTTCGTCGGTCGTCTCGTACCCGGCCACGAAATCGTCTTTCATCTCGCGGCACTGATCGCGATCCCCTATTCCTACGTCGCTGCGCAATCCTATGTCGAAACAAACGTGCTCGGCACCTTGAATGTGCTTGAGGCCGCGCGGCAGTGCGGCACCGAGCGGGTCATTCACACGTCGACCAGCGAGGTCTACGGCACAGCCATAACAATGCCGATCGATGAAACTCATCCGCTGCAGGGACAATCGCCGTATTCCGCTTCCAAAATAGCCGCGGACATGATGGCAGGGGCTTTTGCGAAGTCGTTCGGCGTGCCAGTCGTCATCCTCAGGCCATTCAATACGTTTGGGCCACGACAGAGCGAAAGGGCGATCATCGCTGCCATCATACGGCAAGCGTTAGATCCTTCCTGCCCCGCGATCATGATCGGAGATGCAACAACCGTACGTGACCTTACATTCGTTGCAGATACCGCGGCCGCGTTCATGGCTGCCGGACTGGCCGAGGGCATCGAATACGGCCAGCCATATAACGCAGGTAGTCAGCGGGCGATCATGATCCGCGACCTGATTGATGTCATCGTCGATCTTACTTCCAGCGAAAAGCCTGTGCTTCAGGATGAGAAACGTCTGCGACCGACAAATTCGGAAGTGCGAGCGTTGCTCGCTGATTGCACCCGTTTCGTCCATGCAACGGGATGGTCACCGCAGGTCACGCTGCGGGAAGGGTTGGAGCGGACAGTTGACTGGTGGCGTTATCGCCTTTCGGGAAAGCAAGTCCGGCGGCAAAGGGATTTCATCACATGATGGCCCGGCTAAGTTATGCCCGAGCTCTCCTGTGCTGTGGCGCCCTTGTCTTGCTCGCTTCCTCAAGACCCGCCTCAACTGAATCGCTCGCAAACGCCCAATTCCTCCCGGCGCCCGCCATGGATCTGCCTGGCTATCTCGCGTCAACCGCCGACGCAACCCTCGGTACGACCTTTGTACGTGTGACCACGCCTGACAGTCCGATGGGAAACGGCATGGTTTGCAAGCGTTCCTACTGCACGCATCGCTATTCGAGCGCGCAGGCGTGGAACGCCGACCAGAGCCTGCTTTTGATTGTCAACGGCTGCAATGGCCTGTGCTTTCTTGATGGGCGCACCTATGCTCCACTGTTTCGGCGACAGCGCGGGGGTGAATGCGAATGGCATCCGCAAGATCCGGAGCTCATGATTTGTGTCGCCGGGCGTCGCATTTCGCGATGGGCGCCGCGAAGCAACGCCGAAGATGTAATTCTTGAGACGGAAGTATATCGGGAGCTTCAATTCGGCCCGTACAAGGGCAATCCCTCATGGGACGGCAACCGTATCGTGGTGCGCGCCATCAGCCAACAGGGCACGCTTGTCGCATTTGCGTTGGATATTTCGGATCGCCGGAAATTTCCTGATATTGAGCTGGCGCGAATTCCCGGCAAAAACAGCTATTGCGGAATCTCACCGCTGGGCAAGTACATATTCTGCCAGCAGTCTCTCATTGACTTCACAGATCAAGCATTTGTCTTCAGCATTGAGGGTGATCTCCTGCAGAGCTGGACAGAGCATCACCGGCCCGGCCACGGCGACATGACCGTCGATGCCGGCGGTGATGAAGTTTATGTCGGCATCAGTAAGTCGGCGCCCGACAAGTATCAGGTCATCAAACGGAGACTCCAAGACGGACAGGTCACGGCGCTCGCTCCCTATGGAGAAGCTCAGCATGCATCGATGCGAGCGATACGCCGTCCCGGCTGGGTCTTCATGAGTTATGCCGGCGCCGCGCTCGCTCCCGCCGGCGGCAAGAAAGTGGCACCGTTCGCTCAGGAAGTTATCGCACTTAAAATCGATGGCAGTGGCGCGTTTCGACGTATCGCGCATACGCGCAACGCTCCGCATGACTATTGGAGCGAAACGCATGGCTCACCTTCTCCTGATGGATCGCAAGTCATCTGGTCGAGCAACTGGGGGCAACGAGGCGGGCCGGTATTTGATTTTGTTTCCCGCATCGACTGGGCTGATCGAGACAGCGGAAACGACTTAGCGCAAGGAGGTCGTCATGAAGGGCAACAGGCGCAGTAAGACTTTTAGCTATGTCCCCATCAGCGTCTGGGCAGGGATCGTTGTCTTGGCAGGCAGCGACGGTTGCCTTGGAGCTCAATACAGCCTCGCGCCTGGCGATACTGTCGAGGTATCGGTCGGTGGAGCGCCTGAACAGCGCAATAGAGCTCAGATCCAGATTGACGGCACCATTGCTCTTCCCGGGGTCGGTACGGTGCCGGTTGCAGGTCTGACCCCGTCGGAACTTCAGACTCGCATGGAGACGCTGCTGCAGTCCAGGATTCTGCGTCAGCGCTCACCGGATGGGCGAGAGCAGGCGCTCGTCATCAAGCCTGGGGACGTGATCACGAGCGTCGTGGAATATCGACCGATCTACGTCACAGGCGACGTTCTCACGCCCGGACAGCTGGTGTATCGCGCGTCCATGACTGTACGCCAAGCCGTTGCAGTCGCCGGTGGCTTTAGCCTGTTGCGTTCTCGCGGTCAGGTCGGTGCTATCGATCCGGCGGATCTGTTGCGCGATTACCAATCTTTGTCGACCGAGTACATCAAAGAGTATATCCACGTGATCCGCACCAATGCGGAACTCCAGGGCAATGACAGCTTCGATCAGAAGATACCCAGCGAAGTATCTTTGCCGGTCTCCGTCATCGAGTCGATCATGCAATCCGAGTCGGCGTCGCTAAAGACCGCGCAAATCGACTATCGTAAGGAACGAAGCTTTCTGGAGGATGCAGTCAAACAATCGGAGGCTCAGCTCGTAACCCTCAGGAAGCAGCAGGACGGTGAGGAAAAGGGTGTTCAGGCTGATGAGGATGAGCTGGATCGGGTAGCCAAGTTGTTTGGCGCAGGATCATTGCCAAGCCCCCGTGTTACGGAAAGCCGACGCGCTCTTCTGTTGTCGTCGACAAGGCGTCTTCAGACGATGGTCGAAGTCATGCGGCTGCAACGTCAGCGCGACGACTTCGTGCGCCAGATCGAGCGGGTCGCCAATCTGCGAACCATCAATCTGTTGCGCGAGTTGAAGGATTCAACCGTTCGCATGGCGGACTTGCGGGTTAAATTGCAGGCGTTGAGTCAAAAATTGCAGCCTGTCGGCGGTGCGGGAGCACTACCTGTCGGAACCAGCGATCTCCGAGCAGAGGTAACGATCGCACGAAAGGTCGGCCAGCAGTGGAACAGGATCGTCGCATCAGTTGATTTCGATGTAGAGCCGGGAGATGTGGTCGAAGTTGCGCTGCGCCCTTCGGGAGTAGCCAGCGCATCTAACTGAGCCATTGGCACAAGCGGGGGTACCCACAAAGGATACCGCGCTTACGACCTCTGGCCGGACGCCTGCACAAAACTGCGCGCTGAGGCGCGCATCGCTTTTCCAGCCGACATTTCCTCCATGTCATTCAGACCGCTAGAGGCCCCACGAATAGTAGACTGCCTCAGCCAAATGTGCAGTCGGATTACCCCAACTTGAACATTTACATGGCTCATCGAAATTGGAATGCTTTCCCTCCGATCAATCCTTGTCATTCGATTGAAGTAGTAGGCGAAGGGAATGACGACATGTTGAATTTGAACCAGAGTGCCACATTGCCCGGCGCAATTGCATCGCTTCATCCCTGCAGGGAATCCATCTTCAACATTTCGAATCGTGCTCCCGCTATCCGGCCAGACGCTGACCCAGGCAACAAGCCCGACCTTGGCGAGCAACGTGACGTCCTACACGCGGTTTTGGCGCGTATTGGCTGCGGGCAAGTTCTGCTCAAGCGTGGCTGTGTGCTTGACGTGAGTGCAATCGGACGTGCGATATTGGAACGCGAATGCAACCTCACCACCAGCCCTGAAACGCTCTACAGCGCCGTCAAGCAGCTGGTGAACCGCGCGGGAGCCCAAATTCCCGTTGGCTCGACATCATGGCTCGCGACTTCCTTCAAGGAGGGCGTCACCAGCCTTGTAAGCCAGATGGTCAATGTTTGGACGGATGAAACCAGCACCATCATTCTGCTCGATCTCGACGCTCATCCGGAGCCGACGCCCCAAGCGCTCCGGTGTTTGTTCGGCTTCACAGCCGCGGAAACCCAGCTTGCAGTCGAATTGGCGCGCGGCCATAATTTGCTTGATATTGCTCGCGCCCGACGGCTGAGCCGGACGACGATCCGCTCACATCTGGCCTCCCTGTTCGTCAAGACACAGACACGGCGGCAGGCGGAGCTGGTTGCATTACTCGGGCGTGTCGCCGTCCTGCCTTCTCCCGGTAATTGAGTCTGACGATAGGCACCCAGGCGAGCCTCCTTGTTCATCCGGGCACAAACACAGCGGCAAGTGAAACGGGTCGCCGACAGGCCTGCTTTGCTCCGACGTTTGAACTGATTCTGGATCTGACGACACGACGCTTCAGCTTGCGTGCATGATGCCAAACGCGCTTCGGAGTAATCCTCTTGGTGTCGATGTCTCAATTCTTCAGGATCGCCGAATACTTCCGACGCGGCCGTCATTCGAACGAATGAAGACACTTTGTGATCGCCTCGTAAGCTCACATCGTCCGCTCATACGCGAGGACATCGAAATTCATCTGTAGCCGATTCTCCGGATCGACTGAGCTGCATTCCGATTGCGACCGAAAGGATTAGCATGACGTTGCATGTGCTTTGTGTGGGAGGCGAGGATCATGCCCTACGGATCCCATTTCTGGCAGCTTTGCGCAGTCGTGGCTTTCGGGTGAGCGCTGCCGGTACTGGCGCCGCACTCCCGTTCTCAAATAGCGGCATCGAGTATCATCGCTATGACTTCAATAGATTCGGTGCACGGGTTGCTGACCGCCTAGCTGTCGGCCAGCTCTCACAGCTTGTGCGTGGCATTCGACCGGACGTTGTTCAAACGTTCGATACCAAACCAAATCTGCTTGCTCCTCTTGCGGTGAGAGGCGCAATCCCCATTGTGCGCACCATCAACGGAATGGGTTGGGTATTCTCCTCGGCACAGCTGAAAGCTCTTGCATTCAGGCCAGCTTACCTAGCGCTGCAGCGGTTGGCCGCCTGCTGGACCTCGGCAACGGTATTTCAAAACAAGGAGGATGGCGACTTTTTCCGCCGCTATCGTCTGCTTGGCAGCAGCCCCGCTGTACTGATCGGAAGTTCGGGAATCGATGTCGATGCTTTCGACACAGCGCGGGCTCAGGCGCCGTCCACCGCACAACTTCGTACAGAACTCGGACTCGGTGACGACGAAGTCGTCATGACTGTGAGCCGACTGACCGTACAAAAGGGCATACCCACGCTTCTGGATGCGGCGGCGATTGTCCGCGAAGCGCGGCCCCGCGTTCGTTTCCTGCTTGTCGGTCCAAGGGAGAGCGAAGGTCCTTTTGCCGTGGATCAGGCTTTGATTGATCGATACGCACCACACGTAATCGCTCTCGGTGCGCGATCCGACGTTCCTGCGCTTCTCGGAATCGCGAATGTCTTTGCCTTCCCGACGGAGTATCGGGAAGGAATCCCCCGTGTTCTGCTGGAAGCAGGATTGGCGGGTGTGCCTATTGTCGCCACGCGTATGCCAGGCTGCGGCGATGTTGTGGTGGAGAACTGCAATGGCCATTTGGTGCCGCCCCGGGACCCGCGTGCGCTCGCCGCAGCCATTCTCGATCTTCTCCAGGATCCTGCCCGCGCAAAGAGCATGGGACAGCGCTCGATCGCGCTCGTGCGCCGTGAGTTCGACCTGAACGTCGTGGCTGACCGCTACGCCGATCTTTACAGGAAGCTGATTTTCACCGGGAGGCGAAGCGAAGATCCGGCTGCTTTGTCTCGCGACGCCCATGAAGATCGAAGGGTTAGCCAGCACAGCGGGAAATCATCATGATCGCCAATGCGCTTCTTTCTTTTGGCATCGTGCTTACGACAGCTTCACAGCTGCGCCTTCCCGGAATTCCGCTGGGTGTTGGCGAGGTCTGTCTTGTCCTGTGGCTAGCCTTCGTCTCATTGCGAGTCATCGTTACCGGCCAGATTTACAACGCGACAGCTTTGCTCCGAATCGGTGCGTTTTGGGCCTGTCTTGCACTCGCCCTGAGCATAGGGACATGCGTGGCCTATCTGAGCGAGGAGCTGGACCTTCCTACGATGTTGCACGACACCTTCGCGTATCTGTTGGTGGCAGCTTTGACCTGCCTCATCGTCGCAACGATGGAAGCCAACGCTGCCCTACGTCAAACCCAATGGTTCCTGCTCGCTTTCTGGAACATCGCACTGGTCCTTCAGATCGCTGCGGGCTGGTCCATCATCAGCCTGCCGTCGGTCGATCCATGGTATTGGGATCGATTTCGAGGCTGGGCGGAGAATCCCAATCAGATCGCTCTCTATTGCGCCGTTTTGACGCCGCTGTCTCTCAGCCTTGCCCTGTCGGCCAAAGGGTTTGGCCGCATAGCGGGATCATTCAGTTGCCTGCTAACCTTCGCCGTCGGGCGCCTGACCAAAAGCGATACATTTCTTGTTGCGATGGTGATTGCCACCGCGATCTTTTCTTTGCTGCGTTTGCGCAGTTGGCTGACCTCGCCACAGCACAGACTAAATTTCCGGTCGGTGGTCGCGGTTCTGGTCATCGCCGCCGCCGTCCCTCTGGCGCTCGCATTAGCACCGTATGCCGTTGCGACCGCCGATGAGTTTGAAGGTCTGGCAATCAGTCTGGCCAAGGACCGTGGCGGCGAGGCAACGAAGCGCACCGCGTCCCTGCGACTGCAACTCTGGGAAGATGCACTCCATCGAGGGCTGGAAACCGGATCGCTCGGGCTGGGGCCAGGCCCGCATCTCGAGAAGCCGAACGTCGCCAATAACAAGGCGCTTCCAACTCCTTTCGAAGCCCATAGCACACTGCTGGATATATTTACGCAAGGTGGCCTGCTCGCTGTGATTGCCGTTTGCGGCCTCTTCGCAGGCACGTTCATGCTTATGTTCCGCGCGAAGCTCGACGCCCTGGCAGCATTGTTCGCTGCGCTGGCCATTTTCAGCATCAGCCATTTCATCTTGCGTCATCCCATCGTGTGGTTCGCGTTTGCTCTCAGCCTGATCCTCGGATCGGCGCGCCCGCCGTCGCCGCACACGCATATCGGAAGCTAGATCATGTGTGGAATCGCCGGAATTCTTCAGATGCCACAAGCTTCCCGATCCGCCGATCTGGATGCGATCGGCCGAATGACGAATCGTTTGCACCATCGCGGACCCGATGCCCACGGTTCGTGGTGCGATCGTGACGCCGGGATTGCATTCGGGCATCGCCGGCTCTCCATCGTTGACCTCACCGACGCGGGGCGACAACCGATGCTTTCCGAGAGCGGCCGATTCGTCATCACATTTAATGGTGAGATCTACAATCATCCGTCGTTGCGACAGGAGCTTCAACGCCTCGGCCAGAACTTCATCGGCAGCAGCGATACCGAGGTCTTGCTCGCGATGATCGAGAGATGGGGATTCGAGGCTGCCCTGGCGCGCTGCAACGGCATGTTCGCAATCGGCCTCTGGGATCGGCAGACCCGTACGCTCCATCTGGCCCGCGATCGAATGGGAAAGAAGCCCCTATACGTCGCCAGAACGAGAAATGCCGTTGTCTTTGCTTCAGAGTTGAAGGCGATCGACGCGTTCCCCGATTTCGTTGCGGAGGTCAATCCGCGCGGGGTCGCTGAATTTCTCGCCCGCGGCTGGCTACCGGATGAACATTGTATATGGAAAGATGTCTTTAAACTTCCGCCCGGCAACATTCTATCTTTCGGCGCCGATGAACTTCTGGCATCTCGGGATGCTGCAGCGCTTCGGGCAAAGACGCGCATTTGGTGGTCGCTGACCGACATCGCAAAGCACGGCCGAAGAAACCCCGTTTCCGCGGACGATGGCGAGCTCGTGTCGCATCTTGATGGCCTACTTCGCGAGGCTGTCGGTGAGCGCATGGTTGCCGACGTGCCAATCGGGCTGTTCCTGTCCGGTGGCATCGACAGTTCAACTGTCGTCGCCCTGATGCAATCCCAATCCACCCGGCCCGTCCGCACGTTCACTATCGGTTTCGGCGAGCCCGCCTTCGACGAAGCGGCCAGTGCCGCGGCCGTGGCTCGTCACCTCGGCACGGACCACACGGAGTTACGTCTCACTCCCTCGGAGGCCATGGATGTCATTCCCGAACTGCCTCGTATTTGGGACGAGCCGTTCGCCGATGAATCGCAGATTCCGACACTGCTGCTATCTCGCCTCGCCCGCCGGGATGTAACTGTTGTCCTCTCCGGTGACGGCGGAGACGAATGTTTTGCTGGATATTCCAGGCATCTTTTGACCGCCCGTCTGGCCCCCCTCCTTAACTCCAATCGAGCACTTCGGCGTACGGCGGCAATGGGTGTGTCATTGCTCGCCCGCGGTTTGCGAGAAGACATCGCTGACGCGTTGCCTCTTCCTGGCCGCCTACGACGGATGATCGGAAGCGACCGGGTTAACCGCCTTGCGCAACTGTTTGCAGGCAATGATGCCGACGACATGTACCGGAAAGTTATGCGGCTTTCCGAGCTGCAATTGACCCCGGAGCGGGTAACCGATTCGGCTAAGGTGCCGCCGCTGAACGATCTTCTATCCGACTTCATTGTGCGGGACATGATCGGTTATCTTCCCGGCGACATTCTGGTGAAGCTCGATCGCGCCAGCATGGCGACAGGCCTGGAAGCGCGCTGTCCAATTCTCGACCATCGCATCGTGGAATTCTCCTGGCGGCTGCCGAACACGGCCAAGGTGCGCGACGGACAGGGCAAGTGGATCTTGCGGCAGGTTCTCAGCCGTTACTTGCCGCGCCACTTGATAGATCGACCCAAGCAGGGCTTCGACGTGCCTGTCGGCGCCTGGTTGAAAGGCCCCCTGCGCTCATGGGCTGCAGACCTGCTCTCCGAATCACGCCTTAACCGCCAGAATTTGCTGGACGTACAACGAGTCCAGAGCTGCTGGCAGGATCATCTGAGTGGCAATCGCGATCACTCGCGAATGCTATGGGCCGTCCTGATGTTGCAATCATGGCTAGGAATGATGGTTGAACAGAGTACGTCCCGATCGACAGATACCCTCGAGCCCGCACAGTAGAGGAGCGAGCTATGGAAGCGTTAGTAGGAAGACGTATTCGATCCCTGCAGGCTCTTTCGCCGGATATGGCAGAGGACGAACTTGGGCGGCGCCTGACGGAACAATCCCTAGCTTCAAATGACGGTCTCCAGTCTTTGAATCGCGTGCTGGATAGCGTGCGGAAGTACAGGCGGCTTATCGTCAGGATGATTGTCGTCGGCGCCTTGCTAGCTGGAGTAGCCGGCCTTCTTATGTCTCCTTCTTATCTGGCGACGGCACAACTTGCTGTTGACGTCCGACAGTCCGGCGCAGTCGATGCCTTGAATGCCGGTGGCGCATCCGCAGCACCTACACCGGCCGCCGAGGAATCCACCATCGACACACATGTCACGGTGCTGCTTTCCGACGCCTATCTGCGGAGACTCCTTCCAACGCTCCGCGCTCTCGAAGATGCGAGGCACGGTGCTGAAACGGGGTCACGAACGTGGATGCAAAGCTTGCGCACGCTCCTTGGTCGTACATGGTCAGCAACCAAGGAGCTACTACTTGGCAAGAACCACGAGCCCGATGACGGGTCGGCTCTCGCTGCGCTAAAGCGCAGCCTGAAGGTTGGCCAGGAGCGGCGCTCCAGAATCATCGCCGTTACTTCTACGGCCGCCAATCCGCAACGAGCGGCGGAAATCGCCAATACGGTGGCACAATCGTATGTCGACGAGGTCGCGCGTCAGAAGCAAAGCGATGTGGAGTATGCTTTGAGCTCCCTTGCGACACAATCATCCAAAGTTCAGCGTGACCTTGCAAAGGCGGAGGAGGAACTAAAAGCCTCCCGTCTTGGCCAGCCCTCTCCCTCACGGGACGCCGCGCTGGAGTGGCAGGTCACCACGCTGGCGCAACAGTTTGAAACGCTCCTGCGGCGGCGGCAGGAGCTCACCGCAAAAGGTCTGACCGCGCAATCAGACGTCAGTATTCTCGCCACGGCCACACCGCCAGAACGACCGACTTCATTACACCCGCTACTTATGATTCCTCCTGCGGCAATTATCTTCGCTCTGCTGGCTTGTGTTCTCGCAGTCGTATTGAATCACTTCGATCGGACCCTGCACACGGAAGCCGACGCCGCTGAAGCTCTGCGTATTCCATGCGCCGGACTGATACCTTCGATTCCACTGGAGCCAGGCAAGCAGCCGCATTATGTTTTGGAGGAGCCTGCGAGCCACTATGCCAGAGCAATCCGCTCCATTCTGGTATCCATACTGGCCTCCGACCCGGCAACCCCACGATCGCAGCGTGTTGTCCTCGTCAGCTCCAGCATCGGTGGGGAAGGCAAGACCACACTTGCATGGAGCCTTGGTCTTTACGCTGCCCGGCTCGGGTGGCGCACTCTACTCCTTGACTTTGGCCAATTCACTCGTCGACCGAGTGGCGAGAGCGCCAACTTACTCAGTGTACTGGCGTATGGCCGTCCACTTGCAGACGCGATCGAACATATCCATGAGTCCGGAATTGACTACCTGCCCGCCACATCGTTTGGGGGACATCGGCTTCGGATTCTCGCCGACCCCAAGATTCCTTCGTTGCTCCGACAGCTGAGCGACACCTATGATTTCGTGATCATCGACGGACCTTCGCTGCTGGAAGCCCCGGAAGCAAGACTTCTGGCGAGTTGGGCTGACCACGTTTTGCTCGCCATTCACTCTGGAAGCACCGATCGTGAGGCGGCGCAGACCGCGCTGCATCAACTTGTTCGGACAGAACATCTCAACCCTGCCCAGAACACGAGATTCTCGTCGGTCTTAACTCGTGTCGAGCCGCTACAGCAGGACCAGTTCGGTGAGCGCGCACAGCAGCTGGTCAAGAGGACTTGGGGCGCACTCTGCCGGCGGTCGAAGAGAGCAATCACGTGGCGAACGTGGCGCGGAGACGCAATCGAGCTGAAACGCTCCGGATCACCCAAACTGAACCCCCGCAATTGGTTGAGAAGCGATTGAGGGCAGCATGATTATCGAGACCTTCGGTCCACCAGGCGCTGGCAAAACAACCTTTAGTCGGGCACTCGCTCAACGCCTGCGTGACCGCGGGTATGAGGTCGACCTCGTACTTACGTTGCCGCATCTATCCAATCATCTTCTGAACTTTGGTGGATTTCTTCCAGCGCTGCAGCGCGTCACTCTCGCGATCTTCGCCACCATCGCAATCTTGTGCCGTCCTGTCGCAAATGCCCGAGGGTTGCGTCTGGCGAAAGACCTGCTCCGACTGATGCCACCCAACAATCCCGTTTGGCGGATCAGGCTTAGCCAATACGTCGTCCGATTCTCCTGCGTGTGGAGAGATTCGCACAAGTCAGATCGCATCGTCTTGTTCGACCAGGGCTTTGTGCAGATCGTTTGCACCTTGGCCCTGTTTAGCCGAGCAGACGAGAAGACGATCGCTCGTGCAATCGGCATGAGGACACAATCCGATCTGCTGATCCGGTTTGATGCTCCGAAGGAGCTGTTGGAAAAGCGCCTCCATGAGCGAGTACACCAAAAAACCTACATGGAGAAATGGTTCGAGCCTGACGTAGCGACCTTTCTCAAGGCAAAGCCGATTACTGACTACGTTGGCTCATTACTCGCGGCCGAGCATCAACGGGTGATCTGCATCAACTCGCTTGATCCCGGCCTGATGTCCAGGGCTCTCGACCGTATCGAAGAAGAGGTCTCGAGTAAGTTCAGGCCCAACGGAGCGGTCAGCTCGTCACCCGACCCAGGGGAGGAAAGTTTTGAACCTTATGCCGAGAAGTTCACGCCACCCCTGTCGACGCCCGAGACAATCGGAGCTTTCACAGCTCCGGCTCAACCCGAGCTCGCTCGGCGCATGGCCAGCGCAAGTCTGTGGGCGTTCGTTATCTATGTTGGCGGCGCCGGGCTGACGTGCGTGGCTCAACTTGTCATTGCCCGTACGATAGGAGCGACGAGTTACGGTATCTATTCATACGTCTTGGCCTGGACGACCCTCCTCTCTTACATCGCGGGACTCGGGTTCAACACGGTTCTGCTGCGATATGTGCCGGCCTATAGCGCGACCGGAAAGTGGCCATTGGCGCGCGGAGTCATTCAATTTGCATTCGGACGATCATTGTTGGTTGGGATGTTGATTGCGATCTGCGGAGTCGCCACCGCACTATTCCTGTCGGAGACGCTTCATCGGGAGCTGACTATCAGTCTGGCGGTTGGCATGGCGACCGTCCCATTGGTCGCGCTTTACGTTCTCGGTTCCGCTACGGTACGCGCGCTGGGTGGCGTCATTTCGGCAATTGCGCCCGAACGCTTCGTTCGGGATGGCCTTATGGTCGTGCTGCTTCTGCTTGCCGTGGCACTCAACGTCACGCCAATTGATGCGACAACGGTTTTGATCGCTTTGATGGCAAGCTCTGCCGTCACAGCGGCCATCGTCGGACTGAGCATGCGGAAGCTTTGGCCGCCACAACTACGCTCGGCGGTGCCGGCTTATGCACCTCGCGACTGGTGGCATCTCGCCTGTCCTGTCATGATCTTGATTGGAGTTGAGGTTCTCATGAGCCGCGCCGGCGTGATTATCCTCGGCTGGACCGGCGATGCCCACGAGGCTGGCATCTTCGCACTGGGGTTGAATTTAGCTCTTTTTCTTGTTCTCCCTCGGATGGCAGTAGGGACTTTCTTTTCGCCGAACGTCTCGAAGCTTCACGCGCATCGGAATGAGGCAGCGCTTCAGAGTCTGTTTGCCCGAGCAACTGTCCTGTCGCTGGCTGGAACAGTCGTGCTGGCACTTCCACTTTTGTTGCTGACGGTACCGCTACTCCGCTTTTTTGGCGAGGAATTCGTTGCAACAGCTCCGGTCGCCCAAATTCTCGTCGTCGGACAGATCTTTGCTGCTGCTACTGGTCCGCAGCAAAATCTTCTGACCATGACTGGGCACGAGCGAGCAGCTGCCGCAATCACAGCGATCGGAGCCATCATGAACGTTGTCGCCTGTGCAATCGGCATTGCTTTCTTTGGAGTGATGGGTGCCGCCGTTGCGACGGCCGTGACGAATGTAGCCTGGAACATGGCAATGGCGATCTACATCTACAAACGCGTGAACATGACGGCCGGCCTGCTCTTTGCCTTTGTAGAGTTTCGTCGGCCCGCCGCCGCTGAATAGCGCGGTAATTGGATAGAGGCCGGAAAATTGGTGCAGCCCTATCATTCACTCGAAGGACGTCAATAGCCGACGTGTGGCCTACGATCTCCATCCCGCAACGGTGAGTACCGTCATGCAACTTCAGAGATTTCCCGATGGATCCTTGGCGAAACGCGCGAAAACGTTCGCTGGCGGGCGCGCACTTTCCGGAGATTCAAGCGAGCCTGCACAAGCCCTCTGGATGGAACCTCCCGAATTGCCTCTCGACCTGGGCGGGCCTGTCGATCGCCCGTTCGATCGTATGGGGGCCGAATTTGCTGGCGTGCCCGCGATCACACATCTGGATGCGGTGGCAAAGAGATTTCCGAACAAGGTAGCCATCAGCGATGACACCCGCCAAATCACATATTCGGATTTTCTGATCAGAGTTTTGACGCTGGCCCAGGCGATTGCAGCGGTGGCTCCCGAGGGGCGGGCCGTCGGCCTGTTGTTGCGCCACTCGATCTGGCATCCGATCGCCATGCTTGCATGTATGGCCGCAGGGCGCCCCCTGGTGCCGCTCAATCCGCGCGATCCCGACCAGCGACTTGCCCACATCGTTGCAAATGCGCAGATTTCTGTACTGATCGGCCAGGGCGACAGTAGCTCAACCAAATGGATCGACGAAGACGGCCTGCGTTGGATCGATATTACGCGCGCCAACGAACTTTTCGGCAACGCCGCATCGCTTGAGCCGATTTCGGTGGATGCTCCTGCCCTCGTGCTCTACACCTCGGGCAGCACCGGACAGCCAAAGGGCGTTGTGAATAGTCAACGCAGCTTGCTCCAGCGCGTCCAGCAATATGCGGATGCATGCCACATCGACGCCACTGACGTCTTCATGCCTCTGAGCGGCCCTACGACCATTGCGGGCACCAGAGAGATGCTCACGGCCTTGCTGACCGGCGCAAGATTGCATATGGCGGATGTCGAGGCCCTTGGCCTTCGCGGCGTGTTGCGTCAGATCCGATCGCAGCAGATAACGATCACCTACATCGTTCCCGCTCTCCTGCGGGCAGTGATTACCGCGAGCGAAACCGGTGATTTCGAATCGCTCCGGGTTGTTCGCATCGGCGGCGAGAAGGTGCTGTGGACGGATGTTGCACTCGTCCGAAAGGTCGTGAAGCCCTCCTGCTTCATCCAGATCAGCTATTCGTCGACCGAGACTACCGGCACGCAGTGGTTTCTTCCCGACGACTGCAAGGAAAGTGATTTCAGCATACCCCCGGTTGGCTATTTGCTTCCCGGAATGTCGTTTGCCGTCGTCGACGACAACGGGGTGCCTGTGCCCACCGACGAGGTTGGGGAGCTGATCATTAAGAGTATGCACGTGCTGCTTGGTTACTGGGAGAACGGTCAGGTGCTCCCTGCATTACCCGACCCGGATGACGACCGTTGCCGCATCTTCCCGACAGGCGACCTTGTTACTGTCGATGCGCGCGGATTGATGCAGATGCTGGGACGAAAGGGGCGTCAGCTCAAAATCAATGGACGGCGTGTCGAACCGGCTGAACTCGAGGTCGTCGTACGCAGAATTCCCTATGTGAGCGACGCCGTCGCCATCGTCACCGATTCAAGCGAGCTGGTTATTTTTGCATCGCCAGGTGTCGAGGCCAAGGCAACATTCACGGCTGACGTTCGGGACGTTATCAGGCAGACGCTTCCGACCGCATTGCATCCCACCAGACTGCATGAAATCGCGGAACTTCCGCGCCTCGCCGGCGGAAAGATAGACGTCGCAAAACTCAAGGCGCTGGATAGCGAGAGCCGAAGAGGTCCGCCCCCGCCTCAGCCTCCAGGGGCGGGCGAAGTGAAGCAGGCCGGAAAAATGGTGGCGCAGGTATGGACGCGGATCCTCGGCACGACTGACGTTGCTGGCCGCTGGGACGAGGCAGGTGGCGATTCCCTCAAGCTTCTGCGATGCGTGATGGAGCTGGAAGAGCTGGTCGGCCAAGAGCTCAATATGGAAGCTTTCACGGTGGACATGAGCGCAGCCGATATGATTCAGATCGTCGCTGCAGGTGGCCGATCGCAGCGGCAACAAGCCGCCGGGGAACTTCTGCCTCATCTGGTGATGTTGCCAGGCTCGATAGGTTACGGTCCGAGTCTGGCGGCGTTCGGGGCGCAGCTGAGCAAGACGGCTCATGTGATCCCGATCCGCTACCCGGATCTGACGTCTGCCCTGACCGGATGCGGCTCGGTCGACCACATGGCGACGTTGGCTCTGGAACAGATTAACGCCGTTCATCCTCGCGGCGACATACGTCTGATCGGCTATTCGCTGGGTGGCGGCGTCGCATTTGAAGTGGCTGCCCGGCTGATTGCGGAAGGCCGGTCGGTGAAATTTTTGGGCATTCTGGATACGAATATCGGCCCCCGCAGGAGTGACTATCGGGAGACCCTGTCACGTACGCTGCAACGAGTTAGATCACACCGGGTTACGATGTACCGAATGCTGTGTCGCGCTATCGCAAAATGTGTTGCTCGACTCCACTGGGAGGTGAAGTTCTGTCGAATTCTCGATGCGAGGATCTGGACGCGTTTGGCCGGCACCCGCTTCATGCTCAAGTTGGAGCTTGAGGAGATTCTCCGGATGCAGGAATTCGGCCGCTGGGTGGCGAGTGCCAAATCTCGCTTGCCAATTACCGGAACGCTATTCCTTTGCAACCGGCGAGGGTCACCAGCACACCTCGGATGGGACTCTCTGTTTGCAAAACTGGAGGTAATTCCGATTGCTGGCGGCCATCTCGATCTCGTGATCGACCCGCATTTGACCGTCAACCGACCGGTCATCGAACGAGCGATCAAGTCGTCCTGTTCCTGATCTTCGACCAACAGATCCAACAGATTGGAACGAGGCGATGCTGATCGCAAAGGCCCCCTTTGGATCAAGGTCGCAAGTAGCTCCAGCCTCGCTCTTGCAGCTCCATGATCCGTACCACTCCGGATTTGGTGACCTTGGCCTGCGGGATGAGAGGAATATCTTTCGCCTCAGCTTTTGCCATGTTCTCGCGGGTGTTCCCGCATGCTGAAAAGGTCAGCTGTGGCATGGTTTCGCTCATGGATTTGATGCGCGCTTTGACGGGAGAAGTGTCATCTCGCAGCATATGCAGTCCGGGTCCAAAAACGACCACTTCGATCCCCACCTTTTGACCGATCTCGCTGTAGTGCTGAGCTACATTGCTGACATTATTGAGAGCGAGATTGATTGTCGCGGGGTCATTGACGTCAACCTGTACAACGAGCCGATGGGGCTGCATTCGGATGGCGGCAGTGGTCACCTTGGCGTTGGCGTTCATTTTGGCAGAAGTCTTGGCAGACGTATTGATTTCTACAGCGCCGCTGGTTTGGGTGCTCAGCATCAAGATACTCCCAACGGCGGCCATGCTGGCGAAGACGACGAGTGATCTGTTCATGTTGTTTCCTTGAGTGTGCTGGGAGTGCGGGCTCAAGTGTGCGCGATAGCGTAATCGCGCGCGAACGGGCGGGTCAAGAATGGTTCAGACAATGCAGGCATGATCTACTTAATTGCCGCGATTGGTGCGCCTACCTCGTTGTGACTACTTCCATTGCTACATCGACAAACGGCCGATGATGGCTGTGTCATCAAAATGGACACACATAAAAGCTCACCTGAGTTGTCACGATGTGGTCACAGGCAGTTGAGGTAGCATCGCATTGGCTACCGCGATCCAAAGCTGTTGAGGGCTCCCGCGCAACAAGCAGAACCGCCGCGCGTGCCTCGTCTGCAGTAGGAGCTTGCATTCTGTGGGTCCTCATTGGGGCTGCGGAGGATGGGCTATGCGGTGAAAGCCAATTCCGCGCGCAGGCCTCCGAATCTTCTCAAACACGGGAGCGGAACAGGGCTGAAGCCCTTGCACCTGTGCTTGTCGCGCCCCCCCGAGCAGAACTCAATGCAGCCCAGTCGACGGCTGAAGCGACCAGCACCACGCTAAGACAGGCGCTTGATCAAGAGCGAGCTAGGGCAGACGCCCTTGCGGGTGAACTTGCGACCCTCCGGGCGGAACTCGAGACGGCGCGGGTGTCAGGCAAGGAATCTGCCCAGGCCATCGAGGTAGGGATCAGGCAAACGCAAGCGCTCGAACAGGAGCGAGACAAAACAATCGACCTTATGCGTGAGCTTGCCTTCCTTCGGACGGAACTCGACGCGGCGCGGATCGTGATTTCGAAAGCTGTGCAAGCCACCGAGGCAGAGATCAAGCAAGAGCAGGCGCTCGAACAGCAGGAGCGGTGGAAGGCAGACGCGCCCGCCTATGACCTTGCTTCCCTTCGGGCGGAACTCGATACGGTGCGGATCGCAGCTTCGGACGCCGCAAAAGCCACCGCGGCAGAGATCGAGCAAAAGCAGGCGCTCGAACAGCAGCTCAAACAGCAGCAAGACGGGACGGAAGCCCTCAAGCGTGAATTGATCTCTCTCCGGACCGAACTCGACGCGGCGCGTGCCGCGACGCCGGAGGCTGCGCGGATCGTCGAGGCTGCGAAGGTCGAACAAGAGCGCGCATCTGCAAAGGAGCGCAGCCGGACCGAGGCAGTCGCCCGCGAGCTCTCCTCGGCGCGTCAGCAGATCGAGGAGCATGCCAGCCGCCTCGCGGCGGCACACGCTGAGGTGCTTCGGGCGACGGAGGCCAGCAACACCACGGCAGCAGAGCAGAAGCGAGCTCTTGCCAGCGAGCGCGAGCGTGCTGACGCACTTGTGCAGGAGCTTGCTCTTGTTAAGAACCAACTGGAGGCTCGAAACCAGCAGCTTGCTGCCGTGAGTGCTTCTCAGACTCTCGCTTCGCGCCAACCCGCCCCTACTGGCCGGAACGAAGGCGCGGCGGAGCCCCATGCGAAGACGACCGAGGGAAAGATCACCTTGCCGCAGTGGGCTTCCACTCAGGCCGTCGCTTCATATGCGGAACGATCGTCCGTGTTGGAAACGCCACCGCAAGCACGGTCGACCGCTCGCGAAGCCGTGCCAAGTGTGGAGCCGAAAGTCCCCGTGGCATCAGAGGCAACCGTGCTGGCGAGTGTCGCTCCCTATTCTGTGGCGGACGAACAGAGACTGCTTGTTCGGGCGAACGCATTGCTCCGGCAAGCTGACATCAGCGGGGCGCGCCCATTGCTTGAACACGCTCTTGGACATGGTAGCGCGCGAGCCGCCTTTATGCTCGCGGAGACCTACGACGCCCGCGTGCTGAAATCGTGGAGCGCACGTGGGGTCCATGGTGATTCCAGAAAGGCACTCGAACTGTATGAAAAGGCACAGGCGGGCGGCATTGAGGATGCGAAGGCGAGGATTGAGTCGCTGAAATAGCAGCCTGCTCCTGACGCGTCAGCCCTAGATGGTCATTCCGAGAATGGAGACTCGCATGTCGCTCATCAAGTTCTCATTTGCTATGGCATTGGCGGCGTTCGGGCTGCAACTGGCTGCCAATGCCCAATCTCTCCCGCCACGCGAGACGCAGGCTATGGCGGCGGTGAAAAGGACCGAAACGGCCGCGAAAGAGCGCATCAATGCATGGACTGTCGGCCTCGCCGGCGGGCTCATTGAAGGGGCTCCGCTTCGCCTAGCGGCGGAGATCGCTCGCGTCGTAAACGAGGAGGATAAGCTTCACGTCCTTCCGATTGTGACGCGCGGAGCAACGGAAAACGTCAATTCGCTGCTGTATCTTAGAGGCGTTGATGCGGCGATCATCAACACGGATGCTCTTGAGGAATATAAAGCTCAAGTTCCGTCTATCGAACGGCGCATCGTTTACGTTCTGAACCTCTTTCCGTCCGAACTGCACATATTCGTCCGCCCGGAGATCCGGTCGCTCGAAGAGCTCAAGGGAAAAAAGGTCAATTTCAATACGCAAGGTACGGCAGCCGCCTATTCCGGTCCGCTGATCTTCAGTCGGTTGGGACTAAACGTGGAAAAGATGTTCATTCCGCACCAGGTCGCATTGGAGCAAATGAAGCGCGGAGAAATCGCGGCCGTTGTGTTTGTGACGTCAAAGCCCGTCGACGCCTTTCTGAAGGGACGCTGGGATCCCGGATTTAAGTTCCTCCCCGTCGAATACGGCGCCAAATTTGAGGACTACTATCTTCCATCGTCTATCGATGCGGCGGACTATCCGAGTCTGGTGCCGAAAGGTGAGCGGATAGCGACGATTGCAGTCCCCACCATTCTTGCGGCCTATAACTGGCCACAACAGTCTGACCGATACCGGCGCGTGGCGCGCCTTGTCGATCACCTGTTTGGTCGCTTCGACCGGTTGCAGTCCCCTGGTTTCGATCCGAAATGGAAAGAGGTCAATCTGCGGGCCAGCGTGCCGAGCCTCGGCCGGTTTAAGCCGGCGCAGGAATGGCTTGATCTTCCGCAAGCCGTAACAGCGGGACAGTCCCCATGAAGGACACGGGTACTCTCGGTCTGGCTGTGCTCTTGGTTATGAGCCAGACCGTGTGTGCTCAAACCGGTGGCGCCATAGATCGCCTGAAGACCTGCTCACAGTTTGAAGGCATGGAGCGCTTGAAGTGCGTCGATGAGCTGTTGGGGGAGATGACCGAAACTCGCGCTACCACGCCGTCTCCAAGTCCGAACTGGATCATCAGCGAGACCACCTCTCCGGTGGATTATCAGCCGCAGATTGAGGCGCTGATGACAGCGCGCACAGCATCGCAAAATGCTGCCTCCGCGCTCGCCATCCATTGTCGCGCCCATCGCACGGAGTTGATAATTTCCACAAAGGGGTCCTGGAAGCCGGTCCCGGATGGTGAGGTGAAGGTCGCGCACCGGATCAACGAAGAGCCGGCTGTTGAACAGCGCTGGAGAGCCATAGAAGTGGGGAAAAGTCTTGCCTTTCCAGGCGACGTCGTCCGCTTGCTCCGTTCAATGCCGGATGGTAGCCAGCTTCTCGTTAAAGTCCACGTTGGGAAAGGTCCGGCATATGAAAGTACGTTTCAATTGGTCGGCTTGAATGCCATCCGACGCAAGATGGCGACGGCATGCAACTGGCCCGCGCCCTGACCGACGCGCGTACGAGTGCAGGACAACGCGACCAGTTCGCTCGCCTCCGTTGCGAAGATACCAGCCCGACATATCTGTCGCCTTGCGGCATGCGCAATTGCCTTCGCGCCCGCTCGTCCATTCAATGCTCCAACATCTTCAATGTCTTGGCATTGCGGCAACGACGGTTGTGCTGAACTGAACCAAGCCGCCGGCGAGGCTTCGGCAAGTCGCGGCGCCGGCTGGTCCCCTAGTCCTCCCGCATGCCACGCCGTATCGCATCGGTCATCGGTTGCATGAGATAGGCAAGAACGGTGCGTTCACCAGTCGCGATCAGGACGTCGGCCATCATGCCGGGCTTGAGCTTCTCGCGAATTTTGTCGGGAAATTTCGTCACTTGCACTGAAACTTTGACTTCGTAGTAAGGCTGGTGCGTGGCTTCGTCGCGAAGCGCATCGGCTGCCACCGAGAGAACCTCACCGATGGCGATCGGCGTCGAGCGAGCCTTGAACGAGGGAAGCCGCACTTCCGTGGGCATGCCGATTTGTACGTGATTGACATCGAGAGAGGATATTTTCGCGGCAACCACGAGGACGTCGTTGTCCGGTACGATTTCCATCAAGACGTCGCCCGGCTTGATCACCGCGCCGACCGTATGGACTTTCAGATTGACGATACGTCCCGAGCGAGATGCACGCACGTCCATCCGACCAAGAACGTCAGCGGCCATGCGCAGCTTCTCGCGCGCGTCGGCGAGCTGAGCGCGGGTGTCGGCAAGCTTACCGGTGGCTTCCTCCAGAACTTTCTGCCCGACCTGATTGATCTGTAACCGTGCTTCGTCAATGATCCGTCCGAAGCGCGCGATGTCGGCGTCGTATGAACCAATTCGGCCCTCAAGGTCGGATTTGGAACGCTCCAGAGTCGCAATCCGCGCGAACGGAACAATCCCCTGGTCGGCGAGCGGCTTGAGCTTGGTATATTCCTGCGCCATGCTGTCAAACTGCGCGCGTGCAGCCTTGCTTTGCGCAGCGTTTCCCTGGATCTGGCGCTGCGCCTGTCCGATCTTTTCTTCAAGGATCGAAACCTCGATCTTTCGCGCGACGCGGCGTTCCTCGAACCGCCGCTTCTGGTCGCCCATGGCACGCTGCGCAGAGGGATCGGAGGCCTTCTGCGTCAGTTCGGATGGAAACGTGATCGTATCGGCCCCATCGGCTTCCGCAAGCAGACGCGCCTCTTCCGCGATTGCCGAATACACGGCCGAACGCGCCATCTCCTCCCGCGCCCGGTCCTGTGTTGGATCGAGTCGCAACAGCACCTGTCCCTGTTCGACATGCGCGTCGCCCCTCACCATCAGGCTTTGGACGATGCCACCTTCCAGGTGCTGAACGGACTTACGGTCGCTCTCGACGACGATCGAGCCTGCAGCCACGACGGCACCATCGATGGAGGCTAGGCCAGCCCAACCACCAAACACTACGAAGGTCAGGAACACGATACCAAAGCCGCGTCTCGCCGGAGTGCGCCAATCGCCCGATGGATCGCCATTTGCGTTCCCGGCGTCTCGATTCGGGAATATCGACAGCCATACCTTTGATAGCCAAATCAGCAACTGCGCCTTGATCTCCACAAATCGTTGCAAGACATCAGGCCTGCGAAACGCGTGGCCACCATCGCTCAAACGTCTGAGGAGTCGCGCCAGTTCGTCCTGAGCAGCAATCTCTGCTCGCAATTTGGGAATCTTCATCATTGCCTCGTGACATGGACAGGCCGAACCGAACTTGGGAACGGCGCGTGGCGCGAGGCCCCATCAACTCGGTGGCTTTCTGTTGCGATCCGCGGTTCGCGGCGCATGGGCGCAACGGTCTCACCAAGAAGCAAGGGAAGAAGCTCTTCGCGCGTACCCGCGCGCCCGATGCGTCCGTCATGCATGAAAACAATCTTGTCGACCAATGAAAGGAGATTTGGTCTGTGATTGATGATCACGATCGTTACACGCTGTTGACGGAGCATTTGGATGGCATCAGCCAGAGCACGATCGCCGTCACCGTCCAGATTGGCGTTCGGTTCATCGAGCACGACAAAGACGGGCCTGCCAAAAAGTGCGCGGGCCAACCCGATGCGTTGTCGCTGGCCGCCGGAAAGACCCGCCCCGTTTTCCCCGATGACAGTGTCGTAGCCCTGCGGCAGCCGCTGGATCATGGCGTGCGCCGAAGCCAGCTGCGCCGCCTCGACAACCTGTTCATCCAACGCGCCGTCACGAAAGCGAGCGATGTTGTCGCGGACGGTCCCGGCGAATAATTCAACATCCTGCGGCAAGTAACCGAAACTTTGTCCAAGGAAACTGGCCTCGAAATGCCGGATGTCATTTCCATCGACGCGTACGCAACCCTGTGCGGCTGGCCAGGCTCCAACCAGCGCGCGCGCTAGGGAAGATTTGCCGGAACCGGACGCACCGACGATCGCAACAACTTCGCCAGGTGACAGCCGGAAACTGACATCGGAAATCGCCGCCAACTGCGATCCCGGTACCATAACGGTCAAAGCCTCGACGGAGATGTTGCCGACCGGGGGCGGCAATCGCGTCGGTTGTCTTTCCGTCGCCCGCGTCCGCAGAGCCTCGTCGAGGCGGGAAAAAGACGTCCGCGCTGACACGAACGCTCTCCATTGTGCGACGGCCGCCTCAACCGGCGCCAGCGCACGCCCCATGATCAGGGAGGCAGCGAAGAGAACGCCTCCCGAGATCTCCTGATGAATTGCCAGGTAGGCCCCGACGCCCATAATCGCCACCTGAATCGCCATCCGCAGAAATTTCGAGATTGCGAGCAGCGTTCCGCCGCGTTCTCCGGCCTTGGCGCTTTCAACGAGCGCCTGTCCATGCGTGGCGCCCCAGGCGGCGCGTATGGCAGGCCCCATTCCGAGACCACGGATCGCTTCCGCGTTACGAAGCGAGGACGTCAATCGGTCCAGAGCGTGGAGATTCTTGAACGAAGCCGCCATCAGCGGCGCTTTGGTGGCGCGCTCATTGAGAAAGGCGAGCGCAAGGATGACCAGCGCGCCTGTCAGAGCAACCATGCCGATCGACGGATGAAGCAGAAAACACATGCCGAGAAAAATCGGAGTCCAGGGTGCGTCCATCAGAGACGTGATCACGCCGCCGGATAGAACGTCGCGCAATGTGTCGACGTCGCGCAACAGCTGAACATGATGCGAGCTTCCTGTGCGCACTGCCTGCGCGAGAGCCGTTTCGAAAGCTTCTCCTGACAGCAAATGGTCGAAGCGAATTCCGGTTTGCACGAGAACACGGCTGCGAAAGTGCTCGAGTGCTGCGTAACTGATGAAAAGTGCGAGCGCGATCAGCGAAAGCAGCAACAGCGTCATCGCGTTTCGGCTCGTCAGCACGCGATCGTAGATCTGCATCGTATAAAGCGGCGAAACGAACACCAGAAGATTTATGAAGATAGACAGCCCGCCAGCGGCAAGCAGGCCTGGACGTATCTGGCGGAAAGCGTCCGCAAGCGCGGGCGGTCTTGCTGAAGTATACATGTGTGCATCCAGGCCGCCCGGATCGGACGGCGCTAACGTTAGAGAAGCCATATGCGAAGAAGCGAGCGCGAATGGGCTCGTACGCAACACATCCCGCACTGCGCGAGACGGCATTCCTCTCGCGACCATACTGGCCGCGATGATCCCCAATGGGGGGCCATGAAGGCCCCCCAAGTCGCTTTCATATGCGCGGATCACCGCGCATATGTCGTTCTTTGTCGCAGACTCAGTTCTGCGGGTTTACCAGTGCCACGAATGGTGATCCACGTGATGGTTGTTGTGGAGGCTGGCGAGATCCAGATGCGGCGCCAGAGTTGCGTCGGTGACGTCGCTCGAAGCCGTATCCGTTGCAGCCGTCGCTGCTGCGGTTGCAGCGGGCGAAGCGGATGCGTGCTGATGATGACCACCCCAGGAAGATTTGTTCCCATCCGTGAGATGAGAGAAGTCCAGCCTGTGATGGTGGTTGTGCCCGGAGTTGCCGACGTCGGTGGCCGGAGCCGTCGGCTCGGTGGTGGCCGCCACAGTCGAGGTGTCGACTGACGCTGTGTCGACAACGCTGCTGGAAGCGGTATCCGCTGCAACGCTCACGGACGCGGTTGCCGTGGATCCGTGGTGATGGTGTCCACCTCCGGATGATGTGCTTCCATCGGTCAGCTGGGAGAAGTCCAGCTTGTGATGGTGGTTATGCCCGGAGTGGCCGGCGTTGGTGGTCGACGCCGTCGTCGTTGGCTCGGTGGTCGTGGGCGCAGTCGAGGTATCAACCGACGCTGTGTCGGTAACGCTGCTGGAAGCGGTATCCGTTGCAGTGCTCACGGACGCGTTTGCCGCGGATCCGTGGTGATGGTGTCCACCTCCGGAACCGGACGATGTGCTTCCATCTGTCGACTGGGAGGAGTCAGCCTTGTGATGGTGGTTGTGCCCGGAGCCGCTGGTATCGGTGGTCGGCGCCGTCGTCGTTGGCTGAGAGGCCGTGGGTGTCGTCGAAGAATCGCTCGAAGACGTCGTATCCGTCGAGGTGCCGCTATGCGACGTATCGACCGGCGTCGTCGGGTTGCTGCTCGACGTGTCAACCGGAGTCGTGCTTCCAGTCGACGTCGAATCCGTCGTCGTGCTCGTATTGTGCTGCAGGAATACGTTCTGGAGCGCTTGCGAGTTTTCCAGCGCCACGTCTCCGTTCTGCGATCCCCAGGCGTAGGCGTAGTCGAAAGCCGGATTGGGAACGACAGATGCCCAATGGTCGAGCATTTGCTGTTCCTGCGCGGCGGTCGGCATCACATAGTGACCACCCTGATCGGTGACCCAGTTACCGCCGCCGAATGTCTGAAATACCGGGACGATGCTGGCCTCCGGAATTCCAGCGGCTTTGGCGGCAGCGACAGCCTTGTCAATCATGCTGTAGTCGACTGTCGAGCTATCCGACCGCACCGGATACGGATCGATTCCGAAGAGGTCGATATGGGTGTTCTCCGGGGTGTACGTATTCGCGAAGCTGGGATTATCCGAAGATCCCATGTTCATCATGGTGATGAACGTCTTCGCACCCGGAACGTTGGCGTGAATCCAATCGGACTCAGCCTTCAGGTTTGCAGCGGTCACGAGGGTATTCCACTGCCCCGTGGGATCTGGCTCGTCCTTAAGGAAGAAACCGTAGACGTTGGGATTACCGATGTAAGGTTTCACAGCGTCGATGAAGCTCTGGGTGACGCCGTCACCCTGATCGAGCCAGACGAGGCCCTTCACGCCTGCCGGCAAAGCGTTCACTTGCTCCACCGACGAAACGTCGGCAAGATTGAAGCCTGCTTGAGCTGGGGTGAAGTTACCTTGTGCGTCGATGTTGTCGCCTGATGCGTAGTGTAATGTTGCCAATACCGTTCCCCTGTATTGTAGTACGTTGACGAGGCCCCCAAGAATCTTCGTAAAAGTAAATGCAGGTATGTAACTACAGTTCTGCGTTAGCTTTGATCGAAGCGCCCATGGATTAACGTTTGTTTACGTTTGAGGCGGGAGTTTGTCGCAGCACCGGACGAAACAGTGAGTTTATTGTGCTAAAACTTGGAGGCTGGTATCAGAGAAGTGTTAGCACGGTGCGTAACGATTCAATCTGTTCGCAGCGGTACTTTTCGATAGTCCCGATGCGGTGAAGGAACTACACAAGCGCGCATAAGTATCGCTGAGAGAAATGATACTCGGTGACGCGCGTTTCGCTTTCCTCTGCTGCAGTTGCACTCGTGACGACGACAGCAAGCTTCTCTCCGACCTCGGGTGCCCATTTCGGGCGTCGCACTTCGGAAAGCCCGTAATGTCGGTGTGGCGCGATCTCACTCTTTCGACGCAAAATGCGTGCGCCGGTGCCGGGTCACATCAATGCCGCGGCAGAACCTGGCTCCGTAGCTGCACTTCATGCGCTCGAGCAGCTTGATCAATCTGCCGGCGTGGCTGTGCTACAAATGTCATGATGCCGATTGTACAAGCTCAGGCATCAGCTGTTTTGAGCCATCAAGAAACACCCTCACTGCGTCGTTGACGATGTCGTCCAGTCGCTCCGGTGTCGGCGTGTCGTAGACGAAACGCCGGATGGCCATATAGAAGATGCGGCCGTGCAAACCCCAGAACATTTCGACTTCGCGCTCCGACAGCGGGACCTGATCGCTTGAAGGCAGCTTCAACTCGTGACGAAGTTCGCAACAGGCGGGCTCGATGATTTGTTCGCGGACGATCTGAAGATACCGTTTGGTGATGTCGAACGATTTCATCCCGGAGAAGACGAAGATTCTCACCCAGTTGTATTCGAAGACCTGCTCGACATATTCGAGATAGAAGCGCGACAGCCGGGCCTGCAGCGACAGCGTGCGATCCTGGATCAGGCCGGCCCAGGACGGCGACCAGCGGCTGAGATAGATCTCTTCATAGACGCGTTCGATCAGCGCCTCTTTGCTCGGGAAGTGGCGATAGATTGCCGAATGGGTGATGCCCATGCGTTTCGCCAGTTCGCGCGTCTGCCCGCCGAAGCCGTGTTCCGCGAAAAATTTCACGGCTTCATCGACGATGAAGCGCTCGCGCTCCGCCGCGCGCATGTTGCGACGCGGTGGCTTTTCGACTGATTTGATGGGCTTTTTTGCCATTTTTGCTTCGCGTTGCGGGAGTTCTGAATAGCTCAATTCGAAAAAGAGACCAAATGGTCATTTTAAGTTGACCCGGGGAAATCGACGTGTTCTAGATTTCCGACCAAATGGTCACAACTGGACGTCCGCGAGACGTTTAGGGAGAAGACGTTGAAGGCGAGGGCGTTCAACTATGTGAGGGCTTCCACGGTGGTGGAGGCTTTGAAAGCGTTCGAGGAAGCCGGCGACGATGCGAGTTACATCGCAGGTGGCCAGAGCCTCGTGCCGGCGCTTGCCTTGCGGTTGCAGGCGCCGCAATTGCTGATCGACATCGCGCATATCTCGACGCTTCGTGGTGTCGACCTGCAGGGTGACTGGTTGCGCATCGGCGCGCTCACCCGCCATCACGAAGTGCTGACCGATCCGTTGATCCGCCGGCACGCGCCGCTCTACAGCGAAGCCGCGCCGCATGTGGCGCATCCGGCTATACGAAACAAAGGCACCCTCGGCGGCAGTATCTCTCATGCCGATCCTGCGTCGGAATTCCCGGCGATGACGTTGGCGCTGGGCGCTGAGCTCGAAATTGCTGGCCGCGACGGCGTACGCCGCGTGCCGGCCGACGATTTCTTCCTCGATCTGTTTCAGACAGCGATCGAACCGGGCGAGCTTCTTGTCGCGATTCATGTGCCGGTGGTTCGACCAAATCATCGCTGGGCTTTTCACGAGCTTGCGCGTCGGCGTGGCGACTTTGCGCTGGCGGGCTGCGGCATTCTCGCCGAATTCGTCGATGACGTCGTCAAACACGTGCGTATCGCGTTCTTCTCCGTTGGCAGCACGCCGATTCGCGCCCGGCAGGCCGAGGACAGTCTGGTCGGCAAGAGGCTGGATCAGGCCGCGATCGCTGCGGCGCAGGCCGTCGTTGGCGACGATCTCGATCCGCCTGAAGACGAGCACGCGCCGCCTGCCATGAAGCACCATCTTGCGCGCGTTCTTCTCGGTCGACTGCTGGGCGAGATCGAGAGGCAGGGCGCATGAGCGATCTCGTCAATGTCACCATGACGGTGAATGGCGCTGAGGTGTCGCGCAGCATCGCGCCGCGCATCACGCTAGCGGATTTCCTGCGCCAGACGCTGGAACTGACCGGCACCCATACCGGCTGCGAGATGGGCGTTTGCGGCGCCTGTCTGGTTATTCTGGATGGCCGCGTCGTACACTCTTGTCTGACCTTCGCGGTGCAGGCGAGCGGGGCGGCCATCGAGACGGTAGAAGGTCTCAGTGATCGGGCGGTGATTGCGGACATCCAGGAGGCGTTCCATCAGCGTAACGCCCTGCAATGTGGCTTCTGTACGCCCGGCATGTTGATGACAGCCCACGCCCTGTTGTCGCAGCCAGGTGTGCCGTCGCGTGAGGACATTCGCGACGCACTGTCGGGCAATTACTGTCGTTGCACCGGTTATGAGGCGATCGTCGATGCGATCGAGAAGGTCGCGCGCGATCGTTATGCGGGCGCGAATGCTTCGGCTCCCGAGGAGGTTGGCGCATGAGCGTGCTAACCCCACTGGATCGTCCGAATTCCTATATCGGCCGCTCGGTGCCGCGCCCGAATGCCAAGCGATTGCTGGCCGGTCGCGGCCGATACGTTACAGATATCACGCTGCCGCGCATGCTCCATGTCGCCTATGTGCGCAGTCCTTATGCGCACGCCCGCATCCTGTCGATCGACACGCAGGCGGCGCGCGAGATGCCCGGCGTGCGACTGGTGGCTACCGGCGAGGATCTCGCAAAACTGTGCGCGCCATGGATCGGCACCATGGATCACTTCAAGGGCATGAAGTCACCGCCGCAGCTGCCGCTGCCGATCGACAAGGTCGTATGGTCCGGCCAGGCGGTTGTCGCGGTCGTGGCCGATACGCGCGCACTCGCTGAAGATGCAGCGGAGGCGGTGTATATCGAGTTCGATGAACTGCCCGCCGTTGTCGATATCGACGCTGCGCGCGCACCGGATGCGCCGGTGATTTCACCGGAACTCGGCAGCAATCTCTGTTTCCATGGCAAGATCGATACCGGCGGTGTTGAGGATGTCTTCGCCGGCGCCGCCCATGTGGTGGAGGAGGAGTTTCACTTCGGCCGCCATACGGCGGTCACCATGGAGCCGCGCGCGATCATCGCTGACTACGATGCCAGCGAAGTGCAACTGACGGTGCATCATGCGACGCAGACGCCGTATCAGTTCCAGGACATCTATGCCCGCCACTACGGCCTCCCTGAATCCCGCGTCCGCGTGATCGCGCCGGATATCGGCGGTTCGTTCGGCATGAAGCTGCACATGTATCATGAGGACATGGCGGTGGTCGGGCTCAGCATGATGCTTGGCCGCCCCGTCAAATATGTCGCTGACCGTATTGAATCCTTTGTGTCGGACATCCATGCGCGCGATCACCGCGTCCGCGCGCGCATGGCGGCCGATGCAGAGGGTAACATCCTGGCGATGGACGTGGAGGACGTCACCGGCATCGGGGCGTTCTCGGCCTATCCGCGCACCAGCGTGGTCGAAGGCAATCAGGTCTATCGCCTGATGGGCGCGCCTTACACGTTCAGGAATTACCGCGCTGATCTCCAAGTGGTGTTCCAGAACAAGGTGCAGATGAGCCAGTACCGCGCCGTTGGGCATCCGGTGGCCTGCACCGTCACCGAGCGTCTGGTGGACATGATCGCCGACAAGACCGCGCAGGATGTGTTCGACATCCGCAGCCGCAACTTGATCCCCGACGATGCCTATCCCTGCACGTCGCCGACCGGATACCAGTTCGAGGCGCTGTCGCATCACGCCTGTCTCGCTAAGCTGCGGGAGATGATGGATTACGACCGGCTGCGCGCCGAACAGGCCGAGCTGCGGACCAAAGGCATTCATCGCGGTATCGGTATCGCCACCTTCGTGGAAATCACCAATCCCGGCCCGGCCTTCTATGGCGTCGGCGGTGCGCGCATCTCGTCGCAGGATGGCGCCATCATCAAGGTCACGCCGTCGGGGGATGTTCATTGCTCGATTTCAGTGACCGAACTCGGGCAGGGTACCGAGACCATCATCGGGCAGATCGTCGCCGAACATCTCGGCGTCGATAGCAATCGCATCAAGGTGATGACAGGTGATACGGACACTACCCCACATGGCGGCGCGACCTACGCCTGTCGCGGCGCCGGCATTGGCGGCGAGACGGCGCTGCAAGCGGCGAAAAAGCTAAAAGCCAATGTTCTCGCGGTGGCTGCGGCGATCCTACAGGACGAGCCGGATAAGCTCGATATTCACAGTGGCTGGATCGTCGACGCTGTGACGGCGCAGCAGCGCATGGAGCTCTCCGAGATCGCGCGCATCGCTTACTTTCGTTCCGATACACTTCCGCCCGACACCCAGGCACAGCTGTCCGTCGCGCATCACTATGCGCCGCAGGGCTATCCCTTCGCATTCACCAATGGTGTTCAGGCCTGTCATCTCGAACTCGATGTCGAGACAGGTCTGGTCAAGATACTCAAGCTATGGGTGGTCGAGGATTGCGGCCGTGTCATCAATCCGCTGCTGGTCGACGAGCAGATCCGCGGCGGCGTCGTGCAGGGGCTCGGCGCGGCGTTCTTCGAAGAATGCGTCTACGGAGACAACGGTCAGCTCACCAATGGCTCGCTTGCAGACTATCTCGTGCCGATGGCGGTGGAGATGCCGGACATCGAAATCGGACATGTCGAGACGCCGACGCTGGACACCCAGCTCGGCGCCAAGGGCGTTGGCGAGGCCGGCACGGCTGCGGCATCGGCAGCAGCGCTTAATGCGATGAATGATGCGATGAAGCCATTCGGAGGCACGCTCGCGCAGGTGCCAATGACACCTGCACGAATACTCAAGGCGCTTGGACACATCTGACTCATAAAAGAAATCAAACGGAGGACATCATGACGAAGGACATTCGAGACACCAAACGCAATCATATTTCGCGCCGCCACGTGCTGGCCGCGCTCGGCACCGGCGCGAGCGTCGTCGCCATGCCGTGGATCGCACGCGCTGCCGATGACACGATCCGCATCGGCTTTCCGACACCGCTGACCGGCCCGTTCGCTGCCGAAGCCAAGGATCAGGTCAAGAGCGCAGAGCTCGCCGTCAAGCAGTTCAACGACAAGGGCGGCGTTAACGGTCGCAAGATCGAGCTGCTGGTGCGCGATGACAAGCTCAATGGCGGCGAGGCGGCAACGCGCACGCTTGAGCTCATCGAAAAAGACAAGGTCCATGCGATCGTCGGATCGCTGTCCAGCGCGGTGCAGCTCGCGGTCAATGAAGTGACGCGCGCCCGCGGCGTGCTTTATGTCTCGATCAGCCAGTCCGACACCATCAATGAGGTGAAGGATTTCAGCAAATATACGTTCCACGAAGCGCTCAATCCGACAATGACCGCAGGCGCGGTGGCGCGGCACGCCTTCAAGAAGGGCACCAAGGTTGCGCATCTCGTGGCCGACTATGCCTATGGCCATGAAATGCTGCGCGGATTCAAGCGTGCGCAGGCCGTGATCGGCGCCGAGACCGTTGGTGAGATCATGCACCCGTTCGGTGCTGCGGATTACTCGACTTTCATGCCGCGTCTGCGCTCGATGCGTGCCGACGTCTTGTGCATCAGCAATTTCGGCCGCGATCAGGCCAACTCCATCAAGCAGGCGGTGGATTTCGGCCTCAAGCAGCAGGCCAAGATCGTCGTGCCCGTGCTGCTGCACAACCAGCGGCTGGCGGTGAGTCCGGAAGTGTTCGAAGGCGTCGTTGGCGGCTCTAACTACTATTGGGGTCTGGAGAGCCAGTTGCCGAGTGCAAAGGCGTTCAACGACGCCTATCGCGCGGCCAATGGCGGCGCGATCCCGACCGACTACGGCGCCTATGGCTATACCGGCGTCTCGTCGCTGCTGCAGGCGATGCAGGTGGTCGGCGGCACCGACACCGACAAGGTGATCGCGGCGCTGGAAGGCCTGAAATACGATGTCGCCAAGGGCCCGCAATATTATCGCAAATGCGATCACCAGTCGGTGCAGTCGGTTCTCGTGCTCGAGTCCAAGAAGAAGGCCGATATGAAGGGTGACAGCGATCTGTTCAGCATCGTGGCCAATGAGCCGGCTTCGGAAAACGTGCTGCGCAGCTGCAATGAACTCGGCTTCCCGGCCTAACGAAAGCATTCGTCGTCCATGGATACGGAACTCATTCTGATGCAACTCTTCTCCGGAGTTGCCCTCGGTGCGATCCTCGTGATCACCGCGCTCGGCCTGTCGATCATTTTCGGCATGCTCGGCGTGGTGAACTTCGCGCATGGCGCGCTGTTCATGGTCGGCGCCTATGCCGGGCTGTGGGTCGCCTCATTGACCGGCAGTTTCTGGTGGGGGCTGCTCGTTGCCCCCATCATGATCGGCGTGTTCGGGATGGCGATCGAATATGTCCTGATACGCCCGCTTTACGGCCGTTCGATCGACGATCCGCTGCTGCTGACCTTCGGTCTCAGTTACGTGCTGGTGGAAGGCGTGCGCATCGTGTTCGGTAGCGACGGCATTCCATTTCCGACACCGACCTCGCTTACGGGCGTGGTCGACCTCGGCGTTGGTTTCTTCCCGATCTATCGCATCTTCGTCGTCGGCGTCGTCTTCCTGGTCGTGCTGCTGCTGTGGCTCGGGCTGGAGAAGACCAAATTCGGCCTGATCGTGCGCGCCGGCGCGCGCGATCCGACCATGATGAAGGTGCTCGGCGTCGATATTAGCAAAGTCTGGTTGCTGGTGTTCGGGCTCGGTGTCGGTCTCGCCTCGCTCGGCGGCGTGCTGTCCGGGCCGATGCGGTCAGTCAATCCGGAAATGGGCGCACTGGTGCTGGCCGAAGCTTTCGTCGTGACGGTCATCGGCGGCCTCGGCTCGCTGGTCGGCTCGATCATCGCGGGTCTTCTGGTCGGCGTCGTGATCAGCATGACCGCGCTGTTCGCACCGGAAATGGCGACCATCGTGATGTTCGCGCTGATGGCCATCGTCCTTCTGATCCGGCCGCAAGGTCTGTTCGGCAAACTCGCGTAACGGAGCGGACCATGACATCCCCAGCGCTCGCCGTTTCTTCTTCCGCCGGTGCGCGAAAGCCTGCGCGCTTCAAATCGCTCGTGACCAAATATCGCGTCCCGCTGTCGATCCTCGCGCTCTGTCTGTTGCCGTGGTTGCTGCCGTCCAAGGCGCTGGCGGTGAACGTCCTGATCTACGGCACGGTCGCCGTCGGCTATAATCTGCTATTCGGCTATACCGGCCTGCTATCATTCGGCCATGCAGCCTTTGTCGGCACCGGGGCTTACGTCACCGGTATCGCCATCGGCCAGTTCGGTGTGCCCTGGTATCTCGCGGTGCTGATGGGCGTTATTGGCGGTGCGCTGCTGGCCTTCGTTATGGGCGCGCTGTCCACGCGCACGCGCGGCATCTACTTCTCGATGGTGACGCTTGCTCTCGCGCAGCTCGTCTATTACGTGGCGCTCCAGACGCCGTCCTGGACAGGTGGCGAGAACGGATTGCGCGGTTTCACCGTCAACAAGATCAATCTGTTCGGCTTCGACATTAACTTCCTCGATCCGGTCAACAAATACTATGTGCTGATGGCGTTCGCCGCCGCAGCACTGTGGCTGGTCTCGCGCATTCTCAATTCACCTTTCGGCGCCGCCATCGAGGCGATCCGCGAGAACGAGCGTCGCGCACGAACCTGCGGTTACAATGTCGAGCGCACCAAGCTGTTGTCATTTACCCTGTCAGGCACGATCTGCGCGCTTGGCGGCACTATGTCGGCGCTGCATCTGGCCTTCGTGCCGCTGGATTCGCTGCACTACCTGTCCTCCGGCATGATCGTGATGATGACTCTGCTGGGCGGCGCCAGCAGCTTCTTCGGCCCGTTCATCGGTGCATTGGTGTTCCTGGTGATGGAAGACGTGTTCTCGCTGTGGACGTCGCACTGGCAGATCATCGTCGGATCCATCTTCGTGCTGTTCGTGCTGTTTCTGCCCAAGGGCATCTGGGGCACATTTCTCACAAAGGTCATGCGATGAACGCGCCGCTTCTCGCCGTCAACGATATCGGAGTGAGGTTCGGCGGCTTCGTCGCGCTGCAAGGCGTGACGACGGAGTTCCGGCCGGGCCGCGTCACCTCTATCATTGGCCCTAATGGCGCCGGCAAGAGTACGTTCTTCAATGTGCTGTCCGGCGTGCTGACGCCCTCCAGCGGATCGATCCGCTTCAAGGGGGACGATCTCAAGGGCACGAAGCAGCACGAATTCGTGCATCGTGGCATCGCACGCTCCTATCAGATTACGAACATCTTCCCGGATCTGAGTGTGCACGAGAACGTGCGTGTCGCAGCGCAAGCCAGCCGATCGCGCTATAATATCTGGACCAACCGGAACAAGTTCACCGAGCTGGATGCCAAAGCCGATGCGGCGCTGGAGGCTGTCGGTCTGGTCGCCAAGCGCGATGAGACCGCGAAGTTTCTCGCCCACGGCCAGCAACGCGCGCTGGAGATTGCCATCGCGCTGATCTCCAATCCGGAGGTGCTGCTGCTGGACGAACCGACCGCGGGCATGGGGCCGGAAGAGACCAAGGAAATGGTGGCGCTGCTGGAGAAGCTGGCGGCGGAACGCACCATCCTCCTGGTCGAACACAAGATGAAGATGATCCTCGGCCTCAGCGACCGGATTCTGGTGCTGCACCATGGCCGGCTGATCGCTGATGGCACGCCGCACGACATTCAGACGGACCCCGAGGTTCGTCGCGTCTATCTGGGACAGAACGATGGCTATGCTTGAAACCAAAGACCTGAACGCCTGGTACGGCGCCAGCCATACGCTGCATGGGGTCTCGATCTCCGTGGCGCAGGGCGAGGTCGTCGCACTGGTCGGCCGCAACGGCGCCGGCAAGACCACCACGATCCGTTCGGTCATGGGGTTGATGTCGAAAACCACGGGCGGCATGACCTTCGACGGCAACGACCTCACGTCGATGCCCGCCCATGATCGTTTCAGGCTAGGGCTTGCTTATGTGCCTGAGGAGCGCCGGATCATTCCAGGCCTGACGGTGCGCGAGAACCTGCAACTCGGTCTCGTCGCCAGCCGCGGTCAGATCAACGAGAAAGACGCGATCGAGGAAATCGCGGAGAGCTTTCCACGCCTCAAGGAGCGCCTCGATCAGGAAGGCGTCACCATGTCCGGCGGCGAGCAGCAGATGCTGGCCATCGCGCGCGCGACCATAGCCAAGCCCAAGATGATCCTGCTCGACGAGCCCTCCGAAGGCATCATGCCGGTGCTGGTCGAGGAGATGGGCGTGCTGTTCCGCAAGCTGCGTGATCAGGGCGTCACGCTGTTACTGGTCGAGCAAAATGTCGAATGGGCGCTGCGCCTTGCTGATCGCGCAATCATCATGGACCAGGGCGAGGTCGTTTATGAGAGCAGCTCAGCGGCATTGCTTGCCGACAAGGAAATTCAGGAACGTTATTGCGCGGTCTGACGCGCATGCTTGCAGACAGGTCACTCCCATGCAGATGAAAGACAGCCAAACCGTTCCGGCCTCGCGCGACAAGGTTTGGGCCGCGCTCAACGATCCCGCTGTGCTGAAGCAGTGTATTCCCGGTTGCCAGGTGCTGGACATGACCTTGCCAACCGAGATGACGGCGACGGTCGTGATCAAGGTCGGACCAGTGAAAGCGACCTTCGGCGGCAAGGTGACGCTGAGCGATCTCGATCCGCCGAACGGCTACAGGATCACCGGTGAAGGCTCTGGCGGTGTCGCCGGTTTCGCCAAAGGCGGCGCTGCGATCAGGCTCGATGCGGTGAGCGACAGTGAAACGATCCTGCACTATGAGGTCGATTCCCAGATCGGCGGCAAGCTGGCGCAGCTCGGTGGGCGCTTGATCGACTCCACCGCCAAGAAATTGGCCGGCGAGTTCTTCACCAAATTCGGCGCGGTCGTTTCCGCAAGCTGAACGCAGCGGCTGTGACCTATTGCACGACGAACTGGCTGCGGGCCTCGCGGACCTTGGCGACGATATAGCGCCGTACCTCGCGGACCCGGCTGGTGTCATGCGTGTCAGGATGTGACACGAGCCAGTAGCTTCGCGTGAAGCGGCTAGCCGGCAGGATACGTCTCAGTTCGGGATAAAGCTGCGCCGCGTAGTCGTGCAGGATGCCGACGCCGTGGCCGGCACGAACCGCTTCAAGCTGGCCGACCACGCTGCCGCATTCGAAGCGGCGGGTGATCAGTTCGCTGAAGGTCGATGCATAGTCCAGCGCACGGCTGTAGATGATATCGTAGATGTAAGTGATCAGCAGGTGGTCGGCGAGATCGCCGGGCTCGCGGATCGGCGTCGACCGAGCCAGATAGTCCTCAGACGCGTAGACGCTGAGCGTGTAGTCGGTGAGCTTGGTGCAGATCAGCTTGCCCTCATCCGGGCGCTCCAGTGTCACCACGATATCGGCCTCACGCTTGGCGAGCGAGAAGGTGCGCGGCAGCGCTACGAGCTGAACGATAAGATCCGGATTGGCTGCGGCAAAGCCGCCAAGCTTGTCGGCCAGAAAATAATTGCCGAGCCCGTCCGGTGCGCCAATCCGTACTGTGCCTGCCACCTTGTCGGCGGCCGATGTCAGCTGCGATCCCACCTTGAGCAGTTCGGACTCAGCGCGCTCGGCGGCGGCGAGCAGCGCAACCCCCGATGGCGTCAGTGACGAGCCCGTCGTCTGCCGGTTCAGCAGCTTTGTCTTCAGGTCTTTTTCGAGGGCGGTGAGCTGGCGCGCGACCGTCGCATGGTTGAGCTTGAGCCGCTTGGCGGCGCCCAGAATCTGGCCAGTACGGGCGACTTCCAGAAAAATCCGAACTTTGTCCCAATCCATCGTTGGACTCTATTTGCTGCACATCGAAGCCGCAATACTTCGCGTTGTCCGGGCCGGGGAAGCGGCGCAAGACCGCCGGAGCATCAAAGGAGAGTTCGATGGCTTCGGAAATCAAGCACTATATCGGCGGACAGCTCGTTGCGGGCCGTAGCGGCCGGACATCGCCGGTTTTCAACCCGGCCACCGGCGAGCAAACTGCTCAGGTGGGCCTCGCCAGCACGTCCGAAGTGGGTGCCGCGGTTGCTGCCGCACTCGCGGCAGCAGAGAGCTGGGCCGATACGCCATCGCTGCGTCGTGCCCGTATTCTCAATAAATTCCTGCGCATCTGCGAAGACCGCATCGACGATCTCGCGGCGGTGATCACCTCGGAGCACGGCAAGACCCTGTCGGACGCCAAGGGCGAAATCCAGCGCGGCCTCGAAGTGGTCGAATTCGCTGTGGGTGCTCCGCAGCTCTTGAAGGGCGAAGTCAGCGAGAATGTCGGCACGCGTGTCGACAGCTACGGCGTCCGTCAGGCGCTGGGTGTGGTCGCGGGCATCACGCCGTTCAACTTTCCGGTCATGGTGCCGATGTGGATGTTCCCGGTGGCACTGGCCTGCGGCAACACCTTCGTACTCAAGCCCTCCGAACGTGACCCTTCGGCATCGCTCTTGATCGCGGAATGGCTCGCCGAAGCCGGCCTGCCGGCTGGCGTCTTCAACGTCGTGCATGGCGACAAGGAAGCCGTCGATGCGCTGCTGCATCATCCCGATGTTGCAGCGATCAGCTTCGTCGGATCGACGCCGATTGCCCGCTACATCTATTCGACCGCGACCAGCACCGGCAAGCGTTGCCAGGCTCTAGGCGGCGCCAAGAACCACATGGTGGTGATGCCCGACGCCGACATCGACCAGGCCGTGGATGCGCTGATGGGCGCCGCCTATGGCTCGGCCGGCGAGCGCTGCATGGCGATTTCGGTGGCTGTGCCCGTCGGCGAGAAGACGGCGGATGCCTTGATCTCGAAGCTTGAGCCAAAGATCCGTGCGTTGAAAGTCGGTTCAGGCTTCAACGCCGAGTCCGAAATGGGCCCGCTGGTGACCCAGCAGCATCTCGACAAGGTGCGCGGCTATGTGGATTCCGGCGTCGAGCAGGGCGCCAAGCTGGTCGTCGATGGGCGGGACTTCCGGTCCAACGAGGGTGGCTACTTCATCGGTGGATCGCTGTTCGATCACGTGACGCCGGACATGAAGATCTACAAGGAAGAGATCTTCGGACCTGTGCTCGCGGTGGTGCGTACGCCGGACTATGCGACGGCAGCGCGCATGATCAACGACAACGAATACGGCAACGGCACGGCCATCTTCACGCAAAACGGCGACGTCGCGCGTGAATTCGCTCATCGCATCCGCGTCGGCATGGTCGGCATCAATGTGCCGATCCCGGTGCCCGTGGCGTTCCATTCCTTCGGTGGATGGAAGGCCTCGCTGTTCGGCGATCACTCGATGCACGGACCGGAAGGCGTTCGCTTCTATACCCGCCTGAAGACCGTCACCAGCCGCTGGCCAACGAGCATTGCGCAAGGTCCGGAATTCGTGATGCCGACAATGAAGTAAGGTCGGAGCGTGGAGCGCGCGACTAACGCGTGCTCCACGAGCCTGCCGGTCTATTCCACGCCCTTAGGCCGCAGCCGTCACACGCCAGATGACGTCGCCCACATCGTCGGCCACCAGCAACGCGCCGTCCGGAGTGAGCGTGACGCCGACAGGGCGTCCATAGGACACCTTCTCGTCGGGTGCGAGGAAACCCGACAGGATATCCCGCGGCGGGCCGGACGGCTTGCCGTTCACGAACGGGATGAAGACGACCTTGTAGCCGCTGAGCGTGCTGCGATTCCATGATCCGTGCTGGCCGATGACCATGCCGTCAGGGAAGCCCGGCAGCGTGCCGGCCGGCAACCAGCACAGTCCGAGCGAGGCGGTATGCCCGCCCAGTGCATAGTCGGGGGTGATCGCGGTGGCGACCAGCGCCGGATCCTGCGGCACGCGGTCGTCCACCGTCTTGCCCCAGTAGCAATAGGGCCAGCCATAGAAGCCGCCGTCGCGCACCGAGGTCAGGTAATCCGGCGGCGTCTCGTCGCCGAGGCCGTCGCGCTCATTGACCACGGTCCACAACGTGCCGGTCGTCGGTTCCCATGCGAGGCCGACGGGGTTGCGCAAGCCGGCGCCGAAGATGCGGCTCTTGCCACTGGCGATATCTAGTTCATAGACAGCCGCGCGGCCTGCTTCGACTTCCATGCCGCTCTCGGCGATATTGCTCAGCGAGCCGACGCCGATATACAGCTTGCTGCCATCCGGGCTCGGCAGGATGCTCCGCGTCCAGTGGCCGCCCGACTTGAAATTGGTCAGTTTCTTGCCCGGCGCGGTGATACTGTCTGCGCCCGCCACATAAGGGAAGGCCACCACGCCATCGACATTGCCGACATAGAATGTGTTGTTCAGCAGCGCCATGCCGAACGGCTGGTTCAGCCCCTCCATGAAGGTCTGGCTGGTCTCGGCGACGCCGTCGCCGTCCCGGTCGCGCAGCAGCGTGATGCGGTTGGCGCTGATGCCGAGCGCGGCGGCCCGCCGCATCGTCGCCTGCATCGCATAGCCGAACATGTTGCGGACGGGACCGGCAACCTGCGTCGCCTCGGCGATGAGGACGTCGCCATTGGGCAGCACGTTGATCCAGCGCGGATGTTTCAGGCCGGTCGCAAAGGCGTTGACCTTGAGCCCGGGCGCCACCACCGGCTTCTGTCCCGCGGCCCATCCCTGGGCCGTCGGCATCTTCAGCGTGGGGATGGCGCCTTGTGGCTTGGCCTCCGGCACCACTGGCGCGCTGCCCCAGGCGGGCGCGTGCGTATTGCCCTGCAGACGGCGCCATTGCAGCGCAGCGCCACCGATCACCGCGACGACGCGCGCAAATATTCCGGACAAGCTCATATCATTCCCCCATGTAAGTGCGCGCACACTATCCGACACCTACGCGCGTTAAAACCTTCGCGTGACGGTGCGCTGGGCATGTGAGCCCATCGCTATTGGGGGATCGGCGCCATGAATCTTCGGAAGAGCAGTGCGGCTATGGCGCCGCGATGGACTGGTTGATGCAGGCGGCGAGTTCGTCGACTTCGAACGGCTTGTTGAGGACGCAGGGCATGCTGCCCAGTCGCGCGCGCACTTTCTCTTCGGAATTGGCCGTGATGAAAATGACCGGCGTCTGGTTCTTGTCCGAGCGCATGCGCTCATAGAGGTCGATGCCGGTGAGGCCGGGCATTTCGACGTCGGTCACCACGCATGACGTCTCGCGGACCACGGGCGAGGTCAGAAACGCTTCGGCGGATTCGAAGCTGAGGACGACAAAGCCCAGCGATCGCAGCAGGCTTTCAAGCGCGCGGCGAACCGACGAGGAATCGTCGATGATGGCAATGGCATGTTCAGAGTTCAACGCAATCTCCACACGGCAGCTTTGACAGCGACCCCAGTGTTGAGCCGTTTCGCCCAGAATATTGTCAAATATCGCCGTGCAGCGAAATCATACTGAGGTTTATCGGGAGGTACCCGGGGCTGGTTTCATGCCGATGGCCTCGGCCATGCGCACCAGAGAGGCGAAGGATTTTGCATCCATCTTCTTCATCATCTTGCCGCGATGGATCTTAACCGTAATTTCGCTGAGGTTCAGCTTTGCGGCGATCTGCTTGTTCAGCAATCCTGCGGTGGCCAGCTCCATGACCTCACGCTCGCGTGCGCTCAATGTGCCGAAGCGCGCCTTGATATCGGCCAGTCCATCGCGCTCCTGCCGCGCCTTGCGGTCGCGCTCCACCGCGCCGGCGACGGCATCGAGCATTTCCTGATCGCGAAACGGCTTGGCGAGAAAATCGACGGCTCCGGCCTTCATAGCGCGGACCGTCATCGGCACATCGGCATGGCCGGTCATGAAGACGATAGGCGTATTACCGCCGAGATCCGCGAGACGCTTCTGAAAATCGAGGCCGCTGACGATCGGCAGCCGGATATCGAGGACAAGGCAGCTGGCCCTGGTGAGAATGTCGCTCTCGAGGAGCTCGACCGCCGAGGAGGCGAAGCTGACTTCATATCCGACCGAGCGCAGCAGACTGCCAACCGCAGTGCGGATGGCGGCTTCGTCGTCCACGACGACGACCAAAGGTGCTTCTGCGTCGTTAGGCAAGGTTGCCGGATCCTTCTGCGGTGGCCGTCGGTATCACGAAATGAAAGGTGGTTCCACCACTCTCGTTTCGTTCCGCCCAGATGCGCCCGTGATGCGACTCGATGATAGAACGGGAGATCGACAGGCCGATGCCCATCCCCTCGGCCTTTGTCGTGAAGAACGGCGCGAACAGGCGTTGCATATGGTCGTCCGGGATACCTGATCCTGAATCGCGCACCGAGACGAGAATTCCTCGTGCCGCGTCGAATGCCGACCACACCCTCAGCTCTTTCTTCTCGGTCGCCTTCATGGCGTGGACGGCGTTGTTGACGAGATTCATCAGCACCTGCTGAAGCTGTACTTCGTCGCCGGCGATGGTGGGCAGATCGGGTGTCAGGTCGAGGACTGCTGAAATCTGGTGCTGTGCCAGATCGCGCTGAACCATCGCCAGTACCTGCGTGACTATAGCGTTGACGTCGACCGGGCCGCGCGCCAACTCGCCCTTCACGGCGAGCGACCTCAGCCGGTGAATGATGTCGCCGGCCCTGCGCCCCTCCTGCACGACTTCCTTGAGGCAGGCCGTGGTTTCGCCGAGATCGGGCCGTTCCCGCGACAGCCAGCGCAAGGCCGCCTCCGCATTGGTCACTACGGCGGCAAGCGGCTGGTTGACCTCATGGCCGATCGATGCCGTCAGGGCCCCCAATGTCGCGATGCGCGAGACGCGGGTGAGTTCTGCGATGCTCTGCTGGAGTGCTTGCTCGGCTGCGATCTTGGCGGTGACATCGAGCGAATTGATCAGGACGGAGCGAGACCGATCGGTGGGGAAGGTTGCCGTGACGATGGTGGTGCGCAACTCGCCGTTGACGGCACGGATGGCCGCTTCAATCGTGAATGAGCTTTTTCCCGCAAGAAATGCGAGCAGGATTTCGCGAAAGGCGACCAAAGTCTCCGGCTCAAGTGCCGCATCCCAGGACTGCCGAACGTTCTTCTGGTCGAGATCGCCGATCAATTGCTTTGCGGCGTCATTCGCGTCGAGGGTCCGCACCAGAAACAGGCAATGTTTGAGGAAGCCCTCATTGGCGATGAAGTAATCGCGCAACCGGGGAATGCCTTGTTGCAGGATCGGCGCGCAGGCATTGGCCGCTTCCGTGAAGTCCTGCTCCCAGATGGCAACACTCGTGCCCTGAAAGATGTTGCGATAGCGCTCTTCGCTCTGCCGAAGCCTTGCGTCCGACATCCTGATCTGGACGCAGAGCACGGCGGCGATGGCAATGGCGAGCGCACTGACGGCGCCGCGCAGCATTGCTCCCTCATTGGGGTCGTTCGCGTGGCCGATCAGATAACCGAGGATTGTCAGGCCGATGCAGCCCAGAGCGATCAGGATGATGCCAGTGACATTGGTGAAACGGAGCGCCATCAGCAGCACGACGATATAAAGCGCCGCGACGGCGATCTCGAACGTGCTGAAGGCGTCGAACGCGAAAATGCCTGCGGCAAGGATAGCTGTCGCAATGGCCATGGGCAGCTGTGAGGGGCGGTGCACCCGATCAGAATTGGTCATTTGATCCGCAAAATAGGAAGCAGGGCATGCGTCCTGCCGGGGAATGGTGAAGTCGTCCGAAGTCGGTGGCGTCTCGCCCGGGATAAACCTTGGTATAGGGCGGGATTACCTTCGTTTCTTGAATCTCTATCCTCGTAGAATGGTTAGCGCGGCCGGAATCCCTCATCCTTGGATCGTCGAAGTCATCGCGATGTCGATGTCATTCACCACCCAAAGGAGACCGATATGCTGCTCGATTCACAGTCCCAGAATTCTGACTCGTTTGCCGGTGTATTGTCTGACGCAAGTTCTACGACGGTCGCCCAACTCCTGCTAGATGCACGGCAGGCGATTGGATCGGATGTCGGTGCGGCTCTTCGCTGCATCAAGCAGGCTGCATCGCTGCTCGAGGCGCCCTCCCAACCGTTGCCCGTCAGCCCCGCAAGGGGCGGCCTCGCACGCTGGCAGGCGGAGCGGATCAAGCGCCACATTGATTCTAATCTGGATGAGGCCATCCAAGTATCGGATCTCGCGAGTCTCGCTCGCCTGAGTTGCGGTTACTTCTCAAATGCGTTCAAGACCACCTTTGGCCAGTCTCCCCATGCCTATATCGTCTCCCGCCGTCTGACGCGTGCGATGGAGCTGATGACATCCAGCAGCAAGTCACTCTGCGAGATCGCCATCGATTGTGGCTTCTCCGATCAGGCCCACATGTGCCGCCAGTTTCGCCGCGCGACCGGGGCCAGCCCCAACGTCTGGCGCCGCGACAACATGATGATGTCCGCACTCGCAACACAGCAGTGATGCTCCTCGGGGAGTATCCAGAAGCGGGCCACGGACGCTTGCATGATCGCCCCGCCTTTGACGAATAGTTCGCATCAATGCTCCACCCCAAAATATCTCGCTATCTCAACCACTATGAAAGGATCGCTCAAATGTCTGCGCGCAACACGATGATGAAATCGGCCCGGCGGTGGCTCCTGGTGCCCGCATCCGTGGCTTTCGTGATGTTGACCTCCATGGCGGAGAGCTCGGCGGCGTCCGACAAGGCCTATCGCTGGATCGGAGATCCCCGGCTCTCCACCGACATCAGCGCAGCCCGCCGTGTACAGCAGCGACGTGTCCATGCTCCCGCCCGCGTGACGGTTCCTTCCGTTGCTCCGCCGGTGCGGCCGATGGATTCCTATGCGAGTGCGCCGACAAGCTATGGCTACGGCATCGGCGACAACTCCCGAAACCAGACGTGGTGAAGCGAGGCGCCCAGCCTGGCCCGGTCGATCCTCGAAGCATGGTGGTCCGTGCACCCCGGGTTGCAGAAATGCCCCGTGGTCCCGCGGCCCCGAATGGATAGGTTCCTCCTCGAACATGGTTCAGCGACATTTCCGGGCCTTCCGACGAGCCTGAGACATCGCTGCATCGATGCAAGAGGAAGAATGACGATGTCGTCACAGGTTAAAGTCGCTGCGGTCCATGCTACGCCGGTATTTCTCGATCGCGCAGCCACCACGGCGAAGGCGATTTCGATCATTCGCGAGGCTGCTGCCGCAGGAGCGCAGCTGATCGCATTTCCTGAAACCTATATCCCGGCGTTTCCGGTCTGGGCGGCGCTGTGGGCGCCGATCGAGAATCACGATCTGTTCGTGACGATGGCCGAACAGTCGGTCTCGATTGCAGGTCCGGAAATGGCCGCCTTGCGCAACGAGGCGCGGGCGCTTGGCGTGACGGTTTCGATGGGGATCAGCGAGAGCTCGCCGGTCAGCGTCGGCCTGATCTGGAACAGCAATGTCCTCATCGGGCCCGACGGCAGCATTCTCAATCATCACCGCAAACTGGTGCCGACGTTCTATGAGAAGCTGGTCTGGGCTGCCGGCGATGGCGCAGGCCTCCGTGTCGCCGATACGCCTGTGGGGCGTGTCGGCAATCTCATCTGTGGCGAGAACACCAATCCGCTGGCCCGCTATACGCTGATGGCGCAGGCCGAGCAGATCCACATTTCGAGCTGGCCGCCGATGTGGCCGACGCGCCGCCCGAGCAGCGGCGGCAATTTCAACAATGTCGCCGCCAATCGCATTCGTGCCAGCGCGCATTCGTTCGAGGCCAAGGCCTTCGGCATCGTCACCGCCGGCTATATGGACAAGGCGATGCGTGACTTTTTGATCGCGCGGGATCCCGATGTGGTCGATGTGATCGATAGCACGCAGCGCGCCGCCAGCTTCTTCGTCGATCCAACCGGCGAAGTACTTGGCGACGTGCTGCAGGACGAGGAGGGCATCGCCTATGCCGAATTCGACCTGCGCCGCTGCATCGAGCCGAAGCAGTTTCACGACGTGGTCGGTTACTACAATCGCTTCGACGTGTTCGATCTGACCATCAATCGCAAGCGCCTGGTGCCGGCAACCTTCGTCGACAAGATCGACGACGAAGGGGTCGCGTTTGAGCCGGCCGAACGCGCGGTTTAGCGCGTCGACTGGTTCAGAACCGCATGCGGCATCATCACATGGATGCCCTTGTCGAGATTGACCAGCTGGGTGACGCGGACATCGGCCGCAAGACTGCAGAGCATATAGGCATCGTCGGGCGTCAGCGTTGTGCGTGCGACGATCATGCTAACCATCCGGCGGAGCGCGATACGCGCGGCTTCGTCTAGGTCGGGATCGAAGGCCATCGAGATGAGATGATCCTTCGTCTCGGCATAAGGTGCCTCCAACTGCGTATTCTTGACGAGATCGATCTTGAACGTACCGGTGAGGCCGGTTTCGACGGCGGTCACACAGACTTCGCCGTCGCCCTGCACGGCGTGACCGTCACCGCAGGAGAACAGGCCACCCTCGGTCCAGACAGGAAGATAGAGAACGCAGCCTGCGCCGAGCTCCTTGTTGTCGATATTGCCGCCGAAATGCGAGGGCATCGTCGTACTGACCCGGCCGACCGCGGGTTTCGGCGCGGTGCCCATCACGCCGAAGAACGGCAGCGCCTTTAGCGTGATGCCCCATGGCGTCTTCACCACGCCATTGGCCCGATCAAGTCCGATATGGACGCGGCGGAAATAGTCGAAGTCGTCGGGCAGCGTGCCCATGCCGGGCTTGAAGAGCGTGTAGCCCCAGTCATCCGCGAGCTGGACATCAAGGATCTCGACACGCAATGCGTCACCCGGTTGGGCGCCGCGCACGGCGACAGGCCCGGTGAGGATATGCGGCCCGAGTTCTGGCGTGACGGCATCCAGGATGGCGACAAGTTCGGGGCGGATGGTCATGCCCGCTTCTGTCGGGAGGTTCTCGCGCGTGCCGCTGACGCTTGTGATCGTGACCGTCTCGCCGGGATCGATGGTGGCGATCGGCTTCAGCGTGGCGTCGAAATAACCCCAATGAACGGTCGTTGGGCTCGGAAGCAGTGTCTGCGTCATGGAATGTCCTGTGTTCAGCCGCCGGCGGCGAAACTGTCGCTGCGCACGGCCCAGCCGGTGACGCGCGCCTCGATCAGCGAGAACACAATATACAAACCGACGCCCAATGCAGCCAGAATGAACAGGCCGGCGAACACCAGCGGCACATCGAAGCTGGACGACGCGATCATCATCAGATTGCCGATGCCGCGATTGGAGGCCACGGTCTCTGAAATCACCGTGCCGACGAAAGCCAGCGTCGCAGCCACCTTCAGTGAGGCGAAGAAGTACGGCATGGTGCGCGGCAGCCCCACATTCCACAGAATTTCCAGCTTGGTCGCGCGCAGCGTCTTCATGACATCCTGCAATTCGGGCTCTGTGGCCGCAAGGCCGGTGGCGACGTTCACGACGATCGGAAAGATGCACATGATCATCGCGGTGAGGATCGCCGGCACGGTGCCCGCGCCGAACCACAGTACGAAGATCGGCACCACCGCGACTTTCGGGATCGACGAGAATCCCACCAGCATCGGATAGGCGACGTCATAGGCCAGCTTCGACGAGCCGATCAGCATGCCCAGGAGAATGCCGATCGCGATGCCGAAGCCGAACCCAACCATGGTTGTGTACAGCGTCTGCAGCGCATGCGGCCAGATCGCGGGGAAGCGCGTCCAGAGCGTCGCAAGCACCTGGCTCGGCCGCGGCAGCACGATGTCCGAGACATGGAACATCAGGCACAACAATTCCCACAGTACGAAGAAGCCGATGATACAGGCGGTGGACATGACCTGGCGGCGGACGCGTTCGCTCATGACACGATCTCCTGAACGGCGCGAGCCGCGACGATGCGCTGGCGCAGGCGCTGGGTCAGCGTGACGAAATCCGGCTCGAACGACACGTCGATGGTGCGCGGCCGCGCGAACGGCACCGCGCTGTCATCGACGATGCGGCCGGGCCGCGCCTGCATCACGCAGATGCGCGACGCCAGATAGGCGGCTTCCTTGAGGTCGTGAGTGACCAGCAGCACCGTCGGACGCTTCTCGATCCACAGGTTCTGCATGATCTCCCACAACTCCTCGCGGGTGAACTGGTCGAGCGCGCCGAATGGCTCGTCCAGCAGCAGCAGCGTGGGATCGTGGATCAGCGCGCGGCACAGCGAGGCGCGCTGCTGCATGCCGCCGGAGAGCTGCCAGGGAAATTTGTCGCCGAAGCCGCCGAGACCGACCTGCGTCAGAGAGGCCTCAACGCGGTCGCGATATTCGGTCTTGCGCTTGGCGCTGAAGCTTTCCTTGAACGGCGGCACGATCTTCAGTGGCAGCATGACATTGTCGCGGATATTCAGCCACGGCAGCAGCGTGGGGTTCTGGAACGCCATGCCGATCCGTGCCGCGCCCGCGCCGATTTCGCGGCCGGCAACGAACACGTTGCCCTGGGTCGCATGCAGCGTGCCGGCCACCAGTTTCAGAATCGTCGACTTGCCGCAGCCGGACGGACCGACCAGGGCGACGAATTCGCCCTTGTCTATGCGTAGCGACGTCTCGGCCAGCGCGGTCACGGCGTTCTTCGCCGTGCCGAAGGTGACGCGCACCTTTTCGAGCTCGATCACATTGTCCACAGCGCGGGGCTTTGGGTGGGCGAGCGGTGCGTTCATCGGGTCAGGCTTTCTGCACGGAGGTGATCGCGGCCATGGTCGAGTCGGTGTTGGCCGGCATCGCCGGCGGCATCTGCTGGATCGCATGCACCGATTGCCCGGTGCCGCGGGCTTCCTCTTGCAAGATCCGGTCCTTCATCACGAAGCGGCCGCGCACGATGGTATGGATCGGCAGTGCCGAGGCCTTGCGGCCATGCCACGGCGAAATCTTCGCGCGCGACTGGATCATCGCGTCGTCGACAGTCCATTCGCGCTTGAGGTCGACGATGGCAATATCGGCATCGGACCCCACCGTCAGCGTACCCTTGCGTGGATACAAGCCCCAGATTTTGGCGGGGCTCTCGGCGCTCCAGCGCACGTAGTCGTTGATGGTGGCGCGGCCCTTGTTGATCTCGGTCAGCATCAGCGGCATCTGGGTCTCGACGCCGGGAAAGCCGCAGTCGACCGTCCAGATGTCCGGCCGGGTCTTCTCGTCCGGTGCATGTGGCGCATGGTCGGTGGCGATCATGTCGATCGTGCCATCCATCAGCGCGTTCCACAGCGGCTGCTGGTTGGGCTTCTCGCGCACCGGCGGGTTGACGCGCACGACGCCGCCGAATTTTTCGTAATCTGTCTCCGACAGCAGCAGATATTGCGGGCAGGTCTCGCCGGTAATGTCGACACCCCGCACCTTGGCTTCGGCCAGCGGCTGCAGTTCGGCAGCGGAGGAAATGTGCAGCACGTGGATGCGCGCACCGGTCCATTCGGCGAGGATCGCCGCGCGAGCGACGGCCTCGACGGCGACGACGGCGGGCCGTGCTGCCAGATGCGCGATCGGTTCGATGCGTCCGCTGGCACGCAGCCGTGCTTCGCGGCGCTCCATGATGGAATTGGTCTCGGCATGCAGCGAGATGCGCTTACCGGTCGGGGCCACCACTTCGAAGGCTTCGAGCATCGCGCCGGTGGTCGGTGAGGGGATGCGGCCGAAAGTGTTGCCCATATAGAGCTTGAAGCCGATCACGCCGCCATCGATCAGCGCGTCGACATGTTCGATGCTGTCTTCGCCCAGCACCGCATAGAGCCCGTAGTCGACGTAAGCCTTCGACGACGCGATCTTGTGCTTGTCGGCCAATGATTCAGCATTGTTGATGGTCGGCAGCGTGTTGGGCATGTCGAACACGGTGGTGACGCCGCCAAAGGCCGCGGCGGCGGTGCCGCTGGCAAAGTCTTCCTTCTGCGGATAGCCGGGATCGCGGAAATGCACGTGCACGTCAATGGCGCCGGGCAGAACATGAAGGCCCGTGGCGTCGAGTATCTGCGTCGCCGGCGGCATCGCCTCCGGCGCGCCGATGGCGTGGATCACGCCGTCCTTGATGGCGATGCTAGCCCTGTAACTTGCATCGGGCGATACGATGGTGCCGCCATTGATGACCAGATCGACCTTGTCGCTCATGTTAGCCCCCTCGCTCACAGCATGGCCCAACCGCCATCGACCGGCAGGTCGACGCCGGTAATCTGGCGCGAGACGTCGCTGGCCAGAAACAGACAGGCATTGGCGACGTCGGCATCGACGGTGACGCGGCGCAGCGCGTAGTCCATGGCGTGACGCTCGGCGGCTTCCTGTTCGGTGATGCCGAGCTTCAGCGCCATGTCGCGGCAGACCTTGTCGCGAAAGCGCGGGCCATCGACCATGCCAGGCGCCACGCAATTGACGTTGATGTTGTGCGGGCCGACCTCGAGCGCGAAGCTCTTGGTGATGCCGCGCAGACCCCATTTCGAGGCCGAGTAGGCCATCCGACCGGCGCGGCCGCGCATGCCGAAGGTGCCGCCAACATTGACGATCTTGCCGTAGCGCTGATCGATCATGGTCGGCAGTGCCGCGCGCATGGAGTGGAAGCAACCGTTCATATTGAGCGTGACGATCTCGTCGAATTCCTCCGGCGTGGTCTGCACCCCCGTTTTGCCGATCGGGCCGGAGCCGCCGGCGACATTGACAAGAATGTCGATGCGCCCACCGAACGCCGCCTTGGTCTTCTCGGCCGCGGTCTCGCATTGCTCGGACTTCGTGAGATCGCAGGGAATGACGATCACCTCGCCGCCCTTGGCTTTCACCTCGGCGGCAACCGGCTCAATCGCCGAGATATCGCGGCCCAGCAGCGCCAGCTTGCAGCCTTGTTCGGCAAAGGCGTGGGTGATGGAGGCGCCCATACCCTTGGCGGGGCCTGTGATCATGACGACGCGATTTTCGAGGGAGAGTTTCATGGTGCTGTCTTTCTTGGGTCGTTTGCTCTGGCCCCTCCACGTCATTGCAAGGAGCAAAGGCGACGCGGCAATCCAGAAGCCATGAGCGCAGGAAGATTGGATTGTTTCGCCCAACGAATTGGCTTCGCCCATTCGCCAGGGCTCGCAATGACGGTTGAGAGGCGATGATGCTGAGGGGCCGGTTCGTCGTTACATCGCGGCCTTGATGGCCGTTGGGCGATCGGCCAGCGGCGGCATGAAGCTGCGGTCGAATACGTCGCCGACCTTCGGCGTGCGTGGCAGCTCCTTGGCGCTGACGAGGATGTCGATCGCCTTGCTCATGCGTTCGTCGCTGATGTCGCCATGGCCGATCTTTGAAATTTCCGGCGAAGTCATTTCGTCGGACAGCGTGGCTTCCAGGCGCGCGCGTTCGATGTCCGGCTTGATCAGCGGTTCGCGCTTCTGCACCGCCTCGATGGCGACTTTGGGATCGGCCATGGCATCCTTGACGCCACGGTTGAGCGCCTTGAGGAAGCCCTTCACGGCGTCGGGGTTCTCCTTGGCAAACTTGCGCGAGACAATGATGGCGTTGGAATACAGATCCATGCCGTAGTCCCCGAACTTGATGAAGCGAATCTCTTTTTCAGGATCGATGCCGATCAGCCTGGCGCTGAAGCGGATGGTGGTGATGTAGCCGAACACGCCATCGACCTGATCCTTCATCAGCATCTGTTCGCGCAGATTCGGCTGCATGTTGGTCACCTCGACCTTGCTGCAGTCGATCTTGGTCGCCGCGCAGAGCGCCGGGAATAGCTTCAGCGCGCCGTCGTTGGCCGCACCGCCGAGCTTGCGTCCGACGAAATCGGCGGGGGTCTTGATTGGACTATCGGCTTTCACGGCCACGGTGAAAGGCGGGCGGTTGTACATCTGGTAGACGCCGATCGGCGCTTCGTCCGGCTTCCTGGCGGCAAGTTCGATCAGCGCATTGATGTCGCCGAAGCCCATGTCATAGGCCCCGTTGGCGACCTGCGGCACCGCCGCACCAGAGCCGTTACCCTGGTCGAAACTGACGTCGAGGCCTTCAGCTTTGAAGTAGCCGCGATCCTGCGCCAGGAAGAACATGCCCTGCGGACCTTCATACTTCCAGTTCAGGACCATCTTGATCTTGGTGTCGGCCTGCGCGGCGACAAACGATCCGGCCGTCACGATCAGTGTCAGGGCAAGCGTCTGCAATCCACGAAATGCATGGCGTCCGGTCATCGGTGTGTTCCTGTTGAGAAGAGTGACACGATCGGCCGGTGGGGTGTCTCTGCCTGCGGCCGCCCTCAGGAACAAGTTAAGCCTATCCGAGTGCGCTTATCTGCTGCTATCTTTTTGCTTAAGCGGTGCAAAAAAGGCCTCACTTGGAGCTGTCCAGATAACGCGTTGTTCGGGCCGGCGCTTGCAGAGCCGCGAGGCGCAGGCGCGTCAGCAGCATCCGCAAAGGCTTGCCGCAATCACGCCGTCGAGCGCGGCGAGGGCCCCAGCCAGGTTCTGGCCAGAGGGCATGCCGGCGCGCATTTGCGCCAGAATCTCCTGCCGCGCTGCCGTGAAGTCGATCCCGGCGACATGCCCATCGCGCACGATCGTGTGGCCGGCGACGATCACCTCCCGGATATGGCGCGCGGTTGCCCGCGAGAACAGGAGATTGATCGGGTCGAGATCGCTACGCAGCGCGTCGTCGTTGAGCGCGTTCCAGTCCAGCAGCAGCATGTCCGCATCGGCGCGGTCGCGCAGGCCGCCGTCGTTGGCGATATTGGTGACGGCGAAGCGGCCGTTGCTTACGCTTTCATGCAGCGCCCGGTGGCGGGTCACGACTTGATCGAAACCGCTGCCGGCATGAAGCAGATGTGACAGTCGGAGCTCGCGCAGTGCATCGTTGTCGTCGTCGAATGCTTTGCCGTCGATGCCGAGGGCGACCCGGCATCCGGCGGTCCACATCCGGGTCATGGGGGCCAGCCCCGAATGCAGATGCAGGTTGGAGCTGGTATTGACCGAAATGACGACGCCCCGTTCGGCCAGGAGTTCGAGTTCATCGGGCCGGGCCCAGACGCAATGTGCCAGCGTCAGCCGCGGGGACAGCAGACCGATCTCGTCCAGCATGCGGACTACGCCGCCAGGATAATTGGCGTCGCACCACTGGCGTTGATACTTGGTCTCGAGCAGATGCATGTGGACACGGCGGCCGGTGCGTGCCGAGGCGTCGGCGGTCGCCTGCAACAGCGCGTCGCTGCACCACTGCACGCCATTGGGACCATATTGCACATCGAATGTCGGGCCATCGGCGGCGGAGATAATCTCGTCCACTAGCGTCATGTAATCGCGCGGTGACAGCGGCGGACGCGTGAAGCGCTGCGCGATCTCCGCCCGAACGTCCGGCGGCAGCGCTGCCAGCACAGGTTCCGAGGGACCGTAGACCAAAGGATTGCGATCTCTCATTGCCACGGCGAGGCCGGTGCGCACGCCGACATCGCGTGCCGCGCGCGATACCTCGGCCAGTTCGGTCGGCAGATCAGTGAAGCCCTGCACGCGGGTGTAATGGTTCATGACGATACCGGCACCGCCCAGCGCGCTGCTGGCGAACGCGACGCAGGCCGCTACATAGGGATCGACCGCAGGAAACAATGCGAGATAGTGGATCCAGGACTCCAGCGGCTTGGCGTCGGCGCCGATGGAGCTGGTGCGGACCGCGCGGCCGTGGTCGTGGGCATTGACCAAAGCGGGCAGCGCCATGATCGACTCTGCTGCTTCAGTTGTCCGCGCGATCGACTGGATCTTGCCGTCGTGCAGCGCGATCACCTGTGCGCCGGGCATCGGCCCGTCCGGGCCAAGCACATGAGCGCAGGTGATGCGACGCGGCGCGCCGGTGGAGCGAGCCGTTGTCATTACGGCGCGATGGTCGGGGGCATCCGGTCGGGCTTGGCCGGCAGGAACGTATCGTTGAACACGTCGTCGGGCTTCGGTGTTCGCGGCAGTTCGAACGAGGTGACGATGGTGGAGATCGCTGAAGTCAGGCGCTTCTGATCGAGCTCGCCGAGGCCCAGATCCCCGACCTCTGGCGTGTTGATGAAGTTGTTGTAAACGTAGGTCAGGCGCCGCTTCTCGATATCCTTCTTGATCAGCGGTTCCTCGGTGGCGAGCAGGTCGATGGCGGCGTCCGGTGCCTGGACGGTTTCCTTGATCGAGCGGTTAATGGCGCGCAGCAGACCTTTCACCGCCTCCGGATGTTCCTTCAGCAGCTTCTGCGACACCATTACGCCGTTGGAATAGAGGTCGAGGCCGGCGTCAGAATAAAAATTCCAGCGGAAGTCCTTGTCGGGATCGACCTTGAGCGACACCAGGTTGAGATAGCTGGTGGCCGCGAACACCGCGATTGAATCCACTTGGCCCTGCAGCAGCATTTGTTCCTGCAAGGCCGGCGAAACCTGCAGAATGCTGATCTTGCTGTAATCGATGCCGTTCTGCTTGGCGAGCAGCGGCAGTAATTTCAGCGACGCACTGCCGGAAGGCGAGGCAAGCTTGGATCCCTCGAGATTCTTGAGAGTTTTGATCGGTCCATCCGCCTTGCTGAGCAGCGCGAACGGCGTCTTGTTATAGATCATGTAGACCATCACCGGTGCATCGTCCGGCTTGGTGGCAGCATTCTGAATGATGGCGTTGATATCGCCGAAGCCGGCATCATAAGCGCCCGACATGATCCGCGTGACGGTCGCCGCCGAGCCTTCGCCCTGATCGATCGTCACGTCGAGATTTTCATCTTTGAAGTACCCTTTGGCCTTCGCCCAGTAGTACCACGCATGCAGACCTTGGATTTTCCAGTCGAGGGTAAACTTGATCTTGGTTGGCCCGGCAGCCTGGGCAAGAGTGAGTGTTCCTGCGGCTACGCCCAAGGCTAATACGAGCGTCAGTAATTCACGAAGTGCCCGGCGTTCGGTCATCGATGCTTTCCTGTTGCGAAACGTGACATGATTGGTCGGTGGGCGACGTCGCTCTCGCGACTATCTTCCTGTGTGAATCAGGATAGACCTATTCGAGTGGTCACATCTGCTGCTATCTTTTCCAGTGACCGGTGTGAAAAAGGCATCACTTGAGAGGCGAGGGGCAATGAGGCATCTGCGGTTGCTGACCCATGTGGTCGAAGTGGCCCGCACCGGCTCGATCCGCCGCGCCGCGGAACTGCTCAACTTGACGCCTTCCGCGATGAACCGGCGCATTCAGGACCTCGAAGCCGAAATCGGCACGCCTTTGTTCGAGCGCCGGCCACGGGGCGTGAAGCTGACTACTGCCGGCGAAATGTTCGTGCGCTACGCGCGCAGCCAGATTGCCGATGCCGACCGGATGAGATCGCAGGTCGAGGATCTCAGAGGTCTGCGGCGCGGTCCGATCCAGATCGCCTGCAGCCAGGCGCTGGCGCTGGATTTTCTGGCGCTGCGCGTCGCTGCGTTCCAGAAGAAGCATCCGAAAGTGGTGTTCGACCTCAAGGTGATGGATCACGAGCGCGCGCTGGCCGCGCTGGCGGCTTACGACGTCGATCTCGCTCTGGTGCATCGTCCGGCGATGTGGCCGTCACTGCGCGTCATCGCCAGCCTTCCCCAGCGTCTTGTGGTGATCACCCGCTCGGATCATCCGCTGGCAGCCAAGAAGATGCTGCGCCTCTCCGATTGTGTCGATTATCCCGCAGCCCTGCCAGATCGGACTTTGAGCGGTCGCCAGATTCTCGATGAAGTCACGACCCGGCGCGATCTGCGCCTCAACATGCTCGCGGAATCAAACTCCTTCGAGATGCTGCGCGGGCTGGTGTTCCGCTGCAACATGATCTCGTTCCAGATCGAGATCGGAGCCCCCACCGGGAACCTCGGAATGGGGCTGGTCGGCCGCCCGATCGATACCCGCGATGTGCCCACCGCCGATCTGGTGCTGTGCCAGCTGCGCGGTCGTACGCTACCGGTAGCCGCGGCGACTTTCGCGGAAATCCTGATGAAGAGCCTGGGCGAGATGCGGGCGGGCACTTAGCTCTTTTGCAGCGCAAAATATCCTTCCTTGGGCGGGCCGGATGCCTTATTGGCAGGCCTCAATCCCTGTCTCGTGAGCCCGTAGTTCCCATGATCCGCCTCGACAATATCAGCAAGCAGAACGGTCATCAGATCGTCTTCATCGAAGCCGCCGGCGCGCTGCTGAAGGGTGAGAAGATCGGTCTGGTTGGGCCCAACGGTTCCGGCAAGACGACCCTGTTCCGCATGGTCACCGGCCGCGAACTGCCCGACGAGGGGCAAGTGGTGGTCGAGCGCGGCGTCACCATCGGCTATTTCAGCCAGGATGTCGGCGAAATGGCGGGCCATAGCGCCGTCGCCGAGGTGATGGAGGGCGCCGGCCCCGTCAGCGTGGTCGCGACCGAGCTGAAGGAACTGGAAACGGCCATGGCCGATCCGGACCAGGCCGACAATATGGACACAATCATCGAGCGCTACGGTGAGGTCCAGGCCCGCTTCGAGGAACTCGATGGTTACGCGCTGGAAGGTCGTGCCCGCGAAGTGCTCGCTGGTCTCTCATTCACACAGGAAATGATGGACGGCGATGTCGGCAAGCTGTCCGGCGGTTGGAAGATGCGCGTCGCGCTGGCACGCATTCTGTTGATGCGTCCCGATGTGATGCTGCTCGACGAACCCTCGAACCATCTCGATCTCGAAAGCCTGATCTGGCTCGAAGGGTTCCTGAAGGGCTACGAGGGCGCGCTACTCATGACCTCGCATGACCGCGAATTCATGAACCGCATTGTCACCAAGATCATGGAGATCGATGCGGGCTCGCTGACGTCCTATTCCGGCGATTACGAATTCTACGAAGCGCAGCGCGCCATGAACGAGAAGCAGCAGCAGGCGCAGTTCGAGCGCCAGCAGGCGATGCTGGCCAAGGAGATCAAGTTCATCGAGCGTTTCAAGGCCCGCGCCTCGCATGCCGCGCAGGTGCAGAGCCGCGTCAAGAAGCTCGACAAGATCGAGCGCGTCGAGCCGCCGAAACGCCGCGAGGTCGTGTCATTCGACTTCCTGCCGGCGCCGCGTTCGGGCGAAGACGTCGTCAGCCTGAAGAACATCCACAAGGCCTATGGCAGCCGTACCATCTATGAAGGGCTGGACTTCTCGGTGCGTCGTAAAGAACGCTGGGCGGTGATGGGTATCAACGGCGCCGGCAAGTCGACACTGTTGAAGCTCGTGACCGGCGCGGCCGAGCCGGACAACGGCAACGTCACCATCGGCGGCAGCGTCAAGCTCGGTTACTTCGCGCAGCACGCGATGGATCTGCTGGATGGCGAGCGCACGATCTTCCAGAATCTCGAAGACTCATTCCCGCAGGCCGGGCAGGGTACGCTGCGTGCGCTCGCCGGCTGCTTCGGCTTCTCCGGTGACGATGTCGAGAAGCGCTGCCGCGTGTTGTCAGGCGGCGAGAAGGCGCGTCTGGTGATGGCCAAGATGCTGTTCGATCCGCCGAATTTTCTGGTGCTCGACGAGCCGACCAACCATCTGGACATGGCCACCAAGGAAATGCTGATCAAGGCGCTCGGCGATTACGAAGGCACCATGCTGTTCGTGTCCCATGACCGCCACTTCCTCGCGGCGCTGTCGAACCGCGTGCTCGAACTGACCCCGGACGGCATCCAGCAATATGGCGGCGGCTATACTGAATATGTCGAACGTACCGGCCAGGAAGCGCCGGGTTTGCATCCGAATTAAGCGCGCCTGTTTCCTTCGCCCCGCAAGCGGGAGAGGTTAAGCAAGTTCAGCCCGTCAGCGCGGACACCGAGACGCCGCGCTTCACCACGCTGCGCATCGCGAAGCTTGAATGCAGCCGCGCCACGCCGGGCATCCGCGAGAGGTGCTGCTTGTGGATGCGCTCATAGTCTTCCATGTCGCGCGCCTGCACATGGACGAGATAGTCGTCATTGCCCGACATCAGGTAGCACGACACGACATCCGGGCATTTGGCGATCTCGCGCTCGAAGGCGGACAGCGCATCCTCGCTCTGCTTGTCGAGCGTGATGTGGACGTGGACCGTCATCATGTAGCCGAGCTCGGATGCGTCGATCTCGGCGGCATAGCCTTTGATCACGCCCTTCTTTTCCAGGGCCGTGAGACGCCGGGTACAGGCGGTGGGTGACAGGCCGACTTTCTCTGCCAGTGCCATCTGGCTGATCCGGGCATCCCGGACAACCTCGCGAAGGATCTTCCGGTCGGTCGAATCGAGGTCGCTTGCCATGGTTCTCGCCAAAGTTTTGCAGGATTTCTCTACAGGGACGTAAATTTACGCCGATAATCACCATTTATGACCGTAGCAGCGGCCGGAATCGCCGTAAAGCGCCATGCGGAAGGTGAGATACTGCCGTTGCGATCATTCGTAGCGGGGGATGTGATGCTGGCACCTTGGACAGGCGGAACGGGCACGCGGCATGCGAGCGCGGTGCTGACCATCGATCTCGAAGCCATCTCACGCAATTACCGGCTATTGGCCGAGCGGGTCGGCCCCGGCGTCACCTGCGCCGGCGTAGTGAAGGCCGACGCCTATGGCCTCGGCGCTGATCGTGTCGCGCCGGCACTCTATCGGGCCGGCTGCCGCACCTTCTTCGTGGCGCATCTCGACGAAGGGCTGGATCTCCAGACCCATCTGGCCCGCGACGTTACGATCTACGTGCTCAACGGTCTGCCCTCGGGCAGCGAGCGTGACTGCGCGGAAGCCGGCATCATTCCGGTGCTCAATTCGCGCGAACAGCTTGAGGCCTGGTCGGATCAGGCGCGGCAACGCGGCCGGATTCTGCCCGCGGTCGTTCAGGTCGATAGCGGCATGTCGCGACTGGGCATGTCGCCGCGTGAGGTCGCCGAACTCTCGGGAAAGGACACCTCAGTTCTCGATATCCAGATGGTGATGAGCCATCTCGCTTGTGCCGACACGCCGGAGCATCCGGCCAATGCGCACCAGCTCGCCGCGTTTCAGGCGCTCGCGAAACGCTTCCCTGCTGCGCGACAATCTCTGGCCAATTCGTCCGGCATTTTCCTTGGGCGCAACTATCATCATGACCTCGTCCGCCCCGGCGCCGCGCTCTACGGGCTCAATCCCCATCCCGCGCAAAGCAATCCGATGCTGCCAGTGGTTCGGCTCACCGCGCAGGTGATCCAGACGCGCGAGGTCGAAGCCGATGCCCATGTCGGCTATGGCTGGACTTTCCGGGCGACGAAGCCGACACGGCTGGCGACACTGGCCATTGGCTACGCCGACGGTTTGCAGCGCGCCTTCGGCAATGGCGGCGCGGTCTATTTCCGTGGGCGGGGGCTGGCGGTTGCCGGCCGCGTCTCGATGGACTCGCTCACCGTCGATCTCGGCGATCTGCCGCCCGGTATGTTGGCACGGGGCTCGCAAGTGGAGATCATCGGCGGGCATCAGTCGCTCGACGCGTTGGCCGCAACCGCGGGCACCATTGGCTACGAAATGCTGACCTCGCTGGGTCAGCGCTATGAACGAATTTACTCGGATGAGATCGATGTGCGGTGGACCGCCCGGTCTGGAGGCACGGTGCGATGAAGGTTCTGGTTCTTGGCGCGGGCGTGATCGGCGTTACCACGTCCTATTATCTGGCCAAGGCAGGCCATGAGGTGACGGTGATCGACCGTCAGCCCGGCGCCGCGCTGGAGACCTCGTTCGGTAATGCTGGCGAAGTCTCGCCCGGCTACGCCTCGCCCTGGGCTGGCCCCGGCGTGCCGAAGAAGGCGCTCGGCTGGATCATGGACAAATACGGCCCGCTGGTGGTGCGACCGCAGGCCGATCCGCACCAGTGGCGCTGGATGCTGCAGATGCTGCGCAACTGCACGAGCGCGCGCTATGCGCTGAACAAGTCGCGCATGGTGGGAATCGCCGAATACAGCCGCGATTGCCTGCGTGCGCTGCGCGCGGAGACCGGCATCACCTATGACGATCGCAGCCAGGGCACGCTGCAACTGTTCCGCAAGCAGTCGCAGCTCGATGCGACCGGCGGCGATATCGACGTACTCAAGCAATATGCCGTGCCCTATGAGGTGCTCGATCGTGCCGGCTGCGTGAAGTATGAACCGGGCCTCGCCGGCGTGCAGGATCTGCTCGTCGGTGGCCTGCGTCTGCCGGAGGACGAAACCGGCGACTGCCATCTGTTCACCCAGCGGCTAGAAAAGATCGCGGCCGGACTTGGGGTGAAATTCGTCTATGAGACCACGATCAAGTCGGTGGATATCACCGGCGGCCGGGTCGCACAGATCACAACCGACAGGGGTGTCTTCACCGCGGATAGTTACGTGATGGCGCTCGGCAGCTTCTCGCCGCTGCTGCTGCGGCCGCTCGGTATCGATGCGCCGGTCTATCCGGTGAAGGGTTATTCGCTCACCGTGCCGATCACCGACGAGAGCGTTGCGCCGCAATCGACGATCATGGACGAAAGCTACAAAGTGGCCATCACGCGCCTTGGTGACCGCATCCGCGTCGGCGGCACCGCTGAAGTCGGCAATTATCACCCGGTGCCCACCGCCCCGCGCCGTATGCCGCTCGACAAGTCGGTGACCGATCTGTTTCCGACCGCCGGCGATCTCTCGCGCTCGACCTTCTGGAGCGGCTTGCGGCCGATGACGCCCGATGGCCCGCCCATCGTCGGCCCGACGCATCTCGGCAATCTGCATCTCAATACGGGCCATGGCACGCTCGGCTGGACCATGGCTTGCGGCACCGCCCGCGTGCTGTCCGACCAGATCTCCGGCAAGGCACCGGAGCTGGACGTCAAGGATCTGGCGATCTCGCGATACAGCTGACGTCAGCCTGAGGCCGTTCGCTTGCTTAACCTCTCTCCGCCCATTGCGGGGAGAGGTCGCTGCGTTTTCGCGGCGGGTGAGGGGCATCCACGGACAGTGCGGCAGTCAAACAACCATCGGATCGTACATGTTCCGATTCGATGGCGTTTCGCTGGAGAGGCTGTGTGCCTCGCCCCTCACCCCAACCCTCTCCCCGCGCAGAGCGGGGAGAGGGAGCTTACCTCACGCAGTCGCTCGCTTTCGCATTGCGACGATTCTAGCCGCATGCGTGCCATGCTTCAGGGCACGCCCATTTACATCCCCGCCATTTCCGTTTTCAGTTGTTGAAAACAATTGGGGGAAACATGAGCGGTCAAACTGCGCAGGCGCATCGCGCGTCGGCTGATGCCATTGAGGCTGATTACATTATCGTCGGTGCCGGCTCGGCCGGTTGCGTGCTGGCCAATCGCCTATCGGCATCCGGTAAATATTCGGTGCTGCTGCTGGAAGCCGGCCCGAAGGACCGCAATATCTGGATTCACGTGCCGCTCGGCTACGGCAAGCTCTTCAAGGAGAAGTCCGTCAACTGGATGTATCAGACCGAGCCCGAACCGGGCCTCAATGGACGCTCAGTGTTTCAGCCGCGCGGAAAAGTGCTCGGTGGCTCCAGCTCCATCAACGGCTTGCTCTATGTACGCGGTCAGCACGAGGATTACGATCGCTGGCGCCAGCTCGGCAATACCGGCTGGGGCTATGACGACGTGCTGCCCTATTTCAAGAAGGCGGAAAATCAGACGCGTGGGCCGAGCGAGTATCACGGCGTCGGTGGCCCGCTGCCGGTGTCGGATTCGCGCTGCCCCGATCCGTTGTCGGAGGCCTTCATCGCCGCTGCTGCCGAGACCGGCATTCCCGTGAACAACGACTTCAACGGTGCCACGCAGGAAGGCGCTGGCTGGTTCCAGACCACGACAAAGGGCGGCCGCCGCGCCTCGACCGCGCGGGCCTATCTGCGCCCGGCATTGAAGCAGGGCAAGGTCCGTGTCGAGACCGAAGCGCTGGCACAGCGTATTCTGTTCGAAGGCAAACGTGCCATCGGCATCGAATTCAAGCAGCATGGCGTGGTGCGCAAGGCGCGCGCCCGCAAGGAAGTGCTGGTGTCGAGCGGGGCCTATAATTCACCGCAGCTGTTGCAGCTGTCCGGCGTCGGTCCCGCCGATCTGCTCAAGGAACACGGCATCGAGGTCCTCCTCGATGCACCCGGCGTCGGCAGCGATTTGCAGGATCACATGCAGGTCCGGATGGTGATGGAGTGTCCGCAGAAGATCACGCTCAATGACTTCGTCAATCATCCGGTGCGCAGGGCGATGATGGGTCTGCAATATGCGGCGTTCCGCACCGGTCCGCTGACCTATGCTGCCGGCACCACCGGCGCCTTCTTCAAGACCGATCCGCGCATGGCGTCGCCAGATATCCAGATCCACTTCCTGCCGTTCTCCACCGACAAGATGGGCGAGAAACTGCATCCGTTCTCGGGCTTCTCCGCCTCAGTCTGTCAGCTGCGCCCGGAAAGCCGCGGCTCGCTGCGCATCAAGAGCGCGGATCCTTCGGTGCCGCCGGCGATCCGGATCAATTATCTCGCGACCGAAACGGATCGTACGGCGAATGTCGAAGGGCTCAAGATCCTGCGCAAGATGCTGAACGCGCCGGCGATGAAGCCCTTCGTGACGAAAGAGGTCGAGCCCGGCCCGGGCACGGTGACCGATGAGCAATGGCTCGCTTATTGCCGCCAGCGCGGCAGCACGGTCTATCACCCGACCTCGACGTGCCGGATGGGCAATGATACGAAAGCGGTGGTCGATCAGCGCCTGCGCGTGTGTGGGTTGGAAGGTCTGCGCGTGATCGATGCATCCATCATGCCGGACCTGATGTCGGGCAACACCAACGCGCCGGTGATCATGATTGCCGAAAAGGCGTCGGATATGATCCTGGAGGATGCGCGGTAGCTCCAGTTGCGAGCTCCAGCGCTACAGTTCGTCGGACATCCGATAGGCGGCTGTCTGGCCGCGGAACTGGCCGGGCGTCATGTTGGTCGCCCGGCGGAAGGCGCGGGTAAAATTGGCTTGAGATGAAAAGCCCGCGGTATAGGCGACATCGACGATTGGTCGATACAGATCCGCCAGCATTTGTTTCGCCAGTGTCAGCCGCCGTTCGCTGACGAACTGATGCGGTGTGAGACCGGTTCGGACCTTGAACACCCGCGCGAAATGCGCCGGGCTGAGACAGGCCGTGCGGGCCATATCGGCGACCGCGAATTCGCGCGAGATGTTGGCGTCAACGAATTCGATTACCCGCGCCAGCCGCCGTTGATCCAATGGCTTGTCGGATGACGGTGGCGGCTTCAGCGGAAGCGCGTTCGCCGCATATTTGTGAACGAGATGTGCGGACAATGCACTGCTGAGTGTTTCAATCAGCAGTCGGCCGGCGGAGGTCTCGGTATTCAGCTCCTGCAGGATCAGCTCGGCGACCTGTTCGATGAATGGATCATGATCGACGCTCTCATAGCGCAAGGTCATACGTGATGGATCGATTTCCAGATCCTGCAGAAGCGTGTCCTCAAAGGGCTGGCCGGGAAGATAGATGTGCAGGCAGTCCGCGACCGGTTCGGAGACGTTGATATATTCTTCGCGAATGCCGGCGGGGCAGAGCCAGATGGTGCCGCGATGGCCCGACGTTCGTTGCCGCATACCGCCGCCCTGACGCTCTACGACCGAGTTGCCGCGCAGGAACATGGCAATCTCGGTATCTCGTGGCAGCACCGAGGGTAAATCGCCGGCCCGATGGCTCCAGCGCTCCGCGAGCAGATGGGGCCAATTCCGGTCCTGAGACCCATCGATGAGATGTCCGGTGACATACTTTTCCGCGCCGTGGCCTGCAATCGTCATAGCCAACCCCCACTCGCTGAAATGATCGCCGCTTAACATTCAATTCCTGTGCCATGGGCGCGGGGCGGAACCCGCCGCGTGGTCAGCAGGATTTGCAAACAGAACAGCAGGCTCGGAAAAGCCAACAGTCCGTCAGCTCAGCATGCTCGGCATCGACCCAGATCGGTAGCCAGCGGAGGCCAGCTTGACCCAGATAACCGTAATTGGTGCATGCCCCCATGATTGCCCCGACACCTGCTCCATGATCACGACGGTCGAAGATGGCCGCGCCGTGTCCGTGCGGGGCAATCCGGATCACCCGTTCACGCAAGGTCGGCTCTGCGTGAAGGTCAACGATTATCAGGAGCGCGTCTATAGCGACCAGCGCATTCTCTATCCGATGCGGCGCTCGGGGCCGAAGGGCAGTGGCCAGTTTACGCGCATCTCATGGGGTGCCGCGCTGTCCGAGATCGCCGGCAAATGGAAGACGATCATCGCTGAGGACGGCGCCAAGGCGATCCTGCCGTGCAGCTATCTTGGCACCCAGGGCATCATCAACGGCCTCAATGTCGGCGATCCCCTGTTCAACAAGCTCGGCGCCACGGTGGCCGAACGTACGTTCTGCGATTCCGGCGCCTGTACTGCCTATCTGATGACGATAGGCCATACGCCGGGTACCGATCCGGAGAGCTTCGTCCATTCCAAATACATCATCCTCTGGGCCTGCAACACGCTCAGCACCAACTCGCATCACTGGCCTTATATCAAGCAGGCGATGAAGAACGGCGCCAAGCTTGTGGTCATCGATCCCGTGCGGACGCGGACCGCGCAGCAGGCGGACTGGCACATCGCTATAAGGCCGGGGACAGACGCGGCGCTGGCGCTGGGCCTCATCCACGTCATCACCACCGAGGGGCTGATCGATCGCGATTACGTCGACAACTATTCGATCGGCTATGACGAGCTGGCCGAACGTGCCGCGATTTACACGCCCGACTACGTGTCTGGAATCACCGGGATCGCGGCGGACGACATCCGCACGCTGGCGCGTGAATATGCCACCACGCCGCCCGCGGTAATCCGCATCGGCGTCGCCGTCGAGCGACATGCCGGCGGAGGCCAGACCGTGCGCGCGATCTCATGTCTGCCCGCGCTGATCGGTGCCTGGCGTCACGTCGGCGGCGGTCTGCTGCAGCTGCCGATCTGGGCGTTTCCGGTGAAATGGGACGTGCTGATGCGCCCGGACCTACAAGGAGAGGATCTGCGCATCGTGAATCTGTGGCAACTCGGCCCGGTGCTCACCGGCGAGCTTGGTTTCGATCCACCGATCAAGTCGCTGTGCGTCTACAATGCCAATCCGATGGCCATGGTCACAGAGCAGGGCAAGATCGAGGCTGGCCTGGCGCGTGAGGATCTGTTTACCGTCGTCAGCGAACACTTCATGACCGACACCGCGCGCTTTGCCGATATCGTGTTGCCGGCGACGACGCAGCTCGAACAGAAGGATCTAATGTTCTCGTGGGGGCATCTTTATCTGTCCTACAACAACCAGGCGATCGAACCCCTCGGCGAAGCCGTATCGAACACTGAGCTGTTTCGCAGGCTCGCCGCCGCCATGGGCATCGACGATCCGTCGTTCTTCCGCAGCGATGACGAGATGATTGCGGATTCGATGGACTGGACCAGTCCCGTGCTGGAAAACATCACCATCGAGCAATTGAAGCAAACCGGCTATGCGCGCTTGAAAGTCGAGGGATCCGATACTTACGCGCCACATCGCGAAGGCAATTTTTTCACGCCGTCAGGCAAATGCGAATTCAAATCCTCGATCGCCGCCGGCGGCAATTTCGTCGTGCCGCTGTTCCGGCAGGGCTATGGTGGCCAACAGTCCGGCGAGCCGGTCGATCCGTTGCCGTCCTATATTCCACCACGAGAATCGCCGCAGACCAATCCCGAGCTGGCGAAGAGATATCCGCTCAGCCTGATCTCGCCGAAGAGCCACGCATTCTTGAATTCCAATTTCGGCAATATGCCGAAGCAGCTCCATCATGCCGGCGAGCAGGCCGTACTACTGCATCCCGACGATGCTGCAGTACGTGGCATCGAAGCGGGCGCGCCGATCCGTGTCTATAACGATCGCGGCTCGTTCGAGGCGCTCGTCACCATCTCGGCGGATGTGAAGCCCGGCGTGGTGGTGGCACCGAGCGGCTATTGGCAACGCTCGACCCGCAAGAGTGCAACGGTGCATGCGCTGACTTCGCCGGCGATGGCCGATCTCGGACGTGCGCCGACCTTCTCCGACATCCTGGTGCAGGTATCGACGGCGTAAGAAGGCGGGCTATCCCGCCTTCTTCACCCACACCTTGTTGTCGTGAAACGCCGCGCCGCCATAGGGCGCGACGGCTTCGCCTGCTGTCAGCATATTGATGCCATGACCGCCGATATGCGCCTTGTTGGGGTGCACCGATTCCGCAATCAGCACGCCGCGCCGCAGGCCCTCGAAGATACGCGCGGTCAGGGTCGTCTCGCCGCGCGTGTTGCCGAGTGTCACGGCATCGCCATCGGCAATGCCGAGCCTCGCCGCGTCGACGGGGTGCATCATCACACTGGGTGCACCCTCGCGGGCCTGCGATGATGGCGTCTCGTTGAACGAGGTGTTGAGGAAGCTGCGCGACGGGCTCGTGGCCAGACGAAACGGATGCGCCTCATCGACCTGTTCGATCACCGCCCAGTGGTCGGGGAACGACGGCATCTCGTCCCACGCGCCCATCAGCCCGGCATTGGGCATCGGCACTGTCGACCAGTCCGCCTTGAAGTGGAATTTGCCGTCGGCATGGGCGAAACCGTCGAGATAGTGCGAGGTGCGGAAATCCGGCTGGATATCGCGCCATTTGTCGGCCTCCAGCCCTTCGATGCCACCGCGGCCGCTGACTTGCAGCGTCTCGTCGATGATGTCGCGCGGATGCATATCGAACGCGCGGTGTTTCGCGCCGAGGCGGGTGGCGATGCCCTGCAGAACGTCGTGGTTCGAGCGGCATTCTTCCGGCGCATCGATCAGCTTGGCACCGACCGAGATGTGCTGGTTGCCGCCGGCGTAATAGAGATCGTCGTGCTCCATGAACATGGTCGCCGGCAGCACGATATCGGCCATCATGGCCGTTTCGGTCATGAACTGCTCATGCACCGCGACGAACAGGTCTTCGCGGGCAAAGCCCTGCCGCACCAAGGCCTGCTCGGGCGCCACCGTCATCGGATTGGTGTTCTGGATCAGCATCGCCTTCACTGGCGGGCCGTTGTGCAAGGCTTCCGCGTCACCGGTCAGAATGCGGCCGATCTTCGACTGATCAAGACGCCGAACGCTCTCGTCGAGCACGTCGAGGCCCTCGATCAGCGTCTTGTCGAATTTCCAGATTGCGGCATTGTTGAAGAAAGCGCCGCCACCTTCATATTGCCAGGCGCCGGTAACGGTGGGCACGCACAGCGCTGCATGCATCTGCGCGGCTCCGTTGCGGCTGCGGGTGAAGCCGTAGCCGAGGCGGAAATAGCTGCGCTTGGTCTCGCCGACCAGGCGCGCGAAGGCTTCGATTTCCGCAGCGGGCACGCCGCAAATGTCTGAGGCCCATTGCGGCGTGCGCGCCGCCAGATGCGCCTCGAACTCGGGCGAGTGGTCGGTATATTTGGCGAGATAGTCGCGATCAGCCAGGCCGTCGCGGAACAGCACATGCATCACGCTGGCGGCGAAGGCGCCGTCTGTACCTGGTCGCAGCAGGATCTTGATGTCGGCCTGCTTCATGGTGTCGTTATCGTAGATATCGACGACGGCAAGCTTGGTGCCGCGCTCTTTCCGGGCGCGGGAGACGTGGGTCATCACATTGATCTGCGTCGAGACGGGGTTGGTGCCCCAGATCACGATCAGGTCCGACTTCGCCATCTCGCGCGGATCGACGCCGGCGACCTTGCCGGTGCCGGCGGCAAAGCCAGCCCAGGCAACGGTTGCGCAGATCGTCGAGTAAAAGCGCGAATACTTCTTCACATTGGCAAGGCGGTTGATGCCATCGCGCATCACCAGGCCCATGGTGCCGGCATAGTAATAGGGAAACACCGACTCCGCGCCGAAGTCGCGCTCGGCCTCGTTGAACCTCAAAGCGATCTCGTCGAGCGCCTCGTCCCAGGTGATGCGGGTGAAATGGCCGGAGCCCTTCGGGCCCGTGCGGCGCATCGGATACATCAGCCGTTCGGGGTGATGGATGCGCTCGGCATAGCGCGCGACCTTCGCGCAGACCACGCCGGCGGTATAGCTTTGCTCCTTGGAGCCGCGGACCCGGCCGATCGTGTTTCCGCCGATCACCTCGATGTCGAGGGCGCAGGCAGAGGGGCAATCATGCGGGCAGGTGGAGTGCTTGATGTCGATCTTGGCTTGAACGTTCATGCAGCCAAGCTAGCCAAAAGTTTACTGGAGGAAAAGCCGTGGTTTTACGCATCCCGCCCGACAACCGGGCAGGCCTCCAGTCCGTAGTCCTCTCGGCTATTTGCCCAGGGCGTCGCGTTGGGCGATCAGCCGGTCCAGCTCCTCATTCTGCTGAGCCAGCCGATCCGCGGTGCGCTCCTCGTTGCTCTCGCCGGAAGCCGCGGTGGCCTGCTCAATCAACTGCCGGATATTGTCGCGAAGGATGGCGATGCGATCGTCGAGCTCGGCGGCTGAGAGGGTGGAATCCATGGGGCGATACTCCTGACCCGCTACGGGCCGTACGCAGACTATAGCGCGCCAGAAGTGCTTTCTATTGAATAATCCGCAGATTAGCCTGCGCCAAACACCGGGTAGTCGGTGTAGCCAGCCACATCGCCGCCGTAAAACGTCGCCCGGTTATAAGGCGTAAAGGGCGCCTTGCGCTTGATACGCTCCGGCAGGTCCGGATTGGCGATGAATGGGCGGCCGAACGCGATGATGTCGACACTGCCGGAAGCGACGGCCTCCTCGGCGGAGGTGCCGTCGAAGCCGCCGGCCGTGACCAGCACGCCGCTCCACATCGGCCGGAACAGCTCATAGGCTTTAGGCACATTGTTATGAAACACTTCCGCGCGGCCGACGCCGCTGGTGCGCGGCTCGACGAAATGGAGGTAGGCGAGGCCGAGCTTGTCGAGCTCACGGACCACATAGCTGTAGAGCGGCATCGGATCGGCTTCGCCGGAGTCATTCGAGACACCATAGGGCGACAGGCGGACGGCGACACGATCCGCGCTCCAGGCGTCGATGACGGCATTGGTCACTTCGAGCAGCAGGCGGGCGCGGTTCTCGATTGAGCCACCATATTGGTCGGTGCGCCGATTGCTGCGGGTCTGCAGAAATTGTTCGAGCAGATAGCCGTTGGCGCCGTGCACCTCGACGCCGTCGAAGCCGGCTTCCCTGGCGTTGCGCGTGGCCTGTCGGTAGGCGTCGATAATGCCGGGAATCTCGCTGGTCTCCAGGGCGCGGGGCGTTTCGTAAGATACCGTCTCGCCTGAAGCCGTCCGCGTGGTAGCGTCGATCGCAATGGCTGACGGCGCGACCGGAAGCCCGCCGCCGGGCTGGAACGAGGAATGTGAGGCACGGCCGACATGCCAGAGCTGCAGGAAGATGATGCCGCCTTTGGCATGCACGGCGTCAGTGACCTGACGCCAGCCGGCGATCTGCTCTTTCGAATAGATGCCCGGCGTGTTCGGGTTGCCTTGCCCTTCCTGCATGACCTGCGACGCCTCGGCGATAATCAATCCGCCTTCGGTCGCGCGCTGAGCATAATATTCGGCATTGAGCGTCCACGCAGCGAGAGATGTCTTCTCGGCACGCATGCGCGTCAGCGGCGCCATCGCAACCCGGTGGCTGAGTTGATACGGGCCAACTTGCAGCGGCTGGAACAGGGAAGAAGAGGTCATCGGCGCTCCATTCAAAATATCAATCGGGCGATAGCCTTGGTGAACAGGTGTCGCGGCGTTCGTATCGTTCAATACAGCGCAGGCCTGGTCAATCAAAGTTGATGGCATCTATTCGCTGTATTACAGCCTTTAATGCTACGAGACGGAATTAGGTTGGGCCATATGGGCCCTGACGACGAAGGACGGATCGCGATGGCGAAGAAGCAGGTTCAGGGCGTCGAAGACTACAAAGGTGCCGCCGCAGGTTGGGGCGCGTTGAAAGCAGTGGCCGACGCGGTGCGCGGACAGTTGGCGGTGGTCAACGAAACGCATGGCCTCCTGACGATGAACCAGCCGCACGGCTTCGATTGCCCGGGCTGCGCCTGGCCTGACCCAAAGCATACATCGTCCTTCGAATTCTGCGAGAACGGCGCCAAGGCGGTGTCGTGGGAAGCAACGGCCAAGCGCACGACGCCGGAATTCTTTGCGGCCCATACGGTGAGCGAACTCTGGGAATGGCATGATCACGACCTCGAAAACGAGGGACGTCTCACCCATCCGATGGCCTATGACCAGGCTAGCGACAAGTATCTTCCGATCTCGTGGGAGGATGCGATGGCGCGGATCGGTGCCGGCTTGCGCGCTTTGCCCGATCCGAACATGGCCGAATTCTACACGTCGGGCCGTTGCTCTAACGAAGCAGCGTTCATGTATCAGTTGTTCGTGCGCGAATTCGGCACCAACAATTTCCCCGATTGCTCGAACATGTGTCACGAGGCGACCAGCGTCGGTCTTCCGGAATCCATCGGCGTTGGTAAGGGCACGGTGACGCTGGAGGATTTCGACCATGCGGATGCTGTGTTCTGCATCGGGCACAATCCTGGCACCAATCATCCGCGCATGCTGACGACGCTCCGCGAATGCTCCAAGCGCGGTGCCGCTATCGTTTCAATCAATCCGCTGCGCGAGCGCGGGCTGGAACGATTCACATCCCCGCAGCATCCCGCGGAAATGCTGACGTTGAGCTCTACGCAGATCTCGTCGACCTATTACCAGGTCAAGGTCGGCGGCGACATTGCGGTGCTGAAGGGCATGATGAAGGCCGTCGTGGCGCTCGACGCTGCGAGCCTGGCCGAAGGCGGTCCCGGTGTGCTCGACCGCGCCTTCATCGCCGAACACACCAACGGCATCGAGGCGCTGCTGGCCGATCTCGATGCGACCTCATGGGAGGCGATCGAGAAATCGTCTGGCCTGCCGCGCGCCGATATCGAAAACCTCGGCAATATCTACGCCGGGGCCAAGAGCGTGATCATCAATTACGGCATGGGTATTACCCAACATCGCCACGGCACCGGTAACGTGCAGCAGATCGCGAATCTCCTGATGCTGCGCGGAAACATCGGCCGTCCCGGCGCCGGCATCTCGCCGTTGCGCGGCCATTCCAACGTGCAGGGCGACCGCACCGTGGGGATCACCGAAGTACCCAACGCCGCGCTGATCGACGGCATCGAACGCACCTTCAACTTCAAGCCGCCGACTGCGCATGGTCATGACGCCGTCGCGTCGGTGAAGGCGATCCGCGATGGACGTTCGAAGGCGTTGATCTGTCTTGGCGGCAATCTCGCGGTCGCGATGTCGGATCCCGAGGCGACCTATCCGGCGATGCGCAGCCTCGATCTCGTGGTGCATATCGCCACCAAGCTCAATCGCTCGCATCTGCTGATCGCAAAGGAGTCGATCATCCTGCCATGCCTTGGTCGCACCGAGATCGACGTGCAGGCGACGGGACCGCAACTGGTGACGGTGGAAGATTCGATGTCGATGGTGCATGCCTCGCGCGGCGGCTTGAAGCCGGCGTCGGAGCATTTGAAATCGGAAACCGCGATCGTTGCCGATATGGCCATCGCGACTTTGCCGAATACCAAGGTGAAGTGGCTCGATTACGTCGCCGACTACAGCAGGATCCGCGACGCCATCGAGTCGGTCTTTCCGGCCTTCGAGGATTACAATGCACGGATCAAGAAGCCGGGTGGCTTCCGGCTGCGCAACGCCGCCTCGGAACGGGAATGGCTGACGCCGAGCAAGAAGGCGCAATTCCTGGTTTTCTCCGGCCTCTATGAGGACGGCCCCGCCGAGACCGCGTTGACGCTGACCACACTGCGCAGCCACGACCAGTACAACACCACGATCTACGGTATGAACGATCGCTATCGCGGCATCACCGGGCGGCGCGATGTGGTGTTCGTCAACGAGCAGGACCTCGCCCGCCGCGGGCTGAGCCACGGTGATCTGATCGACATCGTGCTGGATCGTCCGGACAGCGCGCCGCGCGCGCTGCGTCGGGTGACGGCGGTGGCTTACAACATCCCACAAGGATCGGTGGCGGCCTATTATCCCGAGGCCAATGTGCTCGTGTCGCTCGACCAGCACGATTTGAAGTCGGGAACGCCGGCTTACAAATCGATCCCGATCCGGATCGAGGCATCGGCCGCCTAAGCTGCACCGCAGCATTGAGAGAGCATGACCGCCACGGCTTTCGTGGCGGTTGATGCGCGCCGTGTTTCCGCGTAGGCGAGCGCCATGACCAGTGCTGCCGACTCTTCTGCCTTCAAGCCCGTTGCCATCGATCCGCCCGTGAGCGTGGCCCTCGTGGCCGCCATGCTCATTCTGACCTGCGGGCATGTACTGTCCAACATGCTGCGCACCACGCCTGCGGTCGCGATCGATTTGATGTCGACCGATCTCGGCGTTACGCCGCAGACGCTGGCCGCGCTGACTTCGGCCTATCATTTTTTCTTCGCGCTCCTGCAGATACCGGTCGGCGTCGCGCTGGATCGCTACAGCATCCGCACGGTGTCGCTCGTGCTGTTCGCCGGTACGGTCTGCGGCGCGGCGATTGCCGCGCTATCGACAGGACCTCTGTCGTTCTTCGTGTCGCAGGCAACGATCGGCATGGCGACGTCGGGCATGCTGATGTGCCCGATGACGCTCGCGGCCAAGCGGCTGACACCAGCGCAGTTCGGTCTGTGGTCCGGCATCATTCTGTCATTCGGCAATGCGGGGCTGCTGTTGTCGGCCAGTCCGCTTGCTTACGTCGTCGAGCACTGGGGCTGGCGCGCCGGTTTCTGGATTGCGGCGGCCGCGGCTATTGTCGTGGCCATGCTGATCGCGGTCATGGTGCCGGCATCGCGTCCCGAAGGCCGGCCGCGCGCGCTTCTGGGCGAGATGGTTTCGGTTTTGCAACTCGGTGTATCACGTGCTGTGCGCGGTATCGTGATCCTCGCTTTCGTGTCACTTGCGGTTCAACTCGTGTTGCGTGGCCTTTGGGCAGGTCCCTGGCTGATGAATATCAAGGGACTGTCGCGGATAGAGGCCGGCAATGTACTGGCTCTGTTTACGGTTGCGCTAGTGATCGGACCGGCGCTGTCGGGTTTGCTCGATCGCAAGCTCGGTCATCGCCGCGTGCTGCTGTTTGCGGTCCATCTGTGCGCCGCCGCGCTGCTGCTCGTGATGGCGCTCGGTGCACCGGGCTATCCGTTGGCCACGCTTTTCGGCCTGCCAGTGATGCCTGTGGCAGTCGATACCGGCCTGCTTGTGGTCATCGGCCTTCTCGTGGCGATGCAGCCGCTCGTCTATGCGATGATCCGCCAGGTCGTCGCTGCCGAGAATATTGGCAAAGCGCTCTCTGCAGCAAACCTGTCATTCTTCCTCGGCACCGCCGTGATGCAATCGGCTACCAGTCCGATCGCCGCCGCCTGGGGATTGCCCGCAGTTTTAATCTCAATGGCGGTATTCCTGACCGTATGCACCCTCGTCTTCTTCGCGTTGACGCGTCCCGCAGCGCAGCGCGGGGCTGCATAACAGGTTCATGACGATTGCGACGGCAAGTTGCTGGAATTGCCGCGAGTCCTGTGGTCTGATGCGCAGAGTGACGCGATCAAGACGTCGCGCGCGGTCTCGCATTGCGGGGCGCCTCACACAGGGAGGACGTGACTTGCCGTTTTTCGTCAGGGGAACCGATACGTCAGGGACTGTTTCACTCCGCCGCGACAACGCGGCCGGAGCTGTCAAGAAGGCCAGGGAGCTGCTCGACGACGGCAGCTGGGATGTTGAAATCACCGGCCCGGATGGACTTCCGCATCCGATTGCCGAATTCGAGGCGATGTATTCCGCCGGTGCGACGACGGCGGTGCATGCGACATAGCTGACAGGCAAGGGATGCAGTGACGGCGACCGATCTTGTTCTGCATCACTATCCGCGTTCGCCGTTTGCCGAGAAGGTGCGCGTCGCCTTCGGATTGAAGGGGCTGTCTTGGCGATCGGTGATCCAGCCGCGGATCGCGCCGAAGCCACAGCTCGTGGCGCTCACCGGAGGCTATCGCCGCGTTCCGGTGCTGCAGATCGGCGCAGACGTCTATTGCGATACGCGCCGCATTCTCGCGGAGCTTGAGCGGCGTTTTCTCGAGACGACGCTTTATCCGACGGGCACGCGCGGTCAGGCCGATATCATCGCGGCCTGGGCCGATCGCGCGCTCTTTGCCAATGCTCTTGGACTGGTCTTCGGCCTGAACGGCGATCGTTTTCCGCGGGAGCTGCATACTGATCGCGCGAGTTTCACGTCAGGCAAGTTCGATGGTTGGGACAGCGTGAAGATGCGTGAGCAGATTCCTGCGCTGCGCAACCAGTTTCGCATTCATCTTGCCTGGCTCAGCGATTGGCTTGCGCTTGGCGACGCATTCCTGCTCGGCAACGCGCCGTTACTTGCCGACATCGCCGTCTACCACCCGCTCTGGTACGCGCGCGGCAATCTCGGTGAGAGCGAAGGTCTTGCCGAGCATCCGCGCGTTCTCGCGTGGATGGACCGGGTTGCTGCGCTGGGGCACGGAATGGTTGAGGAGCTGTCGCCCGAGCAGGCGCTGGACATAGCGCGGCTCTGTCAGCCTATGGCGACATCTGCTTCTCCTCATAACGATATTGCAGATGATCAAGGTCTGCCGTTTAAGGAAGGCGTAATGGTATCGGTCATGCCGACCGATTGGGGTTTCGATCCCGTCATCGGTGCGTTTGTTTCTGCGGGTCATGACAGCATCGCTTTGCGGCGTGAGGATCCCGATGTCGGCGCGACGGTTGTACATTTCCCGCGTGCAGGCTTTGCGATTGCGCGACTGTGAAAGCCCCGTCACGGATGCATGGCCCTCATTCGCGATTTCCATGCGCCGCAATTTGACGCAGCTGCGCAAACGCGGCTAAGTCCGAAAAACGCTGCCCGACTGCGATATGCAGACTCCCAATCTGCAACGCGGTGTTCGACACTCCAGCGCCCAGTAACAGAACAAGAAAGCGCGCCGCTTCAGCGACGTTGCGCATCGGAGGATATGACATGACCATGACCCGCCGCACGTTTGGACTTGGTGCCTCTGCCGTTCTGGCGGGGCCGATCGCCGCGCCTTTCATTCGTAGCGCAGGCGCCGCCGAGCCGGCGATCCGCATCGGCATGGTCAATTCGATGAGCGGCGGTCTTGCGGCTTACGCGCAGGAAGGCCAGCCGGCTTTCGAATACATCATCAAGAAGATCAATGCCGAAGGCGGCATCAAGAGCAAGGGCGGCGCCAGAATCGAGCTGGTGCTGGCGGACGACACCAGCCAGCCGGCGCGGACCGCTGCCGAAGCGCGGCGCCTGATCACCGAGGAAAAGGTGCAGCTTCTGACTGGCACCATTCTCAGCGCACAAATGTTGGCGCTGACGCCGGTGGTCGACGAAGCCAAGATTCCGACGCTGTCGGTCTGGGCTGGTGGGTCGCAGTCGAACTATATGTTCACGCTGGGTTATCCCTATGATCGCGGCTATGCGCAGACCATGCATGACTTCGTCATCTCATTGCGCGATGATTTCAAGTTTCCGATCAAGACTGCCGTCATGGCCTATTCGAATTACGAGGCCGGCCAGCAGTCGAACAAATTCCTGGTCGAGAAGCTGAAGGCCAGCGGCATCCAGATCATCGGCGAAGCCGCGCTCGATATTCGTGCGCAGGACCAGACGGCGGCCATGGTTCGTATCCGCTCGCTCAAGCCGGATGTCGTTGTCGGCCTCGTGACGCCGCGCGATGGCATTCTGCTGCATCAGGCGCGTTACAATCTGAACTATCACGGCAGCATCTTCTGCGGTGGCACCGGCGGCTACTCGGATCTGTCGCTCTGGAAGGATCTCGGCCCCGAGATCGGCAAGGCCGTGCTGACGAAGAACCTGTTCGGTATGACCGGCTTCAGCGCCGGCGCCAAGATCGAGTCGATGCAGAAGATCGTCACGGAATTGCGCGATGTCGCCAAGCTCGAAAAAATCGGCCAGGGCGCGGTGCAATACGCCCAGGCGGCGCGCGTGCTGCAGCAGGTGCTTGAGAATGCCAAGTCGCTGCAGAGCGATGCGTTGCTCGAGGCGCTGAAGAACGTCAACATTCCGGCAGGCGATCCGAACCTCTACATCGCCAAGCCGAAGGGCCTGCAATTCGCAGAAGACCGTTTGCTCAAGGACGGTTCTGCGATGTTCATCCAGTGGACTCCCGAGCAGGATCAGCAAGTCGTATTCCCGAAGGAATTTGCCCAGGTGCCGCCGCGGCCGAAGTCCTGATCGGCGCTGTAGTAAGACTGAGCGCAACCTAGAGAGTGGACGGCTGTGGCATTTCTGGAAGTCTCCAACATCACCAGGCGGTTTGGCGGTCTGATCGCGCTCAACGCGGTGAGCTTCGACGTCGAGAAAGGCGAAATTCTTGGCATCATTGGCCCGAACGGTGCCGGCAAGACCACTTTGTTCGGTGTGATCTCCGGCTTCATTCCGCCGAGCGCGGGCGACGTTGTTTATGACGGTGAAAGCATTATCGGGGTGTCGCCGGATCGGCTGGTGCGCCGCGGATTGATGCGCTCCTTCCAGATCGTCCAGTCCTTTGCCGACATGACGGCGCTCGACGTCGTCACGACCGCGGCATTGACACGCCGGCCGATGCGCGAGGCGATCGACTATGCAGCGCAAGCACTGCTGCGCGTCGGTCTCGGCGGCAAGGAACACAAGACACCGGCGACACTGTCGCTGCAGGACAAGAAGCTGCTGGAACTGGCGAAGTGCATCGCTACTGATCCGCGCTGCATTCTGCTCGACGAAGTGATGGCCGGCCTGACCATGGCCGAGACCGCCGCGCCGATCGCGATCATCGAGGAGCTCAACAAGCAGGGCGTCACCATCGTGATGGTTGAGCATGTGATGCCGGTCATCATGCGGCTGGCGCAGCGTATGGTGGTGATCAATTTCGGCGAGAAGATCGCGCAGGGCACGCCCGACGAGATCCTTCGGGATCAGCGCGTCGTCGATGCCTATTTCGGAGATCATCTCGATGCTTGAGATCGATAACCTGGTTGCAGGCTATGGTAGCGTGCCGGTGCTGCGCGACATCAATGCCAAGATAGCTGCGGGTGAGATCGTTGGCCTGCTCGGCGCCAACAACGCCGGCAAGACCACGCTGATCAATGCGCTGTCCGGAATGGTCAAGCCGATATCCGGCCGTATCTTGTTTCTGGGTGAGGACATCAGCAAATTAACGCCGCAGGCGCGTGTCGAGCTCGGCATCGTGCAGGTGCCGGAAGGCCGTCTGGTGTTTCCGGAAATGAGCATCCGCGAAAATCTTCTGCTTGGCGGCATCAATGCGCATGCGCGCAAGCATCGTCCGCAACAGATGGAAAAAGTCATCGGTTTGTTTCCGCGGCTTGGCGAGCGGCTGACCCAGAGTGCCGGTTCACTATCAGGCGGCGAGCAGCAGATGCTGGCCATCGGTCGCGGGCTGATGGCGGAAGCCAAGCTGCTGATGCTCGATGAGCCCTCGCTCGGTCTGTCGCCGCTATTCGTGCAGTATATTTTCGAGATCATCGACAAGTTGCATGCCGACGGGCTGACCATCCTGCTGGTGGAGCAGAATCTGAATTTGACGTTGCGCCACGCCAAGCGCTGCTACGTGCTGGAGCGCGGGCAGGTGGCGGTCGAGGGTGATGCGGAGACCGTGAAGAACGATCCGCGCACGCGCAGCGCCTATCTTGGTCTGTGATCGGAGAGTGATGTGACCGAACTTTATCAAGCTCTCGCCCAAGGCCTTCTGATCGGCGCCACTTATGGCTTGCTGGCGCTGGGCATGGGGCTAGTCTACGGCGTGTCGGGCGTCGTCAATTTCTCGCATGGCGATTTCATCTCGCTCGGCATGTTCATGTGCCTCGCCCTGTATTCCGCATTCGCCATGGACCCTTATGTGTCCATCATCATCACGGTGCCGCTGATGACCGCGATCGGCGCACTGGTCTACATCTTCCTGATACGGCCAATGGTCGGGCATCAGTTCCTGATGGTGGTGCAGCTTACGCTCGGTCTGAGCCTGGTGCTGCAGAACGGCATCCTGATGGTGTTCGGCGGCGAGCCGGCACGCACGCCGTCCTTCGTCGAATCCAAGCTGATCATTCTCGGTGACGTGGTGCTGCGGGTGCCGCATATCGTGGCTTTCGTCGTCTCCTTCGCGCTGGCGATCGGCCTTTACATCATGCTGCGCTCGACCGATTTCGGCCGCTCGATCCGCGCCGTGCACCAGAATGCCCATGCCGCGGCGCTAATGGGCATCAATGTCGGCCGCGTCCAGGTGCTCACTTTCGCGCTCGGCATCGGCATTCTCGCGCTGGCCGCCGCGCTGCTGCTGCCGGGCACTCCGATCCAGCCGACCCAGGGCCTGCGCTACACCGTGATCACGCTGCTAGTCGTGGTGCTCGGCGGCATGACCAATTTCGTCGGCATCATGCTCGGGGGTCTGATCATCGGCATCGCCGAAGCCTTCGGCACGATCTATCTCGACGGCCCGATCGGCCTGCTGCTGCCATACATCATCTTCGTGGCGATCATGCTGTTTCTCCCGAAGGGCCTGACCTGGAGCTCGGCACGATGAGAGACGAATTCTACAAGACGCTCGCATCGCCGATCTGGTGGGGCGCGCTGGTCATCGCCGCCATCATGCCGTTCGTGCTGTCGAGCTATTACGTCCACATCCTCACGCTGGCGCTGGTCTATGTGGCACTAGCCTCGTCGTGGAACATCGTCGGCGGCATGGCCGGGCAGATCTCGCTGGCGCACAGCCTGTTCATCGGCATCGGATCGATGTTCTCGGCCGCGCTCCTGCTCAAGCTCGGCATCAATATGTGGCTGGGTCTCGTGATTTCGGCGGTGATCTCCGGAATCCTGGGCGCCGTGATTGCCTGGATCGATTTCCGCTTTCAGCTCGGCCATCTCTCTTTCGTGCTAATCACGCTGGCTTTCGCGGAAATGGGCAGCATCGTCGTCGAAGGCTGGGACTTCCTCGGCGGCGCGTCCGGGCTGCTGCTGCCGAAGGACACGGGTAATTTCCTGGCGTTCCAGTTTGGCGGCGGTCACGGTGCGTTCTGGATGATGCTGGGGCTGGCCGCGATTTGCGTGCTGGTCAATGTCGCGATCCTCAATTCGCCGCTTGGCTATTATCTGCGCACCATCCGCGACAATGAGAAGGCGGCGCAGGCGATTGGCGTCAACATCCTGCGCTACAAGATCACCGCCATGGTGATCTCGGCGATGCTCGCCTCCGTCGTCGGTACTGCCTATGTGCGCTACCTCACTTTTGCCGATCCCTATCTCCTGATCTCGCCTGTGATCACCATCGAGATTGTGCTGTTCGCAACGGTCGGCGGGCTTGGCCGTGCCTACGGTCCGGCGCTCGGTGCCCTGTTGCTGGTGCCGCTCGGTGAAATCCTGCGTGGCAAGCTCGGCAGCACGCTGCCCGGCCTGCATTATTTCATCTACGGCATCGTGGTGATCTCGGTGATCCTGGTCACGCCGCGTGGGCTGTTGCCGCTGTTTGAGCGGCTCTGGGCGCGCTGGCGCGGCCCGGCGGTTGCCGGCAAGCCCTAAGCGGTTTGGGAATTTCCGGCGCTGGAACTTCGGTCATCCGTTGGCTGATGCCATTTCCAACGATAGTCTCTCGCCACGGCGGAGCATTGGCTGTGCCGGTTGGGAGCTGAAATCATGCGCTTCGACGCTATCATCATCGGCGCTGGGCAGGCCGGACCTTCACTCGCGGGTCGGCTCACATCCGCAGGCATGTCGGTCGCGATTATCGAGCGCCATCTGTTCGGCGGCACCTGCGTCAATACCGGCTGCAAGCCGACCAAGACACTGGTCGCCAGCGCCTATGCTGCGCATCTCGCACGCCGCGGTGCTGACTATGGCGTCATGCTCGACGCGCCCGTGCGGATCGATATGGCTCGCGTGAAGGCGCGGGCAGACAAGGTAATCCATGACTCGCGCAACGGCGTCGAAAGCTGGTTGCGTGGTATGGACAAATGCACGGTCATCAATGGGCACGCGCGCTTCGAATCTGCGGATACGATCCGCGTCGGCGATGAGTTGCTGACGGCGCCAAAGGTCTTCCTGAATGTCGGTGGGCGGGCTGTCGTGCCGGACATGCCGGGGATCAACGACGTCACCTATCTGACCAATACGGGAATCCTGCAGCTGGATCGCGTGCCGAAACATCTGGTGGTCATCGGCGGCAGTTATATTGGGCTCGAATTTGCGCAGATGTATCGCCGCTTCGGCGCCGAAGTGACGGTGGTTGAGAAAGGCGCGCATCTGGTCTCGCGCGAGGATGTGGAGATTTCAGAGGCGATCCGCGATATCCTGCTCGCCGAGGGCATCCATATCCGAACCAATGCCGAATGCATCACCTTCAAGCCACATCCCGATGGCGTGACTGTCGGTGTCGACTGCACCGAAGGCGCGCCGGAGATCATCGGCAGTGATGTTTTGCTCGCAGTCGGGCGACGGCCGAATACCGACGATCTCGGTCTCGACAAGGCTGGCGTCGCTGTGGACGCGCGGGGCTATATCAAGGTCGATGACGGTCTCGCTACCAATGTGCCGGGCATTTTTGCGATGGGCGATTGCAACGGCCGCGGCGCCTTCACGCATACGGCTTACAACGACTTCGAGATCATTGCCGCGAACCTGCTCGATAGCGCAAGCCGCCGCGTCAGCGATCGGCTTCCCGGCTATGCGCTGTTCATCGACCCGCCGCTTGGCCGCGTCGGCATGACGCTGACTCAGGCAAAGGCCACCGGCAGAAAATTGCTGATCGGCAACCGGCCGATGATCCATGTGGGCCGTGCCGTCGAGAAGGGTGAGACCGCGGGCATGATGCAGGTTGTGGTCGATGCTGAAACGAAGAAGATTTTGGGAGCCGCCATCCTCGGTACCGGAGGCGACGAGGCAATCCATGGCATCCTCGACATCATGAATGCCGGCGCCGATTACACCCAGTTGCAATGGGCAGTGCCGATCCATCCGACGGTGTCGGAACTGATCCCGACGCTGCTCAACGAGATGAAGTGATCGCCGCTCAGGCGGTCTGGAACTTGAGCACGGCCATCAGCGTCAACAAGGTGGTTGCGCAGGATGCGGACACAATCGCCATATTGATAAGGCTGCGGACTGCAACGGCCGCGACTGCAGAAATCGGATGAACAGCGTCCGATGCACTGGCTTTCTTGCGCGGAGCCGGTTTCTTCTTTTGTGCCATGCCGATCCCCAAAGAGAGGGGTCAGACCGTTGACCGGCCTGACCCTGACGCCTTCCCTGCCGAGGTGTGTCCCTCGATCATGACGCGACCATCGCATGAATGGCCGGTGAACTGCTTAACGCGCGTGGTGAATCGAATCTGACCGGATTCGATGGTTTATGAATTTCCTCGTTCTAGATTGTCCGTCCGCCATCGACCGGCAGGATCACGCCGGTGAGGAATTCGGATTCCTCGCCGGCCAGATACACGCAGGCATTGGCGATATCCGAGGGGCGCGACATGCGGCCGAGCGGGATCGTCCCGATGAATTTAGCGCGGTTCTCTGGCGTATCCGGCACGCCCATGAAGGATTCCAGTAGCGCGGTTTCGCCGATCACCGGCGCGATGCAATTGACGCGGATGCCATCGGGCGCCAGTTCCACGGCCATCGATTTCGACATCAGGTTCACCGCGCCTTTGGTGGCGTTGTACCAGGTCAGGCCCGGGCGCGGCCGGACGCCGGCTGTCGAGCCGATATTGATGATGCGACCGCTCTTCTGCTTCTTCATCACCGGCACGCAGGCATTGGTCATCAGGAAGATCGATTTCACATTGATGTCGAACGCCTTGTCGAATTCTTCTTCGGTCACTTCGAGCAAGGGCTTGTTGCGAAAGGTCCAGCCGGCATTGTTGACGACGACGTCGAGCTTGCCGAATTTTTCGACCGCGAGCTTCACCGAGGCATCAACATCGGCCTTGCTGGTGACGCTGCCGCCAAGGGCGATTGCGCTGTCGCCGATCTCGGCCGCAACCTTTTTCGCGCCATCGGCATTCAGATCGAGGATGACGACCTTGGCGCCTTCGCGTGCGTAAGACCGCGCGATCTCGGCACCGAAACCCGATGCGCCGCCGGTGACGATAGTGGATAGGCCTTGAAGTCGCATGTTGTTTTCTCCCGGATTTTGCGCCTTGTCTGGCGCTTGACGATCAAGGTTAGAGCCGATGGTGGCGGCTGTGAAGGCGCCACGGCGAATGGCTGCTAAAGGAAGCGTGGCCTTTACAGAAAACGTCTTGCGTTGACTTCTTCGAGATCGAGGCCTTCCTCGATCGCATGCAGCACACTGTCGTGGATTTCGCCCTCACGGTGCATCTTCAGAAGCTCTGCACGGCCGGCTTCGATGGCGGCCAGCACGGTCGTGTAATGGTCGATGCGGTGCGGCGATAGTGCCTCAGCCTCTTCGGCATAGCGCGCCGCGGCGCCCTTGCGATAGGTATATTGCTCGAACAGGCGCGGATGGCGATGTGTGCCGTCATCATTGCGTGACGCCTTCTCGATAGCTGAAAATTGCGCGGCCGCAACGCGCGCGCGCGCCTGCGCTTCGCTGAGTTTGGAATGATGCGGTGCGCGGACATTGTCGGTTTTGATGAGACGGCGCACGATCGGTGCCAGCGTCGAACCCTGGACAAGGACGGTTACCAGGATGACTGCGAAGGTGATCGCCAGGATGACGTCGCGGCCCGGAAATTCCTCCGGCAATGATAATGCGGCAGCGAGGCTCACCACGCCGCGCAAACCGGCCCAGCTCATGATGAACGGTACCGTCCATGGCGGAGCGGGGTCGCGGGCACGCAGCTTCGGCATCAGCATGCGCGGCAGATAGGTGCCGGGAAACATCCAGGCGAAGCGGGCGAGGATCACTGCTGCGATGACAGCAGCCGTCACCGGCAACAGCGCCACCACCGCGTCATAGCCGCCGAGGCGATACAGCACGCCGCGCAGCGACAGCCCGATCAGGATAAACACCAGAGATTCCAGCACGAATACGACGACGCTCCACGCTGCGGTGGCCCGGGTGCGCGTCGCAGCGCCGAAGAATTCGTGCTGCTTCCATCCGAGGATCATGCCGCAGGCGACGGTGGACAGCACGCCGGAGACGTGGAGCTTTTCCGCGGCGATATAGGAGATCCAGGCGACCAGGAAGGTCCATGCAATCGCAAGGTCGATTTCCTTGATGCGCTTGATCACCAGGATGGCGGCGAAGGCGAATGCGATGCCAACAAGCAGGCCGCCGATCGCGACCGAGAAGAAACTCACGGTGGCCGCAGTGGCGCTGAACGAGCCGGTCAGCGCTGCCGCGATGGCGAAGCGCAGCAGCACCAGGCCCGATGCGTCGTTGACGAGGCTTTCGCCCTCCAGCAGCACGATGATGCGCGGCGGAAGCGGCACGCTCTGCAGCACGGCCTTGGCCGCCACCGAATCCGGCGGCGAGACGATGGCGCCGAGCGCAAAACAGGCAGCCCAGGGCAGCGACGGCATCACCAGATGCGCAACCACGCCGACCACGAGGGTGGTGAAGAAGACAGCGCCGACGGCGAGCTGCAGGATGATGCGAAGATCGGCGCGGAAATCCCGCCAGGAGGTGAACCAGGCGCTCGACATCAGCAGCGGCGGCAGAAACAGCACGAGCACCAGCTCGGGGTCGATTTCGACATCCGGGGTGCCCGGGATCAGTGCGAAGCCGATGCCGCCGAGGATCAGGGCAGCCGCGCGCGGGAGCTGAAAACGCCGCGCGATCATGTCGAGCAAAACGATGACAGCCATCAGCAGCAGGATAATTTCGAAGCGGGAAACGGCGGTCATGAGGGCCTGTCGAGATGCGAGAAAAACGGTCGGACGTCGATTCGGGCCAATGCCGTGATCTGATGTCTGTCATCTATCTTGCAAATGTCGCACGGGCTGTACAGCGGGCCAGTGATTTTGCAGCAGGCCAGCACGAAAAAGGGCGACCCGACGGGCCGCCCTTCGATGCCTTAATTATGCGCTTCAGACTACTCTGCGCTGCTGACCAGTCGCAGCGACACCCTATGCTCCATCATGCTGCGATAGGTGGCCACATAATCGAGAGCCATGCGCCGGGCGGTGAAGCGGGTTTCGAACTGCTTGCGGATCGCTGTACGGTCCATGCCGGCGAGACGACCCACCGCGGCAACTGCACTGGTCTCGTCCTCGACGATGAAGCCGGTGAGGGCCTCGTCGATGATCTCCGGCACCGAGCCGCGGTTATAGGCAATGACCGGCGTGCCGCAGGCCATCGATTCGATCATCACCAGGCCAAACGGCTCCGGCCAGTCGATCGGCAGCAACAGACCATAGGCGCCGCTGAGGAATTCCGGCTTCTCCCGGTCGCTGATCTCGCCGATATATTCGACCAGCGGATGATCCATCAGTGGGCGAACGACCTGTTCGTAATAGTCCTCATCCGCGCGGTCGATCTTGGCCGCGATTTTCAGCGGGATGCCGGCGCGGATGGCGATCTTGATCGCGCGGTCGACGCCCTTCTCGGGCGCAATACGCCCGAGCACGGCGAGGTAGCTCGGCGTGATCGGTTGCGGCGTCAGCAATTTCTCGGGAAGGCCGTGATAGATCGTGCGTACGAAATTCGCCTGCGGTACCGGGCGCCGCTGCGCATTCGAAATCGAAATCACGGGAATCTTGGAAAAGGTCGTGAAGGTCGGCTGATGCTCCGGCAGATCCAGACGGCCGTGCAGCGTCGTGAGAAATGGCGTGGGTTGGCGGGAGAATAGCGAGAACGGATAGTAATCGAGATGGAAATGCAGAACGTCGAATTCGTCGTCGTCACATTTCTGTCTTACGCGCTCGAGCATTTCCATATGGAGGGCGTTGGGATCGCGGACAGAGCCATCGAGCCGCAGCGCCTTCGGCCATCCGGCGTCAAGCTTGCCTGACGTTTGAGAGTCGCCGCTGGCGAACAGCGTAACATCATGCCCCTGCGCCACCAGCTCTTCGGTCAACCAGTGGACGACGCGTTCCGTGCCTCCATAGAGCTTCGGCGGAACGGCTTCTGTCAGCGGAGCAACTTGCGCGATGCGCATTTTACATATCTCCCATGTTGGAAGTGATGAACAACTTCAGCGACGACGTGTCGGTACCGGTATGCTGAAGCTGGAACGTTCTCGCATCTGCGAGGTTCCTATGTGATCTGCGTAGTTCGTCCACACTGTGGTCTTGCTGATGCCATCACGTTCAACCACGGTTTCCGGAGTGTTAATGCTGCCCGAATGTTGCGCCGAGATGGCGAGAGCGTGGGTAATTCGGGATGGCATCATCTCCATCAGCGGGCGGGGACGCTGTCCGTCGAGATTCTTGTTCTTATTCAACGGGTTTTGACAATCACATGGACAGTCTTTCCGGATATGCGTATCGCCCTTTCGCTTTCGTGATGCGCTATATCAGGATGCGTTCTGCATCGCATCTGATCATCCTGATATCCGTGCTTGCAGCCGTCGCCTGTTCGGTGGGCACGCAGTACGGAATTAAATTTTTAGTCGATGGCCTCTCATCGGGACCTTCGGGACCCGGTAATACCGTCTGGATCGCATTTGGCGTTCTGATCTCGCTGATCACGGCAGACATGTTCCTGTGGCGCGTGGCCAGCTGGACCGCGAGCTACACATTCGTTGGTGTCACCGGTGATCTCAGGCGCGATATCTTTCGCCATCTGACCGGACACGCACCGAGCTACTTCTCGGATCGGCTGCCCGGCATGCTGACCAGCCGTATCACGGCAACATCCAACGCGGTCTTCACGGTCGAAAACATGTTTGTCTGGAACGTGTTGCCGCCCTGCGTCGCGACATTCGCGGCGATCCTGCTGATTGGAACCGTCAGCCTGCCGATGGCGGCGGGACTGACAGTGGTGGCGGGCGCGGTCGTCGTGATGATGTTCAAGATGGCCGCGGCCGGCAAGAAACTGCATGACGACTTCGCCAGCAAGGCGGCCGCCGTCGATGGCGAAATGGTCGATGTCATCAACAATATGCCGCTGGTCCGCGCATTCTGCGGATTGAGCTTCGAACATGACCGCTTCGATGAAACGGTCGATCGCGAGCTGAACGCCCGTGGTCGCAGCCTGCGCTATCTTGAGCGTCTGCGTCTGACGCATGCGGCCATCACGGTCGCGCTCACGATCGGGCTGCTCGCCTGGGCGATCATGCTCTGGCAAGGCGGCGGTGCCAGCACCGGCGATGTCGTTCTGATCTGTACGCTCGGTCTCTCGATTCTGCATGCGACGCGAGATCTTGCGGTGGCGCTCGTGGATGTCACGCAACATGTTGCGCGCTTGTCCGAGGCGCTGTCCACATTGCTGGTGCCGCATGAGCTTAGCGACCATCCCGAGGCCGAGCCGCTGGTGAAGTCAGGTGCGGCGATCGCCTTCAACAATATCTCGTTCCGCTACCCCGGCGGTCTGCAGGTGTTCGACAAGTTCACATTGCGGCTCAATGCCGGCCAGCGCGTTGGCCTTGTCGGCCAGTCCGGAGGAGGAAAGTCGAGCCTGTTCGTGCTGTTGCAGCGCTTCTACGACGTCCAGGATGGCAGCATCACCATCGATGGCCAGGATATTTCACGCGTAACCCAGCACAGCCTGCGTCACGCGATCTCCGTGGTACCGCAGGACATCTCATTGTTCCATCGCTCCATCATGGAGAACATCCGGTATGGACGTCCCGAGGCGACGGATGACGAGGTATTGCGTGCGGCCATTTCGGCGCGTTGCGACTTCGTCGAGACGCTGCCGGAAGGTCTTCACACCATGGTCGGGGACCGCGGCGTCAAACTGTCCGGCGGGCAGCGTCAACGCATCGCCATTGCACGCGCCTTCCTGAAGGACGCGCCCATTCTGCTGCTGGATGAGGCGACGGCTGCCCTCGACAGTGAATCGGAAGAGGCGATCCGTGAGGCGCTGGCGCGTCTGATGCGTGGTCGCACGGTAATCGCGATCGCGCATCGCCTCGCGACGTTGCGCAATTTCGATCGCGTGGTCATGCTGCAGAGCGGCAAGATCATTGAGGATGGCAAACCTGATCATCTGATGCAGGGCGAGGGGCCATATCGGGAACTCGTCACACAGGAAATGAGCCGTCTCGCGCAGCACGCAGCCTGACGACTCAGTTATCCTCTCCAGGCGCTGCGTTTATCTTCGTGCCTGTCTTCACCTTACAACCGGCCGAGGTCATCCATGCCCATCGAAGCCGCCGCGACCAAGTTGAACGCTATCGCCGATCAAAAGGCGGTCGAGTCGCCGTTCTACATTCCGATGACGGGTCCTGCGTCGCGCCCGCGACGTGCACTCAAGCACGACGATACGTTCGTGGTGCTCGACAGCCATGGTGACATCGGCGCGTCCGCGGGCGGCCCGGATGGCCTGTTCAATGCCGACACGCGCTATCTCGCGCGGCTCGAGCTGGCGCTGAACGACGTTCAGCCGCTGTTGCTCGGCTCGAATCTGCGCGATGACAACTCGTCGCTGACCGTCGATCTGACCAATCCGGATATCTATCGCAACGGCCGCCTCGTGCTGCAGAAAGATATGCTGCACATCGTGCGCACGTTCTTCCTGTGGCGCGGTGCGGCCTATCAGCGGATCGGCCTGCAAAATCACGGCGAACACCGCGCCAGTTTCGATCTGACGCTGTCATTCGACAATGACTTTGCCGATCTGTTCGAGGTGCGCGGCGAAAAGCGCAAGCATCGCGGCATCGCCACCAGCCGCCTGGTCGGGCCCAGTGACGTTGCGCTGGAATATACCGGCCTCGACGGTAAGCCGCTCAGCACGATGGTGCATTTCGATCCGCGCCCGACGCGGCTGGCAGCCAACACCGCGACCTACCACTTCGAGCTGAAGCCGCAGCAAACGACGTCACTGTTCGTTGCTGTCAGTTGCAATGCCGAGGTCGGCCACAAGCCTGTGCCGTTCTTCCGCGGGTTGCTCGCGCATCGCCGCGAGATGCGCAATTTCAGCAAGGGGGCGGCGACGGTCGAGACCTCGAACGATATTTTCAACGAGGTACTCTGCCAGGCGATGGCCGATCTCAGCATCCTGATGACGAATACGCCGCAGGGGCGATATCCCTATGCCGGTATTCCCTGGTATTCGACGACATTCGGTCGCGATGGCCTGATCACGGCGTTGCAATTGTTGTGGATCGATCCGCGCGTGGCGCGCGGCGTGCTGAAACGGCTTGCGGCATTTCAGGCGAAGTCGGTCGATCCGCTTGCGGATGCCGAGCCCGGCAAGATTCTGCACGAAATGCGCGGCGGCGAGATGGCTGCGCTCCGCGAAGTCCCGTTCGCGCAATATTACGGCAGCGTCGACTCCACGCCGCTCTTTGTGATGCTCGCTGGGATGTATGTCGAGCGCACCGGCGATGATGAAACCCTGCGCGAGCTGTGGCCGGCCGTTGAGGCGGCCCTCGGATGGATCGATGGTCCGGGCGATCCCGACAGGGATGGCTTTGTCGAATATCAGCGCGCGACCGAACAAGGATTGCAGAACCAGGGCTGGAAAGATTCGTATGACGCCATCTTCCATGCCGATGGAAAGCTCGCTGAGGGCAATATCGCACTGGCGGAGGTGCAAGGCTATGTCTTCGCCGCCAAGCATCTGGCGTCGCGTCTCGCATTGCGCATAGGCCTGCCCGACAAGGCCCGGCAGCTTGAGGCCGAAGCGGAGCAACTTGCTGCGCGGTTCGAGGAAGCATTCTGGTGCGAGGAACTCGGCACCTATGCGCTTGCGCTCGACGGCAAGAAGATGCCTTGCGCGGTTCGTGCCTCCAATGCGGGACAGTTGCTGTTTACAGGCATCGTCCGTGAAGACCGTGCGCGCATGGTCGCCGCCGACCTGATGCGTCCGCATTTCTTCACCGGCTGGGGCATTCGCACCATCGCGCGCGGCGAGGCGCGCTACAATCCCATGTCCTATCATGACGGCTCGATCTGGCCGCACGACAATGCGCTGATCACACTCGGTCTGGCGCGCTATGGCCTGAAGCATTCGGTCGAGGCCGTCTTCAAGGGCTTGTTCGACACCGCGGCCTATATGGACCTGCGACGATTGCCCGAATTGTTCTGCGGCTTCCAGCGCGAAAAACGCCGCGGCCCGACCTTGTATCCGGTGGCCTGCGCGCCGCAGGCCTGGGCCAGCGCTACGCCGTATACTCTGCTCGAGGCAGCACTGGGAATCGAATTCGATGTCGCGCGCGGGGAAATTCGTTTCCGCAATCCGCGGCTGCCCGCTTTCCTGCAATACGTCATTTTGCGTGATCTTCGGCTCGGCGAATCCAGCGTCGATCTCTGCCTGCGCAAACACGAGAACGATGTGTCGCTGGAAGTGCTGCGAACCCGCGGTCAGATCCAGGTATCGATCGTATTGACGCATTGACGCGTCGCCTGGCGCTGGGGTCGTACCCATCAGCGAAACGCGTGTGAGGGAGTTTCCATGCCTGCAATTCGCATCGTTGCCGGATTGGCTGTAGCGTTGGCGTTGAACGCCGTGGCCGTGTGCCAGGCGGCGGATGCGCCTGTGCCTCCGCCCGCGTCGTCAGAGAAATCCACCCCTGAAGCGCAGCCGTCCGTGCCGCCGCCAGCACCGGATGCGGCTGCGGTGCAGCCGGCAGCGCCACCGGTCGCGTCCACGCCTCATGCGTCTGTCGCCAAACCGCCATCGGTTACGGTGATCGACGCTTTCGATGCCAAAGGCATTCTCGGCCGCGATGTGCGCAGCCCCGCAAGCGAGAATATGGGACGTATCGCCGACGTGATCGTCGATCGCGCGGGGCAGGTGCGCGGCGCGGTCATCGACTTCGGCGGATTCCTCGGGGTCGGCTCGCGCAAGATCGTGGTCGATTGGGGTGCGCTGCATTTCTGGAACGTGGCCGACAAGACCGCCAGCATCACGCTCGATCTCACACGCGAGCAGGTGCGTGCTGCGCCGGAATACAAGGACGACCAGCCGATCGTCGTGCTCGGCGCGTCCGGCACGCTGACGCCGCTGAGGTTTCCGCCTCTCACCATGCAGGAGCGCTAATTGGCGGTTCACGCGACCACACGTGCAGCCGATCTCTCCCGCCGCGACGATGTCGCGGCGGTGCCCGAGGTTGCCTGTGCGCCGGGGATTGCGCCGGAGTCCGAGTTGGGCCCGCAGGAGCCGCAGCGGAGTCCTGAGCCATCGAAGCAGAGCCTGCGCGGGCTCGACTGGTTCATCTTCTTTCTCGCCGATGTGCAAACCGGATTCGGTCCGTTCGTTGCGGTCTATCTCACCACACAGAAATGGACCCAGGTCGAGATCGGCTTCGTGCTGTCGATCGGGGGCATCGTCGCGCTGCTCGGCCAAATTCCGGGCGGCGCGATCATCGATGCGGCGCGCTCGACGCGGCTGGTCGCCGGCGCCGCAGTCGCGACCATCGGCGGCTGTGCGCTAGCCTACGCGGCGCTGCCGGTGTTTCCCGTCATTGTCGCGGCAGCGACGTTGCATGCGATGGCGAGTTGTGTGCTCGGTCCTGCGATCGCCGCTATCAGCCTGGGGCTGGTCGGGCCGCTGCGGATCGGCGAACGGCTGGGGCGCAATGCGCGCTTCGCCTCGCTTGGCAATGGCGTCGCCGCCGCCGTCATGGGCACCTGCGGTTATCTACTGTCCAGCCGGTCGGTGTTCATCGTCACCTTCCTGCTGGCGCTGCCGGTGCTCTACGCGCTGTCGCGGATTCGACCTCAGGAGATCAATTCCGCACAGGCCCATGGTGCCAGCACCAAAGAGGCCGAGAGCAATAAGCCGATCCGTTTTCGCGATCTGGTGCGCCAGAAACCGCTGTTGATTTTCGCCTGCGCTGTACTGCTGCTGCAGCTTGCCAATGCCGCGATGCTGCCTTTGATGGCGGGCGTCGTCACGACGCGCTCGGCCGATTGGGCGCCGGCGCTGATTGCCTTCTGCATCGTGGTACCGCAGGCCATTGTCGCGGCGACCTCGCCGACGGTTGGCCGAAAAGCGCAGCAATGGGGCCGTCGGCCGCTGCTGCTGATCGCCTTCGCCGCGCTCGTGATCCGCGGATTGCTATTCGCCGTGGTCACCGACCCGTTTGCGCTGGTCGCCGTGCAGATCTTCGACGGCGTCACTGCTGCCGTGTTCAGCGTGATGATCCCACTGATCGTCGCCGACATCGCCTTTGGCAGCGGTCGCTTCAGTCTCGCGCAAGGCATTGTCGGCACCGCCACTGGCATCGGCGCGTCACTCAGCACGGTGACGGCCGGCTTCGTCGCCGACAAGCTCGGCGCGCCGGTTGCCTTTGTCGGCCTGGCCTGCGTCGCCGGGCTTGGTCTGTTGCTGATCTGGCTGGTGATGCCGGAAACCCGCCGCGACCACGGCGAGGTTGAGAGCGGACCCTAGGGCGCGACGCTCTCGCCGAGGAAGTTGACCGCCGCCGTGACGCCGCCCTTGCCGTGCGGAATGCCGAGCGCCTGCAGTCCCATCTCGATCACGCCGAGCGTTCCGAGGATCATGGGCGCGTTGACATGGCCCATATGGGCGATGCGGAATGCTTTTTCGTGCAGGTCGCCGATGCCGACGCCGAGAATGACGCCGCATTTATCGCGGCAGTAATCGAGCAGCGGCGTCGGGTTGTCCATCCGCACCGTCGTGACCGTGTTGCCGCGTTCTTTCGGCTCGATGATATTGAAGCTCAGCACGCCGCCGTCGGCCCATACGGCGACGGCGCGGCGGACGGCTTCCGCCAGCAATCGGTGGCGCTGGAACACGTTGACCAGCGTCTCGTCGAACAGCATGTCGATGGCCTGGCGCTGTGCGAACATCAGGTGCACCGGCGCGGTGCCCGAATGTTTCCGATAGTGCTCGTCGCCGTCGCGCTCGGTCCAGTCCCAATAGGGCGTGCGTAGATTGGCAGTTTTGTGCACTTCGCGCGCACGATCATTCGCCGCGACGTAGCCGAGGCCGGGCGGTGTCATCAGGCCTTTCTGCGAGCCGGACATGGCGACATCGATCCCCCATGCATCCATTTCGAATGGCATGCAGCCGAGCGACGCGACGGTGTCGACCATGAACAATGCGGGATGACCGGCCGCCTTGATCGCCTTGCCGATGGCTTCAATGTCGTTGAACGCGCCTGACGCCGTGTCGATCTGCACTGCAAGCACAGCCTTGATCTCATGCTTGGTGTCTTGTCGCAACGTCGCTTCAACCTCGGCAGGACGAATGGCGCGATTCCAGTCGCCCTTCAGGCTCTGCACGTCGACGCCCATGGCGCGCGCCGCGTGGCCCCAGCCGACCGCGAAACGCCCGCTTTCCAGCACCAGGATCTTGTCGCCGCGCGACAGCACATTGGTGAGCGTCGCTTCCCAGGCACCATGCCCGTTGGCGATATACATATAGGTGTTGCCCTTGGTGGCGAACAACGTGCCGATATCGCGCAGCAGCCCGAATGTGAGCTGCACCATTTCCTTGGAGTAGATATCCAGCGGCGGACGATGCATCGCCCGCAATACTTCGTCTGGCATCGTGGTGGGGCCGGGGATGGCGAGAAATTCACGACCTGCACGAACGACCATTTTCAATCCTTGTTGGTATTTTTGGCCATGGTGCCATGGCGCAGCGCGAAATCAAAGCGCGTGTGAGGTGGTTTGAATTTCACCGCTTAGTGAGTCAGCGCATCACGCCCGATCACATTCGCGATGGCCTGGAAGATCTGGTCCTTGATCTCGGTCGCCGCCGGGCTCGGGATCGTCTCGGGAGGGCCGTCGTGTTTGGCGCAGGCCACCACGAGCCGCAGGATCCAGACTTCGCCATCGGTGTAGTACAGGTCACCGCCGCCATTGTGGCCGGCGACGGTTGGCCCGATTCCTGTGACCTGATATTTGGCCTCGACCATGCCGGCCTTTTCGAGGTCGCCTGCGAGTACCGCGCGCTCCGCGTCGATATCGGCAGCGATATGATGCGTGATCGCGCCGGTGTATTTGCTGATCCCGACGCTGCGATCGAAAGTCGCATCGCCGAGCCAGACCGGGCGATCTTCCTGTCCCTTGTCGAGGACCTTCCAGAGCCGGATGTGGTGGCGATGATCAGCGCTGTTGCCGACCGGCTTCTCGAAAGCGAGATCCTCGCGGCGGCCGAGGTAAACCAGCGGGCTCACCGGTGCTTCGCGATAGGGGCGGTCGAGCAAGACGCTGCCGACAATTTCGAGGGACGAGCGCAAGGTTACGGGATCGGCGGGATACCAGCCGGCAGCATGCATCGCGCACAGCACGTCCTTCTTGTCGCCGATCAGGCCGACATTGATCGGATCGCCGGGAATACCTTGTGCGGTCATCGTCGTCATCGGCAATCCGGCAAGGCTCTTCTGGTGCTCGTAATGGGTCCAGAGTTCGGGGAGCAACAGATAGGCGATGCCGCCATAGATGACCAAAGCGAGCAGCGTCAACCGCGCCGCCCGGAATGTCCGGCTGCGGCGTTGTTTTTGCGCAATGACATCCGTCTGCAGGTCAGCCACGGTTCCGCTCGATCGAATCTGAGCGGGGAACCTGCCACGTCAGCGCCACGATGTCATCGTCGGGTCTCGCGGCAGCCGGCGGCTTCGGCCTCTTCTTTAGAGCAAAACCAGCGTGTTCCCTTGCTGATCCGCATGCTGATCTTGGCATACCAGCGGCTTTCGGGCGTGTGGTAGATGCAGACGCCGGCCCGGTTGACGTTGCCCTTGATCCGGCAAGTTGGAGACGGCGCCACGTGGCCGGATGCCGAGGCCAGCAAGATCGGCAAGGCATCCTCCGGAGGCTTGATCGAGCCGAGAATGGTGGTTTTCTTGTTGCGTACGCGCCAGTCCCAGGGCGCAAAGAACGCGCCGGCCCAAAGTCCGGCCTTGGCCTCACGTGCGGCTTTCTCGTCGGCATCATAGGCATGCGAGAAGCGCACATAGGAGAGCGCCCAGCCGCTCTTCACCATCCATTGGCTGATGTCCTCGCCGTCCACCTCGCATTTGGCGACCGAGCGACCGAAGCGATCGGTCCGTAGCACGTGGCAGGTCCAGCTCTTGTCGCCGACATGTTCAACAAGCGCTTCATGCGCTGCGACACCGCAGGTCCAGCGCTCGCCGGCGGCATTCAGGCACAACTGATCGAGGCCGGGCGAGTCCATGCCGGCGAGCCGGATGCGGGTCGCGCCAATGGTCATCTGGTCGCCATCGCGAATCTTCGGCACCCCGGTCACGTCGGCGGCCTGTGCCAGTGCGGGAATGCAAAGCATCGCGACGAAAAGAGAGAAGGTGCGGAACATGCGCATCGAACCATTTGATTGCAAAATCATGACGACAATCCGGAGACAGTGCGGGCATTTCGCCGTGCATGCCAGCGCGGTCGCCCCTTCATACCTTCAACTTCGCGCGATGAACTATGCGGCGTGGCCGTTCATCATTCTCCGCCGCGCCAGTGCGAGACCCATCAGCACGAAGGCTGAGGTCACTTCGGGGCCGCCGACGAGAATCCGTGTCGGCGTTTTCATCTTGTTCCATTCATAGGCCTTGAACGGACCCTTGCGGCCACCTTCGCCTGTGGCGGTGATGATGCAGCGCAGCGCAGGTGCGAAATGCGCGAGCTCGCCGCCAAGATGTCCAAGCGCGATCAGTGCGAGTGCCGCATCGAAAGTATTCATCTCCCGCGCGATCAACTCGTCCTGCACATAAGCGAGAACACGCAGGCGAATGAAGTCGAACGTGCCGTCGGTATCGATGGCCTGTTGTGTCTCGGCCGGCAATTCACGGAAAGCCGCATAGCAGCGGCCGAAATAGGCGCTGTAGAGCTCCGGCAGATAGTAGATGTGCGATTTCGGATCGGCGAAGGCGCCGGATGCCACAAGGCGGCGCTGGAAGCCGATGATCCGCTGCATCGTTTCCAGACGTGTCGGTGTTTCCATCACCTTCCAGCGGACGAGATTCCGGAACGAGACTTCGAGCACGTCGAGATTGAGTGTCGGATCGAGATCGTTGCCATAGGGCCGCTCGCCCGCGAGATTGTCGATCCAGGTAACGACGGCGCCGTCATAGTCGATGTGGTTGTTGAGCGGTACGGTGACCATCGGTTCGTTGCTGCCGTTGCCGACCTGATAGCCGGCATAGAAGTCGAGCAAAGGCTGATCGAGGATCGGATCGGTCGAGCCGGCCTGTGTGGCGGCGGAGAACGAGCAGGCGGTGGTGTCACAGTCCGGCACATAGATGCCGAAACCGAGGTCCTGCTTGATCTGTGCGAACAGCCGGCTGAAGCGCGGATGCGGCGGCGGTGCCAGCGCCGTGATGACGTTCAAACTCGTTCCGTCATGCGAGCGGACTTCCTCGCGGCTGGTGACCAGGCAGAATTCAACCATCGCATCGATGGCGCGGCGCGAGGATGTCGTCTGGTCCGGCGACGGCAGTCCGGTTTCGCCGAAGCTGAGCAGCGCCTCGGTGAAGAAGGCGTCGTAATAGGCGGAGCGATGCCGGATCTGCACCGGCTCCCACATGGGTTCGGCAATTCCGGTCCATGGCGGATTGATGAGTTCTCCGGCCGGTGAGCGTGCGATGAAGATGCGCGCGAGGGTGAACAGCAGCGTCGAATTCTTGTAGCCGCGCGAATTGAGGCCTGTCAGGGCCATCAGGAAATCGCGGCCATGCATGTCGGGATCGCCGATCAGGTTGAACGCCGCGTAAGTAGGAATGAAGCCGTTGCGGTCGAACGAGCGCAACAGATGCGTGCCGCAGGCCTTGATGACATGGTCGATCTCGCCCAGTGACGGTGCCTGCGCTGACGCCGTCACGGGCTTCGGCTCTGGATGGCTCAATGTGACCGTGTCGAGCAGCTCGGCGATGGGCTGGCCGATGGCTTCCCAATCGGGCTTCTCGTCGTCGCGCGCCGCTCTCAGGGCCTGCTGTATGGCTTTGAACCGGGAGGGATCGCGCAACTCGGGCAGGCCGGCGCGGCAGAGCAACGGACGAAGCGCGGCATTGCCAAGCGCGGTTTTGTAGAACTTGACGATATGGGCGTCGCCGCCGGTGTGCTTGTGGAATAGGGGATCGCAGAGGTCGTAAAGCGACGGGCCGTCCTTGCTGGCTGTCAGCGCGCGGTATGCGGCGCCGGCAAAATAAGTCACACCCATGAGGTTTCTTTCAGTGCGGTCCCTGCGCACGCTTCGAAAACCGCCCGCCGCTGCTGCGGCGCAATCGCCTCCCGACACCTGCAAGCCTTTGAAAAATTGCACGAATCGGTCGAGATTACAATTGCGTGAAGCGCAAGCCCGTTCAAGACCTTAGCCTGGTCAGTCAGTAACCCTGTCTTAAATCCCGGCCTTTACCGGTTGCCCGGGTGGGCTCGACGGGTTAACAACCAGTTTGCTGCGATGCCGCAAATTGAGCGCATTTAATACTCATTGGTTTGGCATCCCTTCAAACCTATTTCGACGTTCGCGCGACCCACGGTTGCGCCTGAACGATGAGCAGGAATGACGTTATGAACGTACGGCAGTTTCGCGTATCCCGTCGCTCGATCACTGTGGCCGCAGCTTTTGTTGGCCTGGTGTCGCTGGTGCTTGGCGCCAATGCCGCGCTGAACAAGCGCTCGCTGGAAGCCGCACAGGCCGAGACGGTGACCGGGACGATCAATCCCGTGACGAAGGCGTCGCGCATCGCGCTGGTGATCGGCAACGGTCATTACCCCGACGCCGGCGCGCCGCTGAGCCAGCCGATCAATGATGCACGTGCCATGACGAGCGCACTTCGCCGCGACGGTTTCGACGTCGATGTGGTGGAAGACGCGACCCGCGATGACATGACCCGCGCTGTCGAGCGCCTGAAGGCCAAGATCAAGCCTGAAACCGTCGTGATGCTGTATTTTGGTGGCTATGGCGTCCAGGTTGGCCGCCAGAGCTACATGATCCCGGTCGATGCTGCGATATGGAAAGAGCGTGACATCCGCCGCGATGGCATGAGCGTCGAGGCCGTTCTCGATATCATGAAGGAGCAGGGTGCCCAGGCCAAACTGGTCGTGTTGGATGCCTCCCGCCGGAATCCCTATGAGCGTCGCTTCCGCGGTTACTCCCGTGGTCTCGCGCCGATCGACGTGCCGGAGAATGCGCTGATCCTGACCTCGGCGACGCCGGGCAAGGTTGCCGACGATGTGGATGGTCAGAACAGCCTGCTCGCAACCGAATTGCTGAAGAACATGAAGGCCAAGCCGGCGAGTGCCGAGTCCGTCTTCACCAACACCCGCGTTGCGGTTACCCGCGCGACCGCCGGTGAGCAGGTTCCTGCCGTGTCGTCGTCGCTGGTTGAGGACATCCTGCTCGGCGATAGCGCGACGGCCAAGGCCGGCAGCTAAGCTGTCCCATCGCGTTTACTTGTTAGCGTCTGCGCTGGCCATCACCGGACGAACCGGGTCGCCTTCGCGCAACAAGGCGCCCGCGCGTGCGACAATCACATCGCCATCGCTCAAACCTTCGCGTACCTCCACGCGTCCGCCTGACATCAGCCCGATCTCGACGCGCCGCGTCTCGATGCGCTGCCGCCGGACCACCTGCACGACGGTCCCGCCGGCACTATAGAGAACGGCGGTCAGTGGCACTGCGACGCCGCAGCTTTCGCCAGTCTTGATGATGGCACGCGCGTAGGAATTGCTCATCAGCCGCCGGGCCGAGGTGATCGAGACCACGACCTGGCCGAGCTGGCTGTTGGGCTCCACAGTGGAGGCGACGCGTTTCACTTTACCGTCCAGCTCTCCAGCGCCGATCACCTTGACCTTGACCGGTTGATCGACCTTTAGCTTCGGCAGATCGCGCGTCGGCACCTGGCCGATGAATTCGAACTCGCTCCGCGCGATGATGCTGAAAAGCGCTTCGCCCTTGGCCGATGCGAGTGATCCGACCACGGCGGACGAGGCGCTGACCAATCCTGCGACCGTGGCCTGAACTTGCAGCGATCCGCCTTCCGGTGGCGTCAGGCGTGCGAGGATCTGGCCTGCGGTGACGTTCTCGCCGGCATCGACCATGACCTCTGCGACCTTGAGGCCCGGGCGATCCGGACGGATCGAGACTTCCTCGCGCGGGATCAGGATGCCGGAGACTTCGACCGTCGCGGAGAAGCAGGACTTCGCGGCGGTCAGCACGGTCACTGCTGCACCCTTCGGCGCATCAGCAGGATCGTCGGCGGCCAGAGCCGGCTGTGTGAACACGCATAGCGACAGCGCGACCAGCAATCTGGCCCATGTGGTGGTTCGCTTGGAAGAGGCGATGGACAGGGTCATTGCTTTTGCCTATTTGTGCGGGACGGCGGGTGGTTGACCATTTTGCGGGTCTTCCTCGCCGCTCGACACCAGCAGCTTGCGCCCGAAGCGCCATGCCAATTGTCCGACATCGTCCATCATCATGAACATCGCCGGCACGAACAGCAGCGACAGCGCCGTCGAGAAGATCAGACCGCCAATGATAGCAAGTGCCATCGGCGAGCGGAACTCGCCGCCGGCGCCGAAGGCCAGCGCGGACGGCATCATGCCAGCGACCATGGCAACGGTGGTCATCACGATCGGCCGCGCGCGCTTCATGCCGGCATCGATGATCGCGACCTCTCGCGGTTTACCTTCGCGAATGGCTTCCACTGCAAATTCCACCAGCATGATGGCATTCTTGGTGACGATGCCCATCAGCATCAGGATGCCGATCCAGACAGGCGTGGTGAGTTGCTTTCCAGTCAACAGCAGCGCCAAGATCGCGCCGCCGATGGATAGGGGCAGTGAGAACAGGATGGTGATCGGCTGCAGGAACGTGCCGAACAGCAGCACCAGCACGGCATAGACCATCATCAGGCCTGCCGAGATCGCGGTGGCGAAACCATCAGCGAGTTCGTTCAGGCTTTCGGCGTCGCCGGACTGCTTGACGCTCACATTCTTCGGCAGGCTCTTCATGACCGGCAGTTCGTAAATCTTCTTCAGGGCATCGCCGAGTGCGGCGGTGCCCACGAGATCCGCGGCCACGGTGGCCTGACGTTCCCTGTCGTAGCGGTTGATGCTGGTCGGTCCCTGGTCGAGCTTGATGTCGGCGACCACGGATAGCGGCACGCCGCCGCGCCCGCCGCCAAGCGGCACCCGCAACTGTTCGAGGATCTGGAAATCGGCCCGTGCCGTGTCTTCCAGCTGCACGCGGATCGGCACCAGACGGTCGCCGGCATCGAATTTCGCCAGCGCCGGGCCGACGTCGCCGATGGTGGCGACGCGGATGGTTTCCGACAGGCTTTCGGTGGAGACGCCGAGCCGTGCCGCGAGATCGGCGCGTGGCTGCACGCGCAGCTCAGGACGATCCAGCGAGGTTTCCGAGATCACATTGGAGATCAGCGGAATGCGCTTCATCTGCGTCGCCAGTTCGCTGGCGACATTGGCGACGATATTGCTGTCGGTGCCGGTCACCACCAGCGAGATGGCGCGCAGCCCGTTTTCGTCGAGGAACCAGTAGCGAATATCCGGAACGCTTTCGAGTTCCTTGCTGATATCGAGTTCGAGCAGGCGCTGTGTATGTGCGCTGTCGCGTTCGCTCTTTGGGGTGTAGTTGATGATCAGAGCTGCGCGCCGCACTTCATAGGTGCCGGGCGGAACGTGACCGCCATCGACGAACACGCTCTTCACCTCAGGTCGCTTGCGGAGCCGCGCGACGATGTCTTCGGTGACCTTTTCGGTGTAAGCGAGCTGCGATCCCGGTGGCAATTCCATCGCCATGAGCGAACGCGCCGTGTCCTGGGCCGGCAGGAAGCCCTGCGGCAGCAGCTGGATGCTCCAGATCGACAGTGCGAAGACGGCGAGACCGAACAGAACCGTCACGTAGTAGCGCTTCACCGACAGGGTCACGAGCTTTTTGTAGGCTTGCAGCAGGCGTCCCGGCGGTGGATCGTCGTACTTGTGATCCTTGAGGAAGTAGGCTGCCAGCACAGGCGTGACGAAGCGCGCTGCCAATAGTGAAAAGAATACCTGCACCGAGACGGTGATGCCGAACTGCTTGAAGAATTGTCCGGCGATGCCCGACATGAAGCTGGCTGGGGCAAAGATCGCAATAATGGTCAGGCTGATGGCGATCACGGCGAGGCCGATTTCGTCGGCGGCTTCCAGCGCCGCGCGATAGGGCGACTTGCCCATCCGCATATGCCGCACGATGTTCTCGATCTCGACGATGGCGTCGTCGACGAGAATACCCGTCGAGAGCGTGATGGCGAGGAAACTCACGAGATTGAGCGAGAAGCCGAGCAGGTCCATCGCCCAGAAGGCCGGGAAGATTGACAGCGGCAGCGAGATCGCCGCAATAACCGTGGCGCGCAGGTCGCGCAGGAAGAAGAACACCACGATGACGGCAAGCGCCGCGCCTTCGAATAGCGTCGAGATCGCGGCTTCGTAATTGCCCTTGGTGAAGTCGACCGACGTATCGATCAGTTTCAGATCGACGTCGGGATAGGACGCCTTCAGCGCATCGATGCGCTTCTGCACGGCCGCGGCGACAACCACATCGCTGGCGCCCTTGGAGCGCTTGATGCCCAGCGCCACCACTGGTTCGCCGTTGAAGCGCGCAAAGGTGCGGCGGTCGGCGATGGTGTCGGTGACGGTGCCGAGATCTTCGAGCCGCACTTCGCCGCCAGAGGGCAGGCTGATCATGGTGCCGGCGAGTTCGTTCAGCGTCTTGGCGCCCGCTAGCGTGCGAATGGCCTGATCGTTCTTGCCGATTTCGGCGCGGCCGCCCGCGAGGTCCACATTGGTGCCGCGCAGGCGGCGGGACACATCGACGGCGGTAAGGCCTGCGGCCTGCAAGCGATCGGGATCGAGCGAGACGAGGATTTCGCGCTCGACGCCGCCGATGCGCTCGACCTGCGCGACGTTGCGCACGCCCTGCAACGCGCGCTTGACCACGTCATCGACGAACCACGACAGCTGCTCCGGCGTCTTGCCCGGCGATATCGCCGCATAGGTCACGATTGGCAGGCCGATGACGTCGACGCGCTGGATCAGTGGTTCATTGACATTCTGGGGGAGATTGGCGCGCACGCGCGTCACGGCGTCCTTGACGTCGTTCAGCGCGCGGTCGGTATTGGTTTCCAGCGCGAATTGCACCGTGGTGACCGACAGGCCGTCAGTGATCGACGACGAGATGTGGCGCACGCCTTCGACGCCGGAGACGCCGTCTTCGATGGTCTTGGTGACCTGCGCTTCAAGTTCCGCGGGCGCCGCGCCGAATTGCGAGACGGCGACCGAGATCACCGGAATGTCTGCGCTCGGTAGCCGCGTGATCGCCAGCTTGGTGAAGCTGATCCAGCCGAGTACCAGAAGAATGATCGAGAAGACGATGGACGGAAGCGGATGGCGGATCGACCATGCCGAGATATTCATTGCCATTAACGCACCCGCGATCGATCGAGGTCATCGGCGAACATGGTCTGGACCTTGTCGCCGTCATGAAGTGATGTGCCGGCATCGGCGACGACGATGTCGCCCACCTCGACGCCTTCAAGAATTTCTGTCGACGTATCGGACACCAGCCCGACTTTTACCCGTCGGGTCTCGATGGTGTTGCCCTTCACGAGCTGCACCATGAAGTGTTCGATCGCCGAGCGCGGGATCGCGACGCCGCAGCTGCGCTTGGCGTCGATGCTGGCGCGGGCGAAGACACCGACCTTGAGCGACGGATTGCTGGCCAGCGACAGCCGGACATGGCCGAGCTGTGTCACGCGGTCGATCTGTGGCGACACCAGCCGCACCTTGCCGAAAATATCGGGCTGATCGTCGCGGCTGATCCGCGCCGTGACGCCGGGGTTGAGTTTGAGGATATGGATGCTCGGCACTTCTGCATCGAGCTCGAGTTCGTTGTTGATGGCGATCCTGAACATCGGCCCGGCCTGCGGCGAGGCCGGTGCGCCGACGATGGTGTTCACGGAGGTAATCAGACCTGCCGCGGGGGCGCGCAGCGTCACAGGATTCGGGCGTGCATTGCCTGCCGTCGGCGGCGGTATCAGCCGCGCCAGTTCCTGGTTCTCGGTGACGGTGTCGCCTTCGCGGACCAGCACTTCGGAGACCTTTGAACCTTCGGTCTCGATGCCGACCACGGCCTCGCGGCGCGGAACCACGAATCCAGTGACCCGCACGAGATCGGAGAAGCAGGCATTGGTGGCCTTGGCAACGATCACCATGGCGCCATTCGGCGAAGCGGAGCCGGCGGGTGCGGGTTCAGCGGCGAAGCCGATAGAGGTGGTTGCGACCATGGTGGCCGCCAGCGACAGACATGCGAGAGAGGGGGAGAAGCAGGCAAAAGCCTTCATTGCGAGATCGATCCACTTGGTATTACGGAGCACCAGGGGCATTCGATCGGTGCGGCGGCAGGTCGGGGCAATCTATACAGGATATCCGCGATCACCACAGCAAACAGCGTCCCGCGTGGCGCGGAACGCTGTGGTGCGGCAATCCGCAGCAAGCTCGAAGGTACCACCGAGCTCTATTGGGATGCGGTGGTCTTGTTCGCCATATTCACCACCTGAACGCGGCGGTTGGACGGATCGGTCGGCGCAACGCCGGCCTTCGGCTTGCCCTTGCCATACCCAACGGTGACGAGGTCGGCGCCGGCGATGCCGTATTTGTCCGTCAGATAACGCTTGATGGCATCGGCGCGGCGTTCTGACAGGTCCTGGTTATATTCTTCGCCGCCAACCGCGTCGGTATGGCCGGCGACCACGAAGGTAGCGCCCTTGAGGTCTTCGCTGCTCAGCGCCTTGCCGAGGGCCTGCACTGAGGACAGCGACTTCTTGCTGATATTCGCCGAGTTGTAGTCGAAGGTAATTTCCAGATCGATCGCCGGCTTGGTCTGGGCGACGGCGGCGATCTGTTCGCGCTCGCCGATCGACAGCGACCGTGTGCTGCGATTGCGAAGGGAGTCGACGAACTTGCCTTCGGCGGCATTGACGGCCGGCTCGGCCGGCGGTGTCATTGACAGACCGCGGGTCAGTGGCTTCTTCGGCGCCAATGCGCGCAGGATCTGGTCGGAGGTCACTTCCTCAGCCGCTGCGGCGATGCCTGCGGTTAGCGACAGGGCGACGCTGATCATGGCGATCGTGCGAAGTGCCTTGAAGCCAGGGCGTGCGGATGTGTTCGACATGGGTGCATCCTTCATCTAGTCGCGCGAAACGCGCTTGAATCAAATCCAGCAAATTCTGGTGCCGGATCGCTTCAGGATGGCTTCCGGCTTGCCATCAATAGTGTCCGCTCGCGCGCCGCAGGTTCAAACCGGGCTTGCGACTTTCCTACGATTTTCTTGCGACTTTCCTGCGAAATCCTGCCGACCTCTGGAATCATCGGATGGCGTGTTATCGCGCTGTCTTATCGAACGCCGTAGCTGGCAAATTCCTTGACGATGTCCGGGTCCATGGCTTTGGCATTGGTGATGTCGAGATCGCCTTCAGCGGTCTGGCCAAGGCGATGTTTGGCCAGGCCGCGGCCATAGAGCGATGAGGTCAGCTGCGGATTGATCTTCAGCGCCGCGTCGAAATCCGCAATGGCATTCTTGCTCTGGCCGTTCTTGAGGTTCACCAGGCCGCGGCTGTCCAGCGCATCGACGAAATTCGGGCGCAGGCGCAGGGCTTCATTACAGTCCTTGAGCGCGGCGGCGAGGTCACCGGTCACGGTGCGCGCCCAGCAACGATTGTTGTAGGCCTCGACATCTTTGGGATTCAGTTTGATCGTGGCGTCGAAATCCTTGATCGCAGCGGAATAGGCGCCCTTGCTGGCATAGACTTGGCCGCGGCGATACAGCGCGCCGGCGTCCTCCGGATTGTCGGTCAGTTTGACGTTCAGCGATTTGACGGTCGGATCCTCCGCCAGCGCCAGCAGGATCTTGTTTTCGTCACGTGGGGCTTCGGCGACGACGGCGGGGGCAGGAGTTGGTGCCGCGGCAGGCGCAGGCGCTGCTGCTGGAGCCGCCGGCATGGGTGCAGCAGGTACAGGTGCAGGAGCTGCAGGCGCTGCGGCGACCTCCGGCTTGGGCACAGCAGAGGGGCGCGGTGTCGCAGCCGGCGCCGGATCGGCCGGTTTGGCTTCTGCCACAGCGGCCGAGGCCGGGCGCGTTCCCGCTATGAAAGAGAAGTCTTCTGCCAGCGACGACGAAATCCACGGCACCTGCTCGCTGCGCGACGCGCGGGTGACGTTGACGCGGGTTCGGTTCAGCGTCTGCTCGGCGGTGAGATCCGGAACCCGGATTTCCTTCAGCAGCTCACTGACGAACAACCCGTGATCGCCGCCGCCATCGCTGACGACCGAGCTCAGCGCCGCCGAATACATCACCAGCGTGCCGCTCGGTGCGATCACCGGAGCGAGCCCGGCGGAGAAGCTGCGGAACCGGCGTTCGAACGGATTGCGGCGGGATGCGTCCAAAAGCGCAATCTTGACGCCGGCGCCGCGGCCGTTGATCTCGCCCAGCACGGTCTCGAGGCTGAAGCCGTCGCGGCGCACGTCGGGCTCGGTCCAGATCTGGGCGTCGACCGGGATCATGTAACTCTGCCGCGCGGACTGGATGCCGAAGCCGCTGAAGAACACCAGGGCTACCGAGCCGGGCTTCACCTTGCCGTAGAATTTGTCGAGCGCCCGGCGCATGCCATCGCCGCCGAGATTTTCCCCGGTATCGACCTCAAATCCGTCACGCTTCAATTCGGCGGCGACGTCGCGGGCGTCGTTGATGGGCTCCTTGAGCGGCGCCTCGGCGTCCGGATATTTCGCATTGCCGATCACCAGTGCGATCCGGTGGGTCCGATCTTCCGCGGCGGAGGCCTGCCAGACGGGCGTGGCGGCAAGCGTCAGGAGAGCGATCAGAGCAATGCGCATTTTCATAATGAAACCGGTCCAGACTTGAGGGCGCTGTCCAAGCTGTGGCTTGCGCCGCAGCGACACTAATCCACGCCATTCGCATTATCAAACCGGCGTGATCGCGGCTGTCAACGTGCGGTGCGGGCAGCAGCCATCGCGTCAATTCACCACGCGTCAGCCGTTATCGCTGCAGTCCCGGTTCCCGGTCATTCCGGTGGTTGGAACGGTTTGACCTTTTCCGGCAGCGATGGCTTGTTGCGCACAACAACGACCACGAACGGGACGGGACGAATGAGCGTGACTTACGAAATCTATGCGATCCGCTATGCCACGATGACGCCGCGGACGCCGCAGATGAATTATCTCGCACCCGATCCCCATGAGACCGCAGCGGCCGATCTCGATTATTTCGTCTGGCTGATCCGCGGCGGTGGCCGCGACATTCTTGTCGATACCGGCTTCAACGAAGCCGCCTCGAAGGAGCGCAGCCGCAAGCTCACGATCAATCCCATCGACGCGCTGGCCGATTTCGGCGTGCGCGCCGCGGACATCCGCGACGTCATCGTCACGCATCTGCATTACGACCATGCCGGCAATCTCGATCGCCTCCCCAATGCCAGGTTCCATCTGCAGGACCGCGAGATGAGCTACGCGACGGGCCGCTGCATGTGCAACGGGCTGCTGCGGCATCCGTTCTCGGCGGAAGACGTCACGCTGATGGTGCGTCACGTGTTCAATGAGCGCGTCACGTTCCACAATGGCGATGGCGAGGTTGCTCCGGGCGTCACGCTGCACCGCGTCGGTGGCCATTCAGATGGCTTGCAGATCGTGCGCGTGCAGACCGCGCGGGGCCCGGTGGTGTTGGCGTCAGACGCCTCGCATTACTACGGCAACATGCAGCGCCGCAGCCCGTTTCCAATCGTCTACAATATCGGCGACATGTGCGACGGCTGGACCACCTGCGAGCGCCTTGCCGGCCACCCCGATCGCATCATTCCCGGCCATGATCCGCTGGTGCGCGAGCTCTATCCGCGCGTCGAGGGCAGCAAGGCCGATGCCTATGCGTTGCACGAGATGCCGTCGCGCTCTTTCGTAACGGGTTAGCTTCTGACCCCTCCCCGCAAGCCGGGCGAGGGAAGAATGCGCGCCTTAGTAGGCGCCGACCTTTTGACCGTGCCGCGTCTGCACGAGGTCGAGGCTACGCTCGATCTTGCCGAGCGCAGCCGCGAAATCCTTGCGTTCCTGTGCCGTTAAACACGACAAAATATCGCGTTCCTTGTGCAGCAGGCGCGGGATCAGCTCTTCATAGAGCGCGGTGCCTTTTGCGGAGAGGCGCAATTCGAAGGCGCGGCGGTCGTCTTCGTTCTCGACCCGTTCGATGAGTTCGCGGTCCAGCAGGGCCGTCACCGCCCGGCTGATGGTGGATTTGTGGGTGCGCGTGCATTGCGAAATGAACTGCGCGCTGCAGGCGTCGTCGCGAAAGCCCAGCGTGGCAATGACGCGCCATTCCGGAATATCGAGCCCGTAGCGCACCTGATATTCGTCCGAGAGCGCGGCGCTGACCTCTGCGGCCAGCCGGTTGAGCCGGAATGGAACGAACTGAAACAGGTCGAATTTTGCCACGGAGCCACCAATTCTGCTGTTGACGCCGCTACGGGTCCGGCGTTTAGATGGTTGCAAATGAGACTATCTTAGAGGGAGTGCGATCCGTTGGCCAGACCAGCGTTGATCCGAAAATACATCCGGTTGCAGGGCAGGGGCTGAGCCATGGCGCAACATGTCCGCCAGTTTGCCTATCGCCGCCATGCCGATCAGGCGCGGTCAGCTGCCGCTGCGGCGCATCATCCTGTGGTGATTGTTGGTGCTGGCCCTGTCGGCCTGTCGCTGGCCATCGATCTGGCGCAGCGCGGCCAGCGCGTGGTGCTGCTCGACGACGCCGATCGCATCGGCGATGGCTCGCGCGCGATCTGCTTCTCCAAGCGCTCGCTCGAATATTGGGACCGTCTCGGTGCCGCCCATCGCATGATCGACAAGGGCGTGGTGTGGAAGGTCGGCAAGATCTTTCTCGGACCGGACATGCTGTACCAGTTCGATCTGCTGCCGGAGACCGGCCACAAGATGCCGGCCTTCATTAATCTGCAGCAATATTACGCTGAATCCTTTCTGGTCGATCGCGTGCATCAATTGCCGGAGATCGATCTGCGCTGGCGCAACAAGGTCATCGCGCTGGCGCAGCACAACGACCACGCCGAACTCACCATCGAGACGCCCGATGGGCCATACACGCTGCGCGCCGACTATGTCGTCGCCTGCGACGGCGCGCGGTCAGGGCTGCGCGGCATGGTCGGCGCGGATTTTTCCGGCGAGGTGTTCGAGGATCAGTTCCTGATCGCTGACGTCAAGATGACCGCGGAATTCCCGACCGAGCGTTGGTTCTGGTTCGATCCGCCGTTCCATTCGGGCCAGTCCGCACTGCTGCATCGTCAGCCCGACGATGTCTGGCGTATCGATCTGCAGCTCGGTCCCGATGCCGATCCCACAATCGAACGGCAGCCGGGGATGGTACGTCCGCGCATCGCACGCATGCTCGGCCACGACGATTTCGATTTCGAGTGGATCTCGGTCTACAAATTCCAGTGCCGCCGCGTGCAGCGCTTCCTGCATGAGCGCGTGATCTTTGCCGGCGATGCCGCGCATCAGGTGTCGCCCTTCGGCGCGCGGGGCGCCAATTCCGGCCTCGAAGATGCCGAGAACATCGCCTGGAAGCTCGCACTGGTGCTGGCCGGCAATGCGCCGGCGTCGCTGCTGGCGAGCTATGACGCCGAGCGTGGTCCGGCCGCGGACGAGAATATCCGTGCCTCGACCCATGCGACGGATTTCATCGCCCCGCATTCGAAGCAGGAGCAGCGCATGCGGCAAGCCGTGTTGTCACTTGCCCGGGAGGCCGATTTCGCCAAGCGCATGATCAATGGCGGGCGACTGTCGGTGCCGTCGGTCTATCAGACGCCGCTCTCGACGACCGATAGCGACGACTGGTCTGTCGGTCCGCAACCGGGCGCGCATATGCCGGACGCGCCGCTCGCGACTGATGACGGCGCACATGTGTTTCTCTCGGAATGTTTCGCCGGAGCCGGCCGCGGCTTCACTGTGCTGCAGTCGGATGGTCAGGCGATCGAACTGCCCGAGGGCGTGGCGCGTCTGGTCGTCGGCGATGATGCGGCGCTGCGCGACGAGACCGGGCTGTTCAAGGCGCGTTATGGCGCCGACCCGGGTGTTGCCTATCTGCTGCGCCCCGATGGTTATGTCGCCGCGCGTTTCCGGCATCCGACGCCGCGGGCGATCAAGGCGGCGGTCGCGCGTGCCTCCGGGAGGCCGTCATGACGGCACTATTGACGACGTCCAATTTCGCCAGTCCCGACGACGCCTATCGTGCGATTGTCGAGGCTCATCGCGGATTGACCGACGATCAAAGCGCGGCGCTCGATACGGCGCTGGTGCTGATCCTCGCCAATCATATCGGCGATGCTGCTGTGCTCGGTGACGCGATTGCGCTGGCGAAGCGACGGCTGCCTGTCGCCACACGAACTGACTGACGTAAAGATCAAAGGAAAAGATAGATGACCAAGGGTTTCGCATCCACGACCGACATGACCGAGAAGAAGGTCACCTTCTCGGAGATCGGTACCGATCTATATGCCTTTACGGCCGAGGGCGATCCGAACTCGGCTGTCATCGTCGGCGATGACGGTTGCATCGTGTTCGACGCGCAGGCGACGCCCGCGATGGCCAACAAGGTCATCGAACGGGTGCGGACGGTCACCGACAAGCCGATCAAATATGTCGTGCTGTCGCATTATCATGCGGTGCGCGTGCTCGGCGCGTCTGCCTACAAGGCGCAGGGTGTCGTCGCGTCGCAGGAGACCTATCGGCTGGTGGAAGAACGCGGCCAGCAGGACTGGGATTCCGAGTTCGGGCGTTTCCCGCGTCTGTTCCAGGATGCCGAGAGCATTCCCGGTCTGACCTGGCCAACGCTCACTTTTGAAGGCGAGATGTCGATCTTCCTCGGCAAGCGCGAGGTGCGCCTGATGCAGCTCGGCGCCGGTCATACGTCGGGCGATATCGTCGCCTGGGTGCCGGATGCCGAAGTCATGTTCTCAGGCGATCTCATCGAATATCACTCGGCCTGCTACTGCGGTGATGCGCTGCTGCGCGAATGGCCGTCGACGCTGAACGAGATCCGCGCGTTCAACCCGAAAGCAATTGCGCCGGGTCGCGGTGATGCGTTGAAGGGACTGGAAACGACCCGCGAGGCGATCGCGATGACGCGTGACTTCGTGATGTCGCTCTATGGCGCGGCGGAGCTGTCGGTCGCCAAGGGACGCAGCCTGAAGGAGACCATGGCGTCGACCCGCGAGGTCATGGACAAGAAGTTCTCGAGCTTTGCGATCTACGAGCACTGCTTGCCGTTCAATGTATCCCGCGCCTTCGATGAAGCGTCGGGGATCGACGACCCCGTGATCTGGACCGACAAGCGCGACCGCGAAATGTGGGCCGCGCTCCAAGGAAGATGAGATGAACATCACCACCAATCCCGATCTGATCAGCCGCAACACCGTCAACGTCACGCCGGGCTATATGTCCGGCTTTGGGAACAGCTTCGAAACCGAGGCGCTGCCCGGCGCGCTGCCCATCGGCCGCAACTCGCCGCAGCGCGCGGCCTATGGGCTCTATGCCGAGCAGCTCTCCGGTTCGCCCTTCACGGCGCCGCGCGGCACCAATGAACGGTCCTGGCTATATCGCATTCGCCCGTCGGTGAAACATTCCGGCCGCTTCGAGAAAGCGGACGCGAAATTGTGGCGCACCGCGCCGTGCCACGAGAACGATCTGCCGATCGCACAATTGCGCTGGGATCCGGCGCCGATCCCGAAGGAGGACATGACCTTCCTGCAGGGCGTGCAGACCATGACCACGGCCGGCGATGCCGGCACCCAGGCCGGCATGGCAGCGCATGTCTATCTGATCACCAAATCCATGGTAGATCAGCACTTCTACAATGCCGACGGCGAGATGATGTTCGTGCTGCAGCAGGGTAACTTGTTGTTCGTCACCGAATTCGGCCGCATCGACGCCGAGCCCGGCGAGATCGTGGTGATCCCGCGCGGCGTCAAGTTCCGCGTCGAACTCACCGGCGGCGCCGCGCGCGGCTATCTCTGCGAGAACTATGGCGGCGCCTTCACGCTGCCTGAGCGCGGACCGATCGGCGCCAATTGCCTCGCCAATGCGCGCGACTTCCTCACGCCGGTGGCCGCCTATGAGGACAAGGACACGCCGACCGAGCTCTATGTGAAATGGGGCGGCACGCTGTTCAAGACGGTGCTGCCGCATTCACCCATCGATGTGGTCGCGTGGCACGGCAACTATGCGCCGTATAAATACGACCTGCGGACCTTCTCGCCGGTCGGCGCCATCGGCTTCGATCATCCGGATCCGTCGATCTTTACGGTGCTGACCTCGCCGTCGGAAACTGCCGGCACCGCGAATATCGATTTCGTGATCTTCCCGGAGCGCTGGGCGGTGGCGGAAAACACGTTCCGTCCGCCGTGGTATCACATGAACATCATGTCGGAATTCATGGGGCTTATCTACGGCGTCTATGATGCCAAGCCGCAGGGCTTCACGCCGGGCGGCATCAGCCTGCACAACATGATGCTGCCGCACGGTCCGGACCGCGAGGCTTTTGATCACGCCAGCAATGGCGAGCTGAAGCCGGTTAAGCTCACCGGCACCATGGCCTTCATGTTCGAGACCCGCTACCCCCAGCGCGTTACGGAGCACGCGGCCACGACGGCGACGTTGCAGAGCGACTACGCCGATTGTTGGAAGGGCCTGGAGAAGCGGTTCGATCCGAACAAGCGGTGATACACCGACCGTAGGATGGGTTTCGCGAAGACACTCTACCCATCCTACGGCGCCATCAAGTTGACGTGCCTCAGCGCTCCTCCGGCGGAACGTCCTTGATGCGGGCCGAATGCGCGGCGATGTCTTCGCTGCTCTTTGATAGATGCACGCGTTTGTCCGATGGCGGGCGCTTGGCGACCGACAGGCCGGGCCGCCATTCGGTAGCGGGGCGGATCGGTCGCGGCGTAAAACCTCCGCCGCAATTCGGGCAGACATTGGAGAGTTTGCTTTCCACGCAGTCCGCGCAGAACGTGCATTCATAGCTGCAGATCATGGCATCGCGTGCCGCGGGCGGCAGGTCCTTGTCGCAATATTCGCAGTTCGGCCGCAGCGCCAGTGCCATCGTTCTCTCCCAATCGGTTCGTTGCGCCGATCTTGGCAGAACCGCGATGGTTCGTGAACTGTCAGGCGGCCTGACGCTGGAAGGCGGGTGCTACGACGCTGCGTCCGTGCGCGGGATGTTGAGCCGCCGCGCCCAGGCGATGCCGGGATTGCGTGAGAACAGCCAGGCGAGCGCGTAGAAGCCGATGGCCAGCAGGTACAGAAACGCAAAGCCGAAATACATCGAGTTGTATTCCATCAAACCGCCGAACAGCGCGCCCATCAGGTTATAGGCCAGTGCGGTCGAGATATTGACGCTGGCTCGGGCGATCAGGCTCGAGAAGATGATGCCCGAGAAGAACAGCGGGATCGTCAGCAGCACGCCGCTGAGTGCGAGGTTGGCCCATGGCGAGGCAAAGGCAATCAGCGTGTGGTTGCGCGCATAGAAGTAGCCAACGAGCAGGCTGACGATCAGGCCGCAATAAGCGAGGCCAGTGCGCTGGAATGCGTCCCGTTGCACGATGAGATTGGCCAGAAACGCCATCACCAGCACCATGATGATGGTGGCGGCGATCACGAACCAGGTCCCGCCAAGATGCAGACCCAGCTCGGTGATGGCCTTGGTCTCCACCAGCATGAAGCCGGCGCCGAGAAAGAAAAATGGCAGATAGCCGCGCTCGATTGGGTCATTGAGGCCGATGGTCTTGCGCACGAACATCGTGCTCAGCAACATGACCATGCCGAGCGCGATCATGTAGCTGGTCGGATAGGTCCGGCTGACCATGTAGAAGAACGGCCAGTCATCGGTCGGGATGCTGGCTTCAGGATAGGGCTGCGCATAGCGCTGCGACACGTCCGTGAAGCCGATGGCCGCGAAGGCCTCCATGTTCGGCAGCGCGGCATCGCGACCTTTCTGCACGACGAAGGCCGTCGTCGTGCTCGAATCGTAACGCACGCGAATGGCCAGCGGCTTGCCGGCGCCCGGCAGGCCCTGCAGGATATGCGACAGCTTGAAACCGAGAGACTCGTTCGGCAGCGCGAAAGCAATGGACATCACGCCGTCAGGCTTGAGCAGGCGGAAGGCCTCGTCGATGCCCTCTCGGGTGTAGACATAGGAGTCGACCCGCAGGTTCGATGCATGGCTGAGCGCCGTGTGGGAATCGAGCACGCCATAAATGATCAGGTCGTATTTTTGCTGCGCCGTGCGGAAGAAGTTGCGCGCGTCGTTGATATGTACGGTCACCCGCGGATCGTCATAGGGGTGTTCCGGATGATTGCTGCGGCCGAGATGGATGATGGCGGGATCGATCTCGATGGCGTCCACGTGGGACGCGCCCATGCGCAGCGCCGCCGCAACGTCGTTGCCGCTGCCGGCGCCGACAATGGCCACGCGTTCCGGCTTGGTTTTGAAGTTGAACGGGAACTCGTAATAGGTCCGCACATAGCGGTCCTCGGCAGCTTCAATGCTGCGGTGGCTCTCCGCGAGGTTGAACACCTTCTGATAATACGAGCCGCCCGACAGGATATTCATCAATCCGTCGGATTTCGCCATGCGCTCGAGCAGCTGATAGGGCGAGTAGATCCGTTGGGTCTCCGGCTGCACCGGCCATGCCAGCACCGTAAGCAGCACGCAGAAGCTCGCAATGCCGATCGGCGAGCGGACATCCCGCGACAGCACGAAGACAAGCAGGATGCCGCCGGCCGCGGTGAACCAGATCACCGGAGGCAGCCAGAACAGGCTCATGACGAACAGCACCAGCACGCCGAGGATGCTACCGACGAGATTGAGGCCGTAGGCCTTCAGGGCGTCGGTCGCGTGCAGCAGTTTTCCGCAGAGCTGGCCGACCGGATAGCAGATGCAGGCGCATAGCACGAAGCTCATCGCCAGCAGTAAATAGACGGGAATGCTCTGGGCAAACAGCGACAGCCAGTCGAGGCGATCCATATCGATATTGATCGAGGTCTGTTCATGCATCGGCAGGCCGGTGAAGAATCCGTTGCCGGCTCCGATATCGTAGCGCAATAGCGTGATGACGCTGACGAACAGCGCCAGCATCGGCAGCACCAGCGCCGGTGCGCAGGGTTGTTTCTCGGACACGGCATAGCCGGCGCCAAGGCCTAGAAAGCACGCCAGCAGCGTGAAATTCTTGAAGAACGAAAACACTGGGAAGACCGACGCCAGCCAGCGGATCATCACCAGTTCGAGCAGCAGGCTCACCATGGTGACCAGCACGATCAGCCGTACCTTCTCCTTGGTGCTCATGCTCGCGTAGCCGGCTTCGAAATCGGTGCTGAGCAGCGTGATCTGGCGGCCAAGCGGCTTTGCGATCAGGGGTGGAGAAATGATGATGGCCAGCGCCGCTGCGCCCAGCAACACGCGCACCAGTGTCAGCAGACCATCGGTTGCGGTGATGCCGTCGCTCTCGAACAGCAGGCGCAATGCCAGCAGAGAATAGGCGAAGACGAGGGTGCCAAGGCAGATGCAGAAGAAGCGAACGAGCCGTTGATTGGCATTCTCGGTCGTGCCTGCGTCGCGTCCACCCATCTCTGCTCTTTCCTGCAATGCTTTGGCAGTATCGAGTGTCCAATCAATTCGGATCGGAACCAGACGGGTGTTGTAGGCGCTTCGAGTTAAGAACTGATCAATCGGCGGTTGCAAATTCCGCTGTGTTGCAGGCCTCTGGCGCTCAGGCGAGGGCTGATTTCAGCGGCAGTTTCGATGTTTCCTTCAACCGGTCGAGCACGATCGACGAGCGCACATGCGCCACGCTCTGATGCGGCATCAGCACATTGTTGACGAGGTCGGACAGTCCCTTGAGATCGCGCAGCACGGCCTTGAGCACGTAGTCGGCATCGCCGGTTAGCGAGTAAGCCTCCTGCACCTCGTCGACCCGCTGCACCAGCGTGCGGAACTTCTTGGCATTGTCCGGCGAGTGGGTAGCCAGTTGCACCTGGATGAAGGCGATCACGTTGAAGCCGAGTGCGTCCGATGACAGGTCGGCGTGATAGCCGGAGATCACCTTCTCCTCTTCGAGCCGCATCCGCCGCCGTGAGCATTGCGAGGCCGATAGGCCGACGGCATCGGCGAGCTGCTGGTTGGTCAGCCGGCCGTCATCCTGCAAGGCAGCCAGCATCTTGAGATCGAAGGCGTCTACCGGGATCATGCGTCAAAAGCCTCTTTCATGCGTGAACCGTGCATGAATGTCGCATATTGCATCCGAATTTGCATGCACCTTGCGTCGCAAACGACCGACACTCCAGGCAAGCGATAATGCAAATCAGCTTCGGGAGATCACCATGGGTCCGTTTCCGCACGACGCGCCGGCCGCCACCATCTCGGCACATAATCCGATGGGCACCGACGGCTTTGAATTCGTCGAATACGCGCATCCGAGGCCTGAAGAACTCCACGCCCTGTTCAGGCTGATGGGCTATGTGCCGGTCGCGAAGCACAAGACCAGGAAGATCACGGTCTATCGTCAGGGCGACATCAACTATCTCGTCAACGAAGAGCCCGGAACTCACGGCTTCAATTTCGTCGCCGCGCACGGCCCGTGCGCGCCGTCGATGGCGTTCCGCGTCGTCGATGCGCAGGCGGCCTATGACCGCGCGATTTTGCTCGGTGCCGAGCCGGCGGATGCAATCGCAGCGCAGAAGACGCTCGACGTGCCAGCCATCAAGGGCATCGGCGGCAGCCTATTGTACTTCGTCGATCGCTATGGCGCCAAGGGCTCGGCCTATGACCATGAATTCACATGGCTCGGCGCCAAGAACCCGCGCCCCGAAGGCGCCGGCCTGTTCTATCTCGACCACCTCACCCACAACGTCCATCGCGGTCGGATGGATGTCTGGACTGGCTTCTACGAGGAGCTGTTCAATTTTCGCCAGATACGCTTCTTCGACATCGAGGGACGCGCCTCGGGCCTGTTCTCGCGCGCGCTGACCAGTCCGGACGGCAAGATCCGGATTCCGATCAACGAGGATGCCGGCGATGCCGGCCAGATCGAGGAATATCTCAACACCTATCACGGCGAGGGCATCCAGCACATCGCCTGCGGTGTGACGGATATCTACACGACCATCGAGAAGCTGCGCGCCGATGGCCTGCCCTTCATGCCGGCGCCGCCTGTGACCTATTTCGAGAAGATCGATGCGCGGCTGCCGAAGCATGGCGAGGACGTGCCGCGGCTGCAGAAGAACGGCATCCTGATCGACGGCGAGGGCGTGGTCGAAGGCGGCGAGACCAAGGTGCTGCTGCAGATTTTCTCGGCCAATGCGATTGGACCCATTTTCTTCGAATTCATCCAGCGCAAGGGCGATGACGGTTTCGGCGAGGGCAATTTCAAGGCGCTGTTCGAGTCGATCGAAGAAGATCAGATCAGGCGCGGCGTGCTGCACGTGGCGGACAAGACCGCGGCGTAGTTCTTTCTTCTCCCTCCCTCAAGCGGCGAAGCCGCGCAGTGGGGAGGGTGGATCGACCGCGAAGCGGTCGAGACGGGTGGGGTGGCCCGCGCCCCGACGTCACGTGGGGCACCCCCACCCGACCGGCCTTCGGCCGGCCACCCTCCCCACAAGGGGGAGGGATAAGAGAAGCGGAGCTCCTTAGGCGAGTATGAGCTTTCTCAACTCGCCCACTCCTTCACCGCATCACCGAGCTCCGCCTTCACCGCCGGCCGTGCCGCCGATGGCGTGCGCGAGAACCGCGGTGCGGGTGCCGGCTGTGTCGCGCCTTCGTGCTGGATGAAGACTTCGCGTGCCACCATATGCGGATGTTTCGTGGCTTCCGACATGGTCAGCACCGGCGCGAAGCACACGTCGGTGCCTTCCATGATTTTTGACCACTCGTCGCGGCTTTTGGTCTTGAACACCGCGGTGAGCTTGTCCTTCACCGCGGCCCAGTTTGTCGGGTCCATGTGATTGTCGTAGCAGGCCTCCGAAAGCCCGGCGAGTTCGCGCAGCTCGGCATAGAATTGCGGCTCGATGGAGCCGATCGAGATGAAGTTGCCGCAGCTGCATTCGTAGACGCCGTAGAAATGCGCGCCGCCGTCGAGCATGTTGCTCTCGCGACTTTCCTTCCAGCGACCGGCCGCGGTCATGTCGAAGAACATGGTGATCAAGGATGCCGCGCCGTCGCACATGGCCGCGTCCACCACCTGCCCCTGGCCGGACTTGTTGGCCTCCAGTAGGGCGGCGAGCATGCCCATCACCAGATACATCGAGCCGCCGCCGAAATCGCCGACCAGATTCAATGGCGGCACGGGCTTGTCAGCGCCGCCGATTGCGGCGAGGGCCCCGGTGATCGAAATGTAATTGATGTCATGGCCGGCGGCCTGCGCCAGCGGGCCATGCTGGCCCCAACCGGTCATGCGGCCATAGACCAGCTTCCTGTTGCGGCCGAGGACGACATCCGGCCCGAGGCCGAGGCGTTCCATCACGCCGGGCCGATAGCCTTCCACCAGTGCATCGGCGCTATCCAGCAGCGACAGCACCTGTGCAATGGCGGCCTTGTCCTTGAGATCGACCTCGATGACCTTGCGGCCGCGTGACGCAGCGCCTTTCGGCATCTGCTTCGGGCGCACCAGCGTAATCACTTCGGCACCCATATCGGCCAGCAGCATGCAGGCGAACGGACCGGGGCCGATGCCGGCGAATTCGACGATGCGTGTGCCCTTGAGCGGGCCGGTGGCCTTGGTCTGTGGTCGCGACGACGCGAGGGTGGTGTCCTGCACTTGTGTTTCCCATGCTTGATATTGGCCGTCGATGGCGACGGGCCGATTTGCCGGAAACTGTCTATGCTGGAGGTGACAAGGGCAAGAAGCTTTTGGCCGCAATCCTGCATGCGGCCATGCTGCGGCACTGCACAAAAATGCTAAAGCCAAAACTCGATGTCGTCCCCGCGAAGGCGGGGACCCATAACCACCGAGTTCGTGTTTTGCAAAGGCCTCTGCCGCCATTCCGCCACGACGGGATGGAGGCTATGGATCCCCGCCTTCGCGGGGATGACAATTGAGAGGTTCGAGTTTTACCCCGCCGCGTCCACCGCGCGCTGTGCCATGACCTTGATGAGGTTGGCGCGATATTCCGCCGAGCCGTGGATGTCACCCATCAACCCATCCGCTGAGATCTTCACGCCATCCAGCGCTCCCGCCGACCAGTTGGCTTTCAGTGCAGCCTCGATCGCCGGCACGCGCATCACGCCGCTCTGCGATGCGCCGGTGGCTGCGACGCGGACCTCGCCGGACTTTGTCTGTGCGACAAACACCGCGGTGAGTGCGAAACGCGACGCCGGGTGGCGCATCTTGGCGTAGCCGGCCTTGGCCGGAATGGGGAACGACACGGATGTGATGATCTCGTCCTCTTCCAGGGCCGTCGAGAACAGGCCCTGGAAGAAATCGTCGCCTTTGATCTCGCGTTTATTGGTCTTGATGGTGGCATTTAGCGCCAGCACGGCGGCGGGATAATCGGCGGCGGGATCGTTGTTGGCGATGGAGCCGCCGATGGTGCCGCGATAGCGCACGGCGGGGTCGCCGAGCACCGACGTCAGATGCACGATCGCCGGGATCGCCTTCTTGGCCGCGGGGCTCTGCGTGATGTCGTAATAGGTCGTCGCCGCCTTGATGATCAGCGCGTCGGATGTTGCCTCGATGCCGATCAAGTCCTTGATCTTGGCGAGGTCGATAACATCCGATGGTGCCGCAAGACGCTGCTTCATCACGGGGATCAGCGTGTGGCCACCGGCGAGATACTTGGCCTCGGGATGTTTGGCGAACAGGGCCGCTGCTTCGTCGACGCTGGCGGGGCGGTGATAAGTGGTCTCATACATCGTATTGCTTCCTTATCTTTTGGTCGTGTTTTCTTGACGCGAACCGGATTCCACTTCGCTTGAAAACACTCCGCTTATTCCGCTGCCTGCTGCAATTGCAGCGCTTCCCAGACACGGCCGGGCGTCGCCGGCATCTCGATCTTGTTGTGGCCGAGCGCATCGGTGATGGCGTTGATCACCGCGGGCGACGAACCGATCGCGCCGGCCTCACCGCAGCCTTTCACGCCGAGCGGATTGCCTGGGCACAGCGTCGTGGTGTGCGAGACCCGGAACGATGGCACGTCGTCGGCGCGGGGCATGGCGTAATCCATGAACGACGCCGTCACCGGCTGGCCGTTGTCGTCATAGATAGCGCTTTCGAGCATCGCCTGACCGATGCCCTGGGCGAGGCCGCCATGGACCTGGCCTTCGACGATCATGGGATTGATCAGCCGGCCGAAGTCATCGACAGCCACGAAGTCGACGATGTCGGTCTTGCCGGTGCCGGGATCGATCTCGACCTCGCAGATATAGGCGCCGGCCGGGAAGGTGAAGTTGGTGGGATCGTAGAACGCACCTTCCTTCAGGCCGGGCTCCATGCCGTCAGGCAGGTTGTGTGCGGTATAGGCGGCGAGTGCCACCATCGGCAGCGCGATCGCCTTGTCGGTGCCTGCGACCTTGAACTCGCCATTCTCGATGACGATGTCGCCTTCGGAGGCCTCAAGCAGATGCGCGGCGATCTTCTTCGCCTTGGCTTCCACTTTCTCCATCGCCTTGAAGATCGCGGACATGCCGACCGCCGCCGAGCGCGAACCATAGGTGCCCATGCCGAACTGCACTTTATCAGTGTCGCCATGCACGATCTGGACCTGATCGACTGAGATGCCGAGCCTGTCAGCAACGAGCTGTGCGAAGGTTGTCTCGTGGCCCTGGCCGTGGCTGTGCGATCCCGTCAGCACTTCGATGGTACCGACCGGATTGACGCGGACCTCCGCGGATTCCCACAGGCCGACGCCGGCGCCGAGCGAGCCGACCGCCTTGGAGGGCGCGATGCCGCAGGCTTCGATGTAGCAGGAGAAGCCAAGCCCGCGCAGTTTGCCGGCGGTTTTGGCCTTGGCCTTCCGCGCCGGGAAGCCGGCATAGTCGATGGCTTTCAGCGCCGCGTCGAGCGATGCGCCGAAGTCGCCGATATCATAGGCCATGATGACAGGCGTCTGATGCGGAAACTGGGTCACAAAGTTGAGGCGGCGCAGCTCGGCCGGATCGACTTTCAACTGCCGCGCCGATGTCTCCATCAGTCGCTCCACCAGATAGCTCGCTTCCGGGCGTCCGGCGCCGCGATAGGCATCGACCGGCGTGGTGTTGGTATAGACGCCCATCACCTCGGCATAGATGGTCGGGATATTGTACTGGCCCGACAGCAGCGTGGCGTAGAGATAGGTCGGCACCGAGGACGAGAACAGCGACATATAGGCGCCGAAATTGGCGTGGGTCTTCACCCGCAGGCCCAGGATCCTGTTGTTGGCATCGAACGCCATCTCGGCATGTGAGATGTGATCGCGGCCATGCGCGTCAGTGAGAAATGCCTCGGTGCGGTCACCGGTCCATTTCACCGGGCGGCGTACTTTCTTTGAGGCCCAGAGTGCGACCATTTCCTCGGGATAGATGAAGATCTTCGACCCGAAGCCGCCGCCGACATCGGGGGCGATCACGCGCAGCTTGTGCTCCTGCGCAACATTGTAGAACGCCGACAGGACGAGCCGCGCCACATGTGGATTCTGCGAGGTCGTATGGAGCGTGAAGTGCTCTTCTGCGTCGTCATATTCCGCCACGGCTGCGCGCGGCTCCATCGCGTTCGGCACCAGGCGGTTATTGGTCAGGTCCAGCGAGATGACATTGGCGGCCTTGCTGAAGGCGTCGTTGGTCAGCTTCTCGTCGCCGATCGCCCAGTCATAGACCACATTGCCCGGCGCTTCCGGATGCAGTTGCGGCGCGCCTGAGGCGAGCGCTGCGGTCATGCTGCTGACGGCAGGGAGTTCTTCATAAGTCACGACCACGGCCTCGGCCGCATCCTTCGCCTGGTTCTTGGTCTCGGCGATCACCACGGCGACTGCCTGACCGACGAAGCGCACGGTGTCCGGCGCCATCGCCGGCCATGCGCCCATTTTCATCGGCGTGCCGTCCTTGGAGGACACCGCCCAGCCGCAGATCAGGTTGCCGATCTTGTCGTCCACCAATTGCTGTGCGGTGAGCACGTCCACCACGCCCGGCATATCCTTGGCGGCGGAGGCGTCGATGCCCTTCACTTTCGCATGAGCATGCGGGCTGCGGATGAAATGCGCGTGGGTGAGGCCGACGATCTTGACGTCGTCGACATAGCGGCCGCGGCCGGTGATGAATCGCTTGTCTTCCTTGCGCGCAACGCGTGCGCCGATGCCTTCAACGCCCATCTCATGGGTCTCCCTGCCGGAGTTTTTGATTGTCCGCGCTTTCCATCGAAAGGCGCGGTTGGCTCAGCTCAGATCAATGCGCCGCGGCTCATTCAGCCGCTTGCGCAACCTTCATGCGTCCGGCGGCGTCGAGTACCGATTTGACGATGTTGTGGTAGCCAGTGCAGCGGCAGATATTGCCTTCGAGCTCGTGGCGCACTGTCTCTTCATCGAGATCGCCCGCGTGGCGATTCACGATGTCGATCGCCGACATGATCATGCCCGGCGTGCAGTAGCCGCATTGCAGGCCGTGATTGTCGCGGAACGCCGCCTGCATCGGATGCAGCTGGTCGCCCTTGGCAATGCCTTCAATGGTGGTGACATTGGCGCCGTCGATCTGACCGACCAGCGTGGTGCAGGATTTCACCGCCTTGCCGTCGATATGCACGATGCAGGCGCCGCACTGGCTGGTATCGCAGCCCACATGGGTCCCGGTCAGGTTGAGATTTTCGCGGAGCAGGTGGACGAGAAGGGTTCTGTCTTCGACCGTGGCAGAGACAGATTTGCCATTGACCGTCAGTTTCACTGTGGACACGCAGACCTCCCGGTATTTTTTAATTATTCCAATTAGAAGCGCGGTGCGGAAAGTTTGCAACTGGGAATTTGGTGGGTGCTTCACCCTCCCCTGGAGGGGGAGGGTCGATGCGAGCGTAGCTCGCAGCGGGGTGGGGTGAAATCACAAGCGACGCAGTGTGTGGTCTCACCCCACCCCGTCTCGCATCCGCTTCGCGGGTGCTCACCGACCCTCCCCCTCCAGGGGAGGGTACGCGCGTATCCCTCCTGCAAATTTGTGCCTTCATATCCGCAGGCCGCAATGCTCTAGTCGCGGCGCAATAAATGCCGCAAGCGATTGCGGACAATAACAATTCCGCGACGAGGAGTTTTCGGGAGTGATCGACAAGCGCGTAGCCAGCGCGGCCGAGGCCGTGGCTGGGGTGAAGGACGGGGCAGTCGTCCTGGTGGCCGGGTTCGGTACTGTCGGCATTGCCGATGATCTGCTGGAGGCGCTGCACGAGCAGGGTGCGACCAATCTCACCATCGTCCACAACAATGCCGGCAATGGCGACACTGGTTTGGCCCGGCTGATCAATTCCGGTCGCGTCGCCAAGGTGATCTGTTCTTATCCGCGCTCCGGCGACTACAGCGCTTTCCTGAATGCCTATCGTGCCAAGACGCTGGAACTCGAACTGGTGCCACAGGGCATCATCAGCGAGCGCATGCATGCCCATGCCGCGGGGCTCGGCGGCTTCTTCTCGCCTGTGACGGCGCATACCAAGCTCGCCGAGGGCAAGGAGACCCGCGAGATCGACGGCGTGCTGTATGTGTTCGAGAAGCCGCTGAAGGGCGACATTGCACTGCTGCGCGCCAAGAAGGCGGATCGCTGGGGCAACCTCGTCTATGACCAGTCGGCGCGTAACTTCAATCCGATCATGGCCATGGCTGCCGATCTCAGCGTCGTGCAGGTCAATGAAATGGTCGAACTCGGCAGTCTCGATCCGGAAGCGGTGGTGACGCCGAGCATTTTCATCGATCGTGTGGTGGTAGTGGGAGCAAAGGCATGACGTCGTCTGATAAGACCGCAACATACAAGCCGCTCAATCGCGACCAGATGGCCTGGCGCGCCGCGCAGGACCTGCAGGAAGGCGCCTATGTCAATCTCGGCATCGGCATGCCGACGCGGGCGGCGAGCTATGTGCCCGATGGCCGCGAGGTGATCTTCCACAGCGAGAACGGCATTCTCGGCCTCGGGCCGAAGCCGGAGCCCGGCACGGAAGACGAGAACCTGATCGATGCCGGCAAGAACTACACGACGCTGATCAAGGGCGGGGTGTTCATGCATCACGCCGACGCGTTCCTGATGATCCGCGGCAAGCATCTCGATGTCAGCCTGCTCGGCGCCTTTGAAGTCTCCGAAGCCGGCGATCTCGCCAACTGGACCACGGAAGACCCGTCCTTCCCGCCCGGTGTCGGCGGCGCGATGGATCTCGCAGTTGGCGCCAAGGAAATCCGGGTGATCATGGATCACACCGACAAGTCAGGTAAGCCGCGCATTCTCAAGAAGTGCCGGCTGCCGCTCACGGCACCGGGCTGCGTCAAGCGCATCTACACCAATCTGGCGGTCATTGACGTCACGGAGCAGGGACTGTTTGTGCGCGAGATGGTCGAGGGCATGACGCTGGAGCAGTTGCAGACGCTCACCGAGCCCAAGCTGCAGCTCGCCAACAACTGGCAGTCGCTGACCCCGCCGGCGATGGCGGCGTAGGGACTTCCGAAAACACCCGCCTCTCCACCGTCATGGCCGGGCAAAGCGCGAAGCGCGGCTTCGCTGGATGTCCCGGCCGTCCACGCCTTCCTTGTGGCAAAGACGTGGATGCCCGCGACGAGCGCGGGCATGACGGAGCTTTAAAGCAACAGCCACCCCTGAGGGGGCATCCCCCTGTTCGCCTGCCGCGCAACCTCCAGAAGTTCCGGTATCCGTTTACTCGTCCTTAGCCAATGTGCCGTAGGTTTGGGCATCGGCTTTGCGCGCGCTTGCGCGCGATGACCGGGATGTTGGGAGTGATGAACGGGGGCCCCACGTGGCAACGACGACGCTTGTCCGGAAGAAGCCGGCTTCTTTTAAGTTTCCTGCCCTCAGGTTCCGCGCCAAGGTGACGCTGGGCTTTGCGGCCGTGCTCGCCATCTCCGCGCTCAGCATGGTGCTCGCTTATGTCGGCTTCGAGCGTATCTCGGCCGGCGTGGTGTCGTATCGCACCAGCGTTGCGGAGTCCGGTCTGGCCCGCAACATCGACCGCGAACTGACCTCCTATCAGGCGCTGACGCGCTATTACGTCCTCACCAGCAATGAAGCGGACGCCAAGGCAGCGAAGGCTGCGGAAACCAGTCTGAAGGACGCCATCGACCAGTCGATGAAGGTGACCAAGGACTCCGCGCGGCTCGACAAGATCACCAAGCTGTCCCGCGAATTCATTACGTTCACCAAGGTGTTCGCCGACATCCTCACCGTCAAGGGACAGAACGACACCATCGCGTCGACCCAGTTGTCGCGCACCAGCCTGATGCTGCGTAACAAGATCGATGATCTCGGCGATACCGCGACCATGGCCGGCCTTGCCTCCGTGCAGGATCAGGTCAAGGAAATCACCACCCAGTTCATCACCGCGACCTCGCTCGTGAACACCTATATCGGCAAGGCCGAGGACAAGACCTCGAATGCCGCAACGGCTCGCATCAAGTTCCTGCAGAACTCGTTTGCGACGATCTATGCCAATGACGACAAGATCAACAACAAGGTGAAGGAGATCACCGCGGAGACGAAGCTCTACGCCGATGCTTTCGTCAAGTTCGTTGAGAACACCAAGAAGGTCGACGGTCTCGTTCAGGAAATGTCGGAGACGGCGGGAGCGATCACCAAGCTGTCGACGGCGATGAAGGGGGATCTGCTGTCCGATCAGCAGCGTCTTGAAACCGAATCCGACACCACGATCCACGATACCGAGCGCCAGGTGATGGTGCTGGGCGTTGGCGGCTTCATCGTCGGTGCCATCCTTGCGCTGCTGCTGGGCCGCAGCATTGCCGGTCCGATGATTGCGATGTGCGCAGCGATGCGCAAGCTCGCGGCTGGTGACTTCGAGGTCGTGCTGCCGGGTCTCGGCCGCCGCGACGAACTCGGCGACATGGCGTCCGCCGTGGAGGAATTTAAAGTGCAGGCCATCGCGAAGGCCGAGCGCGATGCCGCCATGCAGGAAGAGCAAAGCCGCGAGGCCGGTGCAGCACGCCGGGCCGAACTCATCCGTTTTGCCGACGATTTCGAAGCCGCTGTGGGTGCGATCGTTTCGAACGTATCGGCATCGGCCGGGCAGCTGGAAACCGCAGCCGGTACGCTGACGCGCACCGCCGAGACCACCGAGGGATTGTCGAGCCGCGTCGCCGGCGCCTCGGATCAGGCCTCCTCGAACATGCAGTCGGTGGCGACCGCCACCGAAGAACTCTCGCTGTCGGTCAATGAAATCGGCCGCCAGGTGCAGACCTCCAGCAAGATCGCGGACAGTGCGGTGGTGCAGGCGCAGCAGACCGATGCCCGCATCGGCGAATTGTCGCGCGCCGCGCAGCGCATCGGCGACGTCGTCGATCTCATCACGGCGATTGCCGAACAGACCAACCTTCTTGCGCTCAATGCGACCATCGAGGCCGCGCGGGCCGGAGATGCCGGCCGCGGCTTTGCGGTTGTTGCCTCCGAAGTGAAGTCGCTGGCCAGCCAGACCGCGAAGGCGACCGAGGAAATCTCGACCCAGATAGCCGGCATGCAGAGCGCAACGCAGGAGTCGGTGTCGGCGATCAAGCAGATCGGCAGCACCATCGGCGAAATTTCGGGCATTGCGTCCGAGATCGCCAGCGCCGTGGAACAGCAGGGCGCTGCCACACGCGAGATCGCGCAGAACGTCCAGCGGGTTGCCCACGGCACCCAGCAGGTCGCCGGCGATATCGTCGACGTCAATCGCGGCGCAACCGAAACCGGCGCGGCATCGGCGCAGGTGCTGAATTCCGCACAGACCCTGTCGAGCGAGAGCGCGCGCCTGCGTGCCGAGCTGGACAGGTTCATGGGGAATATCCGGGCGGCGTAAGGCTCTACGCTCGACATAGAAACTCCGTCATGCCCGGCCTCGTGCCGGGCATCCACGTCTTGGTCCAGTACGAAGACGTGGATGGCTGGGACATCTAGCGAAGCCCGCTTCGCGCTGCCCGGCCATGACAGCGCTTTAACAGTTGCGACGCAAAACGCCGCTACTTCTTCTCAGCCATATACGCCCGCCATCCGCCAAACGACGAAATATCGCGCGCATCTTCCGTCGCCTTGGCTTCCACCAGGAAGCCCTTGACGCTCGATCCGTCGGACAGCGTCAACGTGCCGATCGACATCGGCTGCGGAAGCGATGCAACGAATTTGCCGAAGGCCTCTGCCGACAACGCCCAGACTTCGACGGCGATTTCCGCGCCCGAGCCCGCGGCGACGCGCAACAGGCCGGGCTTCGCCGGCGTCGTGCCGTTGAGTGCGTAGAACTTGTAGTCCGGCGCCGTCGTCGTGGCTTTCAGCAGGCGGCCGTTCAGCGCCGTCAATTCGCCGTTCAGCGCCATGCCCGAGAGATGCGCGCCGACCACCGCGATCGCGATTTCGCCAGCGGCCAACTCAGTGGACAGCGGCGCGAGCGCCGGCTGCGGCAGGGCCCTGGCGCCAACCGGCAATTTGGTGTCGGCGTGAAACACGCGTCCGATGCTGGCCAGCAAGGCGTCGTCGCCGCCCGGCGCCAGTAGCGTGATGCCGAACGGGATGCCGTCGGCACGCATGGCGGCGGGGATGGCGAGGCCGCAGAGGTCGAGCAGGTTGACGAAGTTGGTATAGGTGCCGAGCCGCGAATTGAGCTCGATGGGGTTGGCGAGCACCTGCGCCGTCGTATAGGCGGTCGGCGCCGTCGGCAGCACTAGCGCGTCGATAGCAGTGAAAGCCTGTTCTGCGACCCGCTTCAGCTCCTGCAACTTGTACAAAGCCGCAAACGTATCCGTCGCGCTCTGGCGTGCACCGGCGATGGTGATCTCGCGCGTCACCGGATGAATTGCATCCGGCGCAGACGCCAGCAGATCGCGGATCACCAACAGGCGTTCGGCGACCCATGGGCCATCGTAGAGCAGCCGCGCGGTTTCATAGAACGGCTCGAGATCGAACTCGACCAGCGTCGCACCCAATGACGTCCAGCGCTTCAGCGCGTCCGCATAGGCTTTTTCCGAGGCCTTGTCGCCGAAGAAGATCAACTGGCCATTGCGCGGCACGCCGAGCTTGAGGTCCTTCGGAAACGCGGTGAGCGAACCCGGTACCCGCCTGCGCGAATAGGGATCATGGGCGTCATAGCCGCCCATCACATCGAGCGCGGCAACAGCATCGTCCACCGTCAGCGTGAAGATCGACACGCAATCCAGCGTCCGGCACGCCGGCACCACGCCGGCGGTCGGGATCAGGCCGAGGCTCGGCTTGAGGCCGACGATATTGTTGAGCATCGCCGGCACGCGGCCGGAGCCGGCTGTGTCGGTGCCGAGTGTCAGCGGCACGAGGCCTGCGGATACCGCAACGGCAGAGCCGGAGCTCGATCCGCCCGGCACGAGATCGTCGCGGATCGCATTCTTCGGAATGCCATAGGGCGAGCGCACGCCGACCAGACCCGTCGCGAACTGGTCGAGATTGGTCTTGCCGATGACGATCGCGCCAGCGGCACGCAGCCGCGCCACGGCGCTGGCATCGCGCGTTGCGTTATAGGCGAAAGCGGGACAGGCGGCGGTGGTCGGCAAACCGGCGACGTCGATATTGTCCTTCACGCCGACCGGCACGCCGTAGAGCGGCAGGGTGGCGGGATCCTTCGCAGCGAGCGCCTCGGCTTCGGCGATCGCCTCGGCCTCGTTGCGGAGCGTGATGAAGATGGCGGTATCGCCGCGGTCGCGGATTCGCTGATAGCTGCGGGCGACTGTCTGTGCGGGCGTGACGGTGCCGGCGCGATGCGCGGCGACGATGGCGGCGATCGTTTCGGGAACGGTGGTCTCGGGAACGGACTCACTCACGATGCGAACCTGCTGCGGATGGCACGGGTGTGCCACCCGCAGGTTGAGACGATGTTATTCAGCAGGCACGGCAAGTGGCGGCTCCGATTGCGGGACAGAAGACAGGCTGGTTGCGCCGAACTTGTCCGCGGCGAAGAGCCCGGCTGCAACAAGAGCATAAGCGAGAGCGACGCCGGGCGTCACCCCCAATCCGCCGCCGATCCCGATCGCCTCGCCATGCATGAAGCCGAAATAGGTCAGCACGGCACCGGCCAGAGCGAAAGCCGAAGCGTTGAGGAATTTGCGCTCGATAACGAACACCGCGATGGCGCCGAGCACCAGGCCGACCAGGATCGAGCCGCCGCCCATGACTTCGAGGCCGTGGAACAGCACGCCGTTCTGTCCCATCTTGGCGATGAATTCGGGCGAATGGATCGCGCCGAAATTCATGCCGGCGGCACCGAGTGCGCCCGACAGCAGCACCGTGGCCCAGGCCGCAAGATGCGGCGTGAGTGCGAGGGCAATCGCCGGAGCATGTTCGCGCGGCGTGGTCTCGAACGCCTGCGCACAGATCAGCATGCCGATATAGAGCAGGATTGGTGAGATCGCGACCACAGGGATAACGGCCAGCATCAGCGAGATGACGCCGAACCATGACAGTACGATCACCATCAGGCCGGTCGCTGCCGAGTAGCCGATCCGGCCGCCCATCGCCTTCCAGCCGGGATGGCCGATATAGACCGCGTTGATGAAGGGGTTGCCCATGAGGCAGCCGATCAGCGAGACGACGCCGTCTGCGGTCAGCACGCGGGTGGTCGGATATTCGTCGCCGGCGGCTTCCGCGCTCTCGACATTGTCCATCGCCTCGACCAGATCGTAGATGCCATAGGGAATGGCGGTGACCAGGATGATGCCGAGGAACTGGAAGCCGGAGAACACGTGATCGAAGGCCGGGATCGGCACCGAGAACCCGAAATTGGTGAAGGCTGCTTTCACTCCGGCGACGCTGACGCCGCCGATACCGACTCCAAAGAGATTGGAGCCCCAGGCGATCACCATGCCGACGCCGATCGCGACGAGGCCTGCCGGAATCCCCTTGGGATATTTATAGCCGCCGAACCAGCTCAGCATGATGATGGCAAAACATGTGAGGCCGATCACCGGCGTCATGAACATTTCCAGCGCCGGACGCATCGCGATGAAAGCAATGGAGACGCCGGCCAGCGTGCCCAAGAGCGCGGCGCGCGGTGTTACCTTGCGGATCCAGGGCGCGATGAAGCCGCCGATCATCAGGATGAAGCTCTGGAAGAACACCCAGACGAGGCCGGCTTCCCAGCCCTTGATGGGATCGCCTGTCGTGATCGAGATCGGCAGCATGATCACGAAGGTGACGATGAACATATGCGGCACGCTGATGCCCGAGGGCAGCGCGCAGACATCGCTGCGGCCGGTCTTCTGCGCCAGTTTGTAGGCGAGCCAGGCGTAGTACATCGTGGACAGGCACATCATCAGGCCCATGGCCGGAAGGATGCGTCCGAATACGATGTTGTCAGGCATTTTCAGGACAAAGCGCAGCAGGCCGGTCAGTACCAGCATGTTGACGAGAATATTAGTGCCGAAGCCGAAAAACGCATTCCAGTCGCCCGGCGTCCATAGAGCGGGCTTGAAGTCGGATTTGCCGGCAGAATCTTTAGAAAACGTCCCCGCGGTCGTGCTCATCGTGATGCTCCTGCTGCAAGTTTGTTGGAAATCTCCGGTGCATTTTCAGAAAGTGTCATTGCTTCAAGGATTGCGGCGGATGAGGCGACCCAGCCGAAGATGCCGCCCTGGGCCTTGATCATCTTCAGGCCCATCTCGTGGAATTCAGGGAAGTAGGATGCGCAGCCGTCCGCGATGACGATGCAGCGATAGCCGCGGTCGTTGGCTTCGCGCACGGTGGTGTTGACGCAGACCTCCGTGGTGACACCGCAGACCAGCAGCGTGTCGATGTCGCGCGCCTTGAGATCGGCGCCGAGCGTCGTGGCGTAGAATGCGCCCTTGCCGGGCTTGTCGATGACGATCTCGCCTTCGACGGGATAGAGTGCGGGAATGATGTCGTGACCGGCCTCGCCGCGAATGAGGATGCGTCCCATCGGACCGGGATCGCCGATCCGCAGTGACGGCGCTCCGCGTTCGATCTTGGCGGGCGGTGCGTCAGACAGATCGGGCAGGTGCCCCTCACGGGTGTGCACCACCATCATCCCGGTTTCGCGCGCGGCTTTCAGGACCGCGGCGATCGGGGCGACGGCGCTGGCGAGTTGTGAGACGTCATTGCCGAGCGTCTCGCCGAAGCCGCCGGGCTCCATGAAATCGCGCTGCATGTCGATGATGACGAGCGCTGTCGTGCCCCAGTCGACCGCGACCGGGCCGGGTTCTGCAAGGACCGTCGTTGTATGCAGTGAGTCCGCCATTGCCGTGTACTCCCCGAGGCATGGATGTCTCAGAGGTTAACAAAGCAAGCAGCGTGCCATTGTGTACAACTGCGACGATGGAATAGGTCAGGAGATTATATTTATATAAATCAGATGCTTATTTCAGAATAGCTTTGCGGCCTAAATGTCGTTCGCAGGCTGGACGCTGGTTAATTGCTTAGTTTATAGCCGGGGCTGATAGATCAGCAGCGATCGCGCGTCATTGCAGCCCGAGGGCCGCAATGACGTGGCGTGCGTGACCTCAATCCCAGCCGTCGCCCTTGATGCCTGGATTCGCATAGACGATGCCACCGTCCACCGCGATGGTCGCGCCGACCACGTAATCGCCGGCGCGCGAAGCGAGATAGATCGCGGCGCCCGCCATGTCCTCGTCGGTGCCGATCCGGCCGGCGGGCACGCGGGTCGCTACTTCATCGGCATTGTCGCGTGCAGCCTTGTTCATGTCGGACTGGAACGGGCCCGGCGCGATGGCCGTCACGACCACATGGTCCTTGATCAGTCTCACGGCCATGCGGCGCGTCAGGTGGATCAGGCCGGATTTGCTGGCGGCGTAGGAGTAGGTCTCCATCGGATTGACGAAGATGCCGTCGATGGAAGCGATGTTGATGACCTTGGCGGGCTTGTCCGCGCTGGCTGCTGCACGCAGCGGCCCGGCCAGCGCCTTGGTCAGAAAGAACGGCGTCTTGACGTTCAGCGTCATCACCTTGTCCCAGCCGCTCTCCGGAAATTCATCGAAGTCTGCGCCCCAGGCGGCGCCCGCATTGTTGACGAGAATGTCGAGCTTGGGTTCGCGCTTCTTGATTTCGGCAGCCAGCATCTCGATGCCGGCCATGGTCGAGATGTCGATCGGGAGTGCGATGCATTCACCGGCATATTGCGCGGAGAGTTCTTTCGCGGTGGCTTCGCACGGCCCGGCCTTGCGCGCGGTGATGTAGACCTTCGCCGCGCCCTGGCTGAGAAATCCTGCCGCGATCATCTTGCCGATGCCGCGCGAGCCGCCGGTGACGAGTGCAATGCGGCCATCGAGCGAAAACAGATTGGTGAACATGACGCCTCCCGTTTGTTTTGTCGTTGGGCCGATTGTGTGCGGCGGCGGGCAAGGGGAGTCAACAAGGCGAGTCAACAAGCGCTGCTGCAGTTGACCCAGATCAAGGCCGGAACCGGCGGCCGGCGTAGGCTTCTCGCGTTGGTTCGTCCAGCAAGCGGACCTCAACCCAATGGGAGAGTGTCATGAGAGCTCATCAAATTATGACCCGCAAGCTCGTCACCGTGTCGCCGGACGCGTCGATCAGCGAAGCTGCGCGGCTGATGATCGATTATCACGTTAGCGGATTGCCTGTGGTGGATGCGGCCGGCAAGCTGGTTGGCATTGTGACCGAGCGGGACTTCCTGCGTCGGCACGAGGTCGGCACGCAGCGCAGGCGTCCGCGCTGGCTCGAATTCGTGCGTGGCCCCAGCCTGCAGGCCATCGATTATGTCCGCGAAGCCGGCCGCAAGGTGCACGAGATCATGACCCGCGAGGTCCGCACGGTAACGGAGGAGACCGGTCTGGCCGATATCGTCGACGTGATGGAGAAGTATCACATCAAGCGCGTGCCGGTGGTGCAGGGCGACAAGCTCGTGGGTATCGTCAGCCGGCAGAATTTCGTCGAAGCCATCGCCGATCTCATGCACGATGTCTCCGATGTCGGGTCGAGTGATGCGTTGATCCGCCGCCGCATCGTCGCTGTGCTCAGGCATAACGAATGGACACCATTCGGCCTCGACGTCCGGGTGAAGGATGGCGTCGTGGACATCGACGGCTTCATCACGGACGAGAATGTCCGTCGGGCGATTGTCGTGGCTGCTGAAAATGTGACTGGCGTCACCCGCGTCAACGAGCATCTGTGCTGGGTCGATCCGATGTCGGGCGTGTATTTTCCGCCGGATGCCGATCTGCCGCAAAAGTCGGTTTGATCCGGCGCGGGACGCAAGACTCCAACAAGGCTGCAGTTCGTCTGCAGCGGGCCAGACTATCCGACGCCGCCGCGCTGGAAGCCGTTCCACATCGCGGTGGCCGCGCCGGAGGTCAGCACCGGCAGATAGCGGGTGTCCTGATAGTTGCCGTTCAGCGAGACCCGCGGCAGCGCTGTGAGCTGCGAGAAGTTGTCCGAGGCGATCACGCCGGGGCGCGTTGTCACGGCTGTCTCGAAGCCAGCGCTTTTCGCCAGTGCGAATTCCCGTGTGCCCGCGGCGCAGCGGTCGCCATAGGGATAGGCAAGATGCACGGCCGGGCGCTGCAGAACGTTTTCGATATCGGTGCGGCTGGCTGACAGCTCATGCACGACCATCGCTTCGCTCTGCTTGGCGAGATTGCAGTGGCTTACGGTATGCGCGCCGATTGTCACCAGCGGATCGGCGGCGAAAGGTTTGAGTTCGTCCCACGACATGCACAGCTCACCGCTGACCGCGTCTTCGTCGATGCCATGCGCGGCGCAGAGTACGCTGACCTCGCGGCGGATATCCGCTTCTTCCGGCAATCCGCGCAGCCAGCCATGCAGGCGGTCGAACGCCATGTCCTTGCCGGCGAGCGTCGATGTGTCCAGGCGCACCATCTGTCCGTCGATCGGGGCCTCGATCGTATCGGCCCTGGCGACGATGCGCTCCAGCGCCACCCACCACAGCCGGCCTGTGCCGGAGGCGAAGTCGCTGGTGACATAGACCGTGAAGGGAGCGTCGAAATCCCGCATCGCGGGCAATGCATGGTCGCGGTTGTCGCGATAGCCGTCGTCGCAGGTGAAACAGGCGAAGCGGCGCGAGAAATCCCGCTCCGTCAACCGCCGCTGCACTTCATCGGGCGTCACGATATCGACGTCGGTCGCGCGCAGATAAGCGAGGGTGGCGCGCAGGAAATCCGGTGTGATCTCGAGGTGACGGTTGGGCTGGAACGAACCGGCATGCGCAGGGCGCACATGGTGCAGCATGAAAATGGTGCCCACGCCGCCGAAGATCGGTCGCAACACGCGGTGGGCGCCACTGAAATACAGCGCATCCAGGCCGGCACGAATAATCGTGTTGCGAATCTGCTTCATCGTATGACCGAGCAATTGATGCTACCCACGGAAATGATCAGAAACGATTGAACAAAGCGTTATTCGAATACCCGCGGCGACGCCAGAGGTTTGCCTTGATTTCAATTTGACAGTCCCGCAAGGGTTTGTTTTCTCTCTGTTTCCAGACCCGCAGGACGTCGAATGCACGGATTTTACAGGTGGAGTGCCAAATGGTGGCCCGGGCTCATCCCGCTTGCCATCCTTTGGGTGGTTGCTGCCTGGGTTAGCACGATTCCGCTTGAAACGGATTTAACGGCGCATAGCACTGCGGCGCTGAAAAACACGATCCTCGACAAGAGCCAGATCACGGTTGCCGGGCGTGACGTCTCGTTTTCTGCCGAAGCATTTTCCGAAGATGGTCGCCGCAGCGCGGTCTCGTCGGTCGAGGCCACGCCGGGCGTCCGCCTGGTCAATGACGAAACCCGTCTCGTCGCGGAAGCCAAGCCGTTCGTCTGGGTCGCGGAGCGCGACAATGTCCGCGTCACGCTGTGGGGGACCGCGCCATTGCCGGCCAGCAAGGCGCGAATTGTGGAAGCGGCCCGCGCCGCACTCAGCGGAACCGAGGTCTCCGACCGTATGGGTCTGAAGCGCGGCGCGCCGCCGCGGTTCGATGCCGCAGCTGTGCTGTTGCTCGATCAGGTCGCCAAGCTGAAAGAGGGCAAGGCGGTGATTTCGGATACTAATATCAGCCTCTCCGGCATGGCGCGCGATCTCGGTGGCCGCGAAGCCATTGCGGCCGCGCTGAAGAATCTGCCGGAAGGCTTCACAGTCGCGGCCAATGACGTCAAGGCGCCGCCCTATGTGTTCCAGGCCAACAAGGACCCGGTGACGAATACGCTGACGCTGAGCGGCTATGTCCCGGACAACACCATCCATGCCGCGCTGGCGTCGGCTGCCGGACGCAAGTTCGGCAATGAGAAGATCGTCGATAACCTGAAGGCCAGCATCGGCGCGCCCGGAGGTTTTGCCGCAGCGGTGACGACGGCGCTGGGTGCGCTGTCGCGGCTGTCGACGGGGACCCTGGTGGTGTCCGACCGCGAGGTGAAGCTGTCAGGTGACGCGCTCTACGAAGTGGCCGCGGACCAGATCCGCGCAAGTCTGGCGCGCGAGCTCCCGCAGGGTTGGCAGGCCAAAGCCGAAGTCTCGGTGAAGCCCGCCGCGGCACCGGTCGATGCCAGCGTGTGCCAGCAGCTCTTTGCGCAGAACCTGACCAAGGGTCGCATCCGGTTTGAGCCCTCCAGCGCCAGCATCAATGTGGATTCCGCGGGCTTGCTCGATCGCCTCGTGGAAATCGCCATGCGCTGCGCCAATGTCCGGGTCGAGATCGCCGGCCACACCGACGGCGATGGCGACGCAGCGTTCAATCAGTCGCTGTCGGAAAAGCGCGCGCTTGCCGTCGAAGAATATCTCGTGAAGGCCGGCCTGCCGGCGGACCGTTTCTCCACCATCGGCTACGGCAGCACCCAACCCATCGCCACCAACGATACCGACGAAGGCAAGCTGCAGAATCGCCGGATCGAATTCGTCGTGAGGCAAGCGCCATGACCTATCTTGCGATGTTTCACTGGGGCTGGCTGCTCGGGGCATTCCTGATCGGCTTCTGCATGGGCTGGATCGCCGTGGTCTATCGGGGGCGTTCGGTGTCGCGGGTCTGGATCCAGCGTCTGTCGGTGATCGCCGCGGTCATCGTCGGCATCGCGATTGCCAAAGTCGTGCCCGGCCGCTTCGGCTACTGGCTCGATCTCGGCCTCGCATTGTTCGGCTTCTATCTCGTCGGCTGCGCCATCGGATCGTGGCTGCGCGACATCGTGGTGGTCAGGCAGCAGGCCCGCGCGACCTGAGGTCTGTGGTGCATGCCGCTGACGTCTTTTTTATCAACGTCTCGCCGCCAAATCGGCGGCATGAGGTCACGAAAGCCTCATTGTCACGTGAGACGCGTCACGACGTCGGCATTTTGCCGCAGCGAATGCACCCGAGAGGCTGGTGGTTTGTTAGGACTGACCTAATATACTGATGTGGCTTGTTTTTATTCACAGTCGGCGAATTCCACTTTGCCGCAAAACGCGCTACGACGGTTGTGCCGGAGACAACTGATGTGGCGGTTCCGCCGAGGCTAATCTGACTTCCTGGTCCAGATCTCTCTGGTCAGGGGATCGCATTCGAGGTTGAGATGCTGGAAGCAATACGCAGGGCGATCTCGTTTCTGCGCGAGAAGCAAATCCTGCACAAGCTCGGTGTCTTGATCAGCGTCGCGGTGATCGGCATCGCCTGCTACATGCTGTATCACAAGCTGCGCAACATCGACGCTGCTGCCGTTTTCCGGGCGATGACCGAGACCGAGCCGCGGCTGATCATGTTGTCGGCGCTGTCGGTTGCCGCCGGCTATTTCACGCTGACATTCTACGACTGGTTTGCGGTGCGCACGATCGGTCGCCGCGACGTGCCGTACCGGATCAACGCGCTGGCGGCCTTCACCAGCTATTCCATCGGCCACAATGTCGGCGCCAGCGTCTTCACCGGCGGCGCGGTGCGCTATCGCATCTATTCGGCCTGGGATCTCAGCGCCGTCGATGTCGCCAAGATCGTCTTTCTCGCCGGCCTCACCTTCTGGCTCGGCAATCTCGCGGTGCTCGGCATGGGCATCGCCTATCACCCGGAGGCAGCCAGCGCGATCAACCAGGTGCCGCCATGGATGAACCGCATCCTGGCCTATATCATCCTCGCCGGCCTCGTCGGCTATGTGGTCTGGGTCTGGATGAGGCCGCGCAGCGTCGGCCGTGGCCCCTGGTCGGTGGTACTGCCGGGCGGCCCGCTGACCCTGCTGCAGATCACCATCGGCATCATCGATCTCGGCTTCTGTGCGCTGGCGATGTACATGCTGGTGCCCGCCGAGCCTGACGTCGGTTTCGTCGTGGTGGCGGTGGTGTTCGTCTCGGCCACCTTGCTGGGTTTCGCCAGCCATTCGCCCGGCGGTCTTGGCGTATTCGACGCCGCGATGCTGGTCGGCCTCGAAATGATGGATCAGGAAAAGCTGCTGGCTGGCATGCTGCTGTTCAGGGTGCTTTATTACCTCGCGCCGTTCTTTATATCAGTCATGTTACTGACGCTTCGCGAGCTTATTATCGGTTCGCGATCGAAGAAGCTGCAGGCGGTCGCGGCGGACACCAAGCCCGGCGTCGGCCACCCGCTCAAGGAACATGGTCGCTCCGGCGCCTGATATACGTTCGCATTCGCAGCAGGAAGAGATCCGGTTCAGATGGCCATTGAAGCTTCTCCATCGACCATGTTTTCGCCGTGGCCGGACCGGCTGCGGCATTCGGCGATCATCCTGCTGGCCGCCGGCCTGGCGCTGGCCGCGCTGGTGTTTTTCGGCGAGCTGTCGCCTGTTCGCGCGGGCATCGTGTTCGTCTGCATCGCCGGCGCGGCGCTGGTGCCGTGGCGGCTGCATGACGTGGTGACGGCGCGCGACGAGGCGCTGGCCGCCAATCCTGTCGAGGCGCCCGCGGTGCGCGCGATCATTGCAGGCATTCCCGATCCCGCCGTGCTGCTCGACCGTGCCGGCCGCGTTATCCATCTCAATGCCGCTGCGGCGCAGCTCGCGCCGGCACTCCGCAAGAACGAGCTGGCGCAATTCGCGCTGCGTTCGCCTGAGATCATCACCGCCTTGCGCGAGTCCATCGCCACCACCGAGCCGCGCCGCGCGACTTACCTCGACCACGTTCCCGTCGATCGCTGGATGGAATTGATGATCACGCCGGTGCCGGTTCCGACTGCCTTTGGCGGCACCGACACCTGCATGCTGATGACGTTCCACGACCAGACGCCGCTGCGCCGTGTCGAGGAAATGCGTGCCGACTTTGTCGCCAATGCCAGCCACGAGCTGCGCACGCCGCTGGCGGCGCTGTCCGGCTTCATCGATACGCTGCAGGGACCGGCCAAGGACGACGCCAAGGCGCGCGAGCGCTTTCTCGGCATCATGCATGCGCAGGCGACCCGCATGGCACGGCTGATCGACGATCTGCTGTCGCTGTCGCGCGTCGAACTGTCGGCGCATGTGCGGCCGGATACGCTGGTGGATATTCTCCCCATTATCCGCCAGGTCGGCGATGGGCTGGAGCCGCTGGCCAATGAGCGCAACGTCAGGATCGAAATGGCGCTGCCTGAGACGCCGGTGTCCATCGCTGGCGATCGCGAGGAATTGCTGAGGCTGTTCGAGAACCTGATCGAGAACGCGCTGAAATACGGCGCGTCCGGCGGCAAGGTGGACGTATCGTTGACCACGGAGTCGACCTCGGAGGGTGTGCCGGAAATCCGCGTCGCCGTGCGGGACTATGGCCCGGGCATCGCCCCCGAGCATCTGCCGCGCCTGACCGAGCGTTTCTACCGGGTCGATGTCGGCGACAGCCGCGCACAGGGCGGTACGGGCCTTGGCCTCTCGCTGGTGAAGCACATCCTGAACCGGCACCGCGGCCGGCTGCTGATCGAAAGCGTGCCGAAGAACGGCGCGACTTTTACCGCCGCCTTTCCGCAGGTGAAGACGCCGCCGGCCCCTCCTACCTCCGCCGCGTCCTGATGCCTTAAACTCCCTTCGTTCTCTTGCGCCCGTTAGGGCCGCCCTCGGGCGGTCCCGCATCGCTGCGCTTCGCTCAGAAAGTCAAAAAAGCCCTGGCGGATGGTGCGGCATTGCGTCCGATCACCCTCAATATCGTACCCGCCGCTGTCATACGCGCGCTTGCTTGCGAGGCCGGATTCCGCCTGCTGAAACATATTGTTAACCCCTGTGACGGTGGATTTTGACGGCCTGGCATGTCCCGTATGGCAGGGCATTTTCGCTGTCATTTGCACGGTAAAATTATCCGCGGAGGCAGAAAAACGAAGCATTTACATATGCTTGACGTCGTCATCCAAGTGTCACGGAACTATCATAAAAGCACAATCGACCACCCCTAAACGGGCGGCGTGAGCACAACTGGCGCATCCGGCGCGGTCGCTCACGAGATTGGAGACATCCCATGAAATTCCTCAAAGCGATCGTCGCTGCCGGCCTCGTTGCCGCCTCGACCTCGGCATTTGCCGCCGACATCACGGGTGCCGGCGCAACCTTCCCGTTCCCGGTCTATTCGAAGTGGGCCGACGCCTACAAGAAAGAGACTGGCAATGGTTTGAACTACCAGTCGATTGGTTCGGGCGCCGGCATCAAGCAGATCCAGGCCAAGACCGTGACCTTCGGCGCCACCGACGCGCCGCTCAAGGCTGAGCAGCTCGAGAAGGACGGCCTGGTTCAGTGGCCGATGGTGATGGGCGCGATCGTTCCCGTCGTGAATCTCGAAGGCATTGCCTCGGGCGAGCTGGTTCTCTCCGGCGAAGTGCTCGGCGACATCTATCTCGGCAAGGTCACCAAGTGGGACGACGCTGCCATCGCCAAGCTGAACCCGAAGCTGAAGCTGCCTTCGGCTGCCATCACTGTCGTTCGTCGTTCGGACGGTTCGGGCACCACCTTCAACTTCACTGACTATCTGTCGAAGGCCTCGGCTGACTGGAAGACCAAGGTCGGCACCGGTACGGCTGTCGAGTGGCCGGTTGGCGTCGGCGCCAAGGGCAATGAAGGCGTTGCCGGCAACGTCGGTCAGACCAAGAACGCAATCGGTTACGTTGAATATGCTTACGCCAAGCAGAACAAGCTGACCTATGCCGGCCTCGTCAACAAGGCTGGCAAGACCGTGCAGCCGACCGTCGCGGCCTTCCAGGCTGCTGCTGCCAATGCCGACTGGGCCAAGGCTCCCGGCTACTACGTGATCCTCACCGACCAGCCGGGCGAAGCGTCCTGGCCGATCACTGCGGCGACCTTCATCCTCATGCACAAGGCCCCGACCGACAAGGCGGCCTCGGCTGAAGCGCTGAAGTTCTTCAAGTGGTCGTTCGAAAAGGGCGACAAGGCTGCCGAAGAGCTCGACTACATCCCGATGCCGGACTCGGTCGTCAAACTGATCGAAAAGACCTGGTCGGCTGACATCAAGAGCTGATCTGGTGTGTGGGCGGGGGAGAGGGGCATCTCTCCTCCGTTTGCTGCAGGGCTGAATTTCTTTCTTCTTCTCTTCTGACTTCGCGCCCTGACAAGCCCCTCCAGGGCAATGCGTTTTGGGGTATTGTAACAATTACAGGGGACTGGCGTGGCAGACATGGCCGTACAGAGCTCTTCGATGGACGCTGCCGGACCTTATGATCGTGCGAAGGCTTTGAATGCCTTCAAGACTGGGGATCAGGCGTTTTACTGGATCACCCGCATCTCGGCTCTGTCCGTTCTGTTTATCCTCGGCGGCATCATTCTGTCGCTTATCGTTGGTGCGTGGCCCGCGCTTCGAGAATTCGGCTTCTCGTTCCTGACGACGCAGCGTTGGGCACCGTCGGCTGATCCGCCGGTGCTGGGAGCGCTCGGCCCGATCTACGGCACGCTGATCACCTCGGTGATCGCGATGGCGATCGCCATCCCGGTCGGCATCGGCATCGCGATCTTCCTCACCGAACTGTGCCCGAACTGGCTGCGCCGCCCGATCGGCATGGCGGTTGAGCTTCTCGCCGGTATTCCTTCGATCATCTACGGCATGTGGGGCTTCTTCGTGCTCGGCCCGTTCCTGGCCAACCACGTGCAGCCATTCATGATCAACGCCTTCGAAGGCGTCCCGGTCCTCGGCGTGATCTTCGCCGGCCCGCCGTCCTATCTCTCGCTGTTCAACGCGTCGCTGATCCTCGCCATCATGGTGCTGCCCTTCATCACCTCGATCTCGGTCGACGTGTTCAAGACGGTGCCGCCGGTGCTCAAGGAAGCCGCTTACGGCGTCGGCTGCACCACCTGGGAAGTCGTCCGCAATGTCGTCATCCCCTATACCCGCGTTGGTGTGATCGGTGGCGTCATGCTGGCGCTCGGCCGTGCGCTCGGTGAAACGATGGCGGTGACCTTCATCATCGGCAACTCGTTCCGGATCACAGGCTCGATCTTTGGCCCGGGCACCACGATCTCGGCAGCGATCGCCAGCGAGTTCGCGGAGAGCGACGGTCTGCATCAATCGGGTCTGATCCTGCTCGGTCTCCTGCTGTTCGTGCTGACATTCTTCGTGCTCTCGGCAGCGCGTCTGATGCTGCTGCGTCTGGAAAAGAAGGCGGGCAACTAATATGAACCCGATTTACGCTTCACGCCGTCGCAACGACATGATCATCCGTGGGCTCTGCATGGGTGCCGCTCTCTTTGGCGTCACCTGGCTCGCGCTGATCCTGTTCACGCTGTTCTACAACGGTATCGCCGGCATCAGTCTGCAGATCTTCACCCAGAACACGCCGCCGCCCGGCTCCATGGAAGGCGGCCTGCTCAATGCCATCGTCGGTTCGATCATCATGACCGTCATCGGTGTCGGCATCGGCGCGCCACTCGGCCTGTTCGCTGGCACCTATCTCGCGGAATACGGCAAGCACGACAAACTCACCTCGGTGATCCGCTTCATCAACGACGTGTTGCTGTCGGCCCCGTCCATCATCATCGGCCTGTTCGTTTATGGTGCGGTGGTGGTTCCGATGGGCGGCTTCTCGGCTCTCGCCGGTTCGCTTGCGCTTGCCGTGATCGTGATCCCCGTCGTGGTTCGCACCACTGAAGATATGCTTGGTCTCGTGCCGAACCCGCTGCGCGAAGCGGCCTCGGCGCTTGGCCTGCCGCGCTCCCTGGTCATCAAGCGGATCGCCTATCGTGCAGCCCGCGCCGGTCTGATCACCGGTGTGCTGCTGGCGACGGCGCGTGTCGCAGGTGAAACGGCGCCGCTGCTGTTCACCGCGCTGAGCAACCAGTTCTTCAGCCTCGATCTCACCAAGACGATGGCCAACCTGCCGGTGACCATCAACAACTTCGTGCAGAGCCCCTACGAGTACTGGAAGCAGCTCGCCTGGAGCGGTGCCCTGATCATCACCTTGACCGTACTTGCCCTTAACATTGGCGCGCGCATTCTCGGCGCCGAGAGGACAGCAAAATGAGTGAGCTTTCTGTGTCGTCTGGCGTTCCTTCCGTCTCGATGCCGCCGCCGTCGGCCCTGCAGGGCGAGACCCGTCCCAAGGTCACCGTGCGCGACCTGAACTTCTACTATGGCGAACACCACGCCCTGAAGAAGATCAACCTGACGCTGATGGCGAACCGCGTAACCGCATTCATCGGCCCGTCGGGCTGCGGCAAGTCCACGCTGCTGCGCATCTTCAACCGCATGTATGATCTGTATCCCGGCCAGCGCGCCGAAGGTCAGCTCATGCTCGACAACCAGAACATTCTGGATCCGAAGCTGGATCTCAACCTGCTGCGCGCCCGCGTCGGCATGGTGTTCCAGAAGCCGACCCCGTTCCCGATGACGATTTACGAAAACATCGCCTTCGGTATCCGCCTCTACGAAAAGATCTCCAAGTCGGAGATGGACATTCGCGTCGAGAGGGCGCTGCGCGGCGGTGCACTCTGGAACGAAGTCAAGGACAAGCTCAACGCGTCGGGCCTCAGCCTGTCGGGTGGTCAGCAGCAGCGCCTGTGCATTGCGCGCACCATCGCGGTGCGGCCGGAGGTGATCCTGTTCGACGAGCCGTGCTCGGCGCTGGATCCGATCTCGACCGCGAAGATCGAGGAGCTGATCGACGAGTTGAAGGATCAGTACACGATCGCGATCGTGACCCATAACATGCAGCAGGCTGCCCGCGTCTCCGACAGCACGGCCTTCATGTATCTCGGCGAGTTGATCGAGTTCGATCAGACCAACAAGATCTTCACGTCGCCGACCGATCGCCGCACCCAGGATTACATCACCGGCCGCTTCGGCTGACGCGACATATTCGCGGGAGGAATTTGAGATGGCTTTTGAACACACCACCAAGGCTTTCGACGACGATCTGCAGGAGCTGACCCGTCTCGTCGCCGAGATGGGTGGCCTCGCGGAACGGCAGATCGTCGAATCCGTCGATGCGCTGATCCGCCGGGACGTCGCGCTCGGTGCGCGCGTCGTCGCCACTGACTCCGAGATCGACCAGTTGCAGCGCACAATCGAAGAGCGCGCCGTGCTGACCATCGCCAAACGCCAGCCGATGGCTGTCGATTTGCGCGAGATTGTCGGCGCGCTGCGCGTCGCCACCGATCTGGAACGCATCGGCGATCTCTCCAAGAATATCGGTAAGCGCGTCAATGCACTCGACAGCGACTTCCATCCGCTGAAGCTGATCCGCGGCCTCGAGCACATGACCGACCTCGTGACCACCCAGGTCAAGGCCGTGCTCGACGCCTATGCCGCACACGATCTGCCCGCTGCGATGACGGTGTGGAAGGGCGACGAGGAAATCGACGCGATCTGCACCTCGCTGTTCCGCGAACTCCTGACCTATATGATGGAAGACCCGCGTAACATTTCGTTCTGTATCCACCTGATGTTCTGCGCCAAGAACATCGAGCGGATCGGTGACCATGCCACCAATATTGCGGAAACCGTGTTCTACATGATCGAGGGCCAGCAAATCCTCGACAAGCGCCCGAAGGGCGACATGACCACATTCGCGAATACGCCGACGGTCTGAAGCATGATCCGGGAAGTGGAAGCCAGTCTTCCGCAAGGATCATGATCTAAAGGCTTTTCGGACGTCACTGAGGATATTGACCATATGGCTGTGAATGCACGCATTCTGGTGGTGGAGGACGAGGAAGCCCTCACGACGCTTCTTCGCTACAACCTCGACGCCGAAGGCTATGATGTTGAAACCGTCGCTCGCGGCGACGATGCCGATACCCGCTTGAAGGAGCGGGTGCCGGATCTCGTGGTGCTCGACTGGATGCTGCCGGGCCTGTCCGGCATCGAACTGTGCCGCCGCCTGCGCGCACGGCCCGAAACCAAGGCATTGCCGATCATCATGCTGACGGCGCGCGGCGAAGAGAGCGAGCGCGTTCGCGGTCTCGCCACCGGTGCCGACGATTACATCGTCAAGCCGTTCTCCGTGCCGGAGCTCCTGGCCCGCGTGAAGGGCCTGCTCCGTCGTGCAGCTCCCGAGCGTCTCGCCACCGTCCTGGCGTTTGGCGACATCGAACTCGACCGCGACAAGCGCCGCGTCGTGCGCTCAAGCCGTCCGATCGATCTCGGTCCGACCGAATATCGCCTGCTGGAGTTCTTCCTGGAACATCCGGGCCGCGTGTTCAGCCGCGAGCAGTTGCTCGACAGCGTCTGGGGCCGCGACATCTATATCGACGAGCGCACCGTCGACGTGCATATCGGCCGCCTGCGCAAGCTGCTCAACCCCGCCGGTGAGCCCGATCCGATCCGCACCGTGCGCGGCGCCGGCTACGCGCTGGATGACCGCTTCGACAAGGCGGCGGAGTAGGTATCTTCCTTCTCCCCGCAAGCGGGGAGAGGTTAGAAGCCCCAAACAAAAAAATGCCCGGCTCATCACCGGGCATTTTCTTTGGCTTGGATATCTTCCAGCTCAGCGCGTCGGCTTCGGCACCGCGCGGCGGCGGTCGCTTGCCGGCTGATAGGCGATGCGCGAGTGATGTGCGCAATAGGGGGCGCCGGCCAGGGCCTTGCCGCCGCAGAAATAGAAGTCCGCGCTCGACGGATCGCCGATCGGCCAATGGCAGGTGGCTTCGTTGAGTTCGACCAGCGACAGGCGCTGGCTGATCGGCACAATGTTGTCATAGGCGATCGGATCGGGCTCGGCCTCGATCTCGTAATTATGGGCCAGCGCGGTATTGCCGCGTGCCATCGGGCGGGCGACACGTACCATCTGCTGCGCCGGGCGCGCCTTGCGCTGCCGCGGAGCTGCCGAGGAGGGGCTCTTGGCACGGCCGGACAGGCCAAGGCGGTGAACCTTGCCGATCACGGCGTTGCGGGTCACGTTACCGAGTTCCGCAGCGATCTGGCTGGCGGAAAGGCCGCCTTCCCAGAGTTTCTTCAACTGTTCGACGCGATCGTCGGTCCATGTCATTACCGTCATCGCCGTTTTCCCTTCGTGAGCGCCGGCCTGACCGGGCAGCGCTGCGAGTTGAGACTTCAAAAATCCCTGCGGTCAGAATCCTTTAGCGCTCACCGGGCGCGAATTTCGCGTCCGGCTGTTACGCCGCACTGGATGTGTCAAAAGGATCTACCGCCGCACGAGATGTCGTATCCGACGAGGCAAAAGCTACAATATGCCGTGACTCGCGCGCAAGAGTCGGGCATGCCGCGTCCACATGCTTCTGCAAATAAAGCTGCAAAATCGGCTTTTTCTGCGACTCCGTGTGACTCGAAAGCCGCAGTGCGCGGTTGACAGTCTTCACAGCACACATAGAATAATGCCCACGTGCCGCCCGAGAAGGGCGGCACGTTTCGTTTCTAGGGTCCGTTGTTCGATTTCGCACAGTTGTCATCGACGCGGCCGCAGTCTTTTCGATCGGATCGGTTATGACCAGCAACGCAACGTCTTCGCCCCTCTCTCAGGCTCACTTGCTGCCTGTTTTCGCGCGTGCGGATGTCGCTTTCGAGCGCGGTGAAGGCGCGTGGCTGATTGGAACCGATGGCGAGCGCTATCTCGACTTCACCAGCGGCGTTGCCGTGAACGCGCTGGGCCATGCGCACCCACATATGGTCGCCGCATTGCAGGAGCAGGCCACCAAGCTCTGGCACATGTCGAACCTGTTCAAGAGCCCGGACGGCGAGCGCCTCGCCGCGCGGTTGTGCGAACAAAGCTTTGCCGACTTCGTGTTCTTCGCCAATTCGGGTGCGGAAGCGATGGAATGCGCGATCAAGGTGACCCGCCACTATCATTTCTCCAAGGGCCACCCCGAGCGCACGCGCATCATCACCTTTGAAGGCGCATTCCATGGCCGCACTCTCGGCACGCTGGCGGCGACCGGCGCTGCCAAATATCTCGAAGGCTACGGCACGCCGCTCGACGGCTTCGATCAGTTGCCGCTCGGCGATATCGAAGCCGTGAAGAAGGCGATCGGTCCGAACACCGCCGGCATTCTCATCGAGCCGCTGCAGGGTGAGGGTGGCGTGCGTGCGCCGAGCAACGCGTTCTTTGGCGCGCTGCGCGAACTCTGCGACAAGAACGGCATCCTGCTGATCTTCGACGAAGTGCAGACCGGCATGGGCCGCACCGGCGAGTTGTTCGCCTATCAGCGCATCGGCGTGACGCCGGATGTCATGTCGCTGGCCAAGGCGCTCGGCGGCGGTTTCCCCATCGGTGCGTGCCTCGTTACGGCGGAAGCGGCCGAAGGCATGGCGCCCGGCTCCCATGGTTCGACCTTCGGCGGCAATCCGCTGGCGGTCGCCGCCGCGAATTCCGTGCTCGATATCATGCTGAAGCCAGGCTTCTTCGACCATGTGAAGAAGATGTCGCTGTTGCTGAAACAGAAACTCGCGGGCGTGGTCGACGGCCATCCTGATGTGCTCAGCGAAGTGCGCGGCGAAGGTCTGCTGATCGGCCTCAAGGCTGTCGTGCCGGCCGGCGATCTCGTGGCCGCATTGCGTGACGCGAAGCTGCTGACGGTTGGCGCCGGCGACAATGTCGTGCGCTTCCTGCCGCCGCTGATCGTCAGCGAGGCCGAGATCGAGCAGGCCGTGCAGCGGCTGGAACAGGCCTGCGTGGCCCTCGGCTCATCCGCCAAGGCATCTGCAAAGACGCAGGGAGCCGCGTGATGAGCACGTCACCGCGGCACTTCCTCGATCTCACGGCCGTGCCGGCCAGCGAGTTGCGCAATATCATGAACGCGGCTGCCGCCATGAAGGCGAAGCTGAAAGGGCGGGATGGCTCGAATGCCGAGCCCGATCGTCCGCTCAAGAACAAGACGCTGGCGATGATCTTCGAGAAGCCCTCGACGCGCACCCGCGTGTCGTTCGAGGTCGGCATGCGCCAGCTCGGCGGCGAAGTCGTAATGCTCACCGGCGCCGAAATGCAGCTCGGTCGCGGCGAGACCATTGCCGACACCGCGCGCGTGCTGTCGCGCTTCGTCGACATCATCATGATCCGCATCCTCAATCATGACTCGCTGATGGAGCTCGCGGAAAATGCGACCGTGCCGGTCATCAACGGCCTGACGCGCTTCTCGCATCCCTGCCAGGTGATGGCGGACGTGATGACCTATGAGGAACATCGCGGCCCGATCAAGGGCCGCACCGTGGCCTGGACCGGCGACGACAACAATGTGCTGATGTCCTGGGCGCATGCGGCCGAACGCTTCCAGTTCAAACTGAATATCGCGACGCCGCCGCAGCTGTCGCCGAAGAAGCCGTTCAAGGACTGGGTCAAGGCGGCAAACGCGCCGATCACCTTCAGCGACGATCCCGATGCGATGGTGAAGGGCGTCGATTGCGTCGTCACCGACACCTGGGTGTCGATGGGCGACAAGGACGGCGAGACCCGCCACAACCTGCTCAAACCCTATCAGGTCAATGCGCGCCTGATGTCACTGGCCAAGCCGGACGCACTCTTCATGCACTGCCTGCCGGCGCATCGCGGCGAGGAGGTCACCGACGAGGTCATCGACGGTCCGCAGTCGGTGGTGTTCGACGAGGCCGAAAACCGTCTGCATGCGCAGAAGGGCATTCTGGCCTGGTGCCTCAACGCGGTGGCGTGAGACAGCACGGAGCTTTCTTTCTTCCCCTCTCCCCTTGCGGGAGAGGGTGCCTGAGCAAAGCGAGGGCGGGAGAGGGGTAGCGGCAAAGCGCGGTGTTTGTGGCGCCCCCTCTCCCGTCTCGAACATGCTTCGCATGTTCGATCCACCCTCTCCCACCTGGCGAAGCTTCGCTTCGCGCGGGGGAGAGGGAAGAAAAGCGCAGCTGCTTACGCTCCATTTTCCCGGTTCCATCGCCCCCTTTCACTTGCGGCCCTCCGCCCCCAAATAGAGCGCCATGACCCCATCAAATCCAAATCTCCAGCCCGACGCCCCCATCCGCGCGCCGTCCTCCGTTCCGGTCGATGACGCGGTGCTGCCCTTCGAGGTGGCGCCGCTCGACCTACGCGGGCGGCTGACGCGACTTGGCCCGGCACTCGATGAACTGCTCGCCAAACATGATTATCCCGCGCCGGTGGCCAAGCTGCTCGGCGAGGCCATCGTGCTGACCACGCTGCTCGGCTCCTCGCTGAAATTCGACGGCCGCTTCATCCTGCAGACCCAGACCGATGGTCCGGTGTCGCTGATGATCGTCGACTTCCGCGCGCCGGATAAAATGCGCGCCTATGCGCGGTTCGATGCCGAGCGCCTTTTGCCCGGTCTCGGCACCGCGGCGCTGCTCGGCAAGGGCCATCTGGCGATGACCGTCGATCAGGGGGCGGATATGAGCCGCTATCAGGGGCTCGTCGCGCTTGACGGCGGTACGCTGGAAGATGCCGCACATGAATACTTCCTGCGCTCCGAACAGATTCCGACCAAGGTGCGCCTCGCCGTGGGCGAGGAATGGCGCAGCGGCGAGGAAGGTGGCCCGACACATCGCTGGCGCGCCGGTGGCATGCTGCTGCAGTTCCTGCCAAAGGCGCCGGAGCGCGTGCAGCGCGACCTCCATGCCGGCGATGCGCCGGAGGGCGCGGAGGTGGATGCTGTGCCGGAAGATGACGCCTGGGTCGAGGGCCAGTCGCTGATTGGCACCGTCGAGGATGTCGAGCTGATCGATCCGGATCTGTCCGGCGAGCGGCTGCTGTATCGCCTGTTCCACGAGCGCGGCGTCCGCGTCTTCGCCTCATCGCCGCTGCGCGCGGAGTGTTCCTGCTCGCGCGATGCCGTGTCCGGCATGCTCAAGAGCTTCGAGCCGCAGGACCGCGCCGACATGGTCAAGGACGACAAGGTCGTCGTGACCTGCGAGTTCTGTTCGTCGGTGTATGAGTTCACACCGCAGGAAGCGGGCGTGGAATAGGCATTCGCCCGCGTCACGCCCCGCTGTCATTCCCCGGCACACCAATTGGTGCGGCGAGGAAATTCAATCCACACTCGTCATTCCGGGGCAGGACGGACCGCGAAGCGGACCGGACTGAGCCCGGAATCTCGAAGTGTTTTGCGGTGAACAGGTCGGGATTCCGGGTTCGCCACCGCGAAGGCGCGCAGCCGCCCCGGAATGACGAACGTGGGACAAGCCCGCACCAAACATTTTTTCCTATCCATCATTGACAACATCCCCGTCAGGTTTATATTCCCCTCCGTCCTGCCCCACCGAGAGGGGCGATCGCGATCGTCACGTTCGCGGGGTGGGATGCGGTGGACGCCGGAGATGCGGCGTCACGCGGTTCATGGGGGAACGTCTGTCTTCGGGCAGGACGGATCTGCGCCAGCACTGCCACTGGCAAGGAGACGGCCGGCCTTGAGATGGAAAGAGCCCTGGACAGTGTGACGGACGACCAAATCGAAACGCGTTCGGCCAAGTGCTTTGCGGCTACCCTGTCCCTCCGCCCTGGGACATTAATTTTGGTGATGGGACCGTTCGCCATGGCAGATGTGCAAGCAACCGAAAAAACACCGCAGGCGGAACGTCGGGCACTTGCTCGGCGCCTCCGAAAGTCCTGATGCACACTCAATTGCGGAAGACCGCATCGCATCAGGCCCAAGGGTGCAACGGGCACCCGGCGTTCCGCACGCCCTCTCGCAAGAGGGTGGGAATGCAAACCACGACGGCGCCCCCGCGCCGCAAACAATGGGGGCGATGACGCATGTCTGAAGGACAGTGGCTGTTTGACAGTTGAATCTGAAATCGCGTGACGCGCGCACAAACACCGTCATGCGCGGGCAGCGCGAAGCGAGCTTCACTAGATGTCCCGCGTATCCACGTCTTGGTGACAAAGGAAGGCGTGGATGGCCGGAACAAGTCCGGCCATGACGTGGGGAGAAGCCGATGATCCCCTTCCGCTGCTCGGCTACACGGCCCCGGAGAGGGAGAAGAGCCAGCCCCTAATTCAGCACGCGCTTTCCGTCCGGTCCGTCCAGCGAAAACAGCGGCACGTCGATCTCGAACGGCTCGCCGGTATCGGTCACCATCTGATAGGTGCCTTCCATGAAGCCGGACGTTGTCGGCAGCGGCACACGCGATGTGTATTCGAAGCGTTCGCCGGGGCCGAGCACGGGCTGCTCGCCGACGACGCCTTCGCCGCGCACTTCCTGCATGCGGCCGGATGCATCGGTGATGATCCAGTGCCGGGTCTTCAACTGCACGGTCTCTTTGCCGGCATTGGTGATGACGACCGTATAGGACCAGAAGAACTGTCGCTTCTCCTGCGACGAGCTTTCAGGCATGAAATTCGGTTCGACGGTGACTTCGATCTGTCGTGTGATGGCGCGGTACATGGCGGTGTCATCGTTTAAAATGCGTCGCAAGCATAGCGAAAAACACGTTACCGGCCAAATCCAGGGAAAATCAGCGTGGAGTGCTGCGCGGAACGGCGGCAACCCATCGCGGTTTCAACATAGTTACCGCATAATCGATCCCTGATTTGGCTATGACGTGACGGATCGCCCCATGCAATTGCCTGCGTGGTGTGGGGCGGTCGATTTTCATCATGTGACGATTTCCGCTGAGCGGTGCTGAATGACCTCTGTTGCCGACCCGATTGCCGGCCATCCCCACGCAGATGCGTCCTCCCACGTGTCCGCGTCGCGCGCCTCGACGCGTGCCGATGCCGTGTCGTTTCCCGTCGCAGGCACCGAACGCGAATTGCGCCTCGATCTGTTTCGCGGGCTGGCGCTGTGGCTGATCTTCATTGATCACCTGCCGCCGAATATCCTGACCTGGCTGACGATCCGTAATTACGGTTTCAGCGACGCCACCGAGATCTTCATCTTCATCTCCGGCTATACCGCCGCTTTCGTCTATGGCCGCGCGATGCAGGAGCAGGGCACGCTGGTCGCCAGCGCGCGCATCTTCAAGCGCGTCTGGCAGATCTATGTCGCCCACGTCTTCCTGTTCACGATCTTCCTCGCGGAAATCTCCTATGTTGCGACGCGGTTCGAGAACCCGCTTTATTCCGAGGAAATGGGAATTCTCGATTTTCTCAAACAGCCTGACGTGACCATCGTTCAGGCGCTGTTGCTGAAATTTCGCCCGGTGAACATGGACGTGTTGCCGCTCTATATCGTCCTCATGCTGTTCCTGCCGCCGATCCTCTGGCTGATGCGCCGCCGCGCCGATCTCACGCTGGCGCTGTCGGTCGGTCTTTATGCGCTGACCTGGGAATTCGACCTGCATCTGACCGCCTACCCGAACGGCGTTTGGGCCTTCAATCCGTTCGCCTGGCAGTTGCTGTTCGTGTTCGGTGCCTGGTGCGCGCTGGGCGGCGCCGTCAGGATGTCGCGGATACTGTCATCCAACATCACGCTGTGGCTCTGCGTGGCCTATCTTCTGGCGGCGTTCTGGGTGACGCTGACCTGGTACATTCCGCAGATCCATCATCTGCTGCCGAAGGTCATCGAGCAGTGGATGTATCCCATCAACAAGACCGATCTCGACGTGCTGCGTTTCGCCCACTTCCTGGCGCTGGCGGCGCTCACGGTCCGTTTCCTGCCCAAGGACTGGCCGGGGCTGAAATCGGTGTGGTTGCGGCCAATGGTGCTGTGCGGCCAGCACTCCCTCGAAATCTTCTGTATCGGGGTGTTCCTGGCCTTTGCCGGCCATTTCGTGCTGGCTGAGGTCGCCGGCGGGGCTGGCATGCATGCCTTGATCAGCTTCCTCGGCATAGTTGTTATGTCAACCGCCGCCTGGGTGTTTTCGTGGTACAAGGGCGTCACTGTCAAAGGCGGATCCCGCGCCAAACGATCCGACGCGGATCTCGCAGGAGGGGAAGCATGAAGGCCGTTCTGCGGCTCACGATGCTGGCTGGCCTGCTGGTGGCGGCTCCTGTCCGGGCTGAACCGCCCGCGCATACCTGTGAGGTTCCCGCCTACCTCCTGACCTCCGAAAGCACCCTGCCCAAGGTCGAGGCTGCGGCCAAACCGGGTGGAAAGCTCGATATTCTGGTCGTTGGCAGCCGATCCTCGGTGATCGGGGTCTCAGACCACTCCGCAGCCTATCCGAACCGCCTGCAGGCCTATCTGAAGGAGAAGCTACCGGGCGTCGAGGTGAACGTGGCACTGGAGCTGCAGGTCAAGAAGACCGCCGAGGAAATGGCCCCGACCCTGGAACAGCTGGTGACGGACAAGAAGCCGAACCTGGTGATCTGGCAGACCGGAACCGTGGATGCCATGAAGCAGGCCGACGCCGACGACTTCCGGAACGCCCTGGATGAGGGCGTTGCCGCCATGCAAAAGGCCGGAACTGACGTCATTTTAATGAATCTGCAGTACAGTCCGCGCACGGAGACGATGATTTCCGGCTCCGCCTACCTAGATAATATGCGTGTGGTGGCGCAGCAGCACGACGTCCCGCTGTTCGACCGTTTCGCCATCATGCGGCACTGGAATGAGAGCGGTGATTTTGACCTGTTCAGCGCGTCGCCCGGCATGGAGCTGGCGAAGCGGGTGCATGATTGTCTTGGCCGGGCGCTTTCGACCTTTGTCGTCGATGCGGCCAAGATCAAAGCAGCGGATTTGAGGATTCAGCGTTAATGAGTTTCGTCGGCCATTTGTCTCGCTTTGCTGTCGTCGCTGCCTTTGCTGCTTCCACGACCTTCGCGCTCCCGATCTCATCGTCCGTCGCGCACGCCGAAGCGGCGCAGGCCGCCCCGGCTGACGGCAAGGGCACCGATCAGAGCATTGCGGTCAATGATCCAGCGGACTCCGCGAAGAGGGGCGTCGCTGCGAAAGCCATCGACAGGGTCAAGGAAGTCGCCAAGACCGCGACCGATATCTTGAGCCGCGTCCCCTGCCGTACACCGAAAGGCGGCATGAAGGCGATGGGCGCGCTGCCGCATGTGGCCAGCAAGCTCGTGGCCGGCAAGCCCGTGGTCATCGTTGCGTTCGGCTCGTCCTCCACCGAAGGCTACGGTTCGACAGCGCCGGAATTCACCTATCCGAACCGCCTTGCCGCGCAGCTGCATCGTGCTTACCCGTCGGCCAACATCACCGTGCTCAACCGCGGCAAGGGCGGCGAAGATGCGCCGGAAATGATGGCGCGGCTGCAGAGCGAAGTGATCAATTCGAAGCCTGATCTCGTGATCTGGCAAGTCGGCACCAATGCGGTGCTGCGCAATCTCGATCCCGGCGAAACCAGCAAGATGGTGGAAGACGGCGTCGCCCGCATTCAGGCCGCAGGCGCCGATCTGGTGCTGGTCGATCCGCAATATTCGCCGCTGGTGAATACGCGGCCGGAAGGTACCAGCAAGATGGTCTCGCTGCTGCACAAGGTCGCGGAACTACGCAAGGTCGGCATCTTCCCGCGCTTCGAAGTGATGAAGGAATGGCACGAAGGCCAGCAGATGTCGTTCGACAGCTTCGTCATTGCCGACGGCCTGCATATGAACGATTGGGGCTATGCCTGCTTCGCGCAGTTGCTGGGCGACAACATCATCAAGTCGGTCGGCCAAGTGAAGCTCGGCATCAACGAGCCGCAGATTCAGCAGGCGCAGAAGCCGCTGTAAGTTTATTGTGTTAGTTGAAACTAAAACGCCGTCATGGCCGGGCTTGTCCCGGCCATCCACGTCTTAGTTCTAGGCAAAGACGTGGATACCCGGCATTCGCCGGGCATGACGGAGTGTGATGGCGCGAACTACGCCTTCGCCAGTGCCGCTTCGAGATCCTCGATCAGATCGTCACGATGCTCGAGGCCCGCCGAGAAGCGGATGAAGCCTTCGGTGATCCCGAGTTCAAGCCGTGCTTCCAGCGGCAGACGCTGATGCGTCGTCGTCGCCGGATGCGTGACGAGGCTCTTGGCATCGCCGAGATTGTTCGAGATACGAGCCACTTTCAGCTCGTTGAGGACGCGGAAGGCTGCTGCCTTGCCGCCCTTCACCTCGAAGCCGATCAGCGTCGAACCCGCACGCATCTGCTTCTTCACCGTCGCCGCCTGCGGGTGGTCCTCGCGGCCCGGATAGATCAGCCGCGAGATCTTCGGGTGCTGCGCCAGCACGTCGGCGATCGCCGCGGCAGTCTGCGTCTGCCGCTCGACGCGGATCGCCAGCGTCTCCAGCCCCTTCACCAGCGTCCACGCATTGAACGGCGAGATCGAGGGGCCGGTCTGGCGCAGATAGTTGTGAATGTGCTCGTCGATAAAGTCCTTCGACGACAGGATGATGCCGCCGAGGCAGCGGCCCTGACCGTCGATGTGCTTGGTCGCCGAATACACGACGACATCGGCGCCGAGCGCCAGTGGGCTCTGCCAGAGCGGGGTCGCGAACACGTTATCGACGATCAGCCGCGCACCGCCGGCATGGGCGATGTCAGCGATGGCTGATATGTCGAGCACGTCAAGCGTCGGATTGGTCGGGCTTTCCAGAAACAGCGACTTGGTATTCGGGCGCATTGCCTTCTGCCACTGGTCGAGGTCGAGTCCGTCGACCAGGGTGAACTCGATGCCATAGCGCGGCAGCAGCTCTTCGATGACGTAGCGACAGGACCCGAACAGGGCTTTCGCAGCGACGACGTGATCGCCCATGCGCAGCGGCGCGAGAATGGCGGTGGTCACGGCGGCCATGCCGGTGGCCGTCGAGCGTGCAGCCTCCGCACCTTCGAGGTCGATCATGCGGCTCTCGAACATCGACGTATTCGGATTCGAAAAGCGCGAATAGATGAAACCGGGATCTTCGCCCTTGAACCGCGCCTCGCAGGCTTCTGCGGTCTCGTAGATGAAGCCCTGCGTCAGGAAGAGGGCTTCGGACGTCTCGTTGAATTGCGAGCGCAGCGCGCCGGAATGAACGAGCCGGGTTTCGGGGCGATAGGACTTCGTAGACATGTGACCTCCAACGTACCCGCGTAACACGGGCACAAAAAACCGGCCTGGACGGACGTCCTCAGGCCGGGATCGCATGCTGGAAGGACATGTGTCCCCGGCCTATTTAGCGACTTATTTTACGTGGCTGCAAGCCGGCCGGCTCAAATCACCACGGGATAACGATGTGCATATTCCCGCTTGCCCTTTTCGTCAAGGCGGGGCTGAGATAACCGGTAAAGTCGCTATTTTTCAGTGTATTCTCGCTGAAGGACGACCGAAGGACGAGACCTGTGCCGTTTACGCTTGCCCCCGATGCCGATGGAATTCTGCCCGACCGCATGATTGCGGCGATGGCCGATGCCGGCCTGATCCTGCCGGAATATCCCTTCGTCGAGAGCCAGATTCAGCCCGCCAGCCTCGATCTGCGGCTCGGCTCCATCGCCTATCGTGTGCGCGCCAGCTTCCTGCCGGGGCCGAATTCGACGGTCGCCGAGCGCATCGACGAGCTGAAGCTGCACGAGATCGATCTGTCCGATGGCGCGGTGCTCGAAACCAACTGCGTCTACATCGTGCCGCTGATCGAGAGCCTGGCGCTGCCGCCGAACATCTTTGCCGCCGCCAATCCGAAGAGCTCCACGGGGCGCCTCGACGTGTTCACGCGGGTGATTGCTGATGGCACCAGACGGTTCGATGTGATCGGTGCGGGCTATCACGGGCCGCTTTATGCCGAGATCAGCCCGAAGACATTTCCGGTATTGCTGCGCGAAGGCTCGCGCCTGTCGCAGGTCCGTTTCCGGGTCGGCGATGCGGTGCTCGACACCGAGGCGCTGGAAGAACTCCACGCGCAGGAGCCGCTGGTCGACAGCGACACTGCCGACCTCAACAATGGCCTCGCGCTGTCTGTCGATCTCTCCGGCGAGAATGCCTCGGGCTTCGTCGGCTACCGCGCCAAGCGTCATACCGGTGTGGTCGATATCGATCGCCGCGGTGGCTACAGCGTCAATGAATTCTGGGAGCCGATCTCGGCGCGCAAGGACGGCACGCTGATCCTCGATCCCGGCGAGTTCTACATTCTCGCCTCCAAGGAGGCGGTGCAGGTGCCGCCGGACTATGCCGCCGAAATGGTGCCGTTCGATCCGCTGGTCGGCGAATTCCGTGTCCACTATGCCGGCTTCTTCGATCCCGGCTTCGGTCATGACGGCGCTGGCGGCAAAGGCTCGCGCGCCGTGCTGGAAGTGCGCTCGCGCGAAGTGCCGTTCATTCTCGAACATGGCCAGATCGTCGGCCGTCTCGTCTATGAGCGCATGCTGGATCGTCCGGATGCCCTCTACGGCCAGCGTATCGGCTCGAATTATCAGGGCCAGAGCCTGAAGCTGTCGAAGCACTTCAAGGTCTGATCGCTCACCGCTGGTCATCGTAGCCGAGAAAGAAAAAAGGCCCGCATCGCTGCGGGCCTAAGTTTTTTCTGGAGACGAAGTAGACGATAGATCGTCAGGCTTACTGAACGAAGCCTGCGCCGAAGTTGCCCAGATTGAAGCGATAGTTCAGGCCGGCCTTGATCGTGTGCTCGTCGTTCTTGAAACCACCAACGGCGAGGGTCGGCGTGATGAAGTTGACGTTGCCGAAGTCGTAATACTGGTACTCGACCTTGCCCGACCAGTTCTGGGTGAACAGGTATTCGAGACCGCCACCAACCGTGTAGCCATCGCGGCCACCATCGCCAGCAAAGCCGTTGGTGAAGCGGGAGTCAGCCCAGGCGTAACCACCCTTCACGTAGAGCAGTGCTGGACCCCAGGTGTAACCGACACGACCGGTGACCGAACCGAGGCCGCGATTGTCGAAGTTGCTGCTGGTGGACAGGAAGCTGTAATTGGCTTCAAGACCGAACACCCAGTTCGGGGCGAACTGGTAGTCGTAACCACCCTGCACACCGCCCATGAACGTGCCGTCGTTGCTGCCGCCGAGCAGGTTGTTGTCGTTGCCCGGGAACGCGCCGCCGATGTGACCGCCGATGTAGAAACCGGTCCAGTTGTAGATCGGAGCAGCCGGAGCATAGGCCGGAGCCTTGGTGTAAGGGCGCGCAGCCAGGTCAGCAGCGGACGCCGGAGCGGCCAAAGCGACGAGGGCCAGAGCAGCGGTAGACAGTAGAAGCTTCTTCATCAGGTGTTCCTTCTCAATCCCGACGGGGGATGACGAAAGGCAACCTAGACTATTGCGCAGTGATTGCTGTCACACGCGTGCAACAGCGCCTCAAACGAAAAAGGCAGCTTTGGCGACCACGTCGCGCTTAAGACACAGCATTGCCCAAATTGATTCAGGAACTTTTCACGATGTGCGATTTTGCGTCAATCACGTTCGGATTGAAGCGCTGGAACACGACAACTGCTGATCAGCCGCGGTAACGCAACGCTTCAACCAGCGCCGCGAATGCGGATGTCGGTTGTCGGCGGCTCGGATAATAAAGGTGATAGCCCGAGAACGGTTGGCACCAATCGTCCAGCACTTGAACAAGCCGGCCTGAGGCAATGTGCTCGCGCACGCGATCCTCCGGCAAATAGGCCAGCCCCAGTCCGTTCAACACCGCCTTGTGGCGCAGCGACATGTTGTTGAACACGATCTGGCCATCGACACGCACTTTCAAGGCGCGCCCGCGCTTCTCGAACTCCCATGCATAGAGGCCGCCCATGGTCGGCAGGCGGATATTGATGCAGTCATGCGCGGTGAGGTCTTGCGGGCGTTTTGGCAGCGGTCGTTTGGCGAAATACGACGGTGCGCCGACCACGACCATGCGAAAGTCCGGTCCGATGCGGACGGCAATCATGTCTTTCGCGACCTGTTCTCCCAGGCGAACACCGGCGTCGTAGCGTTCCGCGACGATATCGATGAGGCCGTAATCGACGACGAGTTCGGCCTTGATGTCGGGATAGCGCGGCAGCAGCTTGGTAAGCGCAGGCCAGATGATCGTTTCGGCGGAATGCTCACCTGTTGTGATGCGGATGGTGCCGGCCGGCTTCTCGCGCAGCTCCGTGACAGCCGCGAGTTCGGCGTCGATCTCTTCCAGCTTGGGGCCGATCGTCCGGATCAGGCGTTCACCAGCCTCGGTCGGTGCAACGCTGCGCGTCGTTCGGGTCAATAGTCGCAGTCCAAGCCGCTCCTCGAGACCGCGAATGGTGTGGCTGAGCGCGGATTGAGAGACGCCGAGTTTGGCGGCTGCACGCGTGAAGCTCGCCTCCTTCGCGACGGCGAAGAAAGCGAGGAGGTCGTCGATTGTCTGGCGGGCCATTCATGAATCCGGCTGATAAGTGCGTGCAGATTATATCATCTAGTCTCATGGGCGCACGATCTCCAGATGTCGCAGGTCGGCGGCAACATCCCACCAGCGCGGGAGCCGCTCATTGGCCGGATGGCACAGGAGATTTGACATGAAGACACGCAAACTCGGACGCAATGGACTGGACGTCTCGGCCATCGGTCTCGGCTGTATGGGCATGAGCTTCGGCTACGGGCCTCCGGCCGACACAACGGAAATGACCGCGCTGATCCGCGCAGCCGTCGAACGCGGTGTTACTTTCTTCGATACCGCCGAAGTCTATGGCCCGTTCACCAATGAAGAACTCGTCGGTGCAGCGCTCGCGCCGGTTCGCGATCAGGTCGTCATCGCCACCAAATTCGGCTTCAGGCTCGATCCCGTGACCGGTCAGCAGGTCGGTCTCGACAGCCGACCCGCGCATATTTGCGAGGTCGCTGAAGCATCGCTCAAGCGGTTGAAGATCGATGCCATCGATCTGTTCTACCAGCACCGCGTCGATCCTGACGTGCCGATCGAGGATGTGGCTGGTGCGGTAAAGGACCTGATCCGCGAAGGCAAGGTCAAGCATTTCGGCCTGTCCGAGCCGGGCGTGACGACAATTCGCCGTGCCCATGCCGTGCAGCCGATTACTGCGATCCAGAGCGAGTATTCGTTATGGACGCGCAGTCCCGAAAAGGAAGTGCTGCCGACGCTCGAAGAACTCGGGATTGGCTTCGTGCCCTACAGCCCGCTCGGCAAGGGCTTTCTCACGGGCGCCATGAACGAGAGCACGACGCTCGACAGCGGAGACTTCCGCAATATCCTCCCGCGCTTCACGCCCGAAGCGCGCAAGGCCAATCAGTCGCTGGTCGATCTGCTCGGCGAAATCGCCGGACGGAAGCAGGCGACGCCGGCCCAGATCGCGCTGGCGTGGCTGCTGGCCCAGAAGCCGTGGATCGTGCCGATCCCGGGCACCACGAAACTGCATCGGCTTGAGGAAAATCTCGGTGCAGCAGACGTTGAGCTGACAGCCGACGATCTGCGGGATATCGAGAGCGCTGCTGCGAAGATCACCGTTCAGGGCAACCGATATCCGGACAGGTTGGAAGCGATGACGGGGCGATAGCCCGAAAGTCACGGCTGCTTAGATCTCGCGCCGCTGCCACAGTGCCGTGAGGCCTTCGCGATAGGTCGGAAATGCGAGCTTCACGCCGAGCTCGCGTTTCAGCCGCGCATTCGAGATGCGGTTGTTGCTGGCATAGAAGCTGCGCGCCATCAGGCTCATCTCGGCGGTTGCGAAGTCCTGCTCGGGCGGCGGCGCGATTCCCATCAGCGCTGCGGCGAATGTCACGACGTCCTGCGGCGGCGCCGGCTCGTCGTCGCACAGATTCCAGATGCCGGTCTGCGGATATTCGAATGCAGCCGCGATGGCAGCCGCGATGTCATCCACATGAATGCGATTGAACACCTGGCCCGGTTTGACGATGCGATGGGCCTTGCCGGCTTTGAGATTTTCCAGCGCATTGCGGCCAGGGCCGTAGATGCCAGCGATGCGCAGAATTGTCGTGCGATCGCCGGCCAGAGCGCGCCAGCGCTCTTCGGCATCGATGCGTGCCCTGCGCCGACCCTCGCCGGAGACCGGGGCGGTTTCGTCGATCCAGGCGCCCTGATGATCGCCGTAAACCCCGACGCTGGAGAGATAGACAATGCGCTGGATGCCGCTGGCCGCGATCACAGAGCCGAAGGTCAGCAGCACGGGATCGCCATCTGCGCCGGGCGGGACCGAGACGAGCAGCGTATCGGCGCTCGCTAGGCGATCACCGATGCCGGGATCGGTGACATCCGGGTTGAAGACCAGCGTCTCGATATCCCGAGCAGCCGACTTGCCGGCCGTGCGGATGGTGCCGGCAATCCCGGTGAATTGACCGCCATGCTGGGCGATGAACCGGTTTGCGCTGTAGCCGAGCCCGAAGACGAAAAGACGCACGTTCATTCCATTTCTGCATGAATTCGGGCGCGCCGGCCCATTTCAAGGTCATCATTCGGGCTGCAGAGCGCGTCGGTCAAGTGCGCGACACCGTCATCTTTTGTGCTACTGCTCTGCTACGAGACCGGCGCGAATGCCGGCAGATTTGGGAAGGACAAGGCGATGGCCACCACGCTGGCAGCAGACGCATATGCGCCGCGCTACATCAAACTGAATGCGCGCGACAACGTCGCCATCATCGTCAATGATTTCGGCCTGCCCGCGGGCACCATGATGACCGGCGGCCTGGAGCTGCGTAACTTCGTGCCGCAGGGGCACAAGGTGGCGCTGGAAGATATCGCAAAGGATGCGCCGATCATCCGCTACGGCGAGATCATCGGCTATGCACTGGATATGATTTCGGCCGGCGAATGGGTCGAGGAGGCGCGCATCCACATGCCCGATGCGCCGGATCTCGATAGCCTTGAGATTGCCAATGCCGTTCCGCAACCCCAGCCGCCGCTGAAGGACTACACATTCGAAGGTTTTCGCAATCGCGACGGCTCCGTCGGCGTGAAGAACATTCTCGCCATCAGCACGTCAGTGCAATGCGTCGCCGGCACGCTCGAATTTGCGCTCAAGAAGATCAAGGCCGAGCTGCTGCCGCGCTATCCGAATGTCGATGACGTCGTCGCCGTCACGCATGGCTATGGCTGTGGCGTCGCCATCAATGCGCCGGATGCCTATATTCCGATCCGGACGCTGCAGAACATCGCGCGCAATCCCAATTTTGGCGGCGAGGTGATGGTGGTCGGCCTCGGCTGCGAGAAGCTCGCACCGGAGCGTTTACTGCCGAAGGAGGATCCCGGCAGCATGATGCGCCTTCAGGATGAGAGCAATCAGAGCTTTGGCGACATGGTGGATACGATCATCACCATGGCCGAGGCGCGGCTGAAAATCCTGAACCAGCGCAAACGCGAGACCTGTCCGGCTTCCGACCTCGTGATCGGTCTGCAATGCGGCGGCAGCGACGCGTTTTCCGGCGTGACCGCCAATCCGGCGCTCGGCTTCGCCAGTGATCTTCTGGTGCGCGCCGGCGCAACGGTGATGTTCTCTGAAGTCACCGAAGTGCGCGATGCCATCGAATTGTTGACGCGCCGTGCGGTCAACGAGGATGTCGGCCGCGCGCTGATACGCGAGATGGATTGGTACGATTCCTATCTGGCGCGGGGCGGCGCCGATCGCAGCGCCAATACGACGCCCGGCAACAAGAAGGGCGGCCTCGCCAATATCGTCGAAAAGTCATTGGGCTCAATCGTCAAGTCCGGCTCGAGCGCGATCAGTGGCGTCATCGGCCCGGGCGAGCGTGCGACGACGAAGGGACTGCTGTTTGCGGCAACACCGGCAAGCGATTTCGTCTGCGGCACGCTGCAGCTCGCCGCCGGCATGCAGATGCAGATCTTCACCACAGGGCGCGGCACGCCCTATGGGCTGGCACAGGCGCCGGTCATCAAGGTCTCGACGCGGACCGAACTGGCGAAGCGCTGGTCGGACCTGATCGATTTCGACGCCGGCCGCATTGCGTCAGGCGAGATGACCATCGAGGAAGCCGGCTGGGAGCTGTTCCAGCTGATCCTCGACGTCGCCAGCGGCCGCAAGCAGGTCTGGGCGGACAAGTGGGGACTGCACAACGATCTGGTACTGTTCAACCCCGCGCCGGTGACGTGAAGAATTTCAAGTGGGATAGGCGAAGTAATAAAAACTCGTCATGCCCGGCCTCGTGCCTGGCATCCACGTCTCGGCCATAAACTCAGGAAGACGTGGATCGCCGGGACATCCAGTGAAGCCCTCGCTTCGCGCTGCCCGGCCATGACGGAGCTTCGTCAGGTCTCTGGTATCACTTCAACGCTGCCGCCTTCGCGCCCGATGGCGTCACGCGCCAGATCGTATTGCCAACATCGTCAGCCACCAGCAACGCGCCCTTGCTGTCGATGCGCACGCCGACCGGGCGTCCCTGCGCTTCACCGCTGTCATTGAGGAAGCCGGTGAGCACATCCTGCGGCTTGCCCGATGGCTTGCCGTCGATGAAGGGCACGAAGATCACCTTGTAGCCGCTTTGCGGGCGCCGATTCCACGAGCCGTGCTGGCCGATGAAAGCGCCGTTCTTCATGTTGGCAGGGAAGAGATCGCCGGTGTTGAAGGTCAGGCCGAGCGACGCGGTATGCGCACCGAGCGCGTAATCGGGCGCGATGGCTTTGGCAACCATGTCGGGACGTGGCGGTTGCACGCGGACATCGACGTGTTGGCCGTAATAGCTGTAGGGCCAGCCATAGAAGCCGCCATCCTTCACCGAGGTCATATAGTCCGGCACAAGGTCGCTGCCGATCTCGTCACGCTCGTTGACGGTCACCCACAGCGCGCCGCTTTGCGGCTGCCACGACGGGCCGTTGGGATTGCGCAGACCGGATGCGAAGATGCGCGAGGCGCCGGTCACGCGGTCGATCTCAAGCACCGCGGCGCGGTCTTTCTCGGCCTCCATGCCGTTCTCACCGACATTGCTGTTGGAGCCGACGGTTGCATAGAGTTTCGTGCCGTCGGGACTCGCCGTGAGATCCTTGGTCCAGTGATGATTGATCGGGCCGCCGGGCAGGTCAACCACCTTCACGGCAGGCGTCGTGATCCTGGTATCATTGGTCCTGTAGGGAAACTTCACCACGGCATCGGCATTGGCGACAAAGAATTCGTCGCCCACCAGCACCATGCCGAAGGGTGAGTTGAGCCCTTCGAGAAACGCTGTCTTCGTCTCGGCAACGCCGTCGCCGTCCGCGTCGCGCAGCAGCGAAATACGATTTGCCGTCGGTGTGCCCGCGCCAGCATGGCCCATCACCAGTTTCATGACCCAGCCCTTGATGCCCTGGCCATCTTCCGGTTTCGGCGGCGCATTGCTTTCTGCCACCAGCACGTCGCCATTGGGCAGCACATAGACCGTGCGTGGGTGATCGAGCCCGCGCGCAAAAGCGTTGACCGTCATGCCGTCCGCAGCCTTCGGCTTGGCCCCCTCTGACCAGCCGACAGCCTTGGAGACATTGACAGTCGGGATCAGCGACTTGTGGGGCTCGACAAGTTTCGGCGACGGTCCGAAATCCTCGCCGGATGCGATGGTGGATTGTTCGTTGCATCCGACCAGTGGCAGCGCCAGGGCGACGAGACAGGCGGAAAGCAGGAATTTCTGGCGCATGGAATGTCCTTGTGGCTGAGAACATAAAATGCGCGCGATGCAGGAACGTTCGACCTCCCTGCATGAATTTCATGTGAAGCCGGGGTGATGCGCGGCTATGGTCCTTCCCAATAATCAGGGAAGAAACGATGACCGGACCGACAAATACGAGCGACGAAGCCACCTGGACGCGCTGGCGTAGCGTCGCCGATCTCTATCACGCCTATTTCACCGGCCTGATCCTGACCACGGTCACGCGCCGCGGCACGGCAGACGCCGCCGAGTTCATGTTTCGGATCTTCCGCCGGCAGCAGCAGGAGCGCTTCCTGCCCGGCCTCGCAAAGCTTGGTCTGTCCGGCCTACCGCCGGCTGTCGCGGCGGCCCAGTATCACTATCTCTCGAACTGGATCGGCGGCGTGTCGGTCGAGTACATGGTTGAGAGTGACCGCAAGGCCTGGATCCGCTATCCGCCGCCGCGCTGGATCTGGCGCGGCACCGCGATCTGCGGCGTGCCCGGCGAAGTGTCCCGCGCGATGCTGCGCGGCTGGCACGCCAACAACGGCGTGTCGCTCGGAAATCCCCGCATGGGTTTCGTCTGCACCAAGCAGAGCGTCGATGGCCAGGATGGGCTCGAAGGCTATTACTGCGAATACGACCATGATTTGGATATCGATCAGCGTCTGGTGTTCGCGCGCCATCTGGAAGCGCCGTTGTTCGATCCCGCGAAGGCACCCGCGCTGCCCGTCGATAGCTGGCCGAAAGCCCGGTTGGAGAAGGCCTATCGCAACTACGCCATGGAATATGTACGGACCGCAGCGCCTGTAGCGGTTCAACTGTTCGGTCCGGTCGATGCCGGCTATCTGCTGCATCTCACCGGCAAGCTGATCGGCATGCAGTATTTCGACGAGGTGTCCGCGGGCTTTGGCCTGCCGCGCGGCGACGCCAGGGCTTTCGCGGAATTCCTCGGCACCCTGTTCGCAGCGCAGGACGACATCGTGGAGATCAGCAAGTCCGAGGGCCACTTCGAGATCCGGCAGCAGAGTTGGAAACTGATGGACGGCGTCGCCGACAACAATGCCGCCTGCGCGAGGACCTTGCAGGGGTTGGTCGAGGGTCTCGCCGCCGGATGCGGTCGCAATATACCCATCGCGATGACGCCGGCACGAGGTGGTGCGCTCCCGTTCATCTGGTCGATCGGCTAGCGCCTCGACCCCTTGATACTGCAGTGCAAATCGAACATCCCCCATGCGTGTGTCGCGCATGGCATTGTCCGCGATCGGTGCTAGGAACGAGGTGTCCGGCAGGCAAGACCGGAAGCTCAGGGAGAATGCATGTCGGACGCTGTCGTCGCCGAACCCCGATTGGTCGATGCCGACAAGCAGCCGCTTCCGAGCCTGAAGGCGCCCGCCAAAAATCCCCTGCTGGATCATCCCATTCTGCCGACCATCCTGCGGCTGGCCTGGCCCAATGTCATCGCGCTGACGGCAGGCGCCGTCGTCGTTATTTTCGAGACCACCTATGTCGGCCGGCTCGGCACAGAAGCATTGGCGGCGATGGCGCTGGTGTTTCCCTTCGTGATGCTGACCATGACCATGTCCGGCGGCGCCATGGGCGGTGGCGTGTCCTCGGCCATCGCGCGCGCGCTCGGCGCCGGCGACCGCGCGCGCGCCGATACGCTGGCGGGCCATGCACTGCTGATCGCCATCTGCTTCGGCCTCACCTTCACGGTCGGCATGCTGACCTTCGGCTCCATGCTGCTGCAACTGCTTGGTGGCCGCGGCAATGTGCTAAGCCAGGCGCAGGGCTACATCACCGTCTTCTTCGCTGGTGGCGTGATCCCGTGGCTGCTGAATACCTTCGCAGCGATCCTGCGCGGCACCGGCAACATGAAGATGCCTTCCGCCATGCAGATGGCGGGGGCTGCCTTGCAGGTGGTTCTCGGTGGCGTGCTGGGCCTCGGCTTCGGTCCGATCCCGCAATTCGGCATGCCCGGCGTCGCGGCGGGCACGCTGATTGCATTCACGATCGGCACAGGCGTCATGGGCTGGTATGTCTTTTCCGGTCGTGCGCGAGTCCGGCCTCAGATCAAGGGCTTCCGCATTCAGCGCGGGATGTTCTTCGATATTCTGAAAGTGGGTGCCATCGCCTGTTTCAATCCGCTACAGGGCGTTCTGACTCTCCTGATTTTCACCCATATGCTGGCGCAATACGGCACCGCGGTGCTGGCCGGCTACGGCATCGGTGCGCGGCTCGAATTCATGCTGAGCACGCTGGCTTTCGCGGTGGGTATCGCCTCGGTGCCGATCGTCGGCATGGCAATCGGCGCTGGCCGCATCGCGCGTGCGCGCCGCGTGACCTGGACTGGCAGCGTGATCGCCTTCGGTGTCGTCGGCCTGCTCGGCACACTGATCGCGATCTTCCCCGATGCCTGGGTCAATATGTTCACCAATGATGCCGGTGTGCGTGCGGCAAGCCGGACCTATCTGGCCACCTGTGCGCCAATGTATGCCTTTCTGGGGCTGTCCACGGTGGCCTATTTTGCCTCGCAGGGTGCCGCCAAGGTGCTCGGCCCGGTGCTAGCGCAAACCGCGCGGCTGGTCTTCGTCAGCGTTGGAGGCTGGTGGCTGCTGTCTATCGATGCCTCGGCCACAAGCTTTTTCTGGCTCGCGGCGGCGTCCATGGTGCTGCTCGGCTTGCTGTCGGCACTCAGCGTACTGCTGACGTCGTGGGGACCGAAGGCTGGCCCCGTGCCCGATATCCGGCCGGAGCTCGTCTGAGCAGTTTCTAGCCGACGCGCGTCGCAGTAAATTCCACATCGCGCCGCCACGTCGCGCCGTCGTCATGCGAGGTCTCGCCGCGCCACAGGAACGAGCGTGGCGTGATCTGCGAGAAGCTCCAGCGGATCGGGCGGCCGTCACTGTCGCGGCCGAGCTGGACGATGTCGTCGCCGTGCCTGCGGCCGGTCATGGTGAGAAAATTCTGCATCACCGGATCGGTCCACTGGATCTGCCACGCATCGATGCGTGGATCGTAGATCCGCAGCGTGCTTCCATACGAATAGGCATTCGCTGCGGCGTCGCCGTCGCGCAACTGGCCGCGCGGCGGCACGATCCAGACATCCTGGATGGCGCGGCCTTCCAGCACCCAGCCGAAATGCCATTCACCCTTGCGCCGTCGCTCTTTGCCGTCCGGCATATATCTGGTGACGTCGAGATCCCAAGCGCCGATCAGCCAGCCATAGAGATCCATCTGGCCGATGCGATCCGCGGCAGCGCCGTCCGCTGCGAGCGCATCGAGAAACGATGCAGTCATCGCGCGGCTTTCCCGAACTGGGTCTGCATCGCCGCCAGGCCCAGATCCATCTGCTCGCTCATGTAAGGCGCGATCTCATTCGGCAGCACGTCCGCCGTCCAGACAAACCGGCAGCGGGCGGGTCCATCGGCAAATACCTGTGCCGATGCGCTGTGCTGGGTGATGCGCTCGTTGACGATGGCATAGACGAGGCGCCGTCGGTCGTGGTCGCAGGTGACCAGTCTTTCGCGTGCGACGGACCCATTGGCGAATGTCACGATACGCGCGTCGCCGTCCAGCTTTGTGTCGGTGACGAACCCCGGCACCAGCCGGGTATGCAACGCGCCGAAGTCGGCCAGTGCGGACCAGACATCGTCTGCCGGTGCGCCAAGGAAAATCTCTTTGTGAATCGATGCCATGCTGTGCCTTCCGGTTGATCAGGACGGCAGACTACTCAGTGCACGGCCAGCCGTTCTTGGAAAATCTTGCGGTCGCCGCGGGAAGCCTGTCGAAATGCGCGGGGCGAGACGCCGGCAGCGCGATGGAAGCTGCGCACGAAATTCGAGAGATCGCCGAAGCCGACATCGAAGGCGATGTCGGTGATGGCGCGGTCTTGCTCGGCCAGCAGGTTTGCGGCCCGCCGCAGCCGCGCGCGCACCAGATACTGGTGCGGTGTCACGCCGAGCACATTCCTGAACAGGCGCAGGAAATGAAACGGACTCAATCCGGCCTGACGGGCGGCCGCATCGAGATCGATCTCCTCGCTGGCATGGGCGTCGATCCACAGCGCGGCCTCGACCGCGCGCCGGCGATCCCGTGCATTGCCGTTCACACGCCTGCGCGGCTCGCCCGACACGACGTCGACAAAACGCGCCGCAAAGGCATGACCGATCTCATCGAGCCCGAGATCGCTGTGCGCCCCTGTACTGGCCTGCGCGAGCTCGCCCAGCACCATCAATTCGGCGCGTGGCGCGATGGCGCCCTGCTGCCAGATGTCCCTGGCGTCGCCGACGGTGTCGATCAGCTCAGGCGCGAAGGAGAATGAAAGGCACTCGTCGCCAGAGCCATGATGCTCGTGATGGCAGGTATATTCGTCGCCGGGGTGCCCGATCAGCAGCGCGCCGGCGATGAGTTCGTGCGATTGCCCGCGGCAGCGACAGCCGAAACTGCCCTTGCGAACATAGGAGAGCGAATGGCCGGCGTGCTGTTCGGAAAATGGCAGGTCGTCCGGACCCGCCGTACAGCGATAGTCCGTGACGGTGATCGCGTTGCTCTGGAACAGTGTTGTTGCCTGCATATGCGGAGGTTAGCCCTGCGGGCGTGACGGGGCAACCGACAGCAGGGCATCGAACAGGGTGGTCGTCCGGCCGGCCAGCGCGCCCTCGATCGAGAGCAGCCGCGACTTGGTGATGATGCCGCCATTGCCGGCAAAGCCGCTGGTCTGGCCCGTAACGGCCAGTGCACGGTGGCATGGTACGAGGATCGCAAACGGATTGCGCGCGATGGCCTGGCCGACTGAATAGACCGCGCCGCTGGCGCCGAGCTTGGCCGCGATCTCCGCATGGGTGCGGGTCTCGCCGCGCGGGATCATCCGGATGGCCTCATAGACGCGGCAATTGAACAGCGGCAGGCCATGCATATCGACCGGGATATCGCCGAGGTCGACGGCTTGGCCGCGCAGCAGCGCAACGATGCCCTCGATGGCGTAGTCGACATCGGCCGGCGGCCGGAATTCGCGCGCATCGGGAAGTTGCTGCAGCAGGCGGCGCCGGGTCTCGATCTCGCGCGCTTCCGGCAACTGCACGCCAACAATGCCGGCGTCGCCCCATGCGATACCGCATCGGCCCACCGACGTGTCGAAGGTTGTGTATCCGTGCCCAGCCATCCCGAAGGCGATGTTAGCAGGCGAATTGAAACCGTCATCTGGAATCTTTTGAGCGGTTACCTTTCGAAGGGCGCGGCCGCGTGTGCAGCGCAAGGAAACTGTAACCGGCTGCCATCAATCCGCTTGGCGGATCGGCCGGTCTCGGCTAGATCAGATGGCGCGACGATGCGGGCGTAGTTCAATGGTAGAACGGCAGCTTCCCAAGCTGCATACGAGGGTTCGATTCCCTCCGTCCGCTCCAGCCCCTTCATTCATTCCAGATGATCGGTGCCGCATGGCGATTGAACGGTTTGGCATCCCCGCCGTTCTTCAAAGGCGCCCGTTGCTGTTCGCACAACACAAGGTTCTTGCATGACGTTTCCCCTCTCAGCTGCCACCGCCGGCAATGTGCCCGGTGTTGTCGCCTCCAGCGTCTATGCCAATGGCCGCCGTGTTGCGGATATCCCCGTCGAAGAGGCGGGGGTCTGGGCGCAGAAGCCGGGCCATGTCGTCTGGATCGGACTGTTTGAACCCTCTCTTGAACTGCTCGAGAAACTGCGCGCGCAATTCGATCTGCATCCGCTCGCCATCGAGGACGCGCTGAAGTCGCATCAGCATCCCAAGGTGGAGCAGTATGGCGAAGCGCTCTTCATCGTCGCGCGAACGGCGCAACTGGTCGATCAGACGGTTGCTTTCGGCGAGACGCACATCTTCTTGGGTAAAGGCTACGTCGTGTCTGTGCGCCATGGCGCCTCGACGTCTTATGCGTCTGTCCGCGAGCGGTGCGAGGCTTGCCCGACCAACCTGACGCACGGCGAAGACTACATCCTCTACGCAATTCTCGATTTTATCGTCGACAATTATCGTCCAGTCATCGAATCCATCCTGTCAGAGATCGACGAGCTCGAGGATGGTGTCCTGCACCGCATGCTGACGCGGACCGAATTCGAGCGGCTCTACAAGCTGCGCCGCGAGCTGTTGCGCCTGCGTCGCGCGGTCGGGCCGCTGGTCGATGTCTGTCACCGACTCGAACATATCGATATCCTGTTCATCGACGATGACATGAAGCCGCTGTTCCGCGACGTGCTGGATCACGTCAAACGCGCGGAAGAAGATATCGATTCGCTGCGCGAAGTGCTGGCCTTTGCCTTTGAAGCCAGCTTGATGTCAGGGCAGTCGCAGCAAACCGAAATTACCCGCAGACTTGCGGCCTGGGCGGCGATCCTGGCGGTGCCGACGGCGATTGCCGGAATCTACGGCATGAATTTCGAACATATGCCGGAGCTGAAATGGGCTTACGGCTATTATGTCGTGCTGGGCGGCATCGCCGCGATCTGCGGTTACCTGTACACCCGCTTCAAGCGCAACGGATGGCTGTGATCGACGAAGCGATCACCCCACCGCCTTCGCCGCCGATCGTCCCGCCGTCCGACCCGTAAACAAACACCCGCCTAAAAACGTGCCTTCCAGCGAGCGATAGCCGTGCATGCCGCCGCCGCCGAAGCCGGCGGCTTCGCCGACCGCGTAGAGGCCGGGCATGATCTGGCCGTTGCTGCCGAACGCGCGCGAGTCCAGATCGGTCTCGAAACCGCCCAGCGTCTTGCGCGTCAGGATGTTGAGCCGCACGGCGATCAGCGGGCCCTGTGCGGGATCGAGAATGCGATGCGGCTTCGCGGTGCGGATCAGGCGGTCGCCGATATATTTGCGCGCATTGTGGATGTTCATCACCTGCGCATCCTTGACGTAGGGATTGGCCATGGTGCGGTCACGGGCCTCGATCTGCGTCCGGATCTCATCGAGCTTCAGCAGATTGTCGCCGGTCAGTGCATTCATTGCGCTGACGAGGTCGTCGAGATTGTCGCGCACCACGAAGTCGATGCCGTGATCCTTGAAGGCTTCGACCGGCGCCGGCGCGCCCTTGTTGGTGGCGCGGCGCGCGGTCATCAGCCAGCTCTTGCCGGTGAGGTCCGGGTTCTGCTCGGAGCCCGAGAGCGCAAACTCTTTCTTGATAATCGCCTGCGTCAGCACGAACCATGAATAATCATAGCCGGTGGACTGGATATATTGCAGTTGGCCGAGCGTGTCGGAGCCCGGAAACAGCGGCGCCGGCAGCCGCTTGCCGGTGGCGTCGAACCACATCGATGACGGGCCGGGCAGAATGCGGATGCCGTGTTTCGGCCAGATCGGATTCCAGTTCTCGATACCCTCGACATAGTGCCACATGCGATCGCGATTGATCAGCCGCGCACCGGCAGCTTCCGTGATGCCCATCATGCGACCGTCGACATGGGCGGGCACACCGGAGATCATGCGCTTCGGCGGTTCGCCGAGGCGCTTCGGCCAGTTCTGCCGCACCAGGTCATGATTGCCGCCGATGCCGCCGGAGGCGACGATTACGGCTTGCGCGCGCAGCGAGAAGTCGCCGATCACATTGCGCGAACTGCTTTCGCCGCGCTCGGCATTGGACGGTTCGAGGATCGTGCCGCTGACGCCGTCGACGGTTCCGTTGGTGACGCTGAGGGCATCGACGCGGTGGCGGAACCTGAAACTCAGCAGGCCCTTCTTCTGTGCCTCGCGCGCACGCCGCTCGAACGGCTCGACGATGCCGGGGCCAGTGCCCCAGGTGACATGAAAGCGCGGAACCGAATTGCCATGGCCCATCGCGTCATAGCCGCCGCGTTCGGCCCAGCCGACCACAGGAAACACGCGGTGACCCATGGCCCGCAGCCAGTCGCGTTTCTCGCCGGCGGCGAAAGCGACATAGGCTTCGGCCCAGCGCCGTGGCCACAGGTCCTCATCGCGATCGAAGCCGGCCGTGCCCTGCCAGTCCTGCATCGCCAGGTCATGGGAGTCTTTGATGCCAAGGCGCCGCTGTTCCGGCGAGTCGACGAAGAACAAACCGCCGAACGACCAGAACGCCTGGCCGCCGAGATTCTGCTCGCCTTCCTGATCGACCACGACAACGCGCTTGCCGGCGTCGGCAATTTCCGTGGCGGCAACGAGGCCCGCGAGTCCGCCGCCGACGACGATGACATCCGCATCAACGGCCATACTGTTTCCCCATTTTGTTAATGGAGATTGAAGTCGGCGCGGGAACTTTGGTCAACGGAAATTGCGCGCGAAGGGCGGCGCTGTTTCAGATTGATACCGCGACGGAACGAGGTGCATCCCGCGCGCAACACTCGATTTGAATCGCATTGGAAGCGTCATGGTCGTCTGGACAAAGCCACGATCTGGCAACACGCTGACTGTGCCCTGCATCACTAGGGCGCTCAGATTCGGGATCGACAGGTTTTGGGGCTGGACATGAAGTTCGTTACGGGTTTGCTGGCGGCGGTCTTGCTGTTCGCGGGCGTCGGGGCAAGTCACGCGGTGGTTCGGATCGCGGATGATCGTGGCGGACGGATCGGAACCTATGTCGACAGATATCAGGGATTGCGCACTTCCGGCGAAACCGTGATCATCGATGGCCTGTGCGCCTCGGCCTGCACGATCGTGCTTGGCGCGGTTCCGCGTGACCGGATCTGCGTCACCTCCAATGCCAATCTCGGCTTTCATGCGGCCTGGGACATGGGTGCCAATGGTCGCGCGGTGACCAACCCGGAAGCCACCCAGATGTTGTATTCGATGTATCCGACGCAGATCCGGCGCTGGATCTCCAAACGCGGCGGACTGAAGACGCAGATGATCTTCCTGCGCGGCCGCCAGCTGATGGGCATGTACAAGCCCTGTTACATGGACGCCCACGCCTCCAGCGCGCGCTAGGCCGATCTGAGCTTTATTCCATCAGCATGACGTGATGCCCTGCGGCGCCGGGAACGCTTGCCCACGCCGTCATCTCAGCCTATCTGGAACTAGGATGGCGGGCTCCCGAATGATCTCGGGCCTGGCCGTTCTGAGATCGTCTGATGGTGCAGCCTTTATCGACGCCCGAGAGCACGATGCCCGCGTCCGAGCGGCCGTCACGGCTTGCGTCGGTCATTGTTGCATCGGCCGCGGCATTCGTGGCGCTCCTTGTGGTGGGCGCCATCGGGCTGTGGGCACATTACGGCACGGCCGTATTTTTCGAGATGATCAAGACTGGCATCGCCGCCTGCATGTGATCGGCTGCCAAGGGTAATTCAGGGGACATTCCATGACTGATCGTACCACCCGGCCGCTGGTCGTCATTGCTGCCTTCGCTGGCAGCGTCGCGGCGGGGTTGCTGGTCGTGCTGTGGCTGACGGGAGGTTTCCGCAATGTCGCCGCACCGGCCTCGATCGGCGGTCCGTTCCAGCTCACCGATCAGTCCGGCCAGACCGTCACCGAGCAGAGCCTGAAGGGCAAGCCGACGCTGGTCTTCTTCGGCTTCACCCATTGCCCGGACATCTGCCCGACCTCGCTGTTCGAAATGTCGGAAGTGCTGCGCGCGATGGGCAAGGACGCCGATCGTATCAATACCTATTTCGTCTCGGTCGATCCCGAGCGCGATACGGCACCGATCATGAAGGAATATCTGTCGAGCTTCGATCCGCATCTGAAGGGTTTGACCGGTACGCCTGATGCGGTGGCGAAGGTGATTTCCGGCTACCGCGTCTATGCCAAGAAGGTGCCGACCAAGGACGGTGACTATACGATGGATCACACCGCGCTGATCTATCTGATGGACCGCGACGGCAATTTCGTCGCGCCGTTCAACCTCAAGCGCAAGCCGGAAGAAGCGGCCACGGATCTCAAGCGCTATCTCTGAGGTCGCCTGCGGTTCGCTGCCATCGTGCCGGTCCGATGCACGAGACCGTGCGCGGTCTTTTCCCAGTGATGGCGCTGGGTCCAGAATTGCCACAGCGCGCGCCAGGTCGCGATCGAGAGACATCCCCAATAGATCGGCGTCAGGACCAGGATCCAGCCATCGCGCAGGCGGCCACGGCGCATCAGGCCGGTGAGGCCCAGGATGCAGGTCGCGATGAAGCCGCAGGCGATGGCCAGCACGTGCAGTGACGACAGCCGGTCGCCAAGCAGCAGGGTGCTATCGGCAAGCAGCAGGCAGGCGATAAGTTTGACTACCAGCACCGCAAAGGCCAGCGACGTCAGGATATTGCCGCCGAAGACGATGTTGAGTGCGAGGAATCCCCGCGCACCGGCTTCGTCCCACAGTTTTCGGGGATCGCGCATATGCACGGCCCAGGTCTGCATCCAGCCCTTCATCCAGCGTGAGCGTTGGCGCAGCCACGCGCCGAACGCGATCGGTGCTTCCTCAAGCGTGACCGATGGAATGGTGACCGAGCGATAGCCCAGCCGCGCCAGGCGGATCCCGAGGTCGGCATCTTCCGTGACGTTATAGGCGTCCCAGCCGCCGATGCGGCGCAAGGTGTCCGTGCGGAAATGATTGGAGGTGCCGCCAAGGGGCAGTGGCATGCCCAATGCGACCAGCCCGGGCAGGAAGACCGCGAACAGCCCGGCATATTCGACTGCCGCCATGCGCGACAGCAGGCTGTGCGTCAGATTGTCGAAATGCAGCCCAGCCTGAACGCAGGCGACGTCGTCGTTGTGCTGGCGAAACATGCCGAGCGCGGCGCGCAATTGGCCGGGGTCGGGATCGTCTTCGGCATCGAACACGGTCAGAAAGCTGCCGCGCACGAAGGGAAGTGCAACATTCAGCGCCTTCGGCTTGGTTTTCGGACCCGTCGCCTGTGCGATCAGGACTTGAACCTGCGGCCCCGGCCGGGCTCTGGCAACGGCGGCGCGGGTCCGCAGATCGTCGGGCTCGAGCACCAGAATGATGTCGAGTTTTTCGGAGGGATAGTCGAGCCTTTGCAGGGATCGCAACAGGCCCGGAACGGACGCTTCCTCGCGATAGAGTGCGACGACCACCGAGTAGATTGGCAGTTGATCGTCGCGCAACGGCGGAAACTGTTGCTCCGGCTGCGGCGGCACCAGCACGCAAGTCAGCCTGAGAAGCGAAAAGGCGAGAAACCAGATCGCCGCCAGGCCGCCGATCAGATCCATCGCCAGCGTCGGATACAGAAGCGCGAGAACCGCGCATACCAGCAGCAGAATCGCCGGCTGCAATCCTTTGCGCCAACCGACGGCCGACTTGGCCGACATGGCAGGTCGCGTCTGCAGCAGGCCTTCGGCGGCGATATCCGAAAGCGCGTCGCCGGTCTGCTCGGTCAGATATTGATGCAGGTGACGCCGCGTGGTCAGCCGAATGCGCGCGATAAGTGATGGATATGTGGTGGAGAAACGCATCAGCCGCCGTGCCGTAAAGGCGCGCGGCGTGACGATCCAGTTGAGTGTGTCATCCTGCTGGAGGGGCAGGATGCCGAACTCTGCGATCCCCGGAAGATCGGCATCAGCCAGGGGGCAGTGAGCGCGCCCGACTGTCGAGAGATCGTCGAAGCCGATGCCAAGGTGGCGGGCCAGATGCGCGACATACTTTTCCTCGGTGATCACGCCCCATTGGATCAGGACCTGATCGGCGCCCAGATTGAGCTCGCGGCTCCGGCGCTCCGCGGCGTGCAGAAGCGGGACCGGGAGTATGCCGCGCAGGCAGTCGAGTTCGCTGGCTGGTTCCGCGCGCCGGTCCGACCCGTCTCGCTCCGGCATGGGGAAGGAGGTCATCCTGCCGATCGGCAGAGGAGGAGAGCGTAGCGCGGCGGCCGGCTGGCGCGAAACGCGCGGCCGATGACCCCGGGAAGATTGCTGCACCCCCATGCAACGCCCTCACACCACAAACGCTACTCGCGTCTCGCGCCGGATGGTCTATAAGACCGCGATCCGGAAGCACCCTATGCAACCACAGATGGTTAATTCCCGCAACCAAATACCGCTGATGAAGTGTCGCGCAACTGCGCTGACCCTTGGCGCTTTGCTGGCCGCATGGATGTCGCTGTTTTCGGCCGCACCGGCTTTGGCGCAGACGTCGGCTCCGGCTGTGAGCCAGCCCGGTCCGCAGGCCGTGCCGGGCTTCTGGGATCCGCGTCGCCGTCCGGACCGGCCGGACCTGTCGCGCATCACCGTGATCCGCTTCCTGACCGAGACCGACTACCCGCCGTTCAACTTCACCGGCCCCGACGGCAATCCGGCGGGCTTCAACGTCGATCTCGCACGTCTTCTCTGCGAGGAGATCAAGGTCACCTGCACGGTGCAGATGCGCCGCTTCGAGACGTTGCTCGATGCCATTTCCAGCAACCGGGGCGACGCGATCATCGCCTCCATGGCGGTGACGCCGCAGATTCGCGCCCGCGTCGATTTCACCGATCCCTATTACCGTGCGCCGGCGCGCTTCGTGGCCCGCAAGAATGCGGTGATGCCGGAGATCCGCCCGGAATATCTCGAAGGCAAGAAGGTCGGCGTGATCGCGGGCTCGACCCACGAAGCCTATCTCAAGGCGATGTTCACCGATGCGGTGCTGGTGCCTTTTCCAAGCGACGATGCGCTACGCCAGGCGCTGAAACGCAGCGAGGTCGATTTCATCTTCGGCGATGCGATCTCGTTCGCCTTCTGGATCAATGGCAGCGATTCCGGCGATTGTTGCGCCTTCAGCGGCGGGCCCTTCATCGAGAGCCGTTTTTTCGGTGAAGGCATCGGCATTGCCGTCCGCAAAGGCAACGACACGCTGCGCCAGGCGCTGAACTGGGCCCTGTTCCGGGTCTGGGAGAAAGGCCGCTACACCGATTTGTGGCTGCGTTATTTCTCGGTCAGCCCTTTCTGAATTTTCTCATCCCGCGGTTTGGCATTTCGGTGCGGAGCCGCTAGGTTCCGCGGCCCGGAGGCCCAAAATACGATGTCCACGCTAGACCCCACCATGAGCCCGAGCGAGTTGCGCGCGCTCGCCGAGACTTCCAACGCCTGGCCGTTTGAGCAGGCGAAGGCGCTGGTGGCACGTCTGAAGAAAACGCCGAAAGATGAAGTGCTGTTCGAGACCGGCTACGGCCCGTCGGGCCTGCCGCATATCGGCACCTTCGGCGAAGTCGCGCGCACCACCATGGTGCGCCACGCCTTCCGCGTACTCACCGAGGACAAGATCAAGACCCGGCTGATTGCCTTCTCGGACGACATGGACGGCCTGCGCAAGGTGCCGGACAATGTGCCGAACAAGGACATGCTGGCCGCGCATCTCGGCAAGCCGCTGACTCGCGTGCCGGATCCGTTCTCGAACGAATATCCGTCCTTCGGCGCGGCCAACAATGCACGGCTGCGCGTCTTCCTGGATCAGTTCGGCTTCGACTACGAGTTCGCCTCGTCGACTGACTACTACACATCCGGCCGGTTCGATGCGACGCTGCTGAAGATGCTCGCAGTCTATGACAAGGTCATGGACATCATCCTGCCGACCCTCGGCCCGGATCGCCGCGCGACCTATTCGCCGTTCCTTCCCATTAGCAAGACCACTGGCGTCGTGCTGCAGGTGCCGATGATCCGGCGCGACGTGGCTGCAGGCACCGTCACCTATGTCGATCCCGACACTAACGAAGAAGTCACGACGCCGGTCACCGGCGGCGCTGTGAAGTGCCAGTGGAAGGCCGACTGGGCGATGCGCTGGGCTGCGCTCGGCATCGATTATGAAATGGCCGGCAAGGATCTCATCGATTCCGTGAAGCTGTCGGGCAAGATCTGCGCGGCGCTCGGTGGCACACCGCCGGAAGGCTTCAACTATGAGCTCTTCCTCGACGATAAGGGCGGCAAGATTTCGAAGTCGAAGGGCAATGGCCTGACCATCGACGAATGGTTGCGCTATGCCTCGCCGGAATCGCTATCGCTATTCATGTATCGCGAACCGAAGGCGGCAAAGCGGCTGTTCTTCGACGTGATCCCGCGCAATGTCGACGAGTATCAGCAGTTCGTCGAAGGCTATGCGAAGCAGGATCCCAAGCAGCGGCTGTCCAATCCGGCCTGGCACATTCACGCGAGTGCCCCGCCGGTGGCGGATATGCCGGTCACGTTCCAACTGCTGCTGACGCTGGTGTCGTCGTCGAATGCCGAGAATGCCGAAACCCTGTGGGGCTTCATCCGGCGTTATCGGCCGGGCGTCTCCGCGGCGACGCATCCGCGGCTCGACGCGATGGTCGGCTATGCCATCAACTACTATCGGGACTTCGTGGCGCCGACCAAGACGTTCCGCGAGCCCACCGATATCGAGCGCGTGGCGCTGCAGGATCTGCGCGATGCGCTGTCGCAACTGCCGGCGGAGGCCACGCCGGAAGACATCCAGAACGCGGTCTATGAGATCGGCCGCCGCGAGCCGTTCCTTGATCACAAGAAGCTCGCCAAGGATGGCCGGCCCGGCGTCTCGCTCGACTGGTTCAACATGCTGTACCAGGTGCTGCTCGGCCAGGAGAAGGGCCCGCGCTTCGGGTCCTTCGTCGCAGTCTATGGCGTGCAGAATGCGATCAACATGATCGACGGCGCGCTGGCGCGCTCGGCCTGAGGCTTACACCCAACGAAACGTCAAAGGCGCGTTTCCTGACGGAGCGCGCCTTTTTCTTGACGCCTACTTCGGCGCCGCCGGCGTGACAGGTTCCGGCATTGCCGACGAGTGGTGATGCGCGATCAGCCATTTCTTGTCGCGGTAGACATAAACATAGCTGTAGCGGGCCTTGACGATTTGCGTATCGCTGGGGGATTTTCCGGACAGTGTGAAGGTGTAGGTGCCGACGTCGGATGCCATGTTGCAGCCGATCTTGACGGTGCGCGTGTCGATCTTGCCTTGCGGGTGCTTCTTCAGAAAATCCACGAAGTAGCTCTGGATCGACGCGCTGTCGGTGCGCGGCGTGTTCGACACCGTCGGCAGCAGCACCGCGTCCGAGGCGTAATTGGCGGTGACCTTGGCGGGGTCGAGCGTTGCGAGCGAGGCATTCCAGCGGTCGAATAGCGCTTCGATCTGCTTTGTCGTGACGACCGCGCAGGTCATGGGCTTCGCATGTGCGAGAGAACCTGCGCTAACGAGGGCCAGCGCGATCGCGCCGGCAACGATTGTTCTGGTTTTCATGGCGCCACCGAAGGTTGCGAGTTTCGGATAGGGAACTCGCATAGATCATTCGGTGGCCGGACGCCAGTCCAGAGTGTGTTCGGTTACTGGCTCGCCCAGACGATGCGCGCGATCCAGGCGATGTCGGCGGCCGGAAAGCTGCGGTCGACATGGTTCGGATTGAGCGACTGCAGCTCGATGATCTTCGTGGTTCGGCGCTTCAATTCCTTCGCCATCACCTCGCCGTCCTTGGTCTTGACCACGACGCGGTCGCCCTTGCGGATCTGCGCTTCAGGCGAGACGACGATGATGTCGCCGTCACGATAAGCGGGCTTCATCGAGTCGCCAGAGATCTTCAGCGCATAGGCGTGCTCGTCATTCACCGACGGCAGGCCCACTTCGTCCCAGCCCTTGCTTCCGGCGGGAAAACCCGCGTCGTCGAAGTAACCGCCATGGCCGGCCTGTGCGAAGCCGAGCAGCGGCACCGACTGCACGATGCGCTTGGTGCCTTCGATCAGCGTGACGAAGCTGTCGATGGTCACGCCGGTCGCGGTCAGCGCCTTCGAGACCGACTCCGTCGACGGCCAGCGTTCGCGGCCGTCATTGGTGATGCGCTTGGACTTGTTGAAGGTCGTGGCGTCGAGCCCCGCCTTCTTCGCAAGGCCGGAGGGTGACATGCCGTTGCGCTCTGCGAGGCGGTCGAGGGCGTTCCAGATCTGGGCGTGCGAGAGCATCATCGGTTTCGGTCCCTTGGCCCGGATTTCTGCGGGGCGGTGAATCGTGGCGAAATCTAGGAATTATTGCCGTGAATGCACGGATTTCGCAACAGGCATTTGAAAAAAATGTGCAGCCTTGAAGTGGAGGGGGGGCGCCGATACGGTCGACTGTCGGCTCCAGCCACCGAATCCCGCGACTGGGCGTCCACACCACATCGAAAACAACCAGGAAGTCTGGGCGGTTGCGCACCATCTATAAAATCTGTCCGGCCTCGAGCTGGCGCGAGGCCGAGCGCCAGGGCACCTATCGCGGCAGTGCCGATGATGCCCGGGACGGCTTCATCCACTTCTCGACCGCGGCACAGCTCCCCGAGACGCTCCGGAAGTATTATTTCGGCCAGACCGGCCTGTTTCTGGTCGCTGTGGACGCAGACGCACTCGGTGACGACCTGCGCTGGGAGCCATCCCGCGGTGGCGATCTGTTCCCGCATCTCTACGGCGAACTCGATCTCGGCGCCGTCACGGCCGTCCTGGATCTGCGTGCGCGCTCCGACGGCAACCACGACATTCCGGAGCTCAAATCGTGATCCGCGCTTTCGATGCCTTTTCCCTGCCGATGCTGCGCATGCTCGACGCCGAAGACGCGCACCGCCTCGCGATCCGTGGGTTGCGCATGCTGCCTTACGCCCGCCCGCGGCCGGATGATCCAAAACTCGCGGTCCGTGCATTTGGTCTGAACTTCCCCAATCCGGTGGGGATCGCCGCCGGCTTCGACAAGAATGCCGAGGTGCCGGACGCGCTGCTCCGTCTCGGCTTCGGCTTCGCCGAGATCGGCTCGGTGACGCCGAAGCCGCAATCCGGCAACCCACGCCCGCGCATCTTTCGGCTGGAGCGTGACGAGGCGGTCATCAACCGGCTCGGATTCAACAATGACGGTGCGGAGGTCGTGCTGCGTCGGCTGGCTGCACGTGCGCAGAATGGCGGTATCGTCGGCGTCAACGTCGGCGCCAACAAGGATTCGCCCGATCGCACGCAGGATTATGTGCGGCTGATCGAGACCTTTGCGCCGGTGGCGAGCTATTTCACCGTCAACGTGTCATCGCCGAACACGCCGGGCCTGCGCAATCTGCAGCAGGCCGCCGAACTCGACGATCTGCTGGCGCGGGTGATCGATGCGCGTGAGCGCGTTCGCAAGAATGCGGGAGATTCTCCGGTGTTGCTGAAGATCGCGCCCGATCTCAGCCTCGCCGACCTCGACGATGTCGTCCATGTCGCGCGCTCGCGCGGCGTCGATGGCATGATCGTCGCGAACACCACTATCGGCCGTCCCTCGACCTTGCGCGAACAGGCACGCTCGAAAGAGCAGGGCGGATTGTCCGGGCGGCCCTTGTTCAGGCTGTCTACCCGCATGGTGGCGGAGACCTTCGTGCGTGTCGAAGGTGCATTTCCGCTGATCGGCGCCGGCGGCATCGACAGCGGCGGTGCGGCGCTCACCAAGATTCGCGCGGGTGCGAGCCTGATCCAGCTCTATTCGGCGCTGGTCTATAAAGGCGTCGGCCTTGTCGACAGCATCAAGGCCGACCTGTCCTCGACGCTGCTGCGCACCGGCCGTGATTCACTGTCGGAAATCGTCGGCGCCGATGCGGCGACGATCACAGCGGAAGACTGGCCGGCGTAAGCCAGGCCTGCTGCGGAAACGACTGTCGCAGCAGGGCTGGATGACGCAGCGCTTGCAAAGCGCCGCGCGACAGCATGAACACCAGAAACGCGAGCCATAGTCCGGTATTGCCAAGGCTGGCCAGTGCGAACCATGCGGCGATGTAAATCGCTAACGCCAGCAGCATCAGGTTGCGCATGTCGCGCGCCCACGATGCGCCGATATAGATGCCGTCATAGGCGTAAGCGAGGACGCCACAGGCGGGCGCCAGCGCTGCCAGCAGCATGTAATTCCGCGCAGCGAGCCGAACTTCGGGGCTGGTGGTGATGAAATCGATCAGCGCGCCGCCGAACAGCACGAATAGCAACGTGACAGCGATGCCGAATGCCGTGCTCCAGATCAGGACGAGCTTTACGGCCCGGGAAAACTGCTTGCGGTCGCGAGCGCCGGTGCCTTGACCGCAGAGCTGCTCGGCGGCGGTGGCGATGCCGTCGAGGAAGAACGAGCCGATCATGACGAAGTTGTTGAGCACTGCATTGGCAGCCAGGGTCAGGTCGCCTGCACGGGCGCCCTGCGCCGTGAAGAAGAGAAATGCAGCAATCAGTGCTGCCGTACGGATCATGATGTCGCGATTGACTGCGAACAACCGTAGTAGCCGGATGCGGTCGAACAGGACCGCGCGCGGCACATCGATGCGGCCGCCAAGGATTTTCCACACGGCGATGAGGCCGGCGAGAAAGCCCGCGGTTTCCGCGATCACCGTGGCCAGTGCTGCGCCGCTGACGCCAAAGTCGAATTGCAGGACCAGCAGGGAGGTGAGTGCCATGTTGGCGAGATTGATGCCGACCTGCAGTGCCAGAGCGATCCCGGTGCGCGCCTGGCCGACCAGCCAGCCGAGAATGACATAGTTGCCGAGCATCAGCGGCGCGGACCAGAGTCGGATGAAGAAATACTGGCGTGCGGCGGATGTGACGGCGTCGCTGCCGCCCATGATGCTGAACACCAGCGCCGCCAGCGGTGTCCGCAAGATAATCAGCGTCAGCCCGATCGCCGCTCCGAGCATCAACGCGCGCAGCAGGATAGCGCGCACCTCGATCCGGTCACCGGCGCCAAGCGCCTGTGCGGTGAAGGCAACCGTCGCCATGCGCAGAAATCCGAACAGCCAGAAAATGCAGTCGAATGCCACGGAGGCCAAAGCCACACCGCCGAGCAGGTGCGGGTCGCCAAGCCTGCCGATTGCCGCGGTCGAGACGATGCCGATCAGAGGCGTCGTCAGATTGGCCAGCATGGCCGGGCCGGCAATGGCAAAGACGCGCCTGTTGGTGACGGACAATCCCGACGACATCAATGCAGCCTGAAGCGGATGATGCGCGTCTCAGCGGCCGCGGGGGGCGCTGAACAGCCGCATGATCAGCCAGATCGGCACGACGATCACGGCGCCGAGCAGGAAGTAGCGCCAGAGGCCATTGATGGCATCGAAGCCGAGGTCATAGACCCACTGGAACAGGCGACGGATGCTGGTGACAATGTTCCACGGATCGAAGCCGATGGCGGCGAGAACGACGCCGACCAGGATCGACAGCAGGATCAGCCGGCCGAGTACCGCCAGCGGCGAACCGCCGAGGAAGCGCGCCAGGCCGTCATTGTTGGCCGGCAAGTCCCGGGTCTCATTTGGCTGCATCATGGTCTCCTGCGCGCAAATCGCGCGTTGATCATAGGTGGTCCCACGCAAATGGGGAACCCGGCTCGTTCGTCAAGTATGGACCGTCAAGGCGTCGCAGGCTCGGGCGGTGCAATTGTGGTCTCCGCCTTCAGCATGCGCTCCAGCGTCTCCAGCCGGTCGGCCTCACGTGGCGGCTTGTCCCAGCGCAGCCGGCTGATGCGGGGAAACCGCATTGCGACCCCCGACTTGTGCCGGGGCGAGCGCGCCAGCCCTTCAAAGGCAACTTCCAGCACCAGCCCCTTGTCAGGTTCGTGGGTGACGTGGCGGACCGGGCCGAACTTTTCGGTGGTGTTGCGGCGAACGAAGCGGTCGATTTGCAACAGCTCCTCGTCGGTGAAGCCGAAATAGGCTTTGCCGACCGGTACCAGCTGGTCGCCGCTCTCGCCTGCGGTCCAGACGCCGAAGGTGTAATCCGAATAATAGGACGAGCGCTTGCCGTGGCCGCGCTGTGCATACATCAGCACGGCGTCGATGACGTGCGGGTCGCGCTTCCACTTCCACCACTGGCCTTTCGGTCGTCCCGGGAGATAGGCGGAATCGCGCCGCTTCAGCATCACGCCTTCGACGGCATCGGCATCTTCGCCGGCTCCGGCACTGACAGGATCGGCACGCGCGGCGGTGAGGGCATCCCATGTTGCGAACGGGATCTGGTCGGACAGATCGATCCTGTCGTCGTCGAGCTCCGCGATGAATCTTTCCAGTTTGATTCGTCGCTGTTCGAATGGCAGTTCGCGCAAATCCGTCTCGCCATCGCCAAGCAGGTCATAGGCGCGCAGATGAATGGGATATTCCTTCATCAGCTTCGGCGTCACGCTTTTCCGGTTCAGGCGTTGTTGCAGCACGTTGAATGACTGCACGCGTCCCTCGCGCAGAACCAGCAACTCGCCATCGATCGCGCCGGGCAAACGCAGCGATGGCGTCAGGTCCGGGAAGCTTCCGGTGATGTCCTCGCCGGTTCGCGAATAGAGCCGCGTGACGATCCTGTCGTTATCGCCTTTGCCGCTGACCGCCTGAATCCGGATGCCATCCCATTTCCACTCCGCGACGAAATCGGACGCGTCGAGATTGGCGAAGTCGGACTCTTCGATGGCATGTGCCAGCATCACCGGGCGGAACGGCGCCGGATCGCGATTGACCGGCTTCTCCGCGCGACCTTCGAGCCAGGCGAATAATTCGCCATAGGGCGACGCAAGGCCGGGCCAGATCAGCTCGACGTCATGCGGGTCCTTGTCGCCGAGCGCCGCGGCGGCGGTCTTGGCCAGCCGCGCCGAAACGCCAATCCGCATCGCGCCGGTGACGAGCTTCAACAGTGCCCAGCGCCCGGTCTCGTCGAGTTCATCCAGCCAGCGGGTGAGTTGTGCGGGCAATTCGGCCTTGCCGAGCGTGCGGAGTGTGGTGACTACTTCGGTGAGTGTCGGTGGTGGCGGGTTGTTGTGCACGATGTCCTGGGCCTTCGGCCACATCAGCGCAACCGTCTCCGAGAGATCGCCGACATAGTCATAAGAGAGTTCAAACAACACCGGATCAGTTCGCGATGCGATGAGGTCGCGGATCAATCCAGCTTTCGCATGCTTGAACGACAGCGCACCTGTCAGCGCCGCTAGCGCGTAGCCACGGTCGGGATCGGACACTTCGCGGAAATAGCCCGTGATCAGCCGCAGCTTGTTGTTGCGGCCGGGTTCGTAGGCCAGGCGATCGAGCAGTTCGGCGAAGCGGTTCATGCCTCGGCGCTTTCGCCGGGCGGAAGTGTCTCTTCTTCCTCTTCGTCGCCATAGCCGACCAGCGCAAGAGGCCGCGCAGTCAGGCCTTTGCTCTGGCACCAATGCACCAGCGCGTCTTCCTGGCCATGCGTGACCCAGATTTCGCCGGCTCCAGTGGCGCCGATGGTGGCGCATAATCCATCCCAGTCCGCGTGATCTGAAATCACCAGCGGCAGTTCGACGCCGCGTTGCCGCGCACGGGCGCGCACGCGCATCCAGCCGGACGCAAAGGCGGTGACTGGATCGGGAAAGCGCCGCGTCCACACATCCGATGTGGCCGACGGCGGCGCCAGCGTGATGGTGCCGGCGAGATCGGCTTTCTTGACGCCCTTCACCGGGCGCAGTTCGCCTAGATCGATGCCGCGGCTCTGATAATAGTGTGTGATCTTCTCCATCGCGCCATGCAGATAGATCGGTGCATCGTAGCCGGCCTCACGGATCAGCTTGATGACCCGCTGCGCCTTTCCCAGCGAATAGGCGCCGACCAGATGCGCGCGCTCCGGAAACAGCGCGACCGAGGCCAGCAGTTTCTTCACTTCGTCGGCGGCATTGCCATGACGAAACACCGGAAGCCCGAACGTCGCTTCGGTGATGAACACATCGCAGGGCACCACCTCGAACGGTGTGCAGGTCGGGTCATGGGCGTCCTTGTAGTCGCCGGAGGCGACAATGCAGATATCCTTGCAGGTCACCGCCATCTGCGCGGAGCCGAGGACATGGCCGGCGGGATGGCAGGACACCGTGACGTCGCCGAGCTTTACCGTCTCGCCATAGGCAATGGCCTGCGTGCTGCCGGCGAAATTGTCGCCATAGCGCAGCCGCATCATGTCGAGAGTCTCCTGCGTCGCCAGCACATGGCCGTGACCCGGTCGCGCATGGTCGGAATGGCCGTGGGTGATCACGGCGCGCTCGACCGGTCTGACCGGGTCGATATGGAAGCCGCCCGGTTTGCAGCGAAGGCCGGCGGGAACCGGGATAAGGATGTCTTGCGGACGCATCTCGGTTATATAGGTCCGCCTCGGGTTGGTTCGAGTCATCCTGCGAACGCCCCGCCCTCCGATCGGTTCCCACCATGCCCGCGCGCTTGTTCATGTCATCCGGCGATATGAACGCCGACCGGCGTTTCGACTATGCGCGCGACCTGCAGGTGCAGGGCGATCTGGTGGCGGCGGCCGATCTGTTTGAGCAGGCCACTGATCTGGCGCCGGGCTTTGCCACCGCATGGTTCGTGCTCGGGGAGGTCCGGGAGCAGCTGGGTGACACCGCCGGCGCCATCGCCGCGTTTCGCCGCGCGCAGGCCAGCGATCCCGGTGATCGCAACGGTGCTGGTCTGCGGTTGATGCGGCTCGGCGCTGACGATCTCTCGGCCATGCCGGCGACCTATGTGACGGCGCTGTTCGATCAATACGCGCCCAAGTTCGACGCCGCGCTGGTCGATACGCTCGGTTATCGCGGACCAGCGGTCCTGTTGGGCGCCGTGCGTGCCGCATGCGCTGCGACGGATAGGGTGATGCTCTTCCCCCGCGCCATCGATCTCGGTTGCGGCACCGGGCTGGCGGCCGGCGCTTTTGCTGCCTGCACCGGCGCCATTATCGGCATCGACCTGTCGTCGCGCATGATCGAGCGCGCTCATGCCACCGGGCTTTACGCCGAGCTTGAAGTGGCCGAGATCGTCGAGGGTTTGTGCCGCCGGTCAGATAGCAGTGTCGAACTGGTCATCGCCGCCGACGTGCTGATCTATCTGCACGACCTTGCGCCGGTTTTGCGAGAAGCTACGCGCGTGCTGGTTCCAGACGGGCTGCTCGCCTTCACGGCCGAGACCCATGACGGCGACGGTGTCGCTCTCGGCGCGGGCTTGCGTTATGCGCAGAGCGAAGATCATCTGCGCGGCCTGATCGCAGCTGCTGGCCTGGCGCTCATTCATCTTGAGCACGTTTCGTCTCGCACGGAACGCGGCGCTGCCGCACCAGGACTGGTGGCCGTCGCGATCAAGCGTCGGCTTTAACGCCGTCGGGGTCAGCCAGTGCAAGTTTGCTGGCGCAATCCAGAAATCGAAGCGAAAAGACGGTTGCTTCGTTGCAAGGGCTCCTTGCAATGACGGCCGGGCAATAACGTCTGTGAGCGCCAGGCGTCCTACCAAATAAAAACCCCGGCCGCGAGGCCGGGGTTTTGCCTATCGGAGATGTCGCTGTGATCAGTACTTCGCAACGACCGGACTGTTGAAGTGATAGTTCAGGCCGGTGCGGAAGATGTGTTCGGTGACCGCGGTCGTGACGGTCGCGGTGTTGACGGTGTTCGAGGCCGTGCCGAGATCGACATAGAGATATTCGGTCTTGGAGGTCCAGTTCGGTCCGAACAGGCCGAGCAGCCGGAACGGGGTTTCGATACCCGCGCCGGCGGTCCAGCCGCTCTTGGTGGTCGAAACATTGAACGCCTGGACGCCGTCTTCGCTGATCTTGGTCTTCACGCCGCCGTAAGCGTAACCGCCGGTGGCATAGAACAGGGTCGATCCCACGGAGTAGCCGAGGCGGCCGCGAACGGTGCCGAACCAGGGCAGCTTGGCGTCATGGGCGAGGCTGCCGAAGTCGATCACGGTCTTGTTGTCGCGCTGGCTGGAAGCCTGGATGTCGGCTTCCAGACCGTAGACCCAGTTCGCGGCTTGCCAGTTATAACCAAGCTGCAAGCCGCCGTTGATGCCGTCGGGAGCGAGGTTGAAGATCAGGCTCGTGGCCGGGTCGCCAGGCAGATCACCTGGTTTGGAGATGCTGCTGCGATCGCGGCCGGTGCCGGAACCGACGTTGCCGCCGAGATACCAGCCGGTCCAGTCCGCTGCGACGACCGGCGTGTAAACGGCGCTGCCGCCGACGCGGTAGTTCAGCCCGACGCGAAAGATGTTCTCGCGAACTTCGGTGTTGAGCGTCTGGGGGCCGAACGTGTAGCTGTTGTTCCCCATGTTCAGGTAGAGATACTCGATCTTGCCGGTCCAGTTGCCGCCGAGGGCCGCTTCAACGCCGCTGCCGACGACCCAACCGTTCTGTATCCTGTTGGTCGAGAAGACCGTCCCGGAGTTATCGAAGGTGATGCTGGTCTTGACGTTGCCGTAGGCGTAACCGCCGGTGACGTAGCCGAGCACGGGGCCGGTGGCGAGGCCGATGCGGCCGCGAACCGTGCCGAACCAGTCGATCTTCTGGTTGTAGGTGGTCGACACGAACGGGCTGCCCAGATTGGTGCGGTCATCGCTCAGGCCGGCGCCCTGGATGTCGGCTTCGAGGCCGTAGACCACCGGGCCGAGCATGGAGCCGGTCTGCCAGTTGTAGCCGACCTGACCGCCGCCGAGCGCGCCTTGCGGTGACAGGTAGGTCGATTCGGTGCCCAGAAATCCGTCGTTGTGGATGGCGCGATCCCGGCCGAGCCCGATGCCGGCGTTGACGCCCAGATAGAAGCCGGTCCAGTCATAAACGGCGACTACCGGCGCTTTGTAGTACGGCGCCTTTGCGGCCATGTCGGCGGCTTGTGCACCGGCGGTCAGGGACAACAGCGCGGCGGTCGTGAGGCAGAGGCTTTTCATGAAGGGATCCAGTCCAGATTTCTGGTCGAATTATGAAGCGGTAACTAGATGCTGTCTGTAGCCGCGCGACCAGAAATTGCGGTATTTGGATATTGGGTTCCTTGTGGTTAATTTTCTCGGAACAGCGTTGTTCAGGGCACAAACAAAAACCCCGGCCGCGAGGCCGGGGTTTTCGATTTTAGCGGATGTCGCTGAGATCAGTACTTCGCAACGACCGGGCTGTTGAAGTGATAGTTCAGGCCGGTGCGGAAGATGTGCTCGGTAACCTTGCTCTCGCTGACGACGCCGGGAAGGATCGTGGTCGAAGCTGAGCCGAGGTCGACATAGAGATATTCGGTCTTCGAGGTCCAGTTCGGTCCGAACAGGCCGAGCAGCTTGAAGGGGGTCTCGATGCCGGCGCCGGCGGTCCAGCCACTCTTGGTGGTCGAAGCGTTGGCAACTTCCACGCCCAGTGCGTTGATCTTGGTCTTCACGCCGCCGTAGGCGTAACCGCCGGTGGCGTAGAACAGGGTCGAACCGACCGAGTAGCCGAGGCGGCCACGAACCGTGCCGAACCAGGGCAGCTTCTGATCGTAGCTGACGAGGCCGAGAGCAACGGCAGTTTTGTTGTCGCGCTGGCTGGAAGCCTGGATGTCGGCTTCGAGACCATAAACCCAGTTCGATGCCTGCCAGTTGTAACCGATCTGGGCACCGCCGTTGATGCCGTCCGGAGAAAGGTTGAACTGCTCGGGAACCGGGGTGACGCCGGTAAGCGTGGTGCGATCACGACCAGTGCCGGAACCGATGTTGCCGCCGAGGTACCAGCCGGTCCAGTTCGCCGCAGCGACCGGGGTGTAAACGCTGTTGCCGCCGATGCGGTAGTTCAGACCGACGCGGAACAGGTTTTCACGCAGTTCGGTGTTGGTGAGCTGGGTCGGGGTAGCGAACGCGTCAGAGCGGTTGCCGAGGTTCAGGTAGAGATATTCGATCTTGCCGGTCCAGTTGCCGCCCAGCGCTGCTTCCACGCCGCTGCCGATGGTCCAGCCGGTGGCCATGCGGCTGTCCGAGAACGCCGTCACGCCGCCTTCGGTGATCGTGGTCTTGACGTTGCCGTAAGCGAAACCGCCGGTGAAGTAGCTCAGGACCGGACCGGTTGCGAGACCGACGCGGCCACGAACGGTGCCGAACCAATCAGACTTCTGACCGTAGACGGTCTGCAGCGGGCCAACCACATTGGCGCCACCGCCGGTGAGGCCCGAACCCTGGATGTCGGCTTCGAGGCCGTAAACGATCGGGCCGAGCAGCGAGTCGCCCTGCCAGTTATAGCCGATCTGGCCGCCGCCGAAGCCGCCCTGCGGCGTGAGATACAGCGAGTCGCCGGTGTAGCTGTGGGTGACGCGGTCGCGGTTGATGCCGACGCCGGCGTTCACGCCGATGTAGAAGCCGGTCCAGTTGTAGACCGAGACGAGGGGCGCCTTGTAATAAGGGGCCTTGACGGCCAGATCGGCAGCCTGCGCGCTCACAGCGGTTCCGAGCAGCGCGGCGCTCGCAAGAAGAATACGTTTCATGGTCGACCCCAATTCAGATTTGAACCGTTAGAATAGGGGAGTCGGGTCATATTGGCTGTATCCGGACGGCCACACTGTCCGACATTGCAACCGCAGGGGCGCCGGCCAAAAAAAGCCGGTTAAATAAGCGTTTAGACACTCGTGGCGCGATGCGTATTTCGTCACGTTTGGGTGCGCTGAGACCCTGTCGATAGCCAACCCACGGAAAACATGAGGCAACCGGTGAGGGATTGCCAAGCCTGTCGCGCCCGCAGAGGATAAGGGCAAGCTCGTACAGCCGCGATCAACGCCGCGACGGGTCACAAAAACACACCCGCACAAGCGGGTCTCAGGGAGAAAACACCAGATGCCTTCGCGCCACAGGTCCGTCTTCAGGACCGCGACACTCGCTGCAGTTGTCTCCGTACTGGCCCATTCGGCCTTTGCGGCGGACAAGAAATACGACCCCGGTGCCAGCGATACCGAGATCAAGCTCGGTCAGACCATCCCCTATAGCGGCGCCGGTTCCCTGTACGGCGTGATCGGTCGGACACAGGCCGCCTATTTCCAGATGCTGAACGAAAAGGGCGGCATCAACGGGCGCAAGATCAATTTCATGTCGCTGGACGATGCCTACAGCGCGCCGAAGGCCGTCGAAGCCACCCGCCGGCTCGCCGAGCAGGACGAGGTGCTGGCGCTGTTCGGCTCGCTGGGCACCGCGCCGCAGTCGGCGGTGCAGAAGTTCCTCAACAGCAAGAAGATCCCGCAACTGCTACTCAACACCGGCGCGTCGCGATGGAACAACCCGAAAGAGTTCAAGTGGACCACGCCGGGCCTGCCGATCTATTCGACCGAGGGCCGGATCATCGCGCGCTACCTGATGCAGGCCAGGCCGAACGCCAAGGTCGCGATCCTTTACCAGAACGACGAGTTCGGAAAGGACTTCATGAATTCGTTCAAGGAGATTCTGGCCGAAGCGGGCGGTTCCGCGAAGGTGATCGCCGAGGCGTCTTATGACCTCACCGATCCGACCATCGATTCCCAACTGATCAATCTGGCGAAATCGGGAGCCGACACTTTCTTCAACATCTCCACCGGCAAGGCGACATCTCAGTCGATCCGCAAGGTCGCAGAGCTTGGCTGGAAGCCGCTGCATCTCCTGGTGTCGACCTCGAGCGGTCGCTCGATCATCAACGCCGCCGGTGCCGAGAACGCCAAGGGCATCGTGGCGATGACCTATACAAAGGAGGTCGGCAGCGAGAAGTGGAAGGACGATCCGGACGTGATCGCCTTCCAGGAGCTGCGCAAGAAGTATCTGCCGAATGTCGATCCCGATAACACCATCGCGTTTCAGGGCTATTCGCAGGGTGTGACCATGGCGGAGATCCTGCGCCGCTGCGGCGACGATCTCACCCGCGAGAATGTCCTGAAGCATGCCACCAATCTGGAAGGCTACCGCGCACCGGTGTTCCTGCCGGGTATCACCTACGGCTTCACGCCGACCGACTACACCACCATCAAGGCGCTCTATGTCGGCACCTTCAACGGCACCGATTGGGATTTGTCGGACAAACCCGTCAGCCAGTAAGCGCGTACTTTAAAGTAACGACCATCCCCGGAGATAGGCCGGGGATGGAGACGACCAATCGGACTCGCAAAGAGCCGGATCAAAAATCATCAGGGAGAAAACGCCATGAACAAGGGACTGTTTGCGTCTGCGGCGCGGGTCGCCGTCGTCGTGTTGCCACTGACTGTGACGGCCGCTATCGCCGCCGACAAGAAATACGATCCAGGCGCCAGCGACACCGAGATCAAGATCGGGCAAACCATTCCGCATAGTGGTCCCGGCTCGCTCTATGGCGTGCTGGGCCGTGTCGGCGAAGCCTATTTTCAGAGCTTGAACGAGAAGGGCGGCATCAACGGCCGCAAGATCAAGTTTCTGACGATGGACGATTCCTACAGCGCGCCGAAGGCGGTCGAGGCCACACGCCGTCTGGTGGAGCAGGAGGAGGTACTCGCACTCTATGGCTCGCTCGGCACCGCGCCGCAGACGGCCGTGCACAAATATCTCAATTCCAAGGGCGTACCGCAGCTGCTGCTCAACACCGGCGCATCGAAGTGGAACGATCCGAAGAACAACAAATGGACCATGGCCGGCCTGCCACTCTATCCGACCGAGGCGCGTATTCTCGCCAAATATGCCGTCAGCGTGAATCCGAATGCGAAAGTCGGCATCCTCTATCAGAACGATGATTTCGGCCGGGATTTCCTCGGGCCGTTCAAGGATGAACTCGCGAAAGCCGGCGGCACCGCCAAGGTGATCGCCGAGGTGACCTATGACCTCACAGATCCCACGATCGACTCGCAGCTGATCAATCTCGCCAAATCCGGCGCCGATGTTTTCTATAACATCACCACCGGCAAGGCGACGTCACAGTCGATCCGCAAGGTGGTCGAGCTCGGCTGGAAGCCGCTGCAGTTGCTGTCGGCGGGCTCCACCGGTCGATCGATCCTGGAGGCGGCAGGGTTGGAGAACGCCAAGGGCATCGTCTCGATTGCCTATGGCAAGGATATCGGCTCGCCGCTTTATGCCAAGGATCCCGACATCGTGGCGTTCGAGGCTTTGCGCGCGAAATATCTGCCCACGGTCTCGGCCGATAATTCGATCGCCTTCTTCGGCTATGGTCAGGCCGTGTCCATGGCAGAGATTTTGCGCCGCTGCGGCGACGAGCTCACCCACGAGAACGTACTGAAACAGGCCATCGGCCTGAACGGCTTCCGCGCTCCGCAAATGCTGCCGGGGGTGAGTTACAGCTATACCAATGACGCCTATGTTCCGATGGCGACGCTCTACACTCAGCGGTTCGACGGCAAGGACTGGATCATCTCCGACAAGTCGGTGACGCAATAAGACCACAGGTCTTTCCGCGTCATTGCGAGTCCCGGCGAAATTGGCGCGGCCAATTTCGTTTGGGCGGAGCAATCCAGTCCTCTCTTGCTGTTTTCTGGATTGCTTCGTCGCAAGGGCTTAGGGGAAAGTTGCACGGCAACTTTCCTTGACCTCGCAATGACGGCTGAGAGTGCCTAGTTCTAACGCGTGCCGCCCCGTAAATCCGTCGCCAAACCCGACCTGTTGCCCGATCACTTCCTGCGCTGGTTCGCCATGCGCGGCTGGTCGCCGCGCGAACATCAATTGGCGCTGCTGCAGAAGGCGCGCGACGATCGCTCGGCGCTGCTGATCGCGCCGACCGGCGCCGGCAAGACGCTGGCCGGATTCCTGCCGACGCTGGTGGAACTGAGCGGCAACAAAAACGCCGCGGGGGCAGCTCCCTCCCCCCTTGCGGGGGAGGGCCGGGGAGGGGGGTCCACAAGCGTCGCCGTACTAGCGATACCCCCCTCCCGGCAGCCTGCGGCTGCCGACCTCCCCCGCAAGGGGGGAGGTAAGAAAGCAGCACCTGCGCTTGCCGGAAGCGCGCCGAGCAAGGTGGTCTCCACCGGCCATACCGTTCAGCGCACCGGCGGCCTGCACACGCTCTACATTTCCCCGCTGAAAGCCCTCGCCGTCGACATCGCGCGCAATCTGGAAACACCAATCGCGGAGATGCAGCTGCCGATCAAGGTCGAGACCCGCACCGGCGATACGCCGGTGTCGCGCCGCGCGCGGCAGCGCCGCTATCCGCCGGATATTCTTCTGACCACGCCGGAACAGCTGGCCTTGCTGCTGTCGTCCGACGATGCGCCGTTTCTGTTCTCGTCACTCAAGCGCGTCGTGCTCGACGAGTTGCATGCGCTGGTGACGTCGAAGCGCGGGGATCTGCTGTCGCTCGGGCTCGCACGGCTGTGGAAACTCGCGCCCGAGATGCGGGCCATAGGCCTGTCGGCGACGGTCGCCGAGCCTGAATCGCTGGCACGTTTCCTCGTGCCGCAGCCCGTTGGCGAAAGCGTTTCCGCCGATATCGTCGTCGTCGGCGGCGCCGCCGAGCCGGTGGTCGAAATGCTCGACACCAAGGAACGGTTGCCCTGGGCCGGCCATTCTGCGCGCCATGCACTCGGCGAGATCTACGATCTCATCAGGGCCAACAAGACGACGCTGGTCTTCGTCAACACCCGCAGTCAGGCCGAGATGCTGTTCCAGGATCTCTGGCGCATGAACGACGATGGCCTCGCCATCGCGCTTCATCATGGCTCTCTGGACGTCGCGCAGCGCCGCAAGGTCGAGGACGCGATGTCGGCCGGGAAACTACGCGGTGTGGTCTGCACGTCGTCGCTCGATCTCGGCGTCGACTGGGGCGATGTGGATCTCGTCATTAATGTCGGCGCGCCGAAGGGCGCCTCGCGGCTGATGCAGCGCATCGGCCGCGCCAATCACCGGATCGACGAAGCCTCGCGCGCCGTGCTGGTTCCGGCCAATCGGTTTGAAGTGCTGGAATGCCGCGTCGCCATCGATGCCGTTGCCGAAAATGCACAGGATACGCCGCCGCTGCGGACTGGTTCGCTCGATGTGCTGGCGCAGCACGTGCTCGGCTGCGCCTGCGGCGCACCGTTTCGTGCGGATGATCTGTATGACGAAGTGCGCTCGGCTGCGCCCTATGCCGAGCTGTCGCGTGTCGATTTCGACGATACCGTGGAGTTCGTGGCGTCCGGCGGCTATGCGCTGAAAATCTACGAGCGTTTCGCCCGCATCAAGCAGGACGCCTCGGGCAAATGGCGCGTCACCAATCCGAAGGTGCGCCAGATGTATCGCATGAATGTCGGCACCATCGTCGAGGATACGATGCTGAAGGTGCGGCTGGTGCGCGGAGGCAGCGGAAAAGGCAAAAAGGGTGTCACTGGTGCGCTGGCGCGCGGGGGACGCATGCTCGGCCAGATCGAGGAGTATTTCATCGAAGGCCTTGTGGTCGGCGACACCTTCGTCTTTGGCGGGGAAGTCGTGCGCTATGAATCCCTTGTCGAGGATCAGGTCTATGTCTCGCGCGCCCATGACAGGGATGCCAAGGTGCCGTCCTATATGGGCGGCAAGTTTCCGCTCTCGACTTACCTCGCCGAACGCGTGCGCAAACTGCTGGACGATGAGCGCGCCTGGAAAGGCCTGCCCGACCAGGTGCGCGAATGGTTGTTACTGCAGGCCCATGTCTCGCATGTGCCCGGCGCACGCGAGTTGATGGTCGAGACCTTTCCGCGTGCCGACAAGCATTACCTCGTCTGCTATCCGTTCGAAGGCCGCCTCGCGCATCAGACATTGGGTATGCTGCTGACGCGCCGTCTTGAACGCGCCCGCGCGCGGCCGCTGGGCTTCGTTGCCAATGAATATGCGCTGGCCATATGGGGCCTCGGCGACACGTCGCACATGATCAGGCAGGGCAGGCTTGATCTCGCCGCTTTGTTCGATCCCGACATGCTCGGCGACGATCTCGAAGCCTGGCTCGCGGAATCGGCGCTGATGAAGCGCACGTTCCGCACCTGCGCGGTGATTTCGGGGCTGATCCATACGCGCTTCACCGGCGAGGAGAAATCGCGCCGTCAGGTGCTGTTCTCCACGGACCTGATCTATGACGTGTTGCGCAAGCACCAGCCCGATCATGTGTTGCTGCGCGCCGCGCGCGCCGACGCCGCGACGGGATTGCTGGACATTCGGCGATTGAGCGACATGCTGACGCGCATCCAAGGCCGTATCATTCACCGGGTACTCGATCGCGTCTCGCCGCTGGCGGTGCCGGTGATGCTGGAAATCGGCCGTGAAGCGGTATACGGCGAAGCGTCGGACGAACTCCTGGCAGAAGCCGCCGAGGAACTCGTGAAAGAGGCGGCGGGATTCGAAGAGACAGAATCGTAAGGGTTTTGCGAATCTCGCATTCGTCCTAAAAGAGCACCATGCACGCTGAGACCATCATTGTTGATATGAGCACCGTCAGCATTGCCGGCGTCACGCTGGCTGCGGACCTGTCGGGCGCCTTGTATTGGGAAGAGCAGAAACTTCTCGTGGTGTCCGACCTGCATCTCGAAAAGGGCTCGAGCTATGCCAACCGCGGCGTGTTGCTGCCGCCTTACGACACCATCGCCACGCTCGGTCGCCTCGGTGCGGTGATCGCGCGTCACGATCCGCGCATCGTGATTGCGCTCGGCGACAGCTTCCACGACCGTGACGCCCATGAGCGGTTGTCTCCGGCCAATCGCGAGGTGCTGTCCGCATTGCAGATGCGCCGTGACTGGATCTGGATATCAGGCAATCACGATCCCGCATTGCCGCCAGATCTTGGCGGCACCGTCGCAGACGAGGTCGCCATCGGCCCGATCACCTTCCGTCATGAGCCGACTGGTGCTGCAGGCGAGATTGCCGGTCACCTGCATCCAAAGGCGCGCGTCAGCACACGCGGTCGCGCCGTCGAACGTCGTTGTTTTGCGAGCGATGGCGCCCGTGCGGTGATGCCGGCCTTCGGCGCCTATGCCGGCGGGCTCAACATCCGCGATGCGGCATTCGCGCGGATCTTCCAGACCCTTGGCTTTGTTGCCCATGTGCTCGGCGACCGGCGTATGCACGCCATTGCTGCCTCGCGCTGCTGCTAGAGCAACATTTCATACATCGTCGTTCTACCCGTCCAGGAGAAGGCGGACCTGCGGGATTTCCAGGATGGCAGACTCCTTTGCGGGGCGCTCGTTGACGAGATGGCCAATGAGGTCCTCCGTCGTCGAGCCACGGGTCAGCATCAGGCACGTCGCATTGTCGGCGCGCGTTGCGTGCCAAACGCCGGCGCGCATGCAGATTCCGACGCCAGGAGACAAACGATAAGCTCGGAGGGTCGACAGGTCAGGCGTCTGGTTTGCGTCACTCAAGCAAAGGACCTGAACGATCTCTTTCGTGAGAGGCACGACCGCCTGTTGGGTCAGGTGATGGACTTCAAGCTTTGAGACAAGCGGATTGTTGTCACGATACTCGACCCACAGGACCTCGGTGTTGCCTCCCGTGCCGGGATCAAAGAAGTGTTCGTGCCAGAAATCGCTCGCCGGGCTTCGAAAACCGACCGCATCTTTTTTGAGCAGATCGGTTTTGCCGAGCACCCATCCGAAGGGCTCGAACGACGTGGGACTCAGAGCCTCGACAGTAACAGCGTTGGATGTCGGCATGGAGGGCTCCTGAGGCTCGTGTCCGAAGCATGGCTTCCACGGCCTTGCAAACCGACGAGCATTTAAAAGAAAGAGCGGCCTTACGCCGCCTTCGCCTGCACGCTATCGCAGAACTCGGCGAGGTGGTCGGCAAGCCGCAGCGTTGCCGGGCTCGCGTCGGGCGCGGCCATCAGCGTCACTTCAGTCTGGTCGATCGGCGCGAAGCCTTCCTTCGCTGTCAGAATGCGATGATCGGCCTGGATAGCCATGTCGGACAGGATGCTGAGGCCAAGTCCGGCGGCGACCGCGGCCTGGATGCCGGCGAGGCCGGAGCTCGTATAGGCCATATGCCAGCTGCGGCCTGCCGCCTCGATGGCATGGATCGCGCGGGTCCGGTAAAGGCAGCCGGCGGGAAAGCCGATCAACGGGACCGACCGGATGGCGGGGTCGATCGGATGCGCCTTGCTCGTGACCCAATGGATCCGCTCGGGCCACACCGCAATGCCACCTTTCTCACCGGCGGCGCGCTTGAACAGTGCCAGGTCGAGTTCGCCGCGTTCGAGATCGCGGCGCAAATACGTGCTTTGGTCGGCGCGCACGTCGAGCCGCAAGCCGGGCCGCGACCGCGAAAAATTCGCCAGCAATTCGGTCAGGCGATAGGCCGCGAAATCCTCGGGGATGCCGAGCCTGACAGCGCCTTCATTGGTCGGGCGCGCCAGTACGTCGCGAGCTTCCTCCGCCAGCGCCAGCAGTCGTCGCGCATAGGACAGCAGCCGCTCGCCGGCTTCGGTCGGGGTCACGTCCTTGCCGGCGCGGTTCAGCAGCGGCTGGCCGATATCCTCTTCCAGTCGCTTGATTTGCTGGCTGACGGTGGATTGGGTGCGGTGAACGCGCTCGCCGGCGCGGGTAAAGCCGCGGGCATCGACCACCGAGACGAAGCTGCGCAGGAGTTCGAGATCCAGCATCGGCTGTCCATTCGTTTTTCAACTGACAACAAGTATATCATTTAATTTCCAAATGGGAAGGCGGGCGCATAGACCGGTGGCAAAGGAGATTTCCGATGTCCCTCGCGCCGTCAGTCGCGGTTCCTCGTGCCGCCTTCAATCCGCTGCCGATCTATATCGGCATCTTCTGTCTGCTTTGGAGTTTCTCCTTCGTCGCAGGGAAGATCGCCGTCACCGATTGCCCGCCGCTCATTCTGCTCGCCGCGCGGTTCTCGCTCGCTGGTGTTCTGATCCTTGGCATTTCCGCCTTGCGCCGCGGTGCCTGGTCGCTGTCCTGGCGCGATGTCGCGGCCTACGCCGTCATCGGCCTGGCCAATAACGCGCTGTATCTCGGCCTCGGCTATACCGGCCTGCAAACCATCTCCGCCGGTCTCGGCGGCCTGGTCGTCAGCGCAAACCCGGTATTTACAGCCGTGTTCGCAGCACTGTTGCTGAAGGAGCCGCTCACCGGACGCAAGGTCGCCGGGCTCTTGCTCGGCATCGCCGGCGTCGCCTCGATCGTCTGGCACCGCATATCGGTGGGCACCGACAGCGCGCAGGGCATCGTATTCACGCTGGCATCGCTCGCTTCCATCGTGACTGGGACGATCCTGTTCAAGCTGCTGGCACCCAAGGGCAGCCTGTGGCTCGGCAACGGCGTGCAGAATCTTGTGGCCGGCGTGGTGCTGATCCCGGTGGCGCTCACGTTTTCCGATATTGGCGCGATCGTGCCGAGTGCGCGATTGATCGCTTCGTTTGCATTCCTGACATTGGGCGGTTCTATCCTCGGCTATCTGCTGTGGTTTCATCTCCTGAAGACCTGCGGCGCCACCGCTGCCAGCGCCTATCACTTCCTGATGCCGCCACTCGGCATGCTGTTCGCCTGGATGGTGCTCGGCGAGCATGTCGAAAGTCGTGATCTCCTGGGGATCGTCCCGGTCGCCCTCGGTATCTATCTCGTCACCAGACCGGCCGCTTCACCAGCCCCCCTGCGACAGGAGTAGTTCATGTCCCTCACTATCACCCTGATCGGCGGCCCCACCGCGCTGATTGAAATCGACGGGTTCCGGTTGCTCACCGATCCGACCTTCGATCATCCGGGCGCTTACAAGCTGCCGCATGTCACGCTGGAAAAACTCGTCGGCCCCGCGATCTCCGCCGCGCAAGTCGGCGCGGTTGATGTGGTGCTGCTCAGTCACGATCAGCACTCCGACAATCTTGACAATTCCGGGCGCGATTTCCTGCGTCACGCGCCGCGCGTGCTGACAACCATTGCGGGCGCCAAGCGCCTCGGTGGGGATGTTGAAGGTCTCGCGCCATGGGACAGCACCGAGCTTACCGGTAAGGATGGTCACTCGCTGACGATCACCGCGACCCCGGCGCGTCATGGCCCGGCCGGCATCGAGCCGCTGTCGGGCGATGTCATCGGATTCGTGCTGAGCTCGCACGCGCCGGGGAGCAGGCCGATCTACATTACAGGCGACACCGTCTGGTTCGACGGCGTCGCCGAGGTCGCGCGGCGTTTTCCGGCCGGCGTGGTACTGCCCTTCGCCGGCGCGGCGCAAACCCGCGGGCCATTCCACCTCACCATGGACACCAACGACACGATCGAGACGGCGCGCGCATTTCCCGATGCGACGATTGTGCCGGTGCACACCGACGGATGGGCGCATTTCAAACAGAGTGCCGGCGACCTGCGCGCATCCTTCGACACGCTCGGCTTCGGTGCCCGTCTGCGTATCCTCGAACCGGGTGTGCGGACCTTGATCTAGCCCATTGCCAGTCCCTGCTTCGGAACGTTAGCTGCGACGGCACGTTGCCGAGCGGTGAGATGGCAGGGATCAGATGTCGGACCAGTCCAGCGAGAAGCCTGATGATCAGGAGGGAGAAGCTACTGGTCCGAAAGGCTTTCTGAAACGGCTTGGTCCTGGTCTGATCACCGGCGCTTCCGACGACGATCCGTCCGGCATCGGCACCTATAGCCAGGCCGGGGCGCAGCTCGGCTACGGCATCGGCTGGACCATGCTGTTGACCTTTCCGCTGATGGTCGCAATCCAGGAAATTTCCGGACGCGTTGGCAGCGTGACCGGTCGTGGCATTTCCGGCAATGTCTGCCGGCACTATCCGGCATCGCTGCTGCACCTCATCGTGTCGCTGCTGTTCATCGCCAACACGATCAACATCGCGGCCGATCTCGGCGCCATGGCCGATGCCACCAAGCTGCTCGTCGGCGGTCACGGCATCATCTATGTCGTTCTGTTCGGCGCGCTCTCGGTGGGCGCGCAGATTTTCTTCGATTACAAGCGCTATGTCTCGGTGCTGAAGTGGCTGACGCTCTGCCTGTTCTCCTATGTCGCCGCGCTTGCGGTCGTGAAGGTCGACTGGAGCGCGGCTCTCACAGGCATCCTGCTGCCGCAAATCACCTGGAGCGGCTCGTATCTCACCACCATAGTCGCCATTCTCGGGACGACGATTTCGCCATATCTGTTCTTCTGGCAGGCCTCGCAGGAGGCGGAGGACGAACGTATCGATCCCGCCAAAGCTCCGTTGATCGAGAGGCCGATTGGTGCCGCGATGGAGTTTTCGCGCATTCGGGCCGACACGATCGTCGGCATGGCGTTCTCCAACCTGATCGCGCTGTCGATCATCATTACGGCTGCGGCCACGCTCAATGCCTCCGGCAAGACGGATATCGAGACCTCGGCGCAGGCGGCTGAAGCCTTGCGGCCGATCGCCGGAGTATTCGCGGAATGGATATTTGCGCTGGGCATCGTCGGTACCGGTCTGCTGGCGATCCCGGTACTCGCGGGCTCGACTGCTTATGCTGTGGGCGAAGGTCAGCGCTGGCTTGTCGGACTCGATCGCAAGCCGCGCGAGGCCGTGGCGTTCTACGCGGTGCTGGCACTGTCCGCGGTGATCGGGATCGCGCTGAATTTCACCTCGATCAACCCGATCTCGGCGCTGTACTGGAGCGCCGTCATCAACGGCGTTCTGGCAGTGCCGGTGATGGTGCTGCTGATGGTGATGTCACGCCGCAAGGATGTGATGGGCGATTTTGTGATCAAGGGGCCGTTGCACTGGCTCGGTTGGCTGTCGACTGCAGCAATGGCCGTGAGTGTGGTGGCGATGATGGTGGGGATATTTTTGTAGCGCGCAGAATCCTCAACCGTCATTGCGAGGAGCGAAGCGACGCGGCAATCCAGAAGGCCACAAGCGAAGGAAGACTGGATTGCTTCGTCGCAAGGGCTCCTCGCAATGACGGCGGTGAGAGTAGAGTTCAATCCCGCCTGAACACGATCGACGCAGCCCACCCAGACATCAGCGCCATCGCGGCGGTGAGCAGCCCGTAGATGAAACCGTGATTGCGCGCGGCATTGGCGACGAACTGCTCGAAGCCGACCTTGACGATATCGAACGCCGTCTCCGCTTTCGAGATCAGCGCACCGTCGGCGAACAGTTTGATCTCGACATCGTAGGTTCCAATGGGGACTTCGGCGGGCAGCGGAATGCTGGTTCGGAACAGCGTCGGTGTCAGGAATGTCACCGCTGAGGTCTCCTCGCGATACAGTCCGTGTTCCTTGCGCAGTCGTACAAAGGCGCTCCGGAACGGGTCTGTGGCCACGACGTCCGCATAGTCGGTGCCGACGCGCTGGGTCAGCAGGACGTTATTGATTCCGAGCTGCTGGCGGCGCTGTACGTCGGCAGGTGCGATAGCGTCCATAGGACGGTTGGAAAACACGGCGAGATAGGACGGCACCTGCAGGAACTGGCGCGAATCCGTGTTGATCCAGATGCCGAAGCGGCGCTCCTTGCGCCGGGTCATGAGGTCGGTGCGCGGCCCGTTGACGGTGACGACGAGATTGTAGTTGTTGCGGCCGGGCGGTGTCTTGTCGTCTTTCTCGACAGCGCCGAACAGCACCAGTTCCTCGCCGGCATAATTCGGCGTCACGGTCACGCGATGGTTCGACACCGAGACGATCAGCTGTTCGGCGCGGGCCGGGGCGAGCATTCCGATGCCGAGTGCGGCGATGATCGGGAGCGCGCGTATCATGGAGCGACGCCTCCGGTATCGCGGATCGTGAACAGATCTGCGGGGCGAACGACCAGTTCCACCGCGAAGCGGACGCCGACCGCCAGGATCAGCAGGCCCAGCAGCAGGCGCAAATGCTCGCCGCGAATCTTCTGCCCGGCGCGGGCGCCGAATTGTGCGCCGGTGACGCCGCCGACCATCAGGATGAGGGCCAGCACCGCATCGACCAGATGATTGGTGACGGCGTGCAGCAATGTCGCGATCACCATGGTGACCAGCGTCAGCACCATGGATGTGCCGATGACCGTCGAAGTTGGAATGCGCAACCAGTAGATCAGGATCGGGATCAGGATAAAGCTGCCGCCGATGCCCATCACGGCGCCGATGAAGCCGATCAGGAGGCCGACGGCGATCACCGGGATCACCGAAAGATAGATCTTGGAGCGCTTGAACCGCATCTTCAGCGGCAGGCCGTGAACCCAACTATGGCTGCCGGAACGGCGCAAGTTCACGGGATCACCGCGCCGTATGCGCAGCAGCGCGCGCAGGCCCTCCCAGAACATCAAGCTGCCGACGGCGGTGAGCAGGATCACATAGGACAGCGAGATGGTGAGGTCGAGCTGGCCGAGATTGCGCAGCTGCGTGAAGGCCCACACGCCGAGCGCCGTGCCGACCACGCCCCCGGTCAGAAGCACACTCGCAAGCGCGGGATCGATGGCGCGGCGTCGCCAGTAGGACAGCGCGCCGGAGAAAGACGAGGCTGCAATGTGGCTTGCCACTGACGCGACCGACACCGCGGGGGCGATGCCGACGAAAATCAGCAGCGGTGTCATCAGGAAGCCGCCGCCGATCCCGAACATGCCGGAGACGAAGCCGACCGCAGCGCCCATCGCCAGGATGAGCAACACATTGATCGGAATGTCGGCGATCGGGAGATACAGTTGCACGCGCGTTCGCTTCGGAATTCTGGCCCTGAGTTGGGCCGAAACCGCTCATGGCGTGGTTCTGGAGGCGGCGCGGATTGCGAGCCGCGTCCTCGTCTTAGACGATATCGTCCGTTGATGGGATTAAAGAATTCGGTAAAGGCGCGGTTTTCCGCCTCTACCGATGAGGCACCTTTCAAGGTGGTAAATTTTGTTGGGCCAGGCGCAGGCCGGGGGTATCACGACTTCCTGGCCGGATCGGTGACGAGGTTCATGGCGGCGGCCTCGCTGGTGCCGAGCCAGCGGATTTTCTCGGTGGCTGACATCGCCTCGACGACCGACGAGGCGACGCCCATCTTGGTCATGTAGCTGAGCACATAGCCCATGGTGCGCTGTGCCGAAGCGGTGGGGTCAGCGCCCGGCTTGGGCGACACGAAGCGGTGAACGCCCAGCCGTGAGCCCTCGACGCCGATGCGGGCCTTGCCGCCGGCATAGGTCATCACGCAGGCGCTGGCGCAGTAGGACGGTTTGATGCGGCCCGCCGAATCCACCGTGCCCACGGCGGTGGTCAGCCCGCGCGCGCGGATGATCTCGCCCATGATGATGGCCTGGCCGACATTTCCGCCCGGAGACGACAGCAGCACGGTATCGCCGGGCGCGAGTTTGGCGTCATCGAGCTTTTCGCGAAACCAGCTCGCAGTGGCCGGGCCGATCTCGCCCGTGATCGCCAGCGCTGGACGGCCGCGGCCCGAATTGTCCGGATCGAGACTTCCGACCTCCGAAGACGACATGCTCGGCGAGACATAGAGGTCTTTCCAATAGGCCCAGGCCTCGGGTTTGGAGAGCTCCTGATAGGCCTGCGCACCGATGCCGCCGAATATCACGACCGCGAGTGCGACCGAGGGCCAGTTGAACCATTTGCTGTGCGGTGGCTCGGGCAGCGGGGGCTGCGGTGGGGCAGACGGCTCGGGGGGACGTGCGGCCCAGGGGTTGACCGTAGGGATCCCCGATGGACGTTCCGCGCCCCCCGATGTGTCGTCATTCCGAAAAGACAAATCAATTTCCTCGTCGTTCAGTCCGGCCCGGCGCGCACTTCACGGCGCCAAATTTGCTGAAGGTTTGTTGAGGAAATAAGACCGCCGGTTCGATCCGGCGGCCAGAAAAATCTGCCTTAGCGCGCAGCTCGCTTGCCCATCGATGCTTTCGCCCCGGCCTGTGCCGGCGTGGCATCCCAACCGCCCGCGGGAGTGGCCACGTTAATGGCGTCTTCGGGCTGGCCTTCCGGCGCGAAGGTCTGGACCGCCAGCCTGGCCGCGGCCAGCGACTGCGGATCGAGACGCTTGGCAATGTCATCGCGCTTGCGGCCGGCATCGACGTCGCCCTGGGAGGCGGCGAGGCTGAACCACTTGAAGCTCTCGGCGAGGTTCTGTTCGACGCCGATGCCGCGGGCATAGAGGATGCCGAGATTGAACTGGCTGTCGGCGACGCCGCGATCGGCGGCCTTGCGGAACCAGTACGACGCGCTCTTGTAGTTGGCGCCCTTGGTGCCGCCATCCGCATCGAGCACAGCGAGATTGTGCATCGCCTTGGCGTTACCACGGTCGGCGGCGAGCACGTAATAGCGGCGGGCGACGTCGAGATCCTTCTTCGCGCCGAGGCCCTTCTCGAACAGCGCGCCCAGGCGGAACATGGCCGGCACGACATTGGCCTGCGCCGCGCGGTCATACCACTTGGCGGCTTCGTCGTAGTTCTGCGCTACGCCCTTGCCCTCGGCATAGCGGACGCCGATTTCGAACGCGGCAGAGGCGTCGCCCTTGAGCGCCGCGTTGCGCAACGCGGTGCTGCCGATGGTCTCGGGCAGGCGCTCGCCGGCGGGGATGGAGGCTGTGGTGATCTTCTGACCGCTCGACGGCAACACCGGCCCGGCGGCACTGGCCTGCGGTGCGGCAATGCTGCCGGTCACGTCGGGCGACACATATGGCACGGGCGCGGCCTGTGGCACTGGCTGCGGCGCAGTCTCGACGGCGGCGGGTGGCGGTGCGATCAGCGATTGCTTGCCGATCGGGGTCGGCGACGTCATCGACGGCGCGGCCGGCACGGGAGCAGCGGGCTTGGTCAGGACCTCGGCCGGCTCGGGCGCGTTCAGCTGCAGCGGCGGTGCCGAGTGAATATTCTCGGCCAACGGCGCCGGCGCACCGCTGTCCAGCAGCGTCATCGCCATCTTGAACGAGCCGAGCACGATCACGACCACGCTGGCGCCGACCAGCAGTGAGCGGATCTTCGAGCCGATCGTGGAGGATGACTTTTCGCTATCGGCAAGCTGCGGCCCGGGTCTGGTGGCCTTCGATTTGTCGGTCCTGGATTTGTCAGACCTGGACTTGTCGTTGCCGGTTGCGGCGGCAGCCTGTGCGGCGCGACGCGCGGCAGCAATGAAACTCGACGCCGTGGCCTGTTCGGGGGCATCGACGGCGATTTCGCTGATAGCGTCTTCCGACGCGGCGATGCGTTCGGATGGCGATGCGCCGCGGCCCTGCGGACGCGTGCCGGGTTCGAGCGGATGATCTGGTGGCAGCGCCGGGTCAACCATCGGGCGCGGCGACGCACGCTCAGCAGCGGATGCAGACTGCGCGACTGGCTTTGGCGCGGGCGGAGGATCGAGAATGTCGCTGATCGCCTTCGGCATCGGGAAGGCCGATGCCGGTTCGTGCGAGATCGCAGTTGCCGCGAAGTCGCGCGGCGCGGCATCGAAGTGAACCTGCGGCGGACGCACCTCGACCTGCGACGGCGCAGCCTGTGGCTTCACCGGATTGGGCATCTGCGGGCGCGTCGGAGCAGGCACCGAAACATCTGGTGCAGTCGCGGGGCGCGAGGTCGGAGCGGGTGTTGCAACGGGCGCGGATTGCTTGGCAGGCGCGGCGCTGACCGCGCGCAGATCGCCCTCGATCCTTGCGAGGCGATCGACCACATGGCCGAGCGTGGAGTGTACGACCTCAAGCGAATCCTGCGTGTGGCGGTCGGTTTCCGACTGGCTGAAGCGCATGTCGGAGAGTTCGCGCTTGATCGTGTCGACCAGGCCGGGATCGATCGATGACGCCTTGCTGCGGGGATTGTCCAGCGCGGCGAACAGCGACTGCTGGCGTTCGAGATGGCGCAGGATGTCCTGCAGCCCGTCCTCGACACGGCCGAGATTGTTGCCGCGCGTATCGGTGATGCTCTCCATCCGCTCGAGCAGATAGGAGACGCGCTGTTCGAGATGCGCGAAGGCCGACGACGAGTCATTGCCCACCGGCATATGGTCGAGACGCTCGGACAGCGTCCGCAATGCGGTTTCCAGATGATCCGAGCTGGCCATGACAGCCGGGCGCTCGCGATTTTCCAGCGCTGCCGTCAACGTCATGATGCGCGCCTCGAGCGCGGCAAATGAATCGCTGTTGTCGGCGCGTGCGAGCTGATCGACCTTCGACGACAGCGTCTGCAGGTCGTCGCTGAGACGGCCGAGTGCTTCGTTGGAGGCGACGTTGGACACGATGGCGCGCAGCGCCGTGATCGCGCCTTGCAGCTGTTCCATGGTGCCGGGATCGTTGCTCGAGCGCACGATCAAGTCGATCTTGCCGCCGAGATTGCGGATCGCCTCGTCGAAGCCGGCGAGCTGTTCGGCCGGGGTCAGCGTGGTCAGCGTCTTGTGGATGTCGGCCAGTGCGCGTTCGAGATTGGCCAGTACGTCGCCGTCGATGCCGCTATGGCGGTTGTCGTCGATGCGGCGGCCGAGTTCACGGATCTCGTTCTCGATTGATTCAATCGCGCGACGCGGCATCGCTTCGGTGATGACGTTGCGGATCTCGGCGAGTTCGCCGCGGAAGGCCGCGATCGACTGCTCGATATTATTGTCCGGGCGCTGCAGCGCATCGATCTTTGTGGTGATCTGGAACAGCTGCCGCTCCAGGCCGGACATATCCGGCATGAAGCTCTGCGGCGGCGCGGCAGGCTGCGCATAAGGCGGCTGCACGAAGGACGGTGCAATGGGCGGCGTATTGCGCGGGGCCATGCGCGGCGTGCCGTCGAGTTCGCCCTGACGGGCCGCGATCTCGGCGATGGCGAAGTCCAGCGAAAACGGATCGATCGGCGATGAGGCGCTATAGACCTGATTGGCGGCGCGCTCGACCATATCGATGCGCGGCTGTTGCGGCGGCGCGGGGCGATATGTGGGCTCGCTGATCTGCGACAGGCGCGCATCGAGCCGTGAAATCGCATCATTGAGCTGGCGCGCGACGCCGGGCTCGCTGCTGCGTTGTGCAGGCTTCGAGAATAGTTCGATCTGCCGGGCAATGGCGTCGAGCCGCTCGTGGATTTCGACGACATCGGCAGCGTCGCGCTGCGGCAGCGCTGCGCGCGGGGTAAGGGGGCGTTCCTGGTCGCGCGGGCGTGCGTTGGGGGAGTTATAGCGCGGGGGAGCTTCGCCGATGGTCGAGTTCAGCCAGTCGCCCAGCGACATGCCGGCACGGCGCGCCGCAGCTTCGGCCCGCTCGCGAACCGATGGCTCAATCCCGTCAACACTCCACGATACGCGCGAATTCATGCTTTGGTCCGGTTCCGAGCTTGACGCCCACCAGCGCCTGCAGCCTCCCCCGCGCGTCCCATTGTGAAGACAATCGTAACGTGCGCGGGTCGTCTGCCTCTGATCCGGACTTTTCAGGGTTAGGGTAAATAACGGGTTAAGGATCGGGCTCGGCCAGCCTTAAAAGTTAACTCGCTGATACACTTGCGCCGATTTGCAGGTAGGATCGGATGTCTCTGGCTTTGGCGTCAGCGCGTAAACAGCGCACTCAAATCGTCGACATCCAGTTCGGTGATGGCGCTGTGGCGCGGATCCATCACCGCGGACTGGCCGATATAGGCCCAATAGAGAAACTCGGCGCGGGGCAGTGCCCGCTGGCTTTCGACCCCGGCTTCAATCAACCATTTCGCCATATAGCCGACGCGCCTGGCATCGACCGACGCGACCATTTTGGCGATGTCTGCGTCGGTCGAGGCCATGGCGCGGATGGCACGATCCAGGCTGCGGTCTTCGTTGAAGGCGAGCTTCATCAAATGGGTCAGACGTGCGGCACCCACGATCGACGTATCGATCCCCTCGATCACCTGATCGGTCGTCCGCTCCTGCCAGCGCTGCAGAAGCTGTAGTCGAAATTCAGATATGTCTTTGAAATGCCAATAGAAACTTCCGCGTGACACGTTTAGGCCGGTGGCCAGTGCGCCGACCCTCAGCGCGTCGGCGCCTTGCCGCGCGAGGATCCTCAGCCCGTGGTCGAGCCAGGCCGAGCGCGTCAGGCGGTCTTTGGTCAGTTGGTCATCCATTCCCCGACCATACACATGTGTATTGACGAAATCCACGCTCTGGCGTTAACGTCCATGCAGAAGTGTATGGAGCGGCACTGGCCGAACAGTGCCCGATGCGGGAGGGAGAGCCGATGAGCGTGAGCGGCCTCGATAGATGGTACAGCTTCATGCGGTCTCATGATCGGGCGATGCTGTGGGACCTGCTGCATCCGGACGCCGTGTTCGAAAGCCCGGTCGTGCATGCGCCGCAGCGGGGCCGTGAGATCGTGTTCAAGTATCTGACGACTGCAGAGAAAGTGCTGGGTGGCCCCGGCTTCGCCTACAAAGGCGAATGGCGCAGCGACAACGGCGCGGTGCTCGAATTCGAGAACGAGATCGAAGGCATCAAAATCAATGGCGTCGACATGATCACCTTCGCCGATGATGGACGCATTACCCACTTCAAGGTGATGGTCAGGCCGCTCAAGGCCATCAACCTGTTGCACCGGCTGATGGGCGAGGAATTGGCGCGGCAATGAGCCGCCAGCTGGTCTGCTTCGTCTCCGATAACAATTGCGTAAATCTGACACGGCGGCGCCGTATCATCCGATCAATCGAATTCAAACCGAGAGAATTCCATGCCCAGCTACAAAGCCCCGCTTGAAGACGTCGGCTTCCTGCTCAACGACGTGTTTCAGTTCGATCGCTACAACAATCTGCCCGGCTTTGCTGACGCGTCCGCCGATGTGCGCGAGGCGATTCTGGGCGAAGCCGCCAAGCTCAGCGAAGAAGTGCTGCAGCCGCTGAATCGCGTCGGCGACCTCGAAGGCTGCAAGCGCAACGACGACGGCAGCGTGACCACGCCGAAAGGCTTCAAGGAAGCCTACAAGCAGGTCGCCGAGGGCGGCTGGCTCGGCCTCTCGGCTCCCGCTGAATTCGGTGGCCAGGGTCTGCCGGTGACGCTGTCGCAGACCGTCGCCGAATTTCAGATCTCCGCCAATATGGCGTTCTCGATGTATGGCGGCCTCACCATGGGTGCGACCGCAGCACTCATCGTGCACGGCAAGCCCGAGCAGAAGTCGATGTTCCTGCCGAAGATGGTCGCCGGCGAATGGACCGGCACCATGAACCTCACCGAGCCGCATTGCGGCACGGATCTGGGTCTGCTGCGCACCAAGGCCGCGCCGCAGGCGGACGGCAGCTACAAGATTTCCGGCACCAAGATCTTCATCTCGGCCGGCGAGCACGACCTTGCCGACAATATCATCCATCTGGTGCTGGCCCGCATCGAGGGCGCACCAGCCGGCATCAAGGGCGTGTCGCTGTTCGTCGTGCCGAAGTTCCTGGTCAATGCCGATGGATCGATCGGCGCACGCAATGGCGTGATGTGCGGCTCGATCGAGCACAAGATGGGCATCCACGGCAATTCCACCTGCGTGATGAATTACGACGGCGCCACCGGCTGGCTGATCGGCGAAGAGAACAAGGGCATGCAGGGCATGTTCGTGATGATGAACGAAGCCCGCCTCGGCGTCGCCGTGCAGGGTCTCGCGCAGTCCGAAGTTGCCTATCAGAACGCGGTCGCCTATGCGAAGGACCGCCTGCAGGGCCGCTCGCTGACCGGGCCGAAGTCGCCGGACAAGCCGGCCGATTCGATCATGGTTCATCCGGACGTGCGCCGCACGCTACTCACCATCCGCGCCTTCAATGAAGCCGCCCGCGCGATGGTGGTGTGGACCGCGCTGAAGAGCGACGTCGCGCATCGCTCCGACGATCCGAAGGAGCGTCAGGCCGCCGACGATCACATGGGCCTGATGACACCGGTGCTGAAGGGTGTTTTGACTGACGGCGGTTTTGCCAACGCGGTCTCCGCGCAGCAGATGTTCGGTGGCCACGGCTATATCGCCGAATGGGGCATGGAGCAGTTCGTGCGCGACGCGCGTATTGCCATGATCTATGAAGGCGCCAACGGCATCCAGGCACTCGATCTGGTCGGCCGCAAGCTGCCGCGCGATGGCGGCCGTGCCGCGATGGCGTTCTTCGGCGAGGTCGGCGCATTTGCGAAGGAGCATGGCGCTGACGAAGCCATGAAGCCTTACATCGATCCGCTCTCGAATGCGCTCGGTCATCTGCAGCAGGCGACCATGTGGCTGATGAACAACGCCATGATGAAGCCCGACAACGCCGGTGCCGGCGCCACCGATTACATGCAGCTGTTCGGCCTCACCGCCTTCGCTTATATGTGGGCGAAGATGGCCAAGGTCGCGCAGGACAAGATTGCCGCCGATGGCGCGACACCTTATCTGACGACCAAGCTGGTCACCGGCCGCTTCTTCATGGAGCGGATGTTGCCCGAAACCGCACTCCATCTCGCCCGCATCCAGACCGGCAGCGCGACGACGATGGAGCTTCCGGCGGAAGCGTTCTAGTCACTATATGCGCCGTCATGCCCGGCCTTGTGCCGGGCATCCACGCCTTGGCGGCGCGCGAGAGAAGACGTGGATGGCCGGGACATCTAGCGAAGCCGCGCTTCGCGCTTTTGCCCCGGCCATGACGGCGTTTTAGAAATTCGAACAACACGGCCACTCTAAGGGAGACACCATGCCCGAGGCATATATCTACGATCACGTTCGCACGCCGCGCGGCCGCGGCAAGGCCGATGGCTCGCTGCATGAGGTGACCGCGCTGGCGCTCGCCACCGCGCCGCTGAAGGCGCTGAAGGAACGCAACAACCTCAAGCCTGGCACCATCGATGACGTCATTCTCGGCGTGGTCGATCCGGTCGGCGAGGCCGGCGGCGACATCGCACGCATGGCTGCGCTGTCGGCCGGCTACGGCAATGACGTGCCGGGCATCCAGATCAACCGCTTCTGCGCCTCAGGCCTCGACGCTGTGAACTTCGCCGCGGCGCAGATCATGTCTGGCCAGCACGAAATGACCATTGGCGGCGGTGCCGAGAGCATGAGCCGCGTCGGCATTGGTGCTGCCGGTGGCGCATGGCCGGTCGATCCCTCGATCGCCGTGCCTGCTTACTTCATGCCGCAGGGTGTGTCGGCGGATCTGATCGCGACCAAATATGGGTTTTCGCGCGACGACGTCGATGCCTATTCGGTGCAGAGCCAGCAGCGCGCTGCCAAGGCCTGGGACGAGGGTCGCTTCAAGAACTCGGTCATTCCGGTGAAGGACATCAACGGCCTCACCATTCTGGCCAAGGACGAACATATGCGCCCGTCCACCACGATGCAGTCGCTCGCGGCGCTGCAGCCTTCTTTTGTGACGATGGCGCAGATGGGCGGCTTCGATGCGGTGGCGATCCAGTCGCATCCGGAAATCGAAGGCGTCAACTACGTCCATCACGCCGGCAACTCGTCGGGTATCGTCGATGGCGCTGGCGCCGTGCTCCTCGGCAGCGAGGCGGCCGGCAAGAAGGCGGGCCTCAAGCCGCGCGCGAAGATTCGCGCCTTCGCCAATATCGGCTCCGAACCGGCGATGATGCTCACCGGTCCTGTGGACGTTACCAAGAAGGTACTGGAGCGTTCTGGCATGAAGCTCTCGGACATCGATCTGTTCGAGCTCAACGAAGCCTTCGCTTCGGTGGTGCTGCGCTTTATCCAGGCCTTCGATATCGACAATGAGAAAATCAATGTCTGCGGCGGCGCCATCGCCATGGGCCATCCGCTCGGCGCCACCGGCGCGATGATTCTCGGCACCGTGCTGGACGAACTCGAGCGCACCAACAAATCGACGGCCCTCGTCACCCTCTGCATCGGCGGCGGCATGGGCACCGCCACCATCATCGAACGCGTGTAAGGAGCGGCCAACATGACCTTCAAGAATTTCAAGGTTGAGACCGACGCCGACGGCATCGCGCTCGTTACCTGGGACATCTTCGGCCGTTCGATGAACGTGCTCGACGTGGCGACCATCGAGGAACTCGGCGCGATCGTCGATCAGACGACTGCGGATGCCGCCGTGAAAGGCGTCGTCATCACCTCCGGCAAGGAAGCTTTCTCGGCCGGTGCCGATCTGTCGATGCTGGAAGGCATGGGCAAGGTGTTCGCCGAGACCAAGGCTGCCAAGGGCGAGGAAGCCGCGCAGCAGATGCTGTTCGACGAGAGCCGCAAGCTGTCGCTGACGCTGCGCAAGATCGAGACCTCCGGCAAGCCATGGGTCGCAGCCATCAACGGTCTTGCGCTCGGCGGCGCGTTCGAACTGACGCTGGCCTGCCACTATCGCGTTGCTGCGGAAAATCCGAAGACGCGTCTGGGTCTGCCTGAAATCAAGGTCGGCCTGTTCCCCGGTGGCGGCGGCACGCAGCGCCTCGCGCGCATGCTGCAGCCGCAGGACACCATGCAGATGCTGCTGAAGGGCGACGCGATCAATCTCGTCAAGGCGAAGGCGATGGGCATCGTCGGCGCGGTGGTGCCATCGGCCGATCTCATCACGGCCGCGAAGGAGTGGATCAAGGCTGGCGGCAAGCCCGTGGCGCCCTGGGACGAGAAGGGCTTCAAGCTGCCCGGCGGCCCCGTCTATTCCAAGCAGGGCATGATGATGTTCCCCGCGGGCAACGCGATCTATCGCCGCGAGACCTTCGACAATTATCCGGCGGCCCGCGCCATCATGCAGTGCGTCTATGAAGGCCTGCAGCTGCCGATGGATGCGGCGCTCCGCGTCGAGTCCCGTCAGTTCGCACATATCCTGCAGACCAAGGAAGCGGCGGCGATGATCCGCAGCCTGTTCCTGTCGATGCAGGAACTCAACAAGGGTGCGCGTCGTCCACAGAACGTGCCGCCGACCAAGGTCAAGAAGCTCGCCGTCATCGGCGCCGGCTTCATGGGCGCGTCAGTTGGCTTCGTCTCTGCACGCGGCGGCATGGACGTGGTGCTGATCGACCGCGACCAGGCTAGTGCCGACAAGGGCCTCGGTCATTGCATCGCGGCCATCGATGGCCTGATCGCTAAGGGCCGCGCCAAGGAGGCCGACAAGACCGCTTTGATGGCGAAGATCACCGCGACTGCAGACTTTGAGGTGATCAAGGACTGCGACCTCGTTATCGAGGCCGTGTTTGAGGATCGCGCGGTCAAGGCCGAGATCTACAAGAAGGTGCAGCCGCTGCTGAAGGAAGGCGCCATCATCGCGTCGAACACCTCGACGCTGCCGATCAACTCGCTCGCCGAAGAGTTCGCGGACCAGTCCAAGTTCATCGGCATCCACTTCTTCTCGCCGGTCGAGAAGATGATGCTGGTGGAGATCATCGTCGGCAAGAACACCGGCGATGTCGCGCTCGCCACCGCTCTCGACTACGTTCGCGTCATCGGCAAGACGCCCATTGTCGTCAATGACTCCCGCGGCTTCTTCGCCAATCGCTGTGTGCTGCGCTTCACGGCCGAAGGCCTCGAAATGCTGCTCGAAGGCGTGCCGCCGGCGATGATCGAGAACACCGCCAAGATGGCCGGCATGCCGGTCGGGCCGCTGTCGCTGTCGGACGAGATCGCGCTCGACCTCGTGCTGAAGATCATGAAGGCCACCGAAGCCGATTTGGGTTCGCAGGCCGTCGATCAGGCGCAGAAGAAGCTGATCGTCGAGATGGTGGAGAAGCAGGAGCGCTTCGGTCGCAAGAACGGCAAGGGCTTCTACGAGTATCCGCCGAAGGGCAAGGGCTCGAAGGCTCTGTGGAAGGGCATCGCGCCGTTGCTGCCGAAACCGGTCGATCCCGATACGCTCGATGTCGAGGAGCTGAAACAGCGCTTCCTGGTGGTGCAGGCGGTAGAAGCCGCGCGTACCGTCGAGGATCACGTGATCGTCGATCCGCGCGAGGCCGATGTCGGCTCGATCCTCGGCTTCGGCTTCGCGCCGTTCACCGGCGGTACACTGAGCTATATCGACTTCATGGGCACAAAGAAGTTCGTCGAGCTCTGCCACAAGCTTGAAGCCAAATACGGCTCCCGCTTCACGCCGCCGAAGCTGCTCGAAGAGATGGCCGCCAAGGGCGAGACCTTCTACGGCCGCTTCCCACCGAAGAAGCTCGCGGCGGCGTAGGTCTTCCCCTCGCCCCCGGACGCGGCGCAGCCGCGGCTGGTGGGAGAGGGTGGATCGACCGCTCTAGCGAAGCTTCGCGCGGGCGGTCGAGACGGGAGAGGGGGGCTCTTCGCTCGGAGCAAGAGCCCTCTCCCGCCTTCGCTCCGCTCAGGCACCCTCTCCCGCGGCGCGCAGCTTCGCTGCGCTGGGGGAGAGGGGAAGCAGTAAACAAAAAGGGCCGGATCATCGATCCGGCCCTTTCGTATTTCAGCTCGATGCCAACAGCTTACGCCGCCTTCATCAGGCCTTCCTTCTCCAGCGCGGCCTGCACTTGCGGGCGGGCAGCGACGCGGTCCTTGTAGGTTATCAGGTTCTTGAACTCGGAGAGATCGATGCTCATCCGGTCGGCCCATTTCAGCATGACGAACAGATAGCCGTCGGCGACGCTGAAATCCTTGCCCAGCAGGTAATCCTTACCTGCGAGCTGGCCATCGAGATATTTGAACTTGCCCATCAGGCGGGTCTTGAAGAAGCCCTTCACTTCGTTATCGAACACCGGCTGGAACAGCGGGCTGAAGTTCTTGTGCAGCTCGCCATTGATGAAGCCAAGATACTCCTGCAGCTGACGGCGCGCATCGCTGCCATTGGCCGGCGCCAGATTTTTGGCAGCAGCCTGGTCGGCGATGTATTGCACGATGACCGGACCTTCGGTCACGAGCGCACCGCTGTCGAGGCCGAGGGCCGGCACTTGGCCCTTGGGGTTGATGGCGAGATAGTCGTCGCCATTTTCCAGCTTCTTGGCTTTGAGGTCGACCTTCACGAGATCGTAAGGCAGGCCAGCTTCGAGAAGTGCGATATGAGGCGAGAGCGAACAGGCGCCTGGCGAATAATACAGCTTCATCGAAAATTCCTCCCTGAGGACATTGGTTTAACCACGCGGGTGACTAAATGCATATGCATGAAAGAGTCAAGATTGATGCAGCTGCATCAAGTGGGCTAGGGTGCCGCCACCATTTGGACTGAGCCATGAAACGTAAACCTTCCACCGAGGCGACAGCCGCCTGGATCCGCCTGATGCGAATCCAGAGCCGGGTGCTGGACGGCGTCGAGCAGGACCTCAAGCGCGCCGGTTTTCCGCCGCTCGCATGGTACGACGCGTTGGCCGAGTTGTCGCGCTCGCCGACCGGCGAGATGCGCCCGGTCGAGCTCGAAAAGCAGATGCTGATACCGCAATATTCGACATCGCGGCTGATCGATCGTCTGGTCGACGAAGGCCTGGCTGCACGCCGCGAATGCAAGATGGACAAGCGCGGCCTGTTCGTCGAGATCACGGCTGCCGGGCGCGAGTTGCACAAGAAGATGGGGTGCGCCTATTCAACGGCGATCGAGAAACATGTCGGCTCGAAACTGTCCGACGCAGATGCAGCAAAACTGTGCGGCCTGCTCGACCGGCTCGGCTGCGCGTGCCAAGAAGCGGCATCGACAGTGACATCGCCGGCCGCCAGAGACGCCGCGCCGGCGCGATGAACCTTAAATTTTTGCCTACGTTCGCGACCCGCACGGGCCGCGGGCGTTCCCGACACCGCGCGCAACAGATTGCAGCGCCTTTCATTCGGAATTTCCATGGCGCGTGACCAAATCGATATGACGCCGCTGCAGTCGCGCGACGAACTCGTGGCGTGGCTGGCGGCGGGCGTGAAGCCGCCATCGGAATTCCGCATCGGCACCGAACACGAGAAGACGCCGTTCACGCTCGTTGGTCATAATCCCGTGCCTTACGAAGGTCCGCGCGGCATCGGCGCGGTGCTCGACGGTATGAAGCATCTGCTCGGCTGGGAGCCGATCATGGAAGCCGGCAATATCATCGGCCTCTATGACGTCACCGGCGGCGGCGCAATCTCGCTCGAGCCTGGCGGCCAGTTTGAATTGTCGGGCGCGCCGGTGGAGACAGTCCACCAGACGCAATCCGAATTGATGGCGCATCTGGCGCAGGTGCGCGAAGTGGCGACGCCGCTCGGCATCGGCTTTCTGGGCCTCGGTCTCACGCCCTCCTGGTCGCGCGCGCAGATTCCGGTGATGCCCAAGGGCCGCTACAAGATCATGACCAACTACATGCCCAAAGTGGGCCAGTACGGTCTGGACATGATGTACCGGACCTGCACGGTGCAGACCAATCTCGACTTCTCCTCGGAAGCGGACATGGTCAAGAAGCTGCGCGTTTCCGTTGCGCTGCAGCCGATCGCGACCGCCTTGTTCGCAAATTCGCCATTCACTGAAGGCAAGCCGAACGGCTTCCTGTCGTTCCGGTCCGAAGTCTGGCGCGACACCGACAATGCCCGCTCCGGCATGATCCCGTGGGCGTTCGAAGACGGCATGGGCTTCGAGCGCTGGGTCGATTACGCGCTGGATGTTCCGATGTATTTCGTCAAGCGCGGCGACACTTACATCGACGTGTCGGGCTCGTCGTTCCGCGATTTCTTTGCGGGCAAGAACGAGAAGATACCCGGCGAGCGACCCACTCTCTCGGATTGGGCCAATCATCTCTCGACGATTTTCCCCGAAGTGCGCCTGAAGCGTTATCTCGAAATGCGCGGCGCCGATGGCGTGCCGTCGGATCGTTTGCCGGCACTGTCGGCGTTCTGGGTCGGATTGCTTTATGACGACAGCGCCCTCAATGCGGCCTGGGATATCGTCAAGAACTGGACTGCGGCGGAACGACAGGCGTTGCGCGACGATGTGCCGAAGTTGGGCTTCAAGGCGAAGATCAAGGATCGGTATCTGTTCGAAATCGCCAAGGAGTGTCTGCAGTTGGCCCATGGTGGCCTGCGCCGGCGCGGCAAGCTCGACGCGCACGGCCGCGATGAGTCCCACCATCTGGAGGCACTCGATCGGATACTGGATTCCGGCAAGACTCCGGCCGAGCAGATGCTCGACAGGTTCCATGGCGCCTGGGGTGGCTCGGTGGCGCCCGCCTATAAGGAATACTGCTTCTAGATCAGCGGCTTGGCGAAGCTGAAAATCCGTTCATCGGCGGTACAGGTGACCGGCGTTCCAATGGCGTCCTTCTTACGCCGTTTGCAAACCGCTGAAAGTCATCCTGCATGCCGAGGAACCTGTTCAGAGCGTGTCTGACAGCCCTCGCCATGCTGTTGCTCGCAGCCGTTACGCCCGCCCAGGCGCAAACCAATTTCGATCGCCCTGGCGGTGACTATTCGCGTTCGGTCTCACTGTCCGGCGATCCGGCCGAATGCGCGCTGATCTGCGAGCGCGACAAGAAGTGCCGCGCCTGGAGCTTCAACTATCCGAGCGATAATTCGGAAAACGCGGTGTGCTGGCTGAAAGACAAGGTGCCGCCGCGGGTCGAGAGCTATTGCTGCGTCTCCGGCGTGCGTGGCGCCGGCGTCATCGAGCCGCGCACCGGTCCGGTGGAAACCTCGACAGATCGTTTTGGCGGCGACTATCGTTCGTTCGAGATCAAGAACGACGACAAGGCCGAGCACGGCGATGCCTGCCGCGATGCCTGCCAGGGCGACAATAAATGCCGCGCCTGGACCTTTGCGCGCCCCGGTTATGCCGGCAAGAATGCGCGCTGCTTCCTGAAGAACGACATCAAGCCGCCGCGGCGAAAACCGGGTTTCATCTCGGGCGTTGTGAGGTAGCATTCCGGCAATAAAGGGAGTTGAGCCATGACGCGTCTCCTGCCCGCAGTAACATTCGCTGGATTACTGATTGCTGTTACGACGGTCGCCGCCGTCGCCCATCACGGTTGGGGCAGCTACGACGCTGCCAACCCGGTCACCGTGAACGGTCCTGTCGAAAACAGCAAATTCGAGAACCCGCATGCGACCATCGTGATCAAGGGGGCCGACAAGGCCTGGACTGTCACTCTTGCGCCGACCTCGCGCATGACGGCGCGCGGGGCATCTGCCGATACCGTGGCTGTCGGCAAGACCGTCTCGGCCTTCGGCTATCCATCCACCGTCGAGAAGGACGAGATGCGCGCCGAACGCATCACCGTGGACGGCAAAACCTACGAACTGCGATAGCGCCGGCCCATGACCGAGAGCGCACCCGCGATCTTCATGGCGATGGAAGCGTCCGCAATTGGCGCTGCGATCCGGCAATCGCGCTGGCTCTATATGTCTGCCAATATCGGCCACATCGTCGCGCTGATGTTCTTCGCCGGTGCCATTGCGGTGATGGATGTCCGGCTTGCAGGCGGGTTGGCTGCAACGGCGCCTGGTCCACTGCTGCGCAGGGCGCGCCGCTTTGCCATTGCCGGATTTCTCGGCCTCGTGGTCACCGGCAGCATTCTGTTTACCGCTGAAGCGAGTCATGTCGTGCTGAACCGCGTGTTTCAGATCAAGGCGGCCCTGATCGCGCTGGGCCTACTCAATGTCGTCTGGGTCGAAGCGGTTATCATGCCGAGGATCGCAGCGTTGCCGCCGCTGTCACCGATGCCTGCGGGTGCGCGGCAAGGCGCGCTGGCATCGATGGCCATTTGGTTCGCGGTCGCCATATGCGGCCGCGCCATTGCTTACTTCTGAGCTGCTGTCGCGGTGCTCAATGCACCCCGGTAAAGAACCGCGCCATGCGGAAGCCCGATAGCCAGTTGGTGACCGGCTGGCTCCGCATGCCAAGATCCCATGAGCCGACAATGGCATCGACGCGGCCGACGAGGTTATCCATCGGCAGCAGGCCGACACCACCTTGCGACACCGGTACGCGGCTGTCGGCGGAGTTGTCGCGGTTGTCGCCCATCACGAACAGATGGTCGGGGGGAATAACGACTTCCGGCGTGTTGTCGAGGCGGCCGTTGTCGCGCAGCTTGAAGATCGGATGCGACACGCCGCCGGGCAGGGTTTCGACATAACGGTGCGCCGGTTCGGAGCCGCCGCTATCATCTTCCGCGGCACCGATGCCGTCGGCCTTCACCGACGTCGCGACGCCATTGAGCCAGACCTGACCGCCGCGCAGTTCGACGCGGTCGCCGGGCAGGCCGATCACACGCTTGACCCAGACCTGGGAGCGGTCGCCGGGCCAGCGAAACACCACGACATCGCCGCGCTTCGGCGTGGTCGCGAAGACGCGGCCGGTCTCGGGAAGGGAGACATGGATCGGCAGCGAAGCTGTTGAGTAGCCGTAGGGAAACTTTGTCGCCAGCAATGCATCGCCGATCAGCAGAGTCGGCTCCATGGAGGCCGACGGCACATAGAACGGTTCGGCGAGCGCGCCCTTGGCCACGAAGACGATGCCGACAATCGCGACGATCTGTGCCAGCTGGCCGGACCAGCGCTTTGCAGTCGATGCGACGGTTGTGGTTTCCGTATCCGTGGTCACTGGCCCGTTCCTCCGATGGTCACCTTGTCCATGCGCAGCGTTGGCTGGCCGACGCCGACCGGCACGCCCTGGCCGTGCTTGCCGCAAGTCCCGATGCCGTCATCGAGCGCGAGATCGTTGCCGATCATGCTGATGCGGTGCAGGTCGGTCGGACCGTTGCCAATCATCATCGCGCCCTTCAGCGGCGCACCGATCTTGCCGTTCTCGATCTTGTAGGCCTCGGTGCACTGAAACACGTATTTGCCGGAGGTTATGTCGACCTGGCCGCCGCCAAAGTTCACCGCATAGATGCCGTTCTTCACGGAGGCGAGGATTTCCGCGGGATCGCGCTGGCCGGCCAGCATGTAGGTGTTGGTCATGCGCGGCATCGGCACATGGGCATAGCCTTGACGGCGTCCGTTGCCGGTTGGCTTCATGCCCATCAGGCGCGCGTTCTGGCGATCCTGCATGTAACCGACCAGGATGCCGTCCTCGATCAGCGTTGTGCGGTTGGTCGGCGTGCCTTCGTCGTCGATAGATAGCGAGCCGCGGCGTGACGAGATGGTGCCGTCATCGACAACAGTCACGCCCTTGGCGGCAACCTGCTGGCCCATCAGGCCGGCGAAAGCCGAAGTCTGCTTGCGGTTGAAATCGCCTTCCAGCCCGTGGCCGACGGCTTCATGCAGCATCACGCCGGGCCAGCCGGGGCCGAGCACCACGTCCATTTCGCCGGCGGGCGCAGGAATCGATTCGAGATTGACCAGTGCCTCGCGCAGTGCGCCATCGGCTGCCGTGCGCCACGACCCGCTCTCGATGAAGCGCGCATAGCCCTCGCGGCCGCCATAGCCCTTCGAGCCGCTTTCCTGCCGATCACCCTGACCGGCGACGACGGAGATATTCACGCGGACCAGCGGACGGATGTCGCGATAGCTCTCGCCGTCCGGGCGCAGGATTTCGACCACCTGCCAGGTGGCGCCGAGGGAGACCGAGACCTGGCGGACGCGCGGGTCCTTGTCGCGGACATAGGCGTCGATTTCGGCCAGCAGCTTGACCTTGGCCTCGAAGCCCGGCGCGTCCAGCGGATTGTCGTCACTATAGAGCCGCACATTGGTATGCGAGGGGGCTGCGGCAAAGGTACCGGCATAGCCGCCACGGACCGCATTGACCGCATCGGCCGCACGGATCAGCGCCGGGATCGAGACGTCGGAGGAATGTGCATAGCCGACCGCATCGTCCTTGACGGCGCGAAGGCCAAAACCCTGCGCGGTGTCGTAGGTCGCCTGCTTCAGCCGGCCGTTGTCGAAACCGAGCGCCTCGGACTGGCTGTATTCGAGAAACAGCTCGCCATCGTCAGCTCCCTGTAGCCCCCGCATCAGCTCGCGGCGAACTTCGTCGCGGTCCAGATTGGCGCGGTCGATCAGGGAGGTGGTGGCTGGGCTGGTCATGCAGGCTCCAATGTCAGCGGCGCGGCCCCGGCGCCAGGCGCGGGGCCACGATTTCAATTTGTAGCGACAACCCGGGGATGGGTCGCCTTACAATGGCGTAACCTGCGGCGAAACAGGCGATTCAAACCAAGATAGGTGCTGTTTTGACAAAAAGGGAGGCCTCCACATCGCCGGGGCGAGATCCTCTGGGGGCAACCGTGCCAGCGATGATGTGGCTACCTTGGAGCTATTACAAACTGCGTTCCGATGCGCCTCAGGCTGCGGTGCGGTAGACCTCCGAGCACCATCCTGTGTGAACGGTATTCCTTGCAGGACTAATCTCTTCTGGCAGTTATCGCTTTTGATGGCCTCACGAACCAAATCCGCATTCCTGCAAGTCCATTCCATCATCGGCCTGGCGATCTCGCTGATCCTCGGCCTGATCGGTCTGACCGGCGCCATGCTGAGCTTCGAGGACGAAATCGTCGCTGCGCTGAATCGCGATGTGACGAAGGTGGATCCGCGCCCCGCACCTGTGCTCGGACCTGATGAGCTGGTGGCGCGGGTTCAGGCGGTGCCAGGAGCGGGCAAGGTTGGTCTCATTGTCTTTTCGAGCGAGCCCGGCACGGCGGTGCGGATGCGCTTTGCCCGCAGCGAGACTGGGGAACGCTCGTCGGTCTATGTCGATCCCTATGACGGCCGCGTCGTCTCGGCGATGCAGGGGGAGGGCTTCTTCGCGACGCTGCGCAACCTGCATCGCTTTCTGCTGTTGCCGGGCAACGGCAATGGCTATGGCCGTCTGATCACCGGCGTCGCCGTGCTCGGCCTGTTCGTATTGCTGATCTCCGGGATGGTGCTGCGCTGGCCGCGCCGTGTCCGCAGCATCAAGGCTTGGCTGAGGCCGAATCTGGCGATGCCCGGCCGTCCGTTTCACAGGTCGCTGCACAGCGTCGTCGGCACCTGGTTGCTGCCGGTCTATCTGGTGACCATTCTCACCGGCCTCTGGTGGTCGTTCGACTGGTACAAGGCTAGCGCCACCTGGCTTCTGTCGAGCAAGCCTGCTGCGACCGCGCCGGCCATGCGCGCAGCAAAGGGGGGCGCCAAAGCACCTGCCGCTGATGCGCCTGCGACTCCGTCACTCGATAAGGTCTGGTCGACGTTTCTGGCTGATCAGGGCAGCCGCTATGCGATGGCGATCATGCAGCTGCCGAACGGACCGGGCAGTGTCGTGCGTATCCGCTCGGTGGCAAAGGATGCGTCATTCGATGAAGCGCGCGACGATTTCCGCATCGATGGCGTGACCGGCCGCATGGTGTCGGCAGAGCTCTACAACGACAAGACATTCGGTGAGCGCATTCTGGCTGCGGTGCTGCACATCCACACCGGTGCGTTCCTGGGACTGCCCGGTCGCATCGTGTTCTTGCTGGCCGCGGCCCTGATGCCGCTGTTCACCGTGACCGGCTTCATCCTGTATTTCTCGCGCCGCCGCCTGCGTGCGGCATCGAAGCCTGGGCGCCGTCATGCGGTCGGGCTGGTGCCCGGCGAGTAAGTCGCTCCATTTCTGGATTAAGGATGAGTCAGGGGCGCTGCGCTCTCGTCGGAGCCGGATGAGGTCGTGGATCGGGCCTGCATCGCAGAGAAATGCGCCTGCGACCATCGGAACAGTTCCTCGAAGACCGGCCTGAGCGCTCTCGCCGATTCCGTGATTTCATATTCCACCCTCGGAGGTATCTCGGCGAAGACCGTGCGCTTGACGAGTCCGTTGGACTCGAGATCGCGTAGTTGTGTCGTCAGCATGTGTTGCGTCACATTCGGAATCGCGCGCTGCAGTTCTCCGAACCGGTGTTTGCTCTGGACCAGTTGCCAGAGGATCTCACATTTCCATTTGCCGGTAATCATCCCCAGCGCCCGATGAAAATCTTCTACGTCCCGTCCCTGCTGACATTCGGGGAGCGCGATATCGCCTGTTTTTCCATTAGTCATGTTTTTCATACTATCTCAGAAAAAGCATTCTACTTGTCTTTTTCATCTTACTGCCGAAATTTGTGCTTCGAAAGCGCGCCGTGAATCTGAAGCAGACTTTGCCGTCAGCCGCGTCGCCGAAACCGTTTTGACCATCTTCGGAGCTGCTTATGTCATCGTCTTCCGTCACCTCGTCAGCACCGCGGCGCTGGACCTCCATCAGTCTCTGGGCCGTCAGGGGCTTGCTCGCTCTTGCGTTCGCCGCTGCGGGGACTGCCAAACTTTACGGCGTGCCGATGCTCGTCGAGGAGTTCGAACATATCGGTCTTGGGCAATGGTTCCGCTATCTGACCGGCACGCTCGAAATCCTCGGAGCGGTCCTGATCATCATTCCGTCAACGGTCGCGTTTGGCGCGGCCCTCCTGTGCTGCATCATGATCGGTGCGATTTTCACGCATGTATTTGTCATTGGCGGTTCGCCGATTCCGGCGATCGTGCTGCTCGCATTGAGCGTTATCGTGGCTTACGCCAAGCGCAGCATGATCCTCAGGTAGCGAGCGCTCACGCTCTCATCCGGCCATCCACGGATTGCCGTTGAAAAAAGCCGAACGTTTCAGTGTGTTCGAGTGCAAGTGATGATTTCAATGCGGAGTTATAGCGGCAAGGCCTTGGCCACGGTGGCGTTCGGTCTGGCGTTTGCGGCACCGTTATTCGTCACGCTGGCTTTGACGGATGCAGGGTCCGCCATTTCAAAGCCGTGGGCGCCGGAGACGAAGCCTGCGGCGGCCAAGGCACATCGTCTCGTATTGCAGATCAACACTGACGACCCGACCGTCATGAGAGCGCTGATTTCGACGTCGCTGAACCTGCCGAAATACTACCGGGAGACGAAGCAAGACTTCTCGATCGAAATCGTCGCTTACAACGCCGGTATTCATATGTTTCGAGTGGATACGTCGCCGGTCAAGGAACTGCTGAAGGTCGTCCAGGGTCTCACTCCTGACATTCGCTTCGTGGTCTGCGAAGCGACCAAGCTGGGTATGGAGCGCAGCGAGGGCCATCCGATTTCGTTTATCGACAATGTCCAGATGGTTCCGAGCGGGCCTGGACGGATCATCGAGCTACAGGAAGCGGGTTGGTCCTATATCCGATCCTGAGCGGCACCCTTCGCTACCCTATTTGATGCCCATCGGAAGCTGGACCGTGACAACACCGCACCGCGGACGGGCGATTGCTCGCTCGCCAATCTCGCGACGTACGCTGCTCAAAGGGGCATTGGCCACGACGGCCGCATTGGCTGTGGGGGGCGCTGCCGCGGATGCGCGGCCTGATGGGCCGCCGCCCTTTGGCACCACCCGGCATCAGTTCACCGTCATCCGGGGAGCGCGGCCGATCCCGTCCGTTGCGGTGCCTCGCCTCGTTGGCAAGCCGGTTGATCTGACCGCGTTTCCAGGAAAGGTCGTTCTGGTCAATTTCTGGGCGACATGGTGCCCGGCCTGCAAGACCGAGTTGCCGATCCTTGATCGGCTTCAGGACATCGAGACTCGCGCAAATCTGCAGGTTATCGCGATCGCCACCGATCGCGCAGACGTTGCTTCGTTCGTGCGCAACCTGAAGCTGAGGCACCTCGATGTCGGTATCGAGCCCGGTGGACTGGTCGCACGTGCCGGCGAGGTTGCCGCTCCGGACACTCCGTTCAGCCTCTACGCGATGCCTATCTCATATCTGATCGGAACGACGGGGCAGGTCGAGGGGTATCTTGCTGGAGAGGCCGACTGGACATCTGAAGATGCCCGGCGATTGCTGGACTATTATAGGGGGCGTGGTTCCGGCTGATGCTGCCGGGTTCAAAGTCTATGGCAGCTTGTCGTAACCCTCGCCGATGCCGTTGAGGCTGAGCGGGAAGCCGATGCCTTCTTCGGGCGTTTCGAAGATGATGAAGGTGGCAGTCTTGGCTGTGCGGAGCTGGGCGAGCAGCTTGTCGTCCATCACGACTTCGGCAACGCAGCCATTGGGCAGGCAGCGCACGAAGCCGGCGCGGCCGACGTCCTGATTGTCAAGCTTGAGGCCGAGGCCGGAGGGCAGCAGCACACCGAGCGGCGCCACCACGCGCATCAGCTTGCTCTTCTGGTCGGCGGTCTTCAGCACGATCACGGTCAGGCCGGCATTGGAGCGGTCTTCCGCCACCACGCTCTGGATCAGGGCACATTGTTCGGCCTGGGCACCGGGCGGGGTGTCGCAGCGGATCTGCCAGTCGCCATGAACTGAGCGCACCGCACCCTGGGCGCTGGCGGTAGTCGGGACGGCGGCGATCGCCGCCAGGGCTAGACAACCGAGCGCCAGCCGGCGCCAGCCTGCGATCCCATGGGCCGGGCGGTTCAGGGTCGGTTTATGCTGCAACTTCGAGTGCCCCATCCGGGTCGATTCCTTAGGCGGTGACGTGGTGGTCGTAGTCCAGGGCAGCACGCTTGACGCTGTCTGTCCGGAGGATTTTTCCAGACCACGGAATGATACGGCAATGACGGCGCCTTGAAGGCATCCACGGAGCCACGAAAGCGCTCGCAGGCGCGAATCAGCATCCTGCCGATCGCCTGATCTGTGCCTACATCGGACAATTCCGCTGTCAAGCGCCGTTCGGCTGCCGCATGCCTGTTTATGCCTGATTTCATGCAGCAATTGCGACCTTCGTTCAATACCGCCGAATGCATTACGGGATGCGCCACTCCTGCATTGCGACAGACCGCGAATTATGGTTTGAGAGGCTAGATTTCGACGCATTCTAACAACTGCCTCCAGGCCAATCACTTGGGCGTTTTGGCAAATTGGCAGGGTGCGGATCGGGCGGCATAATTCGGCGACAGGCCGAAATGCGACAGTAAATATGGGAGCGCGAGCGGCATGAGGATGTCGAGGGGCCAGATTGGCCGCCGGTTGCTGGGGTTAGCAGTTGTTGGGGCCGGGCTTGCTTTTGGCGGTGCTGCATTCGCAGAGGTGATGGGCCAGCCCGCGCCGTGGGAATTCAAGCTGCAGGAAGCCGCCACGCCGGTGATGGAGAACATCACCTGGTTTCATAATTTCCTGCTCTGGCTGATCACCGCCATCACACTGTTCGTGCTTGTACTTCTCGTCATCGTGGTGATGAAGTTCAACTCCAAGGCCAATCCGGTCGCATCCAAGACCACGCACAACACGCTGATCGAAGTGGCGTGGACCATCATCCCGGTTCTGATCCTGGTCGCAGTGGCGGTGCCGTCGTTCCGTCTGCTGTTCCTGGAACTCGATATTCCGAAAGCCGACCTGACCATCAAGGCAACCGGCAAGCAGTGGTTCTGGACCTACAGCTATCCCGACAACGGCCCGTTCGAATTCGACTCGCTGATGGCCACCGACAAGCAGCCGCGCCTGCTCGCCGTCGATAACGAAGTCGTCGTTCCCGTGAACAAGGTCGTGCGTGTGCAGACGACCGCCGCAGACGTCATCCATTCCTTCGCGATCCCGTCCTTCGGCATCAAGATCGACGCCGTTCCGGGTCGTCTGAACGAGACCTGGTTCAAGGCCACCAAGACCGGCATGTTCTATGGCCAATGCTCGGAACTGTGCGGCAAGGATCACGCGTTCATGCCGATCGCGATCCGCGTCGTCAGCGATCAGGAATTCACGGCATGGGTCGAGACCGCGAAGAAGAAGTTCGCGTCCAATCCGGCGAATTCCTACGCTTCGGCCGGAACTGCTGTGGCGCAGTAAGCGGGTGGCGGAGCCGCGAGGCTCCGCACGCACTGTAAGAAATTAGGGCGAGGGGACCGCAAGGTCCAAAGACTGCCAGAAGAAGACAAAGCAGGATTTGAAAATGGCAACGACCGCGGCAACACCGGCTCACGACGATCACGCCCACGACGATCATGCGCATGCGCATCCGACGGGGTGGCGGCGCTACGTCTATTCGACGAACCATAAGGACATCGGCACGATGTACCTTATCTTCGCGATCGTGGCGGGTGTCATCGGCGGCATCATGTCGATCCTGATCCGCATCGAGTTGATGTATCCGGGCGTCCAGATCTTCCACGAAAGCCACACCTACAACGTCTTCGTCACCTCGCACGGTCTGATCATGATCTTCTTCATGGTGATGCCCGCGATGATCGGCGGTTTCGGCAACTGGATGGTGCCGCTGATGATCGGTGCGCCGGACATGGCCTTCCCGCGCATGAACAACGTGTCGTTCTGGCTGCTGCCGGCCGCCTTTGCGCTGCTCATCATCTCGACCTTCGTGGAAGGCGAGCCCGGTGCCAACGGTGTCGGTGCCGGCTGGACCATGTATGCGCCGCTCTCGACATCGGGCCATCCCGGGCCTGCCGTCGACTTCGCGATTCTGGCGCTGCATCTCGCCGGTGCATCGTCGATCCTCGGTGCCATCAACTTCATCACCACCATCTTCAACATGCGCGCGCCGGGCATGACCCTGCACAAGATGCCGCTGTTCGTGTGGTCGATCCTGGTGACCGTGTTCCTGCTGCTGCTGTCGCTGCCGGTTCTGGCGGGCGCCATCACCATGCTGCTGACGGACCGTAACTTCGGCACCACCTTCTTCGCCGCAGACGGCGGCGGTGATCCGATCCTGTTCCAGCATCTGTTCTGGTTCTTCGGTCACCCCGAAGTGTACATCCTGATTCTGCCTGGCTTCGGCATGATCTCGCAGATCATCTCGACCTTCTCGAAGAAGCCGGTGTTCGGCTATCTCGGCATGGCCTATGCGATGGTCGCCATCGGCGGCATCGGCTTCGTCGTCTGGGCGCACCACATGTACACCGTCGGCATGTCGTCGGCGACGCAGGCCTACTTCGTTGCCGCCACGATGGTCATCGCGGTGCCGACCGGCGTGAAGATCTTCTCCTGGATCGCCACGATGTGGGGCGGTTCCATCGAGTTCAAGGCGCCGATGCTGTGGGCCGTGGGCTTCATCTTCCTGTTCACCCTCGGCGGCGTCACCGGTGTCGTGCTGGCCAATGCCGGCGTCGATCGCGTGCTGCAGGACACCTACTATGTGGTCGCGCACTTCCACTACGTGCTGTCGCTGGGCGCCGTGTTCGCCATCTTCGCCGGCTGGTATTACTGGTTCCCGAAGATGTTCGGCTACATGTATTCGGAAACCATCGCTAAGGCGCATTTCTGGGTCACCTTCATTGGCGTGAATCTGGTGTTCTTCCCGCAGCACTTCCTGGGTCTGTCGGGCATGCCGCGCCGTTATGTCGATTATCCGGATGCCTTCGCCGGCTGGAACCTGGTGTCGTCGATCGGCTCCTACATCTCCGGCTTTGCCGTGCTGATCTTCATCTACGGCGTGATCGAAGCTTTCGTCCGCAAGGAACAGGCTGCGAACAATCCGTGGGGTTCGGGCGCGACCACGCTGGAATGGACCCTGAGCTCGCCGCCGCCGTTCCATCAGTTCGAAGTGCTGCCGCGCGTTCAGTAAGTGGTTTTCGTGCGGCGCTCTTGGGTGCCGCACCGAGTTAATGCCTCCGCCGAACTCGCAAGAGTTTCGGCGGAGTGCTCGTAACAAAAGTGAGAATGATCTTGTCCGTCCTCGACCACCATACCATCGACCTGTCTGCCCCCCGCATCTCCGAAGCGGGTGTTGCCGACTACATCGCGCTGCTCAAGCCGCGGGTGATGTCGCTGGTCGTGTTCACGGCGATGGTCGGTTATTTCCTGGCGCCGGGCGATCATCACCCGGTGCTGGCGATCACCTCGATCCTCTGTATCGCTGTCGGCGGCGGCGCCTCCGGCGCGCTGAACATGTGGTACGAGGCCGATATCGACGCGCTGATGTCGCGCACCGCCAACCGCCCGATCCCGCGCGGTCGCATCACCCGGCCGGAAGCACTGACCTTCGGTCTGGTGCTGGCCTTCTTCTCGGTGATGACGCTCGGCATCCTCGTCAACTGGCTCGCCGGCGCGCTGCTCGCTTTCACCATCTTCTTCTATGTCGTGGTCTACACCATCGCTCTGAAGCGCTGGACCGCGCAGAACATCGTCATCGGCGGTGCAGCCGGCGCGCTGCCGCCAGTCGTTGCCTGGGCTGCGGCGTCAGGAACGCTCTCGATGGAGCCGGTCCTGCTGTTTCTGATCATCTTCTTCTGGACCCCGCCGCATTTCTGGGCGCTGGCCCTGTTCCGCAACGACGATTACACCCGCGCCGGCGTGCCGATGCTGCCGGTGGTCGCCGGTCCCGACGCGACCCGGCTGCAGATCCTGCTCTACACCATCGTGCTGGTCGCAACTGCCGTCGCGCCTTGGCCGCTCGGTTATTTCTCGGCCGTCTACGGCACGGCTTCGCTGATCCTTGGCGCCGGCATGATGTATCTCGCCGTCGAGGTCTATCGTCTGCGCGAAGGCACGCCTGCCAATCGCGCGACGCGCAAGCTGTTTGCTTTCTCGATCGTCTATCTGTTCGCGCTGTTTGCCATTCTGTTGCTCGAGGTGGTCGTGAAGGCCATCCTCCCGATGGTCTGGTAGAGGGGCGCATGATCCGATGGACAATGAGCGCAAGCCTACCGAGCCAGAGGGCATCGTCCTCACCGAGGCGCAGAAGAAGAGCCGGCGCGAACGCTCGCTGGCCATCGCCTGGGCGCTCGGCATTCTCGTCGTGCTGTTTTTTGCCGTCACCATGGTCAAGGGGCCGGCCGTTCTCATCCGGCCGATGTAAATGACAGAAGCCGAGTGACATGACCGATCAGCCGCAGAACATCAAAGCCTCGAAGCCGCGCCTCGGTCGCGATGCGACGGTGGCTGCGGCGTGCGGTCTGCTGGTGGCCTTCATGGTCGGCGCGTCCTACGCCGCCGTGCCGCTCTATAACTGGTTCTGCCGCGCCACCGGCTTCAACGGCACCACGATGGTGGCGAGTTCGGCACCCGCGACGGGCCCGATCGCACGCAAGATCGCCGTGCGCTTCGATGCCAATGTGTCCGGCGGACTGCCGTGGAAGTTCGTCCCGGAGCAGAGCGAGATCGAGGTCAAGATCGGCGAGGTCGTGACTGTATTCTACACCGTGACCAACCAGTCCGCCCGCACCACCTCCGCACAGGCTGCCTATAATGTGGCGCCGCTGACGGTGGGTGCGTATTTCCAGAAGATCAATTGCTTCTGCTTCACCGACCAGACCCTGGCGCCCGGTGAGAAGCGCGAAATGCCCGTCGTATTCTATGTCGATCCTGCGCTGGCCGCGGATAGCGAGAATGACGGACTGAAGTCGATCACACTGTCCTACACGTTCTACCCCCTGCGCGATCCCGCGCCGAAGCCGCTGGCGGCGACGGAGACTGACAAGCGCAAGGGTAACCTCTAAGAGAAAGCTCTGAGAGAAATCCTGGAGCGTTCCGCGTTATAAAATTGAGAGAACTCGCACCGGCTTCAACCGGCGCAGCTGACGGAGAGAACCGCAATGGCTACGGCGCAAGCAAAGCACCACGACTATCACCTCGTCGATCCCTCGCCGTGGCCGGCGGTAGGCTCGCTGTTCGCCTTCATCATGGCGGTCGGTGCGGTCAGCTGGATGCATCACATGTATGCCGCGGCGCCCATCGTGTTCGGCGTCGGCACCATCGGCGTGCTCTACGTGTTCGCAAGCTGGTGGACCGACGTGGTTCGTGAAGCCCAGTACAAGGGCGATCACACCCGCGTGGTGCAGATCAGCCATCGCTACGGCATGATCCTGTTCATCGCTTCGGAAGTGATGTTCTTCGTTGCCTGGTTCTGGGCCTATTTCAATTCGTCGCTGTTCCCCGGCGATCCCGTCCATGCCACCCGCGAAGCACTGTTCGGTGGCGTTTGGCCGCCGAAGGGCATCCAGACCTTCGATCCCTGGCACCTGCCGCTGCTCAACACGCTGATCCTGCTGACCTCGGGCACGACCGTCACCTGGGCGCATCACGCGCTGCTGGAAGGCGACCGCAAGGCGGTGAAATACGCCCTGATCCTCACCGTACTGCTCGGCGCTGCCTTCTCCTGCGTGCAGGCCTTCGAATACGCCCACGCCGCTTTCGGCTTCAAGGGCAACATCTACGGTGCGACTTTCTTCATGGCGACCGGCTTCCACGGTTTCCACGTGCTGGTCGGCACCATCTTCCTCTTGGTCTGCCTGTTCCGCGTCTATGCCGGTCACTTCACGCCAAAGCAGCATCTCGGTTTCGAATTCGCCGCCTGGTACTGGCACTTCGTGGACGTGGTCTGGCTGTTCCTGTTCGTTACGATCTATGTCTGGGGCTATGGCGGCCCTATCGTCGGCGCAGCCGCGCACTGATCGCATTCGGGTGCTACAAGAGGGCGGCCGCAGGGCCGCCCTTTTTGTTTGGCGCTTGCGCCGTGAAAGAATTCGACTCGATGCCCGATCAACTCGCTGCCCCCGTCACGCTCGGCCAGACCGTCATTCGCGGCCTGACCTGTAAATGCCCGCGTTGCGGCGCGGGCAGGCTCTATGCGGGTTTCATCAATCTGGCGCCGCGCTGTGAGCGTTGCGAACTGGACTATGCTTTCATCGACACCGGCGATGGTCCTGCGATCTTCATCATCATGATCGCAGGGGCCATCGTTGTCGGTTGCGCGCTGGTGGTGGAGGTCAAGTATCAGCCGCCATTCTGGCTGCATGCCGCGCTGTGGCTGCCGCTGATTCTCGCGACCACGCTGCTGCCGTTGCGCTCAATGAAGTCGCTGCTGATCGCCCTGCAATTTCACCACAAGGCTTCCGAAGGCCAACTCATCGATCGCACACCGAAATGAACACTGTTGCAGCGCGCCGGCGCAATATCACCGGTCTCGGCATCGTCACGCTCATCATCGTTGGCGTGCTTCTCAGCCTCGGGTTCTGGCAGCTGCAGCGCCGCACAGAGAAACATGCGTTGATCGCTGCACTCACGGAGCGCCTTGCAGGTGCGCCCGGCACATTGCCCGCGCCCGCCACATGGAGCACGCTGACCCCGGCGAAGGACGAATTCCGCCGCGTCAGCTTCTCGGCCACCTACAAACCCGTGCCGGACGGCATGGTCTACAGCTCCGGCTCCGGGGTGCGGCCCGATGTGCCGGGCCCGGTGACCTGGGCCTTCCTGCCGGCGCAGCTGGCATCCGGCGAGACCGTCGTGATCAATGCAGGCTTCGTGCAGAACACGATGCAGGACCGCGCGCAGCAGGACCGCGCCGTGCAGAAGCTCATCACCGGCACCCCCGTGACCCTGACCGGCTATCTGCGCTTTCCCGAAACCGCGGGCACGTTGACGCCCCATGACGACGTCAGCAAGCGCCTCTGGTTCAACCGCGACCAGCGTGCCATGGCGCAGGCGCTCGGCTGGGGCGCTGTGGCCCCGTTCTATGTCGATCTGGAAAGTCCCGTGCCGGCCAACGTCATTCCGAAGCCCGGTCCGCTCGAAATCCATCTCAAGGATGACCACATGCAATATGCCATCACATGGTTTGGCCTCGCGGCCGCCGTGGTGATTGCTTTCGGAGCGTGGATCAAGGGGCAGCGGGCTGTTTGAGCCAGCTCCGGAGGAAATCGTGGAGAAGAGCCGGGACATCATTTTGGCCGCCGAAGGAAAGCGAATTCTGGAGCATCATCTGGCTCTTGGGCCCCAAAAAGCGGTGAGCTACCTGCCGATCAACACGATTGAAAACGTCCTTCACCTGACCGTGCCAATCTACCGTTCCCTTATCGCGGATGGCGGACATCAGAGTCTTCTATTCGCTGATGGAGAATGCTGTATCGGCTCCGGAGCCATCTACGCTTACAGTCCGGATGACCTTGGTGCCGTCCTGTTTGAGAGCCGGCCAATCCTTGCTTCGAACGATTGGCCAACTTCCCAAATTGAATTTCTGAAGCGAGTAGCGGCCCTATGGGTTGAGCCAGGAAGCCCGATCCTGCCGGTCATCCGGAGGGCGTTCGGCGAAACTTAACGCTCGGGTGCCTGGTTCGTCGGACCGCCCCATTGGCGGTTTCCCCACTCGGCGAAACCCATTATGGTGCCCTCAGACTTAGCTGCCAGCGAAGTTTTAACCCCATTATTATCAAAGGCTTGGCGGTTTCCGCGCCTTTGGAGGACGCCTTGACGACCTATATCTCGACGCGGGGAGAGGCCCCGAAACTCGGTTTTTGCGATGTCATGCTGACCGGGCTTGCCCGCGACGGCGGCCTCTACATTCCCGAGGTCTGGCCCCAGTTGTCAGCCGAGACCATCGCGTCGCTGTTCGGCCGGCCCTATTGGGAAGTCGCCGTCGAGGTGCTCCGGCCGTTCGTGGCCGGCGAGATTTCCGACGAGGATCTCGGGCGCATGGCCAATGAGGCCTATGCCACCTTCCGCCATCCCGCCGTGGTGCCGCTCGACCAGACCGCGTCGAACCAGTTCGTGCTCGAGCTGTTTCACGGCCCGACGCTGGCGTTCAAGGACGTCGCCATGCAGCTCATCGCGCGGCTGATGGATCATGTTCTCGCCAAGCGCAATCAGCGCACCACCATCGTGGTCGCGACCTCGGGGGACACCGGCGGCGCTGCCGTCGATGCCTTCGCCGGTCGCGACAATGTCGATCTCGTCGTGCTGTTTCCGAACGGCCGCATTTCCGACGTGCAGCGTCGCATGATGACCACGACCGGCGCGTCGAACGTCCATGCGCTCGCCGTCGAGGGCCATTTCGACGATTGCCAGGCGATCGTGAAGGGCCTGTTCAACCATCACAAGTTTCGTGACGCCGTGTCGTTGTCAGGTGTGAACTCGATCAACTGGGCGCGTATCGTTGCGCAGGTGGTTTACTACTTCACCTCGGCAGTCGCCGTCGGTGCGCCTGCACGCAGCGTTGATTTCACGGTACCTACCGGCAATTTCGGCGACATCTTTGCGGGTTATGTGGCCAAGCGCATGGGTCTGCCGGTGCGCAAGCTGCGCGTCGCTGCCAACGTCAACGACATCCTCGATCGCACGCTCAAGACCGGCATCTACGAGGTGCGTGAGGTGCACGCCTCGTCGTCCCCGTCGATGGACATTCAGGTGTCGTCGAATTTCGAACGTCTGCTGTTCGAAGCCTCCGGCCGCGATGCTGCGCTGGTGCGTGGCCTGATGGATTCGCTGAAGCAGTCTGGTCGTTTCGTGCTGCCCGAGAAAGTGCTGACCGCGATCCGTGCCGATTTCGAATCCGGCCGCGCCGACGAGGACGAGACATCGGCTGCGATCCGGACCGCATGGCGCGAAACCGGCGATCTGATCGATCCGCATACCGCCGTGGCATTGGCCGTCGCCGATCGTGACACCACCGAGATGCATGTGCCCAATGTCGTGCTGTCGACAGCGCATGCAGCGAAATTCCCTGATGCGGTGGAAGCGGCGTGCGGCGTGCGGCCGGCATTGCCGGTCTATCTGGAAGGGCTGATGACGAAGCCCGAGCATATTAAGGTCATGAAGAATGACCAAAGCGATATTGAGCAGTTCGTGCTGTCGGTCAGCCGTGCTGCGAAGCAAGGAGTATCCTGATGACCGTCGAAGTTACCAAACTGCCTTCGGGCCTGACGGTTATCACCGATACCATGCCGCATCTGGAAACCGCAGCGCTCGGCGTCTGGACCGGCGTCGGTGGCCGCGATGAGAAGCCCAACGAGCACGGCATCTCGCATCTGCTTGAGCACATGGCGTTCAAGGGCACCAAGAAGCGTTCGTCGCGCGAGATCGTCGAGGAGATCGAGGCGGTTGGCGGCGATCTCAATGCCGCGACCTCGACCGAAACCACAGCCTATTACGCCCGCGTGATGAAGGCCGATGTGCCGCTCGCGCTCGACGTGCTCTCCGACATTCTCGCCAATCCGACATTCGTGCCGGATGAGCTGGAGCGCGAGAAGAGCGTGATCGTGCAGGAGATCGGCGCGGCGCAGGATACGCCCGATGACGTCGTGTTCGAACATCTCAACGAGCTCTGCTATCCCGACCAGCCGATGGGCCGTTCGCTTCTGGGCACCGCCAAGACGCTGAAGGGGTTTGATCGCGACATGCTGCAGAGCTACCTGTCCACGCATTATCGCGGGCCGGACATGGTGGTGGCTGCAGCCGGCGCCGTGAATCATCGCCAGGTCGTGCATGAAGCCGCCGATCGCTTTTCCAGCTTCGAAGGCACGGCCGCTCCGAAGCCGCAGCCGGCGATGTTCGGCAAGGGCGGTTCGCGTGTGGTCAATCGCGATCTTGAACAGGCGCATCTGACGCTGGCGCTGGAAGGCTTGCCACAATCGGACCTGTCGCTGTTCAGTCTGCAGGTCTTCACCAACATTCTCGGCGGCGGCATGTCCTCGCGGCTGTTCCAGGAAGTGCGTGAGAAGCGCGGCCTCTGCTATTCGATCTACACCTTCCACGCGCCCTATACCGACACCGGCTTCTTCGGTCTCTATACCGGCACCGATCCCACCGATGCGCCGGAGATGATGGAAGTCATCGTCGATGTCATCAACGAGTCGGTGGAGACATTGACCGAGGCCGAAATCGCGCGCGCCAAAGCGCAGATGAAGGCCGGTCTGCTGATGGCGTTGGAGAGCTGCAGCTCGCGCGCCGAGCAATTGGCGCGGCACATGCTGGCCTATGGCCGTCCGCTCACTGTGGAAGAGCTCGTCCAGCGCATCGATGACGTTAGCGTGGAATCGACCCGCAATGTCGCCCGTGGCCTGCTGACGCGCAGCCGCCCGGCCGTGGCGGCACTCGGCAGCGGCCGGGGGCTGGACACGGCGGTGGCTTTTGCGGAAGGATTGACCCGCGCCAAGGACAAGAGCCTGCTTCACTAGGCAGGTGAGGTCCGAGGCATCAGGGAGCGAGCCTATGGCCCTGTTTCGTTTGCCATCGAGCATGCCGGCGGCGCTGGCGCCGCGCGGCTACGGCGTTGCATTGCGCGCGCCCGTGATGAGCGATTTTCCGCAATGGGCCGATCTGCGTGAGCTGAGCCGGGGTTATCTCACGCCGTGGGAGCCGATCTGGCCGTCAGACGACCTGACGCGCTCCGGCTTTCGCCGCCGGCTGCGCCGCTATGCCGACGATGCGTCCGCCGATCGCGCCTATCCGTTTCTGGTGTTTCGCGAGTCCGATGGCACGCTGCTGGGCGGCGTGACGCTGGCCAATGTGCGCCGGGGTATCGTCCAGGCCGGCACCATCGGCTACTGGGTCGGCCAGCCCTATACCGGGCAGGGCGTGATGACCGCGGCGCTGCGGGTGCTGTTGCCAACGTTGTTTGGCGAGTTGAACCTGCACCGCATCGAGGCGGCCTGCATTCCCACCAACCTGCCGTCGGTGCGGGTGCTGGAGAAGTGTGGCTTCTCGCGCGAAGGGCTGGCGCGGCGCTATCTCTGCATCAATGGCATCTGGCAGGATCACCTGCTTTACGGCATGCTGCATGAGGACTTCCGCGGGTAGTCGTGGTGCAACGCGATGTCCGGATGTGGCGCAATGGCGCGCATCTGTCCTGTCTCAAGCGCCTTGTTTAAGTGCCTTGGGTTCGCCGCCATTGCGCTGTTATAAGGCCCTGCGCACGCCTTGGGCGGGGCTGCGCAAACGACTGAATTTCCGGGGATATCTTCATAATGCGCAACATTCGTTCGATGCCGATCAGCGGCCGCACCGGCGCGCTCCGCGGCCTGCTGGTGATCACTGCAGCAAGCCTGACGCTGGCCGGTTGCGGCGGCGGCAGCATGTTCGGCGGCGGTTCGCCGAGCAGCAGCGGCGGCGGCGGCAGTCCGTCGATGACCGATCGCTTTACCCAGTTGTTCTCGGGCAAGTCCACCGAGGTCGGCGCGCCGCAGTCGCCGCAGACCGATGAGAACGATCTGACCTGCCCGAGCGTCAGCATCCGGCCGGGCGCCTCGACCTATGCGGTCGGCGCTGCGGGCAAGCCTGCGGTCGGCAACGATCTGGCTTTCCAGGCCACCATCACCCGGACAGCGCGCTCCTGCGATCTCAATGGTGGTCAGATCTCGGTCAAGATCGGCATCCAGGGCCGCGTCATCGTCGGGCCGGCCGGCGCGCCAGCAGTGGTCGATGTGCCGCTGCGTGTCGCCGTGGTGCAGGAAGGTGTGACGCCGAAGACCATCGCCACCAAGGTGTTCCAGACCAATGTACAGATCGGCAGCGAGACCAGCGTGCCGTTCAGCCTGGTCGGCGAGGATCTCGTCTATCCGGTGCCGACAGGCACCGCAGGCGATTCCTACATCTTCTATATCGGCTTCGATCCGCAAGCCCTGAAATCGCAGGCACCCGCACGCAAGCGGCGCTAAGGGGTTATCCGAGCCAACAAAAAAGCCGGCGCGATCATCTCGCGCCGGCTTTTTCAGTTTGAAGTCTTTCGCTTAGTTCAGCTTGGAGCGAACTTCGCCGATGCCCTTGGTGATCAGGTCGTCGGCCACCGAGCCCTTTACGGACTGCGACAGTACCGAGGCTGCCGCATTCACTGCGGCTTCGGCTGCGGCTGCACGAACGTCTGCGATAGCCTGGGCTTCCGCCATCGCGATCTTGCCCTCTGCGCTCTTGGTGCGGCGAGCGACAAAATCTTCCATCTTGGTCTTGGCTTCGGCGGCGATGCGCTCGGCCTCTTCCTTGGCGGAAGTAATGATGTCCTGCGCTTCGCGCTCGGCCGCTGCATGACGCTTTTTGTAGTCTGCGAGCAGCGCGGCGGCTTCATCACGCAGGCGACGGGCGTCGTCGAGTTCCTGCTTGATGCGGACGCTGCGGTGGTCGAGCGCCGTCAGGATGGTGCGGTGAATACCGAACCAGCCGAACACCGCCATCAGAAGGACAAAAGCGACGGCGACCCAGAATTCAGCTTGAAGTCCGAACATCCGTTTATCCTTTCAGCGACGCGTCGAGCGCGGCGTTGACGGCGCCTGCATCCGGGCTGATGCCCGTCAGGCGTTCGACGATCGCCGAGGCCGTGTCCGCAGCGATGCTGCGCACATTGCCCATCGCCGTTGCGCGGGTGGTGGCGATGGTCTGCTCCGCTGCAGCAAGCTTGGTGGCAAGGCTCTCTTCGAGCTTCGCCTTGGCCTGCTCCTGTTCCGCATTGAGCTTCTCACGAACTTCGGTCGCCATCGCCTGCGCCTTGGCGCGAGCATTGGCGAGTTCGGTTTCGTAAGCCTTCAATGCAGCGTCGGAATCGCCCTTGAGCTTGGCGGCTTCGTTCAGGTCCGTATCGAGAACCTGCTGACGGGCCGCAAGCACGCCGCCGACGCGGGGCAGCGCCAGACGCGACACGATCAGATAGAGCAAGCCGAACGCGATCGCGAACGACACCAGCTGTGAAGCGAAGGTGTTGCTCTCGAACGGCGGAAACGACGCCTTGTGACCACCGTCTGCCGCAGTGTGTGCGGCAGTCCCGTGATCGGCGCCCTTGGATTTGCCCTGACCTTCAGCCACAGCAGTCTCCTTATCGATCGGAAGCGCTCCAGGACGGAGCGGCAACCGGATCCGTTTTCAGCTTAGACGGCGAACAGCAGCAGCAGCGCGATCAGCAGCGAGAAGATGCCGAGCGCTTCGGTCACGGCGAAGCCGAAGATCAGGTTAGCGAACTGGCCCTGGGAAGCCGACGGGTTGCGGAGCGCACCGTTGAGGAACTGGCTGAAGATCATGCCGACGCCGATGCCAGCGCCACCCATGCCGAGACAAGCAATGCCGGCGCCGATGTACTTCGCTGCGATGGGATCCATAGTAAAACTCCTTCTTGGGATAGGGGATTAAGACAGTTGAGGGGTGGAATTCCGCCAGAACACTAAAACGCGGTTAGTGGCCCGGATGAAGTGCGTCGTTGAGATAGATGCAGGTCAGGATCGTGAACACATAGGCCTGCAGGAAGGCGACCAGCAGTTCCAGCGCGGTCAGCGCCGTGGTCATGGCCAGCGGCAGCACCGAACCGAAAATGCCGAGTGCGCCGAGTGCGCTGAGCGAGGTCACGAAGCCGGCAAAAACCTTCAGCGTGATGTGGCCGGCCAGCATGTTGGCGAACAGACGAACCGAATGCGACACCGGGCGGGACAGGAACGAGATCACCTCGATCACCGTGACCAGCGGCAGGATGTAAATCGGAATACCGTGCGGCACGAACAGCTTGAAGAAGCCGAGACCGTTTTTGTAGAGGCCGTAGAGCAGCACGGTCAGGAACACCATCAATGCCAGCGCGACGGCGACGATCAGATGGCTGGTGACGGTGAAGGTATAGGGGATGATGCCGATCAGATTCGCCGTCAGGATGAACATGAACAGCGAGAACACGAACGGGAAGAACTTCATCCCTTCTTCGCCGATGCTACTGCGCACCGTATTCGAGACGAATTCGAAGGACAGTTCGGCGACCGACTGGAAACGGCTCGGGATCAGCGCACGTCCGGCGCTGCCGCCGATCATCAGCAGCGACACGACGGCGACAGCGCCGAACATATAGGCCGATGAGTTGGTGAAGGCGATTTCCTGATTGCCGATATGGCCCAGGGTGAAGATCTTGTGGATCTCAAATTGATGGATCGGATCGGCCATCCACGTCGGTCTTTCAATTCGGCCGGAACGTCCGGCGTTTCCTTGCCGGACAGCCGGCACTCAAATGCTGCGCCAACGACGCAGAGGTCTTGGGCGCGAATTTCTTATTCCGCTTTTTTCCCGACACCAGCCGAGCGCATCACGTTCATCACGCCGGCGACGAAACCGAGCAGCATGAGAACGATCAGCCCCCACGGCGATGTCGACAGCAAACGATCGAAGCCCCAGCCCAGAATCGTTCCGACGACGACGCCCGCGACCAGTTCCGAAGAAAGACGGAGACCCACCGCCATGGCCGATGCCCTGGACTGCGCGTTTCCGCTTCCAGTTTCGGATTGGTCAGTCTGAAGTTTGCGCTCATCCTGAAGTTTGGACAGACGCTGATTCAGACTTCCGAGCCTTGCGGAAAGCGCAGCCTCATCGGGAGACGATTTGCCATCGTTTCTGCGTTCACTGTCATCGTCCCGTGTGCCGTTCGTCATGCTTGCGACACTCGAAATAACGCTGCAAATGCTGGAAATAACGCCCCATCACCCTTCAAAGCCGGGCGGACCATACTTAGCGCATCTTGCCAAGTCAAGATTCGCTGATCGCCTGTTAGTGCTTTGATTCATTTGATTTTATTGGCAAAATTCGAATCCCGCTGCGCGGGATCGCCGCAGCGCAAGAATGACTTTCGAGGTGATCTATCTTGCACGGCGCAGGGCGCTCTGTTGGAGTACCGCAGAGTTTGAAAACGCCCCTGCCGGAGCCCGGAATGTCTCAAGAGATCGACTACTATTTTTCGCTGCCATCGCCCTGGGCCTATATCGGCCACACGCTCTTTCGCGATCTCGTAAGTACTTATGATCTCAAGGTGAATCATAAGCCGGTATTTCTCGGCGATCTGTTTTCGGAAACCGGCGGCCTTCCGCTGGGCAAGCGTCATCCGGTGCGGCAGCGCTACCGGATGCTTGAATTGCAGCGCTGGCGCGACAAGCGCGGTCTCGATTTCCATCTGCAGCCGAAGAACTGGCCATTCGATGGCCGACTCGCCGACGGTCTGGTGATCGCGGCGCTCGAGGCCGGACACGATCCGGACCCGTTCCTGCGCCGCGCATTTCCTGCGGTCTGGGAAGGTCAGCTCAATCTCGGCGACACGGCCGTGCTGACCAGGCTGGCGGATGATTCGGGGCTGCCGGGCGCGAAACTGCTAGAGCGCGCGGCGTCCAGCGATGTGGCTGCGATATACGAACAGAACCGTCAGGAGGCGATTGCGGCTGACGTGTTCGGCTCGCCGGCCTATGTGCTCAACGGTGAAGTATTTTGGGGCCAGGACCGGCTCGAATTGCTGGCAGATGCGTTGAAGGCGAAGCGAGCGCCTTTCAAATCTCAAATCTGAGCACATCTGAGAGTAAAGGTGGCTATCGCCCCGAACTCGCAACGCGGAGCATCTCCATGAAGAATGCTGTGGTGCGTTTTACCTTCCCCGGGCAGCCCATGCGATACGCTGCGCGGATTGGCGCGGTTCTGATGGCCGGGACCGTCAGTGCGTCTGCGCAGGCCCTCCCGGACATCGAGAATGGCCGTTATTCGCTGTCGCCGATCGCTGAAGGCGTCATCCGCCTGGATACCCGCACCGGCACGGTTTCGACATGCACGGATAAGGGATCCGGCTGGGCCTGCTATGTTTTACCGGATGAACGTGCCGCGCTCGATACCGAGATAGGGCGGCTGCAGAGGGACAACGACAGACTGAAGGCGGAGCTTGCGGAGCGTGGTCCAGCCGTCGCCGGCAAGACCGATGAAGCGCTCCCGAAGCAGGATTCGCTGAAGCCCGGGAAGTCAGGGAGTGCGGATGGCGAGCGCAAGATCGAGATTCCGCTGCCGAGCGAACGCGATGTCGATCGGGTGATGGCCTTTGTCGAAAATGCGTGGCGTCGCCTTGTCGACATGGCCAGCCGCATCCAGCGCGATTCCAGCGGGAAAATCTGAGCGCTGCCAGTTGCGCTACGGATAGCAGTGCTCACATCGTTGATGGATATGATGCGCGGGGCCTTTTGCCGCGATATCGAGAATAGTTCAGCACTAGCAGACAGGAGCCAAATCGTACGTTTTTCGACTCAAGGGAGGCCACTTTGATGCCGAGATTTTATTTCGATCTGGTCGATGGGACGACCGTGCCCGACGCTTCCGGGCAGATTTTGCGCAATGAATTACTGGCCGCTGAGGTCGCCGACAAGCTCGCAGGCGATATTTACAAGATCAGGCCCGAGCTCCGCGGCAAGCACTTCGCCATTTCCGTCCGCAACGAGGAAGGCGATGAAATTCACCGCGCAGACGTGGTTAGCTCCGACGATTAACGCAGTGCGCAGCTCTTATTTGCGGTCGAGGCCGATATTGTCGCCGTCGCCATGGATGGTGTCGCGGTCGGCTTGATCGGTGTTGTCTGCGTCCTTGATGACAGCTTTCTCCTGTGCGCGCCGTTCGTCCTTGCGTGGCCCCGGCCCCGGAATGTCCCTTGATGTTTTAGGCTTCATGGCGTTTTCCCTTGTCCATCCTGATTGAAGTGGGAACGCCATATGCGCGTTTTGGTTCATCAGAAGATCCACCAGTCGAAAGGTTAGCGTCGTGACATCTGCCAGATCCATCACGCACAGCGCGCCGTCTGCAGTTCGTGTCGAAACTGTCGTGTCGTCGCTGCTGACTGTGCAGACATCCGGTGCCGGCTTCATCGATATCACCCGCGAGGTCGGCAAATTCCTGAGCGAGATCGGGGCCCGAGAAGGTGCGTTGACGCTGTTCATCCGCCATACCTCCGCGTCGCTCACCATCCAGGAAAACGCCGATCCTTCCGTGCTGGTCGATCTCATGACAACGCTCGATCGTCTTGCGCCTCAGGATTTTAACTGGACGCACGATACGGAGGGTCCCGACGATATGCCGGCGCATGTTCGTACCATGCTGACCGCAACCTCGCTGCACATCCCCGTTCTGTCAGGCAAGCTCGCGCTTGGAACCTGGCAGGGGATCTATCTGATCGAACACCGCGCCCGCCCGCATCGCCGCGAGGTGGTGCTGCAGTTCGTCGGCGCGACCTGACGCTCGCAGATCTGCTGAAACAAAAAAAGGCCGCGGATTGCTCCGCGGCCGGTTTGTTGTTGTCGTGTCTGCCGGCAGCCTGGGCTGCCGGCTTGGCGAGATTAGTTCGCGCTGATATCGACGTCCTTGGTCTCCGGCAGGAAGAAGAAGCCGACGACCACGGTGATTGCCGCGAAGATGATCGGGTACCACAAGCCGGCATAGATATCGCCGGTCGAGGCCACGATGGCGAAGGCAGTCGCCGGGAGAAGTCCGCCGAACCAGCCGTTGCCGATGTGATAGGGCAGCGACATCGAGGTGTAGCGGATCTTGGTCGGGAACAGTTCGACCAGCATTGCCGCGATCGGCCCGTAGACCATGGTCACGAACAGCACCAGGACGAACAGCAGTCCGATCACCGCCGCGACCTGCGGACGGAAGATATCGAACGGATGCGCCATCTTCACGATCTGCGCGTCGCCCGCCTTGGGATAGCCCGCCGCCTGAACCGCTGCGAGAACCTGCGGGTTCGACGCTGCAGCCGCGGTGTAGGGCACGTCCTTGCCGTTGACGACGACCTTCACGCCCGAGCCCGCTGCACCGTAGGCGGTCGAGTACTTGACCGACGACTGGGCCAGATAGGCGCGGGCCGTATCGCAAGGCGTGGAGAACACGCGGGTGCCGACCGGGTTGAACAGATCGCCGCACAGCGCGGGATCTGAAACGACTTCCACCTTCACGGTCTCGATCGCCTTTTCCAGAGTCGGGTTGGCGTTGGTGGTGATCATCCGGAAGATCGGGAAGAAGGTCAGCGCTGCGATCAGGCAGCCTGCCAGAATGATCGGCTTGCGGCCGATCTTGTCGGACAGGGCGCCCCAGAACACGAAGAAGCCGGTGCCGAGCAGCAGCGACCACGCGATCAGGAGATTCGCGGTGTAACCGTCGACCTTGAGGATCGATTGCATGAAGAACAGCGCGTAGAACTGGCCGGTGTACCAGACCACGCCCTGGCCCATCACGCCGCCGAACAGTGCGATCAGCACGATCTTGGCGTTGCTCCAGTTGCCGAAGGCTTCGGTGAGCGGAGCCTTGGAGCCCTTGCCCTCGTCCTTCATCTTCTGGAACACGGGCGATTCATTCAGGCGCAGACGGATCCAGACCGAGATGCCGAGCAGAACCACCGAGACCAGGAACGGAATTCTCCAGCCCCAGGCGGCGAATTCAGGCTCACCCAGCGCCGACCGCGTGAACAGGATCACGAGCAGCGACAGGAACAGGCCGAGCGTGGCCGTGGTCTGAATGAACGACGTGTAGTAGCCACGCTTGCCGGCCGGCGAGTGTTCCGCCACATAAGTTGCCGCGCCGCCATATTCGCCGCCGAGCGCAAGGCCCTGCAGTAGGCGCAGGCCGATCAGGATGATCGGAGCCGCGATGCCGATGGTTGCTGCGTTAGGCAGGATGCCGACGATGAAGGTCGACAGGCCCATGATGAGGATGGTGACGAGGAACGTATACTTGCGGCCGACGATGTCGCCGACGCGTCCGAATACGATGGCGCCAAACGGACGAACGATGAAGCCCGCGGCGAAGGCCAGCAGCGCGAAGATGTCGCGCGTGGCCTGATTGAACATCGGCAGCTTGGTGGCGGGATCGATCACGCCGAAGAATTGCGCGCCGATGATGCCGGCCAGCGAGCCGAACAGGTAGAAGTCATACCATTCGAAAACAGTGCCGAGCGATGACGCGAAGATGACGAAGCGTTCGTCCTTCGTCATCCCTTGGGCTTTCGCCGATGTTGCTGCGATGGTGGACATGTTTGAATCGCTCCCCAAATCCGTTGCAAAATTTATTGTGGCTTCTCGCTCGCTGCGCCGAACTTCTGTCGGCTCATTGCAGAGAACTTCGATGCAAAAGGTAGCATTGCGGGGAAATGCGACCCAATACGACTTTAGGCCGTGCGCAAGGGGGCTGTGCGCAGACGTCGCAGTGGCGAAAACGTCCTTCCGCCCGTGCGCGTGCATATGAAATATTGCGCCGCACAATAGCCCGCGTTCACCAATTTACCGCGTGGCAGCATTGGACGCTTGCAAGACGTTGTCGCGCGGGGGACACTTGTGGCGAAATGCGCTTTTGCGCGTCGTCTCAACGCGGTCGCTGGTTCGCCGCAAGATTTTTGCATGGATTTTGATGACCGTTATCGCTCCCTCGCGCCTCATTATTGCCGACGATCATCCGTTGTTCCGCGGTGCATTGCGGCAGGCGGTCAGCAGTGTGCTGCCGACGACCACGGTCGATGAAGCTGGTACATTCGAGGATCTGACCAAACTGCTGGAACAGGATTCCGACGTCGATCTGATCCTGCTCGATCTGTCGATGCCGGGGATATCAGGATTCTCGGGACTGATTTACCTCCGAGCACAGTATCCCGCGATTCCGGTGGTTATCGTCTCCGCCAGCGATGACGTCGGTACGATCCGCCAATCGCTGGACTTTGGCGCGTCAGGCTTCATTCCAAAGCGCTTCGGCGTCGATACGCTGCGCGATGCCATCGTGCGCGTGATGGATGGCGACGTCTGGGTTCCACCGGACGTCGACATGTCCGCAGCAGCCGATCCGGAAATGAGCAAACTGCGCGATCGGCTGGTGACGCTGACGCCGCAGCAGGTCCGCGTGCTGATGATGCTGTCGCAGGGTCTGCTCAACAAGCAGATCGCCTATGAGCTTGGCGTGTCCGAGGCGACCATCAAGGCGCATGTCTCGGCGATCCTGCAGAAGCTTGGCGTCGAGAGCCGCACCCAGGCTGTCATCGCCGCCGCAAAGATCGCTGGCGGCCAGTGGCGCCAGGGCGAACAGACCCCGCAATAGCTTGGCTACTCCGCCGCGATCATCTGCTGCGTGCGCCATTGCCCGAGCAGAGCGCGCAGCGACGCCGGTTTGACCGGTTTGTTCAACACCGCGATCTTGTCCTGGCGCGCGGCGGACTGCACATGCGGGCTGCGGTCGGCGGTGATCAGGATGGCCGGGATTTCCTTGCCGAAACGGTTGCGAATTTCCCGGATCGCGGCGACGCCGTTGCCGCGGTCGAGATGGTAATCGACCAGCAAGCCCGTGAGGCGTCGGCCCGAGCCCTGGATTTCGGCGATGGCGTTCATCGCGGCTTCCGGATCAGGGACGGCGACGACCTCGGCTCCCCAAGCCTGCAGCAGCGTCTTCATGCCATCGAGAATCGCCATGTCGTTCTCGATACAGACAACGAGCGTGCCCGACATAGGTGACTTCGACAGTGGCGTCGCGCTGGTGACCGCCGTGGTGTGATTGATCGCCTTGGCCACCGGCACCGTCACTGAGAAGAACGAGCCGCCGCTGCGATTGGAATCCAGCGCGATGCCGTGATTGAGCACATGCGCGAGACGTTTGACGATCGACAGACCGAGCCCGAGGCCACGCGCGATCCGCGCGCCCTGTTCGAGCCGGTGAAATTCCTTGAAAATCTCGCCGCGCTTGAGGATCGGAATGCCGACGCCGGTATCGTAGATGCCGATCTGCAAGGCCTTGCCGCGGCGCCGGCAGCCGACCAAGACGCGGCCGTGCGGTGTGTATTTGATCGCGTTCGAGATCAGGTTCTGCAACAGACGTCGCAGCATCAGGCGATCGGATTCCACGGGCAGTGAGCACGGCACGAATGTGAGCTTGACGCCGCGGGCGTGTGCAATCGGTGCATATTCGATCTCGAGTGAACGCATCAGGTCGCCGATGCGGAAACTCGATATCGCGGGACTCATGGCGCCGGCATCGAGGCGCGAGATGTCGAGCAGTGCGCCGAGGATCTCCTCGATGGCTTCCAGCGAGTCGTCGATATTCTCGACCAGCCGCGCATCCTCGCCGCCGCTCTTTCGCTCGACCAGGCTGGTGACATAGAGCCGTGCGGCGTTGAGCGGCTGCAGAATGTCGTGGCTGGCGGCGGCCAGAAAGCGGGTCTTCGAGATATTGGCGTCTTCCGCAGTGCTTTTGGCGAGCGCCAGTTCGGAATTCAGTCGCGTCAGTTCCTCGGTGCGGTCGCGGACGCGTTTTTCTAGCGTGGCATTGGCGCGCTCCAGCGCTTCTGCTGCCTCGAAGCTGGGCGTGACGTCGGAGAAGGTGAGCACGAGCCCGCCATCGGGCATCTTGTTGGTGCGTACCTCGATGACGATCTGGCGGTCCTGCAGTCGTTCAAGATAGGGCTCGCCCTCGGTCGTGTAGGCAGCCAGCCGCGCCTGTGTCAGCGTTTCGTTGTCGCCGTAAGGCGATGCGCTCTGGATGCCGATGAATTCCAGAATCTCCCGGAGCGGAATGCCGATCTGCACGATCTGCGGCGGCAGGCCGAGCAGTTCGCCGAACTGCCGGTTTGACACGATCAGCTGCAGGTCGGGGTTGAAGACGGCGATGCCCTGGCGGACGTGATTGAGCGCAGTCTGCAGGATCTCGCGATTGAAATGCAGCGCCGCATGCGAATCGTCGAGTAGCTTCAGCGCCGCCTTGGCCGACACCGTGCGCTTGCGAAGCAGCAGCGACATCACCACCCGGGACGAAGCTGCGCCGATCGATGACGCGATCAGATATTCTGCGTGCTGCAGCAATTCGAAATCCGCAGGCGCGGCTGGATCGAGATCGACACGGCGACGCGTGGCGAAAGCATCGAAGGATTCACGCGCGCGGTCCGGGCCGAGATATTGGGTCACGGTGCTGAGGATATCCTGCACCGTGACTGTGGTCCGCCAGCGCCGGAACGCCGGTGTGATCGGCGCCAGCGTATTAGGCACGAAGACATCGGCCTGCAGCCGTTCGATCGACGACGGCGCCCGCATCAGCGAGAGCACGATATAGGTCAGGATATTGAGCGACAGGCTCCAGAGCGTGCCGTGCAGCAGCGGTGGCAGTTCGGTGCCGAGCAGGTCCTGTGGCCGCAACGCCTCGATGCCGAACGGCCCGTGCTGCAGGAACAGGACGCCTGCGGTGCTGCCTTCGAGGAAGCTCGGGATGAACAGCGTGTAGGCCCAGACGATGAAGCCGACCACCATGCCGCCCATGGCGCCACGGGCAGTTGCGCGCCGCCAGATCAGCCCGCCAAAGAAAGCTGGAGCGAGTTGCGCGATGGCGGCAAATGACAGCAGGCCGATGGCAGCCAGTTGCGTATTGCCGAGCGCGCGGAAATAGAAATAGGCCATCACCATGATGGCGAAGATCGAGAAGCGCCGCGCCTTCAGCAGGAAGTTCCCGAAGTCGGTCTGCTCATTCTGCGTCTGTGGCCCGCGCCGCAAGACCAGTGGCAACACGATATCGTTGGACACCATAATGGCCAGCGCAACGCATTCGACGATCACCATCGCGGTGGCAGCCGATAAGCCGCCGATGAACACCGCCATGCTGAGCGTGCTGGAGCCAGCTTCGATCGGCAGCGCCAGCACATACATGTCGCTGTCGACGGCGCCGAACGGAAAGGTCACGAGGCCCGCCAGGGCGATCGGAATGACGAATAGGTTGATGGCGATCAGATAGGTGGGAAACAGCCAGCGCGCACGGCTCACTTCCGAGTCGCTGGAATTTTCGACGACGCTGACATGGAACTGCCGGGGCAGCAACATGATGGCGCAGAACGACAGCAGCACCATGGTGAGGAAATTGCCGAACGACGGCACATAGTTGATGGCGCGCATCGCCTCCGGTGTCTTCATCGCGCGCTCGACCAGTTCCGAGGGGCCGAACATCCAGAATGTCACGAAGGCGCCGGCGATGATGAACACCACCAGCTTGACGATGGATTCGGTAGCCACGGCGAGCATCAAGCCATGCTGATGCTCGGTCGCATTGGTCTGCCTTGTGCCGAACAGGACGGCGAACATCGCCATGGCCAGCGTCACGACCAGTGCCATGTCGCCGACGATGGGAACGCCGGCAATGGCCTTGTCCTCGCCGAGGATCGTTTCCAACGACGACGCGACGGCTTTCAGCTGCAGCGCAATGTACGGAACCGAACCGATGATGGCGATCACGGCCACGGTGGCGGCGACGGCCTGGCTCTTGCCGTAACGCGCGGCGATGAAGTCGGCGATCGAGGTGATGTTCTGGGTCTTGGCGAGGTGGATCACACGCCGCAGCACCGGCGAGAAGAAGGCAAAGAACAGGATCGGGCCGACATAGATGGCGAGGAAATCCACGCTGGTCCGGCTCGCCACGCCGACCGAGCCGAAGAACGTCCATGACGTGCAATAGATCGCCAGCGACAGCGGATAGATGACGGCCTTGGCGCGGCCGCTCTGGAACAGCGCGATCCGGTCGCCATAGCTGGCGACGCAAAACAGAAATCCGATGTAGCAGAGGGCGGCAACAATCACGCCCCAGTCGTGCAGCATCGTGCGTGCTCCCTTTGGCGGGCTGAAGCCCGTCCGTCAGGCGAAAATCTAGCCGGTTGCGCCGGTGCAGGCGACAGGGATTTGGCCGGACGCCGGGGAATGCCGGATCGTCGTTAAATCCAGCGCGGGCCGAAAAAGGCGATCAGGATAATGAACAGCCAGGCGGTCACGCCGGCCAGCAGAGCGAGGCGGTAATCGAACGTGCCGACCGTGAGATAGCAGATGCCGAGAAAAGCGAGATAGGCCGGAATGGTCTTCGCGCCGGCCATGCAGGCTTCCCGGAAGCCTGCACTGTCGCCTTTTGCGCCGACGATGAGCAGCGCAATGATCGCAAAGGTCGGAAACAGCGGCAGAATGCCGGGCAGCGTGTTGCCCCGTTTGGACAACCAGGCAATCAGGGCGGTGAGCAGTCCGCCGAGAATACCTTTCCAGATGATGTCCATGATGGTGACTCGTTTGAGGCGGGCGTCGTTCTCTCCGCCTCATTGCGAGGAGCATAGCGACGAAGCAATCCAGTCTTCGCTTCGGGCCTCTGGATTGCTTCGCTGCGCTCGCAATGACGGCCGTGAGAGGATTACTCCGCTGCCAGCGCCTTGGTGCGCAGTGGCAGGCCGAGTTCATCCCACACCTGCAGCAGCGATTCCGCGAGATGATCGATCAGCACGTCGTCGTGATAGGGCGACGGCGTGATGCGGAGGCGCTCGGCGCCCTTGGCGACGGTCGGGTAGTTGATCGGCTGGATGTAAATGCCGTGATCTTCGAGCAGCAGATCGCAGGCCTTCTTGCAGAGTTCGGCATCGCCAACGAATACCGGCACGATATGGGTGTCGGTGGACATCACCGGAATGCCGGCGGCGGTGAGGATCGCCTTGACCCGCGCAGCGCGATCCTGATGGCGCTCACGCTCCCAGCTGGAGCTCTTCAGGTGCTTGATCGCTGCGGTCGCGGCCGAGCAGATCGCCGGCGGCAGCGCGGTGGTGAAGATAAAGCCCGGCGCATAGGAGCGCACGGCGTCTACAATGTCCTTGTTTGCTGCGATATAGCCGCCGAGGCAGCCATAGGCTTTGGCGAGCGTGCCTTCGAGTACGTCGATGCGATGCATCACGCCATCACGCTCGGCAATGCCGCCGCCGCGTGGGCCATACATGCCGACCGCATGCACTTCGTCCACATAGGTCATCGCGCCATAGCGTTCGGCGAGATCGCAGATCGCAGCCAGCGGCGCGACGTCGCCGTCCATCGAATACAGACTCTCGCAGGCGATCAGCTTCGGACGCGCGGGATCGGCAGCCTTCAGCAGTTCCTCGAGATGCGCGACGTCGTTATGGCGGAACACCACGCGGTCGCATCCGGCCTGCCGGATGCCTTCGATCATCGAGTTATGATTCAGCGCATCAGACAGGATCAGGCAATTCGGCATCAGCTTGGCGAGCGTGGAAATGCCGGTCTGGTTCGAGACATAGCCCGAGGTGAACAGCAGGGCGGCCTGCTTGCCGTGGAGGTCCGCGAGTTCTTCCTCGAGCTGCACCAGCGGATGATGGGTGCCTGCGATATTGCGGGTGCCGCCGGCGCCGGTGCCGACACGGGTCGCAGTCTCGACCATGGCGCCGACCACTTTCGGGTGCTGGCCCATGCCGAGGTAATCGTTGGAGCACCAGATCACGACATTGCGCGGGCCCTGCGGCGTGTGCCAGACCGCATGCGGGAACCGACCGGCAATGCGCTCGAGATCGGCGAAGACACGATAACGGCGCTCGTCATGCAAACGATTGAGCGCGTCACTGAAGAACTTGCTGTAATCCATCGCAAAAGACCCAAAAACGAAACCCGAACCCAGCGTCAGGTGCGTTTTAGAGCTTTTCCAGCTTGGCTGTCGAGGCGCAATTGGTCAATTTGACCAAGCGCCGCGGCTTTTGATGTGCATCAAGAGCCTGAGGTCATTCACGAATTTTTTCTGCGCTGCAGGTTACGCCGATTTGAACCGCAGCGTGCCATCGGCGCCCATTGTCGAGGTCAGCCGCTTCTGCGCCAACATGTGATTGACGTGGGCGATCAATTCGCCGGCCGCAAAGCCGGTCTGGTGGGCATCCAGCTTGTGCTTGTGAAACACCACCGGCACGAGTTGGGCGGAGGTCTTGCCGGTGTCCTTGCACGCGGCGGCGATCATCTGGCAGCGCTCTTCATGATGGTCGGCGAGCTGCTTGATGCGGATCTTGAGGCCGTGAAACGGCACGCCGTGACCGGGGAGCACGAGCACATCGTCGGGCAGCGTCTCGGCGAGACGTTTCAGTGAATGCAGATAGGAGCCGAGCGAATTCTCGTCGGGCTCATGGGCCCAGACGCTGACATTCGGCGAGATCTTGCTGAGCACCTGATCGGCCGACAGGAACAGTTTGTCGGCCTCGCAATACAGCATCACCTGATCCGGAGAATGGCCGGCGCCGGTGAGCACGCGGAAGGTGCGCGTGCCGATCACGAGATCGTCGCCATCGGACAGTCGGCGATAGGCGGCCGGAAGCGGTACCGTCTTCTTCAGATACTCCTGGCCGCGGCCGAGCAATTGCTCGGTAATATCTGCATCCATGCCGTGGCGATGGAAGAACTGCCGCATATTGACGATGCGCTCTTCGGTGCGGCGGTGCTGGTGATAGACGCCCTGCAGATATTCGACTTGCGACATATAGAACGGGCAGTTGAACCGCTGCACCATCCAGCCGGCCTGGCCGACATGATCGGGATGCGCGTGGGTGACGATCACCTTGCTGATCGGTTTGCCCTTCAGCGGACCTTCGAACAGTTTCGTCCATGCAGCGATGGTGGCGTCATTGCCGATGCCGGTATCCACCATGGCCCAGCCGTCGCCGTCGGCGAGCAGATAGATGTTCACATGGTTGAGGCGAAACGGCAGGTCGAGCCGGATCCAGAGAACGCCCGGAGCAATTTCGACCACCTGATCGGTCCCGGGATGGTTCTCCCAGGGATAGCGGAGGTCATCGGCTGGCTTTGTGCTGGCGTCTGTTTTCGAATGCATCGGTTCTGTCACAATGTCCTTTTCATCCGGCTTAGCGGGCCAAGGACCCCTGCGCCAGCACAAATTCGGCTGGCGCAGGGCATGGGTTTATGCGCTGGCGCGCATATCGGCCTGTGCTGAAGCGGTAACCGGCGGAGTCGGCGTGCTCTTTCCGCTCACGTCGTCGAGCCGCGAGGTCATGCCCAGCCGGTCCAGCAGGTTGGCGTCGCGGTCGGTCTGGGGGTTCTTCGTGGTCAGCAGCACGTCGCCGATGAAGATGGAATTGGCGCCGGCGACGAAGCACAGTGCCTGCAATTCATCGGTCATATATTGCCGTCCGGCGGAAAGCCGCACCACGCTCTTGGGCATCATGATACGCGCCACGGCAATCATGCGGACCAGCGCGATCGGATCCGGGCGCTCGGCGGTGTCGTTGACCGGCACGCCCTTCACTTCGTTCCACATATTGATCGGCACGCTGTCCGGATGATGCGGCAGGTTCGCCAGCAGCATCAGCATGCCCAGACGATCCTCGACCTGCTCGCCCATGCCGATGATACCGCCGCAGCAGACCTTGAGGCCGGCATGGCGCGCCCGCGCCAATGTCTCGATGCGATCTTCCATCGTGCGCGTAGTGATGATCTTGCCGTAGAATTCCGGCGAGGTATCGACATTGTGATTGTAGAAGTCGAGGCCGGCGTCCTGCAGGCGTTTGGCCTGATCTTCCGTGAGCATGCCCAGCGTCGCGCAGGTCTCGAGGCCGAGATCCTTCACCGCGCTGACCATATCGCATACGCGGTCGAGATCCTTGTCCTTGGGATTGCGCCAGGCCGCGGCCATGCAGAAGCGGCTCGCACCGGCATCCTTTGCGCGCTGCGCCGTGGCAACCACGGCGTCGCGGTCCATCAGCTTGGTCGCCTTGACGTCAGTGTTGTAGTGCGCGCTTTGCGAGCAATAACCGCAGTCTTCCGCGCAGCCGCCGGTCTTGATGCTGAGCAGGCTCGCGGTCTCGACGTGATTCGGATCGAAATTGATGCGGTGGGTGCTCTGCGCCTGAAAAATCAGGTCTGCAAACGGCAAATCATAGAGTGCCTGGGCTTCATGGCGTTGCCAGTCGTGGCGCAGTTCGGTCGATGTCCATGCAGAGGGAGTTGGGGGCATTCACGCAATCCTTACATTCTGCGCAGCCACCGATCATGGGCTGCTGTGAAAGCAGTCCATGATTTTGAGGGTTGGAGCAATGACGCTGGCCGGGTGCAGCCATGCGCTGGATCGCCGCTCCTATGCCGCGCGGATACTCGACAGGAATTCGTCGATTTCACCACGAAGAACGTCCGCCTCGCGGCGCAGTTCGCCCGAGGCGCCGAGCACGTCGTTGGCAGCCGTGCCGGCCTGCGTCGATGCATCGCTGACGCCGACAATGTTGCTCGACACTTCGCTGGTGCCGCCGGCGGCGTGCTGGATGTTGCGCGCGATCTCGCGTGTTGCCGCACCTTGCTGTTCGACGGCGGTAGCGATGGCAGCACTCACATGATTGATCTCGGCGATGGTCTGCCCGATGTTGCGGATCGCTCCGACGGCGGTGGACGTGACCTGCTGCATCGACACGATCTGCGTGCGAATCTCGTCGGTGGCCTTTGCGGTCTGATCGGCAAGGCTCTTCACCTCGGAGGCGACGACGGCGAAGCCACGGCCTGCATCGCCGGCGCGCGCAGCCTCGATGGTCGCGTTGAGCGCCAGCAGGTTGGTCTGCGACGCGATGGTCTGGATCAGATCGATCACCACGCTGATGCGATTGGCGTTGTCGGCCAAGCCCTGCATCGTTGCATCGGTTTCGCCGGCCTCGTTGACGGCCTTGGCGGCGATTTCGGTTGACGTGACGACCTGTCGGCTGATCTCGTTGATCGATGACGACAGCTGCTCGGTCCCGGCCGACACCGTCTGGACGTTCACCGAAGTTTCCTCTGCAGCCGACGCGACGGCGCTGACCAGCGCGCTGGAACGATCGGCGGTGGCCGTCATGCTCTGCGCGGTCGATTGCATGGAATCGGCTGAACTCTGCAGCTTCTCCAAAGCGGTGCGCACCTTGCTCTCGAAGTCGACGATGCGGGCTTCGATGCGCGACGTGCGTTCGCCCTTGGCAATGCGGTCCTGATCCTGCTCCGCGCTGAGCGCGCGGGCGTTGATCATGCTGTCGCGAAACACTTCGAGCGTGCCCGCCATCGCCGCGATTTCGTCCTGCTGGCGGCTGCGGGCGATCTCGGTGTCGAGATCTCCGCTGGACAGCCGCTGCATCGCGCGCTGCAATTGCGCGAGGCGGCGCAGAATGCTGCGGCCGACATAGAGCCAGACGAACAATGCCGATCCGATCAGCGTCAGCGCGCCGAGGCCGAGCATCGCCTGCGTCGCGAGCGTGATTGTCGTCTGTGCCTGTGTCGTGGCGGCATCGGTTTCGCTGCGTACCTTGTCGACCAGTTGCTTGACGCTCATGCCGAGGCCGACATTGAGCTTGCGCGTCTCGTCGAGAATGAGTTCGCCGTATTCGACGGTATCCATCTCCTTCTGGCGCACCTTGAAGACGCTGTTCTTGCCGTCGCCGATCGCCAGCAGCTGCAGGGCGGCTTCCTTGAGTTCTTTGGTCCCTTTGATGCCGACGAGAGCATCGAGATTGGATTTGACGCGGGTCTGGGCGGCCTTGAAGTTGTCTTCGATCGGAGAGAGCGCTTCCGACGAGCCGGCCGACAGTGCGGCCATCAGATCGGACGAGATCAGGTTGGTGCTGGCGACGACTTCGCCGACCTGCACGATGACTCGCGCGGCTTCGCCGGAATCTTCGGCCGAGAAGACTGTTGCCCGCAGCGTGTCGTTCATCACGTTCTGGGCGTCGGTGGCGGCTGGCTCCGACATCTTGACGAAGTTTGCCGCAGCGGCGCGCAGGGAGTCGTATTGCTTCTGATGCTGGGCGACGGCGTCGAGACGTTCCTGGGTGGCAGCGCCAAGGCTGCGAATCGTGTCTTCGATGTTCTTGACGGTATCGGCCAGGGCGGCGACCACGGCCTTGTCGGCGCCGAGCTTGGCGATGGTGTCGAGCTTCTCGACTGCAATCTTGTGCGTATCCCGCATGCGTTGCGAGCGTTCCTTCAGAACGTCGGGGCTGCTCGATGCCAGCAGCATCGGGCCCTGGCTGGCAAGACTCTCGCTGGCGGTGGCCAGTTGAAGGCTGGCGGTCAGTTTCGGAATGTCCCGGCCGTTCAGGTCCGTCATCATGCCGCCGAGCTGACCGAGAATCATGCCGGCACCGGCGCTGATCAGGATCGCCATGCCCGCAATAACCGCGAAGGCGGCGAACAGGCTGCCGCGGATGCCCCAACGGGGCCGCGAGAAACGAAACCGTCCGAATTTTCCGATGAATGACGTCAGTGCCATTGATTCCCCCCGCGTCCACCGTCCTGGTGGCGGATCGCGTAGAGAGTATGTAGGTACCGGGTTAATATTCGGGTAAATCGGCAACCTTTGGCTGTCGCGGGGCTTGCGAGGTTACCAAAGGGTAAAACGAAAAAGGCCGGCGTTTCCGCCGGCCTTTCCGTAGTCACGAGCCTGAAATCAGGCGCGAAGCTCAGTACTTCGCGACAACCGGGCCACCCCAGTTGAAGCGGTAGTTCAGGCCAGCCTTGACGGTGTGCTCGTCGTTCTTGGACGACAGGCCGACGATGCCAGCAGGCGACGGAGCGGCGAAGGTGGTCTTGCCGAAGTCGTAGTACTGGTACTCAACCTTGCCCGACCAGTTCTGGGTGAACAGGTATTCGAGGCCGGCGCCGACGGTGTAACCGTCATGCTTGGTGCCGCCAGCGAAGGCAACCGGAACGCCACCAGCGGTGGTGACCAGCGATTCGCTGTAGTCGGAGTAAGCGTAGCCGCCCTTCACGTAGAGCAGTGCCGGACCCCAGGTGTAACCGATACGACCGGTGACCGAGCCGAGGCCCTTCTGGTTCAGGTTGTAGGTGACGCCTGGCGTGGTGAGGAAAGCGACGTTGGTGTTGTTCGAACCAACCCAGCTGTACTGACCTTCGATACCAACGACCCAGTTCGGAGCGAACTGGTAGTCAGCGCCGATCTGCAGACCGCCGAGGAAACGGCCATCCGAATTGTCGGAGGTGCCGCCGAAGCCGTTCGAACCATTGAACGCGCCGCCGACGTGACCGCCGATGTAGAAACCGGTCCAGTTGTAGATCGGAGCGGCAACGTAAGCCGGAGCCTTGGTATAGGGACGAGCAGCCAGGTCAGCGGCCATTGCCGGAACCGAGGCGCCCAGGGCGATCAGGGCAACGGTGCCCATCAGGAAGTTCTTCATTTTCTTCTTCTCCAGAAAACCATTTTAGAGCGAGAGCGCGTTCGCTCCGTCTATGGCGTGGACTTAGACAGCTTTTGCGTAAAATGCTGTCACCCATTCGCCACAGCAATCGACAACCCGACACGATCTGGATTGGCGCAACGGCATGCTTATCGACGCCTTAATAAAAGCTGAAAGATGCCTTAATTTACAGAGGTTTGGCGGACCAGCGTACCTGCTCGGGCTAACCCGCAGCAGTTTGGTTTTGCTCTAGATCGATTTATTGTGATCGGCAAAACCGCAGCGCTTTATCCGCATCGGCTGCAACCCCGCATCACGTTTGGAACGTCTCAAAACCGCTGTGCAAACGTCGGCTGCGGGGCCACCCAGATCACATTGGAAACAAAAAACGCGCGACCCGTTAGATGTTCGCGTGGCGCCGGTCGGCGCCTCCGGGAATGGAATCGCGTTGCATGCAGGTTGAGCGGATTTTACGTGAATACGGCCACTTCCTTCGGCCGATGAGTGAAGCGCCACGCGACGGTCAGCGAATCCTTGGCCACTCTGCCCAAGGTGGTGCCCAAGGCGGCCACCTCATTTCCTGCTACTGGGAACCGCACCCCCAAGGCCTGATCGGGCCGAACTGGGTGGAGGAGCGCGATAGCCCCATCGGTTATATCGACCGCTATTTCGATGGCTGGATCAGGCCCCGCGAATTCAGGCTGCTTGATTCGGTCGCCATCAACCGGTTGCTCGTCGCTTACATCGACGATGCCCGCGCCGCCGATAACCGCGAGGCGCTCAAAATGCTCGAAGCGGGAGATGGCTAGAGCATGATCCCGAAAAGAGGATGCCGGTTTTCGCCGACAAACGAGTTCGTTTGTCGAGAGATCGTGCTTCCAATCAAGAAAAATGCTCCGGCCGTTTTGGGAAGAGCTGATGGAAGATGACGGGAAATGGCTCGGGCCGGGAGCTTCGCAGCAAACCCGGCCCTGAGCGCCCGTCCGCAGGTTTAGAAAGCCTTGTTGGCTTCTGGACGATGCGTATTTTTCGGCACGAAACCCGAGCGTGTGGCCTCGCGCTGGTTGCGCACCCAAACCTCGCGGTTCGGATGCAGGCCGGCGCCGCGGGTGGCGGGCACGGCGCTGGTGCGGGCGCGATGGAGCAAGCGCGTATCAGCCTCGCCGCAGCTCGGATGGATGCCGCCATTGTCCGCAACGACCTTTTCCCATGCCGCCTTGCGCTTGGCATAGATGGCCGGATCCTGCAGCTGCGTGCAGTTAAGTTCGTTGAGATTGAGGTCGGCGATGATCTCGTCGCCGTCCTCGATCAACCCGATGGCACCACCGAGTGCGGCTTCCGGGCCGACATGGCCGATGACCAGGCCCACCGAGCCGCCGGAGAAGCGCGCATCGGTCATGAGACCAACCACGATATTGCGCTCGCGGCACAGCGTGGTGATACGCGAGGTCGGGTCGAGCATTTCCGGCATGCCGGGCGCACCCACAGGGCCGTCGTAGCGCACGATGACCATGTCGTGGTTCTGGAATTTCTCCGGATGCTGGTCGAGCGCCTGCAGCAGGCCGCGCTCGCCTTCGAACACGCGCGCGGTGCCGCGGAAGCGATTGTCCTCGAGCCCGCCTTCGACGCCGGCGAGCTTGAGAATGGCGGAAAATTCCGGCGACAGGTTACCGCCGAGCACGCGCAACCCGCCGGTCGGCTTGTAGGGCTTCGCGACAGTATAGACGACACGGCCGTCGGCCGGCTTGGTCTCGAGGCGTTTGATCTGCTCGGCCAGCGTTTCGCCGGTGCAGGTCAACACGTCGCCATTGATCAGGCCGGCATCCATCAGCTCGCGCACGATCACCTGCACGCCGCCGACCGCATCGATATCGACCATCGAATACTTGCCGTAGGGCCGCGCGTCGGTGAGGACCGGCACGATATATTGCGAAAGGTAGTTGAACTCCGCCGGCGTCATCACTTCTTTCCAGAAGTCCGCAAAGCCTGCGGCGCGCGCGATTTCCGGCGCATGCAGCGTCACATTGGTCGAGCCACCGATCGCCAGCGACACGATCATCGCGTTGCGGATCGAGTCGCGGCTGACGATGTCGCGCGGCTTGATGCCCTTGGCGATCATGTTGGCGAGATAGCTGACCAGCTGCTCCGGGAATTCCTTGACGCGGCGCGGATCGTCCGACGGCGGCGCCACCATGTGCAGCGGCTGCATGCCGACCACGCCGATGAAGGTCTGCATGGTGTTGTAGGTGAAGATGCCGCCGCAAGAGCCATAGCCCGGGCAGGCATGGCAGGCGATGCGGTGGCGATATTCGGCATCCGGATTGCCGGCGACCTGATAGGCGCTGACGATGTCGAGCTTCTCGCCCGTCTCCGGATCGGTGCCGGGATGGATCGCGCCGTCCGACATGATGATCGACGGCTCGTTATGTTCGAGCAGCGCAGCCAGCGCGCCGACCGGCGGCTTGTCGCAGGCGACCACGGCGATGGTGCCGAGCAGGCCGGTTGCGCTCAGATGCTCCGACAGCGCGTCGTTGGTCACTTCGCGGCCGATCAGCGAATAGCGCATTTCGCGCGTGCCGTTGCGGATGCCGTCCGAGGTCGCAATGGTGTATTCCGGCTGCACCAGCCGATAGGGCAGCTGGCCTTGGCCGCGGCCGATGCGCTTCTTCAGGCTCTCATGAATCGCGTCCACCTTGGACATCACGCCCATATAGCACTGGCTGTCGCCCTTGGTGCCGACCACGCCCACCGACGGCTCATGAATGAGCGTCTCGTCCGTGCCGAGTATGCGCGCAATGCCGATGGTCTGCGCTGAGCGGCCGGGATGGTTGTCGATGGTGACGACGGGCGACTTGGACACGACGAATTCCTTCCTGACGGCGTTCTTGATCTGCGAGGCTTGAATGCACCGCCGCCGGCGCTCGGCATTGGCGCATGTCAGACCCTGCGGTCAGGGCAGGGTCCGTCCACGATCCAATTTAGGATCGGTCTAGCCAGTGCATAACCCCCGAAGATCGCAAACACAATCGGATTGCCCCTCCGCTGGAACAGGGCTGCCTTGTCGCCGTCCGGTGCCGCAAAGCAGCAAAATTCCGGGTGCCATTTACGCGATCAGGCTATTTCTGCATGGTTTTGACAAACCAATGGGATAATCGCTTCCTGCGCCGTCACAGCGGATCGCGTCGATACGGAGTTCGAGATTGAGCGTTGCCTTCACCAAGGAAGAAAGTGCCGAAACGGCTGCGGAAACCCTGCTGCCCGATCGCCCGATCTCGCCTCATCCGAACCTCGTGACCGAGGCAGGTTTGCAGGCGCTGGAGACGCAGCTCCAGCAGGCCCGCGAGGCGCATGACGCCGCGAGCGCGATCGACGACGTGAACGAACGGCGGCGGCAGGCGGCAATCCCGTTGCGGGACATGCGCTATTTCGCGGCCCGTGTCCGCACGGCCCAGCTCGTTCCAGCTCCGACATCGACCGACACCGTAGCCTTTGGGAGCACGGTGACTTTCAGCCGCAATGACGGGCGTGTGCAGACCTATCGGATCGTGGGCGAGGACGAAGCGGATCCCAAGGCCGGTTCGATTTCCTTCGTGTCCCCGGTGGCGAAATCGCTCATGGGCAAGGCCGTCGGCGATGTCGTCGGCACGGGCGTCCAGGAACTCGAGATCATATCGATTGAATAGAGGACACACGCCGTCGCGGTGGTGGCTTCGCGTCTGACGTCAGTCGCGAAGCCAATATTCAATCACAGCACCATCACGCCAGCGCGTCAGATTCCCGCGCCGGACTCCAGCCGCTCGTTGAGCTTCTGATCGACGACCTCGACCGTGCGGTCGATATTTGCATTGGTCATGCCGAGCTGATGCGAGATCAACTTCACCAGAAGATCGACCCGCTCGATAAACGGCGCGCCGGCCGCGACAGCCCGGGCCGCCGATGACGGCTTGAGCAGGCTCTCCGCTGCCTTGGCGTATTTGGCGAACGGGACCTGATCTTCGGGATCAGCGCCGAGACGCCGCGCCACGGCATCGACATGCTCGTAGATCGACTGCGACACTTTCAGGTCGCCGTGAACGGCCTCGCGGATCGACTGCGGCTCTTCCGGCGTGATGCAGCGATAGTTGCCCGTGAGTAGCATCGACCATTTCGCCAGCGGCACGAACAGCGAGTCGAATACTTTCAGCTTCACCGGCACGTCCTGGCCGTCGAGCTTCACGGCGTCGATGTCGGCTTCGAGTTCGCGCAGCAGCTTGTTGTGAGCCGGATCGGCAAAGGCCGATGCCTTGAAATTCGTCGGCAGGCCGACGTGAAGGACATTCGCCGCTTCTTCCGGTGGCCGGAAGGCCTGCGGATCGGGCGAGCACAGCGTCACCAGTCCCGGGTCGAAGCGTTCCCACACCTGGGCATTGGTATAGGCCTCTTCGAGTTTCATGTCGGCCAGCCCCGGAATGCGCTTGAGATAGGGCAGCGGCGGCATGTTCATGATCGACAGACAAGGCAGCTTCGCCGCGGCGATCTTGATCATCAGAACGCGGATCGTGTGGTTGGTGTATTGCGGCTCCTGCATCGCAAGGCCGACCAGATCGTAGCGCGACAGGTCGACCTGATCCGGCGAGGTCGCATCCAGTTTGCCTGGCAGGTCGCGTGAGAAGATGGCGCGGTGGGTCGGTTCGTCGCGCAGTTTGATGCGCACTTCCGTACCATCGCGATTGATGAGTTCGGCGGTCTTCTTCCGGCACACGAGGGTTACGTTATGACCGGCCATCAAGAGCTTCGTCGCCAGCAACGAGCCGTAGGAAGCTCCGAGAATCAGAATATTCCGCGCCATGGTGTTTCGTCCCTCACGTGATGTGTGCGCCAGATCCGAACGGTCCGGCATTTTTAGTTTGCGCGGACACTACTGCACTGCCGCGCTGCGATCCAGATGGCGTGAGCCGATACGTGCAGAGCTGGAAGCGATTTGCTTTTCCAATGCGCCAATCTGTCCCGCCTATCGTCGTGGCGAATGAGGGAGCGATCGGGTACCGTCATAAAAAACAACGGAGGGAAACATGTCTGCGATCATCAATCGTCGTCACTTCATTGCTGCCGGGTCGGCAGCTGCCGCCATGCCGTTCGTCGCGCGCGGTGCTTCGGCGCAAGCCGCTTGGCCATCGCGGCAGATACGCATGATCTGCAGTTACCCAGCTGGTGGGCAGACCGATCTGCTCGCGCGCGCCTTCGGCGAATATATTTCCAAACAGGTCGGACAGACTGTCGTCATCGAAAACAAGGCCGGCGCGTCTGGCGCCATTGGCACAGCGGAAGTCGCGCGCGCCGAGCCAGACGGTCACACGATTCTCTGCTCCATCTCGACCACCTATGTAATGAACCGTGTGATGCTCAAGACGCCCGGCTACGACATGGACAAGGACCTGACGCTGGTCAGCGTCATTCCCGGCGCCGGATTGCCACTGGTTGCCAGTCCAAAATCCGGCGTCAAGACGCTGGAGGACTTCGTCGCCTTCGCGCGCAAGAACGACAAGGTGAACTTCGGCACCTATAGCGTCGGCTCGGCCCCGCACATGACGATCAACGAACTCAACAAGCAGTATGGCCTCAAGATCGAGCCGATCCATTATCGCGGCGAAGCGCCGATGTGGACGGGACTGGCGGAAGGCTCGATCGATTTTGCGATGGGCAGCTACACGGCATCACAAAGTGTGCTGCAGAGCGACCGCGGCGTGCCATTCGCCGTGCATTCGAAGAAGGTCGACGCCATCCCCAATGTGAAGACGCTGCCTGAACAGGGGGCGACGTCGAAGTTCTTCACGGTGAGTGGCTTCACGGGCTGGGCTGTGCCCAAGGCAACGCCGCAGCCGATTGTCGATCGGCTGTCGCAGCTTTGCGTCGCGGCCAACAGCGATCCGAAAGTGAAGGAAGTGCTGAAGACCTTCGTGCTCGAACCGGCGCTCGGCTTCAAGGAGACCAATGCGCTGTATCAGAAGGAGCTACCGGTCTGGATCGAGGCGGCACAGGCGCTCGGTTTGCAGCCGGTCTGACCGCCGGCTGGATTGAATTAACGTCCGTCATTGCGAGGAGCGAAGCGACGCGGCAATCCAGTTCTTGTCTTCAAGAAGAAAAAGACTGGATTGCTTCGTCGCAAGAGCTCCTCGCAATGACGGCGCGAATATCTAGCCTTTTCTCTAGATGTTCTACGCTCGCACCGAAAACCGGCTCATCGCGCTGAGCGCCTGCACACGCGGTTCGACATCGCGCATATAGATCGTCTTGCGCAGGAATTCGATTTCGCTCGCTTCCTTGCTTTCCTCGACATCGATGTACCAGGACTTTGGCCGGCCGTCGGAGCCGTCGCTCCAGCGATAGCCGCGTCGCTTCAGCTCGTCCTTGAGATCGAAAGGCGACTGCTCTGCCCAGACTCGCATCGTTTTCTTCCGGGCGCGTTCCAGAAGAACCGCCAGTGCCGGCGCACCGAGATCGGGCAATTCGAACGCGAGAATCTCCAGCAGCGCGTGACAATCGTCGATCGCGCGGTGGGCCTGGTGAAAGAAGCCTGCGCCGGCGAGCAGATAGCCGAGGCGCGATCCGTCAAAGCCGTGTTTGCGCCAGTCCACTTCCGTGGCCGAACAGCCCCAGGCCTTGTGCTGGAACACCGGCCAGTAGCGCTCGGAAAACTTGCGGTCGAAGCCTGCATTATGCGCGATGACGATGACGGCGTCGTCGGCGAAAGCGGCGACGGCATCGGGATCGATGCGGTGTCCCGCAACGGTCTCGTCCGTGATGCCCGTCAGCTCGGTGATCTCCGGCGGGATCGGCCGCGACGGCTCGTTGAATGCGGTGAAGACATCCGCCACGCGCGTAATGCTGCCGTCCGGCAGATAGTCGAACTTGATCATGGCAAGTTCGATGACTTCGTCGCGCACCTGATCGAGGCCCGTGGTCTCGACGTCGAGGAGGATTCCGGATCGGGTCGGCTGGCCATTGGCCGGCGCAAATTCGGTGCGCGGGATCAGCCGGCGGAGGACGCGGTAATCGGTCGATCTTGCGAGCGTGTCCGCCATGGCGGCAAGGCCGGGATCGTCCTGCAGGCTAAGATCGTCTTGGAGCATCTGATTCCGGGCAGTTCTTCAGGCGCAGCGTCGTTCAGCCATGACTATGGTGTTCGCTGAATCGGGGCAACCTGCCTGCCGGCGATAGACACAGCTGTGTGGCGCTGGGGCGTTGATTCGGCGCAGATTATACCTTGCGATCCAGCGAGGCGAGCGCCTCGTTCAGCACGGAACGCAGGCGGTCGGCGTCGGCCGGCCGCACGGCGGAAGGGTCCAGATAGAAATCCAGCCCCGGCATGCGTTCAACGACGATATCGGTTTGTACCGGCCTGTCGTCGATGATGCTGTCGACCGCATAGGGCACGACCTCGCGGCTGATGCCCTTCATGGTGATCGGCGGCAGCGGATGCGAGGTGATGATGTCGCTCACCAGTGCGAAGGTTTCATAGCTGATGGCGATGCCGCCAGGTTCTGCGATCGACTGCAGGCGTGCGGCGAGGTTCGCTTCCGCGCCGATGATCGTATAGTCCATGCGATCGGCGCTGCCGAAATTGCCGACATTGCAATAGCCGGAATTGATGCCGATGCGAGCCTTGAACGGCTCCTCGATGCCTTCGGTGCGCCACTTCGCATTCAACTCGATCAGCCTGCGCTGCATCCGCCACGCCATGCGCAGGCAGTCCTGCGCATCCTGCCGGTCGCCCTTGGTTTCGGGGTCGCCGAAGAAGATCAGCATCGCATCGCCGATGAATTTATCGATCGTGCCGCCATATTCGTGGGCAATCGCCGACATCTCCGTGAAATACTCGTTGAGCAGATGCGTGATCAGCTCTGGCTGCAGCCGCTCGGTGGTGGCCGTGAAATTCTGGATGTCGGAGAAGAAGATCGTCAGCTTCTTGCGCTCGGTATGGATGGTGACGTCCTTCTGACCGCTGAAGATGCTCTTGTAGACCTGGGGCGAGATGTAGCGAGAGATCTTCATGGAGAGTGCGGCGAGGAAATCGTTGTTGGCTTCCAGCTCATGGTTCATGCCGGCAATGCGCTGCGACTGGCGCCGCTGCAAAGCCAGGAACGAGACGCCGCTGACGGCGGCCAGCGCAAAATAGGCCAGCAGGAACTTGAACGAGAACAGATTGGCCGCGATCGGTTGCGTGATGATGACTTCCTGGATGCCGCGGACGTCGCCGACCTTCCAGTCCTTCTTTGGGCTTTCCGGGTGGGTGTTGTGGCAGCTGACACAGGCCGGGCCCATCAGCACCGGCGCGACGATGCGGACCGTGTCGCTGAACAGCGACGCCCTGGTGTCGATGATCTTCTGTTCGGAATTGTCGCGCAGGCTGCGCAGCGCGGTCTTTTCGAAATCGTCGAGCTGGTGCGGCGCGCGGTTCTGGAATGGGTAGTCCGACACGAAGCGGTAGTTGATATTCTCCTGCTGCGCCCCGATCACCCGGCCGAGTTCGAGGGACAGCGTCGCCGGAATCGGGATCGCGCCCGGTACGCTTTCATAATTGTGAACCACCTGCGTGGTGCCCTGATGGGCCAGCACGCGCCCGACCACATTGGTTGCGTAATAACCACGCACACTGGTGATCACGGAGTTCAGGTCGTTGGCCTGCCGGCGCAAAGCGGCGTCAACCAGATTGGTCAGATCCAGCCACACGGCTACAGGCAGCAGAAGCAACAGCGCGGCGACGGCGAGGCCGGGCGCAAATACACGCGAGCGTCGGCGGGTGACATCAGGCTGATCCATGAAGATAGGTTCCTGGATTTCTGGCTGTTGAGCGCAATGAGCGTGCAGCGGCGCGGTGGCCTCCGTCTCATAGCACCGGTATGGTTATAATATCGTGCCTGGGTTGTGCCAATTTTCCGGTAGCGGATGAAATTGCGCCGGATGCCCGCCAATTTTGGCAGACGTGCATGCCGCCTGCGCACCTTGACTTCACGGGTCGCTTGGCCAATCTCGCGGTCAGAAAAACACTTCAAAACTCTTGGGAGAAGATCATGGCCGACGCTTATATTATCGACGCAGTCCGCACGCCCCGTGGTATCGGCAAAGTGGGCAAGGGCAAGCTCGCCGAACAGCATCCGCAGCATCTCGCCGCCACCGTGCTCAAGGCGATTGCCGAGCGCAACAAACTCAACACCGCAGACGTCGACGACGTGATCTGGTCGACCTCGACCCAGCGCGGCAAGCAGGGCGGCGATCTCGGCCGAATGGCCGCGCTCGATGCCGGCTATGACATCAAGGCCTCCGGCACCACCCTCGATCGCTTCTGCGGCGGCGGCATCACCGCGGTGAACTTCGCCGCGGCCCAGATCATGTCGGGCATGGAAGACGTCGTCATCGCCGGCGGCACCGAGATGATGTCGCTGACCGGTGCGATGGCCGCCGAAGATATGGCGGCCGGCAAGGCGCCGCTCGGCATGGGCTCGGGCAACAAGCGGCTCGCCAAGGTGCATCCGCAGTCGCATCAGGGCATCTGCGGCGACGCGATTGCCTCGATGGAGGGCATCAGCCGCGAGGCGCTCGATGCGCTAGGCCTCGAAAGCCAGCGTCGCGCTGCGATCGCGATCAAGGAAGGCCGTTTCGACAAGAGCCTCGTCCCGGTCAAGGATGACGAGGGCAACATCGTGCTCGCCAAGGACGAATATCCGCGTCCGGAAACCACTGCCGAAGGTCTCGCCGGCCTGAAGCCGGCTTTCGCCGCGATGGCCGATCATCCGCTGGATGAAAGCGGCATGACCTTCCGCAAGCAGATCAACCAGAAATATCCGGATCTCAAGATCGAGCATTTCCACCACGCCGGCAATTCATCGGGCGTGGTCGATGGTGCCGCAGCCTTGCTGCTGACCTCAAAGTCCTATGCCGACAAGCATGGCCTGAAGCCACGCGCACGCATCGTGGCCATGGCCAATATCGGCGACGACCCGACCCTGATGCTGAATGCGCCGGTGCCGGCTGCGAAGAAGGTGCTGGCAAAGGCCGGTCTCAAGAAGGAAGACATCGATCTGTGGGAGATCAATGAAGCCTTCGCCGTGGTCGCCGAGAAGTTCATCCGCGATCTCGACCTCGACCGCAGCAAGGTCAACGTCAATGGCGGCTCGATCGCGCTGGGTCATCCGATCGGCGCCACCGGCGCGATCCTGATCGGCACGGTTCTCGACGAACTCGAGCGCCGCAACCTGAAGCGCGGTCTGGTCACCATGTGCGCCGCCGGCGGCATGGCACCGGCGATCATCATCGAGCGCGTGTAAGCGTTTGCTTCTAACCTCTCCCCGCTCTTTGCGGGGAGAGGTCGACCGGCAAAGCCGGTCGGGTGAGGGGCTATCACTTCAGACACAGCACACGCGGACTCGCGGGTCGGAAAATTTCTCAACCCGTGAGTCCGCGTGTGCCGAAGCATCAAACCCTAACCCTCTCCCCGCAAATGTGGGGCGAGGGAACGTGCCGGCGTCTGGAGCAAAGCCTGTGACGGCCTTACTCGTTTGATGGCCACGCCAACGGGAACGACAGCGGCGAGATTTCCGTCAGCTTGCGGCCCGCCCAGTCGAGACCGGGCGTGCGCTCCTCGGCGCGGATCTGCGCCTCATGCACACGCAGCGCCGCGGCTGGATAATCGAACGTCTGCACCACGCCGTCCTTCACCACCTGCCGGCCATCGACATAGACGTGACGCACCGCGCGTTCCGCCGCCGCATAGATCATGCTGCGGATCGGATCGCGATGCGGCTGCATCATCGGATGGGTGACGTCGACCATCACGAAATCGGCCTTGCAGCCAGCCTCGAGCCTACCGATGTCGTCGCGGCCGAGCGCCTTGGCGCCGACGGTGGTGGCAGCCTCGAACAGCATGGTCGAGTTCAGGCCGCGCGGATGCCCGGCCATCAGTCGCGAGGTCATCGTCACGTTGCGCATTTCCTCGATCATGTTGTGCGGATAGGTATCGGTGCCGATCGCCACCGAAATGCCGGCCGCGCGATAGCGGCCGACATCGCGTAGCGCGATGCCGCGGCGCATGAACACGGTGGGACAATGCGCCACCGTCGTTCCGGTTTCGGCGAGCAGCGCAAGATCGCGCTTGGTGTGCCACGGCGTCAGCGGATGGTCGTCGACGAAGATGGAGTGACCGACCAGCGAGGTCGGGCCGAGCACGCCGAGTTCGCCGAGCCACTGGATCGGCGTCACGCCATGCCGGCGGACGATCTCGTGGAATTCCGACACCGACTGTGCGGCATGAGTCTGCCACGGAATGCCGCGGCGTTTCGCTTCGGCGTAACTGTCTTTCATCAGTTGCGGCGTGCAGGTGTCGATCTGCGCCGGATACATCATGCCGGAGAGGCGGCCGGACGGATGGCTCTCGGCGGCATCGATGAGCGCGAAGGCCTGCAGCATGCCGTCTTCGCCGGCCTTCTCGTTCCATTCGTAATCGACGAGCGTGCCATTCGGCGTGAACCAGCGCGCCGAGCGGAACCCCGGAGCGATATAGACGCGCAGGCCGCTTTGTCCGGCGAGATCGAGCCATTGCGGATGCGGCATCGATAGATCAACCACCGTGGTGACGCCGGACAGCAGCAGTTCGGAATACGCAACGCGCACGCAGTCCGGCACGCCTTCCGGATCGGACCGCAGGATCGGCATGTATTCGTAAAGCGACGAATTATACAGGCCGGGCGAGCCGATCTCGTCGAGAAAGCCCTTGTTGAGTGGTTCGCTGGACGGATGCGAGTGGATATCGACGAGACCCGGCATCACCATGAACCCGCGTCCGTCGATGGTCGTGACCGCTTCGCCCTGATAGTCGCGGCCGGCAAACACGATCTGGCCGCCGTCGAAAGCGACGTCGCCGCCGGTGACATAGGTGTGGCTGTTCTTTGCGGCGTCCCAGGCGACGACATAGTCCGCGTTGCGGATAACGGTGATGGTCAATGCTGATCCTCTCGCGATCGACGAAATGTGAGGAACCGTAAGCGCAAGCGACTAGCCGGTGCAAGATCGAGAGGTGAGCAGACCCGCCTGTCTATTTGGCAGGTGCAACCCGTCTGTTCGGCTCGTGCAAATGACGATAAGAAGACGCGTTGATCTGCAAAGTCCTGAAGAGAGCCTGAACTGATGCAATACAGACATGATGGCCTTTACGCTTCCCGCCGTTCGCCGGTCATGGCGCGCAATGTGGTGGCGGCGTCGCAGCCGCTGGCAACGCACGCCGGGTTGCGCATGCTGGAGCGCGGCGGCAATGCGCTGGATGCGGCGCTCGCGGCAGCGATCACGCTGACCGTGGTCGAGCCGACCGGCAACGGCATCGGATCGGACGCCTATTGCATCCTCTGGGATGGCAAGGAGCTGCACGGCCTCAACGCCTCGGGCCGGTCGCCGGCGGGATGGACGCCGGAGCGATTTGCAAATCACAAGACATTCCCGCATCGCGGGTGGGAGAGCGTCACCGTGCCCGGCGCCGTCTCGGCCTGGGTCGACCTGTCCGAACGCTTCGGCAAGCTGCCATTCGCTGACTTGTTCGAGCCTGCGATCTCCTATGCGGAGAATGGCTTCCACGTCTCGCCCGTGATCGCCGAACTCTGGCGCCGCGGTGCGGAGGAGTTGAAGAACCAGCCGGGCTTTGCCGAGGCCTTCATGCCGAACGGTCGTGCGCCTGCGGCGGGTGAACTCTTCAAGGCACCGGGCCATGCCTATTCACTCAAGCTGATCGCCGAGACCAAAGGCCAAGCCTTCTATCGCGGCGAACTCGCCCAGCGCATCGCTGCCTTTGCGCGCGAACATGGCGCTGTGCTCGACGAGGCCGACATGGCCGCGCATCGCAATGACTGGTGCGGCACCATCCATCAGGATTTCGGCGACGCATCGCTGCACGAAATCCCGCCGAACGGGCAGGGCATCGCGGCGCTGATGGCGCTGGGCATCATGCGGGCCTATGGCACCGACGGTCTCGTGCTCGACAGCGGCGATGCCTTCCATCTGCAGATCGAAGCCACGAAACTAGCTTTCGCCGATGTCTATGCCTATGCCGCCGATCTAGATTACATGCACGATGTCACCGTCGCGCATCTGCTCAATCCCACCTATCTCGCCTCGCGCACCAAGCTGATCGATCGCAGCCGTGCGCAGGATTTCGGCGCCGGTGCGCCCAAGACCGGCGGCACGGTGTGCCTGTCCACCGGCGACGCTTCCGGCATGATGGTGTCCTATATCCAGTCGAACTATTCGGGCTTCGGCTCTGGCGTCGTCGTGCCCGGCACCGGCATCAGCCTGCAGAATCGTGGCTTCGGTTTCGTCCTGACTGAGGGTCATCCCAATCAGGTCGGTCCGCGCAAGCGCCCGTTCCAGACCATCATTCCCGGTTTTGTCATGCAGGGCAAAGAGCCGCTGATGGCCTTCGGCCTGATGGGCGGCCCGATGCAGGCACAGGGCCATCTGCAGATCATGCTGCGCATGCAGCTCTGGGGGCAGGATCCGCAGACGGCGGCGGATGCGCCGCGCTGGCGCTATGTCGCTGGGTTGAAAGTGGCGATCGAAACCGCGGTGCCGGACAATGTCGCGGCAGACCTCGCCAGCCGCGGCCATGTCATCGAGCGCGAACCGCCGGACTCCGCCTTCGGTTTCGGCGGCGCGCAGCTCGTGCGCAAAATCGATGGCGGCTATGTCGCCGGCTCGGACCCGCGCAAGGATGGGCTCGCGGCGGGATTCTGAGTCCGATACTCGGCCGTCATTGCGAGGTCAGGGAAAGCAAGCTTTCCCCTTAGCGAAGCGACGAAGCAATCCAGTTCTTTCTGGATTGCTTCGCTGCGCTCGCAATGACGAGCTTCTTCTGCCTCAGCCCAGCCCGGCCGCCTTCGCGACGGTGGAGGTGATCAGGCCCGCCACATAGGAACGACAGTGCGGTGGCCAGGCTCCATTTGCCAACGCCAGGCCGATCGTATCCGGCGCCGACTTTGACCTATTCTAGCAGTTGACCTGTTGCCATTCTCTCTTTGGATCACGAAGAAGCTGTAAAGCGGGCTGCTTAGGCTTGCTGAATAGCTGGGGCAATTCGTGATCATAAAATCAAAGAACTGGAAGCGTGCCGCATGGCTCGGTGCGGCGAGTGCGTTTGTCATGTCGCTCGATTTTACGACTGCTGTTCGTGCGCAGTCGACACTTCCCGCAGTGACGGTCGACGCGCCACAACAGCAAGCGACACGGCGCCCTCAAGTCAAACGCAGCACATCAGGCGCGCGGGGCGACCGTCGCGTTGCTGCCCGCCGATCGCAGCAAGCCGTTGCGCCAAGTCCGGTCAATCCGAGGCCCGAAACCGCTTGGGGGCACGTGGACGGCTACGTCGCGACCCGTAGCGGGACGGGCACAAAAACCGACACGCCGTTGATCGAAACGCCGCAGGCAATTTCCGTCGTCACGCAGGATCAGATCCAGGCACAGGCCGCACAGAGCGTGTCGCAGGCCACGCGCTATACGTCCGGGGTGGTCGGCGAGCGGAACGGTGCCGACGGCCGCTTCGATCAGGTTTATGTCAGGGGCTTTCTCGCCGATCAGTATCTGGACTCGTTGCGGGTGGCGTCGGGCACCTTCGCCTATACGCTGGTCGATCCTTTCAATCTTGAGCGGTTGGAGGTGCTGCACGGGCCTGCGTCGGTGCTCTACGGTCAGGCCTCGCCGGGCGGTGTGGTCAATATGGTCAGCAAGCGGCCGACCACAGAGCCGTATCAGGAGATGTTCGTTTCGACCGGCAGTTACGGCCGCGTCCAGAGCGGCATCGATGTCAGCGGGCCACTCGATAAAAACAAGGAATTTCTCTATCGCCTCACCGCTTCCGGCTACGACGTCGGCAGCCAGGTCGACCACGGCGACTATCAGCGCGTCTCGATCGCGCCGTCGCTGACGTGGCGGCCGACAAACGATACCACGATCACCTTCCAGGGGACCTATCAAAGGGACCCGAAAGCGGGCTTCTACAATCAGCTACTGCCGAATGGCGTGGGAACGTTGTTCTCGACCGTCAATGGCCGGATTCCAACCAGCTTCTACCTGGGCGACCCCAACTATAATATATTCAAGCGCGAATATGGTTCGATTGGCTATCTGTTCGAACATCGCTTCGATAACGTTTGGACGGTGCGGCAAAATCTCCGCTATACCGACAACAGCACCTATACACAGGCGGTCTATCCCCAGTCCAACCAGACGAACATTACCAGCATAGGCCGCGATGCGTTTTCTGCGGCGGAAACACTGCGTACCTTTGCAATCGACAATCAGGCCGAAGCGAAGTTCGCGACCGGACCGTTCCAGCACATGACGTTGTTCGGGGTGGACTACCAGACCGGCACCGATCGGGCCTCCAACGGCTATCTCGCCGATGTTGGAGCGATCAACGCGCTGAATCCTGTCTATGGCATAACTGTTCCAGCGCTGGATTTCGATGGCGCCAGCAGGCAGACCTTCGATCAGGTCGGCGTTTATCTGCAGGATCAGATCAAGTTCGACCACTGGGTTGCGCTATTGGGAGTCCGGCATGATCGAGCCGAGTCGCGTACGGTCTCGACCTTCGACGGCACGACCTTCGGCACCACCGCGACATCGGATGAAGCGACCACCAAGCGCGGCGCCTTGCTGTACAAGTTCGACAACGGCGTGGCGCCATACATTCAATACACGGAGTCGTTCCAGCCGATCGTTGGGGCGTCGAACAGGACCCTGAATCCGTTCAAGCCGACGACCGGTCAGCAGAAGGAGTTCGGCGTTAAGTATCAACCAGACGAAAAGATGCTCCTGACTTTCGCAGCTTTCGACCTGAAGCAGCAGAACGTGGTGATGCAGGATCCGAACGATATCAGAAACCGGGTCCAGGCCGGCGAGATCCGGTCGCGCGGGATCGAGATCGAGGGCAAGGTACAGGTCGATCGCAGCCTGACATTGCTTGGCGCCTACACTTATCTCGACCTGGTCAATACGAATTCGGAGCCTGATACGCTCGGTAAACGGCCAATCGGTGTCCCGCGCAATGCGGCATCGCTATGGGCCGATTACACCTTCCGCAGCGGCGTCCTCGATGGTTTCGGTCTGGCGGCCGGCGTCCGCTATTTCGGGGAAACAGCGGGCGACAGCATGAACACCTATAACGTTCCCGGCGTCACGCTGTTCGATGCGGCGCTTCACTATGATCTTGCCGGACTTGGACCGCAGTTCAAGGGCTTCAAGTTCCAGCTCAATGCCAGCAACCTGTTCGACAAGACCTATGTGCGGCTGTGTCAGGATTCCGGCTGCTATTATGGCATGCGGCGCGATGTGATCGCGACGCTGCGTTACCGATGGTGATGCAGCGGCACAGGATGAACTTCAAATCACAGTGTCGGTGCGAAGGATGCCACGCTGGCCGGGCTACCCCAGCCCGGCCGCCTTCGCGATGGTGTAGGTGATCAGGCTCGCCACATAGGCCAGCGCGAACATGTAGAGGAACGTCACCACCATCCACTTGGTGCTGCCGGTCTCGCGGCGGATCACGGCCAGTGTCGAGGCGCATTGGGGGGCGAAGATGAACCAGGCCAGGAACGACAGGGCCGTCGCGAGGCTCCATTTGCTGGCCAGCGCCTGGCCGATCGCATCCGCCGCTTCCTTGCCGCCTTCGATCGCATAGACGGTGCCGAGCGCGCCGACCGCGACTTCGCGCGCCGCCATGCCGGGGATCAGCGCCACGGCGATCTGCCAGTTGAAGCCGAGCGGTGCGAAGAACGGCTCCAGGAATTTTCCGATCATCGCAGCCAGGCTGTAATTGATCGCCGGACCTTCGGCGCCGGCCGGTGCCTGCGGGAACGAGGCCAGGAACCAGATCAGGATCATCATCGACAGGATCGTGGTGCCGGCGCGCTGCAGGAACATCTTGGCGCGGGTATAGACGCCGATGGCGATGCTCTTGATGCGCGGCAGCTTGTAGTCCGGCAATTCCAGCATGAAGGGCGCCGGCTGGTAGTCGCGCCACATGAAGAACTTGATGACGAAGGACGCGGCGAGGGCGCTGCCGATGCCGGCGATGTAGAGCCCGAACATCACCAGACCCTGCAGATTGACCCAGCCCCAGACGTTTTCCGCCGGGATGAAGGCGGAGATGATCAGCGTATAGACCGGGATGCGCGCCGAACAGGTCATCAGCGGCGCGATCAAGATGGTGGTCAGGCGGTCGCGGCGGTTGTCGATCACACGCGTTGCCATGATGCCGGGGATGGCGCAGGCGAAGCTCGACAGCAGCGGGATGAAGGCGCGGCCATGCAGTCCGGCGCCGCCCATGATGCGGTCCATCAGGAACGCCGCGCGCGCCATGTAACCGAAATCTTCCAGCAGCAGGATGAACAGGAAGATGATGATGATCTGCGGCAGGAACACCAGCACGCTGCCGACGCCGGCGATCAACCCGTTCTGCAGGAAACTCTGCAAGATTCCTTCAGGCAGCACCTGTGCCACCAGCGTACCCAGCGCGCCGAACGAATCCGACAGCAGCTCCATCAGCGGCTGCGCCCAGGAGAACACCGCCTGGAACATCACAAACAAAATGAGCGCGAGAATCGCGAGACCGGCGACGGGATGCAGCACCACGGCATCGACGCGCGTGGTCAGCGTGTCGGGCTTGGTTGGCATCGTGACGGTTTCGCGGATGATGCGGTCGGCCTCGCGCTGCAGCGCCTTCATCTCGGACAGGCCGAGCGGCTTCCAGCCGTCGCCGGCGACGACCGCCGGCATATTGGCGGCGAATTCGTCGGTGCGCTTGCGCAATTCCTCGACGCCGGCCTTCTTCACCGCGATCGAGGTGATCACCGGCACGCCGAGTGCTACGGACATCGCATCGACATCGATGCTGACGCCGCGGCGCTGCGCGATGTCGAACATGTTGAGCACCACCAGCAGTGGGCGACCGGTACGCTTGAGTTCCAGGATCAGCCGCAGCGTGAGGCGCAGATTGGTAGCGTCGGCGATGCACAGGACCAGATCGGGTGCAGCTTCGCCGGGGCGCTTGCCGAGTACGACGTCGCGGGTGATCTCCTCGTCCGGGCTGCGGCCGCGCAGCGAATAGGTGCCGGGCAGGTCGAGCAGCGTCACCTGACGGCCGACCGGTGTCACAAAGGCGCCTGCCTTGCGCTCGACGGTGACGCCCGCATAGTTGGCCACCTTCTGGCGGCTGCCGGTGAGTGCGTTGAACAGCGATGTCTTGCCGCTATTGGGGGCTCCCACCAGCGCGAGATGAAAGCGCTCGGTGGTCACGTCTGTATGGGTCATTTCACAACAACTGCCATGGCTTCGCGCCGGCGGACGGCGATCGTAATATTGTCGACGCGCACCGCGATCGGATCGCGCTGGATGGCACCCTGATGCAGGATCTCGACGCGCGCGCCTTCGGTGAAGCCCATTTCCAGCAGATGCCGTTCGAGCTCGTGGCCGCTCTCGGCGGCGCCTGCAATATCGGGCTGCAACGCCACGATGGTTCCGATGAATCCGCGCGGCGCATTGCCGAGGCGCAATTCGTGTATGGATGTTTCGGATGCAGTCTGGTGGACGGTCATGCCCGACCTTGTCGAGCAGCGTCCTGACAAGGTCAAGACAAACGCACGTATGTTATTAGAATGATTATAAAGAGGCGCTCCGACACCGCCTACGATGCGCCCGCGGACTGCTCGTTCACCACCCGCTGCTGAATCTTCACCAGTTCTGCATAGATGCCGCCTTGGGCGATCAGTTCGTCGTTGGAGCCCTGCTCGGCGACGACGCCTTCTTTCAGCACGATGATCTTGTCGGCGTCGCGAATGGTCGAAAGCCGATGCGCGATCATGATGACGGTGCGGCCCTGCATCAGCCGGCGCAGCGCCTCGATCACCAGCGCCTCGGATTCCGGATCGAGCGCTGCTGTCGGCTCGTCCAGGATCATGATCGGGCTGTTGCGCACCACCGCACGCGCGATGCCGATGCGCTGGCGCTGGCCGCCGGACAGCGTGTCGCCGCGTTCGCCGACCATGGAGTCGTAACCGTGTGGCATGCGGCTGATGAACTCGTCGGCATTGGCGATCTTGGCGGCGGCAACGATCTCGTCATCGGTGGCGCCGGGCCGGCCATAAGCGATGTTCTCGCGGATCGTGCCGCGGAACAGCACGGTCTCCTGCAGCACGAAGCCGACCTGGGCGCGGAGCGCCGATAATTTGTAGTCGGTGACGTCGACGCCATCGATCAGCACGCGCCCCGATGTTGCGTCGTAGAAGCGCGGGATCAGGCTGAGCACCGTGGATTTGCCGGAGCCGGTCGGCCCGACCACGCCGACGATCTGGCCGGGTTCGATATGCAGCGAAACATCGCGGAGCACGCTGGCCTCCTCGCTATAGGCGAAGGCGACGTTTTCGAAGGTGATGGCTCCCTTGGCGCGACCGGGATCGACCGCACCCGATTTTTCCACGATGACATCGTCGGCGGCCAGGATGTTCTGGATCCGCTCCAGCGCCACGGTGGTCTGCGCGATCGCGCTGGTCATGCTGGCGAGGTCCTTCACCGGTTTGAAGAACTGCGCGAGATAAGCGAGGTACACGGTGAGCGCGCCAGCCGTCATGGTGCCAGCGACAATCAGCGAGGTCCCCTTCCACAGCACGATGGCGGTGCAGAACGCCACCACGATGCTGACCACAGGCGAGAGCAGTGATTTCACCTGGCGCGCCTTCATGGCGGCCTCGACCGTCGCATGGCTGGCGGCCTCCAGCCGCGCCAGTTCGAGATCCTGCCTGCCGAAGGCCGTGACTGCGCGCACCTGGCCGAGGCCCTGCTGGACCACGGCGACAATCTCGCTCTGTCGTTGCCGCACCGTGCGCGTGACTTCCTTCACGGCGCGCTTGAAATGGAACACGAAGACGATCAGGAACGGCGTGATGCCGAGCGCGATCAGCGTAAAATCCCAGTCGAGCCAGAACATCAGCCCGATCATGAAGACGATGGTGATGAGATCGAGCAGGATATCCAGCGTCGACGATGACGCGAAGTTCTGCAGCGTTGTGACGTCGGTGGTGATCGTGGACATCAGCGCGCCGGTCTTGGCCTTGTCGTAGTAGCGCAGCGACAGCCGATGCAGATGCGCATAGATGCGGATGCGCAGGTCGTTGGCCACCCACTGGCCGACCGATGTCGAATAGTAGTTGTCGATGTAGGTGGCGATCGCGCCGATCACGGCGATGACCAGGGTGGCGATGCCGGCGAACAGTGCGACGCCGAGCGTGTGGCGGCCGATGCCATAGTCATGGGCCCAGTCCAGCCAAGCGGGCAGGTGATGGCTGCCCAGCGCGTCATCGAGCACCAGTTTCAGCGGCCAGGGCGCGGCCAGGCTCATGGCGATCTCGACCAGCATGGCGAGGAAGACAATGATCAGCCAGCCGCGATAGGGCCGGAGCATATCGAGTACCAGACGAGTCATCGAACATTGTCTCCAGCAACACGGCCAGGCCGGGAATCATGAGCAGTCCGGGCGGTCGCAGTATATAGCCGCCGTCGGTTAGCGGGTCTTAACTGTAGTCGGGTACAGATGGATTTTTGCTGACAGCCCGCGCATTGTGGCATGCGGGCAGGAGCGTCAGTTAATTTGGCAGGGCTGCGCAGGACCGAACATGAACGTGCGATCCGTTGCTTTCCCGTTCTGGGGCAGGGTGCTTCTGCTGGCCGGCATCCTCGGTCTGGTGGTGGGCGGCGGCCTTCTGACCTGGCGCTATATCGAGCGTCCGACCGTGCTCAAGCTGGCGGTCGGATCGATCGATGGCGAAGCCGGCAAGACGGCCTCGATCATCGCCAGCCATTTCGCCACCAGGAAGTCGCCGATCCGGCTGGATTTCGAGACCTTTGGCAATGCCGTCGATGCCGGCAAGGCATTCTCCTCCGGCAAGGTCGATCTCGCTGTCGTCCGGGCCGATGTCGGCGATCTCTCCGAGGCGCGCGCCGTTGCCGTCATGGCCAAGGCGGTCGTCATGCTGATCGCGCCTCCCGGCTCGAAAATCACCAGCGTCGAAGGTCTGCGAGGCCGCACCGTCGGTGTGGTGGGCGGCGAGGTCAATCGCAAGCTGGTCGATGCGCTCACCAAGCAATACGACCTGACGAGCGCGAGGGTCACATTCAAGAATCTTGAGGTCAGCGATACCCGGCGCGCGGTGGAAGCCAAGGAAGTGGGCGCGCTGCTGGTGGTGATCCCGCTGACCGAGAAGTATTTGTCCCTGGTGCGCGGTCTGTTCAAAACCGGCGCGCCCGTGCTGATCCCGATCGATGCCGCCGGCGCCATTGCCGATGCCAATGGCGCCTATGAGAGCTTCGACATTCCGAAAGGGTCGCTCCGCGGCGCGCCGCCCGTCCCGGATGATGACGTGACAACGCTTCGGGTCAGTTACTATCTGGTCGCGAACAAGAAGCTCCATTCCAGCCTGATCGCGCGTCTGACCGAAATGGTGATCGCGGCGCGCCGCGATCTGATCGCCGGGCAACCGCAACTGGCCGGTATCGCCGCTGCCGACACCGATCCCGATGCCTTTATCCCCATTCATCCCGGCGCTGCTGCCTACTACAACGGTACCGAGCAGAGCTTCATGGACAAATACGGCGACGACATCTATCTCGCCCCCATGATCCTTGGCGCCCTTGCCTCTGTGCTGGCTGCCGCCTGGAAATTCCTCGGCATCCGCCCGCCCGACCACCGTGAGGCGACACTCAATGCACTTTATGCATTGCCGCGCCGGATCCGGGCGGCGGCGGACGATGCGGAACTGTGCGCGATCGAGCAGGAGGTCGACGATCTTCTCAGCGCGCAATTGGCGAAGACCATGCGCAATGATGACGATGCACTTGAAATGGCGACGCTGGTCTCTTCGGCACAGCGCCTCGATAACCTCATTCATCACCGCCGTTCGGCGCTGGCGCGGGCCCCATTTTCTGCCGCGCCGCATTCAAGTATAGAGTCGGAGACGTAGTTCCAGGCCATGACGCTGTTTTGCAGAACCAACAGCCGTTTGCGGGCACCTTTATTTCTCGCGAGAGGTCAATCATGACGCATAACCTGCTCGTGTTTCCGGATGACACCGCGCAGTGCATCATCGATCCGATCAGGGCGGCAAAGCGCAGCCTGAACATCCGGATGTTCCTGTTCACCGATCCGACGCTGCTGCATGAGGTGATCGCGGCGAAGCGGCGCGGCGTGAAAGTGCGCGTCATGCTCAATCCGGCCCGGCGAAATGGCGAGAGCGAGAATGACGAAACCGCCGCGGCACTGGCTGCGGCCGGGGTCGAGGTCCGTGACAGCAATCCGGCCTTCGCGCTGACCCATCAGAAATCGATGGTGATCGATCATGAGTGGGGATTTGTGGAGTCGCTGAACTGGGAGACCCGCGATCTCACCGAAACGCGCGACTACGCGGTGACCACGACCAAGAAGCTCGAGATTTCCGAGATGGTGGATTGCTTCGAGGCCGACTGGGCGAAGCAGGATTTCGTGCCGAACCCGGACTCGCAACTGATCTGGTGTCCAAACAACGGCCGCGAGCGGATCGGCGCTTTCATCGATTCCGCGCGGGACACGCTGTGGATCCAGAACGAGCGTTATCAGGACACGGACATCATCGAGCGGCTGGTTCGCGCAGTGTTGCGCGGCGTTCAGGTCCACATCATGGCGCGGCAGCCGCACAAGCTGAAGAAGAACAAGCTGATCGAGGGGATCGGCGGTTTGCGCATCATGCATGACGTCGGCGCCAAGGTGCACCGGCTCAATGACATGAAGCTGCACGGCAAGATGCTGTTGGCCGACGAGGAACGCGCTATCGTCGGTTCGATCAATCTCACGCCGGGCAGTTTTGACGATCGCCGCGAACTGGCCATTGAGACCGACGCGCACCATGTTGTGAAGCGTCTCGTCGAGACCTCACATCACGACTGGAAACATTCGCGCAAGCTCGACCTCTCCGACGAGGCGGTGCAGGCGGACCTGGAAAAACACGGCATCCGGCAGTAGCGCGTTGTCGCTCAGCGCCGATCCGGCCGCGGCGATTGCCGGGCTCGGGGCTGCACAGGTTTCCTTTCCGCGCGGCGAGCATATTCCGTGGCCAGGTTCAGCAGTCGTTCGCGAACCACGGGGTCATCAATCTCCCGCGCCAGCTTTTCGCAGCGCTCGGCCTGCTCTCTGAAATATGCGGCTTCGCTAGGCAACTTTGTCGTTTTCCATGGGCAGTGCGGGGCGCAGGAACATCGCCGAGAGCTGATCCTTGATTTCTAGGACACGCGGCGATGTCATACCCGGGCGAATGCAGAGCAGCGCTTTGATGGTCGGAAGCTCCGGCAAGTAATAGTCCCTGGCCCAGACCAGTCCCGGCGGAATGATCCGGCTGGGAACAGCCGTTAGTCCGATGCCGGCTTCGACGGCAGCTTTCTTCGCGCTGTAGTCCTGGCTGCTGAAGGCAATCCGATAGGAAAGGCCATGCCGTGTGAGCGTATGAATCATCCAGTCGTCATTGGTCCAGGTGACGATTGGGATCGGTGCGCCGGGGCTGAGCACGAATGATTTCGAGCGAACCCATGCCAGCCGATCCTCGGCTTCATCGACAATGAGCGGAGCCAGATCGGCACTGATTTCTCCCCGCTGGAAAAAACACCCGACGTCGATATGGCCGTCGATCAACGCTGTCGCAATCTCGGTGGACATTCCGGCATGGATATGGATGTCATTGAGGTTGCTCAGGCTCTGCTCGGCGACGAAGCGCTGCGCGAGGACAACGCTCAGGCCCAAACGAAGCCGGTCGACATGATTATCGGCTCCGCCGAGCGCAAGCACCTGATCGTTGGCCTCGATGATCTTGCGCGCCTGCGCAAGCACCAGCTTGCCGAGATCGGTCGGACAACTTCCGTTTGGCGTCTTGCTGAATAGCGAACCGCCAACAAGTTGTTCGAGGCGCTTGATCTGCGAACTCACCGCGGGCTGACTCAACCCCAATTGCTCCGCAGCCTTGGTCAAGCTACCTGTTTCTGAAATGGCAACGACGGTACGAACAATTTCAATCGGAATATTGAGATGCCGCTTGTGCATTTGAATATCCAGCCTCGCAATTGCGCCATGAGTCGGACCAAGTAGTGTCGCGATTCTCTACCAATCATATAGGCGTAATCACTCTTGGTTATATATTTGATTTGGATGGCATTTCGGGAACTTATGGCGTCATCAAAATCAGTGTGTGGCGGCTATCTACCGAATTCGATGATGACTACACGCGCCGTCGCATCGGGCTCAATCGCGACAGGTGCTGATCCTTGTTCCACAAGCAGCCCATCATGCGCCGACAGGCTGTCGACGGTCGATGCCGACCGTACGGTCGCAGTGCCATGCTCAACGAACAGAAACGCTTGTGCAGAAACTATAAAATCCTGACGTTTCATGACGTTGATGCGTCTCACATGCTGTGAGACGATCCCGCGCCTGCTCATCACATTCAAATCTGTAATGGGGCCGTCGATCAGTAACGCTGACGTTTGCTGATCGCCCGGAAAGGAATGGATCGTACTGCGATCAATGCGCACAGATGCGCTGCCGTGGACATTGAGGTCGATGCCGGCGCCATCGATGACCAGAAGTGTACGATCAATCCCGGGAAATGACGAGAACGGTCCGTCGCTCGTCACCTGCGCCATACTGACGCGCCAGTCGAAATCGTCCAGCTTTGCATTCGCCGGGAAGATCGCGATCTCCGTGGTCGATCCCAACCCGTTCTTCCAGGGCATCACCTTGTAGTTCGCGGCGCGCAGGATCTGCATGCGCCGCACTCAGCCCTTGGCGTGCAGCGATGGCAGATTGAGGTGATGTTCCTCTGCGCAGGCGATGGCTTCCTCATAGCCCGCATCGGCGTGACGCATCACGCCGGTGGCCGGATCGTTCCACAATACCCGTTCGAGGCGCTTTGCCGCTTCCGGCGTGCCGTCGGCGACGATGACCATGCCGGAATGCTGCGAGAAGCCCATGCCGACGCCGCCGCCGTGATGTAGCGACACCCATGTTGCGCCAGATGCGCAGTTGAGCAGCGCATTGAGCAGCGGCCAGTCGGAGACGGCGTCGGAGCCGTCCTTCATCGCTTCGGTCTCGCGGTTCGGGCTTGCCACTGAACCCGAGTCGAGATGATCCCTGCCGATCACGATCGGTGCCTTGAGCTCGCCCGAGGCCACCATTTCGTTGAAGGCGAGGCCGAGGCGATGGCGATCGCCGAGCCCAACCCAGCAGATCCGCGCCGGCAGGCCCTGAAACTGGATGCGCTCGCGCGCCATGTCGAGCCAGTTCACCAGCGCCTTGTTGTGTCCGAGGATCTCCTTCACCTTGGCGTCCGTCTTGTAGATGTCCTCGGGATCGCCGGAGAGTGCAGCCCAGCGGAACGGGCCGATGCCGCGGCAGAACAGCGGGCGGATATAGGCGGGGACGAAGCCCGGGAAGTCGAACGCGTTGTCGACGCCTTCTTCCTTCGCCATCTGGCGGATGTTGTTGCCGTAATCGACCGTCGGCACGCCCATCTTGTGGAAGTCGAGCATGGCGCGGACATGCTCGCTCATCGACTTGCGCGAGGCCTTCTCGACGGCCTGCGGATCGGTGGCACGCTTGGCTTCCCACTCGGACAGCGTCCAGCCTTTCGGCAGATAGCCGTTGACCGGATCATGCGCTGAGGTCTGGTCGGTGACGATGTCCGGCCTGATGCCGCGGCGGACCAGCTCGGGGAAGATGTCGGCAGCATTGCCAAGCACGCCAACGGAAATTGGCTTCTTCTCCTTGTTGGCCTTCTCGATGATCGCCAATGCGTCGTCGAGATCCTTTGCCTGCACGTCGAGATAACGGCTCTTCAAGCGCATCTCGATGCGGCTCGGCTGGCACTCGACCGCGAGGCACGACGCGCCGGCCATGGTGGCAGCCAGCGTCTGCGCGCCGCCCATGCCGCCCAAGCCTGCCGTGAGAATCCATTTGCCGGAGAGGTCACCGTTATAGTGCTGACGTCCGGCCTCGACGAAGGTCTCGTAGGTGCCCTGCACGATCCCTTGCGAGCCGATATAGATCCACGAGCCGGCCGTCATCTGGCCGTACATCATCAAGCCCTTGCGATCGAGCTCGTTGAAGTGCTCCCAGGTGGCCCAGCGCGGCACGAGATTGGAATTGGCGATCAGCACGCGCGGCGCATCCGCATGCGTCTTGAATACGCCGACCGGCTTGCCGGATTGCACCAGAAGCGTCTCGTCAGTGTTGAGCTCGCGCAGCGACTTCGCGATCTGATCGAAAGCTTCCCAATTGCGCGCGGCGCGGCCGATGCCGCCATAGACGACGAGCTCGTTGGGATTCTCGGCCACTTCCGGATCGAGATTGTTCATCAGCATGCGCAGCGGCGCTTCGGTGAGCCAGTCCTTGGCGGAAAGCTCGGTGCCGCGCGGGCTGCGGACGATGCGGCTGTTCTTGCTGCGATCCATGATGATGTCCTTAGTTGGATTTCGCGGAGGTCCGGCCGTGCCAGACGCGGGCGTGAAGCGGATTGAAGCCGACGCGGTAGACCAGCTCGGCGGGATGTTCGATGTCCCAGATGGCGAGATCGCAGGCTTTGCCCGCTTCCAGCGTGCCGACTTCGCTCAGCTTGCCCAGTGCCCGCGCGCCTTCGCGTGTGACGCCGAGCAGGCATTCATCCACGGTCATGCGGAACAGTGTCGCGCCCATATTCATGGTCAGCAGCAGCGAGGTCAGCGGCGAGGTGCCGGGATTGCTGTCGGTGGCCAGTGCCAGATGGGTGCCATGCTTGCGGAACAGCGCGATCGGCGGCGCCTGGGTTTCACGCAGGGTGTAGTAAGCACCCGGCAATACTACGGCGACGGTGCCGGCCTTGGTCAGCGCGATGACGCCGTCTTCATCGGTATGTTCGAGATGATCGGCGGAGAGCGCGTTGTGCTCGGCGGCGAGCCTCGCGCCATGCAGGTTGGAGAGCTGATCGGCATGCAGCTTGACCGGCAGGCCGAGTTTCTTGGCGGCGTCGAACACCCGCGCCGTCTGCTCCGGCGAAAATGCGATGCCTTCGCAGAACGCGTCGACAGCGTCGGCGAGCTTCAGCTCGGCGATCGCCGGCAGCATTTCGGCGATGACGGTGTCGATATAGGCATCCTTGTCGCCATTCGCTTCCGGCGGCATCGCATGCGCGCCAAGGAATGATGTCACCACTGATACGTCGCGCTCGCGGCCGAGCTGCCTCGCGGCCTTGAGGCAGCGGATCTCGGTCTCCTTGTCGAGCCCATAGCCCGACTTGATCTCGATGGTGGTGACGCCTTCGGCGAGTAGATGGTCGAGCCGCTTCAATCCGCTGACGACGAGCTGCGCTTCGCTGGCCGCACGCGTGGCCTTCATGCTTGAGGCGATGCCGCCGCCGGCGCGCGAAATGTCCTCATAGCTCGCGCCCTCGAGCCGCATCGCGAATTCACTGGCGCGGTTGCCGCCATAGATCAGATGGGTGTGGCAATCGACCAGCCCGGGTGTGATCCAGCGACCCTCGCAATCGATCTGTGTCTTGGCATCGGCATCCGGCGGCAGGTCTAACGCAGGACCAGCGTAAGCAATCCGGCCATCCTTTGCTGCGATGCACCCGTCCTCCACAATCCCGAGGCCGGGCGTGCCAGGCGCCATCGTGGCAAGGCGTGCATTGGTCCAGATGGTGTCGAAGGTCATGGTGCGAATCTCATGGTGAAAGTCACTTCCAGGAACTCGGCGCACTGCCGCAAATTCGGGACGTCGTATGTCTATACATAATCAGCGGCCTCGCTTATTGTCGAGCGTCTTTTGAATGCAACAGGCAATCGCTATGGGCACGCAACGTGCTGCAAAAAGGCTGTTCTTCGCGCACGCGCTGCTGCCGTCAGGCTGGGCGCGCGACGTCGTTGTCGCAATCGAGAATGGCGCCATCACGGCCGTTGCCGCGAATTCGAGCAGCGCTGACGCTGAAATCATCAGCGGCGTGGCGCTGCCCGGATTGCCCAATCTGCACAGCCATGCGTTCCAGCGCGGCATGGCGGGCCTCACCGAAATCCGCGGCGCCACGCAGGACAGTTTCTGGACTTGGCGGCAGCTCATGTATCGTTTCATCGATACGCTGACGCCGGATGACGTCGAGGCGATTGCTTCTTTCGCCTATGCCGAGATGCTGGAAGCCGGTTTTACCTCAATCGCGGAATTCCACTATCTGCATCACGACGAGACCGGCGCGCCCTATGCGAATCTCGCGGAGATGGGTACGCGCATCGCTGCGGCATCCAGCGAGACCGGCATCGGTCTGACGCTGCTGCCGTCTTTTTATAACTTCAGTGGCTTCGGCGGCGCGCCGTCAATTCACGGTCAGCGCCGTTTCGTCAATGATCCCGCGCGCTTTCTGGCGCTACTGGAGAAATCCCGCGCCGCCATCGCGCCTCTCGATGATGCCGCCATCGGCATCGCGCCGCATTCATTGCGTGCGATCACGCCGGAGACGTTGAATGACGTTCTCAAGGCGGTGCCCGATGGACCGATCCATATCCACGTGGCGGAGCAAACGAAGGAAGTCGACGACTGTATCGCCTGGTCCGGTCAGCGCCCGGTGGCGTGGTTGCTGGATCATATGCCGGTCGACAGGCGCTGGGTGCTGATCCACGCGACCCATATGGCCGATGCAGAAACCGCCGGTGTCGCGAAAGCAGGTGCCGTCATCGGCCTGTGCCCGCTCACCGAAGCGAGCCTCGGCGACGGCATTTTCGAAGGCCCGCGCTTCATCGATGCCGGCGGTGTGTTCGGCGTTGGCAGCGATTCCAATATCGAGATTACGGCGCCGGGCGAGTTGAAGCAGCTTGAGTACAGCCAGCGTCTCGCCTATCGCGTCCGCAACGCCGTCGCGCGCCATGAAGGCGAGTCCACCGGCCGTGCGCTCTATGAACATGCGCTGGTCGGCGGCACGCAGGCCTCGGGCCGCAATATCGGTGCACTTGCGGTCGGCAAGCGTGCGGACATCGTCGTGCTGGACACCGCGCATCCCGATCTCTGTGCCGTCACCGGTGACCGCTGGCTCGATGCCATGACCTTTGTTGCCGGCAAGTCGGCGATCTCCGACGTCTTTGTCGGAGGCAGGCAGGTCGTCAACGGCGGTCGCCACATCAAGCGCGCATCCATCACCGAACGCTATCGGCGTGTCGTGCAGCGGCTGGCGACACTCTGATGGCGACAGCGCGCGTGTCAAAGTCGGCAAATGGAAAAGCGGAGGCCGCGCCGCAGGCGCTGTATCAGCGCATCCGTGCCGATCTCGAAGAGAAGATCCTCTCCGGCCGCTGGCCGCCCGGCTATCGCATTCCGTTCGAGCATGAACTGGTCGAGAGCTATAACTGTTCGCGGATGACCGTGAACAAGGTGCTGTCAGGTCTCGCAGCCGCTGGTGTCATCGAGCGCAAGCGCCGCGTCGGCAGTTTTGTCGCCAAGCCGCTGGTGCAGTCCGCGGTACTGCATATTCCCGATATCCAGGCCGAAATCGCCAAGCGCGGCGAGGCTTATGCCTATGAGTTGCTCACGCGCAAACGGCGGAAGGCGACCAAGGACGATCTCGAACGTCTCGGCATCGACAAGAGCTGCGACGTGCTGGTGTTGAGCTGTCGGCACATCGCCAAGGGCAGGCCCTTCGCGCTGGAAGAGCGCCTGATCAATCTCGACGTGGTGCCGCCCGCATCTGAAATCGATTTCACGCGCGTGCCGCCCGGTACCTGGCTGCTTGGTCACGTGCCGTGGAATGAGGCTGAACACCGGATTACGGCAAGTCTCGCCGACGATGTCGCCTTGAAAGCATTGACGCTGAAGAAGCCGGCCGCCTGTCTCGTGGTCGAGCGCCGCACGTGGCGCAAGAACAAGATCATCACATCGGTGCGCGTCACCTATCCGAACGATCTGTATCAGCTCACCGCGCGCTTCACGCCGACGGGGCTGCGATCATGAGGACGATATGAATCATCTGCCGCAGGCCGTCTGCGGAAATTGACTCTGGCAATCCGCCATGTTGCCATGCAGTATCATTCTAAATCTGGCTGAGGAGAGTGCGTTATGAAGTTGATTGGAGTTTCCGTCGCCGCCATGCTCGCGGCTCTCGTTGCGACCCCGGCTGCGGCGCAGACCAAGGTCACCATCGCCATTTCCGGCTGGACGGGTTTTGCGCCGCTGACGCTGGCGAAGGAAGCTGGCATCTTCGCCAAGAACGGTCTCGACGTCACCATCAAGAAGGTGCCGCAGGCCAGCCGCCATCTCGCCATCGCATCGGGCGATGTGCAATGCGCCGCCACCACGGTCGAGACCTGGGTGGTGTGGAATGCCAATGGCGTCGCCACCACGCAGCTGTTCCAGCTCGATAAGTCCTATGGCGCCGACGGCATGGCCGTGCGCGCCGGCACCGCATCGATCAAGGACCTGAAGGGCAAGACCGTTGCCGCATCGGCTCCGGGCACCGCGCCCTATTTCACGCTCGCCTGGTTCCTGAAGAAGAACGGTCTCAGCGTGAAGGATGTCTCCGTCGTCAATATGGAGCCGGGTCCGGCAGCACAGGCCTTCATCGCCGGCCAGAACGATGCGGCCATGACCTACGAGCCATATCTCTCTGCCGTGCGCGAGAAGCCGGAAGCTGGCAAGATCATCGCCACCACGCTCGACTATCCGATGATTATGGACACCTTCGGCTGCACGCCGAAATTCATCGCCGATAACGAAGGTGCCGTGAAGGCGCTGGCAAAGAGCTATTTCGAGGCCGTTGCGATGATCAAGGCCGACCAGGCCAAGTCCTATGAGATCATGGGCGCTGACGTGAAGCAGACCGGCGAGAAGTTCGGCGCCTCCGCGCAGTATCTGCGCTGGCAGGATCAGGAGGCGAACAAGAAGTTCTTCGCCGGCGAGCACCTGGCGTTCTCGAAGGAAGCTGCCGAGCTGCTGCTCGAAATCGGTGTGATCAAGGAAATCCCGGATCTGTCGAAGCTCGCCGATCCGCGCTTCATTCAGTAAATCTCCGCCATCGCTTCCGTCATTGCGAGGAGCGAAGCGACGCGGCAATCCAGCTCTGCTTAAGGAAGACTGGATTGCTTCGTCGCAAGAGCTCCTCGCAATGACGGTCATGAGCATCGAATACGCAGCATGAAACCACTCGCCCCCATCTCATCCACCGCGCGCGTGGTGCTCGGCATCTCCTTCTTCGTGCTGTTCGTTGCCGCATGGTCCTATGCGACCTTTGGCGGCTTCGTCTCCAAAACCTTTCTCGCCAATCCGTGGACCATGCTGCAGGACGGCTGGTTTCTGCTGGTGAAGCAGGGCTTCCTGCATGATATCGGCATGACCATCTGGCGCGTGATCGGTGGTTTCGTTCTGGCGGCGCTGTTCGCGGTGCCTATCGGCATCCTGATGGGCGCCTACAAGCCGATCGAAGCCTTTCTCGAACCCTTCGTTTCCTTTGCGCGCTATCTGCCAGCCTCGGCCTTCATCCCCTTGCTGATCCTGTGGGCTGGTATCGGCGAATTGCAGAAGCTGCTGGTGATTTTCATCGGCTCGGTATTCCAGCTCATTCTGATGGTCGCTGTCTCCGTCGGCAGCGTGCGCCGGGATCTCGTCGAGGCATCGCTGACGCTTGGCGCGCGCGATGCCGGGGTGCTCAAGCGCGTTCTCATCCCGTCCGCCGCGCCTGAGATCGCGGAAATTCTCCGTCTCGTGCTCGGCTGGGCCTGGACCTATGTCATCGTCGCCGAACTGATCGGCTCGTCCTCGGGCATCGGCCACATGATCATCGACAGCCAGGCGCTGCTGGCCACCGGCCAGATCATCTTCGGCATCATCGTCATCGGAATCATCGGTTTGATTTCGGACTACGCGTTCAAGGCTGCGAACCGGCGCTTGTTTCCGTGGAGCATCATTTGAGCAAGCTCGTCATCGACAACGTCTCGCGGATTTTTCCTGCCGTGCGCGGCGGCACGCCGACGCGTGCGCTGGAGCCGACCAATCTCTCCGTTGCGGATAATGACTTCGTCACGATCCTCGGACCAAGTGGTTGTGGCAAGTCCACGCTGCTGCGCATGGTCGCCGGGCTGGATACGCCGACCACGGGTCGCATCATGCTCGACGGCAAAGCCATCACCGGTCCCGGCGCCGATCGCGGCATGGTGTTCCAATCCTACACGCTGTTTCCCTGGCTCACGGTGTCGGAGAATATTTCCTTCGGTCTGCGCGAGCGCGGTGTGTCCCAGCGTGAGCGCAACGACATCGCCAAACAGTGGCTGGAGAAGGTGGGCCTCACCAGCTTCGCCAATCATTTCCCGAAGCAACTCTCCGGCGGCATGCAGCAGCGCACCGCGATTGCGCGTGCGCTCGCCAATGATCCCAAGATCCTGCTGCTCGACGAGCCGTTCGGCGCACTCGATAACCAGACCCGCGCCTTGATGCAGGAATTGCTACTCGGCATCTGGGAGCGCGAGCGCAAGACGGTGATCTTCGTCACCCACGATATCGAGGAAGCGGTGTTCCTCGCGTCGCGCACCGTGGTGATGTCGGCGCGTCCCGGTCGCATCAAGGCCGATATCGCGGTCGATCTACCGCATCCGCGGCACTACACAATCAAGACCAGCCCGGCTTTTTCCGATCTCAAAGCGCGGCTCACGGAAGAAATCCGTGTCGAGGCCGTGCTCGCGGCTGAGGCCCACTGAGATTCTCAGGCCGCATCAGCGGCGTCAGGATACCGCTTGAGCGACGGGCGATCTATCGAAGGTTGCGTCGTTGCTTGCGTATCCTGCTGTGGCTGCGTGGTTTTATCCGAACCTTAAGTACGTTCGCGGCCGCCGGGAACTCGGGCGCCGCGCAAAACAATTTGGCGACGTCTCGCACATACGATTGCACCACCTCGGCTGAAAGCCGGTGATCGGGTCATTTTCAAAGACGGTCCGATGGTTTGAGCAAAGTAATTGCGAGTTGCGTTTATGACGTTGGTGCATGTCGAGAAGAGTGATGCGGCCAGGACGCTCCTCGCCGGGCTGGAGCAGGCCATCGATGCTGTCGTGATGATCGACAGCAAGAATAGCGTGACCCATTTCAACGCCGCCGCCGAACGGTTGTGGGGCTATGAGCGCGATGAAGTGCTCGGGCGAAGTATCAGCTTTTTGGTGCCGATGGCCATCAGGTCGCAGCATGACGGATACATCGCCGCGAACCGCGCGACCGGCGTCAATCGCATCGTCGGTCACAGCCGCGAGGTGAAAATCGAACGCAAGGACGGCAGCGAGATCTGGGGATCGTTGTCGATGTCGCGCGTCGAGGTGAATGGCGAGATCACCTATATGGGCTTCGTCCGCGATGTGACGGAGGAGGTGAAGCGCAGGGAAGAAATTATCCCGCTGGCTCTCGTGGTCGACAAGACGAAACGCGCTATCTACATCGCGGGTCGCGATGCACGGATTTGCTATGTCAACGGCGCCTTCACCGGCATGTTCGGCTACGCGCTGGATGAGGCGACGGGACTCGTCCCGGAGGAATTCCTCGTCGGCGCATATACCAGCCAGGCGACGCTCGCATATCTGGACCAGCAGATCAGAACGGAAGGTTCTGCCGAAGACGAAATTCTCCTTTACGACAAAGCCGGCAACGAGGTCTGGGTCTCGGTTGCCTTGAATGCGATTCATGGCGCGGATGGAAAAATCCAGCACCTCGTCGCATTGATGACCGATATCACCGAGAGTAAGCAGCTTCAGTCGCTGCAGCATCACATTCTCGAAGCGCTGGCCGATGAGCAGCCGCTGCGGGGTGTGATGGACAATCTTTGCCGGAAGGTGGAGCAGATCGCGCCCGATGTCGTCTGTTCGGTGCTACATGTAGATTCCGCGGGATTGCTGCATCCTTTGGGAGGGCCAAGCCTCCCCGCAGGTTATGCGCAGGCGCTGGACGGCATTGCCATCGGACCGGATGTCGGGTCTTGCGGGACCGCTGCCTTTCGCGGCGAGCCTGTTCTGGTCACCGATATCGAAAACGATCCTCTCTGGCTGCCATACAACAGCGCGCCGCTGGCTTCCGGTCTGAAGGCATGTTGGTCGATGCCGATCAAGACCAAGGATGGGCGCGTCATCGGCACGTTCGCATTCTATTTCAGGGAATGTCGCAGACCCAGCCGCTTGCATCACGGCATCGTCGATGCCTGTGTTCATCTCGCCGCGGTCGCCATCGAGCGTGAGGAAGCGCGCAACGAAATCTCGCGGCTTGCTTATTTCGATGCGCTCACCGGTCTGCCGAACCGGACCCATATGCGCCAGTTGATGGAGCGCGCCGTCGCGGAATGCTCCGCAGATGCGCAGATGGCGCTGATATTTCTTGACCTGGATCACTTCAAGGACGTCAACGACACGCTGGGGCATGCTGTCGGCGATGACTTGCTGGTCGCCGTCACACAGCGGCTTCATCAGCACATCCGACCCGGCGATATCCTCAGTCGTCAGGGCGGCGATGAATTCATCATCCTGATGCCGAACTGTATCGCGGCAGATGCATCCCGCATCGCGAGCCGTCTCACCGAGGCACTGTCGGTTCCGTTGCAGCTCGGCAACAATCAGGTGCCTATTTCCGCCAGCGCCGGCATCAGCATGTTTCCCGACAATGCCCGCGATCTCGATAGTCTGCTGAAATATGCTGATGCGGCGATGTACAAGGCGAAGCAGGCCGGCCGCTCCACGCATCGGTTTTTCAGCAACGACATGGACCGCGTGAATGAGGAGCGCCTTCGTCTCAGCGCCGCTTTGCGCCACGCGCTTGCGCAAGGCGGCCTGCGGTTGCACTACCAGCCGCAGATTCGCGCGAGCAGCGGGGATCTCTACGGCGTCGAGGCGCTGGCGCGCTGGCATGATCCCGTATTGGGCGATGTGTCACCGGCGAAGTTCATTCCGCTCGCGGAGGAATGCGGCCTCATCGAGCAGATCGGTGTCTGGTCGCTACGCGAGGCATGCAGGCAGATTGCGGCGTGGCAAAAGGCAGGGCTCGATGTGCCTTGCGTCTCGGTCAACCTGTCGCCGATCAATTTTCTGAATCCGGGATTGCCGGCGTTGATCTCCGACATCATCGCGGAAAACGGGCTGGCGCCGAACAGGCTGATGCTCGAAGTCACCGAGGGCGCGGTGATGAGCGAACACACGACCGCGATCGAGATCATGATGCAGATCCGCGCGGCTGGCATCGGATTGTCGATGGATGATTTCGGCACGGGCTATTCGAGCTTGAGCCGCCTGGCGCATTTGCCGGTGCGCGAGCTGAAGATCGATCGCAGCTTCATGCGCGGTATCGAGACCGAGGTCTGTGCTCTGGCAATCACCACCGCCATCGTGTGCGTCGGGCAGAGCCTCAACATGACGGTCGTGGCCGAAGGCGTCGAGACCGAAGAGCAGCGCAGGATTCTGGCCGGGCTGGGCTGTGACGTCATTCAGGGGTTCCTGTATTCGCCGGCACTGTCCGCATTCGATCTCGAAGCCTGGCTGGTGGCCCGCCATGCCGAACGCTGGGCGGCGCTGGTTGACGAGCGCCGGGCCGAAGCTGCGCAAGAGGAAATGTGGCCGGGTGCGCTCGCGGCCATGTAATCTCGAGAAGTTGACGACCGTCGTTAACGCGTTATTAACGACATCCGGTATTCCGGTCCCTCGATATGAGATCGAACGAACTTCTTAGCTACTGGAGTTCGAATACACTCGTACCTGCGAATGACATTGCCGTTGTAACGAAGACAGCCGTCGTCGTGCTCACGCGGCTCCTGTGATCGAAGGTCGTTTCATGCCTACAAGTCCCGTCGGCCAGCCCAGTGAAGCTGCGAAGGCACTGTTCTCGGCGTTCGAACAGGCGGTCGATGCTGTCGTTATCACGGGTATCGACAACCAGATCCGGTACTTCAATGCCGCGGCCGAGCGGATGTGGGGATATCACCGCGACGAAGTCGTCGGTCGGCAGGTCAGCGTCCTCGTTCCGCTCGATGTGCGCGAACACCTCGATGGAGTGATCGCGGCAAAGTCTGCCATGGACCCCCGGACCGCGGTCAAGGGCCGCCGCGAGTTCAGGATCAGCCGCAAGGACGGGAGCGAGGCTTGGGGCGCGTTCTCGATCTCGCGTGTCGATTATGCCGGCAAGACGCTCTACATCAACTTCATCCGCGACGTGACGGACGATGTCCGTGACCGCGAGCAAAATGCGCTAATGGCACTGGTTGCCGAGAAGACCGACCGTGTCGTGATGGTCTCCAAACGCGATATGACCATCGTCTATGTCAACGACGCTTTTACGGAGCTGTTCGGATACACGCTTGCGGAAGCGATGGGCAAACACCCGCGGGACTTGCTGACCGGAGAGTATACCGACAACGAAACGCTGGAGCGGTTTCACGCGCAGATCGATGCCGAAGGACATGGGCAAGAGGATATCCTCGTCTATGACAAGAACGGTCACGAGATCTGGATCTCGAGCACCGTCAACGCAGGCCGCAATAAAGCCGGCGAGGTCGAGCATCTGGTCGCGGTGCTCGACGACATCACCGAGAGCAAGCAGATCCATTCGCTGCAGCATCATGTGCTGGAAAATCTCGCCAATGACATGCCGGTCATGGATGTGATCGGCGATCTCTGCCACCGCGTCGAAGCCATCGCGCCCGATATCGTCCCGTCGGTGCTGCATGTGGACGCGGACGGTCGGCTCCATCCACTCGGCGGCCCCAGTCTCCCGCCGGCCTTCGCGCCCATTATTGACGGTATTGCCATCGGTCCCGATGTCGGGTCCTGCGGCGCGGCAGCCTTTCTCGGCCACGCGGTGCTGGCCACCGATATCGCCACCGATCCGCGGTGGCAGCTTTATAGCAGCCTGCCGTTGGAGGCCGGTCTGCGCGCCTGCTGGTCGACGCCGATCAAGGCGCGGGACGGCCGCGTCATCGGCGCCTTTGCCTTCTATTTCCGCGAGACACGGGGCCCGACGCGCTGGCACCAGACCATCGTCGATGCCTGTGTGCATCTGTGCGCACTGGCCATTGAACGGCACGAGGCCCGCAGCGAAATCGCGCGTCTGGCCTATTTCGATGCGCTGACCGGCCTGCCGAACCGCGCGCAACTGCGCCAGATCCTGACGGGGCTGATCGACAAGAGCAAGCCGAGGGACCGCATTGCGGTGATGTTCCTCGATATCGATCACTTCAAGGACGTCAACGACACGCTCGGTCATTCCATTGGCGACGAGTTGCTGGTCAAGGTCACGCAACGACTGTGCAGGCAAATCCGGCCGGCCGATACGCTGAGCCGGCAGGGCGGCGACGAATTCGTCATTGTGCTGCCGAATTGCGATGTTGAAGGCGCCGCCTTGATCGCCAGCCGCCTGCTCGAGACACTGCTGCCGCCCATGCAGCTTGGCGCCAAGCTGGTGCCGGTATCGGCCAGCATCGGCGTCAGCATCTATCCCGACAATGCCGGCGATATCGATGGTCTGCTCAAACATGCCGATGCGGCGATGTATCAGGCCAAGCAGGCCGGCCGCTCGACCTATCGCTTCTTCAGTGCGGAGATGAACCGCGTCAGCGAGGAGCGACTCGCCTTCAGTACGGCGCTGCGCAATGCCATCGTGCAGGATGCGCTGCGGCTTCACTATCAGCCGCAGGTTCGCGCTGACGGTCGCCTTTACGGTGTCGAGGCGCTGGCTCGCTGGTCAGATCCGGTGCTCGGCGAAGTGCCGCCATCGAAATTCATTCCGCTCGCGGAAGAATACGGACTGATCGAGCTGATCGGCACATGGTCGCTGCGCGAAGCCTGCCGGCAGGTCGCGGCCTGGCGCAGAAATGGCGTCGACGTGCCCAGCGTCTCGGTCAATCTGTCGCCGATCAATTTCCAGAATGGCGATCTCGCCACGCTGGTCGGCGAAGTGATCGCCGAAAACGGTCTGTCGCCGGACATGCTGATGCTGGAGGTCACCGAAGGCGTGGTGATGAGCGAGCATTCGACCGCCGTCGAGACCATGGAGAAAATTCGCAAATCCGGCGTGCAGCTGTCGATGGATGATTTCGGTACCGGCTATTCCAGCCTCAGCCGTCTCGCGCATCTGCCGATCCGTGAGTTGAAGATCGATCGCAGTTTCATGCGCGGCCTTGAAAGCGAGGCGAGCGCGCTGGCGATTACGCGCGCCATCATACGCGTTGGCCAGAGCCTCGACATGATCGTGGTCGCCGAAGGCGTCGAGACCGATGGGCAGCGCCGGATTCTTACGGAACTCGGCTGCGACGTTATCCAGGGCTTCGTCTATTCGCCTGCGCTGCCGGTGCCGGATTTCGAGCTCTGGTTCGCGAATCACGAAACGTCGCGTGCCGCCATTGCCCTGAGCGAGGTGCGGCGTCAGGCGCATTCGGAGCGGACGCTGGGCGTCGTTCCGTCCGTCAGACGGATCCCGTAGTCGCTATCTCTTGTCGAGCATCTCGCGCACCTTGTTGCCGAGGGCCGCTTGTGTAATGGGCTTCTGCAGCAAGGAGACGCCGGGGTCGAGCCGGCCCTGATGCACGATGGCGTTGCGCGAATAGCCGGTCATGAACAACACTTTCAGCTTCGGCTGCCGCTTTTGCATCTCGTCGGCCAGCAGTCGCCCGTTCATGCCGGGCATCACGATATCGGTCAGCAGCAGGTCGAATGGTTCGGGATCATCGCTGAAATCGGCCAGCGCTGCGTCGGCATTGCCGGCTTCGCGGACTTGATAGTTGAGACCTTCCAGCGTCTCGACCAGGTAGGACCGCACATCCGGATCGTCCTCCACGATCATCACAGTCTCGTTGCCCTTGCTGCCGACGATGCGCGTCTCGATCTCGCTTGCTTGCTCCGCATGCTGCCTGCTGCGCGGCAGATAGACCTTGATGGTCGTGCCTTCGCCGACCTCGCTATAGATCTTCACATGGCCGCCGGATTGCTTGACGAAGCCGTAGACCTGGCTCAGGCCGAGGCCGGTGCCCTGTCCGGGCTCCTTGGTGGTGAAGAACGGGTCGAAGGCGCGCTCCTGCACGTCCTTTGGCATGCCCGGTCCGGTATCCGTCACCGAGATCAGGACATACTGCCCGATGACGACATCGGAATGCTGCAGGGCGTAGATCTCGTCGATGAAGGCGTTGCTGGTTTCGAGCGTCAGTTTGCCGATCTTCAGATGGTCTTGGCCGGCCATGGCGTCGCGTGCATTGACCACGAGATTGAGGATGGCGGCTTCCATCTGGCTCGGATCGACCTCGACCTGCCACAGCCCGGCGCCGCCGACGATTTCGAGATCGATATTCTCGCTCAATGTGCGCTGGAAGAAGTCCGACATGCCGTGGAGCAATCCGTTGACATTGATGGTCTTCGGGTCGAGCGGCTGCTTGCGTGCGAAGGCGAGCAGGCGCTGCGTCAGCACCACGGCGCGCTGCGCGCCGCCGGCCGCGCTGGCAATGACGCGCCTGAGGCGATCGCGCGACGATTCCGTCCAGGTCGAGATGCTGTGCTCGGCGATTTCGAGATTGCCGATGATGATGGTCAGCAGATTGTTGAAGTCATGGGCGACACCGCCGGTGAGATGGCCGATCGCTTCCATCTTCTGGGTATGGCGCAGCATGTCCTCGGCCTCGCGCCGGTGCCGGCCTTCCTCGATCAGCGCCAGTTCGGTTTCGCGCAACTGTGCGGGCGAGGGGATCGCCAGTAGCCGCGGCAGCAGCGGCCAGAGAATCGCAGCGGTGACGACCGAGGCGATGGCGGTGATCGCCTTGAGGATTCCTTCGGCGCCATAGGCCGGAACCCACAGCGTGTAGATCGACATCACATGGGTCAGGCCGCAGGCCATGATGAAGAGCGCGAAGGCCCAGAAGATCCAGCCGAACTCCACATCGCGGCGCTTCCAGACGAAGATCGTGAGTACGACGGGAATCGAGAAATAGGCCGCCGCGATCAGTGCGTCCGAGGCGACGTGAAGCCAGATCAGGCCGGGATCCCACAACAGACAAATGCCGTGCGGCGCAAACATGGAGCTATCGAGAAAGTTCTGGAGTGATGCCCACATCGCCTGCCCTCGCCGATAGCTGGTATCTAGCAACCGAGGGTGACCGGGCGGTGTGGAGGCGTCAAGCGTGAGCGCAATTGCGAACGGGGCTTATCAGACGCCGAATGCGCTGCGAGAATTGGCGAATTCGGTGAGGGCGCCGATGATCTGGTGCTGTCGATAGGGTTTGGGAATGAAGCGACCGCCATCCGGCAGGTCGCGTTCGCCTATCCTGAAGTGGCCCGATGTTGCGATGATGCGAATGGGCGGCCAGCGATTGGCGACCGCATGGGCGAGCTTGAGCCCGTTCATCGAGCCGGGCATGTCGATATCGGTAAAGATGATCCGGATATCGTTGCGGGCTTCGAGTACGCGGATCGCAGCGTCAGCATCCTGCGCCTCGATAACCCGGAAACCGGCTTCCTCGATCATCTCGACCGCAAACATGCGCAGCAGTACATCGTCCTCGACGACCAGGACGGTGGCGGGGAGGGCGGCGTCGTTTACGGCAGCGTCTTGGGCCATGGGATTTGAACCTTGATCGCCGGTTCCATGGGCCACAGGGCCGGGATGGTTCGGGTCGAAAGCATCGGTCAGTCTAAACGTGATCAATCGAATACGAATATAGGTCGCGTAAAAACTGTTTTGGTTCGCATGTCTTTGCTAAGCGAGCTGATCGCGCTTTCGTTCCGCCGCGTGCGAAAAAAAATCCGTGAAGATGACGAAAATCCGCGGCGGCCGTCAGGTCAGTCGTTCTTGCGCCCGGCATCGGTGCGGTCGCGGACCGTCTTGAACACACCATGTGCCGTGGCGACCACGTGATCGTTCACGCTGACCTCGGTGCTCATGAAGATCAGGCTCTTGGTGGCACGCACGACCTTGGGCCGGGAGATCATCAGGTCGCCGATCCGCGCGGCATCGACGAAATAAGTATCCATCTGGACGGTGGCGAGCGCCTCGACCCCCGCGGCCTCGCGCGCCGCCATGCCGCAGCTCCGGTCGGCTAGCGTCATCACCGCCCCGCCCTGAACCACGCCGCGGCGGTTGCGGTGCTTGTCCTGGCCGAGAATGGCGAATTCATTGATGCCATCGACGACCCGGTGCCACATCGGGCCGACGAAATGGATGAACCCGTCATCGTCCATGATGCTCCAGCCGGCGGCTTCGAGTTCAGCATAGGCCGCGTCAGTCGCCGCATCAGTCATGGATTTTCCTTCTTGCGAGATATCGATGGGCTGGAGGGAGTGAGTGCTAGGTCATACAAAAGCGCGGCACGGGTGGATAGGACGTCGCGGCGTGGGGGGCGCGTCGCAATCTGCATGGCTCGTCGCCGGCGAAGCTGGCAGAGCGCGAACCCCGCCACTCCATTTGGAGTGGCGGGGAAGCCCGATCCACACCCGTCATTCCGGGGCAGGACGGACCGCGAAGCGGGCCGAACTGAACCCGGAATCCCGGAGTGTTTTGCGCTGAACATGCCGAGATTCCCCGCCACTCCAAATGGAGTGGCTGAGGTTCGCGATACGCCGCCTTCGGCGTCTCCTCGCGCCCTCAGGCAAACCAATTAGTTTGCCGGGGAATGGCAGTTTGGCGCACCCAAACATTTTTTCCTATCTCCCGTTGACAGTATCCCAACCTTGATTATATTCCCCTTCGTCCTGCCCCACCGAGAGGGGCGATCGCGATCGTCACGTTCGCGGGGCAGGATGCGGTGGACGCCGGAGATGCGGCGTCACGCGGTTCATGGGGAACGTCTGTCTTCGGGCAGGACGGATCTGCGCCAGCACTGCCACTGGCAAGGAGACGACCGGCCTTGAGATGGAAAGAATCCTGGACAGTGTGACGGACGACCAATTCGAAACGCGTTCGGCTTACTCGCTTGAGGCTCCCTTCCCATCGCCTTGGGACTTTAATTCGCGATCGGAGCGTTCGTCGAGGCAAAGTGCAAGCAACCGAAAAAACACCGCAGGCGGAACGTCGGGCACTTGCCTGACGCCTCCGAAAGTCCTGATGCACTCTAAATTGCGGAAGACCGCATTCGCATCAGGCCCAAGGGTGCAACGGGCACCCGGCGTTCCGCACGCCCTCTCACAAGAGGGTGGGAATGCAAAACACGACGGCGCCCCCGCGCCGCAAACAATGGGGGCGATGACGCATGTCTGCAGAGCAGTGGCTGTTTGACATTCACATCCGCGATGACGCGCAGGCGTTAGAGGCATCCCTCCCTCTAGCATTGCGTAGCAATGCGCAGTGGGGAGGGTCGGCCGATAGGCCGGGGTGGGGCCTCTCCCCTATGCGAGGACAGCATTCGTGGCACCACCCCACCCGTCTCGACCGCTCCGCGGTCGATCCAACCTCCCCACGGCGCGGCTTCGCCGCTTGGGGGAGGGACAAGAAAGCCCCGCTACACGATCTCCCTACACCTTCACCATCCGCTTGCCCCGGTTCTCACCGGCCAGCAGACCGATCAGGGCCTGCGGCGTGTTCTCCAGCCCGTCGATAACGTCTTCCTGGACCTTGAGCTTGCCCGCGGCGACCCAGGACTGCAGGTCGGCCAAGGCCTTTTCGCGCTGGTTCATATAGTCCATCACGATGAAGCCCTGCATGATCAGGCGTTTCACCACGATCAGACCGGGGACGCCGCGCGGGCCGGTCGCCGAGGGCGCGCCGTCATATTGCGAGATGGCGCCGCAGCAGGCGATGCGGCCGTTGAGATTCATTTGTGCCAGACAAGCCTCGAGAATGTCGCCGCCGACATTGTCGAAATAGACGTCGATGCCACCCGGCGCCGCCGCCTTCAGCGCCTTGAACACCGCGCCGTCCTTGTAGTCCACCGCGGCATCGAAGCCGAGTTCTTTGGTCAGCCAGTCGCATTTGTCCTTGCCGCCGGCGATGCCGATCACCCGGCAGCCCTTGATCTTGGCGATCTGGCCGACGATGGAGCCGACCGAGCCGGCCGCCGCCGAGACGACGACGGTCTCGCCCGCCTTGGGCTTGCCGACGTCCAGCAGGCCGAAATAGGCTGTCAGTCCGGCGATGCCATAGACGCTGAGCAGATGCGTCATCGGCTCCATTGATGGCATCTTGTTGAGATGCTTGGCCGGCACCGCCGCGTAATTCTGCCAGCCGGTGTCGCCGAACACGATGTCACCGGGCTTCAGCGCAGGCGACTTCGACGACACGACTTCGGCAATGCCGCCGCCCGCCATCACCGTATTGGCCTCGACCGCAGCGCGATAGGTCGCGCCATGCATCCATGCGCGATTGGCAGCGTCGAGCGAGATGTAACGCACGCGCAGCAGCGCTTCGCCATCTTTCGGCTCGGGAATCTGGCCCTTTGATAGTTTGAAATGCTCGGGCCCCAATTTTCCTGTGGGCTTTTCGACGAGCAGCACCTGATGATTGACGGTGTCGGTCATGGCCGTTGTCTCCTTGTTTCTTCCTGTGTCGAAACTTGTTGCAGTCGCCGCGTACAAAACAATCAGACTGCACAGTTTTTGTAGTTGGCGATGACGCTATGCGGCAGCGCGGCATTCCACAACGGCTATTTGCCGCCTGATGATACCGAAACGGTACGCGGCTGACGAAGCTTGTTGCGCGCTCTGATCAATATGACAGACTGTCGCAGTTGGGAATGTGTAACGGGGGACGGTATGTCGAACAGGTTTACGCAATACATTCTGATCGCAATGGCGCTGGGCATCGTGATGGGCTCGCTGGTTTTCAACTATTTACCCGATAGCCGCGTCGAGATCGCGGCCGACGTCAATCTGATCGCCATGTTGTTCCTGCGCCTGATCAAGATGATCATCGCGCCCCTGGTCTTCGCCACGCTGGTCGGCGGCATCGCCCATATGGGCTCGGGCTCCAAGCTCGGCCGCATCTTCGCCAAGACCATGGGCTGGTTCGTCAGCGCCTCCTTCATCTCGTTGCTGCTCGGCCTCGTGATGGTCAACCTGTTGCAGCCCGGCGCGAATTTCCCGGGAACGCTGCCGGCTGCGGGGCAATCGACGGGCCTGCCGGTGTCGGCTTTCTCCATCGAGAAATTCCTCACCCATTTGATCCCGACCTCCATCGCGGACGCGATGGCGCAGAACGAGATCCTGCAGATCGTCATCTTTGCCGTGTTCTTCGCAGTTGCGATGGGCGCCATGCCGGAACGCTCCAAGCCGATGCTGCAACTGATCGATGACCTCGGTCACATCATGCTGAAGGTCACCGGCTATGTGATGCTGTTCGCACCGCTTGCGGTGTGGGCGGCGATCATGGCGACGGTGTCCAAGAATGGCTTGGGCGTGTTGTGGAAGCTGATCGTGTTCATGGGCGGCTTCTATCTGTCGCTGGCGATTCTGTGGGGTATCCTCGTGGTGGTCGGCTTCATCGTCATCGGGCCGCGCTACAGCCATCTGCTGCGGTTGATCCGCGAACCCTTGATGATTGCGTTTTCCACGGCAAGTTCGGAAGCTGCCTATCCGAAGACGCTGGAAGGTCTTAACCGCTTCGGTGCCTCGTCGCGCATCTCCAGCTTCGTGCTGCCGCTGGGCTATTCGTTCAATCTCGACGGCACGATGATGTACTGCACCTTCGCCAGTATCTTCATCGCGCAGACCTATCACATCGAGATGTCGCTCGGAACGCAGCTCGCGATGCTGGCGACGCTGATGATCACCTCGAAGGGCGTGGCCGGCGTGCCGCGCGCCTCGCTGGTGGTGATCGCGTCGACGCTCAGCCAGTTTAATATTCCCGAAGCGGGCCTGTTGATGATCATGGGTATCGATACGTTCCTCGATATGGGCCGCAGCGCCACCAATGTGATCGGCAATTCGCTGGCCACGGCGGTGGTTGCTAAATGGGAAGGCGAACTCGCGCCCGAACATGAGCTCGGTCCCGACGATGTGGTGCCTGGCGACATGATTCCCGGAGAAATCCCCGCCCTCGGACATGGTTGAGGTGCGTGATGCGCTACTATCTGACCGGTTCGATCACCGGGCTTCTGGCAGCTTTGCTGCTGGCGACGAGTGCGCAGGCGCAAGCGCTCGCGGAAGGGCTTAGCCCGACGCTGGCGGCGATCAAGAAGGCGCATGTGGTCAAGCTCGGTTATCGCGAGAGCTCGCCGCCGTTCTCGTTCCTGGATCAGGCGGGCCGGCCGATCGGCTACAGCCTCGAACTCTGCGAGGCCATCGTCGAGGATATCGGCATCGAGGTCGACGATCCCCAGCTCAAGATCGAATATGTAAAAGTGACGTCGGACGATCGCATTCCCGCGGTGGTCGACGGCAAGATCGATCTCGAATGCGGCTCGACCACGGCCAATGCCGAACGGCGCAAGCAGGTTGCGTTCTCGCCGCTGATGTTCGTCGCCGGCACCAAGCTGATGGTGCCGAAAACCACGACCGGCACGGCGCCGACCGACTTCAAGGGCAAGACCATCGTCGTCACCAAAGGCACCACCAACGAACAGGCGATGCATGCGGTCGACAAGAAGTTCAATCTCGGCCTCAACATCGTGGTCTCGCCCGATCACGAGCAGAGCTACCAGATGCTGGTCGACGGCAAGGCCGATGCCTTCGCGACCGACGATATCCTGCTGTCGGGTCTGATCGCGCGGCACAAGTCGCAGGACAAATTCCGCGTCGTCGGCGATTACCTGTCCTATGATCCCTACGGCATCATGTTTCGTAAGGGCGAGCCGCAGCTTGCGGCTGTCGTCGAGCGCGCATTTCGGCGGCTAGGTTCAAACCGCGACCTGATCCCGCTCTACAACAAATGGTTCGTCGCGCGCCTGCCGACCGGCGAGCGCATGGGTGTCTCGATCTCGCCGCAGCTGGAAGAGAGCTTCAAGGTGCTGGACGATTCAGCGGGCGGGACGAATTAGCCACACACTGTCATTCCGGGGCGCGGGCAGCGCCAGCTGCACGCGAACCCGGAATCCCGGTGTGTTTGGCTCTCCGGAGACTCCCATGTCGAGATTCCGGGTTCGCGTCCGGCAAGTGCCGGCCACGCCCCGGAATGACGAGTGTGGAACTTTAAAAAAACTGTAGATCCTGCGCCTTGCCGCCGCGCAGCACCGTGGCATATTCGATCGCCGCAAACAGTCCACCCGCCACATAGATCTTGCGCGGCACGGCGCGAGCGAGTTGCTGGCTGAGGCGCACCGCGTCTTCCATGGCATTGGCCACATGAATGCGCGCCGCCGGGTGGGCCTTGCGCGCTGCAGCGCCGACCACGCGCGCGTCTGCACCCTTGTGATAGGCGCGGGTGCACACGATCGTATCGAAGACGGGCGCGAGATGCTTGGCGATATCGTCGACGTTCTTGTCGCCGGACACGCCGAGCACCAGCAACCAGTTGTCATCACCATGGATGGCGCGAAGGCTCTTCAGGGCCTGTGCCACGCCATCGGGCGTATGGCCGACATCGATGACGGTCAGGGGATCGCGCTGAACGATCTCAAGCCGTCCCGGCCATCTGGTATCGCGCAGCCCGGTCCGGACCGCGAGATCGATGGCGCTGGTGGTCGCATCGGGATGCATGCGCTGCATCCAGAGAATGAACAGCGCAGCCGCAATGGCGGCGTTGTTGAGCTGGAACTCGCCGGCCAGCATGAGTTCGAGCGCGCGCAGGTCGAATGCGCCGAGCCGGCAGTTGAAGGCCTGGGCCTTGGCTGATGCAAAGACGTTGCTGATCGTGATCTCGTCGCCGATATGCAGGCCGGTGACGTTGCGGTTGCGATTGTACTCGGCGAGATTGCCGCGCATGGGCAGGCAGTTCTCACCATAGACGACGGTGCCGCCCGAAATGCATGCATCGCTCTTGTCGCAGGCGATCAGCTCCAGCGAGTTGCCGAGCAGGTTGACGTGTTCGAGATCGACCGAGGTGACGCAGGTGATGTCGGCGCCGACCAGTCGAACCGGATCGTAGCGTCCGCCGATGCCCGCTTCGAACACGGCGAATTCGCATTCGGTCTCCTGGAAATACAGGCAGGCCAGCGCGAACTGAGCCTCGAAGGCACCGAAAGTCTCATGCAGCGTGTGTTGCTTGAGATCTGCGATGGCAGTGGCCACGCGCAGGACGAGGGCTTCGAGCAACTCGTCATCGACGGGGACGCCGTCGACCTGGAAGCGCTCGTTGAAGCGATAGAGATGTGGTGACGTGAACAGGCCCGTCCGCAGGCCGAAAGCGCGTCCGATGCTGGCGCAGAATGCCGCGGTCGAGCCCTTGCCGTTGGAGCCGGTGACGACGACGGAATGTTTGCGCAGCCTGACACGGTCGATCGACAGCGCGTCGAGTAGCATCGCCAGCCGGGCGAGGCATAGGCCGTCGCCATATTTGGGCAGGTTAAACATCGAGCAGGCCAATCGCCGTGAATGTATGCCGCCAGATGCGCAGGATCAGATCCTCGCGGCCGCTGTCTTCGAGAAAGCGGATCGAGGGATTGGCATTGACCTCGATTACGCGCAAGGCCGCAGCATCTCCGTCGATATCCGTAAACAGGTCGACCGCGCCAGCGCGCAGGCCGAGCGCCTTGGCGGCCTGTAGCGCCATCGCAAAGGCGACAGTCTCGTTGCCCGGCGCCGCAAAGCTCATGCTGCCGCCTGCGCTGCGATTCATCCGGCCGGGAATCGCGCGCCGCTCGCCATATGGCAGCACGCGATCGAGGGAGGTGTCGTCGGGACCTGTGGCGGCCGACGAAATCCCGTGGCGGTCCAGCGCGGACGTCTCCGCGGCGATCAATTGCCTGAGCGTCGCCTTGCCGTCGCCGGTCACAAAGGGCGACGTCTTCTGCGCGCAATACACGACCTCGTCGTCGAGGATGAACACGCGATATTCCTGGCCGGTATAGATGCGCTGCATCAGGATCGCGTCATAATACTGCGCAACCTGCCTGAGATAGGCCATCAGCGCATCGCCGCCCGTGACAATCTCCGCAAAGTCGCCGCGCGATCCCATCAGCGGCTTAATGAAGGCCCGGTCGCCGAGTTCGGCGAAATGCCAGACGGCGTCAGCATGTTCGTGACCGGGCGGGCGATGGGCGCGATAACGCTCATGCAGGAAGAAGTATTTCCCGCCCAAAGTCGGGACGCCGGCGCGCTCCATCAGCACATTGGCGAAGTACTTGTCATTCGCCAGCGTCGCAGCCGTGGCGTTGTTCTGCGGAAAGAACGAGCCGCGTCCGGCGCCGAAGGATGCGCTCCTGCCATTGCGGCCGACGGTGAAGATCAGGCCCGTTCCGCCATCCACCTCGGCGAATTCCAGCCCGAACTGGCGGCAAGCGTATTCGGCATAGATCGACTGGTCGGGATAGGATGGGGGCTTTCCGCCCCGGATGTCGCGAAGGGATGTCATCAAGAACCAGGCCGACGATTGAACGAAAAGCCGCCTGCGACGACTTTAACGAGGTGGCCGGAAACTACCGGATCAGGATCACGCGATCCAGCCGGATACCATTAACGGTGTCCGGCAAGAAACTGAACGAAACCTCCCATATCGGGTAATTTAATGTCGCGGCCAGATGGGCTGCTGCTGCATGGGTAACCTGCTTTGGAAATTAATCGACCGCCTCCCTCAGTCCGCAATTGCACTTCATGGCTACTTTGACTAATTGTCATTCGCAGCTGCGAGAACCAAAATTAGCCAATAGCCGCAATGGTTTCTCGGCATCGTGACGCGGCAAACAATGGACTTGTTCTAAAAAAGCCCGCACTGGAAAATCAAATCTCATGAGCGCCTTTCACAGAGAGAAAGTTCTTTCTGTCCAGCATTGGACCGATACACTTTTCAGCTTCAAAGCCACCCGCGACACCTCGTTCCGCTTCCAGAACGGCCAGTTCGCCATGATCGGCCTGGAAATCGATGGCAAGCCGCTGCTGCGCGCCTATTCGATGGCCAGCGCGAACCACGAGGAAGAGCTGGAATTCTTCAGCATCAAGGTGCCGGACGGTCCGCTGACCTCGCGCCTGCAGAAGATCAAGGAAGGCGACACCATCCTGGTCGGTCGCAAGGCAGTCGGCACGCTGATCACCGACAATCTTTTGCCCGGCAAGCGCCTGCTGATGCTCTCCACCGGCACCGGCCTCGCGCCGTTCGCCAGCCTGATCAAGGACCCGGACGTCTATGAGCGCTACGAGCATGTGGTGCTCGTGCATGGCTGCCGTCAGGTTTCCGAACTCGCTTACGGCGAGCGCCTGGTCGCCAAGCTGGCCGAGGACGAGCTGTTCGGCGAGCTGATGAAGGACAAGTTCACCTATTACCCGACGGTCACTCGCGAGCCGTTCCGCAACCGCGGCCGGATCACGGACCTGATCGCGTCGTCGCAGCTGTTCAACGACATCGGCCAGGACCCGCTTTCGATCGAGACCGACCGCATCATGCTGTGCGGCAGCCCGAGCATGCTCGAAGATCTCAAGATCATGTTCGAAGAGCGCGATTTCATCGAAGGCAGCGGCTCGAAGCCGGGCCACTTCGTGATCGAGAAGGCGTTCGTCGAGCGCTAAGGCAGCCCGAGACCATCAAAATTCACTGCACTGCAAAACCCGCGCTCCGGCGCGGGTTTTGTCGTCTGGGGCCCTCGCTTTTTGCAACGATTCATTGAGCGTGGCGCGATAGATTAGGCACTCTGGTGCGATGCTCTGCGGCAACGCGCTTGTGATGTTTGCGTCATCGGGTCTGTGTAACGCTAGCGCCATTCATGTCAGGCAGGATTTTTATGGAAACGTTGATGCTTCCCCTCTCGCCGCGCTTCATCGTTTTGACGATCTGCAGTGTCGCCACCTTGCTGCTGGTCGGCATTGGCATTCACGACCCGAAAGTCATCCCTCTCGTTGTCATCCCGGTCATCGTCTTCGGCGGCCTGACCATGCTCGGCATTCACGACGTGCTGCAGAAGGATCATGCGGTTCTGCGCAACTATCCGATCTCGGCGCATATCCGCTTCCTGCTCGAAGAAATCCGTCCGGAGATGCGGCAGTATTTCTTCGAGAGCGAGAAGGATGGCATGCCGTTCAGCCGCGACACGCGCGCGGTGGTCTATCAGCGCGCCAAGATGGTGCTCGACAAGCGTCCCTTCGGCACCCAGAAGAACGTCTACGAAGAGGGTTATGAGTGGATGCACCATTCGGTCGCGCCGCGGCCGCATGCGACTGAGCAGTTCCGCATCACCATCGGCGGCCCGGATTGCCTCAAGCCTTATTCGGCCTCGGTACTGAACATCTCGGCTATGAGCTTTGGTGCACTCAGCCCCAATGCGATCCGCGCGCTGAATGCTGGCGCCAAGCGTGGTGAATTCGCGCATGACACTGGAGAAGGCGGCGTCAGTCCGTATCATCAGGAGAACGGCGGCGATCTGATCTGGGAGGTCGGCTCCGGCTATTTTGGTTGCCGCACGCGTGATGGCAACTTCGATCCCGACGCCTTCGCGAAGCTTGCCGTCAACGATCAGATCAAGATGGTCGAGCTCAAGATTAGCCAGGGCGCAAAGCCGGGCCACGGCGGCGTGTTGCCTGCGGCGAAAGTGTCGGAAGAAATCTCGCGCATCCGCGGGGTCGCGATGGGCGAGGACTGCATTTCGCCGGCCTATCACAAGGCGTTTTCAACGCCGATCGAGATGATGGAGTTCATCGACAAGATGCGTCGGCTGTCCGGCGGCAAGCCCGCCGGCTTCAAGCTGTGCATCGGTCATCCCTGGGAATTCCTCGCGATCTGCAAGGCGATGCTGCAGACCGGCATCTATCCGGATTTCATCGTGATCGATGGCAATGAAGGCGGCACGGGCGCGGCGCCGCTGGAGTTCATGGATCATCTGGGCATGCCGATGCGCGAGGGCGTCAACTTCGTGCACAATGCGCTGATCGGCATCGGCGCGCGTGACCGCATCAAGATTGGCGCCTCCGGCAAGATCGCGACGGCCTTCGATATCGCCCGCGCGATGGCGCTCGGCGCCGACTGGTGCAATTCGGCGCGCGGCTTCATGTTCGCACTGGGCTGCATCCAGTCACTCAGCTGCCACACCGATCGTTGCCCGACCGGCGTCACGACGCAGGACCCGACGCGCAATCGCGCCCTTGCCGTGCCACAGAAGACCGATCGCGTTTACAACTATCACGAGGCGACGTTGCATGCGCTGGCTGAGCTGATCGCGGCAGCCGGGCTCGCTCATCCGCAGGATATTCGCCCGATCCATTTCTCGCACCGCGCCTCCAGTACCGACGTCCTGTCTTTCACGCGGATGTATCCAGCACTGCGCCACAACGAGCTGGTCGATGGCACCGGTGACAAGCGCTTTCGCGATGCATGGGAGATGGCGCAAGCGGGCTCGTTCCTGCCAGCAGCCCTGGAACGTTCGGCCTTGATATCGTAGCCCGGATATCGCTGCGCTCATCCGGCTACAAACGGCGCAGGATGTGTCGTCAGAACTCGCCGTGCAATCGGCCTGAAAAGATCGAGACCGGCCCGCGATCCTTGTTATAGGCAGGGTTCGCAATCAGCTGGTAGTCGGCCGTGAGGGTGAAGTTCTTGTCGATGGCATAGGCATAATAGGTTTCGAGGATGCGCTCGGTGCCGTAATTTAGCCGTCCGTCGCCGATCAGCAATCCGTTGCCGCCAGCGGCGAGGAAGTCGCGATGCGCAGCGGACAGGCCGTTGATCGCGCCTCCAAGGCCGATCGTGTCATTGGCGCGACCCCAATGGCTGCCCTTGATCGACACGCCGGCAGAGACGCTGCGGTCGATATCGGTGAAGGACAGGATCTCGTTCTGGCCATCGTTCCAGCTGACGCGCCCGAAGATGCCGACGTCGGTGGCAACCTGCTGCTCACCGTTGACGTAGAAACCGTATTTGTCGCTGGCGCGGCGGATCGAGGACATCACGTCGTTGATATCCAGCGTGGGATCATTGGCCTCGATCGCCAGTGCGCCGCGATAGCTGCCGGTATTGCCGCGATTGATGAAGGCACCGACGCGCAACTTGCCGGGCTGGTCGAAGATCTGGTGACGCTCCTCGAATTCGACGACCGCGCCGCCAGTCTTGAACGTCAGGACGTCGTTGTTAGGCTGCGCCGGCACCTGAAACAGGCCGGCTCGGATCGCCCAGTCCTTGCGGTTCAGTTCAACGATGGCGCCGCGGGTGAAGCCCGGCAGGTCGGCTGGAAAGTCGTAAGCGGCCGATGACCACATTGCCCAGTTCATGAAGTCGGCGCGCGGATCCTTGGCGTAGGAATTGCCATCGAAGAAATCACCCACCGCGAAGCGTCCGACCGTGAGCGTGATGCGGTCGATGTCGCGCTTGCCTGCCAATTGATTGGCGGCGTCGGGGACGTCTTCCTGCTCGCCGCCCAGGCCAAGCGTCTGGCGGAAGTAATAGCGCTGCATCCGAAAGCGCGGAAACGGCGCGCCGCCCTTTTGCGCCTCGCCATTGGGGAAGCCGGCGAGGCCGAGCGTGGAGTTGAGGCCGAAGCCCTGCGCCAGCTCGGGATTGAGATAGAGCTCACCGCCCTGCCACAGTCGCCAGCCGAGGAACGCCGTCGTCGTAAAAGTCTCGCGCCCTTGGCCGCCGCCAGGAAGGCTGTTGGTGCCTTCATAGGGCGAGCGAATCCGCGGATAGGCGGATGCGATGAAAGTGGTCTGGGCGTGAACGTTCCAGTCTGTCGATTCCGGCAGCACAGTCTTGCCGGTGATGGGAGCTGACGGCAACCATGGCGGCGTGTCCCACAGCCGATAATTCAAGCCGACTTTGACGGTGTGAATATTCGGATCAACGCTCACATTCGGCAGTCCGGCATTGCCGAGGTCATAGGTCTGCCGCATCAAATCGAGATAGGCGTATTCGGCCTTCGCGGTCCAGTTGCCGCCAACGGCAAATTCGACGCCTGCGCCCGCGGTCCAGCCGAAATGATCGCGACTCGCGGAGGCGATGAGATCGCCGTCGGCATTGTTGAGATTGAGTTTGGTGCGTCCCCACGCTACGCCGCCGGTGACGTAAGGCATCAGCGCGCCGAAGGCGTAGCCGATGCGGCCGCGTGCGGTTGCAAAATAGTCGAAGGTCGTATGGAAAGGCGCCGGCATCAACCGCGCTGCGTCCTGCGGACTGCTGAACGTGGCGTCGGCCTCGAAGCCCAGCACGACGTTGTTGCTGAGCTGCCTGTTGTAGCCGATCTGGTAGCCGCCGATCAGGCCAGTCGGCGAAGGCGGCAGGAAAACGCCCTGCGCGGGCAGCGGATTGCTGCCGGGACCAAAGCTGCCGCCGCCATAGCCGATGTGACCGCCGAGATAAAACCCGGTCCAGTCGTAAACCAGGCGGGGCGCTTTCAGCGCCATGCCGGGCGAAATATCGGCCGCGATCGCAGAGCCATCGAACGCCAATGCGCCCAGCGCAAAACCGGCCAAAACGCGCTTCACGACAATGCTCGTGATCGGTCGGGGTACTTCATGCGGCCGTCGTTTCTCGCTTTAGGTCGCCGCCGATCATGCGACGAACCGTTTGATATTCCACAAAAATAGTCGATTCGCCCATAACGTTGGGGGTATCGAGGGTCGTCGTGAGACAAAACGAAACAGAATGAGCAACCCGTCGACTCCCTGACTATAATTGCAACTAATTCGCAATAGCAAGAAGCAACTGGAGAAGCATGTTTCAGTGGCAGCCGATCATGACGGTTGGATAACAGCAGCTGGCCGGCACGGCTCGAAAGGCATTTGGCGAGCGCAAAAAAATGACCCGCTCGGGGGGACAACCGAGCGGGTCTGGTGCGACACGGGGTGGATGAGGCGCCCGTGTCGGACGCAAATCCACGTCAGTCGATCAAGAGATTAGTAGTTGCAGGTCCGGACGCGGCCGACATAGTTGCCGTAGCCGTCATACTGGCGGACCCAACCGCAGCGATATCCGTAACCGTAGTAGCCGTTATTGGCGGCAATGGCGCTACCGACGACTGCGGCGCCGACAACACCGGCAGCGATGCCGAAGCCGATGCCCGGGCCCTTGGCCTGAGCCTGCTGGGACGATGCCATGGTGCCGGCAGCAGTGAGAGCAACGAGAGCGAAAGCGGCAATCTTGGACTTGATCGACATGGGATAACTCCATCCTGTTGAAGTGCAGCCATCGTGGCCTGCATGCCAATCAGTCGGAGCCCAAACGGATCGGGTTCGAGACCCGGTCGAACTATTTGGTTTCAGGCAAATTCTTTTGGTTTCAGGATTGTGTCGTCATCCGCGCGGAATATGTCGTCGCGTGAATCGCGCAATCCGCGGTTAACCACATCTCACGCGCCGGCATCCGGTTCGCGATCAAACGCTGTCACGTCGAAGCAATGCATGTCCGCGAGCAGTTCGCAGAATCCTTTTGCGCCGTGTGCCAGCAGTTTCTCGCCCTTGTCGGCTGATGCCTGCGTGGCGTCGCCAATCGCGCCGCTGGGATGCAGGTCTTCGGCCTGCCACGCGAATGGCGCGGGCCGGCTTGCGGACAGCCAGCGATAGTTCTTCTCCATCGCGATCGCCGACGATGCGAAGTTCGCGATCTTGTCGTTGCACACATGCTGCGGATAGCGCGCCAGCATGATCGATGTTTCCACGGCGCCGCCATGAATCCCGTGACGCAATTCTTCGTCGGTGAACAGGCCATCCGGCGCACCGAACCGATTCCATCCGGTGGTGGCGACCAGCATGCCGTATTCGGCGCGCAGGTCCTGCGCCGCGAGCGTCATTGCTGCACTGTTGCCGCCGTGGCTAGTGACGATCACGAGTTTCTGAACGCCGGCGCGCGCGACGCTTTCGCCGATCGCGGTCCAGGTCTGCAATGCGATCTCGGTCGGCAAGGTCAGCGTACCGGGAAAGGCGAGGTGCTCGGTCGAAATGCCCACAGGTTGAAGCGGCAGGAACGTTACCGGAATATCGGCGGGCAGCAGGCGCTGGACCTCTGCAAGATAAGCCTCCGCAATCATGACGTCAGTGCCGAGGGGCAGATGCGGTCCGTGCTGCTCGGTCGCGGCCAATGGCAGCACTGCAATCCAGGAGGCCGGATCGCTCTTGGCGATGTCGGGCCAGTGAATGGCAGTCCAGTCGCGGGGCGGCATATTGGCAGTCATCGAGGTGCGTTTCTTTGGTCAATTTTGCAGGGTAGTCTGGCAGCAGATTGCTTCCTATCATGGGCCATAACGGTCGACGGAGTCCAATATGAGCCCGATATCCCTGCTGCGCGCGTTAACCATTGGCGCATTGGCCGTGATGGCCGTGTGGTCGCCTGCCGCGGCGGAAACCAGGCTCGACAAGGTCAGTTTCGGAACCAACTGGGTGGCCGAGGCTGAACATGGCGGCTTCTTCCAGGCGGTCGCGGACGGCACCTACAAGAATTACGGCCTCGACGTCACCATCGTGCCGGGCGGCCCGAACGTGAACAACCGCATCCTGTTGATCTCGGGCAAGCTCGACTTCTTCATGAGCGCGAACACGCTGCAATCCTTCGATGCCGTCGCCAATAATGTGCCGGTGGTCGCTGTCGCCGCGATCTTCCAGAAGGACCCGCAGGTCTTTCTGGCGCATCCCAATCCCAAGGTGACCAAGCTCGAAGATCTCAAGCCGATGACGCTGCTGATCTCGAAGGAGGGCGTCGCCGGCTATTTCCAATGGATGCGATCCGAGCTTGGCTTCAGCGCGTCCAAGGTCAAGCCTTACACCTATAATGCGCAGCCTTTCATCGTCGACAAGAACAGTGCGATGCAGGGCTATGTTACGTCCGAGCCGTTCGTGGTCGAGAAGCAAGCCAATTTCAAGCCAACCGTGATGCTGCTCGCGGATTACGGTTTCGATGGCTATTCGACCTTGATCGAAACGCGCCGCGAATGGGTCGACAAGAAGCCGGACCTTGTCCAGCGTTTCGTCGATGCCTCGATGATCGGCTGGTACAACTATCTCTATGGCGACAACAAAGCCGCCAATGAGGTCATCAAGAAGCTCAACCCGGAAATGACCGATGACCTGCTTGCCTATTCCATCGCCAAGATGAAGGAATACGGTATCGTCGACTCAGGTGACACGCTGAAAGACGGCATCGGCGCCATGAGCGAAGCGCGTGTTGCCAGCTTCTTCGACAAGATGTCGCGCGCAGGCGTGGTCAAGCGCGACATCGACTATCGCAAGGCCTATACGCTGCAGTTCATCAACAAGGGTGTCGGTCTCGATCTCCGGCCGAAGAAGTAGCCCGGCAGATGGTCGAACCTGCCTTGTCGTCGAGCGATGCCCCCACCGCCGTCCGCCTGCGCGGCGTCGCGAAGGTCTATGACAACGGCACCGTGGCGCTGGGGCCGCTTGATCTCGATATCCGCAAGGGCGAATTCGTCTCGCTGTTGGGCTCGTCCGGCTGCGGAAAATCTACTGCATTACGTCTGATAGCCGGCCTGATCGCGCCGTCAGCGGGCACTTTAGATGTCGCTGCGCAGAGCAGCGGTCACGCCATTGGGTTCGTGTTCCAGGAGCCGACGCTGATGCCGTGGAGCACAATCCGGGAGAATGTGCGGCTGCCGCTGAAGCTGGCACATATGCCGGATGCGCAGTCGACGGCGCGGGTGGATGAGGTGCTCGCACAGGTCGGTCTCGCGGACTTTGCCGAAGCCTATCCGCGCGAATTGTCGGGTGGCATGAAGATGCGGGCGTCGCTGGCCCGCGCGCTGGTGACTGAGCCGGATATCCTGCTGATGGACGAGCCGTTTGCGGCGCTCGACGAGATCACGCGCTTCCGGCTCAACAACGACCTGCTGGCGCTATGGCGTGAACTCGGCAAGACGGTCATCTTCGTCACCCATTCGGTGTTCGAGTCGGTTTATCTGTCGCAGCGCGTTGTGGTGATGACCTCGCGGCCTGGTCGCGTCAGCGCCGAATGTCGTATCGAATCCTCTGAACCGCGCGCCGACGCGTTTCGCACCTCGATGGCCTATGCCGGCTATTGCCGCGCCGTCTCGCAGGCGCTGATGCAGGCCAGTGACGAGATGGCCAATGACGCAAAGGCACGGGCATGAAAGGGCTGGAGCCACTGCCCACAGTCGATCGCGGTTCGGTCGTGCCGGGCAGCGATATGCAATGGCAGCGCATTGTCTGGCCCGTCGTCGTGTTCATTGCGGGCATCGTGTTGTGGGATCTCGTCGTTCGGATCGGCGAAATCCCGCCCTATTTGCTGCCCGGCCCCTTACTCGTTTTCAAGACGCTGATCGCCGACTGGCCGGTTCTGTCTGAATCCCTCGGCGTGACGCTTTTGACCGCGCTGGAGGGCTTCATCGCCGCAGCCATCGGCGGCATCGCATTGGCTCTGTTGTTCAACCAGTCCAAATGGCTGGAATATTCGCTGCTGCCCTATGCCATCGTGCTGCAGGTGACGCCCGTCATCGCCATCGCGCCGCTGATGCTGATCTATCTGCCGCAGCAGACGGCCGTCGTTGTCTGCGCCTGGATCGTGGCATTCTTCCCGGTGCTGGCCAATACGACGCTCGGTCTCAATTCGGTAGATCGCAATCTGGCCGGGCTATTCCAGCTCTACCGCGCATCGCGCTGGCAGGTGCTGCGCTATCTGAAGTTTCCGGCGGCACTGCCATTCATACTTGGCGGATTGCGCATTGCCGGCGGATTGTCGCTGATCGGCGCGGTGGCGGCGGAAATCGCTGCAGGTGCGGCGGGTGCTGGTTCAGGCCTCGCCTATCGCATTTCGGAATCCAGCTATCGCCTCAATATTCCCCGAATGTTCGCTGCGTTATTGTTGCTGTCCGTTGCGGGGATTGTGATTTATATGCTGCTCGCGCTGGTATCCCACATTGTGTTGCGGCGCTGGCATGAGAGTGCACTGCGAAAGGAAAAATAATGGGGACGGGAATCTCTTCGGACAAAATCGACCTGCTGATCTATGGACCGACGAAGCCGCTGATCAATAACGGTTTCTCGGATCAGTTCGTATTGCATAAATATGAAACCCAGCACGATCTCGAACGGCTGCCGGCGGGCGTCGCCGAGAAAATCCGTGGCATTGCCGTGACCGGCCTGGTGCCAACCAACAGCGCCGTGCTGGCGAAATATCCCAAGGTCGAGATCATCTCCTCGTTCGGCGTCGGCTACGATCACATCGACGCGAAATATGCCGCCGAGAACAACATCCTCGTTACCAACACGCCGGATGTGCTGACCGAGGAAGTCGCCGATACGGCGCTCGGCCTGTTCATCGCGACTGCCCGCGAATTCATCAAAGCGGACAAATATGTCCGTTCGGGCCTGTGGCTGACGCAGCCCTATCCGCTCACAGTCGGCTCGCTGCGTGATCGCAAGGTCGGCATGGTGGGCATGGGCCGCATCGGTCAGGCCATCGCGCGCCGTCTCGACGCCTCGCTGGTACCGGTGGTCTATCACTCGCGCAACCCCGCCGCTGGCGTCTCGCACAAGCATTATCCGAACCTGATCGAGATGGCGAAGGCGGTGGATACGCTGATCGTCATTACGCCGGGCGGACCGTCGACGGCCAATCTCGTCAACGCGGAAGTCATGCAGGCGCTCGGTCCGCGCGGCATCATCATCAATATCGCGCGCGGTTCGGTGATCGACGAGCCTGCACTGATTGCGGCCCTCAAATCGGGCACTATTCTGGCCGCTGGCCTCGACGTGTTTGCGCAAGAGCCCAAGGTGCCGGACGAGCTGAAGTCGATGCAGAACGTCGTGCTGCTGCCGCATGTCGGCTCGGCGTCGGTGGTGACGCGCAACGCGATGGATCAGCTGGTGGTCGACAACCTCAAGCTCTGGTTCGCCGGCAAGGCGCCGACGACGCCGATTGCGGAAACACCGATAAAGGGGCGCTGATCGTGAGACTCGCGACGGGGCGCTGTCGATATTTTGCGCTGGCAGTTGCCGGCGCGATGCTCGTCGGCGCACCGGCGCGAGCGCAGGACGCTGCCACCCTTCGAAAAAACATGATCGGGCAGTGGGAGCTCTCCACCACCGAGCGCAGCAAGACCTGCGTGGTGACGCTGAAGAACGACACGTCGCCACAGGGGCTGAAGCTCGAACTCGAACCGGATTGCGCAAAGGCGCTGCCCTTCACCAAGGACATCGCAGCCTGGAACATCAAGGGGCTCGATATCGTCCGGCTGCAGAATCCGACGGGCGAAGCGGTGATCGATTTCACCGAAGTCGAGAGCGGCATCTTCGAAGGCATTCGTACCGGCGAAGGCGTCTATATCCTGCAGAATCTCGCTGCAGCCCGCTCGCTGACCAAGTCGATGGACCAGATGATTGGCGATTGGTCGATGGTGCGCGGCAGCGGCCGCGTGGTCTGCGGTCTGACGCTGACCAATACCGAGACGACCCAGGATAATTTCGCCGTGTTCCTGAAGCCGCGCTGCGACCCCCTGGTGGCGAATTTCAATCCCAAACAGTGGCGCCTCGAACGCGGCGAATTGCTGATGATGTCAGCATCGGGCGAGACCTGGCATTTCGAGGCTGACGACAACGCGCAGTGGCGCCGTGTGCCGGATAGTGCTGATCCGCTCATCCTGCTGCGACAGTAAATTTATCGCTCTGGTGAAGGACGCGTAACCACTGCGGCTGGGGCAGCGGATTCCGGACGTCGTTATCTTCAGCGGATCGCTGCCAGCCAGGCGTAAGACTGTTCCTCCCGAAACTCTGTGGAGCGACAGTAGAGGACTGTTTGATATTGCACTGCGTGACCGGCCTGTCTGCCAAATTCGCTGAGTTCGAAATCTCAGTCGGGTTCGAACCTATTTCCGTTGTGAATGACCAAGATGAAATGGTTCAAACCCGATTGGAGGGTGAGATGAAATTTTTCGCCTTGGCTTTTTCGTGCCTTTTATTTTTCTCAATGCCTGCCAACGCAAATGACGCAGGCACCTTTAATGCAATGGTCGCATTGGCGAACAAGGGAGATGCAGAGGCGCAATATCATGTGGGCATGATGTACAATAATGGCATCGGCACACAACAGGACCGTAGGCAGGCCTTTGGGTGGTTTCAAAAATCGGCTGCGTCGAACGACCCGTTGGGAGCCTATAAGCTTGGTTGTTACTATGACGGGCAAGGCGCAGGCATCGTGGAGCCTGACTCGGATCAAGCTTTAAAATACAAGCTTGTTTCTGCCGAAGCCGGCTACGCGCTTGCGCAGCACGATGTCGCTAATCTGTATGACAAGCGAGGAAATTCAGAAGAAGCGCTCAAGTGGTGGAAGAGGGCGGGTGATCAGGGATATCCCGGTGCCCTCTTTGGTCTGTCCCGTTTGTATTCCGCCGGAAAAGGAGCGCCAAAGGATCTGTCTTTGTCATATGCGTATTTCAAACTCTCGAAGCTGGCGCCCGCGAAAAATGTGAATGAGATGGCTGCACTGTTGTCCGAACAAGAACTCAAGAACGCAGAAAAACTGGTGTCCGAATGGAAGCCGCGGACAACTGCTTTAACACTCAAGGCAAAGAGCGGTATTCGAGCAGCAGAAGAATACGTTAAGGCCTTCAAAAACTAAGCGTTCTGATTTGCCTTAGATCAGCTTCAGCCCCTTCAAACTCGAATGGCCGTGTTTGCCGACGATGATGTGATCATGCACCGCGATGCCGAGCGGTGCGGCAACATCGATCACGGCCTTGGTCATCTGAACATCGGCCTGTGATGGCGTCGGATCGCCGGATGGATGGTTGTGCACCATGATGATCGCTGTCGCGGATAGTTCGAGCGCGCGCTTCACGACCTCCCGCGGATAGACCGGTGTGTGATCGACGGTGCCGACCTGCTGCACCTCGTCCGAGATCAACTGGTTGCGCTTGTCGAGGAACAGGATGCGGAACTGCTCCTTGTCGGCGAAGGCCATGGCCGTGCGGCAATAGTCGATCACCGTGGCCCATGACGACAACGCGGTGCGCTGCTTCAATTGTCCCTTGGCGACGCGGCTGGTGGCGGCGGCGATCAGCTTGATCTCGGTGATGGCGGCTTCGCCGAGGCCGTCGATCTCGCGCAGCCGCATGTCCGGGGCATGCACGGTCTCGGCGAAGGAGCCGAACTTGGTGATCAGCGATTTCGCCAGCGGCTTCACATCCCGGCGCGGCAGCGCACGGAACAGCACCATTTCCAGCAGCTCGTAGTCGCTCAGCGCATCGGCACCGACACTGCGAAAGCGTTCCCGCAGTCGCTCCCGGTGGCCATGATAATGCGGCGCTTCGGCAAGACCCGGCGGCACAGTCGGATCGATGGGGCTAACGGGCATGTGGCGCAAACGCTCGCATGGACATTATCCGCGAGCATGCCGTGCCCGGCTGCATTTGCAACCAGAAAGTGTTCGATGTCGTGTGGCGATTTGAAGTTTAGGCGACGGGCGCGGGCGGCTGTTCGTTATGCCGCTTGGACAGCGTGAAAATCTCGACGCCGGTGGCGGTCACGCCAACGGTGTGCTCGAACTGCGCCGAGAGCGACCGGTCGCGGGTCACGGCGGTCCAGCCGTCGGACAGAACCTTCACATGCGGTTTGCCGAGATTGATCATCGGCTCGATGGTGAAGAACATGCCGGGGCGCAAGGTCACGCCTTCGCCGGGGCGGCCGACATGGATGATGTTCGGCTCGTCATGGAACATGCGGCCGAGGCCATGGCCGCAGAAGTCGCGCACCACGCTCATCTGCTGCGGTTCGACGAAGCTCTGGATCGCATGGCCGATATCGCCGGTGGTATTGCCCGGCTTGACCACGGCGATGCCGCGCATCAGCGATTCATAGGTGACCTCGACCAGTCGCTCCGCCTTGCGGGCGAGTTCGCCGACGCCATACATGCGGCTGGAATCGCCATACCAGCCCTCGACGATGAAGGTGACGTCGACATTGACGATGTCGCCTTCCTTCAGCGCGCGGTCGCCGGGCATACCGTGGCAGACCACGTGATTGATCGACGTGCAGGTCGAATAGCGATAGCCGCGATACATCAGCGTGGCCGGAAAGGCGCCATGGCTGAAGGCGAATTCCCGCACGAAATCGTCGATCGCCGAAGTCAGCACACCCGGCTTCACCAGATCGGTCAGCTCGTCCAGGCACAGCGACACCAGCGCGCCGGCCTTGCGCATGCCAGCAAAAGCGGCGGGACCGTGCAGCTTGATCTGGCCGGTTTTGCGCTGGGAGGTTTCGGAGGCTTCGACGTAGCTCATCAGGTGATCTTGCCAGGCAGGATGCGACGGGAATGCGTGATTTGAGGCCCCAATTTAATGGCTGGGGCGGTCAGCGCAAGCCAAAGCAGCCCCTCCAGGACCTCATCGCTCGGTCCCCAAGCCGGCCATATTCATGGCTGAATCGGCACTCGGCCGGCCAAAACGATGCTGCCGTGGTCGATCCGGCAGGTATAGGCGACGGCTTCGACGCCTGCGTTGCAGGCTTTGTCGAAGGCGCTGCCATAGGCCGGGTCGATATCCCGCGCCAGCGCAAAAGCCGTGGACGAGCCGATCTGGACCACGAACAGCATCATGGCCCGTGCACCCGTAGCGACCATAGCGGCCAGTTCGTCGAGATGGCGGGCGCCGCGCGCGGTGACGGAATCCGGGAATTCGGCCAAACTTGGCTGGCGCATCATGTGGACGTTTTTGACCTCGACATAGCAGGGCGGCCGTGACGGGTGTTCCAGCAGGAAATCCACCCGCGACGCAGCGCCGTATTTCACCTCACGGCGGATGGTGTCGTAGCCGGCGAGTTCGGGGATCGCATTGGCGGCCAGCGCCTCGGCGACAATGGCATTGGGGTGCATTGTATTGACGCCGACCAGTTCCGGGCCATTGCCGAAATCGGCTTCGATCAGCTCCCATGAAAAAGGCAGCTTGCGGGTCTTGCTCGGCGACTTCGACAGCCAGACCCGCGCGCCGGGCGCCTGCAGGCCGAGCATCGCGCCGGGATTGGCGACATGGGCGGTGATCATGCTGCCATCGGCGAGCTCGACATCGGCAAGGAAGCGCTTGTAGCGCCGCAGCAGCGTCGCCGGAACCAGATCGGCCTGTAGCTTCATCGGAACTACTCCGGACCGGATGCGACTTCGACAATGGTTTCGACCGGTAGTGCACCGCCACGGATCTTCAGCTCGCGGACCGGATAGGGCACGCGGATGCCCTCACGCTTGAAGGCATCCCACAGTCCCAGCATCACCTCGCTCTTCACGGCATCCATGCCGTCGGGCGAGTCGATCCAGAAGGTCAGCGAGAATTTCATGCCGGCTTCGGCGAATTCAGTGAGGATGCAGTTCGGCGTCTTGGCCGTATTGGCCCGTGGCGATGCCGTTGCGACGTCGATAGCCAGCTTGCAGACGACGCGCGGATCCGCATCGTAATTGGCGCTGAAATTGACCTTCACCAGCGTGTCCTTGTCCGTATAGGTCCAGTTCACCACCTTCTGGGTAATGAGGTCCTCGTTGGGGATCAGGAACTCGCGGCCGTCGCCCGCGGCGACCGAGATGTAACGCGTATTCATCGCACTGATGCGGCCGGAGCTGTCGCCGATGGTGACGAGGTCGCCGGGCTTCACCGATTTGTCCGCCAGCAGGATCACGCCGCTGATGAAATTGGCGACGATTTTTTGCAGGCCGAAACCGATACCGACACCGACCGCGCCGGAGAACACGGCGAGCGCCGAGAGATTGATGCCGACCGCACCCATGACGAGAGCGACGGCGAACACCATCAGTAGCAGGCGCACCAGCTTGATCAGCAGGACCTGGATCGAGGGCGTGAGGTCATGGGACTGCCTGATCCGGCCTTCCAGAAAATTGCTGGCAATGTTCGAGAGCCATAGCGCTACCGCGAGCAAGACGCCGAGCTTGATCAAGAGTAGCGGGGTCAGCCGGAGGCCGCCGAGGTCGATCCCGTTCGCATCCAGCATGGTGATGGTCGGCTGCAACTGGCCGACAATGCTGAGGGCCGCCACGAACCAGGCCGAGATCGACACCAGCCGGACCAAGAATTCGTTACGGATCACGCTGGTGACAAGCCGGATCACTAGCCACGCGAGTGCAAGCTTCGCGGCCACTGACAGCAAATAGCTGCGGCTGGGCCATGTCACGCTCAGCATGATCATGCGGTCGAGGGTCATCAGGATCGCAAAGGCCGCAGTGGCCGCGCTGCCGACGAGAATGCGCATGAACATGCGCAGCGGCGCCGGCCAGCCCATCGCCAGCGAGGTCATATCGACTCGCGAGCGGATTGCGGCCCCGATGGCGAAGGCAATGCCGCCGCCGGCCATCATAAGTCCGAGCTGCAAATAGAACCACGGCGAGGTTACCTCGGCGCCGAACGATCGTGCGGTTGCCAGCACGAATTCGTGGGTGTCGGTCAGGTCAAGCATCGCGCAGCTCTCGTTGTCGTGAATGTATCGTGTGGTGTGGAATCATCGCTGGACGGCGCATTTGATTCGGATGGGCAGAGATTCACACAAGCACCACGTCGGCGCCATCGAGCGGAGCTTCGGTCTTGAGCAATTCCCGAGAAATATACCTGCAAATAGGTATCACGCAGAAAACGTTTGGCGTCTCGGGGTGACGACGATAAGCATGGATTTACAAGTATTTCCGGCCTCGGAGCCTCATGGCGTCACTTGATTCCGTCAGCATTGCCATCCTTCTCGGCGCAGTTCTGGTCATGGCCGGCATCCTGTCCAGCCTGCTTGCGCTTCGCTTCGGCGCGCCCTTGCTGCTGTTCTTCTTGTTTATCGGCATGGTGGCAGGCGAAGCGGGCCCCGGCGGACTGCGGTTTGACGACGTCCATACAACCTATGTGGTCGGCTCGGTTGCACTCGCGCTGATCCTCTTTGACGGTGGGTTGAAGACACGATTTCAGGCCATTCGCGCGGTGCTGGCCCCGTCGATGGTGTTGGCCACGATTGGCGTGTTGTTGACGGCGTTGATCACGGCACCGGTCGCCAAATATGCCCTCGACCTGAATTGGACCCAGGCGCTGCTGACCGGCGCGGTGGTGGCTTCCACCGACGCGGCTGCTGTCTTTCTGCTGGTCCACGCGCAAGGCCTGCGCCTCAGACCGAGGGTTGGCGCGACACTCGAAGTTGAGTCCGGAACGAACGATCCGTTCGCCGTCTTTCTGACTCTGACGCTGGTCAAGCTTCTGTCGCTGGGGGACGCCTCCGCCGGTCATGTGGCAATGGAGTTTGTTCAGGAAGCCGTGCTGGGCACCCTGATCGGCGTCGTCGGTGGCCGGTTGGTTGTCTTGGCCATGAATCGCGTGGCGCTGCCGCAGGGGTTGCATGCGCCCTTCGTCTGCACCGCGGCTCTGGTGATCTTCGGGCTGGCTCAGATCGCTCACGCCTCAGGCTTTCTGGCGGTCTATCTTGCCGGCATCATCATCGGCAATCGTCCGACGCGGGCGCATAATTCCGTGGTGACGTTCCTCGACGCTGCGACGTGGCTGGCGCAGATCGTGATGTTCGTCATGCTCGGTCTTCTGGTGTCGCCGGAGCGGCTGGTGGGCAGCATCATTCCGGCGGTCGGCGTTGCCCTGGTTCTGATGTTCGTGGCGCGCCCGGTCGCGGTCTTCCTGTGTTTGCAGCCCTTCCGCTTCAACTGGCGCGAAAAGATGTTCGTTTCGTGGGTCGGCCTGCGCGGTGCCGTCGCAATCTTCCTTGCCTCGATCCCGATGCTGGTTGGTCTGCCCAAGGCGTCGCTGTATTTCGACGTCGCTTTCGTGGTTGTGATCATTTCGCTGTTGTTTCAGGGGTGGACGCTGGCTTTTGCCGCCCGGAAGCTGCATGTCGCTCTGCCGCGCACCGACAGGGGGCCGCGCCGTATCGAACTCGATTTGCCAGGTCAGCTCGAACAGCAACTGGTCGGCTATGCCGTGCGCCCGAAGAGCCTCTACCTGAAACGCAACCTTATTCCGTCATGGTCGAAGCCGACGCTGGTCATTCGCGATGAGCGCATCCTGACGCCGGCGGAGGCCGAGCCTGTTACGGCCGGCGATTACATCTATCTGCTGGCGCCGCCGGAAAAGGCCGAGGCGCTGGATCGCTTCTTTGTCGACATGCCGCCGAGCACGGCGCCGGACCCGCATCTGCTTGGTGACTTCATGGTGTCTGGTGAAATCACTCTCGGCGATCTTGCGGCGATCTACGGCATTGCCGTCGATCCAGCCCAGGAGTCGCTGACGCTGGCCGATTATTTCGACATCCATCTCGATCATGCGCCGACCGTTGGCGCCGCCTTGCCGATCGACAGCATCGATCTCGTCGCGCGCAGCCTTGGCGGCGGACGCGTCAATGTGGTTGGCCTGCGTCTGCCCGAAGACGAAGATCCCGCGCCGCCAAAGCTGACACGCAGGCAAGCCCTCAAGGCGAAACTGAAGCGAGGCTGGACCACGCTGTCCGGCGCCTGATTGGCTCAGGCTGCCGGGATGATACGCGGCAGGATCTCGGTGCCACCGAAGGCCGCGACACGGCCACGCTTCAGCATCACGACCTGCGTCGCCAGTTGCCGCATCTCGTCGGCATCGTGACTGACGAAGACCATCGGCACATCGCCTGCATCGCGCAGCCGCTTGAGGTAGGGCAGGATCTCTGCCTTCCGCTCCTCGTCGAGCGCCCCCATAGGTTCGTCGAGCAGTAGCAGCCTCGGTTGAGATAGCAGCGCACGTCCCAGCGCCACGCGTTGACGTTCACCGCCCGAGAGGCCGCCGGGACGACGATCGAGCAGATGTCCGATATCAAGCATCTCTGTAATGCGCGTTTCCTCAGCAGAATCGCGTGTCAGGCGGTTCATCCGGCGTCCGTAGTCGAGGTTCTGCGCGACGCTCAGATGCGGGAACAGTCGCGCATCCTGAAACACATAGCCGATTCGGCGCCGATGCGGCGGAACGTGGACGCGCGCGCTGCCGTCATAGAGCACGTCGCCATCCACGGCGATGATGCCGCGATCCGGCTGCACGAGGCCGGCGATCATGCTGACCAGCGAGGTCTTGCCCGCACCTGAGGAGCCGAACAGGCCCGTCACGCGGCCTTCGCTGGTGAAGGCGACGTCGACCGAAAACTCGCCGAGTTGTTTGAACACGTCAACGCGCAGCACGATCAGTTTCCATGCAGCCGTTGCGTCGCGCGGCGCGCGAACCATTCCGAAGCGATAAGCGCCAGTACGGCGATGCCGATGGAGATCATCACCAGACGTGAAGCTGCCGCGTCACCGTCGGGCGTCTGGATCAACGAGTAGATCGCGGAGGAAATCGTCTGGGTCTCGCCGGGAATGTTTGAGACGAAAGTAATGGTGGCGCCGAATTCGCCGATGGCCTTGGCAAAGCCGAGGACCATGCCGGCCAGGACGCCGGGCAGCGCCAGCGGCAGGGTCACCGTTGCAAATACTTTCCACGGCGATGCGCCGAGCGTGCTCGATGCCTGTTCGAGCCGCCGGTCAACCGCCTCAATCGAGAGCCGGATCGGCCGCACCAGCAGAGGGAACGACATCACGCCGCATGCAAGCGCGGCACCCGTCCAGCGAAAGGCGAAGACGATGCCGAGATGTTCGGCGAGCCAGGCGCCGAGAAGGCCGCGTTTGCCGAGCAGCAGCAGCAGCAGATAGCCGGTGACGACGGGCGGCAGCACCAGCGGCAGATAGATTATGGCGTCGATGATCGGCTTGCCCCAGAAGTCACGCCGCGCGAGTAGCCAGGCGACGCCGATTCCAATCGGCGTCGAGATCAATGTCGCGATCACGGCGACCCTGACTGAAAGCAGGATCGCCGTCCATTCTTCAGGAGAGATGTCGGACACGTGTCAGGACGTCGGCTTGACCAGGAACGTGAAGCCGTACTTCTCAAGAACCGTCTTTGCGGCCGATGACCTCAGGAAGGTCAGGTAGTCGGCGGCTTCGCTCTTGGCGGTGGTGGTCGCAGCTATCGGATAGATGATCGCCGGGTGCGAGTCCGACGGGAAGGTGCCGATGATCTTCACGCCCGGATCGATCTTGGCATCGGTCGCATAGACGATGCCAAGCGGAGCTTCACCGCGTGAGACCAGCGTCAGCGCAGCGCGCACGCTCTCGGCCATGGCGAATTTCGACTCGGCGGCGGTCCAGCTGCCGAGCTTCTCAAGCGCGGCCTTTGCGTATTTGCCGACCGGGACCGACTTCACATCGCCGGTGGCGATCTTGCCGTCGCCGGCGAGCTTGGCGAGATCGAAGCCTTGACCGATGGTGACGTTGTCGAGCTTGGCGTCCTTGGCGGCGATCAGCACGATGCTGTTGCCGAGGAGGTCGGTGCGCGTGGCGACGTTGATGTTCTTTTTGCCGATGGCGTAGTCCATCCAGTCGGTGTCAGCGGACACGAAGACGTCGGCCGGCGCGCCCTGTTCGATCTGCTTGGCGAGCGCCGAGCTTGCAGCATAGCTGGCGGTGATCTTCACGCCGGTCTTGGCAGTGTAGGCGGCATCGAGCTCGTCGAGCGCGTTCTTCATCGACGCTGCGGCGAACACGGTGAGGGTTTTGTCCTGCGCATGGGCAGGCGTGAAGGTCGATCCGAGCAGGATCGAGAACGCAGCGAAAAGTCCGGCAAAACGGTTCATGTGGCGCTCCATGCGTGAGCACAGCGCAAAGTGCGCGCAACTCAGGCGTTGGTTGGGTGGGACATGCGACAGGCGGAAGCGCCGTTCCGGCAATCCCGAGGACTTACGGTCCGCAGGGATATCGCTGGGGAATAATATCAGGCTGGCCAAGGGGGTAAAGGCCCTTGGGCGCGGAGGCCTCTAAGGCTGCCGTCACTCGGACGGCAGCACGGCCAAGCTGATGGTGTTTTCAGTCACGCCGCTGACCTGGATCACAAACGGACCTGCCGCAAGATCGTACTTCATGGTCTTGCGGATGCCGGCGCAGTCGGTCGCGCCGCTGAACTCCATCGGCTTCAGGATTTCGCCATCCTGGACCACGTCGACCCACGCCGCCGCCGACAGGCTGACGGTGTATGTGCCAGCCTTCGGCGCCTTCTGGAAGCGCGCAAAGCCTGCAAATGTGCCGTCTTTCGGCTTTCGCTCTGGAGACGTCGGCAGCTTCGCCTCAGCGGGTGTCTTCAAATCAAGGATCGCTGCGGCGGGAATTGCGAGGTCGGCGCCAGAGGCAATCTTGAGGCGATCTTGCGCCGTCAGTGCGGCGCGCTCCTTGTCGATCGGCCACTTGAACTTGTCACAGCCGCTGGGCTCGGCAGCCCATGCAGGCGCCGAACCGAGCAGTATGAGCGCGACAATCAGACGCGCATACATAATCAATCCACCGCGATCATGACGTCGGAGGCTTTCACCACGACGATGCATTTGCCGCCGGCCTTGAGCGCCAGATCGTCAACGGCTTCGTTGGTGATCGACGAGGTCACGACCTGGCCGCCGCCGATGTCGACGCGGACATGCGAGGTGGTCGCGCCCTTGGTCACTTCGAGGACGGTACCCTTGATCTGGTTGCGTGCACTGATGCGCATGTTGGATCTCGCAGGATTGGGCCGGGCAGCTGACAGCCGCGGCTGATATGGAAGGAGTGCGGGAGGGGCGCCCGTTGTTGATCGTCGGCTTACGGCACAACGATGGCGTGTTCTAACCCGGTTTCACGACAATGCGATAGCCAGTCGGCCGATCACGGTGCCGTCAGAACCTGTCGGCACGCAGCCGGCATTTCTGCGAGCGTCATCGGCGGCTTCGGCTTGGGCGGAACCGGCGGCGGTTTCGGATGCAGTACGGCATCGCTGAACCAGTAAGCCAGATCGCCGGCGCTGCAGCCCTCGGAATCAGTCGGCGGTGGCTGGGCTTCGCATTCGGCACTGCCGACCGGGCATTTGATGCGGACATGGAAGTGATAATCATGGCCGTACATCGGCCGCACCTTCGACAGCCAGCTGCGGTCGCCCTTGGCTTCGCGGCACAGCGCCTTCTTGATGGCGGCGTTGACGAAGATGCGCTCCACGCTGGGCTCCAGCGCCGCGGCGCGGATCACCGGCAGATGGGACGGCGTCCAGGTAGTCGGATCGATGTCGAGCCGGTCGTGCCGCACCATCATTACCGCCGACATCTCCTCACGCTCGTTGCGCGAGAGCTGGCGGTTCGGCATCGGCGTCAGCCAGATATCGGCATCAAGCCCGACCTGATGGCTGGCATGGCCTGTGATCATCGGCCCGCCGCGCGGCTGCGACATGTCGCCGACCAGGATGCCTGGCCAGCCGGCGTTCTTGTTAGCCCTGACCGACAGCCGCTCCAGCAGCTCGACCAGTTGCGGATGCGCCCAGTTGCGATTGCGCGACAGCCGCATCACCTGCCAGGTCGGCCCGTTGATCGGCAGCGCTTCGGCGCCTGCGATGCAGCCCTTGGCGTAGAAGCCGACCACGCGCACCGGCGATTTCGTCGGCAGCACCTTGCGGCCGAATAGTTCTTTGGCGCCGATGGCCGGGTCGTTCGGATTGGCCAGCGGCGGCAGCGGTTTCAGATCGACGCTGCCTTTGGTTTGCGCCAATGCCAGCGGCGTTGAAGCAATGACGGCGGGCAGGAGTATGAGGCTGAGAATCAGGCGAAGGCTCATGCTGCGACTATAGCTGAAGCTGTCGACGAGGTGAGTGACCTGCGGCACGTATGATTTTAACGCGCGGGTAACCACACCTGACGCTGGCGCTTTTTTTTGCGTTTGGGTTTGCCGGTCCTCCTGTTGCCACTGGCTCAGTCGTTTTATCAGCGTTTCGAGCCGCTTGCGTCTCTCACTTGGTGGGGATGATCGCGCGTGACCCGGTAACGTCCAGACATGGGTAACCATACGCCCACGGTTTTTGCCTGTTGTGAAGGCATGGGATGTGTACAGGCGCGCAGTTCAGACGGTAATCGGTTGCTGTGAACGGGCATTGATACCGTTTTTTCAGACACTTCTTGCACATATTGTCACACGCGCGTTGCGAGTGGATCATTGATGCTGAAGTTCCGGCCTGAAGCGAAAAAGAAAGCGAAAGCCGGACTGGCGTCTCGGACCACCCGGCCGAGCCGGGCGATCGCGGCTGCGCCGAAACTGGCGCCGAAAAAGGGTCTTGTCAGCGGTCCCATTCGCGAGATCGTGCGCCAGCGTGCCCAGGCCGAGGCGGCGATCGCGGAAGCCCGTAAATCCCATGAGCGTCTGCGCGAGGCGATCGACATTCTGCCGCAAGGCATCGTGTTTCTCGATTCCGACGGGCGCTACATCCTCTGGAACAAGAAGTACGCGGAAATCTACAACCGCAGCTCGGATCAGTTCGTGCCGGGTGCGCGTCTGCAGGACACGATCCGCGTCGGTGTCGAACGCGGCGACTATCCTGAGGCCATCGGTCGCGAGGACGAATGGATCGCGGAACGCGTCGCCAAACTGTTCCATCCAGGTGAACGTCACGAACAGGTTCTGGCCGACGGCCGCGTCGTCCTGATCGAAGAGCGGCTCACCGAAGACGGCGGTGTCATCGGTCTGCGCGTCGACATCACCGAGCTGAAACAGCGCGAGGCGTCGTTCCGCCTGCTGTTCGAGAGCAATCCGGTGCCGATGATCGTCTGTGCGCTCGATGACGAACGCATCCTCAGCGTCAACGACGCTGCGATCGAACATTACGGTTACACGCGTCCGGAATTCGAGAAGCTCACCATCCGCCAGTTGCAGGCCTTCGAGGCCGCCCCGCCCTGGGTCGGCGATCACGCCAATGACGAGCAGGCCGCGCGAACCTGGAAACACGTCAAGGCCGACGGCTCGCTAATCGATCTGGCGATCTATTCGCGGCACCTCGTCTACAACGAGGAGCCAGCCGTGATGCTGGCGCTGATGGATATCACGGAGCGCAAGCGTGCCGAGATGCGGCTGGCTTTCATGTCGCATCATGATGGCCTCACCGGCCTGCCAAATCGCAACCTGCTGCGCCAGCGTCTCGACGAGGTCCTCGCACATACCCGGCGCACCGGCGAGAAGGTCGCGGTGCTGTTTCTCGGCCTCGACAACTTCAAGGGTGTCAACGACACGCTCGGCCATGGTATCGGCGACAAGCTGCTGCGCGGCGTGGCGCGGCGGTTGCGGTCGTCATTGCGCGAGGAAGACGCGCTGGCGCGGCTGAACTCGGACGAATTCGCCATCATCCAGACCGGCATCAACCGTCCCGAGGATGTCGTGCTGCTGGCGCGCCGGCTGCTCGACGCCGTCGGTGAGACCTATCTGCTCGACGGTCATTCGGTGGTCATCGGCGCCAGCATCGGCATCGCGATGGCGCCGAGCGATGGCGATGAATCCGAGCGGTTGCTCAAGAACGCCGACATGGCACTGTCGCGCGCCAAGAACGACTCGCGCGGTACCTTCAGCTTCTTCGAGTCCGGCATGGACGCTCGTGCACAAGCGCGTCGCAAGATCGAAATCGATCTGCGCTCCGCCATTCAGGACGATCAGCTCCGACCCTTCTACCAGCCGCTGATCGATCTCAAGACCGGTCGCATTACCGGCTGCGAGGCGCTGGTGCGCTGGCCGCATGCGGAGCGCGGCATGATCTCGCCGGCGGATTTCATCCCCGTTGCGGAAGACACCGGCCTGATCAATGCGCTCGGCACGCAGATACTGCGCCGGGCCTGCAATGAGGCTGCGCGCTGGCCCGATGAAGTGCGCGTCGCAGTCAATCTGTCGCCGCTGCAGTTCCGCGTTGGCAATCTGCTCTCGGTGGTGATGGATGCGCTGAAGCATTCGGGACTGCCGCCGCGGCGGCTTGAACTGGAGATCACCGAGACGCTGCTGCTGGAAAAGAGCAATCAGGTGCTGGCGACCCTGCACGCGCTGCGCGCGCTCGGCGTGCGCATCTCGATGGACGATTTCGGAACCGGCTATTCGTCGCTGAGCTATCTCAGAAGCTTTCCGTTCGACAAGATCAAGATCGACCAGTCCTTCGTGCGCGATCTCGGCTCCAATCGCGACGCGCAGGCCATCGTGCGTTCGATCATCAGCCTCGGCATGGGCCTCGGTGTCACCATCACGGCGGAAGGCGTCGAGACCGAATCTGAACTCGCCTGCCTGCGCAGTGAAGGCTGCCATGAAGGGCAGGGCTTCCTGTTCAGCCGCGCGCGACCGAACGAGGAGATCATCGAGCTGCTGCGCGCTCAGGCCATTGCTGCGCCGGATGCGGAACTGTCCGTCCGCGCGCAGGTCGCATAAGGCACGCGCCGATCTCCGCTTCAGCGAGGGCGCGGACGACCCTTCATCCCGTTTCCCATTGCGAGAATGGAGCGCCGGGAGGCGCCAGGGGTTTGCGAGACCCCTTGAGGCTAGCCTTGCGAGGGCCGGCCCGCACGTCAGCACCGGCGGGATTGCGAGTCCCGCAGGGAGGACGCGCGCGTTACGACATCGGTGGGGGTGCGAAGCCCGCCGAGCGAACGCTGCGCCTCCCGGCGCTCCACCAGCAGCTGCCCGGATGACCGGGTCGCCGCTGCAGTCTGATCGACGCTGTGTGTCATGAGCACGCAGCAATCGAGCAGGCTGGAAGCGAGGTAACTCAATCTAGGACTAAAGTCAATACCAGTTTAAGCTCGGAGGGATGCCGAAAAATCCCTAGTTGGAAATCTTCGCTTTCGAGCGCTTCACGATATTTTCCATCCGCGCAGAATCCTTGGCGATAACAGCTCCGAACTGATCGGGCTTGTCCGCGATCACGGTCAAACCAAGGCCTTCCAGGCGAGCCGAAACAGTTGAATCTCGCAACGCCTCCACGATCGATGTGTTGAGCTTCTCAATCACGTCCTTGGGGGTCGCCGATGGAGCGACAAAGCCGTACCAGTTGCCCGCGAGGAGATCGGGATAGCCTGCCTGCGGTGACGTCGGCACATTGGGCAGCTGTTTGCTTGGTTCAGGCGCGGTCACGACGATGGGCCTCAGCGCTCCGCTTTGTACCTGCTGGACCGTGTTCGACAGATTATCGCACATCATGGACACCTGACCACCGATGACATCCTGAAGTGCCGGAGCTGCGCCCTGATACGGGATGTGGACGGCATCGATGCCTTCGAGCACCTTCAGCGTCTCGCCGCACAGATGGCTCGTGCTGCCGATACCGGCTGACGCAAATGTCAGCTTGCCCGGCTCGGCCTTGGCCAGCGCCACCA
>NZ_CP088008.1:0-2500 GCF_021044645.1 Tardiphaga sp. 37S4 | reverse complement strand
GCTTTGCAAGCAAAGCGTTCGCACTCAATTCCTGGAGATTATGATTGCGGCACCCGCAATTGCTTGCAGACCCGAACCTCGGAACGATCTCCTCTTTACGATGTCATAAATCCCGCAGTCGATCTCGTAAGACCGACAAGCGAAGTTATACCGCGGACTAAATCAGGCGCTGCCCATATGGCGCGCACTGTCTGAACACACTGAATGTCTTGAAGTTGTTTTCGTCTCGACCGCTCATCAGCATCCAACCAAAGTTTCTGGTGGAGGCAGACGGGATCGAACCGACGACCTCATGCTTGCAAAGCACGCGCTCTCCCAGCTGAGCTATGCCCCCGTTCCAGAAGACGAATGCTCAACGCTAAAGAACACGTTTTGCAGATGCGATGCTTGCGCATGTGATGTCGACGTCAGCAGCAGCTTCAATTCAAAGCGCGCAAATATGGTGGGCCTGGGAAGACTTGAACTTCCGACCTCACGCTTATCAAGCGCGCGCTCTAACCAACTGAGCTACAAGCCCTAACAACAAAGGACTGCGCTCGGCTCATCGACATGACCTTGCGATCAAACGCCAATAAGCAGCACGAGCACGCCCCAGCGTGTGTTCGTCCGCGAAGAAAGAGAAACGAAGACGGCGGTGTCCCGCCTATGCAGCTCAGACATTGATCCAATGTCTGGCCACTGATGTTTCAAAAGAGGTTCGATAGATGCAAGCATCTGAAGAACCATCCTTAGAAAGGAGGTGATCCAGCCGCAGGTTCCCCTACGGCTACCTTGTTACGACTTCACCCCAGTCGCTGACCCTACCGTGGTCAGCTGCCCCCTTGCGGTTAGCGCACTGCCTTCAGGTAGAACCAACTCCCATGGTGTGACGGGCGGTGTGTACAAGGCCCGGGAACGTATTCACCGTGGCATGCTGATCCACGATTACTAGCGATTCCAACTTCATGGGCTCGAGTTGCAGAGCCCAATCCGAACTGAGACGGCTTTTTGAGATTTGCGAGAGGTCGCCCTTTTGCATCCCATTGTCACCGCCATTGTAGCACGTGTGTAGCCCAGCCCGTAAGGGCCATGAGGACTTGACGTCATCCCCACCTTCCTCGCGGCTTATCACCGGCAGTCTCCTTAGAGTGCTCAACTAAATGGTAGCAACTAAGGACGGGGGTTGCGCTCGTTGCGGGACTTAACCCAACATCTCACGACACGAGCTGACGACAGCCATGCAGCACCTGTGCTCTATGCCCCGAAGGGAAGGTTCCATCTCTGGTACCGGTCATAGACATGTCAAGGGCTGGTAAGGTTCTGCGCGTTGCGTCGAATTAAACCACATGCTCCACCGCTTGTGCGGGCCCCCGTCAATTCCTTTGAGTTTTAATCTTGCGACCGTACTCCCCAGGCGGAATGCTTAAAGCGTTAGCTGCGCCACTAGTGAGTAAACCCACTAACGGCTGGCATTCATCGTTTACGGCGTGGACTACCAGGGTATCTAATCCTGTTTGCTCCCCACGCTTTCGTGCCTCAGCGTCAGTTATGGGCCAGTGAGCCGCCTTCGCCACTGGTGTTCTTGCGAATATCTACGAATTTCACCTCTACACTCGCAGTTCCACTCACCTCTCCCATACTCAAGACTTTCAGTATCAAAGGCAGTTCTGGAGTTGAGCTCCAGGATTTCACCTCTGACTTAAAAACCCGCCTACGCACCCTTTACGCCCAGTGATTCCGAGCAACGCTAGCCCCCTTCGTATTACCGCGGCTGCTGGCACGAAGTTAGCCGGGGCTTATTCTTACGGTACCGTCATTATCTTCCCGTACAAAAGAGCTTTACAACCCTAGGGCCTTCATCACTCACGCGGCATGGCTGGATCAGGCTTGCGCCCATTGTCCAATATTCCCCACTGCTGCCTCCCGTAGGAGTTTGGGCCGTGTCTCAGTCCCAATGTGGCTGATCATCCTCTCAGACCAGCTACTGATCGTCGCCTTGGTAGGCCTTTACCCCACCAACTAGCTAATCAGACGCGGGCCAATCTCTCGGCGATAAATCTTTCCCCGTAAGGGCTTATCCGGTATTAGCACAAGTTTCCCTGTGTTGTTCCGAACCAAGAGGTATGTTCCCACGCGTTACTCACCCGTCTGCCACTGACGTATTGCTACGCCCGTTCGACTTGCATGTGTTAAGCCTGCCGCCAGCGTTCGCTCTGAGCCAGGATCAAACTCTCAAGTTGGACTTGAAACTTTAAACCGGCTGATCACAACGTATTGACGAGGTCCCACCATACTAAATCGACCAAACCGAAGTTCAGCCAATCTGCTGTCCGCGCTTCACAGCGCTAACAACGATGGTGTTAACCTTTGTTCAAAACGTGTACCGCCGAAGTCTTTCGTCCGGCCCCGCCTCAGGAAGCCGAAGCTTCCATCGAACGAGACCCGCAAGGACTCCGCCGTCCACGTTTCTCTTTCTTCAATTTAACTTGTCAAACAGCCCGACGCAGATGCGTCAATCTCC